>NZ_CP150229.1:4800000-6788906 GCF_037973325.1 Paenibacillus sp. FSL R5-0713 | reverse complement strand
AGACTGTCACTCCTTTTACATGTTCCAAGTGTGGCTTAAGCCATGATGCAGTGTCGAAATACGAGATATATTGTTGAATTTATCCCCAAACCCCCGCAGGTCAAAAACAAAAAAAGTATGAACAACGGAAAATTGTTCACAACTTTATCCACAGGCTGTTGATAATATTATGGGTCAGATCACATATTCACATCCAAAAGTAATACAATCATAGCAAAAGAAACCCCGCATTTCAACGTATCGCGTGATTTTATCCACAAATTCAATAACTTGTGTATAATTTTTAGTCACAACACAATATATTGTTTATAAACTGTTTAATTTTCGACAGAAAGACCCAAAAACCAAAAATGTTTTATACACAGGTTATCCGTCAAATGATGCCAAATTGTGTGTAAAAGTATTCTTCGTTTGTGAATAACCTGTCTGTGGATAACCGTGAGGTGAACATGGAGCATGATCGAGATCGGAAAAAGAGTTACCCCTCCACCTCGCTTTTTTCATGGCAATGGAACGATGGTGAAAGCTACGAGTTCAATGTCAGGGTAGAGACGAAGAGAGGGGAAACTCATGGATTTAATTGAACAGGATCAGGGGTGTATTTTCTAAACAGATGGTAATTCTGTGATCGGCGATGTAGAAGAATAATGGACTAAAAGGACTTCTTTTTGGGATCTGGAATGTGAATTATCCGCAATAAAGAGGTAAGCGGGTGCTTAAACATAGAGGTAGAATGCTATGAATGTATCATATGATTCGGAAGGATAAATTATACGTGTATAACAAAAGAGGTTGTCCTCCAAAACCAATAACCGGTTTTGGAGGGCAACCTCTTTTGAAGAGACAATGTATGGATTGATGATTTAGAGACGGGTAATGGACATCTTACGCTGGAATTCAGCGATATCTGCGTATTCCTCTTCAAGTTTGCGAGAGATCCGAATAAAGATGGGCAGCAGCTCTTGGTAGATGGCAGCATTCTCTTTGACAGGGGTGTGTCGATGTGTTGTACCCACCATGGAAGAGACGGCATGAAGCGATTTGATCCGCCCTGTAGCGTACAAACCAAGCACGACAGCACCCAGACAGGAACTTTCGAAACTCTCGGGCACAACGACTTCCTGATTGAAGATATCAGACATCATCTGACGCCAGAGAGGTGAGCGTGCAAACCCACCGGTGGCTTGAATGGAGGTAGGCTGCCCAATCTGTTCTTCCATGGCGAGCAGTACTGTGTATAGGTTGAAAATAACCCCTTCCAGGACAGCACGGATCATATGCTCTTTCTGATGATGGAGTGTTAAGCCAAAAAAGGAACCACGGGCATCCGGATTCCACAATGGTGCACGTTCGCCCGAGAGGTAGGGGTGAAACAGAAGTCCTTCCGATCCTGGCCGGACACGTTCGGCAATTTTGGTCAGCACATCATAGGAATTGATGCCAAGTCGCTTCGCTGTCTCCACTTCAGACGCGGCGAATTCATCCCGCACCCAGCGAAACAGCATGCCACCGTTATTCACAGGTCCACCAATAACCCAAAGATTCTCTGTAAGGGCGTAACAGAACGTTCGACCTTTTGGGTCGGTAACTGGACGGTCCACGACGGTACGAATGGCACCGCTGGTTCCGATAGTTGCTGCGACAACACCAGGTTCAATGGCGTTAACGCCGAGATTGGATAAAACCCCGTCACTTGCGCCAATTACGAAGGGCGTGGAGGGGGAGAGAGCCATTTTTTCAGCCGATTCTTGATTCATTCCTTCTAATATATGTGTTGTGGGTACCAGCTTTGAAAGATGGTCCGGTGTAATGCCTGCTACCTCAAGGGCCTCTGCATCCCAGTCCAGTTGTTCCAGATTGAGCAAACCTGTGCAGGAAGCAATGGAATGGTCGACGACATATTGTCCGAATAGACGGAAGAACAGATATTCTTTAATCGAAATAAATTTCGCTGTACGCTCAAAAATTTCAGGCTCATCGTGGCGCAGCCACATTAGTTTGGTTAGAGGTGACATCGGATGAATAGGTGTACCTGTGCGCAGATAGATGCGATGTCCCAATCCATTCTCTTGCAGCTGGGCAGACCATGCGGCACTTCGATTATCCGCCCAGGTGATGCAACGGGTTAAGGGTGTGTTATCCTGTCCCATAGCAATGACACTATGCATAGCTGAGCTGCAGGATACAAACAGAATCTGCTCGGCAGCTACACCGCTCTGATCCATGACTCCACGGACAGAGCGAAGGGCCGCTTGTACAATCTCTTCAGGGTCCTGTTCGGCAACATCAGGTGCAGGGGTATACAAAGGGTATTCCTGCGTTGACGTGCTGATAACGGAGCCTTGCTCGGTAAATAACACGGATTTGGTACTGGTTGTACCAATATCGATCCCAATCATATAGTTGTTCATGTATTTAATCCTTCTTTCTCCAGAAAGCGATGAGATTTTAATTTCTTTCTACTATAGAGACCCCATTTATACCACTGTACTCAGAAGCAAAATAAAGATCAGTCCAACCACGGATAATAGTGTTTCCATAACGGTCCACGTTTTCAATGTCTGGGAAACGCTCATATTAAAGAATTCTTTGATCATCCAGAATCCCGCATCATTCACATGAGACAAGATGAGTGACCCTGCACCTGTAGCGAGTACAACCAGCTCAATATTGACACCTGGTGTGAGTGCAAGCACTGGCGCGACAATGCCGGCCGCAGTTGTCATAGCTACGGTTGCTGAACCGGTAGCTACACGAATGAGCGCAGCGACAAGCCAGGCAAACAGGATGATGTTGATGTTGGCATGGGTAGCGACATCAGCAATGGCGTTACCTACACCACTATTGATCAATACCTGTTTGAAGGCACCGCCTCCACCAATAATGAGAATGATGGTCGCCGTAGGTGCCAGACATTCACTGGTGAAGCGAGAAATATCATGTTTGGTGAATCCACGTGCAAAGCCAAGTGAAAAGAGGGCAAACACAACTGAAATGAGCAGAGCAATGATCTCATGCCCGATAAATTCACTGAAAACAGTGAAGCCGCTCGTGGCATTTGGGTCAATGATGCTTGCTATGGAACCAATCAGCATCAAAATAACCGGCAGCAATATGGTAAACAGGGTAATACCAAACCCAGGCATGTTGCTGTTTGTTTTGTTTGCGAATTGTTCAGCCAGTTCAGCTGGCGGTTCGGTGTGTATTCTTTTGCCTATAAATTTACCAAACAAAGGACCTGCAATAATTGCTGTAGGAATACCAACAATCAGGGAGTACAAAATGGTTTTACCCAGATCCGCGCTGTAGGCTTCAATCGCTATCATTGGCGCTGGGTGGGGTGGAACCAAGCCGTGTACAGTCGACAGACCGGCCAAAATGGGAATACCGATCTGAAGTAGAGACATATTGGTTTTACGTGCAACGGTGAAGATGATCGGAATCATCAAAATTACGCCGACTTCGAAGAAAACAGGAATACCAACGATAAATCCAACGATCATCATGGCCCAGTGCACACGTTTCACACCGAACCGATCGACCAATGTCGTTGCAATGCGCTCGGCACCGCCAGATTCGGCCATCATCTTGCCAAGCATCGTACCAAGAGCAATAACAATTGCAATGGTTCCAAGTGTGCCGCCAAGTCCCCCGGTAATGGAAGAGATCACATCGGCAGGTTTCATACCTGTAAGCAAACCGAGCATTAATGCGGACAACAGCAGCGTGATGAAGGGATTCCATTTATACTTGGAAATCAAGACGATTAGAAAAACGATCGCAATTAACGTCCAAACCAATAATGTTGCGTTGTGGGAAAGTCCAAAAAGAGTGCTCATGATGTTATGTGCTCCTTTATTTCTGATATAGAACGCTTACAAGTGAAATTTACGTCAACAATCTTTTTTATGCGAGTACTTGAAAAAAGGTATTGGCGAGAAATCTAGTTTTATCATGCCCAAACTGAAACAAAATCGCATTTTGTATACTTGTCGACAAGTTAAGCCGCAATCACTCACAGCGGATATGATTGCAAACGCCCTGCTCCTTTTAGGAATCAAAGCTTTCGTGCAGGGTTTTACCGGAATCCTGAAAATACGTGCGGACTCCAGCCTGAATGAGCATTTTGTCGCCGGATTCAAGTGCTTCAACGAGCAACCGGTGTTTCTCAATTACAGCGCTTACTTTCTGCTCGCCTTGAACGAATACTCTGCGCGTCGTGAGCAGCATAACGGTCATCACAACATATCGAATACTCTTCCATAGATGTGAAATACGGGAATGCTGGGCGGCTTCAATAATCGTTTCGTGGAAAACGAGGTCCTGATAGGCGAATTCGACAGCGTCCTGATGTCGTCCGGCGAGTTGCATTTTGTCGATTACGTTACGCAACTGGGTGATTAATGACGCTGGAACATCACCTGCGAGTCGCTGCTGCACAAAACTTTCAATCAGGAAACGGACATCATACAATTCTTCGACATCCTTGATTCGTAGTCCAATAACAACGACACCCATCCGTTCAAGCCGAATAAGGCCTTCATTGGACAATGTTCGTAACGCTTCGCGGACAGGTGAACGACTGCTGTCAAAATCAGCCGCAATTCGATTTTCCGACAAAATCTCTCCAGGTCGAAGGGTACCGCTGATAATCCGCAGCCTTAATTCGCAGGCTATGGCTTCACCACGGGAAGCCCCTTGAAGCCAGGAAGAAGGAAATAGCATATGGCTAACGCTCCTATTAATAATAATCAGTTCATTACTGATCATAACATAACTATTTTGCGGACTGGACATTTCAGTTCAATCCATAGTTTGCAAGCTGCAAGCTAACGGCTAATGTTTTTTTCAAAGGACTACTAAAGGCAGGTAAGTAACCAGCTCCATCCATATACTTGTATACAAGATGTGATTTTTATCCTACACCTTTCTCAAAAGCTTGTAAACCATAATTGAAGCGGATACAACATGATTGGAATTCGGCAATATCAATAACCTATAATCATTATCCACATGTGAATAACTTCAAACAGAATGGAATAAAGAAGATAGTGGGCATTGGAGGGTGTGGATAACTATAAATGATGAAATATGGTGTTCTGATCAGGGTCTGGGGATAACTTTCAGGACTCTCTTCGAGGCTTGGTAATGAGATTCAAATGAAGGGACTGTGGTCATCACTTTGGGTCAGCTGGAGAGGATATATAAAAGAGGGAGAAGCTGTGCGTCTTGCAGTTGACTTTTGCAGGTGGACATGGTTAAATATATAAAGGTGTTTTCTGTGAAGATGAAAGTGATTCATCACATAAGTATTTCCTTGTGAGGAGGTGCAATACATTGAGACCTACATTCAAACCGAACGTTAGCAAACGTAAAAAAGTTCATGGTTTCCGGAAAAGAATGAGCACGAGCAACGGCCGTAAAATTTTGGCCGCACGTCGCCTTAAAGGCCGTAAAAACCTGAGTGCTTAATGCATTGAAGACCACCGAGGTGGTCTTTTTTTTCTTAATGAGCTCAATTCAGACTGGATGCTGGTACAGATCAGGTCTGAAAGGTCTGCGAAAAAGTGCTGAACACACACGATGTATGTGGAGTGAGTTTTCCATTTTACGAAAACTTACCTTTATATAAGGATGAATGTTGTTTCGTTTCATTTGGCCGAGGAGCAATTATCCCGGATGAATGATTATGCGTTTCAATTAGCCGATCAACCATTCGTCCAAATGAAGTTGTCGCCAAGACGGTTTACCGTCATTCAAGAAAGCCTATACTAAATCAGTAATGAGGCCTCCGTCAATAAGAATGATGGAGAACAGCAAGGAGAAGTGCCGTGTATAAAAGACTGCGTCTACGAAACCGGGCGGACTTTAGCCGCGTATACCGGTATGGAAAATCGTTTGCCAATCATCAATTCGTGGTGTATGGCTGCCGCCGTAAAGATACGGAACAATTCCGGGTCGGTGTATCCTGCAGCAAGAAAATCGGAAACGCTGTCGTACGCAACCGGATGAGACGCATGATTAAGGAAATTGTTCGTCATCATGAACATGAGATCGTTACGCAGATGGATCTGATTTTTATCGTCAGAAAAGGTGCGCTGGACATGCCCTATAAGGAAATGGAAAAAAGCCTGCTCCATGCGATGCGCAAGGGCTCACTTTTGAAGTCAAGTAAGCGGTAAGCTTCGGTTTATTTGTCCTCCTAATTATGGTATGATTTACGGTGGAATGGAATGGTTAAGAGAGGGGTTATGAAGTGTCGCGATTGAAGACATCAAAGGGGAAGTGGATTCTCCTCATTGCAGTTATTGCAATGGTCACCGTACTCGCCGGATGTACTCCACAAGGAGCCGGGGTTACTACGGAAGATCTGAAGAACAGTGGCTCATTCTGGCAAAGTAATGTTGTATATTGGTTTTCACTAGCGCTCGATACATTCGCCAACTGGTTTAACGGTGAATATGGACTGGCTGTCCTCGTAATGGTGCTTATTGTTCGGACATTGATTTTACCATTAACAATGAAACAGGTCCGTAGCTCCAAAGCCATGCAGGCAATTCAGCCGCAATTGAAGGAGATTCAAGCGAAGTATAAAGATACACCTGAGAAAGTTCAGCAAGAAACAATGAAGTTGTTTCAAGAGAACAAAGTTAATCCGATGGCCGGTTGTCTGCCGCTTATCATTCAGATGCCGATTTACATCGCACTTTATAACTCAATTTATGGAAACTCCAGTCTGAGAACCCATGATTTCTTGTGGCTCCAGCTCGGAGAACCGGATCACCTGTTTATTTTGCCAGTGCTGGCTGCGATCACAACATTCATTCAAACATGGATGATGATGCGTATGAACCCTGCACAGCAAGTGGGACCGATGCAGTTCATGCTGTGGGTATACCCAATTTTGATCTTCGTGATGTCTTACCAGTTCCCTTCAGCACTTCCGCTGTACTGGTTCTACAGTAACATCTACACGATCGTGCAAAACTATTTCCTTTACCGGAATAATGATAAAATCGTGGCTGAGGTCAACGTGAAGCAGAATAGCTCTTCGAAAAATGGAGCTAAACGCAAAAACGGTGGCAAAGCGACCGTCTCTGGAAAAGGGTCGAAAGGGGCCAAAAAATCGAAATGACCAAAGTCATTACGTCAGGAAAAACCGTTGAAGATGCTGTAAACCAAGGATTGACTGAGCTTGGCGTAAGTCGGGACAAGGTCGAGATACAAGTGTTAGAGCAGCCGTCAAAAGGATTCCTGGGTTTGTTCGGGGTGAGGGCGGCCAAAGTAGAAGTGAAATTGTTGCCTGTACCTGAAGTTGTCCCACAGCCGATCAAGCCAGCTGCATACCAACCTGAAGTAGATGCATTACTTGAGGATATCGCAGCTAAAAATCCCTATGAAGAAGCGGCTGCTTTCTTGAAAGAGGTCGCAGCAGGTATGGGACTGGATGTTGAAGTGCATATCAAAAAACAGCGGGATGGACATATCTTCAATATTGCCGGCGAAGATCTGGGCATGATTATTGGCAGACGTGGACAGACGTTGGATGCGCTTCAGTATCTAACGAACATTGTAGCGAACCGATACTCGGAAAGCTTTGTTCGAATTGTGCTCGACGCGGAGAATTTCCGTCAACGTCGGCGGAAGACGCTGGAGGATCTGGCTGAACGGTTGGCTGGACAAGCCATCCGTACCGGCAAGGAAGTTGTACTGGAGCCAATGCCTCCGCTCGAACGAAAAGTCATTCATGCTAAACTGCAAAACCACCCGCAGATTAAGACATTAAGTAAGGGTGAGGAGCCTAATCGGCGTGTGGTTATTACGACGAAATAACACGAAATTGAAGACGCAATGGCTTCCTGCCCGGTGCAGAAGCCATTGCTTTTTTCGTACAGAAGCAATTTGGTAAGGTGTGTAGAAACAAGCAAAGAGTGAACTTAATACGATAAGTGACATGTCATATGTTATATCATTAATAGATTTGAAAATGGATATGGCGTTCCCCGAGGGACGGCAATTTTAAAATAGAGCAAGGAGAGATAACCATGATCAGTGATACGATCACAGCGATATCAACGGCTGTCGGAGAGGCGGGTATCGCCGTGATCCGGGTCAGCGGCCCGGAAGCAGTGTCGGAGACGGAAAAGATTTTCCGCAGCAAAACCCCTTTAACTCAGGCAGCATCCCATACGGTCCATTATGGTCATATTATAGATCCGGCGAGCGGCGAGAAGATCGAGGAAGTGCTGGTTACAGTCATGCGAGCACCTCGGTCGTTCACAACCGAAGATGTCGTGGAGATTAGTGCGCATGGCGGCGTGGTGTCGGTAAAACGGGTCATGGATCTGCTATTGCAGCTTGATATTCGTCTGGCTGAACCCGGTGAGTTCACGAAGCGTGCTTTCCTGAATGGGCGGATTGACCTGTCTCAGGCTGAAGGTGTCATGGATCTTATTCGTTCCAAATCGGACCGGGCTTTCTCGGTTGCATTGAAACAGGTTGAAGGTAAACTGTCCTCCAAACTGCGTGATCTACGCTATACTTTGGTGGAAACATTGGCTCATATTGAAGTGAATATTGATTATCCAGAGCATGATGTGGAATCGTTAACGTCTGATTTTATTAAAGAAAAGTCCAGTCAGGTTATGACTGAAATTGATAAATTGTTGACTACAGCAGAACAAGGAAAGATCCTGCGGGAAGGGATCACGACGGCGATCGTTGGACGACCTAACGTAGGTAAATCCTCATTGATGAATACACTTGCGCAAGATAATCGAGCTATCGTCACGGACATTCCAGGAACAACTCGTGATGTAATCGAGGAGTTTATTACGATTAATAATATCCCGCTGAAGTTGCTTGATACGGCAGGAATTCGGGAAACGATGGACGTTGTTGAGAAGATCGGGGTAGAACGTTCACGTTCCGCGGTAAGTGAAGCCGATCTAATCTTAATGGTCGTGAATGCTGCGGAGCCACTTCATCCGGATGAGATTGAATTATTGGAACAAATCCGCGGTAGACAATCGATAATCATTATGAATAAAATGGACTTAACGCCACAGGTAGAACGTGACGTGCTGCTTCGTTACATTCCGGAAGAAAGGCTTGTACCGATGTCAGTGAAAGATGATCTGGGTGTGGATCGACTGGAAGATGCCATCTCTACACTATTTTTCAGTGGTAAACTGGAGTCCGCAGACCTGACCTATGTCAGCAATGTGCGTCATATTGCGTTGCTCAAAAAAGCAAAGCAGTCCCTGGTTGATGCCTATGAAGCAGCAGATCAGTTCGTTCCGATTGATATGATTCAGATTGACGTTCGTTTGGCGTGGGAGCATTTGGGCGAGATTGTTGGAGATACAGCACATGATGCATTAATTGATCAGATTTTCTCCCAGTTCTGTCTAGGAAAGTAAAAAAAATATACTGCGGATTGACTTGAATCGTAGTGTATGATGGAAAGGTACAATTTCTGCCTGTTGTCAAAGGATGGAATGATGTTGTAGCCATTACGTGTTGGTTTCATATAGATAGGAATGCAAGTTCCGATGAACGGTTAGAAGTATTTTGTTTTCATTATAAGGGGGTAAACGGGAATGGCTTTTGATGGCGGCAGTTATGATGTAATCGTCGTTGGTGCAGGGCATGCTGGTGTGGAATCCGCACTGGCCGCAGCTCGTATGGGGTCCAAAACACTAATGATTACGATCAATCTGGATATGGTGGCCTTTATGCCTTGTAACCCATCCATTGGGGGACCGGCGAAAGGACATGTCGTTCGTGAGATTGATGCTCTTGGTGGAGAAATGGGACGAAATATTGATAAGACCTTTATTCAGATGCGGATGCTTAACACAGGTAAAGGGCCTGCTGTTCACGCGCTTCGTGCTCAGGCAGATAAATTCTCCTACCAACATAAAATGAAGGAAACAATGGAGAATGAACGTAATCTGACGATGCGTCAAGGTATGGTTGATCGCCTGATCGTTGAAGACGGAAAATGTGTAGGCGTCGTGACTCAGACGGGAACAGAGTATCGGGCCAAAGCAGTCGTTCTGACGACAGGCACATACTTGCGCGGCAAAGTGATCATGGGTGAGCTGATGTATGAGAGTGGACCGAACAATCAACAACCATCTCTTAAATTGTCAGAGCATCTGCGTGAACTGGGCTTTGATCTGGTTCGTTTCAAAACAGGTACACCACCACGTGTGCATAAGGATACGATTGATTTTAGCAAAACCGAAATTCAGCCTGGCGATGATGAGCCGAAGTTCTTTTCCTATGAAACAGAATCTTCCGATAATGAGCAGCTGCCTTGCTGGTTGACGTATACATCTGTGGAAACACATCAGATTATTAATGATAATCTGCATCGCGCACCGATGTTTTCGGGGGTAATTGAAGGGACTGGACCGCGTTATTGTCCATCCATTGAGGATAAAATTGTTCGGTTTAGTGACAAGCCTAAACATCAGATTTTCCTCGAGCCGGAAGGCAAAAATACATCCGAGTATTATGTGCAGGGACTATCTACAAGTCTGCCGGAAGATGTTCAACTTGCGGTTCTGCGCTCCATTCCAGGTATGGAAAAAGTGGAAATGATGCGTAACGGTTATGCGATTGAATATGATGCGATGGTACCTACACAATTGTGGCCATCACTTGAAACCAAACGTCTGCCAGGTCTGTTCACAGCAGGTCAGATTAATGGTACATCGGGTTATGAAGAAGCGGCTGGACAAGGCGTTATGGCTGGCATTAATGCAGCACGCAAAGTACAAGATAAAGAGCCGATTGTGCTTGATCGCTCCCAAGGATATATTGGCGTGCTGATTGATGATCTGGTAACGAAGGGTACGAATGAACCGTATCGTCTGTTGACTTCGCGTGCTGAATATCGTCTGCTGCTTCGTCATGATAATGCAGATATGCGCTTGACGGAAATCGGACATGACATTGGTCTGATCCCAGATGATCGTTATGCGAAATTCCTGGATAAAAAGGCGAAAGTCGAGCAGGAAGTCGCACGTCTGAAAGTGGCTAAAGCTCGCCCGGTTGAAGTGAACGCGAAGTTAGAAGAGTACGGATCTACACCTATTCAGGATGGCAGTACGTTGCTTACCTTGCTACGTCGCCCGGAACTGGGGTATGAACTGATTGAACAACTCTCACCATCTGAGGTAGAACTGACAGCAGATATGAAAGAACAAGTCGAAATACAAATTAAATATGCGGGTTATATTGAGAAACAATTGATCCACGTGGAACGTTTGCAAAAGATGGAGAAAAAGAAAATTCCGGACACCATCGTATATGATGAGATTCATGGTCTTGCTATGGAAGCCAAGCAGAAGCTCGCTATGATTCGTCCAATCTCGATTGGTCAGGCTTCTCGTATTGCTGGAGTTACTCCTGCTGACATCTCCATTCTGCTGGTCTACCTGGAGCATTATAACCGTGTAACCGCAGCAAGGGGACAATAATGGACGATATTCAACAGCAACTGCAGCGGCGCTTAAAGAAACATGGATTAGAGCTGGGAGAACTCCAGTTGGAGCAATTCGAGTTGTATTATCAGGAATTGGTATCCTGGAATGAAAAGATGAATCTGACTGGAATCACGGATCGTGAGCAAGTGTATACCAAGCATTTCTATGATTCAGTATCACTGGCTTTTTATACTGACATGACCAAAGTGAATAAGCTGGCTGACATTGGTTCTGGAGCAGGTTTTCCTGGATTGCCACTGAAAATCTGTTTCCCGCACATTAAGCTTACGATCATTGATTCGTTGAATAAACGGATTGGCTTTCTACAGCATGTGGTAGATATCCTTGGCCTGACAGACGTGGAGTTGGTTCATGGACGTGCTGAAGAGATTGGACGTAAAGAAGGATATCGTGACAGCTACGATCTCGTTACGGCGCGTGCGGTAGCCAAGCTGGCTGTGCTGAATGAATTCTGTCTTCCTTTTGTTCGTAAAAGTGGAATATTCGCTGCAATGAAGGGCGGTGACCCGCGTGAGGAAATGAAAGAGGCGGAATTCAGCTTCAATCAGCTGAAAGGACGGGTTAAAGCCGTTCATCCATTTCAGCTACCGGTTGAAGAATCAGAGCGTCATATCATCCTGATTCAGAAATTTGATAAGACACCATATAAGTATCCACGCAAACCAGGCACTCCAATGAAGACGCCACTAGTATAGTATTGTGATGGCTGTGTAATCAGTCATAACTAAATAAATTGTAAACACGTATTAAGAGGATGTTTCACGTGAAACATCTTCTTTTTTTTTGTTTTTAAAAGGAAAGGTTTAGTTAACATCACAGACAATGCATTTTACATATTTCTCAAAGAACCTCTCATGATAAACTTCGTGTAAATTAGCTCATAAACATTTTCGCTAATTGAATGTGTGCCAGTGGTCATATTTCCAATATTCACAAAGAAAAAGCAGGAAAATTAGCAGAGTTTAAAGAATAGGTAAGCATAGGATTATGATAGAAAAGATGATAGAATAGAAGTATCCGATCCTGGGTCACAGTGATCATAGATTATATGTATAGATAGATGGATATGCGTCCGATGTTGCATGACAGAAAGCATTATGAAAGGCAAAACTTATTCCAAGAACGATGCAATTGAAGGGTCGCTTATTGAATAAGAAGCACCTGCAAAGACTGTGGGAGCTATTACGAAACTAGGTGGTAATCTGCGGAATGAAAGAACAATTTTCGAAGTTGTTTGGTTTGGCGGAGCGCAATAACGGAGATGAGATCAAACAGATTCCGGTTAATGAAATTGTGAGCAGCCCATATCAACCCCGTACTATTTTTGATGATGATAAAATTGATGAGTTGTTGCAGACGATCAAAACACATGGCGTCATTCAGCCTATTGTCGTTCGCGTGCGTAATGGATCATATGAGATTATTGCCGGGGAACGTCGCTGGCGTGCAGTTCGAAAACTGGGTTTGGATACGATTCCTGCTATTGTGCGTGAATTCAACGATTCTCAGGCCGCATCCATTGCACTGATTGAGAACCTGCAGCGTGAAGGATTGACTTCAATTGAAGAAGCCGTCGCTTATCAGAAGCTGATCGACTTGCATCAGCTGACACAGGAAAGTCTTGCGCAACGACTCGGCAAAAGCCAGTCAACCATTGCCAACAAAATCCGGTTGTTACAGCTACCGGATGGCATTAAGGCTGCATTGATGGAACGCAAAATTTCTGAACGTCATGCAAGAGCATTACTTTCTCTCGATACGGAAGAACTGCAGATGAAGTTGCTCGGTGAGATTATTGAGAAAGAATTAAACGTGAAACAGACAGAGGCACGTGTTGCCTTCTACAAGGAATCTTCCAAGATCAAAAAATCCAAACGTATTTCTTTCACCAAGGACGTTAGACTTGCACTGAATACGA
This sequence comes from Paenibacillus sp. FSL R5-0713, assembly GCF_037973325.1. Lineage (NCBI taxonomy): Bacteria > Bacillati > Bacillota > Bacilli > Caryophanales > Paenibacillaceae > Paenibacillus > Paenibacillus sp. FSL R5-0713. The sequence continues at coordinate 6,775,469 of NZ_CP150229.1, read as the reverse complement.
TTCGCCAATCCATTGATATGGTAACTGGCTCTGGTCTGGATATCAAAACAAAAGAAGCAGATCATGAGGATCATTATGAGATCGTTATCCATATTCCCAAACGTAAATAATTGAAGCTTATGGCGGCAATGGGCCGCTTTTTATGTCTATAAAGCAAGACAGGTCTGACATTTTAAAGGTCGGTATAGTGATGGAACGGTAGTTGTTGTTTGTGTGGACGATAGCCACCTGCTTTTTGTTAACAATATCTCACAACCTACAAGAAAAGACTCCTATTTTATTTGAGGTGAAGTAATTGTCTAAGATTATGGCCGTAGCAAATCAAAAGGGCGGTGTGGGGAAAACGACGACATCTGTTAACTTGGGTGCAGGACTGGCTTCACTCGGGAAAAGAGTATTGCTTGTCGATATTGACCCTCAGGGGAATACAACCAGCGGAGTTGGAATCAATAAAGCAGATGTGGCTAATTGTATATATGATGTCATCATTAATGAGGTTCCTCCTCAAGAAGCGATTGTGGAGACTCAGATTGAAGGTCTTCATATCATACCTGCAACGATTCAGCTTGCCGGAGCCGAGATTGAATTGGTGTCCACGATATCACGGGAAGTTCGCCTGAAAAAATCACTCGCCATGGTGAAAAAAAACTATGATTACATACTGATCGATTGTCCACCATCCCTTGGCATGTTAACGATCAATTCGTTAACCGCTTCCGATTCGGTGATCATTCCGATCCAGTGTGAGTACTATGCACTTGAAGGATTAAGTCAATTGCTTAATACGGTTCGTTTGGTACAAAAACATCTGAATACATCCCTGCAGATTGAAGGGGTATTGCTAACGATGTTTGATGCACGGACCAATCTGGGGATACAGGTTATTGAAGAAGTGAAAAAGTATTTTCAACAAAAAGTATATCAAACGATTATTCCGCGTAACGTACGGCTTAGTGAAGCGCCATCTCATGGTCAATCCATTATTACGTATGATCCTCGTTCCAGAGGGGCGGAAGTGTATCTAGAGCTCGCAAAGGAAGTGATTTCTTATGAGTAAGCGGCTTGGAAAAGGTCTTGATGCCCTCATTCCTTCGCTTTCAATTAATGACGATGATAAAGTCGTAGAAATCCCGATTAGTCAACTGCGGGCTAACCCCTATCAACCACGTAAAGTATTTGATGAGGGCGCAATCCATGAACTGGCTGAGTCCATTCGTCAGCATGGTGTCATACAACCTATTATAGTTCGTCCTGTATTAAGAGGTTATGAGATTATTGCTGGAGAGCGACGGTTCAGAGCATCACAATATTGTGGTAATGCCACTGTACCGGCCGTAGTCCGCAACTTCAGTGACCAGCAGGTAATGGAGATTGCATTGATCGAGAACCTGCAACGGGAGAATCTGAATGCGATGGAAGTTGCAGTTGCTTATCAGGGGTTAATGGATCAATTCGCGTTGACTCAGGAAGAGTTATCTGTAAAAGTAGGTAAATCACGTTCTCACATCGCTAACTTCTTGCGTCTGTTATCCTTGCCGGAAGAAGTGAAGGACCATGTTTCACGTGGAACATTATCCATGGGACATGCACGTGCCATCGTAGGTATTAAAGATGAGGTTGTAGTGAAGCAGCTTGCCAAACAAACCATTGATCAGCAATGGAGTGTACGTGAGTTGGAGGAAGCTGTTCAACAACTGGATCGTTCCAAAACAGGTGAGGCTAAAGCCAAGTCAAAATTGAAAAAGAAAGATCCATTTATTGATACGTTGGAAGAATCTCTGCGTGAACGTTTCAAAACAACAGTGAAAATCAAGCACAATAAAGATAAAGGTAAAATTGAGCTCAACTACTACAGTCAACAGGATCTGGAACGGCTATTGGAATTGTTACAATAACAGTCGGTCCAAGATTCATTAACAACATGCGGGGCTTACTCATGTCATGACATATCGCCTCTGTACCATGGAGAAACGATATGTCATTCTTTGTTTACAAGGTCATATACGTAGTACGTGTAGGCGAATTATTAATTTTAGGGACAGAGGTGGTTGTGAGGTGGAGGGAATTATCTATCTGGATCATGCAGCAACATCTTGGCCCAAACCACCTGCTGTCGGTGATTCGATGCTGAATGCCATGGAGATTGCAGGGGCTAATCCGGGCAGAGGAAGCCACCGAATGGCTGTTCAAGCAAGTCGTGTACTGTTCGAGGCGAGAAAATCTGTATCTGATATTTTTGGAATCAAAAATGCGAATGATATTGCCTTCGGATCAAATACGACAGAAGCCTTGAATCTGGCTATTCAAGGTTCGCTCCAGGAAGGCGATCATGTGATTGCCACCATGGTTGAACATAACTCAGTTAGACGTCCACTGGAGTACATGCGCAGACTCCGAAATGTGGAGATTGATTATGTAACTGTTAATGCTGCGGGAGCCATTGATCTGATGCAAATGGAACGTATGTTTCGTTCAAATACGAAATTAGTGGTATGTACACATAGTTCCAATCTCCTTGGCAGTATTCTTCCTATTGGAGAAATTTCGCTTCTGTGTCGTAAACATCGGGCGATTTTATTGGTAGATGCGGCGCAGAGTGCTGGGGTTATGCCTGTGAATGTCCAACAATTGGGCATTGATATGTTGGCTTTTCCAGGGCATAAGGGACTGCTTGGACCCCAGGGTACAGGAGGCTTGTACATTGCTCCTGAGCTCGATATAGAGCCTTTGCTTCATGGGGGCACAGGAAGTCAATCAGAAGCTCTGGAGCAGCCCAAGGTGCGTCCTGATCGGTATGAAGCGGGGACACCCAATACAGTCGGGATCGCAGGGTTGAATGCGGGCGTGAAGCACGTACTGGAAATGACACCAACGTTTATCTACCAGCATGAGTGGGAACTGACCCAACATATGATGGACGGTTTGTCATCTGTTAAGGGTATTCGCATGCTTGGTCCAGAGATTGGACAGCCACGTACTGGATTGGTATCTTTTACTGTGGATGGGTATGATTCAGCACAACTCGCCTTCCGATTAGATCGGAATTATGGGATTGCGGTTCGCTCCGGTTTTCATTGCACACCGCTTGCACATGAATCTGCTGGTACAACCGCTACCGGAGCAGTAAGGGCAAGTGTGGGATACAATTCAACTCGAGAAGATGTGGATGCGCTCGTTAAGGCAGTGTTGGAATTGACGGGGGCAGACTAGATTATAGTTGAAATGTTGAACTCATTTGGTAGTGTGCTGCTGTGTGATTAAGCTTAGGGATATCGGGTTGATTTATAATAAATGATAATATTACAGACAGACGTTAATCTGATCAAAAATATAGAGGGGTAGTTGCACTTACATGGCTGAATTAAACGAGCTGATTCTGGAACAGCTGTTATGGATTATTGGCGGAATGGCATTACTTACGGTGATCTTGCTGATTGTGAGTATTGCTCAAGGAGCAAAGTTACGAAAGTTTAAACGTAAATATGAAGCCATGATGGCTGGCAGTGGAGTAGAGGACCTGGAGTCATTGCTGATTAATCTGAAAATTCAGATGGACAGCATTGAGGATGAACACAAACTGCAAACGAATCAGCTGCAAGTTGTCATGCAAAAGCTGACCCGCATTCAAGGTAAAGTTGGCGTGAAAAGATACAATGCCTATGGAGAGCATGGCAGTGATCTGAGCTTCTCCATGGCCATGATTAACGACAGCCAGGATGGCATGATCCTTACGGGGATATATAACCGTGACGGTTCTTATGTATATGCAAAACCTCTTAAAGGGGGAGAGTCCGCTTATACTCTGTCCCCAGAGGAAAAGGAAGCTATTACTCTGGCACAGCAAGCAGAGTAGAACGTGTATGCCATTCCCGAATGGCCGAATACAGACTGCTGGATATAATCTCGGACATGCGCATAACGAGACTGAGCCGTGTGTTCTGTAGAACAAAGTATTCCATAAAGCCGCCGACGTTAACGATACCTGTCAGATGGATATCGCCGACCGGCGGTAATTCTTTATTTACTCCCGCACCTGGTTTGAGTGGGCCATTGACGACTTGAATGCATCCTACACTGGATGATTGTCCTAGACAAGCATCAATGCCAATCACATAAGGGTTATGGTGTGTTTTTTGTATATTGTGAAGTGTATCCTGCAGGTTCATCGCATGGACGGGTTCATCCAAGGTACCATAGAGATGGAATAAAGGGCTGTCCCACTTGGAAAGGGCTGATCCGACCAGAGGACCAAGGCAGTCGCCTGTTGAGCGATCAGTGCCGATGCAGACGATCACTACATTTTGCAGAGAATGGGCTTTATAGAGATGGAACATTAACCGATGGGTAATGGCGGAGTGAATGCCTGGATCGGTATGGGGGATTTTCAAACTGGTCATGTCTTGTGATGAAAAGGAACGCGAAGTAGGATTCATAGGATCTATCCTTTCCCTTGGAATAGTAGTAACAGTATATGGAAAGGTAGAGCGTTTTATACTTCACGAGGACAAGCTTTTTCTCCAAGGTTAAACGTATGGCGAAAGGAGCCGGACATGGACGAATGGATTAATGATTGGATGCTGATTGCATTTGATTCAACCCAGCAGGCCCTGCGTGCTGAAATGCTGCTGGAGTTTGCGGAGATAGAAATCGACTTGTTCCCTACGCCAAAAGAAATTACAGCAGGGTGCGCGCTGTGTATCCAGTTTCCAAAAGAGGATCTGGAGCGAGTGCAAAAGATCATTCGTAACGAGTTCGTAGAGATCCGGGGCCTCTATTTCAAAACAGAAGACAGCTATGATAACATACCGATGTAGAGGAGGCATGCTGGATGTTGCCATTTCAATTTGCTCAAGGAGGAAGTAGTGACACCACTGGTGCTTTGAATGAAGCCCTTCGTTGGACAGATAAAGTCTGGAACAGAATTGCAGATCCCGATATGTGGCTTAACATTATGTTCAGCTCCATCCGTATCATCATTATTTTTATCATCACCCGTATTGTTATTAAGGTGGTATATCGCATTATAGATCGTTCCATGGAACGCAAGCAGGAAGGCAAGATTCGCGTAAATCCGCGCAGATTCGTAACTGTAGGGGAACTATTGAAAAATGCGACCTCCATAACATGTAATTTTATTATGATTCTGCTACTGTTATCTGAGATCAATATCCAAGTTGGACCGCTACTCGCGAGTGCAGGTGTGCTAGGGCTTGCCATTGGTTTCGGTGCACAGGGTCTGGTCAAGGATGTGATTACGGGTTTCTTCATTATATTGGAGGACCAGTTCGCTGTGGGGGATGTTATACAGACGGGAACCTACAAGGGAACGGTTGAGGTGATCGGACTTAGAACAACCAAACTGGTCAGCTGGCAAGGTGAGGTGCACATTATCCCGAACGGGACGATTGCAAGTGTAACGAACTACTCCATGTCGAATTCGCTGGCTGTAGTGGATATTCCGATGAAGGCGGACTTAACTCTCGATGAGTCGGTACAGCTAGTGAAGAAATCTTTGGTCGGAATCGAAGAGCGTGACCTAAATATTGTGAAGGTGCCGGATGTGCTCGGTATACAGTCGATGTCCACATCAGAGTACGTGGTGAGGATCGTAGCTGAATGTATGCCCAACTCCCGTGCTTCTGTGGAACGTCAGATTCAGGGCGATGTGAAAAAAACGCTGGAGTATCGTGAGTTGAGTCATCAAGCAGCATTGGAACAGGCAGCAGCTTTGGATAAAGATGAGGGGGATGGCACAGGTGGAGCGTAAAAGTTTCCAGCTTGGGGATATCGTGCAGATGAAGAAGCAGCATCCCTGTGGCAGTAATGAAATGGAGATCATTCGTATGGGTATGGATATTCGGATCAAGTGTGTCGGTTGCAAACATAGCGTATTGATTCCAAGAGCAAAATTCGAGAAAAACATGAAGAAAGTATTGCGCTCAGCCGAAGAGTCCACTGAATCATGACCTTGAAAATAATAGGGGCAGGGTGCTCAAAATAACGTTTACATGCAGGCCCCGCATGAGTGTTGCGTTCTGTAAATGATCATGCTATAATCATTATTGCTGCGGAAAGGTACCCAAGAGGCCCAAGGGGGCTGACTCGAAATCAGTTAGGCGTGTCACAGCGTGCGTGGGTTCGAATCCCACCCTTTCCGCCACTTCATTTACAATTTACTCAATATACATTGAGTTTTATAAAAAAGATCGTTAATAAGACTTCCCATTAGGGAAGTCTTTTTTGGTATAACGTTTTATCGAATATGTATTGAACACGTATCCATATCAGATACATCAACAATGATTAAAGTCGAAAAATAAAGAGCCCCGAAGGGCTCTTTATCCGGCGGTGCATTTGTTTGTTAGGAAACAATCGGTCGTAACAATCAGAAACTTGGTGTACTGCACGTAGCAATACGCGTGCTTCAGACGAAGGGCCTTACAACACATAACCACTTGCTTCTTAAATTACGTGATGAATCTCCAACAGCGAATGATCGGCTTCGTTGTCCAACGGAACCACACCTCTCTCGTGCACCGCCTAATTGTATTATGTGCTTTATTCCGTATTGTATACATGGATTGTGAAAAAAGTATTGCGATTAATGGACGCGGGCTTTGGTCAGCTTCTTCCACTTACGATTTTGATTGCTTGTTTCGGGAAATGCTTCACCTTTTTGCAGTGTAACCCGCTTTGGATTCTGAATTTCCGTGACAAAGCTTTTTTCCCCAACTTCCGTGTACTCTCCATCGTTTGGGGCTTTGTCTCCTGGTTCAAACTCGGTTTTTTCACCCATGATAAAACCTCCTCTGCAGATTATGTTACTTTGTTGCTTTTGTAGTGTGCTCCATAGCCGGGCTGATCATGTGCCAATATGTACAGGGAACGTTTGCTTGCACTTTGACTCGGTATTTGTTATATTAATATAGTTCGAGTTTGTGCTCGTTCCTTGCTCTCAACCTGGATTGAGGGCCAGAGTCCATAAGGAGGTGAAAATTATGCGCAAATATGAAGTGATGTACATTATTCGTCCTGACATTGAGCAAGAAGTTGTTCAAGCTACAGTCGATAAATTCCAAGGCATCATCTCCAATGGCGGTGGTGAAGTTACAGCTCACGACGTTATGGGTAAACGCCGTCTTGCGTATGAGATCAAGAAATTCCGTGATGGTTTTTATGTTCTGGTACATTTCACTGCTGAACCAGCAGTTGTAACTGAACTTGAGCGTCTCATGAAGATTTCTGACGAAGTAATTCGTTATCTCATTACCAACGACGTTAAGTCTGCTTAAGACAACTCGTGATTAACGCACCAATACGCTCTGAAGGAGGGGATTACATTGTTGAACCGTGTCATTCTGATCGGACGGTTAACCCGGGATCCTGAGTTGCGTTACACTCCAGCAGGAGTAGCAGTTACGCAATTTACTTTGGCAGTGGACAGACCGTTTACAAGCCAAGGAGGAGAAAGGGAAGCCGATTTCATTCCGGTCGTAACCTGGAGACAGCTTGCCGAGACCTGTGCAAACTATTTGCGCAAAGGACGCCTGGCTGCAGTCGAAGGACGCATTCAAGTACGGAACTACGAGAATAACGAAGGAAAACGTGTATACGTGACCGAAGTTATTGCTGATAATGTTCGTTTCTTGGAGTCAGCTAACCGTGATAATAGCGGTGGCGGCGGTGGGCAACCAATGCGTGAAGAGCCTTCTTATGGAGGCGGCGGACGCGCGAACAATAACAATAATTCGCGTAGCAACAATCAGGATCCTTTTTCTGATGACGGAAAACCGATTGATATATCGGATGATGATTTGCCATTTTAACATGAGCTGATACTCTTCGGAGATATGGGTTACATGATAGGAAAGGACTGAAAAGCATGGGCTTCAAGCAAAGAGAAGGCGGAGACAACGATAAAAGACCGGCACGTCGTGGCGGCCGTAATAAACGTCGTAAAGTGTGCTTCTTCACAGCTAACAAAATTACTCACATCGATTATAAAGATACGGACTTGCTTCGTAAATTTATCAGCGAACGTGGAAAAATTTTGCCACGCCGTGTAACAGGTACTAGCGCTAAATATCAACGCATGCTGACGATTGCAATCAAACGCTCCCGTCAAATCGCATTATTGCCATACACAACTGAGTAGTATATACTCAGCTTGCATACGAAGCAGTCGGCTCATAGCCGGCTGCTTTTTTGTATTTATACAATAAAATAACATGCTCACTCTGGCTAATATGAGATTCCAAAACTATGGTGATAGAAGCATTTAAGGCTCAAATGAATTATAATAGAGTCTAATCTACTGAAAAGGCTCAGTTCGCAGAAATAGCTATATTTCAGAATAATCACCAGGAGTGGATATGAATACATCAAAGCGTAGAGGCAAACAGAGAAAAAAGAGAAGTCTGAAAACCTGGATTCTAGCAACTCTTTTACTTTCCATTATATATGTATGGTTACAGCAAAAAGGTGATATAGAAAGCATGTGGCCCGGGACAACGATTCAAGAGGTTGTACCGATTACAGGCCTTCATCCTGTGGTAGCAGAGAATGAGAAATTATTGGTACGGAAGGCAGCGAGACGAGGAATAGAGATGGTTATTACCCACGGCTACCGAAGTTCTGAGGAGCAAGACGCACTATTCAACCAAGGACGCTCAAGTGCAGGTAATATCGTTACGAATGCGCGTGGTGGTGAGTCATATCATAACTATGGATTAGCTATTGATTTTGCATTGAGGACGCCTGAGGGTGATGTGGTGTGGGATATGGAGCGAGATGATAACGGGAATGGCAAGGCAGACTGGATGGAAGTTGTAGATCTCGCCAAAGAGTTAGGTTTCACTTGGGGTGGAGACTGGGCTAACTTTCCGGACTATCCTCACTTACAGATGGATTTTGGCTTGAGTATCAATGAGTTAAAACGTGGTAAAAGGCCTCCTGAAACTTCCTAAAACAATTGTTTATATACAATGAAATGAATAAATATTAACTAAGCTCTGCATTTTGCAGGGCTTTTTTCTTTCTTTTGTAAAATAAATGATAAAAGATGACAATTTGGTCTTTACATTAGCAAATAAATAAAACTATACTATAATAACTAGATTTTTTACTTTGATCGCACATATTATTTCAAATATAAGCATGGTAGCTCCAATTGAATAAATTTCAGCTATAGTTCGAGATATAATCAACACTACTAAATGTAACATTTACCTCACGTTAATTTAAGAAACTCTACCCTAATTAAGAGATACACATACAACTGATGTAACTACTATGTTATGTATATGTTAAATTGACCAATTGCCTATGTGCACCTCACATCTAAAAACATGAAAATAATTCCCCAAATCCTTGCTATATGCCTTTATAATATTACTAATATCCAAATCTGTAGTATAAAAAACATTTATACCAAAAATCTCAAAATAAGCATTGACGTTAGCTAAAATTACACGTATGATTACATTAATTATTTTGCTGTATAATTCCACTAGGAATTATCAACATTAATTGACCAATGGTCTAAATATAAGTCTCTTAAACTAGTTTCTCCTAATGATTTGGTATTTTGTATAAGCTATTGTTCGTTATCTTCAAGAACTTGGAAATATACAGTGGATGCATTCCTCTACACACGAATACAATCTACGGAAATTATGGGGTTAGGGTGATTGATTTGAATACAGAGCTATTGGAAGTCAGAAATCTAACGACATCATTCAGAATTGAAGATGACTATTATGCAGCAGTGGATCACGTTAACCTTAAGGTGAAAAAAAATGAAGTGTTGGCGATTGTAGGTGAATCCGGGTCAGGTAAAAGTGCTTTTGCATTCTCTCTTATGGGTTTGCATAACAAAGCAAAAATCGAAGGCCAGATTCTCTATAAAGGGCAAGATATTGCCAACATCTCTCCAAACAAGTTGAACAAGCTACGCGGTAAAGAAATGGCTATGATTTTTCAGGATCCATTGTCTGCGTTAAACCCTCTAATGATTATTGGTGAACAGATTGAAGAGATCCTTACACTTCATCAGTCTAAGCTGTCTTCCAGAGAGAAGAGAGAGAAGGTTATTCACTTATTGAATCAGGTAGGGATTCCACGTCCCGAACAAATATACAAGCAGTATCCCCACGAATTATCTGGTGGTATGAGACAGAGAATTGTCATCGCCATTGCGATTGCTAACAAACCAGAACTACTCATAGCCGATGAACCAACGACGGCGCTTGACGTTACCATTCAACTACAGATTCTGGAGCTGATCCGAGATCTGAAGAATGAAATTAACGCAGGCATTATTCTGATTACACATGATTTGGGTGTTGTGGCTGAGATGGCTGATCGCGTTGCCGTTATGTACGCAGGCGAAATTGTTGAAATCGCAGATATCTTCACATTGATGAACGATGCGAAGCATCCATATACCCGCTCATTGTTGAATTCTATTCCCACCCTGTCTGAAGAAAGATCCAAATTACATGTTATCCAAGGCATCGTACCATCACTCAAAAATCTTCCTCGCAAAGGGTGCAGATTCAAAGCCAGAATTCCATGGATTAGTGAATCGGCTCATGAAGAGAACCCGCAGATGCATGAAATTGCACCAGGTCACTTTGTACGGTGTACCTGTTACCAGCACTTTCATTTCCCTGACCAAAGCGGAGGAGGAATAACATAATGGCATTACTCGAAGTAGAAGGGCTCAAGATACACTTTCCGATTCGCGGGGGGTTGCTTAAACGGGAAATCGGCAGTGTAAAGGCTGTTGATGATGTGAGCTTCTCCATTGAACAAGGACAGACTTATGGACTGGTTGGCGAATCAGGTTCAGGCAAGACGACAACAGGCAGAGCCATTATTGGGCTGAACCATGTCACTGACGGAAAAATTCTGTTTAACGGCAAAAACCTGGCTACGGAGCGACGTAAAAACAGACAGCTCCAGCGGGATGTACAAATGATTTTCCAAGATCCATATTCATCATTGAATCCAAAGAAGCGGGTTATCGATATCATCGCTGAACCGTTTCGTAACTATGAGCGTCTGACAGCGACCGAGGAGAAAAGACAAGTAAGAGAATTACTTGAAAAAGTTGGTCTGAGTCCGGAGTCCATCTACAAGTATCCGCATGAATTCTCAGGGGGGCAGCGGCAACGAATCGGCATTGCACGGGCTATTGCACTGAAGCCGAAGCTGATTATCGCGGACGAACCTGTCTCTGCACTGGATGTATCAGTACAGGCTCAGGTACTTAACTTTATGCAGGAGATTCAAAAAGAATTAAATCTGACGTATCTGTTCATCAGTCACGATCTGGGCATCATCCGCCATATGTGTGATCAGATCGGAATTATGTATAAAGGTCGATATGTGGAACAAGGTACAACGAATGATATTTTTGAGAATCCGCAACACATCTATACCAAACGTCTGATTGCTGCCATTCCGGATATGGACCCAACCAAACGAGAGGAAATGGTAGCCTTCCGTCAACAGGTCAAGTCCGAGTATGAACATTCATACCGAAATTTCTTTGATGAGGAAGGGCTTGCATACTCGCTCCAATCCATTTCCGATACTCACCGAGTAGCTCTACCTCAGAAAGGTTGAAGGCCATATGTGGAAAACGATAGTACGCAGAATTATCATAATGATCCCTCAGATCTTTTTACTAAGTCTTTTGGTCTTTCTGATGGCCAAGGCCATGCCGGGTGATGCACTAACCGGATTGCTTGATCCAAGCGTTGATCCCAAAGCGTTGGAAGCCCAGCGAGAGAGACTGGGATTGAATAATCCCTGGTACGTGCAATATTGGGACTGGATCAAAAACGCCATCCAAGGTGATTTTGGACAATCTTTCCGCTTCAAAATGCCCGTTACGGACCTGATCGGTCAACGTGTAGCAAACACGTTCTGGCTCGCACTGGCGACACTTGTACTGACTTACCTGATTGCTATTCCACTGGGTATCATCAGTGGTCGTTACAACGATACCTGGTCTGATCGGTTGATCACTGGTTACACCTACTTGGGCTTCGCCGCTCCATTGTTTATCTTCGCACTGGTGATGGTATGGATCTTCGGATTCCATTTCGGCTGGTTCCCGACGGGAGGAAGCGTTGCGCCAGGACTTACACCAGGCACATTCAGCTACGTAATGAGTAAGTTCTATCATCTATTATTGCCGGCATTATCCATGGCACTGATTACAACGGTATCTACCGTTCAATATTTGCGTAGTGAAATCATTGATATCAAGCATAAGGAATTCGTTATTACTGCGAGAGCCAAAGGGGCTTCAGAATCCAGGATCTATAACAGACATATTTTGAGAAACTCGCTATTACCTATCGCCGCATTCTTCGGATATGAGATTACGGGGCTTATCGGTGGTACCGTATTTATCGAAAGCATATTCAGTTATCCAGGTATGGGGCAGTTGTTCCTGAATTCCATCTCATTGCGTGACTTCAGCGTTGTGACTGCACTCGTATTGTTATATGGCGTAGCTTCCATTCTCGGGGCATTGCTGTCTGACATAATTCTGGGAATTGTAGATCCACGTATACGGATCAAGTAAGAACTTGAAGATTTCGGGGTGAAAACAAGATGAGCAAGGCCAACGAGGTAGTTGTAACTTCACAAAAAGTTGATAAAAGCCCCTCCAGTTTGAGTATTTTATGGAGGGAGCTTGTCAGAGATAAGGTGGCACTAATCTCGCTCATTTTCTTGGGCTTGGTCATGTTGCTGGTGTATGGCACGTCTCTCATTCTGAATCAGGATGATATCGTACGCGTGGATCTGTTTGCCTTATATGAACCACCTTCTGCACAATATTGGCTTGGAACAGACTATGGGGGTCGTGATGTATTTGGCCAACTGGTCATTGGTACACGTAACTCGCTGACTATTGGAATTATCGTAACGTTAATGACTGGCTTCATAGGTATCTTAATTGGCCTTTTATCCGGTTACTTCGGTGGAATGATAGACAACCTGTTTATGCGTGTTGTTGACTTCTTCATGATCCTTCCGATGTTGATGATTGTTATCGCGTTTGTTACGGCAGTACCGAAATACAATATCATCTCGTTCTCTCTAATCATGACGGCGTTTCTCTGGATGGGTATCGCCAGATTGATTCGTTCTAAAGCATTACAGGAACGGGAGCTGGACTATGTAAAAGCTTCAAAAACATTGGGCTCTTCTCATCTGAAGATTATGCTCTCACAGGTTCTTCCGAATCTGAGCTCCATTATCATCGTAACGATGACATTGAATCTCGCTGCCAACATTGGCCTCGAATCAGGGCTGTCTTTCCTCGGGTTTGGTTTTCCCGAAAGTACGCCTAGTCTTGGAACACTCGTAAGTTATGCACGTAATCCGCAAACCCTGGAATCCAGATGGTGGATATGGCTACCCGCATCAGTACTGATCCTGGTATTGATGTTGAGTATAAATAATGTCGGTCAAGCCCTAAAGCGTGCGACTGATGCAAGACAAAGAAGAGGTTAAAAAAAGGGAGGAAAGGTTCATGAAAAAGGGATTATTTTCACGGGGACTATTTTTCACGATGATGTTGGTCTTTGTATTGGTGCTCGCAGCGTGCTCTGAAAAAGAAGCAGCTACTCCAGCTCCTGCTACCAACAACACAGAAGAGGGAAAAACGGAGGAAAAACCTGCTAATGAAGAGGGCGTTTACTCCATTGAAGACTTCAACAATGTCAAAACGAATGAAGGTACTGCGATCGAAGGTGGATCAATTACATTCGGACTTGTATCGGATACTGCTTTTGAAGGTACACTGAATTTCAACTTTTATTCCGGTAACCCTGATGCACAGGTTCTTCAATGGTTCGATGAAGGTTTGCTGACTTGGGATAAAGACTATGTGTACACCAATGATGGTGCTGCAACATATGAGACTTCCGAAGATGGTAAAACGTTCACACTGACTATTCGCGACAATGTAAACTGGCATGATGGTAAGCCGGTAACGGCTGAAGATCTGCAGTTTGCTTATGAAGTTATCGGTAACAAAGCGTATGATGGTCCACGTTACGACTCCAACTTCACTAGTGTAGTGGGTATGGATGAGTATCATGCTGGAAAAGCAAAAACAATCTCTGGTATTAAGGTGCTGAGCGACAAACAAATCAGCATTACGTATAAAGAATCTACTCCGTCCCTGCTGACAGGTGGCGTGTGGACGTACCCACTCGCTAAACATATCTTCGGAGATATGGATGTAGCAAAAATGTCTTCTTCCAAAGAAGTACGTGAAAAACCAATTGGTTTTGGTCCATTTAAAGTGGATGTTATCACTCCAGGTGAGTCTGTAACTTTTGTTAAAAACGATGACTACTGGCGTGGAGCTCCAAAACTGGATAGTGTAACTCTGAAAGTTATCAACCCGACAACGGTTGTTCAAGAACTGAAATCTGGCGGGGTAGACCTCGTGGATGCCTTCCCGACAGATCAATATAAAGACAATGCTAACCTGTCCAACGTAGAATTCCTGGGCGCAATCGATCGTGCTTATACGTACATCGGTTTCAAACTGGGAACGTGGGATGAAGAGAATGGAAAAGTTAAAAGCAATGCTGAAGCAAAAATGGGCGACAAAAACTTGCGTAAAGCAATGTGGATGGCTGTAGATAACGATCAAGTTGGTAAACGTTTCTATAATGGCCTGCGTTGGAATGCAACAACTCTGATTCCACCGTCTCACCCAGAATTCCATGATGCCAGCAATCCAGGTGTAACGTATGATCCAGAAGCAGCGAAAGCTTTGCTTGATGAAGCTGGTTACAAACTGGATGGTGAATTCCGTACCAATCCGGATGGAACACCACTCGAAATCAACTTTGTATCTATGACTGGTGGGGACACAGCTGAACCATTGGCACGTTATTATGTTCAATCATGGGCAGCTATTGGTTTGAAAGTAAACCTGGAAATGGTTGAATTCAACAGCTTCTATGACCGTGTAGGTAACACAGGTAAAGATGATCCGAACATTGATGTGTATCAAGCCGCATGGGGTGTTGGTATTGACGTAGATCCATCTGGCCTGTACGGCCGTGATGCACTCTACAACTTCTCCAGATTCTCCAGCGAAGAGAATGACAAATTGCTGGCACAAGGTATCTCTGCTGAAGCATTCGATGTAGACAAGCGTAAAGAGATCTACAATCAATGGCAGCAATACATGGTAGATGAAGTTCCTGTATTCCCTACACTGTATCGCGCAGTTGTAGCACCAGTTAACAAACGTGTAATGAACTACGCGATTGGCGATGGAACAGGTGTTTACCTGAGCGACTTGCAAGTGAATGCAGAAAAAGCAGTTGTAGCTGAGTAATCCTTTCTTCCAGTAGTAACTGTAAGGATTGGGGTCCTTTAAGAAGTCGGTTGCTAGATTATGATGAAGAATTCTCCTGGGAAATTGAACTAAAGTGTCTTTACAAACATGGATTCTGTACACTCTGGCATGGGTGTATGGGGTTCATGTTTTTTTTGTAACCAAAAAATAAAAAAAATTTAACTTTTTTTCAAAAAAGTGCAGACAAAATGCCTCTTCACTTCGTCTATATAGGTAAGAGGTGATCATCTTATGAAAAAATGGTGGAAACGGGCAGGTATGCTGCTGGCTCTACTGCTCATTATATATTTGGGTGTAAAACCGGACATGCTGGTAGGCAAACCGGGAATTAAAGCTGAATCCGCGGTATTAATGGATATGAACTCCGAACAGATCCTAATGGATTTTAACGGCTCCGAAGAGATTGCTCCTGCAGGCGTTAGTAAGTTGATGACAGAACTGCTTGTGATGGAAGCCGTGATTAAAGGAGATATAAGATGGGACGATCTAGTTAATGTGAGTTTGTATGCCAGCTCTGTGGGTGGTAGTCAACTGACCCTGAAGCAGGGAGAGCAATTCACCGTTCAGGAATTATTCGAGATCGTGGCTGTCTATTCAGCCAATGATGCAACTGTCGCTCTGGCAGAACATATCAGTGGTTCAGAGCAGAAGTTTGTGCAGCAGATGAATCAGAAAGCTTCTCAGATCGGGTTGTCTGAAAATACACAATTCACGAATTCAACGGGCCTCAGTGAAAAGCTGCTTGGTCCTAACCGTCCGATGGAAATACAAGGGCAAACCTTAATGACGGCTATAGATGCATGCAAACTTGCGCGATATCTGCTGAATAACCATCCCGAGATTTTAAGAATCTCCAGTCAAATGCAAGTCTCCATGCATCAAAAAGGGATGTACATGAGCAACACGAATTGGATGTTGTCCTCCATTGGTGGGCCTTATGCTTATGATGGGAATGACGGATTGAAAACCGGATATGATGAAGAATCGGGATATCACTTTGTGGGGACAGCTGAACGTGATGGCAAAAGACTGATTTCAGTTGTTTTTGGGACGGATACCCGTGAAGGGCGTTTTGTGGAGACACGAAAGTTGTTCAACTATGGATTTTCGGGCTCAAAATAAAGAGTGGACATGGGCTTGCTCAGAGAGACATCTCGCTGTTAACTTATGGTTAATCATGGTAAAATGACTTACGTATAATTCCATATTAATATGTAATTCACTTTAAAGGGGGAGATTGTTTGAACGCAATTAGTAAAAAGGTATACGCTCTCACGCTTACCATGGCTATGTCCATCGCACTGATTCAACCGGCTGTCCAGGCGGCCGAAGCCGTTAAACCTACAGCCTCTGTCTCGGAGGCAATTGCTTCCAAGGCAACACAAACACTGCAACAACTCGGATACATAGATGGTACGACAGATGGCATGGCCCAATTAACGGCTCCAATCACTCGCGCGGAGGCAGCAATCATTTTGCAACGGGTACTTCAACTGGATGCGCCTGCATCACTCAAGGGTTTTGCAGATGTTTTGCCAGAGAATGAAGCTGCGCCTGCCATCTACGCATTAAAACAAGGCGGATTTATTCAAGGGAAGGCCAAAGGATATGCCCCGGATGCTCCACTTACACGCGCCCAGATGGCATCGTTGTTCACACGTGCATTTGAACTGAAGGATAACGGAATCCAAGTCGTATACAGTGATGCCGATCAGATCCCAGCTGTGCATGCGGATGACGCTGCGCGCGTGAAACAGCATTTTATTATCGAAGGTAGCGCATTTAACGCCAAACAGTCAGTCACCCATGGGGAATTCGCTGATGCACTATATCTGGCGCTTGGACTCGATGTGAAATCGGATGGTCTTACTCCTCTGGAAGACTTCTTCAAACAGCCTGCTCAGGCAGGGTTCCAGATGTCCCCGGACGGTAAGCATCTTGCTTACCTGGAGCCGTGGAACAACCGCATGAATATCGTAGTTACTGCAAATGGCCAGGATAAGCCTGCACGGATTACGAGCGAAACAGAACGTAATATTGCAGGATTTGCTTGGGCAACCAATGAAAAGCTGCTCTATGTACAAGATAAGGCAGGCGATGAGAATTACCATATATATGTCACGGATATCGATGGTAAAAACAGCAAGGATCTGACGCCATATCCTAACACAAGAGCCATCCTGGTAGATCCGCTTGAGAATATTCCGGATGAAATCTTGGTAGGCATGAACAAGCGTGATCCGCGCATTTTCGATGTGTATCGGATTAACATCAAGACAGGGGAGGCTGTACTTGCTGCAGAGAACCCGGGTAATATTACGGGCTGGCTGACGGATCACGAAGGTAAAATTCGTGTTGCCGTGTCCAGTGATGGCAATGTGTCTTCGTTACTGTATCGTGAATCGGAGGACAAAGAATTTGAGCCGCTTCTGACAACGAAGCTTGGAGAGACTTTTGCGCCAGTCATGTTCACGTATGATAACAAAAATATCTATGCGATATCCAACTTGGAGCGAGACAAAACGGCGATTGTCGAGTACAGCCCAAGCAGCAAAAAGGTAACCAAAACCATCTATGAAAATAAAGATGTGGATGTAAGCAACTTCGTACCTTCCAAAGAAAAGGGTACTATTCTTGCTGCTATATATGAGACAGATAAAGTGAACTATGAATTCTTTGATCAAGAGTTCAAAACATTAATGCAGGATATCAAAGCGAAAGTGCCAGGCAAGGAAGTTAGTATCGGTAGCATAAGTAAGGAAGGCCAAGTATTGTTCGTAGCGTATAGTGACAAAGCAATGGGAACGTATTATTTCTATGATTCCAAAACAGGCAAACTCGATAAACTGGCTGATGCTGCACCTTGGATTGATGAGAGTCAAATGGCAGATATGAAGCCTATTACGTATAAGTCACGTGATGGTCTGACCCTTCATGGTTATCTAACATTGCCTCAAGGAGCTGAGACTTCTAACCTGCCTTTGGTGGTTGTTCCACATGGTGGTCCTTGGGCGCGTGATTCATGGGGCTTCAATCCTGAGACTCAATTCCTTGCAAGCCGTGGTTATGCTGTTCTTCAGGTCAATTTCCGTGGTTCCACGGGATACGGCAAAGAATTCCTGGATGCAGGTAATAAAGAGTGGGGCAAAGCGATGCAGAACGACCTCACAGACGGTGTGAATTGGCTGGTTGAAGAGGGGACGGTTGATCCAAAACGAGTAGCCATATATGGAGGCTCTTACGGTGGATATGCCGCTCTGGCAGGACTGGCTTTCACACCGGATGTCTATGCTGCTGGCATCAGCTATGTGGGACCTTCCAACATCTTCACCCTTCTTGACTCACTTCCACCTTATTGGGAGTCTGAGCGTAGTATGTTCTATGAACGTGTAGGAGATCCCGTGAAAGACAAGGAGCTGTTAACAGCGATTTCACCTCTCTTCCACATCGATCAGATGAAGGCTCCATTATTCGTGGTTCAGGGCGCTAATGATCCACGTGTCAAACAAGCCGAGTCAGACCAGATTGTTGAAGCATTACGCAAGCGTGGAGTTGACGTACCCTATATGTTAAAGACCAATGAAGGTCATGGCTTCGCAAATGTGGAGAATCAGCTTGATCTGTACCGTGCGATTGAGAAATTCCTGAATCGTCACCTGATGCAGCCATAATACGTTAGGCATGAGGGCTGTCCCGCAGGTTTTATCAAACCTGTGGGCAGCTTTTTTTATCGGAGCAGAGGTAAAATGAACCATGTAACCTTATTATTAAATTGACATATGGATTTCTTTTGTTTTAAAATGACCAGTGAGTCATTAATATTCAATTCGGTTTAATATATATGTACCAGACCCACTGTACGATACTTAAATCAAGATCTGATCGGGAGGTAACATGTGATGCAAAAACAAATGAAATGGCCGCTCGTCCTATTTGCCATAGGGGTATTTATGGCTGCACTGGATAACGGAATCATCACCTCTTCACTGACCACCTTAAATGCATCATTTGGTGTGTCACCAACGTGGGGAGCATGGACGATTACGCTCTACACACTTGGGCTTGCGGTGAGTGTTCCGATTGCAGGCAAACTGTCTGACCGTTATGGTCGCAAGAAACTGTTTTTGATAGAAGTGGCGCTGTTTGGGATCGGGTCCCTGCTGGTTGCGCTAAGCACATCATTTACGTTCTTCCTGATCGCTCGTGTCATTCAAGCTTTGGGCGGTGGGGGGATATTTATCATTGCCAGCTCCTACGTGCTAAGTAAGTTCCCGGCGGAGCGTCAAGGTACAGCCTTGGGTCTGCTAGGGGGTATGAATGGTGTTGCGGCCATTTTGGGGCCGAATATCGGTGCTTTTATACTGGACATTACGGGCAACTGGCATTGGTTATTCCTGATCAACGTACCTATTGCCATCCTGCTATTCATTGCAGGTATCCGATTTATTCATGAAGAGCAGGAGCTTAATCGTGCAGCAGTGGACTGGAGCGGTATTGCTGTCCTGACGCTGGGTGTACTCAGTCTAATGTATAGCTTCAGCAATCTGGATGGTGTGAACATGATTCAAAGCCTGGGATCACCAATGTTCTTCGGCTTTTTCTTGGCAGGTGTAATCATTCTGGTGCTCTTTTACTTCATGGAAAAAAGACTGGAAGGATCTGAACGTGAACCTGTTGTATCAACACAGCTTCTGGGCATTGCATCCTTTCGTTGGACGCTGTTGATTGCCTTTTTCTCGGGAGCCATTCTGGCCTCGGTGATCTTTATTCCCGGTTTCGTTGAACAGTATCTTGGCGTATCCAATACGGCTTCTGGGTATTGGTTTACTCCACTCGCGCTGGCATCCGGTATTGGGGCGGGCGGAGGTGGCTACCTTGTTGACCGCAAAGGGCCCATCTGGACGTTATCGGTTGCGGGGTTATTATCTGCCATTGGATTTCTGCTGTTCCCATTATGGGTGGAGCATATCTGGCAATTTGTCATTGCGAGTACTCTCGTAGGGATCGGCTTCGGCATGATGCTTGGTGCGCCAGTTAACGTACTTGTCACCGAACAGGCGGGGGAGAACAACAAAGGTATCGCGGTAGCGACAAGCTCGTTATTCCGCCAGATGGCAATGGCTATTGCACCTACCATTTTCGCCGGATTCCTGGCACGTTCTTTCACTAATCTGGGGTCCAACATTCAGGCAGGATTCGCTGATAAAGGAATTCAGGTGCCGCCTGAAATGCTGCAACAATATGCGTCAGGCGGGGCATCAGGTAGTGATGTCTCCAGTCTGACCCAGGGCCTGTCCCAGATCCCTGATGAAGGTATCCGTGATGTGTTGCTTCAGGCACTGCATCAAACGACAGGCGAGGGTTACAGTGGACTTTTCTGGTCCGCGGTTATATTCAGTGTGCTTACGCTGGTGGCTGCGCTTATAACGGGACGTCTGCGTCATAAAGAGAAGAATCCTCATGTGGAAAGTGTATCGACGAACGGATAAAATCATGTGTGAAAATGAAGAGAACAGTGTACCTTTTGAAACGAAAAAGGAGTCACTGTTCTTTTCAATTTAACCGGATTGTAACTTTTCCTCCTCCCGCAATGATTACAATAGAACGAGCGTAAGCGGTGTCTTGATTCCAGAGAGAGAAAACTTTGAAGAACACCGAGTCACAAGGTATCTCAGACGTTTAATTGGTATTATATAAGTTCAACGAATCGTTACACTGCATCACTGCGAGTTCAGAGTAACCTTCCGATCGCTGTTATCCCCAGATTTTTTGATTTCCTTTCCAAAGGTTAAAATCCGGTAATAAAGGCGAGCGCTACGCTTCTTGAGGTTTTCTCTGACCTCTCCGTTATTTGTGTAAATATTAGCTGAAACTTATATAGCCAGGCAGTATCATTTTCATAGTGAAGAAGGAATCAATGGATGAAAAGCAGAACTAAAGATAAGAAGAAGAAAAGAAGAAAAGGCCTATATATAACGCTCGTTTCACTTGTTGTTTTGTTAATCGGAGGTTACTTGTTCCGTCAACAGCTGGCTGTGGCGGCATTTGATCTGTTTCTCGCCGGCTCGGTAGAAGATCAGCTATCCCGCTCTTATGTACCACAAGAAGGCAACAATACGCCTGATCCAACAGTATACCGTAAGGAACCTTTCTCCGTGTTACTGCTGGGTTCGGATAAACGTGCCTATGAGAAGACGCGCGGACGTTCAGACACCGTTATCTATGCTGTAGTACGCCCCAAGGAATCTCGTGTGCTTCTGGTATCCATTCCACGTGATACGTATGTGCAGATTGTTGGACGGGATGCAAACAAAGACGGCGTAGATGATTATGATAAGCTGGCGCATGCCTATGCTTTTGGTGGGGAGAATATGTCCATCAATACGGTGGAGAAATTCCTTGATGCTGATGTAGGTTACTATGCAACGATCAACTTTGACGGGATCAAAAAAGTAGTTGATGCGCTTGGTGGTGTAAAACTGCCAATTGATGAGGACATTGTGAACAAGAACCCGGATCATGTGCAATTCACGATTGAAGGCGGTAAGCCGATCTATGACGGGCAGGAAGCATTGTATTATGTAAGATACCGTGAGGATAGTGATTTTAATCGTACCAAACGGCAGCAGATTTTCCTGAACGCGATGGCGAATGAGATGCTCAATTTGAATCAAATCGCCAAAATTCCCGAATTGATTCAGATTATGGGAGACAGCTTCCAGACGGATATGCGAGCTTCGTTTATTATTGATCTGGCTAAACAGGTGCTTACTCAGGAGAAACCTCAGATTTCGAGCTTCACCATTCTTGGTGAGGGGATGAAAAAGGATGGTATCTATTATGGCCAGGCTGACGAGAAAGATGTCCAATATGCCAAAGAGCTGATTAACAACTGGATGGATCAATCGACTCCAGCCGGCGAAGTAATGATCCCTGACCGGCAAAAGATTGAATAACCAATTCCATACCGATGATGTGTTGTAGACCACAATCAGCAGTACGTTTATTCGCGGGCTGCTGTTTTTTTTCTTTGCAGTGAGAACTGTGATCCTTTTGGAACATCCTGCGTTCTAATCCGTATAATATAAGTTGAGCGAGATAAGTTGAACGAAGAAATTCATAAGGAGGATACACAAGGGTATGAACATCGCATTCTTTTTGCTACCCAAACAAGAGGTTACGTGTGTGACGTCGGATTCTACGCTGCGGCAAACGTTGGAACGGATGGAATATCATCGTTTTACGGCGGTTCCCATTTTGAATAAAGAGGGCAAATATATTGGTACGGTTACCGAAGGCGACTTACTGTGGTATATGAAGAATGCCGAGGGAAAGATTTCATTTGAAAACGCTTCAAAATTTTTACTCAAAGACGTTCCACTCCGCTTGGATATTAAACCCGTATCCATTGACGCCAACATGGAAGACCTGATTAATCTGGCTAAAGTTCAGAACTTTGTTCCTGTGGTCGATGACATGGATCGGTTCATTGGTATTGTCAGACGGAGTCAGATTATTGAGTACTGCGAGGGCATTGTAGCTAAAGAATCAATCAAGGCTAAGTAAAGCTGTACCGAATTTAAATATTATGGTGTCATGAGGGATAATCACAGCCATCCAGTATCATGTTAAACTTAAGAAGTGCTGAACCAAGGGCGCACTCGAAGCTTTTGACAAATATATAGGTCGATAAGATGTACGGAGGACTCCGCATAAGTACCTGACATCAGTTTCGGAGAACTTCTCCGCTTTTTGGGGTAATTTTGCGGGCCCTCTTTTTATGCTATAATGGAGAATAAAGCTTTTTCGGGGGAGAGTGACTTTCGCCAATATGCCTAAAGAACTGGATGTAGCCAAACGTGCTAAAGTGATTGAATGGCTGAAAACCGAAGTGCTTGATCAGGTATCCCGATTATTCAAGGCGTTATGGGAAGGCAGTACAACTCGAATCGGGGACAGTCTTGCCAGTTTGATTATGAGTAGTTACATATTGGGCCGCAGGCTCGGTATTCCTTTCAAGGATCTGGATGCTCTGCTAGTTGAGAAGTTGAGGAAGCATAAACAGGAAGGTCACCAGCTTGAAGACTGGTACCAGGATATTTCCGCACTAGAAGATCATATGCGTAAGAGGTGAATTTGTTGAAATTTAGCTTTAAATCAGCTGTTTGGAGCGCAGTTTATCTGCTCTTGCTACTTTCGCTGTTAACTCCTTTATCGGTACTTGCCATATTTTTTATGATGATACCGGGAGTTATTTTGTATGCTTCATTATCTTTAAAATCTTTTATATGGCATCTCGTGCCTGTAGCTGTTATTTTGGTCGTATTCCACCCCATCTACCTGTTACTATTGCTTATCTTTACCCTGCCAGCGATCGTTATGGGTCACGCGTATAAAACACGCAAATCGGCGCTGTTTGCACTGATGGCGGGAAGTGGCATGATGTTGGCAGAATACTTGTTGTTGCTCTTGGTTGGCAGTGTCATTTTCCAATTCGACCTGTCCAGTTATATTGAAGATGTAGTCAAATTGACTATTGAACCGTTAACGAATTCATCGAATCAGATGATTAACGGGTTTGCATGGACTCCTGAGATGACCGAGGATGTCGCCAAGCAAACGCAGCTTATGATTCCGTTTGCTCTCGTTGTTACATCGATGGTAATGGCCTTCATTACGCACGCCATTGCGCGTCCGATTCTGAATGTGATGGGTGTGGTGGTATCGAAGCTTCCACCAGCGAGAGAGTGGCGTATGCCGCGTGCGTTGATCTGGTATTATTTCCTTGCACTGTTGATCGAAGTGATCTCGAGACAAAGCGATGGAACATATTGGACGATGATTGCCATGAACCTGTCGCCATTAATCAATCTGGGCTTCATGATTCAAGCGATCGGCTTCTTCTTCTTTCTCTCACATACAAAGAAATGGAATCCGGTTATACCATATTTCCTGGCGGCTGCGGTCTTCTTCATTGGTCCGCTTCGGATTATCGGAATTATCGATCTGGCGTTCCCGCTTCGTGAGGCAATATCGAAATCAAAACGATAGGGTGATGAGTCTTGCCTAAATTTCTGAAGAAACGCTGGCACGGCTACTATACCGTATGGGCGTTCATACTGCTTCTATTGCTCGTTATGTTCGTTACCATTTATAACTGGACGCTTGGTTTGATTAGTCTGATACTGGCTTCGGCGCTGGGAATCGTCATGATTAAGGCGGAGCTCGCGTTCCGCCGTGAGCTTAACGACTATATTAATGGCCTGTCTATCCGGATCAAACGGATGGAGGGGGAAGCGGTCAGCATGCTTCCATTCGGAATTGTGCTGTACAGCGAAGATCGTACGGTAGAGTGGCATAATCGCTTTGTTGCGGAGATGTTCCAGGAGAAGACAATGGTGGGTAATCCGCTGCTTAATTTGTTTCCCAAACTTCCTCAGCCTAAAGAGAAGAAGGATGGGACGAAGGAACATGCATCCAGGGAATTCCATGACGAATTCCAGTTGGATGATCGGCATTATGGAGTTATTCATAACCCGCAGGAGCGGTATGTATATGTATACGAGATTACGGAGCTAGCCATTCTTCGTGATAAATATGAAAATGAACGCCTTGCTTTGGGTATTCTCGTTCTCGATAATCTGGACGAGGCTGCCCAAGGCATGGACGACCAGCAGCGTACCGCGCTGATTGCTCGTGTGACCAGTGAGATTACATCATGGGCCAAACAGTATGAAGTGTACCTGCGCCGGCTGTCTTCGGATCGTTATCTGTTGATGCTGAATCATAAGTCATTGCAAGAACTGGAGCAGAGCCGATTTGTCATTTTGGATGAAGTTCGGGAGATGACCGCTGACCTCAAAGTGCCCATGACACTCAGTGTCGGACTCGCGTTTGGTTCGGATAGCATCAGCGAGATGGGAGAATTGGCACAGTCCAGTCTGGACATGGCACTTGGACGCGGCGGCGACCAGGCGGCTGTGAAATCGGGGCAACGTCTGTCTTTCTACGGGGGCAAGTCCAACGCCGTGGAGAAACGAACACGGGTGAGAGCACGAGTTATTGCGCATGCGCTGCGTGACCTCATGCAGGAGAGCGATCGAGTGCTCATCATGGGGCACAAAATTCCGGATATGGACGCAATCGGTGCGTCCATCGGGGTATGGAAAGCGGCGAGTCTGTACAATGTGGAAGCACGCATTGTTCTGGATGGAATCAATCCAGCGATTGAACGGATGATGGAGCAAGTGAACAAGGACGAGAAGTTGTCCAAAGCATTTGTATCACCGGAACAAGCAACCCAGATGATGACAGAGCACACGCTGCTGGTCGTGGTGGATACACACAAGGCCTCTATGACCATGGAGCCGAAACTGGTGCAGTCTGCAACCCGAGTTGTTGTTGTGGATCACCATCGTCGGGGTGAGGAGTTCATCAATGATGCTGTGTTGATCTATCTGGAGCCTTACGCTTCTTCGGCTGCGGAACTGGTAACGGAGCTTTTGCAATATATTCATGACAAAGTACAATTTACTCCACTTGAAGCTACGGCTCTGCTTGCCGGAATCACGATGGATACGAAGCATTTTGCATTGCACACCGGGTCTAGAACGTTCGAGGCCGCAGGCTTCCTGCGACGTAGTGGTGCGGACACCATTATGGTTCAGCGGTTGATGAAAGAAGATCTGTCAGAATATATTGCTAAGGCAGAAATCATAAAGCATGCTAAAATGGTATACGGGAACATTGCGCTGGCGGTCACGGACCCTGGCAGCAAGATTTCACAGATGATGATCGCCCAGGTGGCGGACACATTGCTAAACATGACTGACGTGGTCGCTTCATTTGTAATTAGTGAGCGTCCGGATGGACTGATTGGCATCAGCGCGAGATCGCTGGGACGCATGAATGTTCAAGTTGTCATGGAACGACTGGGCGGTGGCGGACATTTGACGAATGCTGCCGTTCAGCTCGAAGGAACGCTTGGAGAGGCAGAAAAACGGCTGACGAACGTACTGGCTGAAATCGAAAAGGAAGAGGGGCTGTTCGAATGAAAGTCATTTTTATAAAAGATATGAAGGGTCAAGGCAAGAAAGGGCAAGTGAAGGAAGTATCTGAGGGCTACGCACAGAACTTCCTACTGCCACGGGGAATTGCTCGTCTGGCAACGGACGGCAATATGAAGACACTCGACAACCAGAAGGCAGCTGAGGAACGACTCAAACAGGAAGAGAAAGCAGAAGCGGAAGCACTCGCGAAGAAGCTGGAAGCAGAAGTGACTGAACTGAAAGCCAAGTCCGGCGAAGGTGGTCGTCTGTTCGGCGCCATTACCAGCAAACAGATCGCAGAAGCTTTGTCTAAAAAGGGTTTGAAAGTAGACAAACGCAAAATTGAGCTGGACGAGCCTATTCGTACACTCGGCGTAACACAAGTAACTGTCAAGGTTCACCCTGAAGTGAAGGCAACCTTGAAGGTACAGGTAACGGAAGAGTAAGATGGGCGGCGAAATGTTATTCGACCGGATTCCCCCGCAGAACCTGGAAGCCGAACAGGCCGTGCTGGGTGCAATCCTGTTGCAGGGTGAAGCCCTGATTACAGCGATGGAACGGGTGCAAACCGAGGATTTCTATGATAAACCCCATCAATTAATCTTTGAAGCGATGATTCAGCTGGGTGAGGGAAATCAACCGATTGACCTCGTGACACTGACTTCGCTTCTGAAGGATAAAGGTGAGCTGGAGGACATCGGCGGCGTTAGTTATCTGGCTAAGCTGGCACATGGTGTACCTACAGCCGCGAACGTAGACTATTACGCTCAGATTATCGAAGAGAAATCGATGCTGCGTCGTCTGATTCGTACGGCAACACAGATCGTAAGCGAAGGATATACAGGCGGCGAAGATGTTGCAGCCATGCTTGGAGAAGCTGAACGTCGTATTCTGGAGATTTCCAATCGTCGCTCCAGTAGTGGTTTTATAGCCATTCAGGACGTATTGATGGAAGTATTCGATAAAGTCGAAACGCTGCATCAGAACCGGGGAACGACAACTGGCATCCCTTCCGGCTTCATCGATTTGGACAAGATGACTGCCGGCTTCCAGCGCAGTGACTTGATCATTGTAGCGGCACGTCCATCCGTAGGTAAGACGGCTTTCGCCTTGAATATCGCTCAGAATGTAGGCATCCGGGCGCAAGAAACGGTAGCCATCTTCAGTCTCGAGATGTCGGCTGCACAGCTCGTACAACGTATGATCTGTGCGGAAGCCAACCTGGACGCAGGAGTTCTTCGTACAGGGGAATTCAAAGGGGATGAAGATTGGCAGAAGCTGACTATGGGTATCGCAGCTCTCAACGAAGCTAATATCTATATCGATGATACACCTGGTATCACGGTAGCCGATATTCGTGCCAAATGCCGTCGTCTGAAGAAGGAGAAGGGTCTGGGTATGATCCTGATTGACTATCTTCAATTGATTAGTGGACGCGGCAAAGCCGGGGAGAACCGTCAACAAGAGGTATCCGAGATCTCACGTACACTGAAGCAGATTGGCCGGGAACTGGAAGTTCCAGTTATCGCCTTGTCTCAGCTGAGCCGGGGTGTAGAGCAGCGTCAGGATAAACGTCCGATGATGAGTGACTTGCGGGAATCGGGTTCGATTGAGCAAGATGCCGACATCGTAGCGTTCCTCTACCGGGATGACTACTATAATCAGGATACCGAAAAGAAAAATATTATCGAGATCATTATCGCCAAACAGCGTAACGGTCCGGTAGGTACAGTAGAACTGGTCTTCCTGAAAAACTTTAATAAATTCGTCAACTACGAGAGGGCGCACAATGACGCCTTTGCGATGTAACGGGCAGGTGCTGACGGCTTCGATCAGGAAGCAAACTCGTCTGTCCCGAAGATCAACTATTAGAACAACAGAACTCAAACATGTGTTATAAATACCAGATATAGATTCACACTAAAATAGATATCCTTGAACCGGTGATAGCAGTCAAGCAAGATTGGACTGAGGTCTCCGGTTTTTTGTGTCGAAATTATGGGCAAATCCCGAACATTACAGTTGTACTATATCTAATTGTTCGCCATTTGATTTGACTTTGAAAAAAGGTACTGGTACACTAATACTGCTGCGTTAAAGCAGCGCAAACCTTCCCTTGAATGTAACGGAAGGACATTTTTACTGTCCGTTAGCACGCTTCTCAGTCGGTTTATTGCGTAACATGCCTGCCGGGATAGAGGACGGACAGACCAATACAAAGGTGCGCAAGGCACCCACGGAGGAATGTTAACTATGTCAACGGTAGTTGTAGTGGGAACGCAATGGGGAGACGAAGGAAAAGGTAAAATCACGGATTATTTGGCGGAGAGCGCTGATGTGGTGGCTCGTTATCAAGGTGGTAACAATGCGGGTCATACAATTCTAATTGATAACAAAAAATATAAACTGACGATGATTCCATCAGGGATTTTCTACACGGATAAAGCGTGTGTTATTGGTAACGGAATGGTTATCAACCCGAAGGCACTCATCGAAGAAATTAACTATATTCATGACAATGATTTTACAACGAAGAACCTGTCCATCAGTGAGCGTGCACATATCATCCTGCCATATCACATGGTACTGGATGCACTGGAAGAAGAGAGCAAAGGCCCGAACAAAATTGGTACGACTGGCAAAGGAATTGGCCCATGTTACATGGACAAATCAGCTCGTATCGGTATTCGAATGGTTGACCTGCTGGATGCTGAAGATTTCGAACTGAAACTGCGTCACCTGGTCAAAGAAAAAAACCGCGTCATTGAGCAAGTCTATGGCGGTCAGCCTGTTGATGTGGAAGAGATTCTGCGAGATTACCTCGAATACGCAGAAATTCTGCGTCCTTATGTACGTGATACATCCGTTGTTCTGAACGAATATATTGATGAGAACAAAAAAGTATTGTTCGAAGGCGCACAAGGCGTGATGTTGGACCTTGACCAAGGAACTTATCCATTTGTTACATCATCCAATCCGTCCGCAGGTGGCGTATGTATCGGGTCTGGCGTAGGCCCAGCTCGTATTCAGCAAGTTATTGGCGTAGCCAAAGCCTACACAACTCGTGTAGGAGATGGCCCATTCCCTACGGAATTGCATGATGCGATCGGCGACCAAATCCGTGAGACGGGACATGAGTATGGTACGGTAACTGGACGTCCACGTCGTGTGGGTTGGTTCGATAGTGTTGTTGTTCGCCATGCGCGTCGTGTTAGTGGTATTACAGGTCTGTCCCTGAACTCTCTGGACGTAATGACGGGTCTGGAAACCGTAAAAATCTGCACAGGATACAAATTCCGCGGCGAGGTTATCACACACTATCCGGCAAGCCTCAAAATGCTGGCTGAATGTGAAGCGGTATACGAAGAGATGCCAGGCTGGAGCGAAGATATCACTGGAGCGAAGAAACTTGAAGACCTGCCAGTGAACACACAGAATTATGTAAAACGTGTTTCCGAACTGACGGGCATTCCAATTGCGATCTTCTCCGTTGGTCGTAACCGTGAGCAAACGAATCAAGTTCTTCCAATCTACGAGTAATTGCAGAAAAAGAGAGATTATTTATTGAATTAATCAAATAGATTACTATGTCGATTCAGGCAGTGAAACCTCCAGTTGTTGCTTCTATAGCGATGACTGGAGGTTTTTTGTATGTTTATCGGATATAATCCCGAGATTTCCGTCAATACTGGTTAACAGTAGAGTCACAGATCCCGACATGCGCATGCTAGAACGGGTGGGATAATCGGAGGGAGAGAACGGAATGAAGTTGCTTGTCTGGTTTGTCAAAATCGTGCTAACCGTGTTGCTGGTCAGTTCACTGACCCTGCTTACGACCGGATTAATTGTACAGTCATATGCGAAGTCGCTACTCGCAAGTTTCAATATTCAGTGGGAAGGTCAACCCATGGGCTTAACCGCCATGTTCCAGGGTGCCTTGGGTGGTAAAACCAGTGAGGGGAATAAATCGGGAAATGGGACGACAGATCAGCCGACCGGAGCGGACGAAGAGCGGGTTCCGGAAGATGCTGTTTCAGTTATGGGAAATGGTACGGAGAGCGGTCAATCTGGCGTAGATACAAGCAGCGAGGCGTCTCAAGGGAATGGCTCAGGCGAGGGCGCAGGTGAAGGTTCAGGTACAGATACGACCGTAGGCTCAAACTCAGGCGCAAGTAACAATGGGACGGATACAGGCACAGGTAGTGAATCAGGAACAGCCCAGGGAAGCGGTTCAGCTTCGGGGAACGGAACCGGAGCGGCTAGCGGTGGTGCTTCCTCAGGAAATGATGCGATTGTTGTATCACCGGATGACATCACAGGAGCGAAGGACAAGCTGCCCGCAGAGGAGAAAGAAAAAATCTTCAGCTTGCTCATGAATAAGCTGCCACAGAAAGAAATGCAGCAGATCTCAGGCGCCATGGAAGGTGGCCTAACCGAACAGGAATTACGTGAGATTGAACAGGTGATCTCAAAGTACCTGACCAGTGAAGAGTACGACAACCTGATGGAAGTCCTGCAAACAGAATAAAATAAGCAGGCGTGCTCTAGTTGGGCATCGCCTGATTCAGATTGTAATGGACTTGTTGATGGCGATTGAATATAATTTAATTAAATAAATACTGGAAATTATATAAAGAGAATTAGATATTCAAGCATGCTAGTTTTAAAGCAAATGGTGCTTACGTTAATTTTATTAGCCTATGTAGGAGGGAAGATTGTATGAAATATAAAGGTAAAGAGCACGACATATAAAAACGGTTTTGCAACATTACAGAAACCTTCAGTCCAATTCGTGGACCTCCTTTCATATTCAAGAGATAAGATGGACTTGTGTTTATGAATACACGAATTGGAGGTTTTATTGAAGATGAACTTTTATCATACTCATTCAGAAATGTCAGTAGAAAAGTTTAAAGAGGCGACGAAAGAGGTATTTGAGCAAGGACTACAAGAGGCAGATCAGCCTTTTAGTGGCTGGGATTTTAGCTATGTAACAGGGAGTAGTCGACTCCAGAGTGGGATGCTGCCTTGGTCCTACGGAACGATGGCGCGCCGATTATTGAATCAGACTGAACGAATGCTCGACATGGGGACTGGTGGGGGAGAAATGCTGTCCAGACTCCTTCCACTTCCTCCATACACGTGTGCTACCGAAGGCTATCTCCCGAATATACCGATTGCAGAGGAATGTTTACAGCCGTTAGGTGTGAAGGTGCTTCCGGTGACTGATGATTCGCAACTTCCTTTCGAAGACGAGGAATTCGATCTGATTCTTAACCGGCATGAGTCGTATGAAGAGCAGGAAGTTAGGCGGATTCTATCGGCAGGGGGACTGTTCCTAACTCAACAGGTAGGTTGGTCAGATTGCAGGGAGATTAATGATCGGCTCGGCATTCCTATGCCAGCGGATTATGCTGGATGGGAGCTGGAGCGTGCTGTTGTTCAGTTGGAGCAGTGTGGATTCCGGATTCTAGAGGCACGTGAAGCAGCTCCCGCGCAGCGTTTCTATGATATAGGCGCACTGGTCTATTATCTGAAGACCATCCCGTGGCAAGTACCTGATTTTAAGGTACAACATTTCCGTGAGCAATTAATGGAGATTCATATGGAGATGGAGCAACATGGATTTTGGGAAGTGCAGCAGAAGCGATTTGTAATTCTTGCAGCGAAAGAGTAAAGACATACAAATTAAATTCGAAATTGCCATGAAATGAAATCCAATTTAAGAGAAACCTACAAACAGGTTGTTTACCTTATCCCTTATCAGAGTTGATCTGGTGAGGGATTTTATTTGTATTTTTATGAAAAATAAAGCATATTTCACTGGGTCTTAGAACCTAGTCTTAAATTGTGAGTAAAAGTACATAGTACAGCGGATGTTGAGGCATAATGGGTGATGGATCGGTCATAAGAACTTATGGATAATTCAGGAAAACCAAGCGTGGCGTGGCTTTGCGGTGTGATGTGTAGAGTTGAAATAAGTGTAAAACCTGTGTTAAAGTATACGGGTGTGATAAAAGGTTAAAATTTTGACACTTTTATGAGCGCAGCTAAAGTCCTGATTTTGCGGACACCCAATACAAGTATCAACGAGCATGGGACAGACACGATGGGTGATGTCTTGACAGAAATGCGAACTGAGAAGTGCTGAAAAGGAGAGAATCATGAAAGGTTTCAGAGGCATACGCCAACCGGGCAAAGACCGGGTACACGAACAATCCGGGGAACACCGGACGGCCGAAGACAAAAACAACATGAGCATGTCCACCTTCAGTGTGAATAAGAAGCGCGTTCTGGCCTCGCGCAAATGGATCATTACAGCAGCTTGTGGTGTATTCATCGCAGCATCGCTCGGGTTCGCAGGCAAACAATATGTTACTGCAAATACCGTGCCGTATTATAAAGTAATGGTTAAAGGTAGCGAGATTGGTACCATTGCAGATGAAGCACAATTACAACAACTATTTACAGACAAAACCGAGGAATATCAACATAAATATCCGGATGCAGAGATGGTGCTGAACACGGATGGTATCACAACCGAAACGGTAAGAGCATACAAACCTGAAGTGAACAGTGACGAGACGCTGGACAAACTGGGTGACATGCTAACAGCCTACGCCAAAGGCGTGGAGCTCAAGGTAGACGGTGAAGTCATTGGTATTGTGAAAGATCAGGCTACAGCGGATGCAATCCTGGAACAGGTGCAGAGCAAATACATATCGGCATCGACTGTGCGAAGTTCGCTGAAGACGAAGTCGGTATCGGCTAATTCCTCGAAGAAAAACGAGGGACCAAGTACAACCCTGAAGTCGGTAGGCATCAAGGAAGATGTAGCGACGGATTTGGTGAAGGCTGACCCAAACAAAATATGGGATGTGTCCGAGGCGGTTAAAGCATTAACCGTCGGTAAAGACGCGCCTGTAACTTATGTGGTTCATGAAGG
The DNA here is from genome assembly GCF_037973325.1 of Paenibacillus sp. FSL R5-0713. NCBI lineage: Bacteria > Bacillati > Bacillota > Bacilli > Caryophanales > Paenibacillaceae > Paenibacillus > Paenibacillus sp. FSL R5-0713. Next base: position 6,742,069 of record NZ_CP150229.1, on the reverse strand, counting down.
AGATACAATCTCGTCGATCGCTGCCAAGTATGAAATTACACAAAGTGAGATTCGCCAGCATAATCCGGGCATCAAGGAAACGTCGCTTCAAATTGGAGACGAACTGACCCTGACCGTTCCGAAACCGGCGATAACCGTTAAATCGGTGGAGCAGGTTGTTGAGCAGATTGAGATTAAACCGCAAGTGGAAGTACGCAAAAGTGCTGAGTTGAAAGCAGGTACCACAAAAGTCGTGCGTCCAGGACAAAGCGGATTGAAAAGCATGCAGTACCGTATAACCAAAGAAAATGGTGAAGTTGTTCAGGAAGAGTGGCTTGGTCAGGAAGTGATTAAAGCAGCTGTAACTGAAGTGGTCCTTAGCGGAACCAAAGTCGTTGGCGAGGGCACAGGTGAATTTGCTTGGCCGGTATCCAATGCCACGATGAGCAGCAGCTTCGGACAACGGTGGGGGCGCCAGCACAAAGGTGTCGATCTGGTAGGTAACCGCGATGTGAAAGCGTCTGACGAGGGTGTAATTACTTTTGCTGGACAGAAAAGCGGTTATGGTAATGTCATCATTATTAACCACCGTAACGGATACGAAACACTGTATGGACATCTGAACAGCATTGGCGTTAAGGTTGGACAAGTGGTTGAAAAAGGCGAGAGTATTGGTGTTATGGGCAACACGGGTCGTTCGACCGGAACACATCTGCATTTTGAGATTATTAAGAATGGAACGGTAGAAAATCCGTTAACGTATCTGAACTAATACAGAGCTTAAGGAGAGCAAGGTTGGCAATGATGCCGGCCTTGTTTTTTGCTGCTGTAAAAAATTTTCAAATGAAAGACCTTTCAAGCCTCTGATCGGGATGTGACGGTGCTTCAGGTATGTTAAACTATAGAGTATATACAACAATCAACGAGGCTTTGGTACAAGCTGAACATAGAAGATAGATATAGACGCTAATGCGGATTAAGCAGGATATAGGGGTGAATTCAGCCGATGCAGGGGAAGATTTTGGTGGTGGACGATGAACAGCCCATCGCAGACATTCTGAAGTTTAATTTGGAAAAAGAGGGGTACGAGGTCATCTGTGCATTTGATGGCATTCGTGCGGTTGAACTGGCGTTATCCGAAAAACCGGATCTGATGCTGCTGGATCTGATGCTGCCGGGTAAGGACGGTATGGATGTATGTCGTGAGGTGCGCGCTCATCTGGAGATGCCGATCATTATGCTTACCGCCAAGGATGGCGAGATCGACAAGGTACTCGGGTTGGAATTGGGTGCGGATGATTACGTGACGAAGCCTTTCAGTACGCGTGAGTTGCTTGCACGGGTGAAGGCACAGATGCGCAGACGGCAAAAGCTCGCGATTACGGCAGAAGCGCCGGAAGATGAGGAAAAGCAGGTCATGCGGCTATTTGATCTGGCATTTGATATGGACATGTATACGGCTTACAAAGGCGGGGAGCCGCTCGATCTGACCCACCGTGAGTACGAACTTCTCTATTATATGGCGAAGCACTCCGGCAAGGTTATGACTCGGGAACATCTGCTGCAAGCGGTATGGGGATATGAATATTTCGGCGATGTACGTACTGTGGATGTCACGATCCGTCGTCTGCGTGAGAAGATTGAGGAGAATCCGAGCAAACCGGAAACGATTCTGACACGCCGCGGGCTCGGTTATCTCGTGCGCAGTGCCAAAAGCGTGGGGATATAATGGGCCGATTCGCGCGATTCTCGTTCTTTCGAACGATTCAGGCGAAATTGATTATTATCTATGTACTGCTGATTCTGATTGCAATGCAATTGATCGGCGTTTATTTTGTGAGCGCGATGAAGAACTCGCTAACGAGCAACTTTACGGAAGACTTGCAGGCCCGTGCGGAGATGCTGTCGGTTCTCGTGGGGGAGACGATGGCGGGTGGAGAAGCAGAGGCTGGCGAGGACAAAACGGAAAATCTGCGTGTGCTGGTAAACAACCTGTTCAACATTAACGGTGCCGAGATTCAGGTGCTGGATGCCAGTGGAAAAGTACTGACGACCTCGCTAAGTTCACATTCAGACTATGTGGGGCGCAAAAACACCCAGACCGTCGTCAGCCGTGCGCTGCAAGGCATTCGGGATAATGAGGAATATATCGTGGACGAGGATAATGTTCGCAAAAAAGTCGTCGCCAAGCCTGTGCTGTCCGGCGGCAAAATCATTGGTGCGGTCTACATCGCAGCATCCATGAACGAGCTGTATTCCACGATGGAGGGAATCAACAAAATCTTCATCTCCGGTATCCTGATTGCCTTGGTGTTAACCGCGGTACTTGGCGTGATCCTGTCCCATACGATTACGCAGCCGATTAAGGAAGTGACTCGGAGGGCGACAGCGGTCGCAGAAGGTAACTTTGATCAGCAGACACCTGTATTTGGCACGGATGAGATTGGTCAGCTCAGTCGGGCTTTTAACTATATGACCAGCAGGCTTCGGGATGCACTCTCGCAGAATGAAGAGGAGAAGGAGAAGTTGACCTCCATTCTGACCAATATGAGTGATGGTGTGGTAGCTACGGATGAGTACGGGAAAGTCATTCTCGTAAATCGTCGTGCCAGCAACATACTGGGTATGCATCCTGCGGATATTGAAGGAAGACATTTTGCCATATTACTCGGCATTGATCCGGAGGATGCGGAAGCTCTCGCGAGTGGGTTCACAGGTTCTACGCTGCTGCAAATTGCACCCGCAGGACAAGAAGAGCCTGTGGTCATTCGGATGACGTTCACACCGGTTCATCGGCGTGAACGGGGGATCACGGGAACCATTGCCGTACTTCAGGATGTTACCGAACAGGAAGAGCTTGAGGCATCCCGGCGTGAATTCGTGGCGAATGTATCCCATGAACTGCGTACACCACTGACTACGATCAAGAGTTACGCGGAAGCGTTGGATGACGGTGCACTGGAAGACCCGCAGCTTGCCGGTCGTTTTGTTGGTGTTATTCAGAACGAGACGGAGCGAATGATCAGGCTGGTTACGGATCTGCTGCACCTGTCGCGGCTGGATTCCAAAGAGGCTTTGCTGAGGAAACAACCAACCGACATTCTGGAAATGCTGGAGGAAGTGACCGATCGCTTCTCGTTCCAGATGCATCAGAAGGATATTCAGCCAGTGCTGTCTGTGGAGAATGATATTCCGGCTGTTCCACTGGATCGAGACCAGATTGATCAGGTGCTGGATAATGTCGTATCCAATGCGCTGAAATATACGTTGGAAGGCGGCACCATTACGATTGCTGCTAGACGCAGTGATGGACACGCCCTTGCCATCTCGGTATCAGATACCGGAATGGGTATTCCACAGCGCGATCTGGATCGCATTTTTGAGCGGTTTTACCGGGTGGACAAGGCTCGTTCTCGCAGTATGGGAGGTACAGGATTAGGACTGTCCATTGCCCGGGAAATTGTGAAGGCGCATGATGGCAGCATCTCTCTGGAGTCTGAAGTGGACGTAGGCACGACAGTAACGTTCACACTGCCGATGCGTGAGGAAGGGGGTGAGCACCGTGAAGGAACGGATTAAATCATTGGTGCTTGCTGCCCTTGTTGTAGCCAGTCTGGTTCAGAGTTATTTTCTAATCTACCGTCTGCCCGGCGGCGGCGATTCCATTGTGACGTCAGAGACGAACTATGTGAAGACGGAAAATATGGGTCAGGAACGCAATATTGAAGAATTGATCTTCCCTGATCAGATGATTATTCATCTGGGTGAAGATAAACATACGGTGTTTTACCCTGGCAATACGTTCTATCAGTTGATCTATTCAAGGTTACAGGGGCGGACGTTCGATGATTTTCAGCGCCGCAGCGTGCAATCGGTGAACTGGGATCAGATTCGCAAGGAGAACCCCGGGTTTGAGCTATCGTTCAAAGAAGGGATTCCGGTAGCATTGTTGCAGCGGGTGATGAGGCTCGGGACGGATTCCTTATTCCAGGGGGAGACGATTAACCGAATCTCGATCTATACGGCTAAAAATGAAACGAAGGCCCATGCGCTGTTCTTCAGCGCCAAGGGAGACGTGGTATATGAAGCAACGCAGGCGGACCTGACAGTACAAGACGTGCAGCAGCATGTTGACTTCGGTGCGAACTGGACGCCATATACCTTAATGGATGGCGGTTATTATATCCCGGCGGAACCTCTGGAGACAATTGAGGCGGATGTGCCGACAGGGCAATTCACGGTTGAGCAGATGCAGCGCAGTCTGTTCTTCGATCCAAGCATGACCCGGAATATCCGGGAAAAAGATGGATCAGAGATCTATACGGACAGTAAACGTAGTTTACAAGTAAAACAGGAACAGCGCTGGATCAGTTACACCGATCCGGCGGCACCACCTGCGGGACAGATTGATCCTGCGAAGGATGCGTTGTCTGCGGTTGATTTTGTAAATCAGCATGGGGGCTGGAAAGGCCGGTCGCGCATGATGCTGGGGACCACGGACAGCAAAACACGGCTTGAATTCCAGCAGTATTACGGCAGTTATCCGATTATGGATTCCATGCAGTTCCGCTTCGGCACGATTAGCATGGAGATGCAGCAGGAGACGGTATCCAGTTATGAACGATCGCTGGAGTACCTGAACGAAGGTGCAGAGACCAAGAAATCGGTCAAATTGCCTGGCGGAGACAAGCTGAAGGCTCTGATTAAAAAGGTCGCAGGTGAGAATCGCCAGGTTGTGGATGTATATCCAGCGTATCGTCCTTCTACAACTGAGGATGGACTAAGGCTGATTCCGGTATGGGTTATTCGCTTTGGAAACGGGGAGGAGACTACCGTATCTTGATGGGTTATAGTCTTTAAACCAAAGAGTAGCTGTACTTTATCACTACGCGTGCAGAATAACCTCCTGATCAATAGATGTGAACTGCCCAAGGGAGATGATGGTTATCCTCGGGCAGAGGGCTAACGGCTAACGAATTTGAGACGCCTTAAATGCCGGATTAGCCTATAACGCAAAATCTAACGAACTTTAGCGACGTTATTCCGGCTGAAAACGGGTGAAAACCGTTAGAAAGCCTATAAATGCTATAAATAACTTCTCTTCGATTCGTTAGATTACAAACTTGCGGGAAATGGAGCTAATAAGCCGCGTGGAGTTCGTTAGCGAGCAGAGGAGTGTAGTGCTACAAGCGGAGTGGGACCCATTTTCCAAGAGGGGTTAAAAGTATTTGTATTTCAGTCAGTTAAGTGAGGAGGTGGATGTTATGGATTGGGGACGGGCGAAAAATGTGTTGATCTATGCCTTTCTGCTGCTCAATCTGGTGCTGGGTTACCAGATCTGGATGGATGCGCGGGAGACGGCCGGAGCCAATCTGGACTTCACCTCACTGGCTGACAATACACAGCAGGCGATGGAAGAGAAGGGCATTCAGGTGCTTGCTCCGATTCCGAATGAAACGCCGAAGTTGCCGAAGTTGTCCTATGAGTTCATTGAAGAGGACAAGGCAGGTGTTGATATGGAGCTGGAACAGCCGGTAGATAGCAAGTTGATTTTCTCACAGAGTGAGCTGGAAGATGCATTACAGCGTGAGATTCCACAGATCGGCACATACCGGCTGGATCAGCTGATGGCCGAGGATGGGGCTTTTGTGCTTCACCCACTGGTGGATGGCAAATGGCCGCTCTTCAATGTGAGTCTGGAGCTGTTCTACAGCGACCAGAAAATAAAGGGTTATCGTCAGACTCCGGTGCGGATTACGACCGCCGAGGAGAGCGATCAGCAGGTGCTTCCGGCGTCGAAGGCGCTGGGAACGCTGATCGAGAACTTTTTGCCAAATGATGCGATTGTCAAAGATATTCAGCTGGGCTATTACGGCCAGTTGTTCAATTCAGATATACAGGTAGCGATGCCGGCATGGCGGTTCGTGCTGGAAAGTGGCGAAGTGTTGTACGTGCAGGGCATCAGTGGGGATGTATTTAGTCCCAAGACAGACAAACCAGGGGAGTAATGCGTTATGGGGATATATTTTACCGTGTTATCCAGCGGTTCGACAGGTAATGCCACGGTCATACAGCATGGGGGGACCTCTCTCATGATTGATGCGGGTCTTAGTGCGAAGCGATTGGATGCACTGTTTCAGGAAAGGGAGATTTCTGGGGCAGAACTGGACGGGATTCTGGTTACACATGAACATTCCGATCACATTAAAGGACTAGGCGCGATGTCTCGGAAATATAATTTACCAATCTACGCGAATCTGAATACGTGGGCGGCGCTGGAAAAGTCGGTTGGGGCGATTCCAGAGGAAAACCGGAGGATTTTTGAGACGGGTGAAAAGCATGATTTTGGGTCACTGCGCGTGGAATCCTTCGGCATCTCACATGATGCGGCCGAGCCAGTAGGGTATACGTTCGATGACGGCAGTGAGAAGCTGTCTGTTGCAACAGATCTGGGATATATGAGCGACAAGGTTCGCGATGCGATCTCTGATTCCGACGTGCTGGTGCTGGAAGCGAATCATGATGTCGAATTACTGCGTATGGGGCGTTATCCGTGGAACACCAAGCGCCGGATTCTGAGCGACATTGGGCATTTGTCGAACGAAGCAGCAGGGGCAGCGCTTAGTGAATTGATGAACGGACGCATCAAGCGCACGTATCTGGCACATCTTAGCCGGGACCATAATATGATGGACTTGGCGAAAATGTCGGTGCGCGACGCGATGGAGAGCCGTGGATGCTTTTATCGGGATCATGAGTTCAAACTCTGTGATACGTATTACGACCGGCCTACGCCATGGGATAGGGTGGGTGAGCCATAAAGCTGTCCAGTTCGGCGGCTTTGCGCTCGACTTCCTCGCGGGTTAGGATGCCTTTATCAATAAGCAGTTCGATGATGGTACTCAGTGCAAGGGTATTGCGATAGTGTTCTTCCTTGAGATCGGCCAGCTTGGCCGCCATATGAACTTCGTCCATGGCTGTGAGTGTACGCGTGCGATCCATGTATACTTCCTCCTCTATGAAGCTTCGAATTGTCTTTTACTATTATTGTAGTCAGGCTTGATGGAAAACATTCCTCTTTTTGCCGCTAACATTTCAGTGATAAGGCGTGTATGCTGAACCTGTGACCATGCAGGGGTAAAAAAGTTCTTCAAAATGGCCAAAACGGCGCTTAGCGAACCGAATTTTGTGGTGATAGATACTATGGACCTTTATTGTTAAGCGCGTTATAGCAGAAATGTGCGGTAATTTTCGTTAATATGCAACTTTTTTGGATTTGGCGTGTTTAGTATATGAGGAGCATTGTGATTTTGGCTGTTTTGCGTGTGAAATGGCATGTCATAGAATGAATGCGAGAGCATGATTGATAGAGTCACTGACAGAATGGCGTGTCCGTTCTGTTGTACATAGACGCTGTATCTTGATTTGATGCCGGGATGCGGCGATATGCAAGACCATTTTATAAAATGCAAAAAAGCATGGGAAACCGTTGGAGTCTTCACGTAACGAAGACGACAGAAGAAACCTGAAGAAACAGAGTGTTCGCCTTTAGGAACAAATTTTTACCTTGGAAGAGGGAATCAAAAAAATTTGTGAGTAACAGCGATCGGAAGGTTCGTCTGTTGGCGGAGTGGTGTATGTGAGAACTCCATCGTTGATCCATGCGAAAACTTAGGCGGCAGTCAGGGTCTTGATGCGTGACAACGAAGGGGAGAGGATCACGATGGGATTGTTTGGAGACGATTTTTATTCAACCAAAGTATCAAGACGCGCCGAACCTGAACAGAAAGGCAAACTTCTGATTATCCGCCCTGGAGGCAGGGGACGTGGACGTGACCGCTGGAGCAATCCGCGCAGATCGCGTACGGGAATCAGTTCCACAGTGAAGGTAGCTGTAATTAGCTCGGTGATCAGCTCCATCGTGACTGTCATGCTGTTTAGCTTCATCACACAGCCCGCTTCGTTACCGCTGGCGAATGCTACAGGTAATGGTGGTGGAGGCGGTGCTCAGACAGCACAGGTAGCTGATCCATACGATCGGATTATTCAGGCAGCGGCGAAGGTACGTCCTTCCGTGGTAAGCATCGTGAACCATAAAACGGGCAGTAGCCTGTCGATGGAAGATTCCGCGTTGGGATCAGGGGTCATTTTCAAGAAGGAAGATGGCAAGGCCTACATTATGACCAACCACCACGTCGTGGAAGGTGCGAGTGACCTGGAGATCGTGACTGTGGACGGGGAGACACATAAAGCGAAGCTGGTCGGTAAGGACCGTGTGAGCGACATTGCTGTATTATCCGCAGAAGATAAAGGGCTGGGTGCAGTGGCGGAGATCGGTGATTCCAGCAAACTTCAGCGCGGTCAAACCGTGCTGGCGATTGGAAACCCGCTCGGTCTGGGCGGTACGCTGACATCTGGTATTGTCAGTTACACGGATCGTATTCTGCCTGTATCGATTAATCAGGACGGCGTGTACGACTGGGAGCAAAACGTGATCCAGACGGATGCGGCAATTAATGAGGGTAATAGTGGCGGTGCACTCGTCGATCTGAACGGCAAAGTTGTAGGAATCAACACGATGAAGATCTCGGATACGGGTGTGGAAGGTCTCGGCTTCGCGATTCCGATGAACGAAGTGATGAAAACCGTAGATTCCCTGCTATTGAACGGCAAAGTATCTCGTCCATACCTGGGCGTATACACGGTCGATCTGAGCAACCCATATGCACCACTGGATGACGAGCAGCGCAAGGATCTGAAGCTGCCATCTCACGTGGATAGCGGTGTGGTTGTACTGGAGGCATCGGGTCCGGCATCTGATGCGGGCATGAAGCTGAATGATGTCATTACGGAATTTGACGGGCAAAAAATTACCTCCACGCTAGATCTACGGAAGTATCTGTACGATCAGAAGAAGATTGGGGATACGATTGAAGTGACCTTCTACCGGGATGGCAAAGCGGAGAAAGTATCGGTGAAGCTGACAGATAAACCGGAGTAAAGGAAGTTCAACGAAGCCTATACTGTTGGGCGGATTGAAATAGGGAAAGCTAGAAGAGTGATCAGATCTACTGACCACTCTTTTTTAGTTATTATGAGTGGACGTGTTCGTTCGACAGTAAATGAGTAGATCAACCATTTGTAATATGTACTCATGATCAGTTAGACCCGGAGCCAAAGTAGCAGATACATCAGACTTGGGCTGTGGTAAACTGTTGTCTATATGTTCAAACGGTCGCTGATGCAAATAACATCTGTTTGTCGATCTTATTTTTATTTCAAAATGGAAGGGGTATTTCTAATGGAACGATTGAAGAAAAAGATACTTGGGGGAACAAGCTTGATGCTGTCCCTGTTGATGTTGTCTGCCTGTGGATCTGAGGTTGCTACGACAGGAGCATCGGTGGATACAAGTGCTCTGCAAGAGAAAATTGCTGGGCTTGAGAAGAAATTGGTGGAACAGGGAGCCAAGAGCGTTGAGCAGGAGCAAAAGATCGCAGCACTTGAGACCAAGTTGAATGAGCTGAGTACAAATGTGATTGCAGTAGGTGGGGCTAGTGGTCAAACGCCTGCTGCATCCGGAAACAACGGATCGGCCGGGAAAGGGGACGGGGTGCTGATTACGTTTGCCCAGTATGAGAAGCTTGAGGTTGGTATGTCTGTGGAAGAGGTTATCGAGATCCTTGGTGGCGAAGGTGAAGCGCTGAGTGAAGCGGAGAATATGGTGGTCTACAACTATAAAGGTACTGCTGGCAATGGTGCCAATGCAGTTATTGCCTTTCAAAGTGGCAAGCTTTTGACGAAGGCGCAATCGGGATTGAAGTAACCATCAGAGCTGACGAGCAGATTATAGACAAAACAAAATGATAAGGGACATAAAGTTACCTAAATACATCAAGCGAGCCTTAGCGGGCTCGTTTTTTTGTATTCATTTTAAACGTGATGCTTGACAAAGGAAATTAGTTGTAACTATAATAGTTACATAAACGAGTTGTAATCATTATAGTTACAACAAGGATTAAAAAAGGAGTTTTTTTATATGAAAGTAGAGGTTTGGTCAGACTTTGCATGTCCTTTTTGTTTTATTGGAAAACAAAGATTCGAAACGGCCTTAGAGCAATTTTCCAATAAAGACGACGTAGAGCTTGTTTTTAAAAGTTTTGAACTTGACCCTCATGCTCCGCAAAGTGCAGATCATGATGTGCATGACATGTTGGTTGGCAAGTATGGAATGAGCCGCGAACAGGCGATTGCCATGAACGATAATATTGGATCAGAAGGAAGAGCGGCTGGAATTGATTTTCAGTTTGACTCCATTCAGCTGACGAATACGTTCGATGCCCATCGCTTAGCAAAATATGCTTCAGAGCAAGGAAAAGAAATAATATTACAAGATTTATTCCAGGGTTATTTTACAGAAGGTCGGCGCTTGGGTGATCATCAAACACTGATTGAGATGGCGGTAGATGCTGGCTTGGAAGAAGCAAGGGTCCGCCAAATCCTTAAGGGGGATGACTATGCCAGCGAAGTTCGTGCTGATGAAGCGGAAGCGCAACGAGTGGGCGCAACAGGTGTTCCATTCTTCGTCATTGACCGTAAATATGCTCTTTCGGGAGCACAGTCCAGCAAGAAATTTCTCGAAGTACTGGATGCAGCATGGAAGGAATCTCGTCCATTGACTATTTTGAATGACAACCAGATGGGTTCTGGATCAGCTGATCAATGCGTGGATGGTACATGCAGCGTGAAGTAAGTATAATTTGCATTTTGCGCGAGACCAATACTTTAGCTGGATCATAAATTCATTATTAAAAGGGGACGATGCACATGTCTAAATTATCGATTGAAGCTTTCACAGGTTCTGTTCAAGCCTTTAACGTTAACTCAGCAATCATCTACGGAGAGAATGATGCGGTTCTGGTCGATGCTCAATTCCTGCTTAGTGATGCCCATCGCCTGACTGCAAGACTGCTGGAGCTGGGTAAAAATCTAACTCACATCTATATCACGCATTTCCACCCAGATCATTATTTCGGTCTTGAAGTCATTAAGTCGACTTATCCGCAAGCCAAAGTAGTTGCTCTTCCAGAGACGGTTGAGGATATCAAAAATACGTTTGCCAAAAAAATCGATCAATGGAAACCAACGGTTGGCAATAACGTCCCAGACGAACCGGTAATTCCAGAAGCATTGAATCAGGATGTCATTGAACTGGAAGGTCATGAACTGAGAATCAAAGGTCGTCTGCAGGGAGACACACCCAATAACAGTTACGTATGGATTCCATCCATTAAAGCTCTCATTACTGGCGACATTGTATATAACGAAACGTTTGTGTGGACGTTGGAAACGAATGCTGAATCCCGTCAGGCATGGCATCGTACACTGGATGAGTTGGAAGCATTGCAACCTGAGATCGTTATTGCAGGGCATCAGGCTTACCATACAGAGAATACACCGGGGGCGATCGCCAATACACGGCGTTACCTGATTGCTTATGATGAAGTATTGAGTGTATCACCAACAACAGATCAAATTATAGCCAATATGAAATCACGGTTCCCCGGACTGGATACGCTTGAGATTGGATTAATTCTTGCCGCTAAGGCTGTCGGGGTGAACCATGCCGAGTAATCTGGAGATCATTCAAAGCACATACCAAGGTGATTCGAAGGAAAACGGTGTGAAGTATCAGACCTATTTAGCGGAACAAGCGGAGTGGACAGAAGCAGCAGGTTTTCCTTATGCGGGAACATACATCGGATATGATGATATTTCTCAGAATGTGTTCTACCGTTTGGGCACGGAATGGGATGGCTATAAGGCGGAAGTCAGCGAGTTCTATGAAGATGGCGATACGATTATTGCAGTGGGTGTGTATTCTGGAACGTATCGAAAAACAGGAAAATATTTTGAAGCAGACTTCGTGCATATCTGGAAGCTTCAAGATCAAAAAATTATCAAGTTCAAACAGTATGTAGATAGTTACCTGGTGCAAAGCGCAATTGAATCCAAATAACAACCCAGTTAAATTCCGATTGTTAGCACATATGCATATGATCGTAGACATTAGAGAGGAAGATTTATACGATGTTTAACAAAAAATCAACAACTGGAGCAATTTTGCTCCTGAGTCTCATGTTAGTTTTGAGTGCTTGTGGTGCGAGCGCAACGAATAATGCCGGAACAGCAGATAATACGGCATCGAATGCCGCAGAAACAACGAATACAGCAACGGAAAACACAAAAACTCCGGAAGCGGCAGAGCTTAAAGTTACAACATTCAACCCCGGTAAAAAAAGCATCTTCGGTGTATCTTCCAACCTAATTGAAGGCCCAACTGAAGTAGCTCTCGTGGATGCGCAGTTCCAGAAGAATGATGCAGAAGAAGTGGTCAAACTGATCCAAGCTACAGGCAAAAAATTGACAACCGTATTTATCAGTCATCAAGATCCGGACTATTATTTCGGTCTGTCCGTGATTCGTGAGGCATATCCTGATGTGAAAATTGTAGCTACACCGGCTACGGTTGAAGGAATCAAATCGACGATTCAAGTAAAAAATGATTACTGGAACCCGATCTTGAAGGAAAATGCCCCAACTGCACAAGTTGTGCCTGATGCATTTGATGGCGATCAATTCACTGTAGATGGTGAGGCTGTACAGATTATTGGATTGGATGGACCAGATCCATCACATACTGTTCTGTGGGTTCCATCCATCAAAACAGTTCTGGGCGGGGTTCCTGTATACGAGAACCAACATGTCTGGATGGCCGATAACCAAACCCCTGAGAGCCGCGATAACTGGCGTGAGCTGCTGGACAAAATTACGGCCTTGAACCCAGAGCATGTTATTCCGGGTCACTATGTAGGTACAAGTGCGGGTGATATTTCGAGCGTGAACTTTACCCGCGATTATATCGCCAAGTTTGAAGCGGAAGCAGAGAAAGCTAAGGATTCTGCAGCGTTGATCGCTGCAATGGAAGAAGCATACCCTGACTTTACGAATACAGGTGATCTGGAGACAGGCGCAAAAGTAATTAAAGGCGATATCTCCTGGCCGTAAGTCTTAAGATAGGCTTGCGGAAGAATATATAAGAGCTTATAATATCGCGTATATGAAGAGAAAACATCCTTATCCTGCTGTGCAGGAGGGATGTTTTTTGCGTTCATTCGACATGCAGGGGTTTCTTTTCGGCGGCAGGTGTGATAGAACTGAGAAGTGGCTATCCTGTAATGGGATACGCGGTTGTGAATCGGGAACATAGCTGGTTACAGAAAGGATGCTTAACGGATGTACGTTGTATGCAAAGAACACGTGGACATTGCCATCGACATGTTTGTCGATGAGTATGAGGACGCTCCAGATATCGTTGATCTGAAGGAGACGGAATTTGCCGATTGGGACCCGCCTGCGAAGTGCGCTGAGTGCGAACAGCACGCGGAATTCCTCGTCGTTTAGCGTACTGTAGGACTTAGACGGCTGGAGGCGTGACTTAAGGTGGCGCTTCAGGCTGACTTTCCATCCGGTATGAACATCACAGCAAGAAGCCAAGGAGAGCGTGATGAGCGCTCTTTTTGTGTTTGTGCGGGAATTGGTGGGGGTGTTGGTAGGCAGCTTGGAGTTGGGCGAGGGTTGTAAGGGATGCCGGTGGAGTAGCGCCGCTAACGAACCTGACGGACCTTATTCGTGGTAAATACCGCTTGGTTGAAATCTAACGAATCGTAGACACGTTATATTGATGAAATGGCCTTGAAAGTGTTGGGGAGTGCTCGTTTGGTGCTAAATAGCGTGTTTTGGATTCGTTAGATTTTAAAGGAGCTAAAATGAGGCTAATTAAGGTGTGTGGAGTTCGTTAGAATTTGGAGAAATGTGTAGGATAGGTATAATACCGTTGGAACGAACGATGCGATGATGCATCTTACTTATAGAATATTGCGCAAGCAAGATAATTTAGGAGGAATGGATTTTATGTTTATTCAGATTATTGGCGTAGGCAAATTGAAGGAAAAATATCTGACGCTGGGCATTCAGGAATATGCCAAGCGGCTCGCCCCGTACATCAAGTTTCAGATGATCGAGGTCGCAGACGAAAAGGCGCCCGATACCCTGAGCGAAGCTGAGGTTCGGGCGGTAAAAGAGCGCGAGGGCGAACGCATCCTCGCGCATGTGAAGAGCGAAGCGCATGTTGTCGCGCTCGCATTGGATGGCCAGCTCTGGAGTTCCGAGGAGCTGGCATTGGAGATCGACAAGCTCGGCACGTATGGGACGAGCCATGTCGTGTTTGTCATCGGAGGAAGCCATGGGCTCTCCGATGAGGTGTTGCGCCGCGCGAAGCAGCGTTTGAGCTTCGGGCGCATGACCCTGCCGCATCAGCTTATGCGGCTGGTGTTGGTGGAGCAGATTTATCGCGCAGTGAAGATAAATCGGGGGGAACCGTACCACAAATAGGGTGAAAAGGGGGTGAGCTACCCACGACTGGCGGAAAAGACGAATTAAACGGGCTGCTGCATTTCTTGGAGGTACAGATAAAGGGAAAGACCGGTTCAGTCCCTTGTCGTTTTTGAATATACAGCATGAACAGTGCCCAGAGAAACGAACAAGTTAACGAGGCTTTACTAGAGGCTAGGGTCGCTTTTTGTTCTTTCCGCAAGCTTCGTAATCGATTCAATGTCTTGATCGGTTAATTGATCCAGAAAATACTTGCGTATTGCCATTGAGACGATGGGCAGGGCCTCATCCAAAGCTGCTTTTCCGGCAGAAGTAATGATGACCTGGACACCACGATCTGCGTCTAATGGCCCCCTTTTAACAAGGCCACGTTTTTCCATCCGCGTCAAATGATGGGATAATCTGCTCTTATCCCAGTTCATCGAGTCGGCTAGTTCCTGTTGACGAAGCTTGCCATCTCCGAATTGAATTAACCGATCTAGTACTCCAAAGTCTCCTTCTGATAGTCCTGTATGTTCAGAAAGCTCCTTAACAACGCGACCGAAGATTCTTTTAAAGGAGCCTTTCCACATATTCCATATTTGCATTTCATCTTCGTTTACTTTGTTGATATCCATGCGAGTATAATATCATAGTTGACACGTCAACCACAAGGTGTTAGCCTATACTCAAGTTGATATGTCAACCTATGAGAAAACTCTCGAGTACCGAGTTGATGTATTAACCTGTATTGAACAGTAAATCCCCACTAAAGGAGTTGTTTCTTATGCAGGATAAACCCGTGGCCTTGGTCACCGGAGCCAATAAAGGAATCGGTCTTCAAATTGCCAAAGATCTCACGGCTCGCGGCTTCACGGTGCTCATCGGCTCCCGCAATTTCGAGAAAGGGGAGACAGCCGCGAAGAGTGTTGGAGCGGATGCCCATGCCCTCCAACTCGACGTTACAAATCAGTATTCTATCTCCGCCGCGGCAGAGCGCATCAGAAGTGAACTCGGTCGTCTCGATGTGCTCGTGAATAATGCGGGCATATCGCACCATGGTCCGACGGGCAGGCCTCTTGAGGAGGTTGGGAAGTCGGGACGCCCAAGCGTTGCATCTCTAGAAGAGGTGCGAGCCGTGTTCGAGACGAACGTGTTCGGCGTCATCGCCGTCACGCAAGCGATGCTGCCGCTCCTTCGTGAAGCGCCGACAGCGCGTATCGTCAACGTATCAAGTGGTTCGGGCTCACTGACGTTGAACGCGAATCCGACTAATTCACAACGCGAGATGTTCGGAGCCGTTTACAGCCCTTCCAAGACGGCTCTCAATGCAATTACGCTCGCCTTTGCCATTGAACTCGAGTCGACAGGCATTAAGGTCAATGCAGTATGCCCAGGCTTCACCGCGACGGATCTCAACAACTTTGAGGGCACGGGCACCGTCGAGCAAGCCGCGCGACATCCCGTGCGCCTTGCACTCCTCAACGAGGACGGTCCGACGGGCACATTCTCAAACGAAAGACGCCAACTCCCGTGGTGACGTAGTCTCGAGTAGCACGGGCTCACCGAATTATGTGTATACAACCTGAAGGCGTGTATGCCTTCCCAATATCCTTAAGGAGTGTGCAACCAAATGGAATATGTAAAACTTGGACGCAGCGGGTTAGAGGTTTCAAAGTTAAGTCTTGGAACCATGAGTTTCGGAGTACCTGAACGCGGCAATACACCATGGTCTCTGGATGAGGAGCAAAGCAGACCGATAATTAAGAAGGCACTTGAATCGGGCATCAACTTTTTTAGTACCGCCAACATGTATTCCGACGGAACAAGCGAAGAAATTCTCGGGCGTGCTCTAAAGGACTTTGCTCATCGTGACGAAGTCGTCATAGCAACAAAGGTATTTGTTCCGATGCGCAAAGGTCCGAATGCTTTGGGACTTTCTCGTAAAGCTATCATGACCGAAATTGATAACAGTCTAAGACGACTCGGAACAGACTATGTCGATTTGTACCAGATTCATCGGTGGGATCCTAATACGCCAATTGAGGAGACCATGGAGGCTCTTCACGATTTAGTTAAGGCGGGCAAGGTCAGATACATCGGAGCATCCTCCATGTTGGCATGGCAGTTTGCGAAAGCTCAGCATGTCGCAGAGCGCAACGGCTGGACGCGGTTCGTTTCCATGGAGAATAGATTAAACCTGCTCTATCGGGAAGAAGAACGAGAAATGCTCCCCCTTTGCAGAGATGAGGGAGTTGGCGTCACTCCTTACCTGCCTTTGGCTGCAGGCCGGTTAACTCGGGATTGGAATGAGCAGACCGCACGATCAGAGAAGGACCAGGTAGCAAAGGCATTGTTTAATAAAACGGAAGAGGCTGATCGCAAAGTCGCGGAAAGAGTGGTAGAAATCGCAGCTAACCGGGGAGTTTCGCGTGCACAAATTGCACTTGCATGGTTGCTACAAAAGGAAGAAGTCACAGCGCCGATTATGGGTTCAACCAAAATCAGCCATCTGGAAGATGCGGTTTTGGCGTTGTCGGTTAAATTGACTTCTGAAGAAATTACCCGTTTAGAAGAACTGTATATTCCACATCCATTCGTATAAATTTGACGCAAGTAAGGTGTGCATCTGCTAATCATGCAAAGCCTAATTCTTTTCGTGGAAACAATTGAAAAAAAACGGCCGCTGTTCGCATCGTTTGCGACAGGGCCGTTTTTCGTTGTTCGTACGCTAGCTAGCTTCGAATTGCTATTCTTGCCAAACGCTTATAGGGTCCCATGGCTTGATCTGATTGCCATATTTTTCGGTCAAAAAAGCTTTCATGTCTTCCAGCTTAGCAGGCACCTCGTTCCAAATTGGAAGGGGTGGTAACCCTCGTTTGCTTTTCAATAGGATATCCACTGTAACATACAAGCGTTCTGGCTGAATCCAATGAAGGAAGCGGAAAATATCAATTTGCTTGGTCAGGGACAAGGAATCAATTTCGTCATTGTAATGCTTATTGAACTCGCTGATCAGGTTCAGAAGGTAGTCCCTCTGCTCCTTCACGAAGTCTAGGCCGCATATGGCGCCATGTCCAGGAATGACGATTTCGGGTTTAATTTCATCAATAATGCGGTCAAGCACTTTAACCCAATTGAGGGTTCCCTCCTCGCTGTACGCCGTACAACCGTTAAACACGACATCGCCGGCGAACAGTACTTTTTCTTTTGGCATCCACAGCAGCAAGTCACTGTCGGAGTGGGCCGGAGCTACGTTGTAAATCATGACTTCCGTATCGTCTAGACGGATGCTGATATCGTCCTTTATCTCAATATTCGGGTGTACCCATTCTACGCCTTCCAGATTGAATCCTTCAAATTCCGCTGCAAAAAACCGCTCGCCCGAAGTCGATTCCACAGAATCCTTTCCTCTTCTGATGACGTTGTCCATCCAGGTGATATTTTCGGTGAGACGCTCTCTGGATGCCTCCTTGTGCATAATAATGCAAGCATCTTCAAACACTTTGTTTCCCCAGGCATGGTCGCTGTTATAGTGCGAGTTCACCACATATGCGGGAGAGCCGCCGTTGCTTACTTCCTTAAAAGCCTCCCGCATTTCCCGCGCATGGAACAAATCGAAAAACGTGTCATACACCAGCCCTTCACCCTTGTTGATGAACCCGGCATTGGCCCAACTGATGCCGCGATACGGCGAAATACCGGCAAAGACGCCTTCTGCGACTTCAAAAAATTTAACGCGAGGTTTTTGGATAATACGTCCATACTTCATGAAAATTCTCCTTTACGTATATGTTTTTGGGATAAGGCATACTGACTATGTCTGTAGTATAGAGAATGAAAAACATAAATGCAAGCGAGTACTTGCATGCATTTACTTTGTGATTTATGATTGTAACAGAACAACATCACACTACATGGATGGAGGCACTGCAACATGAAGCTAGTAACCTTTCAAACCAAGACATCCCAGGTACCATTGTTTGGGCTTGTAATTAACGAGCACTTTGTCGTGTCATTTGCTGCAATCATGAAAAAGCAGGGAACATTCTCTGACAGTCTTGAAAGTATGGACAGCTATCTTCATTATTTGCCTGCAAGTTATGCTGCCGCTAAGGAATTGATGCAATATGCTGTCGAAGAGTCGAATCAATTCAATGAAAATGAAATCTGTCCGATCGCAGCGGTAAAACTGCTGCCGCCGGTTTCGAATCCGGCTGCGCTTATCGATTTCGGGCTGACGCCAAGACATCTAAGAAATGCTGGCGTAAATCTGCTGCAAAGAGAATATACAGGGCCGGAAAGAGAAGAGCTTAAACAAAAAATCGCCGAAAAATTCCAGCAAGGTCCGAATAAAGTGAATTTCAGTTATTACAAGTGTAACCATAATGCTTTAATTGGCGATGGCGATACCATTCATTGGCCATCATACTCTTCATACCTGGATATCGAGCCGGAACTGGCCTTTGTGACAGGGAAGGGGAATTGCATCGCAGGTTATGTTATTTTTAACGACAGTACTGTCCGTGATGTGCAGTGGCCGGATTTCCAGGCGTTGACCGGACCGACGCGCTGCAAAGATTTTGATCGCAGCAAAGGAATAGGGCCATTTCTGGTTACGCCGGATGAAATCGACAACCCGCTGGCACTAGATGTGGATGTACGCATCGGAGAGAGACTGCACTGGAAGGGAAGCACTTCCGAGTATTCTGCACACCCTGGGAAAGTGATGGAGGAGGTTCTCAAAGTTTTCACGCCGCTCCCGGGCACGATTATAGGTATGGGGACGATACCAGATTGCTGCGCAATCGAGACCGAACAATGGTTGTTGCCCTCTGACCGAATCCAGATTACATTCGATAAATTAGGAACGCTCACGCAATTAGTGCCTAAATATGTCAAGATTACGGAACCAAGCCGCTGGAAAAAAAGAAGCGATTTCCCTTAAATAAACGACTTTGAAAGACGAACCCCGACCCTGCTGCATATGCAAAACTTGTAGTAGAATAGGTTTAACATATGCAAAAGGAGAAATACAATGAATACTTCAGACAGAATCATTGAAGCCGCGACACGGCTCATCAAAAAGAAGGGCTATCGGGGAGTAAGCACCAAAGCCATTGCAACGGAAGCTAAAGTCAATGAATCTACGATTTTTCGGCAATTTGGAAGCAAGCAAGGCATATTGGAAGCCATCGTTGAAAGACATGCAGATATCCCGCAATTTGAGAAGCTGTTAAAAGAGGACGCGACCGATAATCCGGAAGTCGATCTACTGAATGTAAGCCAGCAGTACCGTTTGTTTTTCCATAAAAATGCGGACATCATTTTGATTGGCATCCGTGACAAAGGAATGCTTCCCGAATTGGACAGAGTGCTGGCCGATCCGCCAGTGAAGCTGCACTCCTTGCTGGTTGAATATTTTGAACGCCTGCAAAAGAAAAAAGTTATAGCTAGACAGGATGAGCGTCTTACCGCTATGTCTTTTCTCTCGATGTGTTACGGATTTCAGATGAGCGAGCTGATTCACCAGCACTATCAGTTCCAACTCGTCACCGAGGAAGAGTTCTACAAGCACAGTGTCTCATTGTTTGTTAAAGGAATTTTGTCTCAGTCATAAGCTTTGTTGATTTATTTAAATATGCCTAAGACTGCTTTCCGCCTCCGCCTACTTCCATTAGTTTGTTCCATCCTCGTTGGTTGCGCTCTGTCGTCATGTTACAGCCTCCTAGTAAGATTCAAGTGAAACGAATGACCACTGCACTTCGCTCCAACCTATAAATCCACTACCATAGAAGGTTGTGGATTTTTGCGTATTAAAGTCTTTTGGCTATTGTTAAAAGCTATGACCAGTCATGCATTTTTCATATAACAAGCATTCCCTTCGACCATGCTATACTCATTAGAATAAAAAGTTAGAAGGAGTAATAACTATGATACCATTTCGTAATGATCATGTAGGTAGCTTTCTACGTCCTGCAAGCTTAAGTCAGGCACGTGAACAATATAAATCAGGCAACATCACATATGAAGAATTAAGAGCTGTGGAAGATCAAGAGATTATTCGAATCATTGAAAAGCAGAAGGAAAATGGCGTATTGGCCGTTACGGATGGCGAATTCCGTAGAAGCTGGTGGCATTTCGATTTTCTGGGTGGCTTGGATGGCGTAGAGTTGTATGAGCAAATAGACGGACCAAAATTCCATAACATGCAGACTCGCAAGGGCGGGATTCGTGTTGTTGGTAAAGTAGATTTTTCGAGTCATCCTTTTGTTAAGGATTTTGAATTTTTGAAAAAGCATGCAGGTGACGCTGTCGCGAAACAGACCATTCCAAGTCCCAACATGCTTCTATATCGATTGGAGAATGGCGCCAATATCTATACGGACCGGGAGCAATTCCTTCAGGATACGATTGCGGCGTATCAAAAAGCCATTCAAGCTTTCTATGATGCGGGATGTCGATACCTGCAATTAGATGATACCGCTTGGGCAGATCTATTCTCAGAAGCTGGTCACGATAAGCTGCGTGCCAAAGGTCTGGAACCGGCGGAAGAGTTGAAAACGATGCAGCGAATGATTAACGAGACTTTGGCTCATAAACCGGCAGATTTAGTTGTGACGATGCATATTTGTCGCGGTAACTATAAATCAAATTATTTCTCAACGGGTGGTTACGAGTACGCTTCTGAAGTTATCTTTGGAGGCTTAAACGTAGATGGATTATTCTTAGAATTTGATGATGAACGCTCGGGTGGTTTTGAACCATTACAATATGTGAATCGAAAAGATTTGAAAATCGTACTAGGTTTACTCACATCGAAAACAGGCGAGTTGGAGGATAAAGAACAAATTAAAGCTCGGATTGCAGAGGCGGCAACCTATGTACCCCTTGAGCAACTATGTTTGAGCCCACAATGTGGTTTCTCATCTACAGAAGAAGGCAACATTCTAACGGAAGAACAACAATGGCGTAAACTTCGTTATGTGAAGGAAATTGCAGAAGAAGTTTGGAATTAATCCATCTAAATAACGGAGGGGATACAAAATGACGACACAAGCAGACCAAGAGAAAATTATAGTTGAAGCGTTCATTAATGGTCAAAATGTAAAATCCCTTTCGCAGTTAGCAAAAGAGAATCCGACAAACCCATCCGAGATTGTAGGCTATTTCCCTGTCACTACGAGAGAACAAGCGGTTGAAGCGATTGAAGCGGCAGCAGGGGCTTTTAAAACATGGAAGCAGACCTCCGTTGATGAACGCATTATGATGATGCGCAAGGCGATCGAGAAGATTAGAGCAGCTGAGAATGAAATTGTGCATTTGCTGTCTAGAGAGCATGGCAAGCCCCTGTATGATGCACATGGTGAGATATATGTTTCGTTAATGTGGATGGAGTTTGCTTGTAATGAAGTTACATCGGCTCTACAGGAAGAGATCCAAACGCATGAGAATGGTAAAACGATTCTTTCCTACGATCCAATTGGTGTGGTAGCAGCGATTAGTCCATGGAACTATCCCATTGCTTTATCTACGATTAAGATCGCTCCTGCCTTACTTGCGGGCAACACGATTGTGCTTAAACCAAGCCCATTTGCGCCGCTGGCGGCTGCGAAGGTGGCAGAGATTATTGCGAGTGAGTTCCCGGCTGGTGTAATCAATGTCGTTCATGGTGATGCGGATGTGGGCGTTGAACTGACTACCAATCCTCATGTCACAAAGATCGCCTTCACAGGTGGAACCGCAACCGCTAAGCATATTATCAGAGCAGCTTCGGAAACGATTAAGGATATGACACTTGAGCTTGGTGGTAATGATGCGGCGATCTTCTTGGCAAGTTTTGATGTTCATGATGAACGAGCCATGCGCCGGATTGTCATTTCTAATTTCTTAACAACAGGACAGATCTGTATGATCGCCAAACGTGTGTATGTACACCGTTCGATATATGATGAATTTGTGGAAAAATATATAGAGGCGGCGAATCGTTGGATTCGCATTGGCGATCCTTTTGATTCAAATACAACGGTAGGTCCGGTGAATAACCTGAAGCAGAAGAATGTCGTGCTTGGTTTGGTAGAAGATGCGCAAAAGCGCGGCGCTACGGTCATTCCTCTCGGCCAAATTTTGGATCAGAAGCTGTTTGACCAAGGTTACTACCTACAGCCTACGCTTGTTTTGGGTTGCGATGTTCATGATCCGATTGTCGTGGAAGAACAGTTTGGTCCTACGGTTCCGATTCTGCCATTTGACGATGAAGAGCAGGTTATTCAACTGCACAATGAGAGCATATATGGATTGACGAGTTCGGTGTGGGGCAAAGAAGAAGATGCCATCTCTGTCGCACGTCAACTCGAAGCTGGAACGACCATGATCAATACCGCTGCTGTGCAGGGTCTGGATGTTCGATTCCCTTTCGGTGGCTTCAAGCAATCGGGTATTGGCCGTGAATACGGCACGGAAGGTATCCGCACGTATACAGAAAAGCATGTCATCAACGTTCCGAAGACACTGGATCTTCCTTATATCCCAGAATAAATCGTATAGAAGTTGTTCAAAAAGGCTCTAACTTTGCGCTTTGTTTACTGATTTTAAGAATCAGTAGACGGGGCGGTTTTTTGTCAGGTCAGTTTGACAGTGGTGACTTTTAGAGAAAAAAATAACCCATATCTGATGGAGGTGACGCTGAAAAAATAAAGAAGCCACTCCATTGATGGAGTGGCTTTGTACGTACCTAGCTATTATACGGTGAACACAGCGGCTATCTTCTACCTAGTGTCTCCCAAATCCCATGGAGCCAGGCGTCGAACTCAGCATCTTTGTCGCCCTCGTAAGTATCATAGAGATCCAGACGTGTCTTTTGCAGTTTTTCCTTAAATTCCTCAAATGTGTGACCTTCAGGAAGGCTTTTTTTGATCCGCAGCAAAATTTTGTTAGTACCTTTAAACAGCTCACCTTTGTTTTTGGCGGGCATTTGTACATCTTCATCCAACTGTTTCAGCTTGGAATATGCGGCTTCACGCACCTGGAACACTTGATCATTTTTCAAAACATGCTGAAGCAACTTAATGGTAGGGGCTGTATCCCAGTTTCCCAATTCGTTCACCGCATTCAGTCTGTCTCTCCAGCTTGAAGTCCGATTAGCCGCTCGTTTGAGCTCTTCAAAGTTCTCCGGTAATTCATTCACTGCTCCAATATCATGGTTGTTCGTCAAAATTCAATCTCCTTAATCATCGCCATCTCGGCAGAATGATGAATGTTATTTATGTGATCACTATTATAGCACGAACCTGACTAAACTACTCCTATGAAGCCGATTGGTTAGTCTTTTCCTTAATGGAGTCTACCATAAACACCCAACCAATTAGTCCACATAAGACAAAACCAAACGCATGCAGAGATCCATAGATAGGAATAAAATCGAGTATGGTTAAGGAGTACATATTTTTCAGTAACGGATAGAAGATGGAAATGACAACAACCGTGTAAAAGGCTAGGCAAGAAAGGCCTAAGAAGAAGGCTGCCTTAATATCCAAAGTATTTTTCCTCAAGTAAGCAAGGAGATAAGCGGTGTAAACTACAATATTGCAGGCGAACAAACCGACACCAATGTATTCAATCGGCTTGGAGAAAATCATACCCATAGCAATCAAGACTGGTCCGATGATATCAATGGCAACGACCCAGGGATACCAGCTTTTCTTCGTCATGATGCGTCCCAGTACACCAATAAAAATGGGAACAATAGCAGATGAAAAATGAAAGTGAACCGAGCTTAACGCGTGCGTTGCCGGATTAGCTTGGAAGAGGTCCAATTGAAATTGATATAAGGTAAACCAAATGCCCCCGATAAAAAAATAAACGAGCCCCGCGCCAATCGCTACTTCCGCCGCTTTTCCTTTAGAGATCACAATCGTGGTCAAGCCATAGATGCCAAGCAACAGGGTGAACAGTAGCCACCCAAGGGACAGAATCCCTGGGATTGTCGTACTTTCTAACCCCCACATCGTACTACTCATTATCGAAGCTAGAGTAAGTAGCGCAGCGGGAAATTGAAGCCATTTCATAGCAGTATAAATCACTCGTTGATATGTATTCTTTGCGTCATTGTTCAAAAGTAAAATCACAAGAGGCACAATGACTAAAGCCGCAAAAAGCAGAAATTTATCAACAAGTTCGAATTGAAAGTGATCCAGAGAAAATATCAGAATGGTTATGATTCCACCGGGAAATGCGGGTGATTTTATGAGTTGCTTCAAGGAACTATTCATGGGATTTCCTTTCTGACTATGTTTATCGTAAGACCTGCCTGCATTCAGTTATGTAGCGTTTCTTTAGTATAAAACGGCAATTCTCCTTCTAGTAGTCTATCACATTTATTTTTCGAAGTATGAACATAAGCTTATCTTATTAAGCCTGATAACACCCGAAGACTTTGGTCACAGGTGTACAACCTTCGTCATGGACATACGAGTATAGCACTGCTATAATGGACATATGAACACATATGACAAAATATTGGCAGCAGCTCTTAAGGTACTCGAGGAGGATGGCGGAGCCCAATTTACGACGCGAGCCGTAACTGCAATCGCTCAGGTTACGGCTCCTACACTCTACCACCATTTCGGCAATGCCGATGGTCTCCTGAGTGCAGCTATAGTGGAAGCGTTCAAACAGTTATTTGATAGCAAGATTGCCGCAGTGGAGTCCCCCATTCCAGAGATGGCTCTTCGTCAAGGATGGGATGACTATGTGCGATTCGCGGCAACCCGTCCTCGGATTTATGCGGCGATGATGGGGAGGTTGCTCGAGGGCGCCCATATTGAGGCGGCAGATCACTCGTACCAAGCACTAGTGCACAATGTTCAGAGAGTCGCCGTTGAAGGCAAATTGGCTGTGTCAGCCCAGGCTGCGGCAGATCTGGTCTGGGCTTCCGCCAATACGGCCTCTTGGCTGTATGTGACGGCCCAGATTCGTAAGGCATCCCCACCCCAACCCGATGTCGTTGATCTCATTCGGGAAAGCGTAATGCAGATCATATTGATCCAAAGGCCGGACGCCGATTCAAAATGAGGGATTCGATGACAGAGCCTGGGGACTTCAGGCAAAGCCCTAATTTAGAAGAAGTAAAAGAAAGATCGCTTATCCAACCTGGACTTCCAGGAGGATGGCGATCTTTTTTATGTTTGGATAATGCGACATTAAACGCACCCCCATTTCCATAAGTTCAACGCAACGATAAATCTCAACCCCTCCCGCCATAGTACTTCGTGAGCTTCGAGTGCATCACGCCAAGCCCGTCAAAACGATGTTCGGGCAGCAGGACAACACTTCAAAAAAATATAGCACTGCTATAGACATTTTTGTATAGCGCCGCTATAATGTTCGTATAGCACCGCTATACCATGATCCATATCTTATCAAACCTAGGAGGGTTATCATGTCATTCAAAACGCAAGAACTGGTCATGGTCACAGGTACGTCCAGCGGCATCGGTAGGGCTACCGCGGAGCAGCTGGCCGCTGAAGGATTTCACGTTTTGGCGGGGGTTCGTCGTCAGGAAGACGCCGACAAAATCAAACGCAAAAATATCGAGCCGGTGATCGTCGATGTTACCAATATCGACTCACTAAAGGCGCTGGCTGAACGGGTGGAGCAAGATCCGCTTGGTCGCCCTTTGCGGGCAGTGGTCAACAATGCCGGCATCGCCGTTAATGCACCTCTTGAAATGGTTCCGCTTGATGAATTTCGTCGCCAGTTTGAAGTCAGTGTGATCGGACAGGTGGCGGTTATTCAGGCACTTACCCCGGCCTTGCTGAACAGCGGCGGTCGCGTGGTCAATATTGGTTCGGTTGGAGGCAAGATCTCCATGCCTGGTTTCGGAATTTATTCGGCTGCAAAGTATGCTATGGAAGCGATCAATGACAGTCTTCGCAGGGAGATGTCCTCTTTTGGTCTCAAGGTGATTATGATCACTCCGGGTGGTGTTAGCACTGGCCTGTCGGAACAAGGGATTACGACAGCGGACCGGCTGGCCAAGTTGATGACACCGGACCAGCACCATCGTCATGATCGTCTCTTTGACGCCGTGAAGGCTCAGGCTGAAACGTGGGCAAAGGACGGTATTCGCCCTGAGAAAGTGGCAGCAGTGATTTCACGCGCAATCCACGAAAGAAAGCCCCGCACCCGCTATACGGTCGGTTCCGATTCGGCACTGCTGACTCGACTGGTCCGTATTCTCCCAGACAAACTTCTCGACCGGATGCTCCGCAGCCAGATGAAACTGCAGTAATGGGCATTTTCACATACCCTCTTGGACAAAAAGCTATACGAAGTGTTTATACATTAGGAGGAATTAGCATGAACGATACAAAGAACCGTTACGTTACTGTACTCTGGGAGGCGAGAGCCAAGGCAGGGAGAGAAGCCGAGATGAAGGCATTCATGGCTGCTGCTGTCACTCCGTCACGCAACGACCTGGGCAACATTGACTATGAGGCTCACGAGGTAGAAGGTCAGCCGGGCACATTCATCATCTACGAGCGCTGGGTAAACCGGGATGCCCTCGATCGGCACCTAAGCGCCCCCCGGATGCAGGAACTGGTGCCTCAGCTCTTAGAGCTGATGGAGGGATCCATTGAGCAAGGAATTCGACTCCTGCAACCGTTCCGCCCAGCGCAGTAAAATGCAACACCGCACGGAACTTATTAAGTTCTGTCTGGAAAGCGTGACAGATATTTTCGTGAGCGGTTAAAGACTTTAGTGGAGGAGGCAACAATACCTAATGGTACTCCTATTGCGTAAAAATAAGACTCTAAGCGCCTCATCCTTATAATCAGTGTTTGACGAATAGAGCACCAGGAGGTGTTGACTGCATTCCAGAAGAATGCAGTCTTTGTAGCGGTTAAGATTCCGTGTAGCAGTGGAAGCTTCTTTCCTCCCAGACACTGCGAAGTAACGGGGAGAAGGTTAGTAGCATCGGCCGCTACCTCACTTGAACCGATCCATTAATTAAAGGATGTACTTTGATTTCGTAGTCAACATTAATTTTCATATTTTCCCAATACTTCAACCATTGCTCTTCCGTTATTTCTTTAGAAAATGGCTTAAGCGAATGGGTTCCGACTTCTAAGGGATCCACTTTCCACCGTTGCATTCTTTTTATTAAATCTGACGTTTGTTCCTCAAGGTAGACCTTAACTTCATGAATTAACTGTTCCAATTGTTTCTCACTTTGAATATCCAATTCTCCCTGATATTCCTCCATTCTTCCTTGCAATCCCACATGCAAGGACAAGGTTGAATAGTCCTCTGATAATTTCATGCGAACATTGGATCGAACACGTCCTAAACTGATAGATAACTTTGGAATGGCCAAGACTTTTAGGAAATGATCATTATCCAGAAGTTGAAAAATGTTGTCGTCCAAGTCTTGAATGACCATGACTTCTTTATCGTTTTGGAATAAGGCTGTTCCTAGGTAATCGAAATTGTTCTTATCGGAATGAAAAACGGGCAGGATCGGATCCTTAAGAGGGGAGTATAACATCTTCATAAATTGATGAATATCGACGATGCTCATTTCACCTTGGTTATGTTTCTCGTAATGTTTTAACATCCGATAAAGAAAATAATCTTGGTTTTCTTGCTTCGTCAATTGATTTTTTATGTATTCATCAAAATCGCCTCTGACAATCAACAAGTAGACACGCGTTGAAATATCGGGATCAACCAATATCGTATTGATCATCTTTTCAATGCCTCCCTTTTTTGCCAGCTCCTCATTGATTAATAACATTCGTAGCTGCCCCTGCTTCAATTCCTGATAATAAATTAAATTAAATTCCCTGCCTCCCTGCTTTAACAGATCAACTTCCTTGGAGAGAAGACGCTTTTTTTCTTGAATGAGTGGTGGAACTAAAGTGCTGATTTTCAACTTTCCTTCTGTTCCCTCGCCAATCGACCAGAACACCACCGGAGCGATCTCCTCTATTAAGTTGTTCTCGACATAAGGAGAAGAACAGCCCGCCATCCACATAAGACATACACTCGCTAATAAACCATAGTGCTTGTACGGTAGCATAGCTACATACTCTCCTTTCGTTTAACTGCAGTGAAAAGGATCGCAGGAACAAGTAAATAAATGAATGCGCCGAGCCAGATTTGAATGTTCAGTAACATCTTTTGACCCGGAATCGTTTCCCATAACCATTGATCCATTAAGATGATGCTTATCAAAATGATGAACCAACTCGACAAAAATCCGATCCGAGTCGCGCCTTTGTTCATTTTTCTCATAAAGACTCTTCCGGCTCCATATAAACACAACAGAAGAATTGAAATGTCAAACACATAATTAAACATATGGAAGGAGATAAGGATGTGATCGATTCGTTCTAAACCGCTCGTTTGAATGTAACTTCCCATATATCCTATTGGAAAATTGATCTTGCTTAAGAAGTTGGAACCGTAAAACAATACCGAAGCAATGAACAATAATGAAAATTCTATGATCGTCAGCATGTTTCCAATCACCAGATATTTCGATATTTTTTTATTGGAGCTTAACCATGGAACCATAAAGACCAGATATACTGGACCGGAAAAGGCCGACCAAATAAACAGCAAACCCTGCCATGATTGTCCCGACCATTCAGTGGGGATAAGAGGATACAAATCGCGGTAATTTGCAATCGGCGGAAAGAAAAAAGGAATAAACATGATTACGATCCAAGCCCCGCAAAGAAAGGCGATGATGACAAAACGCAATGTTTTTTCCATTCCATGTGAAGCCACAAATAAACTGATCAAAAGAATCATTAGGATCAACCATTTTTTATTCATTGATGGATATATAAAACTATGGAGCATTTCAACGTATCCCAGTGTGATGATTGAAATTTTGAACAATATGATCAAAAAACCAAGTATCGCGAAAACCTGAACTGCCCGTTTGCCAAAAAGCTGCAAAAATCCTTGATAGCCCTTCGCTGCATAACTGGAATTAAACCATTTGGACATCATCATCAAGTTAAGTTGGGACAGCAGTCCCATCACGACAATTCCCCAAACCATATACGAATGGACCAAATAAACGGGCATGATTAAAATAAAATAATGCATTTGCATGCGATTGACCAAAAAAAGAAAATAAATTCCACCAATAGGGGAAGTTCGATTGTATAAGAATAAACTTCTCACTTCTTCATCTCCTTCCGCGATTTCCGCAGTGGTTTTAGATATTTCGGACGTGTTTTCATCCAAATTAAAGGGCCGCGGATAAAGAGATCGATCCAATCCTTCCCATGAAAAGGAGAAATCGGGGCTAAATAAGGTTGACCTAATGACGTTAATCCATGGAGATGTGCAAGAATCCCAATCAGCCCGATTACGATTCCCGGCAACCCAAGAAACGAAGCAAGGATAAGAAGAACAACTTGCAACAGCACCATGGATTTTGTCATTTGATAATTGGGAACTAAAAAGAAAGCAATAGCCGATATACCCATCAATACAATTAACACCTTACTTGCAAAGCCTGCTTCGACAGCCGCTTGTCCAATGACGATACCACCGATAACCCCTAGCGTTTGACTGGTTTTGGTCGGCATTCGCAAGCTCGCTTCTTTGATGATTTCCAGCGTTACGATCATGAATAATCCTTCCACAAACGGAGTAAAGGGCAATTTGCTTCTCGATTCCAATAATACGAAAAGAATCGGAAGTGGAACCATTTGGTAATGAAATGTCGTTAACGCAACATAAAAAGGAATCATCGTCAAAGAAACAATAAAACTCCCATACCGGATTAAACGTAAAAAACTGGCTATCGGCCAACGAAGAAAGTAGTCTTCTGGTGATTGGAATAGATGAAATAAAGTAATAGGACACACTAGGGCAAACGGTGAATTGGAGACTAATATTGTCAACTTTCCCTCACCTAATGCGTAGGCGCATGCATCCGGCCGATCCGTTTGTAGAAACTGTGGAAAGACCGTATGATTATGATCTTCAATAAAAGCTGCAAGCTGAGAGGAGTCTAAAAATTGATCAAAATCCACACTATTAATTTTATCTCTTGCGAGGGAAACAAATTCTGGATTAGTTAATCCGTCTATGTACATTAACACGACCTTCGTTTTACTTAATGAACCGATAGTGAAGCTTTCCGTTTTTAATGTCGTTATAGGTAAACGCCTGCGCAACATGGTAATGTTTTTATCGATTTGTTCACTGAAGCTGTCTTTCGCTCCATATATAACCGTTTCCGTTTCGGAAGGTTCTACTGCACGACCAAGAGGGTTTTCCAGTTGCACACTTAACCATTGATTGTTGACTGAATCATATAGAAGAATGAATCCTTGCATTATTTTTTGCTCTGCATCTTCGATCGATATAACTTCTGAAAGTTTGGAGTTGGTTAAGCAGGAAGAAAGCGAATTGCCGTCAGATCGATGAAGTGGCTGAATAATCACCTCGTTTAAACGTTCTTGATTGATTAACGTATTTATGTACAAAAGATGGACTGAAGCACTGGGACCCATGCTGTGCTCAACAACTTCGGCATCATCCATATGGTTTAATTTCTCTTTTAATTCATCAAGCCATGTGGACATGTAATGATTTTTCATTTGAGGATCATATTCTTCCGCCATAGTCTGTTTCTCCTTCCTTAAAGTAATCAAAATCATGTCGTGTTATCTTGCTCTGTAATCGGAAAAATTATACAACCGTTAATTTGCATTTCAAACCGCATTACGTTTCAGGTTTGATGGCGTATAAAGCAGTTTACGATCTTCTTAAATTAAAAAAAACGAACATGCTATTGTTGTTGTCCAGCGATATCTAGAGACAGAAAAAAAGAACGGTCTCCAAAGAGCCGTTCTTGGCAAGCAATAAAGAAAGGTACATACCCGTTATGAGTACAAGTTAACATGGAGAGCTGTCCATCAGGGTACAATGCCCCGTGGAACAGCCCCTCTTTTCATGCCATCATCTAAGGCTTCAGGATGAATTTAATGCACTCATCCGCATGGTTATAGAAAGTGTTATACGCATTATGCGCCTGATCGAGCGGCACTTTATGCGTGATGATCTCCGTGGGATCGAACTCGCCTGCCACAATTTTTTGATACAGCATCGGCATGTAATGAATCACGGGCGCCTGTCCCATGGTCAACTTTACGTTTCGTTCCCAAATGTTTCCGAACATAAACTGGTTGTATTTAGAACCGTATACCCCCGTAATCTGAATCGTGCCGAATTTCCGTACCGCATTCATCGCGATGTTGATCGGGCTGAGCGTTCCGCCAACCAGCTTGGCCTTCTGCTCTTCCTCCTCCAAGGGGGTCTTCTTGCCGTCCATTCCAACGCAATCGATGACGACATCCGCACCCCCGCTCGTTATTTCTTTTATATGTAGCCCCATGTCTTCGAAATCTTCAAAGTTGAAGATTTCGACATTATTCATTTTTTTGGCATGGTTCAGTCGGTACGGAAGATTGTCGACCGCAATGACCCGTTTAGCCCCTTTCATCCAGGCGAATTTTTGTGCCATCAAGCCCACAGGGCCGCAGCCGAGTACCACCACCGTATCTCCCTTCTTCACGCCGCCATTGTCCACGCTCCAATAGGCTGTCGGCAGTACGTCGGATAGGAAGAGGAGATTCTCATCCTCCAATTCGCATGACTCCGGAATAACGAAGGGCATGAAGTTGCCGTACGGCACGTATAGCAATTCGGCTTGTCCGCCCGAATAATTCCCGTAACGTTCGGTAAACCCAAAGTAAGCTCCCGTATCCACTTGGGGATTGGGGTTGGAGTTGTCGCATTGGCTCTCCATTTCATGCTGGCAGTAATGACAGCTCCCACACGAGATATTGAACGGCAGCACAACCCGGTCCCCTTTTTTGACTTTTGTCACCTCGGGGCCCACTTCTTCGACAATGCCCATCGGTTCATGTCCAACCACGTATCCGGGTTGCGCTTGAATCGCCCCCTGGTATATATGAAGATCGGAACCGCATATGGCGGTCGAGGTGACCCTGACGATAATTCCGTCGTTTTTCTGAATCGTTGGATCCGGGACCTGCTTCACTTGCATGTTCTTCATTCCACCGAATGTTACAGCCTTCATAATCGCCCTCCTGTAATAACATGCTTTGAATTCTGCACGAATGGATCTATTATGGAATTGGAGAGTGAGGATTATGCATTCGATGTTTTTTCTGATATTGCTACTCCATTATTTGATGAAATCCCTATTTCGTGGGGTTCTGTCCGGAGATCAATATTTATTAATTAAGGCAAGCCAGACGCTTCGGGTACGTTACTTTAGCAAAAACCAGAAAAGAAAGGGCCATCCCACAAAGGGATGGCCTTTATATTTATCTCTAATTGCAATTATCGAATCACAGATTTATTGAGAAACCTCATTTTTTTAATACTTTCTTCAAACAGGTTTTCAAATAAAACCTTCTAATACAATTTTACCGATCGTCCTATTGCTCTCCAAAAATTTGTGGGCTTGACGGAGATTCTCTGCTGAGATGGGTCCAAGAACCTCGGTCAGTGTAGTCTTTAATTTTTGATGGTCCACAGCATCAGCAATACGATTAAGCAATAGATGCTGCTCAATCATGTCATCTGTTTCGTAAATAGCGCGAGTAAACATAAACTCCCATACGAAGGTGACGCTTTTTTGCTTAATCAATTTGAGGTCCAGCGGAGAGGTTGGATCATCAATTGCGCATACAACGCCTTGCGGAGAGATAACTTCGCTAATACCGGCCCAGTGTTTTTCCAGAGCATTCAGGCAAAAAATGTACGGAACGTTTGTAAATCCAATTGCTTGAAGTTGTGGAAGGAGCGGTTCATGGTGATTAATGGTATAGTCCGCGCCCATCGATTTAACCCAGCTAACCGTTTCCGATCGGGAAGCAGTTCCGACTACAGTAAGCCCCGCTTGTTTTGCAAGCTGAATGGCAATGGAACCTACGCCCCCGGCTGCACCAATGATCAGCAGAGCCTTTCCTTTGTTGAGGCCCGGATCTTGGGAAATAGACATTCGGGTGAATAACGCTTCCCAAGCTGTAATGGAGGTTAGGGGAAGAGCTGCGGCTTCCACAAAACTTAAGGAAACAGGTTTGCGCCCAACGATTCGTTCATCGACCAGATGGTATTCACTGTTTCCGCCTTGTCGTGCAATACTGCCAGCATAAAAAACTTCATCTCCCGGACGAAACAATGAACAGTCTGGTCCTGTCTCTTCAACGACTCCTGCTACATCCCAACCTAGAATTTTAGGGTTTTCCTCTATTCTTTCCTTAGGAGCTCGTACTTTTGTATCAACAGGATTGACCGATACGGCGGCAACTTTGACCAAAATGTCACGACCCGTTGCTTTTGGTTTTTCTACAACTACGTCCACCAGGCTTTGGGGATCGTCAATTGGAAGGTAACGAGTTAATCCTACCGCCTTCATTGTAGTCATGATGAACCACATCCTTTCCTTATTAGTATGCCCTTTATTAGTACTATATTGAAATGATCACTATTAGTCTTAAGGTCTTAAGCATAAATGAATTTTAGTTGAATACAGAGGTGAAGGCCAATTAAACGAATTGATTTGAAAAGTAACGCAAGGGAGATCATATAAAGGAAGGAACGATGAGTGGAGGCTTAATTGTTTGATTCCGGAATATCTATTTCTTTTATGATTTCTGCTATCCGATTTTTTCCCCATTCATACATCATTTCAACGATAGGAAGTAGAGTCATTCCCAATTCAGTCATGGAATATTCCACTTTGGGTGGAACTTCTGGATAAACCTCGCGATGAACTATTCCATCTTCCATCAGTTCTCTTAATTGATTCGTTAAAATTTTATGAGATATTTTTGGGAAAAGCCTTTGCAGATCACTAAAACGATAGGGTCCTTCCACACCTAAATGCCATAAAATAACAATTTTCCATTTACCACTTAGAATGGATAAGGTAAGTTCTTTTTCACAATTATAATCACCATTTATGATCTTTTCTTTAACTTCATCTCTAAAAGTATCTGGCATAAGCTCGTACCCCCTTATTCCTATCAATTGTAACCTGTAGGTAACCTTCTTACACAAAAGTGCATTCTTCACAGTGAAGAAAACAAGCAGTAGAATGAAATAGTCGTCTTACCGGC
Source organism: Paenibacillus sp. FSL R5-0713 (assembly GCF_037973325.1). Taxonomy (NCBI): domain Bacteria; kingdom Bacillati; phylum Bacillota; class Bacilli; order Caryophanales; family Paenibacillaceae; genus Paenibacillus; species Paenibacillus sp. FSL R5-0713. The sequence goes on along the minus strand of NZ_CP150229.1, from coordinate 6,707,471 downwards.
AAATCTTTTTCACTACCTAGGAGGAACTACAAATGAGTAAAAAAGCACTCTTAATTATACCACCAGAACGTTTCAATGAGGACGAATTATTTCAACCAAAAGCCGAATTGGAAAGCAACGGAATTGATGTGACCATTGCAAGTACAAAAACAGGTGAAATCATAGGGGATTATGAAGGTAAAGCAACTGCTGAGGTCATTTTCTCAGACGTTATTGCTTCTGATTATGATGTTGTATCCGTTATTGGTGGATCTGGCACGAACGATCATCTATGGGGGAATCAAGAATTACAAGATTACTTGAAACAAGCGTACACGGATAAAGTTCTTGTAACAGGAATCTGTGCAGGTGCGGTTACTGTAGCTAAAACCGGTTTACTTACCGGAAGAGAGGCTACTTGTTATCCAGTAGATGTACAAAAAGATCAATTAAAAGCCAATAAAGTAACATATGTTGAAAAACATGTTGTTGCTCATGATGATATTATCACTGGTGATGGTCCAGATGGCGCTAAAGAATTTGGAGAAGCTTTGGTAAAAGCATTAAGCTAATTCTACATTTCCTCCTTGAAATTTTATATAATTGCGGGGCTGTCTCAAAAGCCCTTAAAAATATACATCGGTGAAAAGAATGAACACCGATACGTTCAAACGGGACAAAGCAGAGATTCATCCTGCTTTGTCCCGTTTGCGTTTTCGTCATGTTGTACAATTTTAAATTTTAAGAAAGCAGAGCTATGGCGTTTTATATTTTCAATTCACTAATTAATTCCTCTTCATGCTATGTAAGAATAAATTCTCGCAATCATACATCCTCTATTCTTCCAATTCTACTATTACCACTTCAATTTTTGTAATTCCATCACGTAAAAACAACTGTCATCACGTTCTTGTTCAGTTTTTGTTTAGAGTAAATGATTATACTAAAAATCGCAATAAATCTGGAGACGGGAAGAAGGTAATAAACGTTGCAATAGATCGTTTTTGAACAGTGTGGGTTGTAGACGAAGAAGCACAAGGACTTTGCTGTATTAGGATGCAGTATATTTTACATTTCATTTTTGTACGGAGGAAATAAGGATGAACAACGGTATTAAAAAATGTATTTCAATTCTGCTTACGGTGTGTCTAATGTTTGGGGTTAGTGGTTTGGCCCCTTTGGACGGCTCAGTGGCCAATGCGGCAATCGCGCCAACTATGGCGGAGACGAATTACGGTCAATACCAGGTCAAGTTAACTGCTGACCCGGTGACGGATACGCCGCCTAGCGGTTTTGGTTCAGCTGCATCAGACGGGCGTATCTGGACGGACAAGAGCGTCACAGCAGAGGGTGATGGCAGTTTCAATGTGAAATTGTCAGCGCTAGCACAAGAATATATGACGGCAAATTCGACCAATCCAGGTGTCGGAGGGAGCGGCAGTGCTGACGGTCCTGCGGCAGATGTAACCTTCATATTGGACATGAGTTCGTCTATGGGCAATATGAATGGCAGAGAAATAGCGGAAACAGCAGGTGGACCCGGTGTATACTATCGTGTCGAGGCGATGGCCAAGGCTGCCAATGATGCAATCCGCACAGTCATGGATGCCAATCCCAATAACCGCGTTGCCGTTTATTGGTTTGGAGGATCGGCTAACGCCAACCACCTCGGCACGTTTATGGAACTAGGACATTACAATTTTAGTTCAGGACATGGAGCGGAAGATTATTTGAAATATGCAACGAACCAAACCATCACGGTGAACAGTAATCTGACCAAGGATGGCGGTGCTGTTGGAACACAATCGGCAGTTTCGTTGGGGGCAGGAACACCAACACAGGATGGCATCATGTATGGCGTTTCGAAGACGATGAGAAATGTGGGAACCAAGGGTGCAGGACCTAAGCGCCAGCCGTATTTGTTCCTTCTATCGGACGGGGCGGCGATTCATGCCAAGAAGGCATGGTATTCTTCGCCAAAAGGCAAATCATTTGAAACGGATTATAACAATGCATTAACCGAAGCTACAACGATCACAAACTATAATCAGAGTGGCACTGATGGTACAAAATATGTGCCAGCTGCTGCAGGTACCAGTCTGGCCAATACAGGCGATCCGGAGATCGCAGCGCTGACTATACTCACCGGCGCTTATATGAAGGGTCTCCTGGATAGTCAGTACACTGCCTATAATGGAGGAGAATCCACTCAGGCCAAAGTGTATACGGTTGGACTGGGTTCCACTACGGCAATTAATGGACCATATAGTGGTAGCCAGCCAGTCTACGCATGGGCGGGTCTTGACCCGAAAAGAGTTAACGATCATAAAGAAGATAGTGATTATAACTATGGTACGGCAAAGAACACGTATGAAAGGTTGAAAACGTATGCGGCCCAAGGGCCAAATGGTTTTAACTACGCAGACTCCTTTGTCTACAGCAATTATTATACATTTGCTCCGACCTATGACATCGTCAGCTCAGCTTTTGCTGGATTGGCCAATGATGTAGAAGCTACTACAACCATACTTCCACTTCTGAATATACCGGAGACTACCGATCTTGGCTCAGAGACGGCTGATATAGCCAGTGCCATCGTGGTCACAGACGAAATCAGCGAGGACTTTAGCGTGGATCTGTCCACCTTGAGAATCGGGGATGCTGTTGCAGCGGTGGATACAACTACGACCATAACCGGAGGAACAGCCTACCAGTTTGCTGGCTACGGGAGCAGAGCTGTCATCAAGACGGTAGCAGGCATGAGCAGTCTGACCTGGTATATTGACGCTGAAGATATGCAGAAGCATATTTACCGGTTCAAAAACCGGACCAACCCACAGTCTGGGGAGTATAGTCCACCAACAGAAGGTTCTTTTAAGCTCAGCTATAAAGTAAAACCGACTTTTCAGGTATCACCAAATCAAGTCGGGGAAATATCCCGCTATCTCAACTCGGGTAATGCTATCGATGGGGCCAAGACAGCAGCTTATTTCTTCCCGCCTACGGACAGCCCTTATTATCTTGCTTTAACGAATAAGCAGACGATCTCCAAAACAGATGGAATCGGTGCATCGTACGTAACCGAGGAGTCTCTGAACCAGGGCAAGGCGACGATGAAACTTGGAAACAATGGTAGACTTGATCTGATGATAGGAATCGACAAGAAAGGTCCAGCTACAGTTCAAACGAACGGTTCTATGGACTATACAGTCACCATTTATAACTATACCAATACGGCAAAAACAGGACTCAGCGTCACCAGTGACGGTCAAACTCAAACGGGAATTGATGTTCCCGCGAACGGAAGCAAAGTGCTCACGTTTACTATAACGGCACCAAGCACGCAGCAGACATTAGTCAGCGATAATGCTGTAATAACGGGATTGAACCTGGGTTCCAATACAGTAACTACCAATGTAACGGATGTAACAACAGCAGTAATCACTACACATGTCATCGGAACTGTTGGTGGGACGACTGCAGGGGATAACACCTATAATATCGGTGATTCAGCGACACTTACAGCTAGCCCGGATCAAGGCTATATATTCGTGGGATGGTATGACAACACAGCAGGCACAGGTACTCCAGTAAGTATGGATTCAGCCTATACGTTTACCGTTCAGACGGATGAAGACTATTATGCTAAATTTGATACACTGCCTTTCGCTGAAAATGACACTTATAGTGTCTTGCGGGGAGATACGCTCACCGTTCCGGTGGCAGAGGGTATCTTACTGAACGATACAGATGCGGGTAATCGTCCACTTACGGCGGTGAATATCGGCTCAATCAGTGATCCGAGCAAAGGCGATCTTAATGTGAATTCAGATGGCTCATTTACGTTCGTGGCGGATAGCGAAGCGTCTGGTACTGTGACGTTCACCTACCAAGCTGATAATGGAATTGCCCTTTCGAATGAAGCTACGGTGACAATCACGATTACGCTACCCGTTTCTACACATGAGCCTGTGGCAGAAAATGATAATTATCGCATAAAGAGTGGGGATACACTCACCGTTCCAGTCGAGACAGGTTTGCTCTCGAATGATAAGGATGATGAGGATCATCCGCTCACCGTAATGAATATCAGCTCCATCAGCGATCCAAGTATGGGCACGCTGAATGTGGACCCAGACGGATCGTTCACGTTCAGTGCGGAGGAGAACACATTCGGTAAGGTGACGTTTACGTACCAAGCATTTGACGGAACTGTTCATTCGAGTGTAGCGACGGTGACGATCACAATTACGATGCCAATCACTACGCATGTCATTGGGAATGATGGCGGCACGACTTCGGGTGATGATACTTATGGATTAGGCGAAACAGCTATAATTACGGCTAATCCGGCTGTAGGCTATTCATTCACAGGTTGGTATGACAATGAAGAAGGTACAGGCAGTCCAGTAAGTACAGCTGCGGCGTATACCTTTACTGTTCATGCAGCTGGAGACTATTATGCAAAATTCAGAGCGGTACCTGTTGCCAAGAATGACAGCTATCAGGTTGTCAGAGGAAATACGTTGACTGTCCCGGTAGAAAACGGAATCTTATCCAACGATACTAGCGCAGGGAATGATACCCTCATTGCAGTGAATATCAGTTCAATTAGCGACGCAAGCAAAGGTACGCTGACTGCCAGTTCCGACGGCTCCTTCACGTTCGAGGCAAAAGAAGAAGCTTCCGGCAGTGTAACGTTCACCTATCAAGCCTCTGACGGAACAGGTCAGTCCAATATAGCCACGGTGACAATCACAATGACCAACCCGAGCATTGCCGGAACGGTCATGGATAAAGAAACCGGGAATCCGATCTTAGGCGCAACAGTAATTCTACGTGACCTTGCAGGTAAAGAGAAGGGACGGGTCACATCGGATTCAGATGGCAAGTACACCTTTGAAGATGTTGTGATCAATAAATATATGTTAGAAGTGATTAGCGACAAGTATAGCCACGCTCATAGAGAAGTTTCCGTATCTACGGTCAACGGCAATGGGAACGGGGTTGTTATTCAGGACTTCGAGCTTGTGGAGTTCGAAATAACGTTGACAGCCAACCCATCGTCGATACTTGGTAACGGCACATCTACATCCATCTTTAAGTCGGTAGTGACTGATAAAGAAGGTCGTCCTCAGGCAGGGATTGAAGTCGTATTTGATGTGCCAGATACAACTTATGGTCATTTTGTTGGAAACTCCAACACAGTAAGTGTCTTAACGGATACCGATGGCATCGCAACTACAACCTTCACCGCGGCAGTTCTTGGTGGTACGGGGTCTGCGTCCATACCGCTGACAGCAACGGTTGACGATAAACCTAGAGGTCTCCATGTGAGTGACACCATCTATATTACCATTACCCCTGGTGTTATTACGGGCGTCGTCACAGACCAGGTAGGTCACCCTGTAAAAGGGGCTTTAATCAAAGTAAGCAAAGATTTTGACGGTGACGGCATTGCTGATTTTCATGCTGTTGCAGTTACAGCGGATGATGGAGTATACACCCTGGCTGTACCGCAGGGTAATGTGACGTACGATGTATCCATTACGAAGCAAGTAGATATTGGCGGACAGAAAAAATCCGTCACGTTTAATCAGAGTGTTCCAGTAAACGCTAGTGTGGATGGCCGATCCTTTGAGGGGAATAAAACAGTCTCTGGTGTTGTCTTGGTGGAAACATCGCAGGGTGGATCCCTGGCACTCAACGGAACAGTGGGCGGCGGTTACACGGTTATAATCAATGACGGCAATGGGGCTCATTCAGGCCAAGTTGACTCTGATGGAATATTCAATATCGACAGTGTGCTTAAGGGCAGCTACATTGCTAATGTCATCTATAACATTCCGCTTCCGGGCGGTGGAACACAACCTGTTGTTGTCGGCCATGCTGATATTGAAATCAGTTCAGACGGACAAATCAGTATTAGTGAGGTACTCATTGACCCATACGGTACAATTACCGATTCCGTAACCGGTCGTCCAATATCCGGTGCAATCGTTACGCTTCATTACAGTAACGGAACGGTGGTCAACTTGCCACCTGTGGTCAATTTCCCACCAGCGGATAACGCGAACCCACAGACGAGCGATGCGACTGGGCAGTATGCGTTCATGGTGTTTCCGCATACAGATTACTACTTAACCGCGACCAAAGCAGGTTATAAGGACTTTGATAGCAGAGTTGTCGATACGAACCAGCCGCTAATTCATGTAGGTACGGAAATTGTGCTGTACGACTTTAGCATGACGCCACTGCCGACATCCAACGGAGGGGGCTCTCCGGTGGTAACGCCTGATCCCGTCAAGCCGCCAGTCACAACGACGGAGCCTCCGACAACCATAACGACCAAGCCAATCGACTTTGCCACAGCCATTCTTGCGGACAAAATGAAGGGCAGAGAAGGCGATATTCTAACCTTTACGGTGATTTACGGCAATAAATCGTTAACTGAGGCTGATGGATTGTATGTTAAATCTACGATTCCGGCGGGAATGAGTTTAGTTGATGCAAACGGTGGCATCGTTACAGGCCAAGAAATAAAATGGAATGTTGGTAAGCTGGCGGGAGACACGCGTGGCCAACTGACGTTTAAATTAAAGGTTAACGAAATGACAGAAGGCGAGATCTATGCTTCTGTTACGGCAGAGGTCGGCTCAGATCATAAGCTTACGCTGATAAATACACAAGACGATACATCCTTGATTAAAGTGATGTTGTACTCTAATCGTTATGAGCACAAACATGACCGATATATTATGGGGTACCCAGACGGTAAGGTGAAACCGGAAAAGCTCATCACTCGTGCAGAGATTGCAGCTATTTTTGCCCGGACGCTTCATTTGCAAGATGAGGTTCGACACATCGAGCTGTACAGCGATGTTGCTACAGATTACTGGGGTGCCGATTATATCGAAGCTGTTGCGAATAAGGGAATATTTAAAGGGTATGCGGATCATACATTCAGACCGGATCAGCCCATTACAAGAGCAGAGCTGGCAACAGCCATTGCGCGTTATCTTGGTGTTGCCAAAGAGCTGAAGATGGACCATATCTTGAGAATCAGTTCGTTTACAGATATTGAGGGGAACTGGGCGGAACAGTCCATTGATGAAGTTTTCCGTTTCGGTATCGTATCAGGCTATAACGATGCTTCCTTCCAACCTGGAAGTCAGATTACCCGAGAGGAAGCCGTTAAGATGATTAACGGAATGCTGTATAGAGGCCCTCTGACTGGAGCGGAACCTTCATATCCGGACAACCGTTTGGACAAATGGTCATTTGGACATGTTGAGGAAGCAACGAGAACCCATACGTTTAAGATCAATGAAGATGGCACCGAAACGATGCTGAAGTATATCCCGGAAGATCTGTGGTAATCTTGCATCGTGAACATACTTGAACTTAATAGAATGTGCACGCTATCTTGAGCTAATCTGAGGAATCGAATAGATTCCTCAGATTTTTTTTACTATCCGGTGAGGCATACGAGTTGGTGAGTGGATCGGAAAACGTTAGATACCAGAAAAGAGCCGCAAAGTATGCGGCTCATTGTACTTTAGTTATTCCGTGCCCGTCCATTTACCTTTTAGCGACCGCCCGTATTCGAAGCCCAGACAGGAATCCAACTATTTGGATAATAGTCATTGGTCAGAGTTGTGTTATAGAGAACTAGATTACCATCACTTTGCATGACTAGTGTGTCACCTGTTGTGTTAGATGGTAAGCTGCCCCCATGATGACCTGGAATCCATGAGGTGGTGTTGGGAGACCAAGCAGCTACCTGTACAGAAGTATCAATCACCAAAACTTTATCCCATCCCCAACCAGTGTAATATTCGTATTTACCTGTAGCCGGGTTGAAACCATAACGATAACCATATTGGTACACATCTTGATATTTCATGCCATATTTATACATGACAGGTTTTCCGTATTGTGGTTCAAACTTGAACGAAAGAGCCCCACTGTTACTGGTACCGCTACTCCAAAGAGAAGAACCATTCTGATAGATGACAAAATTCCCGTCATTCTGCCAAATGGCTGAAAATCTGCCATCCTGCGAAGTGAGATAGTCTCCCTTAGCCATACTTTGGCCGATCGTGAGCTTATCTCCAAGATAGCCGGCAGAAGCGGTCGCTGGTACGGCAAATGCAAGAATCAACAAGCAAGCCAAAAAAACTCGAAAAGATTTGGGGGAAAATAAATGATTCATTGGACACACTCCTATATTCCTTAGAATGGTTGAGACTTCATACGTAATACCATAAACCCTTACAGATCATGCATATGGCGACGCAGTGTTCGGTCAGGAGTGGTGAAAGAGCAATCAACACATCCCCCAATGATAATTAAAGGGAAATCAAATATACAGCGCTCTCCGGTTCACCTCCTTTAATAGACAAAATTAGTTGCATCAATGAGCTATATGTAAATGGATGTGTTACCTAGAGTGGAGGGGTGAGAGCTCGATGGAAACTTGTATTCAGTGGACTATGTATGTGAACGCTTAAAACATATTACTTTTTATTCCATTATAGCAACTAAAAAGATAAAATACATTATTTTCTATTAAAATCTATCTTTTCAATAGAGGAAGACATCTGCTTGGGAAATGATTTATTTTTATTTGTGGGTATAGGAATTCGAACGTATGTGTCGAATTGATTAGATTAAATTTGAAGTATTTAAGAGGGAATTGATTTTATTGAGTAGTCCAGAGAGCGTTAAGAGGAGGAGCATATGTATTTAAGGAAGAAGATTGGAATTATTGTTCTGGTGGTATCCCTAATGGCAGGATTGTTGTGTCTCAAAGCATCAGATAAGGTGTATGCTGCGGCTCCAACATCAACAATTTCGATGGAATATGCGCTGCTGGGAATTGGCAGCACCGCAAAGGTATTCTTTACGTTCTCAGAACCGGTACAAGGGTTGGACAATGGAGACTTAACGGTTCCGGAAAGCGGCACACTGACCGCACCGGTCTCTTCGGATGGAGGTTATACGTGGACGGCAACTCTCACACCTAAACCAGATATTACAGATGCGACCAACGTCATAACCCTGAACAACGAAGGTGTGATGAGTCTAGGCGGTATTGTAGGTGTGGGCACGTCCTCTTCGAGTAATTATACTATTGATACATTAAGACCGACAGCAACCATTGTTGTAGCCGATACGGCTCTAACCGCTGGGAAGACATCACTGATCACCATCGCATTTTCCGAAGCAGTGACCGGCTTTAGCGTTGACGACCTAATAGTAGAGAATAGTACGGTGAGTGGCCTTAGTTCCTCCGATGGAGGTATAACATGGACCGCGACATTAACGCCAGATATTGGTATCACCAATGCGACCAACATTATCACGCTTGATAATACCGGTATTCGTGATATTGCGGGCAATACGGGTACGGGGACAACGCCTTCGAATAATTATGAGATCTATACCGCCCGGCCAACGGTAACGATTGTCGTAGAAGATTCAACGTTGAATATTGGCAAGACGTCTGATGTGACCTTCACCTTCTCTGAAGCAGTGACCGGTTTTACGCTTGCCGACCTTGTGGTGACGAATGGATCCATTACCAATCTGGCTACGAATGACAATATTACATATACAGCAAAATTGACCCCTACCGCCGGCATCACTGCGGGAACGAACAAGATTACACTCCATAATACGGGTGTGGTGAATCAAAGCGGCATAACAGGTATAGGTACAACGGATTCCAATAACTTCGCCATTGATACGGTCAGACCGACAGCAACAATTAACGTCGCCGATATGAACCTGACTGCCGGCAAGACATCAGAGGTCACCTTTACGTTTTCGGAAGCAATTACAGGCTTTACCAATGAGGACCTGACCGTTGCAAACGGTACGCTGAGTACTGTGCATACATCTGATGAGGGGATAACATGGACTGCGACATTGATACCAACTGTAGGAATTGATGATGGAACCAATTTCATCACGCTTGATAATTCGGGCATTAGCGATATGGCAGGCAACGCAGGCACAGGAACGACTACTTCGAATAATTACGCAGTCTATACCTCCCGACCAACGGCAACGATTGTTGTAGCTGATGGAACGCTGACTCTTGGCAAAACATCCTTGGTAACAATCACATTCTCTGAGGCAGTGTCAGGTTTTGATAACACAGATCTGACGATTGCAAGCGGTACACTGACTACTGTCCGTTCAACCGATGGGGGAGTAACGTGGACAGCAACGTTAACCCCGCATGCGAATGTGAGCAAATCGGTCAATGTCATCACCCTTCAAAATACGGGAGTGTCCAATGGTGCAGGTAACGCAGGACAGGGAATAACGGAGTCGAATCCGTACTCTGTTTTTACTGTACAGCCAGTACAAACAACAAGTCCGAGCAGTCCTTCTTTACCAATCGCCCCGATAGACAATATAGTCAAATCAACAACAGGTAAAATAACCGTTCCGATTGGTAAGTCAGGGTTGGTTAGCCTGGGCAAAGAGATTGAAATCTCAATTCCAGCAGGGGCATCATCTCGTGAGCTGACATTATCCATTGATAAAGTTTCCAATACGGAACCTTTGCTAACACATAAAGAAATTCTGGTCAGCTCGGTATTTGAACTTATGAAGAATTTTACGGAGAACTTCCTCATACCGATAAAACTGACATTTACATTTGATTCAACAGGTCTTGAGCGTCATCATTCGGCAGCTGTTTTTTATTTTGATGAAGTGAACAAGACATGGGAGAAAGTAGATGGAGGTATTATTCAAGGGAATCAAATCACAGTCGAGGTCAATCACTTCACGAAGTATGCTGTCCTTGTTGTTGATCAAACTAGTGGAAAGCCCATCTTGAATACTCCAGTTGAACCGGCGACGGAATTGGACTTTAGCGACATCTCGGGACATTGGGCTGAAGCAAGAATTCAACAAGCGTTAAGCAGCGGTATAATCACCGGATATCCCGATGGAACGTTTAGTCCGGGGAAGAACGTTACACGTGCTGAGTTCTCAGTCATGCTGATGAACGCGTTGAATTCACAAAAAGCTGGGGCAGAACTGGTATTCTCAGATACAACGGAAATCGGATCATGGGCCAAATTGGCAGTCTCGCAAGCAGTGCAAGAGGGCATTCTTAGCGGTTATCCCGACGACACGTTCCGGCCGAATGCCAATATCGCACGTGTCGAGATGGCCATGATGGTTGCGAAAGCGCTCAAGGTACCTACAACAGGCAATGCTACAACATTTTTTTCAGATGATAAATCTATTCCTGTGTGGGCAAAAACCTCTGTGGCCGCGCTGAAGGAACTTGGCCTTGTCGAAGGAATGGGAAACAATAATTTCATACCTAAATCACCAACCACTAGAGCAGAGGCCGTTGTTCTATTAATGAACATGTTAGAGCATAAAGAATTATAGTTAACCGAGCAATATCTCGATCTCTATATTTTATGAGCCGTTATATGAAGGTAATAAGGGCACCCTGCGGGGTGCCTTTATGTTTAGCCAGTAGTAAACACACCTCTTCTCTATCATTCTCCCAAATATTTTTACAACCATTTGATATTTTCTATGACTTTTCTGAATTGAACTATGGTAAAATATCTCAGGATCGATAATTGGAGAGGGGTTATGTAATTCATGTCTTGGAAAAACGTTCTGGGCAAAAGCACAATTCGTATCGCTACTACTGCACTATTACTCACACAACTACTGGGGGCAGCAGGTTCAGTCTCTGCCGCAGGCAATGATGTAGAAGTACACTTGATTGGAATCAATGATTTTCACGGTCAGTTAGATACCACATCGATCGTTGGTGATAAAAAGGCAGGATCGGCTCCAATTCTAGCAACCTACCTGAAAGAAGCTCAAGCCAAATATGAAAACTCCCTACTCTTCCATAATGGAGATTCTGTTGGTGCATCGGCTCCGGTCTCATCTATGGATCGCGACGAGCCTACCATGGAATGGATGAATATGATGGGATTTGATGTAGGGTCTCTGGGGAATCATGAATTTGACCAAGGTGTTGCTGCTTTGAAGGCACAGATCTTTGGTGGCCTGGATCCAAAAGAAGGTAAGGTAACACATGCTGGTGCAAAATTTGATTACGTTAATGCAAACGTCATTGAAACCGCTACCGGAAAAACACTGATCAAGCCTTATGTAATCAAAGAAGTAGGCGGAGTCAAAATTGGATTCATCGGACTAGTGACCAAATCAACACCTGGCAAAGTATCCCCATCGGGTACAGCTGGTGTGCGTTTCTTAAGTCCGGAAGAAGAAGTTGAAGCCGTTAATAAATATGCAAAAGAATTGCAAGATCAAGGTGTAGAAACGATCATCGTGTTGGCACATGATCCAGCAACCACCAAAGAAGGCGTAACGACTGGAGAAGCAGCTGATCTGGCAAAAGCTTTACCAGCAGATTCCCCTGTTGACGTGATCGTTGCAGGTGACAATCATGCTTTGGCTAACGGTGAAGTGAACGGAAAGCTGATCGTTCAAGCGTATTCTTATGGTACGGCTTTTGAAGATATCAAGCTGATGATTGATCCTGCGACGGGGGATGTAACTGAAAAATCAGCTACGGTTACTACGACTCTCCAAGAGGGTGTAAAAGAAGACCCTGAAACATTGGCAATTATCAAGAAATCATTGGACAAGCACCCTGAACTGACGAAGCCAGTGGGCACAACAGATGGTTCTGTTTTGCGTACAGATGCCTACAATAATGAAGCGCCTCTAGGCAACCTGATTGCAGATGCAATGCGTGATGCTGACTTTGGGGATAAAGCAAGCGCTGCTGACTTCGCATTTATGAATCCAGGTGGTATTCGTGCCGATCTGCCAAAAGGCGATGTAACCTTTGCTGATCTTGCGAAAATTCAACCATTCGGTAATACATTAGTGAAACTGGAGCTGACTGGCGAACAGGTTAAAACCTTGTTGCAACAGCAATGGGGTACCAATGCTGACGGCACACCAAACACCAAGACACTACAAATCTCGGGTTTGAAATACGCTGCAGATTTCAACAAGCCTGTTGCAGAGCGCATTACGGGTCTTAGTCTGGAAGACGGCACAGCCATTGATCCTGCAAAAACATATACGGCTGTCGTTAACAACTTCATGGCTGCAGGCGGAGACAACTATAAAGTGCTGATGGATGCCAAATCATCCTTGGCAGGTCCGATCGATCTGGATGTATTCTACGATTACATTGTCAAAACATTTAAAGGCGGTAACATTGAAGCCAAAAATGAAGGACGTATCACTAACGTTGCTGCATCTACTGAGCCAACAGAAACACCTGCGACTACAGAAGTCATTTCTCGTGCTGAATTTGTAAGTGCGCTGGTGGATATGTTGAAATTAAATGAAGTAACTACAGCACCTGCATTCAAGGATGTAGCGGCTGATGCGACCTATGCAGATGCGATTGCTGAAGCTACGCATGCTGGATTCATCCAGGGCTACGGTGGAAACTTCTATCCTGATCGGGATATCACACGCGAGGAAGCTGCTACAATTCTTGCTAAATTGGTAAAAGGTCAAGCGACCGATAAAGAGACTGCCACGATTATTGCTAGTTTCGAAGATGGTAAATCCGTGTCTGCCTATGCAATGAAGCCTATGGTAAAACTGATTAGTAAAGGTATTCTGGGTGGAACAGATCAAAAATCACTTCAACCAAAACAAGGCCTTACTACTAATGATGCCAAAGCATTAATTGAGAAAACAGTTGCAGCTAAAGCTTCATAATGTAGAACTTATTTAAACCTTATATGAAAGCAGGAAAACACATCCGATTGGGAGAAGGCTATATCCCAATTAAGGATGTGTTTTTTTCATGTTTACATGTGGTCGATCTCTTCTACGCTACTGGGCAGGATATTGAATATGCCCCTAGAATTATGTTTTGGAAGGCTGTTTATCAATATTGATGTTATGAAAGGATAGGGCAAATGACTGAATACAGAATGGCAACTCCAGATGAGCGTGAAGAATGTATCGATTTAGCCAACTATGCTTTTCACTTGGATTTTGAAACCCTGATGCCAAAAGGGTATGGGAAGAACGTTGATTCTTCTGCCATGCATAAGGTAGCTGTAGATGAGAAAGGTAGGCTGCGCGCGCAGGTAGCTGTTTTTCCAGAGCCCCTGACGGTATGTGGCTATACCCTGCGAACCGGCTATTTAGGTACTGTATCGGTCCATCCACGGGCGCGTGGCGAAGGACATATGAAGGTGCTCATGGACATGTGGCTTGAGGAATTACGCAATACGTGTGATATGGTTGTATTATATGGCCAGCGGCAGAGATATGAGTATTTTGGCTTCACGCTTGGCGGTGTAAAGCTCAAGTATATCGTGGGAGAGGCCAATGTGCGCCATGGCTTAAAACATGTGAACGACACAGGAATATCCTTCAGGCCGTTCTTCGAGATTGAAGGAGCAGAGTCCTTTGCACATAACATCAACACCTCGCGGCTTGCTTATGTTGAACGTACGGTGCAGCAATTGCCGCTTATTTTCGGCAGCCTCCATCAAAATGCGCTGGGCGTTCTGGATCAAGGTAAACTTATTGGGTATCTAATTGTAAACGAAACAGGCGATGAAATATCTGAATTTGCGTTGGAAAATGCGGCAGATATTTCGCGGACGATTAAGGCTTATATGGTACATAGCAGATCGGATCGTATATCTATATTTACGCCGGAGTATGACATACCGCTGAATACGACACTTGGCAACATTGCGGAGGACTATGTTATTGAAACATCGGATATGTATCATATTCTGGACTTTGCCAATGTACTGGAGGCATATCTGACACTCAAATTCAAAACCACAGGAATAGTAGAGGGAGAATTCTCAGCAGTCATGGACGGTCAGCCGATTACTGCGCGAGTGGATGCGAGTGGTGTGACTGTCGAGCGATCTGCTAAGACCGATGCCATTGTCCTTGATAAGCAGCAGGCTCAGGCGCTTCTGCTTACACAACATGGTCGTTATATGGCAGTTGCTGCGCCCATTGGGTGGTTTCCACTCCCGATATTCTGGTATAAGATCGATAAATTCTGAAGAATCCAACGAGTATTGAGGAAGTATAAATCAAGATGAGGATATGAAGGCTACTCCATCGTTGGGGTGGTCTCTATGCTGATCAACGACGCGGACTGGATGGAGACACTTTTGATCATATTTTGGGGTTAAATCGACAAAAAAGTGTTTCTATGATAGGGTTGAGGCATCCCAAAGGCATTCTACTCTTCCGAGTAGAGTGCCTTCATGTATATCATGGGAGCTTACATTAAATGTATTTTAAAATCAAATGGATGGTATTTGGAGGTGGTGATGCTATGTTTCTCTCTTTAGCCCCAACAGGGGATGGTTGGATGTGTATGAAAAATGTAAAAATATCATTTAATAAAGAGGAGCGAACATAGCATGACTACTACTTTTCAAGCGGAAAACCGCATTCCATTAAATTCATCCCGACTTAGGGATCTACGTAAATCCGGGCGTTTGCCAGGTATTGTTTTTGGCAGAAATACGGAGAATGAGATGGTTCATATTCCAACAATAGATTTTCAAAAATGGTTGAAGCAAGGGGCAACTGGTTTTATTGAATTGCAGTTTGAAGAGAAAGGCGCATTGACCGTATTGTTGGAAGACCTCCAACGTGATCCAGTTACACGGGATTTGCTTCATGTGGATTTTCAACAGGTGCAAACGAATGAGATCATGCGCACTAAAATTCCCGTCAAGTTCAACGGCACACCGATCGGCACAAAACAGGGCGGAGTCGTGCAAGTTCAATTAGCTTCTATTGAAGTGGAGGCCTTGCCGAGACACTTGCCAACGTCGATCGAATTTGATATTAGTGCGATGGAACTTGGAGAAACGCTACATGTACGTGATGCAACGTTTGCACCAGATGTAACAGTGATCTCTGAGGGAAATGAGTCTCTTCTCTCTGTAGTTAAACCTTAACAATTAATCATTGATATATATTGGAGCAGTGTATCCACTTGTTTCTCGATAAAAAATCGCTGTTCTTTCAACATAGTGATTCGTTTAGCTGCAGTTCCATCTCCCTCAACAGTAAGTTCTACAAAACTCTTCAATTTCGATATGGACATTCCGGTTTCCCGTAAATAGCTAATAAAGCGCAGCCATTCAATATGTTCGTCTTCATACAGTCTGTAGCCGGTGGGGCTCCGCTCAATAAAAGGAATTAATCCTTCTTTTTCATAAAATCGTATGGTATGAATAGACAAATTCGATTTTTCAGCAAGGTGTCCGATCGTGAACAATTCTTTAGCCATAAGTTCCTTCCCTTCAATCATATATTTTTTAATATATTTCATGGATGATTGGATTTCAAATTAGGCAGGATCTATTGAGCCTATCGAGTATGATAAAAATATAAAAATTATTATTGACCATTCGATCTGGAATTGATATACTCAAATCAGAAAGAGGGCAAACAATAAATGATTAATTAGCATCGTGCCATCAAAGAAATGTGAAAGTATTTATTTTTTTGCTCTTTCTAGACTGAATGGTCAAATTATAATGGAGGTTGAATTGAAATGTCTAAATGGATACCTAAACTTTCTGTGCTAGATCTGGCTCCGATATTGGCTGGCGGATCAGCCCAGGGTGCTTACGGACGTACGTTGGATCTCGCTCGTCACGCTGAGAAGCTAGGCTACCATCGGTTCTGGCTCGCTGAGCACCATAACATGCCGGGAATTGCTAGCTCGGCTACTTCACTCCTTATTGGGCATGTCGCAAACGGTACTGAGAAGATACGAGTGGGGTCCGGCGGTGTAATGCTGCCCAATCACGCGCCGCTAGTCATCGCTGAACAGTTCGGAACATTGGAATCGCTGTTCCCAGGACGCATTGATTTGGGATTGGGTAGAGCCTCTGGCACGGATATGCGAACAACTCAAGCGCTGCGGAGAACATTAGGAGCTAACGGAGCGGAATTTCCGGAGCTGCTGAACGAATTACGTACTTATCTAGATGCCTCAAACCAATCGAATCATTCAGGTGTACGTGCAGTTCCTGGTGAAGGGCTGAACATTCCAATATGGCTGTTGGGTTCCAGTGATGTCAGTGCGCGGTTGGCAGGACGCCTCGGCTTGCCGTTCGCATTCGCGAGCCATTTTGCCCCAGATGGATTGCATCATGCGCTGAATGCGTATCGTAGTTCCTTCATCCCCTCAAAAATGTTGGCAGATCCCTATGTAATGGTAGGATTGACCGTCATGGCAGCTGACACCGTAGATGAAGCACGCTACCTTGCTACTTCAGAAGCGCAGCAGGTCTTAAGCCTTCTGCACGGGCGACCGGATAAACTCCAGCCCCCGGTGGAAAATATGAATGCATTATGGCAACCGCAGGAGAAGGCGCTTATTTCCAAACAACTGGACTTCGGTATTATTGGTAATCAGACGACTATTCGAGAGAAGCTGCCTGCTATTTATGCAGCAACAGAAGCGGACGAATTCATTATCACGAGCCACATTTATGATCATCAGGCTCGGAAGCGATCGTTTGAGATTGTGGCTGAAACAGTGAAGGAAATCTGGTCATAAAAAAGGACGAAAATAATTATTGACCAATCGTTCCGGTAATGATATGATGATTCTAGATCGAATAGTCAAAAATAAAAGGAGGTCGTAATCAAAGATGATTCGCGAAGCAAGTTTGACGCAGGAACACATTCGGGAAAGAGCGCAAGACACATTTCGCAACCATCAAAGCATATAGCTGGTGGCAATATAAAGGCTTGGGTAGAGTTGTGGCAGGAAGATGGCATTTTCGAATTTCCTTACGGTCCAGAAAGATCTCAGGAAAAGAAGATCGGCAAATCTGAGTTGTATGATTACATGAAGGATTTCCCGAAGCGATTTGACGTGAATTTTACAGAGCTGGTTTTTCATCCGATGACTGATCCGGAGCTTGTGATTGCGGAGTTCAAGGCAGTTGGATGGCATCGGGAGACAGGCAGCCCACATGACCAGACGTACGTTAGTGTCGTGGAGACAAAAGACGGCTTCATTAAGCACTATCGGGATTTTTGGTTCAACTTTAGTTCACCGCTCCTAAAGCCTGCGATTCACCTTAGAGAAGTTTAAGAAAATGAATTAGTAACCAATCGTTTCAATTGATTTTATCTAATGTCGGGGGTACTGAAGTGTCAGAGTAGGATAGACAATTTTTTTGAATATTTTGGACTGAATGATCTATTTTAAAAACAACTCACTGGAGGAATATAACCATGACAAACCAAATGATGACGCAAGAAGTAGAAATCGTACGTGAAAGAGCACAGCAAGCCTTCCGCAACCACCTGAAGCACCTGTCCGGCGGAGACATTAAGGCATGGGTAGACCTGTGGGAAGAGAATGGCGTGCTGGAGTTCCCGTATGGACCTGCCGGATTCCCGGATCGCAAGGAAGGTAAAGCGGAGCTATACGATTACATGCAGAACTTCCCGAAACATTTTGAGGTCCAGTTTACCGATCTTCACTTCCATCTGACGATTGATCCGGAGCTGGTAGTGGCTGAGTTTAAGTCAGTTGGCAAGCACCGGGAAACGGGTAACCCGTACAACCAGACCTATATCAGCGTGGTGGAGACCAAAGATGGGCTGATTACACGCTACCGGGATTTTTGGAATCCACTTGTGGCCATTGAGTCGGTCGGCAGTGTAAATGATGCAGTTCGTTTCTCGGATTAACCCAAGACAGGTCGACGGGAGGTCTATCCTGGAAATCACCACTCGCCTCTTCTTGACTGAACGATCTAATATCGTTAGCATAGAGGATGAGAAAGGGGGTTATCCATATGGCTAGAAGCAAAGAATTCGACACGAATCTCGTGCTGCATAAGGCGATGGAGGTGTTCGGGCATTATGGCTATGAAGGCACCTCCATGCACCTTCTACTCGATGGGTTAGGTATTGCACGTCAAAGCTTGTACGATACGTATGGTACGAAACGGGATCTGTTTTTGAAAGCAACGAAACATTACGTGGACGAAAAGTCCTCGGCAGTGGTCGCATATTTGGCAGAAACGACACCCGTGAAGCAAGCGATTAGGGATATATTTACCGTCATTGGGGACACATTAAGAGACGAGCAGCGCCGCAAGGAGTGCTTTATTCTCTATAGTGCGATTGATCAGGTGCCGCATGATCCAGAGATTGCTGAACTTTTCGAACAGGATAAAATTCGATTGGAAGAGGCATTGTACGACGCGTTGATACGCGGTCAGCAGCAGGGGGAGTTCAGTCCGGAGCAGGATATGCGTGCAATGGCAAGATACTTGTACCATTCACGATATGGGCTCACCCAAGTCGCAAAATTAACGGACGATCCGCTCGTGATTGAGCAGATTACAACCATTACACTTTCGGTATTGGAACAAGGATGAAGCGTCATACGGTGCTTCATTCCTTTTTTCTCAAAATAGATCGAATGGTCAAAAATTATTATAGGTTGCAGACTGTTGTCTGCAAATGAAAGGAATTAAGAAGATGAATTCAACGCGATTTAAAGGTTTAGCCTTATTCATTCTAGCCATTTCACAGTTGGTTTTGGCACTGGATTATACGATTATATTTGTAGCCATGCCGTCCTTAGGTAATGAGCTGGGCTTCTCCGCCAATCACCTCCAGTGGGTGGTTAGTGCATATTCGCTCGCTTTCGGTGGTTTCCTGCTGATCGGAGGAAGACTGTCGGACCTGATGGGCAGAAGACGCATGTTTATGATTGCCATCGGACTTTTCGGATTAGGATCGCTGCTTGGGGGACTGGCAGAGTCCCAACTGATGTTGATCATAGCCAGAGCCCTGCAAGGTTTGGGTGGAGCATTACTGTCGCCAGCAACGTTGTCTCTGATTATGTCTAATTTTGAGGAAGGACCTGAACGAAACCGTGCCATGGGCATCTGGGCCGCGATGGGCGGAGTGGGGATGTCGCTTGGTTTGCTGCTAGGAGGGGTTCTGACAAGTTATATCGGATGGGAAGCGACCTTCCTGGTGAATGTGCCGATCGCACTTCTCGTTGTCATTCTTGCACCGTTTGTTTTGAAAGAAAGCAAAGTGTCCGTAACCACGAAACACTATGATGCAGCCGGAACGGTATCCGTGACTGCGGGTTTGTTACTTGTTGTCTATTATCTAATCCAAGCACCGGTTGAAGGCTGGGGCAGTGTTACCACACTTCCAGCTGCCTTGATTGGCGTGCTGATGTTACTGGCTTTTGTCTTGATCGAGAAACGTACAAAAGAACCGCTGATCTCCTTCCGGATGTTCCGGAATCGTAATCTGACGGGAGCTGCACTTATCGCATTTCTTTTCTCGGCTTCATTTGGTTCATTGTATTATTTCATGACTTTGTATACCCAAGGTGTGCTTGGATTTTCAGCCATTCAATCCGGATTTAGTTTCTTGCCTTTGACACTTAGTGCTTTTGTTGGGGCTAAGCTGATTAACGGGATGTTAAGCAAGGTGGGTGTAGCGGGTACCATTGCAACAGGGATGGGACTAGGCGTGATCGGATTCCTGATGCTGACGGGGCTATCGGAAACCGGATCGGCATGGGGAATCATCCCAGGTACAGTCGTCATTGGTATTGGTCAGGCTTTAGTGTTCACGACCATGTTTATTGCAGGCAGTGCAGGCATTGAACCGAAAGAGCAGGGCGTTGCTTCGGCATTAATCTCAACCGGCCAGCAAATTGGTGGAGCGATCGGACTTGCGGTCATTATGGCTATTATTTCAGCGAGTCTAGGAACAGGGGCAACATTGGAACACATGCTTCCAGCTGATTTAAATCATGCAATCCACACGGCGTTCTTTATCGCAGCTGCCACGACCCTACTAGGCATCGTAGTTGCCTTCCTAGCTTTGAAACAAGCTAAACCGTCGGCCGACAATCAAGTGAAAGTAGCCCACTGATGCACAGCTCGTCAAGCTATATATGGATATTGGAAAAAGCAAAAGACCGAGAATCGTTTCTCGGGGTCTTTTGCTTTTTTATTTGTAAGTAAGTACTGACGTGGACTAGAGTTCATTAAGCTAACGGGAAATGATAGCTCAATAAATTCATGTGAAGTCAATCGTAGTAGTTGGCTTCTTTGACTTTAATGATTTCATTTAAAACCATAGTTATAACTTCCTAACTCAAATTGTTCATTATGAAGGAGTTACTTCCCGCAATCGGTAATTCATAAAGGACCTGAAACGGGCAATTTAAACACTAATTCTAAGCGAAATAGGAATGTGTGTTTGTAGATGGATGCATTGGAAGCATAAGTTTGCCATGAGTTTTTGGAAGCATAAGCTTGCCAAATGGCAAACTTATGGGTTAAGTCTCATGCGCGACTTGAGCCAATCCTGGATGTTCAATAAATATGGACTTGTGATTCATGGCAAATAGGTATGCAAGCATGGTTGGCGGAGGAGGCAGAATAGAAGCATCCGTATTCGGGAACTACGACCATCTACGATATTCCATATCGACCTAATTAGCTCATTACAATGATAGTAACCGTAGGTCTATCATTCTCGAACCACCCTTGTACAGTAAAGGGTGGTTCTTTTTCGTGAGTTACGACATCAAGCTACCAGCTTCCTATCCACCATCGGACAAACACACTTTTTCAGCCTTGTCCACTTCTATCCCTGACCAAATCCCAATCTATTGCATTCAATAAACTATCAAATTAAAGGAGGTTTTGAGAATGGGAAATAGAAGAGTTCGCAGTTATCCCCCGGTTCGAATTTACAATTCCACATCATTTACTGCTACAGGAAGAGTAGAGTATGCATCTCTATTTTGCAGCGATGACAACTATGCGGTACAGCGTGATGAGACTTGGCAGGCTTCTTCACGTGGAGCGTGCTTGGTGACAAGAATTACGGCAACGGTTAGAACACCGAGTGGCAACATCGAAGCTGAACCGTATACGTCCTCGGGCACGTCTTACAGCCAGTTTGCCATCATACAGATAGGACCAAACCGTTTCCAGGTTACTCGTGTAGTAAGTACACCGAGACGAGGTTGCCGGAAATAAGAATTCAGGATACGGACGTAATCTGAGCAGTATTCCCCATTCAACCCAAAGCAACGACTCGCCCAGTCTACTAAGGGCGAGTCGTTTACTTATCATGACATAACGAATCAATGCTTCTGATACCATAATATGCGGCGATACATGGAGGAATCTTTCAAGCGCCGGAAAGGGCGCAAGTCTGGTTGATAATTACCTTCAATAATCCAAATCCGAGCTTTCTGGTCGATTCCAATGTCAAAGCCGACTTGTCTAAGATCAGGGTTGTGTTCTGCCAGTTGTTTGGCAGCGAGGAGTGCAGTTCGTTCTGCCTGGACCAGCAAAGTTCGGCCTCCGACACGTGCGAGTTGCAGTGCCTTAAGTGCAGGCAAGGTACGGCTGGCCACATTCGTGACCAGATATCCTCGTGATGCGACCTTGGCATAAGCGCCAGTTACTTTCCACTTCGAGGGAGCTTCCTTTTTGCGTTGAACCATGATTCGAAGATCAAAGGGTTTGTTGCGAATTCGAGCCAGGTGCAGGCGTTGTTGAACAATGTAGGTGCGATCTTTATAGGATTTGTCGAGCCATTCGAGCAGCTGATCTGTATTCAGCAGGGTAATGGTATGATTCTCATTCTGAATTCGATAGGTATTGGAACGCTGACGTTCAATGAACACGATGTCCCTTCCATAGCTTCCATTGCAAGGTTTCAGGACTAAGCCTGGGTAGTGTTGCAGCATATTTGTTAAGGATTCCTTCTCAAGAAGCTGTGTCTCGGGTAACCGCTCGGCGAGTAAGGGCACACTGTTGAGCGCGCGATACTGCAACCATTTGTCTCGTTGAAATAACATCGAAATCACTGCCTTTTTAAGGGTCTATACTCATTCTAATTTATATAAGTCATCCATATAAGCTGTCATTGGTCTAAATTGGAGCGGAGAGTCAGTGCATATCACTGCATACTTTACAACTTTCATGGAGATTCGAGATTGCGAACTTGTTCGTTTACTGTCCAACCCTACGATGGTATACTCACAATATTCAAACCAGATTTTTGAGAAAATATGTCGAATTGAGGCTTAATTAGGATGATTACAACTGAACAAAAGGACGGAACAATCATCCTTATTCCATCGCTGGAACCAGATGAGAGACTTCTATCCTATGTCCGTCAATTGAGAGACTATGGATTTATTAATATTGTCATTGTAGACGACGGATCGGGTGAGGCATATCAGCACATCTTCGAGGAACTCGGAGAGAACGGATGCACGATGCTGAGACATACGGACAATCAGGGAAAAGGTGCTGCACTCAAGACAGGCTTCCGTTATATTGCACAACAATATGGAGCGGCTTCTTTTGTGGTTACTGCCGATTCGGACGGGCAGCATGCAGCGGAAGATGTATACCGTATAGCCCAAGAAGCCAGGCTTCATCCAGACTCGTTGGTGCTTGGTGTAAGGAACTTTAGTGAGGGGGACATACCGCCAAAGTCTTTGTTCGGCAATCGGATGACCTCCTTTATTTTTGCCATGCTCTATGGCAAGAAGCTATCCGATACCCAGACAGGACTTCGCGCATTTGGTCCAGGGCTGCTTGCGTTTATGCAGGATGTGCGCGGTATTCGATTTGAATATGAGCTTCAGATGCTAATCTCGTGCATTCAATCCGGCATACCGATTCATACCATGCCAATCCAAGTTATTTATGAAAATGGCAATGCAGGAACTCATTTTAAAGCAATTCAGGATAGTGCTCGGGTCATGGGGGTGTTGTTCTCCAATTTCCTGCGGTTCATTTCATCATCGGTGGCCAGTTCCGTTGTCGATTTGGGCATTGCCTGGTTTTTGATCGATGCGTTGCGGCCCGTATTGGGTGAACAGCATTATCTAAGGATTCTGCTCGCAACCGTGATTGCGAGAATTATTTCTATTGTCGTCAACTATGTACTGAACAGACATTTTGTATTCCGCAAGGAAGATAGCCAGGGAAGTCTATGGCGCTATCTAACGTTATGCGGAGTGGTGATCTTGCTTTCCAGTACCGGCGTATATCTATTCCATACCGTTCTCTTCGTAGATGAGAAATTGGCGAAATTCGTCTGTGATGCCTTGCTGTTCCTGCTCAGTTTCCAATTGCAGCGAAGATGGGTATTTGCAGCAAGGAGGAAGCAGTTGTAGTGCAAAACGAAAAAAGGCAGAATATCTTTTTTATCATCACGATGATCCTGATGTCGATATATTTGGTATGGCGTACGTTCTTTACATTACCATGGGGTGAAGGCGTGCTGAACGTCATCTTCGGTATGCTGCTGATTGTGGCTGAAACGGTCACCGTACTGACAACCTTTGAATTATTCTTTCAGAAGATGCAAAAAGAACGTACACAGCTCGACTTTCCAATCGTCCCGCCGGAGTATTATCCGGATGTGGATGTATTTATCGCTACCCATAATGAACCCGTTGATCTGTTATATAAAACCGTTAATGCCTGTACGTTCATGGATTACCCCGACAAGCAGAAGGTTCATATATATATCTGTGACGATGGAGCAAGACCTGAGGTGGAGGAGCTTGCCAGACAGTTTGGTGTAGGATATCTGGGGTTCCCCGGTAACAAGGATGCCAAGTCTGGTAATCTAAATAACGCCCTGAGCAAAAGCTCTTCTCCGCTCATTGCAACGTTTGATGCCGATATGATTCCACAGCACACCTTTTTGATGAAAACGGTCCCCTATTTTATGCTCTCCACCTTTATTAAGGAGAATGAGGAATGGCGTCTTCGCCGCGAGGATGAGATGGACCCTACGTTCAAGCTCGGGCTGGTACAGACGCCGCAGAGCTTCTACAATCCGGATCTATTCCAGTTTAATCTGTATGCAGAGCAAGGTATTCCGAATGAACAGGATTTCTTCTCCAGGGAAGTGAACATCCTGCGTAATGCCTCCAATGCGGTAGCCTATACAGGCAGTAATACGATCATTTCCCGGCAGGGTATGGAAGACATCGGAGGTTTTCCGCTCAATACAATCACCGAGGACTTTGAGACAAGCATCCGCTTGCAGCAGGAAGGTTATATTACCTATGCGACTCAAGAGGTTCAGGCTGCCGGGCAGACGACAACCACAGTCAAGAGCATGATCAAGCAACGGATTCGCTGGGCAAGGGGCATTATTCAGAGCCTGCAGAATACGCGTGCACCCGTATCCGGGAAGCTTCCTTTCTGGACAAGAGTGACTTACTTAAGTAGTTTCTTATACTGGTGGTCCTTCTTTAACCGGTTGATTTTCATTTTGGCGCCTATTTTGTTTGCGTTATTCGACTTCCAGATTGTGAATACCACCTTCTGGCAAATCTTAATTTTCTGGCTCCCATCCTACTTCTTCTACAGTGTATCCATGCGATATCTGTCCAGCAATATTCGGAATCAGCGATGGAGCCAGGTTATCGATACGATATTTATGCCTTATCTGATCTGGCCTGTTCTCCTGGAAACGGTGGGCATTCGCGAGAAAAAATTCAAGGTTACCAACAAAAGCAGAGCGAACGGTCGACAATGGATGTCTTCTCTGTTATATGCACTTCCGCATATCTTCCTGCTGTTGCTCTCCATTGCAGCCGTGATTCGGTATGTCAACGGCAAGTACGGGATCGCGCTGTTCTTCAGCAGTATTATTATTTTCTGGCTGGTTCATAACATGATCGCGCTATGTTACGCCCTGTTCTTCATGATTGGCCGTCGTGCGTATCGGGAGACAGAACGGATTCGGGCGCAGGAAGATGTTACGATTCACGACCAAGCCAACAATCTGCGATATCAGGCCAAGACGGTGGATGTATCCGAACAAGGGATTGCCTTCTATGTGCCTTATCCCATTTATTTGGCTGAGCAGAAGACCATCTCTCTGATTGTCAAAACCGAGCGATATGAAGCGAACCTCGATGCAGTCATCGTGTATGTAAAACAGGATGGAGAGGGCTGGCGTTACTCCGCAACGGTTCAGCCTGTGGATGAGCATGATAACCGCCAATATATGCAGATCATCTATGACCGTAAACACTCGTTGCCAGAGCAGATGAACATGTGGGATACGGCTTATGACGATATGTTACGTAATGTGAAAAAACGGATTGTACAACCCAGATCGGATCAGCGGAAAATGCCGCGGCTTTCCCTTCAGCTTCCAGTGCATTTCACCAATGGTGCCAGCTGTACGCTGCGCAGCTTCAATTATCGCTTCTTCTCCGCGAAGGGATTTCATGGTGATATTGCATCGGGAGCGGTCGTTACTTTTTATACGAAGAGTAATATTGAAGTCATTTTGCAACATACGGGGAAAACGACAGCCCGTGAGCACGAAGTACTTCTTTCGGTAGAGAATATCGATGATATTGTGGAGAAAGGCCTGATCGACCAATTGTTGACGGATCTGATTGAGCCACATTCCGATCGTTCCACCAGAGAAGGTTAGGGGAGATAACAATGCTCATTGTGCTTCATTTTGTGATGGGAGTTTTATTGATAATCTCCTTTGTTGGTTATATGCAGTTTGTTCGGAAGACACTTGCACTACGGTGGGAATTTATCCCTGTATTTGTGTTTTCCTCGATTGCCTGCATCGTATATTTCGCTGGCTTGGCAGGTCAGCTCTTTATAGGAAGTATCATTGTGTTGATACTAGGCTTGGTGTTTGTTAGAGGTACGCTGGTTCGAGCTGTCCGACAAGGGACCAAAACCAAACCGAATGTATTGTTCTCGTTATTTCAGTTTTCTTTTCTGGGCGGAACGTTCATCTTTTTGCTGATTCTGTTCCAAAATGAATTGACACACTACGATAACTTTTCGCACTGGGCCATTGTGGTGAAGCAGATGCTGAGTACGAATGCCTTTCCGACACCAGACTCTAGCCTGATTGATTTTAAAAACTATCCGCTGGGGACTTCGTCATTTATTTATTACGTCTGTCGCTTCATGGGGCATTCCCAGTCCGTGATGCTTTTGGCACAGGGTCTGCTGATCTTTTCCTGTTTTTATGCCATGTTCGGCATCGTTTCGGAGAAGAAACGCTTTCTCCTGTACGCGTTTCTCGGACTCGGGTTATCTACGCTTTCTTTTTTCAACCTTACGATTCGGATTACCAATTTACTCGTGGATTTCTTGCTTCCGATTTACGCGCTCGCGATCCTGGCGGTGATATACCAATATCGGAATGAGATCATAAAGGCATGTATTGTTGTTCTTCCGCTTGCCGGATTGCTGACCATTATCAAAAGCACAGGGATTATTTTCGCCGCAATCGGCCTAATCTTCCTGGTGTATACGTGGTTGAGAAATGGGCAGCGCTCGAACTGGAAAGTCGGACTGACTGTGCTGGGTACCCTTGGTGGTTCATTACTTCCGTATTTCGGCTGGAGCTGGCGAATGGCGACGGTATTCCAAGGGATTGATAACAAGTTCGAGGGAACAGCGGCGGTGATCAAAGCGGGCAAGACGGGAGAACAGAAATGGGAGATTCTGACGCTCTTCCTGAAATCAAGCATGGATATCACGTCCAGGCCTGTGCTCGGCATTGTACTTTTCCAGATTGTAGCGATCGGTGCTTCGATATTTGCCGTTGTTGTACTCAAGAAGAAGTGGAACTTATGGAAAGCATTAATTGCATTGGACGTTGTAGTGTTACTGTATTATGCAGGTATTCTGGCGTTATATCTCTTCTCCATGCCTCTCGACGAGGCCATTGTTCTGGCAGGCTTTGAGCGCTATGCATCGAGTATCGTGGTGCTGTTCGCCGGTGGGCTGGTGTTGTGCGCTGCGATCGACCTGGAGCGTTCATTCCACTATCGGATCGGTGAAGTGCCTGATTATCAATCCTTTAAGACGGTCAAGACGAAGGGTCATTATCAAAAAGGCATTATCGGCTGTATGGCGGTTGCAGCCACCATTCTTTTGTCGGAATACAATGGTATCTTGTCTATCGCCAAAAATTATGATACAACGCTCCCTTACAAGGTTCATGCGGTTACCGGTGATCGGTGGTACCCAGGCGGGCAGGAGGATGAGAATAGATATCTTTTCTACGCCTCAGACAGGAACCAGCAGGTCACGAACTATTACATGCAATATGTAGGAAAGTATTTCTTGTATGCTCCACATGTGGACGGGATCGTGTTGTTCTATGAGGACAATATGGACAACCTTCTGAGCGGCTACGATTATCTGGTGGTCGTCGAGACGGATCTCAACGCCAAGTATTTGTTGAAAAAGCACTATGGCATCGACATGCAGGAGGGTATTTACAAAATAACCCGTTCCGGGGATCAGATCGTTCTTACACGTACTTGAGATCCTAGGTGTTGTAATCCTGCCCGTGATAAAGGCAGTATCCATTCATTTCATTCCAGATAACGGTGTATTGCCAGTATAAAATGTAGGGAGACTCTATATGCGTAATTCATTCATCAGAAATTTGATCGTGATATGTTTGGTGTTAGTTCTATTACCAACAACGAGTGTATTGGCTGCGTCGTCGCTTATTAAGGACCCGGTCCTGGCCAAAGTTATTCGAGCAGATTTGAAGCTGCCCGCTAAGAAGGAAATAAAGGCTGGCGATTTGAAGAAATTAAAATCCATATATGCTATGGAAACGAAAAGCAAGATTTCTAATTTGCAAGGTCTTGAACATGCCGTTAATATGACAGATCTATTCTTGCCTGGCCAAAATATAAAAAATATCAAACCTCTCAACAAGTTAAAGAAATTAACGTTCTTAGCGGTTGAGGGCAATCAGATTACAGATATCTCGCCACTATCAGGTCTGACCAATCTGCAAAATCTGGTTATGGACGATAACAAAATCAAAAGTCTAGCTCCATTAAAAAATATGCGTAAGCTGACCAGTCTACTCGCCAGTGGTAATCAGGTGACTGATCTGAGTCCTCTTCAGAAATTAAAGTTGGAATGGGTCATTATGAATGATAATAAAATTCAGGATCTGACACCTTTAAAAAATCATCCGACCTTGGAGTATCTATATGTAGAAGATAACCTCATTAAGGATATTGCAGTGCTCGAAACCATCCCACATCTGACAGAGGTGTATCTGGCGAACAATCCGTTAAATGATCGTGCTGAGCAGGTAGTAGAGAAACTGGAGAAGAAAGGCGTCGTTGTAAGTTTGGTAAGCGATGATACGGATCAGGCGCAGTAAGTTCTTTCTCGGCTAAAGCAGATTAAATTATTTATATCGGAAAAGGTTAATCCCTCATTATATGGAACAAAAACAAAGAAGGCCACAGATCATTCTGACGGCCTTCTTTCGGTATGTTGGATAGGAACGCTCGGTAACAACTTTCTCGCTTTTCCGTTTGCGCACCAATATTACTCCACTTCGATCTCCTTCACCGTCTCCCCCTCAACCAGCACCGGCTGATAGTAGGTGTTCGTTGGCAGATCCTTTTTGCCTTGCAGATTCTTGATTACCCAGTCGGCAGCATCACGGCCCATCTGCTCTTGCGGATGAGTTAGTGTGGTGAGCCGGATGTTGGCGTTCTTGGCGATATATGAATTGTCCTGTCCAATGATGGATAACTCATCCGGGATTGAGATACCTAGTTGCCTACAGGCGTGCACAACTTCAAGTCCTACTTCATCGTTGTAACAGACGATTGCGGTCAGCGAATCTCTGTTTTCGTCCAGATACGCTGCTACATTAGAGGATAACTCCGGTTTCGATGCGGTATCAAAGGAAAGCACTTGATCAGGATGGAACCGTAACTTGGCTTCACCAAGTGCCTTGATATACCCCTTCATCCTATACTTACCTTGCAAATCATCCATTTTCGCAATAATGCCGATCTGGGTATGGCCTTTGGCGATCAATTCACGTGTGGCGAGATAACTGGATTGCACGTCATCTAGACAGAAGAAAGGGACCTCCAGCTCTTCATAAAAGGCATTAATCATCGTAAACGGTACATCCTGCTCCTTGAATGACAGGTAGTATGCAATATTGGGATTATACAGATTACTTTTGGTCGGTTCGACGATCAGGCCATCCACACCGTAGGAGAGCATCATTTCGAGTGCTTTTTTCTCCTGTGACACATCATTATTGGTGCTGGCGAGCAGTAGCGAGTAGTTGTCCTCATTCAGACGACTCTCAATACCGCGGATAATGGAAGGAAAGATGTAATCCGAGATGTATGTTGTGATTACGCCAATGGTTTTCTTTGACGTATTGCCGCCTGATCGTGATCGATACTGATTACTAACGTAAGTTCCTGAACCCTTTTCGCTTCGTAAAAATCCTTCGTTTGATAACTCCAAAATGGCCTTCCGCACCGTCTGGCGACTTACATTGTAGCTTTCCTGTAATGCCAGCTCGGTTGGAATCTGTTCGCCTATGCTATATGCCCCCGAGAGGATATGACTCTTTATATCATCAATGATGACCTGGTATTTTGGCTTCACGTAGTCCACTTCTTTCATCGTTACTCATCTATATCAACCTTGTTGTTCAAATAGTTGTACGTACATATTTTAGCATGATTCAGTTTGAATGCATATAAAACAGCATATTTTTCGAAGTAAACCGTACATATCCGGCCTTTTTGCAAAGAGGTGTACCTTACAGCATAGCCATTTTATATCTGTATAAGACCTTTGAATGGTCAGTTAGAGTACAATATGTGTCCTTTGTAAGTATAACTATTATATATTATTGACAAATGTACGTACAAAAAATATACTAAGGCTGTCAGAAAAGGAAAGCGCATTCTTTGAAAACACAGATTTTTGAACAACCTCTTATACAAAATTCATGAGTAGTTACTGCATAAGTAGAAGCTTCACCTTATATATGCATCCTTAGGGATGTGAAATCACAACCGGAGAGGGGATACACGTGATTATGAGTCAATTGGACTTGAAAGAAGCCATTACTAATGGCGCTACTTCGCTCGGAATTGAATTTGGATCCACGCGGATTAAGGCGGTGTTGATTGACGAGCGTTTTGAGACCATCGCGTCAGGCAGTTATGAATGGGAGAACCTTCTGAAAGACGGATATTGGACGTACAACCAGGAAGATATCATCACAGGTCTGCAGACGGCTTATCGTGAGATGAAGCAAGATGTGGAACAGAAATATGGAATTACGCTGCGAACGGTCGGTTCGATCGGGTTCTCGGCCATGATGCACGGATATGTGGCATTGGATAGCGCGGGCGAACTGCTGGTACCTTTCCGCACCTGGCGTAACGCAACGACGGGAGCAGCTGCTAGGGAGCTGACGGAACTTCTGCAATTCAATATTCCTGAACGCTGGAGCATTGCCCACTTGTACCAAGCCATCTTAAACGAAGAGGTACACGTACCTCAGATCGATCATCTGACTACTTTGGCTGGGTACATCCATTGGTTGCTGACAGGCAATAAGGCGATTGGCATCGGCGATGCTTCAGGCATTTTCCCAATTGACGAGGCTACACATAATTACCACCCATCCATGATCCAACAGTTCGATGAACGGATCGCAGGCAAAGGTTATCCGTGGAAGGTCGAGGACCTGCTTCCGAAGGTATATCTCGCTGGTGAGAATGCAGGTGCATTGACAGAAGCGGGAGCCAAGTTGCTTGACCCTTCGCAAGATCTGCAGTCAGGCATTCCGCTCTGCCCGCCAGAGGGCGATGCCGGAACGGGTATGGTGGCAACGAATAGCGTGAAGAAACGCACGGGGAACATCTCGGTCGGCACCTCGGTATTTGCCATGATCGTACTGGAGAAGGAACTATCCAAAGTGTATCCGGAGATCGATATGGTCACCACGCCGGATGGCAGTCCAGTAGGGATGGTACATGCCAACAACTGTTCCAGTGATATCAACGCCTGGGTGGGACTGTTCCGTGAGTTTTCTCAAGCGATGGGATACGAAGTGGATAACGGCAAGTTGTTCAGCGTGTTGTTTAACAAAGCCTTGGAGGCAGACCCAGATGGTGGTGGCTTGCTCAGCTACGGTTACTACTCCGGTGAGAACATTACGGGACTTGAGAAAGGCCGTCCATTATTCGTCCGCTCGCCGGAAAGCAACTTCAATCTGGCGAACTTCATGCGGACACATCTGTTCAGTGCATTCGGTGCACTCAAGCTAGGTATGGACATTTTGACAGAGGAAGAGAATGTAGCCATTGATAGTATTTTGGCTCACGGTGGTCTGTTCAAGACCCCTGTCGTCGGACAACGGATTGTAGCTGCTGCGATGAACGTACCGGTCTCGGTAATGTCTACCGCTGGTGAAGGCGGCGCATGGGGCATGGCACTTCTGGCTTCGTACATGATTAACAAGGATCAAGAGGAGAGCCTGGATGTGTTCCTGGAGCAGAAGGTCTTCAACGATGTTGAGGGAGTCGAAGTGGCGCCAGATGCATCGGATGTGAAAGGGTTTGAAGCATTTATCGAACGCTACCGGAGTGGGCTCGCAATTGAGCATGCAGCTGTAAACCATCTGGTAGAGAACGGGAGGGAATAACATGTTAGAACAACTGAAGGAAGAAGTATTCCAGGCGAATCTGGAACTGCCCAAGCACGGACTTGTAAAATTCACTTGGGGTAACGTTAGCGCAATCGATCGGGAAAGCGGTCTGTTCGTCATTAAACCAAGTGGCGTTAGCTACGATGTGATGAAAGCAAGCGACATGGTTGTGGTTGATCTGGACGGTAACGTGGTGGAGGGTGAGATGAGACCTTCCTCGGACACCGCAACACATGCCGTACTATATAAGCATTACTCGGAGATTGGCGGCATCGTGCACACACACTCCACATGGGCGACCATCTGGGCGCAAGCCGGACTTGATGTTCCTGTAATGGGAACCACACATGCGGACACGTTCTATGGGGCTGTGCCTTGTGCACGTTTCCTGAATCAGGACGAGGTGGATCGCGGATACGAAGCAGAGACAGGACGTGTCATTATTGAAACGTTCGAACAACGTGGAATTGATGTGATGGCGGTTCCGGCAGTGTTGCTCCATGGTCACGCACCATTTACGTGGGGGAAAGATGCCAAGTCAGCGGTGGTGAACAGCGTTGTACTGGAGGAAGTATGCAAAATGAACCTGTACGCGCGGCAGTTGAACAACTTCGCAAAAGAACTGCCGCAAGGCATTTTGGATAAACACTATCTGCGCAAACACGGCAAAGACGCGTATTACGGACAGAAGTAGTCGGTTATAAGTGACTGGAAGCATGCTCTGGCTTCCAAGAGGTTTAGTTGTGCGAATGACTTGTTCAACTATACTTTTTACACAATAACGGAGAAGACAGAAGAAAGCTGGAGAAGCGGAGCGTTCACCTTTATCCCCGGATTTTCCCTTTAGAAAAGGGAATCAAAAAATCTGGGGATAACAGTGATCGGAAGATTATTCTGGCTTCGCAGTGTTCTAGTGTAAACCCATATTGTTCAACTATAAAATAATGAAATGAGGATGATTATATGTCAGCAGCAAAAGAATTCTGGTTTGTGGTCGGTTCACAGCACTTGTACGGTGAAGAAGCACTGGGAGAAGTAAAAGCTAACGCACAGAAAATCACGGATGCCCTTAATGCCAGCGGCGTACTGCCGTACCCGCTTGTATTGCAGGATCTGGCGGTAACCGCAGATAAAATCACGAGCATCATGAAAGAAGTCAACTATCGCGACGAAGTAGCAGGTGTCATCACATGGATGCATACCTTCTCCCCGGCGAAAATGTGGATTCGTGGTACAAAATTGCTGCAAAAACCTTTGCTGCACTTGGCGACTCAATTCAACGAAAGCATTCCGTGGGCAACCATCGATATGGACTTCATGAACCTGAACCAAGCTGCACATGGTGACCGCGAATATGGCTTCATTAATGCTCGTTTGAAAAAACAAAATAAAATCGTTGTTGGCTACTGGGAGCGCCCGGAAGTGCAACAACAGGTTGCAGACTGGATGGACGTAGCGGTTGCCTTTAACGAAGGTTTCAACCTCAAAGTCGCTCGCTTCGGAGATAACATGCGCAACGTTGGCGTGACCGAAGGCGATAAAGTGGAAGCACAGATCCAATTCGGATGGACGGTTGATTACTTCGGCATTGGCGACCTCGTGCAATACGTGAACGCCGTAACGGAGCAGGAAATCGATGATCTGATTGCTCAGTATAAAGACCTCTATGAATTCGATTATGGTACGAACAGCAAGGAAGCTTGGGAAGCCAGTGTACGTGTGCAAGCAAGCTATGAGATTGCGATCAAACGTTTCTTGGACGAAGGTGGTTACAGTGCCTTCACGACGAACTTCGAAGATCTGCATGGCATGAAACAACTTCCGGGTCTGGCTGTGCAACGCCTGATGGCGCAAGGGTATGGATTTGCCGGTGAGGGTGACTGGAAAACAGCTGCACTGGATCGTTTGCTGAAAATCATGGCCCATAACGAGAACACGGGCTTCATGGAAGATTACACCTACGAGATGGCTGCTGGACAGGAAGCAATCCTGCAATCCCACATGCTTGAAGTAGATCCGACACTGGCTAGCACGAAACCAAGAATTATCGTGTCCCCACTGGGCATTGGCGATCGCGAAGATCCGGCGCGTCTTGTATTCGACGGCAAAGCAGGCGAAGGGGTCGTGGTATCCATGGCAGACTTCGGTACCCACTACAAACTGCTGATCAATGAAGTATCTGCATTCGAGCCTACCGTCCCAGCACCTAACCTGCCGGTAGCGCGTGTATTGTGGAGCGTGAAGCCGAACTTCCAGGATGGCGTTAGAGCATGGATCGAAAATGGTGGAGGTCACCATACGGTTGTATCCTTGAACCTGACGACAGATCAGATCGTGACATATGCGAAGCTGGTGAATCTGGAGTACGTTATTATTAAGTAAAAGTGGATTGGCAGCTACTGCCCTGAACTTATACAATTTTTTCTCTGTGGCCGGGGGTTAACCCTCGGCCCTTTGTTTGTTATGCTGAGAAGCATGATAATGAGCTGAGCATGGGTTTAATTTTCCATCGAAAAGAGATAACAAATGAAGGAGGTAAGGAAAGGATATGTACACAAAAGAAAGCTTGATGCAGCAACTGGAGCAGCTTGGTTTGGATCGCCAAGGTACGTTGCTTATGCACTCTTCAATGAAGAGTTTGGGCGAGGTTGAAGGTGGAGCAGATACGGTGCTGGATGCCTGTAGCGACTATATGAAAGACGGATTGTTGGTGCTTCCCACCCATACGTGGTCTACCATTAATGCGGATAACCCAATGTTCCACGTGGAAAGTTCTGTATGCTTCGTGGGTATTCTACCTGAACTTTTCCGTAAACGTCCGGGCGTGGTTCGTTCGTGGCACCCTACGCACTCAGTAGCGGCACTGGGAAGGGATGCAGAGGCATTTACGAGGGGTGATCATCTCTTCGATACACCGTGTGCGAGAGGTTCAGCATGGGGGAAACTGCTGGATCGGAAAGCGACGATCTTGTTAGTAGGCGTTGACTTGAAGCGGAATACATTTATCCATGGCGTAGAAGAGTGGGTGGACATCCCTGGCAGAATGACGGACGAGCATGAGATGCTGTATACGGTTTTACCGGATGGGAGTCAGATTTCAGTACCGTCCCGCAGACATAGTGGGTTGCCGTGGTCGGAGCATTTCTGGAAAATAGATGAGGTACTGGTTCGCGAAGGTGCGATGCATAAAGGACAACTTGGGGATGCCGTTGTTAGAGTGTGCGATGCGGTTAAGACGTCAGAGGTAATTACGGAGTTGCTGAAGGAAAATCCAGACTTATTCTCAGACAATGAACCCTTTTATTCCCCTAAATATGAAGCTGATCTGGTCGGAATGAGTCATGAAGCATATCTCAGAAACGAGGCACGTTATAAGCAACAATTGGAGCTGTTGAACGCTGAGAAGCAGATCGTTGAAGGCGAACGTTGACTTGATCATGAACAAGCCATAGCCAAGATACGGGAAGAGTAGATGTTCCTGATCAGAAGGTGAAGTACTACTGCCGGAGAGATGAACTCCGCTAAAGATATGGGTCATTTGAATCAAACCAATTGCTGGCCGGCCGCTCGTTTGGATATGGGCGGTTTTTTTTGTGGAACAGTCAGATTCCTTCACAAAAACGCAAAATAGATCAGGATTTCGATCAGAGGTTGGTCAGACTTCCAGTGTATGGGCTACTCACCCTTATAGTGGTGTGATAAGATATGGTTAAATTAACCAATGTTTGACGTAGCGGTATTGTATAGGTGTTTATTGAAGTTTTATATAGGTATCACATAGAATTATGAGCAATCACGTTGTCATTGTAGCATCTAAGAAGGAGAAGATTCGTGAACCCATTAGTATGGTATGATCTCTTTTTATTCGTCCTATTGTTCGGTGTAGGTGTATATGTGTTTGCTACGGTTAGAATTACGAACTTACATAAGGTATACTTTTTGTTTCACGGGTTGATGATGCTCTGGCCTTTCTGTCAATTTGCCAGTACGCTCACGGATGATTCCGGCTTACAGTTGTTCTATGTTACGTTGTCTTTCGTTGCAGTCTCTCTGCTTGGGAGCGGGTGGCTTCTACTGACGATCTTTATTACCGGTTACGCGGAACGTTTGAGTGCAAAAGGAACCTTTATGCTATTTGTCCCTGCGGTAATCGGGGCTATAGGTGTAGTCGCAAATCCATGGAACGAGTTCGTCATTCCCCTGGAGGGCGGGTACATCGAGCGGGCTTACGGCCCTTGGTTCTGGGTTGTGATGGTTATTCTGGTGAGCTATTTCTTGACGTCTCTCGTCGTTCTGTTCCGGGCGGTGTATTCATCACAGACGTCTGCCATGATCAAAAAACAGGTGCGGATCACCCTATGGGGCATCTTGGTCTTGGCT
Organism: Paenibacillus sp. FSL R5-0713; assembly: GCF_037973325.1. NCBI lineage: Bacteria > Bacillati > Bacillota > Bacilli > Caryophanales > Paenibacillaceae > Paenibacillus > Paenibacillus sp. FSL R5-0713. The sequence goes on along the minus strand of NZ_CP150229.1, from coordinate 6,670,493 downwards.
GTCTTTGCAACCATTGATGCGATCCTGAATGTGGTTCTAGCCCGCTGGTTGCCAATCATTCCTGGCATGACTTCGCTGGGGATCTTTCTGTCAGACCTGTTCTTTGTCTATGTGATCAAAAGATACAATGTGTTCGATCTGGTCTCCATCGCGCATGAGGACGTGATCAATACGATTCCATATGGCATTCTGGTACTGGATGAGAATGAAGTCATTGTTGAAGCGAACAAAGCCTCACGATCCTTTATGGATCTGCATGTGGGGGATTCTTTTGATATGGAGGTATTCCTGGAGTCTGTTCAAGTTGTGGGTAGCTGTCGGGAGTTCGTGAATCACTATAAGAAAAAAGAAAATACACTCTCTCATATTGAAGTGATTGTGGAGCGGGACAGCAACATTCGGCACTATATTCTGCAATCGTCTCCGATTGTGGATTCGGCTCTTGTGCCGATTGGTCATATTCTTACGTTCCAGGATGTCTCGCAGGAGCGCTTCTATGTGAAAGAGATGAATCGCCAGAACGTAACACTTCAGGAGCGCAATCAGGCGCTAGACTTGATACGTCAGGAGTTATCCGAGGCCAATCGCAAACTGGAGGAACTCGCGCTGACGGACAGTTTAACCAACTGTTACAACCGCCGTTATCTGACCCAACACCTGAATCATGAGGTTATTACCAATATTCAATATAAAACACCATTTTCACTCCTGCTGCTTGATATTGACTACTTCAAAGCGATCAATGATCGCTATGGACATGTCATCGGTGATGAAGTGCTCGTCCACACGGCAGAGGCCGTCAAACAATCCATACGCAGTACCGATATTCTGACGCGTTATGGCGGGGAAGAATTCATGATCTACCTTCCGCACACGGAGCATGACTTGGCTAACCAGATCGCGGAGCGCGTGAGAACCGCTGTGGAGTCCAACCGCATTATGGTGGATCACGAGATTATGCAGGTGTCCATTACGATTAGTATTGGGATTCTGTCCTTTGAGGACTTTGAAGTGGAGCATGTGCCGGACAATCCGGAGGGGTATTTGACTCAACTGTTCGCTGCGGTGGATAAGGCCTTGTATCAGGCAAAGCAGAATGGGCGTAATCGGGTGGAGTTTGGGGTGTTTGAGCGGGGAGTTGTTTGAATTATACAAATTGAGACATTTCAACAATAGGACCGGGCAGTTTAGATCCCTGAAATATAAAAAAAAATTTGCTTAATAAAGTTGTGTAGAGGAAGTTTGTATTCCGCTGCTTACAAAATAAAGGAGATTAAAATGAGAACAACAATTAAGGTTCTATTATTTTTACTAATTAAAGATAGTATTACAATTGAAAATTAAGTCAAATACTTTCTAAGAGGTGAAAGAAATGAAAGAATGTATAGTTATTCTTGCAGATAACTGGGGAACAGAAGGAGGTGGAATTAACTCATTTAATCTTGATCTGGTGAGTGCTATTGATTCATATCTACCTACTGTAACTCTTGAAGGTGTCCAAGTTATTTGTGTAACTAATAAAACAGAAAGATTACCAAATGATAATGTAATACTGATTAACGGGTACAGTACTTCTAACAATGGAGTGCAATTTTTTACGATTTTAAAAGAGTTATCAGGTGTTTTAAGTCTGTCTATTCAAGATATCCAAGGGAAATTTAAATTTTCCTGGTGGATTGGTCATGACGTTATCACTGGTGGACATGCTAGTGCTTTGTGCAAAGAATACAATGTATTATTTAAGGAAAATTCGCGCTTCGCCTTAATACACCATATGGTTTACGAGGATTATTACGGTCACAAACAGGATAAGCCAATTTCTGAGGAAGTGCAAAATCAAAAATTCGATAAACAAAAAAGGTTACTGGAGACAGCTGATGTAGTTTTCGGCATAGGACCAAAACTTACCAGGCATGCAAGTGAGTATTCCAGTCAAACAGTAATTGAATTAATTCCAGGACTTCATTCCTTAAATAAGAAACATAGACCAGGGACCGGTACTAAAAGAACTTTTACGGCTACTCTTATAGGGCGATTAGATGTAAAAGATGATGCAATAAAGCAATCCTCTCTTGCTCTTGAAGCACTTGAGAATTTTTTTACACAAAATAGAGAAGCTTTGACTCCAGAATCAAAAGTAACTGTAATTGGAGTTGAAGAAAAAGATATTAAGAGGTCAACTGCAGTTCAATTTCATACTTATAGAAACCGAGATCATGTTTATGATCAGCTTGTTAGATCAAATATTGGATTTCTCCCATCTTCCCATGACGGTTTTGGATTAGTGGGATGGGAATTCATATCTGCTGGGATTCCCTTAATTATTTCTCAGAATACAGGTCTATTTGAGTTTCTGGAATCCTTTATTAGAGATTCGGATCTTGTGGACACTATATATCTCTTGGATTTAAATTTAACCCCGCACAGGAATATCTTTTCTGATGATTCAGAAGATGCGAGGGTAGAGAAGGAAACTCTTATTGGGAGTTTACGTTTCAAAATAAATGAAGTATTTAGTAGGTCTGCATTTTTCAATAAACAGGCGGAAACTTTAAGAGATGAATTATTAAAAAAAGGGTATACATGGGAGCGTACTGTAGGTGACTTCCTGCGAGGGTTAGGGTATCTAGTTAATATATCTTCATTGGATAACTTTGTAGCTAAAGCACAGAACCCATATGGTATTGTTAAAATTATAAATACAAACGATCAGCGTATTGAAGATTACAAAACCTGTCTTAGTGAAGCAAGTGGTCAAATCTTTATATCAGGGACATCGATGATTCACCTTTCTAGCGACTCAAAATCATTGCTAGCAGAAAAGGCAAAGGAAAATCATTTGAAGTTGTTATTACTTGATCCAGACTGGGTTGATCAGTATCATAATATCTTGTCCTTCCATAGCAAATTCGAAAGAAGTGAAGATTTCAGTTCTGAAATTCGTAATTCTATAAAAAAACTAAAAGCTATTAAAGACAGCTTGGGCGAGTTGTCAGATAGAATCACAATTAAAACATATAAAACTATTTTCCCTTACATTGTAACAGGTTATGAGAAAGTTAATTATGGTAAAATGGTTTTTGAAATAACTGATTATGTACCGTCTGAACAAAGGCCGAGGTTTACCATATACAAAACGGAAAATAAAGAATCTTTATATTCGCAAGTTTATGAAAAATATTTTGAGTTGTGGGATAATGAAACTTTGACTAGTGAGGTGGAGTTATGAATAATGAATATAAATATTTACAGTATGATTGGAAATACAGCAAAGATGACTTGAAATTTTGCCCCCGATGCGGGTCACACTTCGTTCTTCAAGATTTACACATTTCTGACCAACCACAGCTTGTATGTGACAATTGTCGTTTCATTTTCTATTTAGATCCTAAGTTAGTTGTAGTTGGTCTTGTATTATTTGAAAATAAAGTATTGCTCTTAAAAAGAGCTGAAAACCCAGGAAAAGGTTTGTGGGGCCTCCCGGGGGGGCATGTAGAACGGGGAGAAGATTTATTTGAAACAGTAGAAAGAGAAATAAGGGAGGAATCAGGTGCTCAAGTTCAACTTAAGGAAATTATCAAAACACATTCATTAGCGCAATATGGTACAGTTCAATTAGCATTTGAAGCTATTGCAAAAGATGCATATCTCAAAACAAATATTGAGAGTTTTGAAGCCAAGTACTTTGCGTGGAATGAAATTCCCTGGGATTCGCTCGCTTTTGAAACGACACGTGAAATATTATTTGAATTTGCAGATATTAATAGGATAAATATTCTAAAAGAGAATAATTAGTTGTTTCATTGTCTCTTGCTTCCATATGTAAAATTTAATTGATTTACTGCTCTGAGATGCTGAAAATTAAATCCACTGATTGAACTCAGGGCCCCTCTTAACCAGGGCGCCCTAAAATTTTCTCTTTTCAAGATATTAAGACAGTTCTATCATAAATAGGAAAAAAATCTATACTCTAAGTCTAGAGGAAATTTAGGATTTATTACATAGCAAAGGTGGTTGGTAATAATATGACTATAAATTTTCCAAATAACATTGAAGATTTGGAGTTATTAAAGATGTTGAAAAATTATGCAGATGGTAAAAGTTCATGGAAAGGAAGCGAGTTAACAATAATTGAGAAAGAATCCAGTAACTTGTTATATAGTAACATCATCAACTTTATAAACAATGTCATTATCCCGATTCTTAATCGTGCAACTTCAAGAGAATTAGAGTCATTTACAATGCATGATAAGAATCACGGTATGAAGGTAGCACAGTTAATGTGGAGAATATTGACGCCAGAAAAAAGGGAGATTTTGAGTCCTCCAGAAATTGGTTTGCTAGTATTTTCTGCATTTTTCCATGATTTAGGTATGGCTTTGAATAAAGAAGAAAGGGAAAAAAGACTTAGAATTATATGGGATACAATGGCGTTAAGTACAAGAAAGAAATATCAAAAAATGATAGAGGATTCTGCTGTTGAAACAAAGGATTCTACTGAAAATTTTATCGCATTACAAAAACTCACTTCTGCTCAAGAAGCAATGCTATGTATTGATACGAGAGAAAGACATGGTAGTAGAGAAAGATACAACGAACTTATAACTATGCTTCAAAGTTTCCATCAAAAAGATCCTGTTAATATCACGAATATATATAGCGTTCTTAAATATCAAGGAGATTCCTTTTTAGATGTATTGCTTGAGATCTGTATAAGTCATAATGAGCCTGCTGAATCGTTATTACAACTTAATATGTTAACTCCTGGAAGACTTAGGTTTCCATCAAACTATCCAGTGGGTGGTTGCAATGTGAACATACATATAATTGCAGCAGCATTACGTTTATCAGATATATTAGATTTTGATAGAGAGAGGACTCCGAGTGTTTTATTTCATTATTTGCTCCCTCAAACTTCATTAAACAGTTTAAATAGATCTTATCTGGAATGGGGGAAGCACCTATCAATTTCGAACTGGACCATTGATGCTGAAGCAATAACGTATAACGGTCATTGTTACGATCATGTTGTACACCATACATTAAATCAGTTCTGCGAAGATATTTCGAATGAAATTAAATCCACGAGAAAGACATTCACTGAAAGAAAAGAAGATTGGCCTTTCTTTCTTTCACAAAATGTAATTTGTAATATTATTGAGCATGGTTATAAATATACTCCGTACACATTTGAAGCCGACACAGATAGGGTCTTTGAATTATTTATGGGAAAATCTATATACTCAGAACCAATTGATGCACTGAGGGAACTAATTCAAAACGCTGTCGATGCGTGTAATTTGAGAGAGAGCATTCTTAAACTATATGATGAAGCGACAAAAACCAATCCTATCATCATTAAATTTGAAGAAGCTGTGGATAATGAAATTCCCAAAATAAGTGTCATTGACAAAGGGATTGGTATGGACAAATGGATCATTGAAAATTATTTGTTTAAGATAGGCAAATCGTACTATAATTCATTCGATTTTAATCAAACTCGTAATGAACTGCGTAAGAAGAATATAGACTTTGCTCCTGTATCGGAGTTTGGAATTGGATTTTTATCTTCATTTTTGCTTTCTGACAGAGTTGAAATAGAAACGGCAATGTGGGAATCACCTAGAGGAGACAGTCTAAAAAGAATAATGGAAATTGATGGTCCAACTCGATTGATTAAATATAGTGAACAAGTTAACGAAGGGCCGGGACGCTACAAGGGCACTCGTGTAACATTATATCTTACTAAAGATTATGAAAATATGGAAGATACATTTTGGAACTCGGCGAAAAAATATTTGCGTGATGTATGTGTTGATTTACCGTATATTTTGGAACTTCAATATGTCAGCAAGGATGGCCAGCTTTCGGTTGAGTATATTGAGCCTATAAAGAAAGTTATTGATATACCTGAGAGTCTTCTAAAGCATTCTTTGAAAATGGAAGTTGATGATGTGGAAACAGGACTTAAAGGTGAAATTGTATTAATTAACCCTACGTACTTAGATTATGAAGTGAACGAGTATATTGAAAAAAAGGGTTTTATACTAAGCGATGAAGAGAGTTTTTGGAACGATGTAACAAGAAGTGAATATAGTGAGTTCAATGAATCTAACAGTAGATTAATACGGGGGGGATTCAAAATAGGTCAAGTTCCGGGTTTGCCTGAATCAGAGATATTTGGAATAAATAACTCGTTCTCTCATATATCATTGGATTGGAGAAAAAGTGATAATATGAGATACCCTAGAACGGATTTGGCGAGAAATTCACTGGCTGAAAAGGGAAATATTTCAGATAGCATCAATCGCATAATCATTACTTACTTAATTAATAATAGTGAAAACATCCATATAGATTTATTAACATCAATAATTTATCGAAAGCGGACTGTCGAAGGTAGAAAGTATCTAGAAAATTATAACGCATTAAAGCTATTCAATATTTTCATTAACTGTCATGCATATGCGAGAGATATAAATCCTGTTGATTTATTAGCTTGGAAAAAGGGTGAAATTCTTCTCCCTTACTATAAATATGGTAATGAAAAAAGATATTACGAGAATTATCTATTCACCACAATCTTAGATATGTTAATAAAATATATTTCTAAACCTGTTGTTAGCAAAAATACAATACAATTGAAACCACCGATTGAAAATTGGGAAGAGACTTTGTATAACTTAGCAAATTTCCAAGATGAGAGTGATGGGTGGGGGTTGTTTGCAGAGTTTGAGGAACAGTATGAAGATGTATTGTATATTGATGTTTTACACTATGAGTTTTTTAATGAAAAGTATAAAATTCTTCTTATGGAAAATTTTAGATATGATGAACTTAGCCTATTTGAAAAAATACTGAGTAAGATGACTTTGATATCTCATGATAAGATTAATAGGTATGAATATGATATATTAGAACGGATGAGTAAGATTGTTGGCGACGCTTCAATAATTCCTTTTTCTGGAAGTGATGAAATTACATTAAATCAAATGCTTCAAAGTAAAAAGTGAAATTATTCTAACATAGAAGCGATTTTAATCTGTCTTAATATATTATTACTGATAACCCTAAATAGTTGCAAGGTATTCTTTAAGAAGTTATTATTTGATGACCAGTCGTCATTTCAATATAAATTACTTTTTAGAGAAAGATATCAACTATAAGATGTTATGGAGGGTGCTTCATTTTAAATATTTATTTGTGAGGAGTAAAGCCATGTGTTTTACTCCTTTTCTATTTAAAAGCTTTCTTCAACTCCTTGTTAATTTCTCTAATGATCTGAATTTGCTCTCTACTTAAATTTCTTGTTAAATTAACGAAATCATCGAAAGCTTCTTGAACTATAGATTCATTATCTAAAACTGTTTCCTCTAGATACATTAAGTCACTAATTGAAACATTCAAGGCGAGTAGAACCTTCTCCAACGTATCTATGGAAAAGTTTCTTTCGCCTCTTTCTAATGCTCCGATATATCTATAGTCCAGCCCAGCAATATCAGCCAACTTTTGTTGCGTAAGTCCCTTAGTGTTTCGCATTGCTCTAATTCGTGTGCCTATTAATTGGCGTAACTCTGACATTTGAATCACCTCATAATAAGCTTAGATAAGATGGATCACAAAAGTCAGGTTAAAATATATAGCAATAATGGTGTTATTTACGCATTTTAAGTAGTATAATGAACGAATATCATTACTTCACAGGAGTGATTAGAAAATCTGTTCGCCTATATACTATTAAAGGAGGAGAACTCTTTGCGGAAATCTATCCTAAAATCACTCAAACCGGACATCATTGTTGAAATGTTGGACATGGCTGTGGCTTTTGAAAATTGGAACAAGGTGATGGAGAGGGCGGACATGTTATATCAATGTGTGCAGTCCATCCATGAAGAGCGGCAAGATTATCAGTCAAAGGGAGTGCCTGCACCACATATACACATCGAGCGGCCCTTGGTCTACTATTACGGGTTCAGTCATTTGATGAGGGGTATGGCTCACCAGAAGATGGGACAGGTAGATCAGGCGCGAGCATGTATCGATCAATATGGATTTCTGGGAAGGATGGAGGATCTGGATGAGGAAGGTATGCAGGTGGTGCAGGAGTTCAGGCATAAGGCACAGGTGAATCGGTATGCTCTTGAGATTGAAGCCGGTCAGGAGGAACTGCTGGAGGAGTTTATGAACTTTTTGCTTGAGCATCCGGAGGAAGGATTGGCAGGTCTGGAAGTGATCACGGAAGCAGCAGTGCGGCATAGGTGGCAGATTGATCGGGTTTTACAGGTGTTTGAGGATCAGATGCAGGGCGATGGCAGAGAAATAGATTCTTCAAACAACAATGATATGTACCATTACTGTTATCAGCGAGCTTTGTACGAACAGTGGATGGAAAGACCACAGGAGGCCGTGGAGTTCATTTTGCAGGCGATCAGGTTAGCGGATAAGCTTGGGATGGATCGTTATTTTATAAGGTGCATAGGGTTGTTGGAATCATTGCGGGAAGAGGCGACAGAGGAGCAGATCGGGCGGTATCGGGTGATGTTGGAGGGGATGAAGTAGGAAGGGTATTTACTGAAACTGGTAGGATATTCCTTGAAGTGGGTATATGCATATAGGACCATAGCACCGATGAGGAGCACAGCTTGTGTTTTTATCATGGTGAAATCAGGATGTTAGCCGGATAGTTTACATATTACACTTCTGCTAACATAGGATAATCCTATTTCGAATGAGCGGAGAAACGTATGAGTACAATTAAAGTTACCCCTGAGCAACTACATCACGTATCGAATCAGGTAGATCAGGCAAGACAACAGTTGGAGAGTATACGAAGTGATCTGACGAGACAGATCATGTTCGTTCAGATGATGTGGATGGGCGCGACGCAGGAGCGATTTTACTATGAGTTCGAGCAGTCACGACCTATACTGGATAAAGCGTTGGAGAGTATGGTCAATACATCGAAGGAATTGAAGGATATCGCCACGCGATTCCAAGATGCAGATGCTCAGAAGGGAAGTCTGGGTGGTGCGTTTGGAGCAGTCGGTGCCGCAGCTATGATGACCAAATCAACAGGTAATTCCGGTTCGGGTGACAAGGGCTATCGGATGGCGTATAACGCGATGCTTGGTAAAATGATGCCTGTGAACGAGAAAGGTGTTACGGATCAGGCTGCCCTTCAGGCTTATGAGAGGGATCAGGGACATCTGGACTTGAATCGTATGCAAGTTGTGAACGTTGAACCGCCTGGGGAAGATATTTTTGCGTTACAGATCAAGGCGTTTGAGATGGGCATTCATCCTACAACGGGAGAGCCTGTATCGGATAAATATGCTCAGATGATGGTGGCGTCTCTGAAGTTCAGTCAGATTTTCATGGGGATTCAGATGGTTCGTGGGAGTATGCCGGGCGGCAAAGGTCCGTTTCGATTGCCTGCTTCTAATCCTGCTGTGGTGAAGATTAAGCAGCATATTGAGGCTGCTAAGGCTAGGAATGGGAGTATAGAAAAAAATGTACTAGAGGGAACTTCAAAAGCCACAGTGCAGAGATCTCAGTTAAGCCAAAATCTGATTGACCATGTTATTAATAGGCATTCTGTTAATAGTACGAAGCAACAACTTCCATATCTCCAAAAGAAAATGTCCGATGAACAAATCAATGAAATGCTAAGTAGAAAGTCTTTCTTTAATAAAGAGTGGTCTGATAGTAAAATAACTGATGCGTCTACCGAGGCCGTTAATCAGTTGAAACAACAGGGAATAAAGGATGGATTGCATACTGTTACTGTATTTGATGAACAGATTAAAGTTTTCATTAGAAATGATAATGTTGATTCTGTTTATGGTACACATATATATAAAATTAGAGATTTAATAGATTAGGGGGGTCAAATATGTTCACTATTTCATTTAAAGCAATTGATAACTTTGATGAAATCAAACAAATGTCTGCAAAGCAGTTTGATCTAACGAAACAAGATATCGAGGGAATTATTGAATTGGACTTTAACCGAAGTAAGTACGGTATGTTCTTTGACGATTGCCCATTTGGTAATGAAAGACTTATTAGATGGTTTGTGGACTTACTGACTATAGTCCAGAAGATTAGAATACATCAATATGTTGCTTATCGAATTCCTGATAGTGCTAATTTGTGGCTGGAGTTTAAACGGCAGGGAGTGGAACTACAAGTTAGTTTAGTAGAAGATATTGATCGGGAAGTTATTCTGGACTTATTTATTACTGAACCAAATGAGGAATTTAGATACTCAAATTGGAATGGTGTTAATGTAAGTTCGGCATCCTTTACAGAAGAAATTATGAAAAGTGCACATCAGTTTCTGGATTTTGTTACTGAATTGAATCCTGACATACTGCAGAGTACGAGTATTCAAATACTTCAGGAAAAGTTAAACGATGTAAAGCGATTGACTTCATAGAGAACGACTTTACTGAAAAATGTTAAAATCGATCATGCTCCATTCCACGCGACTAACAGAAGATAAATAGTTTTGAAGCACTGTCTACATAGTTTACGGATAAAGGAGCTGTGAAAGGTAATGTACGAATATCATGGCTGGGCAACTATTAGAGAGTGTGCGTCGTTTGAAGAAGATGAGTATAAATATGGTTTAGTTATTCAACATCTGCGGGAATATGTAAAGGAGCTAAATTGGCCTACAGGTGTTTTGGACTTGAGAGCAGTTAATGGTGACTTTCAACTATGGATAGCGGGCCTAGATAATCACAAACCTTTATCAAAGTATGATCCCGCCGAAGTAATGAAAAAGATAGGTGAGATAGCTCAGGGTTCTTATGGAGTCCTTTATGTAAGAGATAGTGATGATGTGGAATCCTCCAACCAGTTTAAGGTCTACACTTTAATTCGAGGTAAAGTAACGGAGAATGATGATCCGTTTCTCTCCCCATTCATACCTACACTAGAGGATGATTATGAAGGATAATCTGCACAAATAGTTCATACCACATTTGAAGTATAGGTAGCCAAATTTATAGTAGATTGAATTCTATATGTAACAAAAAACATGAAGAATCCGCTCTCATCCGAGAGTCGGATTTTTTCTCGTTTCACCACCAACATAACTCTTGTCAAAACGTAATCATTACGATATGATAATACTCATTGTTCAAATGATAATGATTACGATTAAGAGAGAGGGGCATTACCTTGAATAAAAAGACGCCACTGTTAGCGCTGGTCTCCTTGGCCTTAAGCGCTGGACTGTTGAGCGCCTGCGGATCATCTGAGTCCAGTCCCGCTGCGCAGTCATCCACCGATAATAAAAATGTTCACTTCCTATATAACTTCTCCACCAGTTCACTAGATCCACATGTGGATTCCAGCTACGTGCCGCTGCGTGCGGGCATTACAGAGACTTTGGTGCGTCTCGATGAGGAGAATCTGACGGTTGCTCCATGGCTCGCCGAGAGCTGGGAGAGCGAAGACGGACAGCACTGGACGATCGACTTGCGAGATGATGTGACCTTCCAGAACGGCAAGCCAATGACGGGTGAATCCGTTAAGGCATCCCTTGAACGTGCACTGGAAGAGAATGTAGCCATCCAGAACGCGCTGAAGATCGATACAATTGAAGCCGAGGGCGATAAGCTGGAGATCACCACAACGCAGCCGTTCCCGGAGTTCGCTTCGGAACTGGTGAACCCCAACACGGCGATCATCGACGTAAGTGAGCCGGACGTTGTGAACAAGCCGATTGGTACGGGCCCGTTCAAGCTGACTTCTTTTACCCCAGGCAGCAAGTTGGAACTGAATCGCTATGATGAATATTGGGACGGAGCATCCCCGCTTGATTCCATCACGTTCTCATTCAATGAAGATGCCAACGCTCGCACACTAGCGCTCAAATCTGGGCAGGTAGATATCGTATACCGTCCAGAGGTCGAGAGTCTCGAATCGCTCAAAGCGATAGACGGCATGACGGTTGAGTCTACATCGACGTTCCGCGTGCATCAGCTAACGATGAACATGCAGCGGGAGAGCATGAAGGACCTCAATGTCCGTCGTGCGCTAGACGCGCTGATTGACCGCCAGGGTATCGTCGACACGATCCTGCTCGGCTACGGCGAAGGAGCCATCGGACCGTTCCTGCCATCGTTGCCGTTCGCGCCAACCTATACGGATACCACAACGGAATCCGGAGCTGATGTCGCTGTAAAATTTCTTGGCGAAGCGGGATATACACTGCAAAACGGCGTGATGACAAAGGACGGTAAACCGTTGCAGCTAACCTTGCTGACGTATTCGTCTCGTGCCGATCTGCCGCTGATCGCCCAAGTGTTCCAGTCGGATGCGAAGAAAATTGGTATCGATGTACAGATTCGCCAGATCGACACACCGGAAGATTACATGGCGTCCAACCGCGACTGGGATATTGCAACGTACAGTAATTTGACCGCTCCTCGTGGGGATGCCGGTTATTATCTGAATGCTACGTACCATCCCAAGGGTGCTCTTAACTTCAGCGGATCGGAAGACCCGGAACTGACCAAAATCATCGACGAACTGAATCTCACGGTTGCACCGGAAAAGCGCGCAGAGCTTGCCGAGAAGGCAGCCAACTACGTGCATGATAATGTGCTGAATTCCTTCGCGCTGCATCCGGGTACGATCGTTGCCTATAACGGCAAGAAGATCAAGAACTGGGTTACCACTCGCAGTGAGTATTACATGATTACCAATAAGCTGGATGTGATGTAATGTTTCGCATTTTGCTTCGCAAGTTCCTTGAGGTATTTATTTTTCTGTTGTTCATTATGTTTGTGAGCTTTCTGTTCATTCGTCTGGCTCCGGGTGATCCGGTGCTGACGATCCTGAACGTGGATGAACTGTCCGTCAGTCAGGAGCAGGTCGAAGCTGTACGTGAGGAGATGGGCTTCAACGATTCCCTTCCTGTCCAGTTTGGCAACTGGTTGCTCGATTTTGTTCGTCTCGACTTCGGCGTGTCGTATTCGACAGGCCAGCCCGTCATGCAGACTCTGATGCGTGCACTGCCAGCTACGGCTGAACTGACGATTGGCGCGCTGCTGGTCATGCTCGTGATAGCTATCCCGCTCGGCTCGCTATCAGCGCTCCATCGTGGCAGTTGGATTGACCGCGGTAGCCGCATGCTCTCCATTGTGGGTGCGGCGGTGCCGAGCTTCTGGCTGGGTCTGATCCTGATCGACATGTTCGGCGTACGCTTTGGCAATCTGCCGACCATGGGCCGGGATGGATTCACATCGCTTATTCTGCCCTCTCTGACGCTGGGACTTGCCATCTCCAGCGTTTATGTGCGTCTTTTGCGTTCCAGCTTGCTAGATTCACTAAGTCAGGAGTTCGTACGGTCCGCCCGGACAAGAGGGGTATCCGAAGGTCGGATCTTCATGCTTCATGCGTTTCGGCACAGTCTGCCGCCTGTGATTACGGTATTTGGCGTCAGTCTCGGCAGCCTAATTGGCGGAGTTGTCGTGATTGAAGTATTGTTCGCTTATCCAGGGATCGGCAAGCTCGTCGTTGACGCCATCCGCCAGCGTGATTATCCACTGATTCAGGGGTACATCCTGATCATGGCTGTCGTGGTATTCCTTGTGAATACGGCGGTTGACCTGTCTTATCGTTATTTGAATCCTGAAATGAAACTCAAGGAAAAGGAGGCCCACTGATGAAAACCATACCCCTGCCCATTCCAACGACAAAATCTAAAAAACATAGCTGGCAGGCGATCATCGGTCTGTTATTTGCACTGCTGGTCATCGGGGCCTCCTTATATGCCTTTTTATACTTAAAACATGACCATACGTTAACCGATCTGCGTGGACGATTGCAGGGGGCAAGTGCTCTCCATCCGTTCGGCACCGACCATCTGGGACGTGATGTTATGACACGTCTGTTGCTTGGCGGCGGCCAAACGCTGGGTTATAGCTTACTGGCACTTGGTGCTGCACTGCTGATCGGTATTCCGTTTGGCTTGATCGCAGGTTACAAACGTGGCTGGGTCGATAAGCTGTTCATGCGGATCGCGGATGCCTTTCTTGCCTTTCCCGATACCATCGTGGCGATTGTGCTCAGTGGTCTGCTAGGGGCCGGAATCGGCAATCTGGTGTTGGCGATCGTGATCGTGAAGTGGGTTAGTTATGCACGTCTCGTTCGAAGTACGGTTTTATCGGAGTCCCAGAAGGATTACATTCGCATCGCCCGCACCAATGGACTATCGGATGGTCGTATCATGAGAAAACATCTGCTTCCACATATCGCAGGCCATGTGCTCGTGCTAGCCAGTCTTGATCTGGGCAAAATCATCCTGCTTATCTCATCATTGTCCTACATCGGCCTTGGCGCACAACCGCCAACACCTGAATGGGGAGCGATGCTGAATGACTCACGGCCTTACTTCCAGTCTCGGCCGGAGCTGATGATCTACCCGGGTCTCGCTATTGTCTCGGTGGTCCTGCTTGCCAACATGCTGGGCGACTATCTGCGAGACCGCTTTGATGTGAAGAAGGAGGTGCAGCCATGATTCTCTCCATTGAGGAACTAAGCATCTCTAGCCGGGATCGAACTATTGTAGATCGAGTCTCTCTGGCTGTTCGCGAAGGTGAGTTCATGGCACTCGTTGGACAGAGCGGTAGTGGCAAAAGCTTGCTCTCGCAAGCCATTGGTCGTCTGCTGCCGCCCAACCTGCATGCGTCGGGGCGAGTCATGTTCGAGGGCAGCAACCTACTTGAACGGAAGCCAAAGGAGATGCGAGCCCTGCGGGGAAGCCGCATCTCATATATTTTTCAAGACTATCAGGGAGCGTTTACGCCATTTCGCAGTATTGGTGGGCACTTTGATGAATACCAGAAGGTACATGGGGAGAAGTCTTCTGCCATCCGCAAGAAGCGGGCGGAGGAAGCATTGGAATCGGTTGGCCTTGGTGCTGAATTGCTGCGCCGCTATCCGTTCCAGTTGAGCGGTGGACAGCTTCAGCGGGCTTCTATTGCCACATCGCTGATGCTCTCCCCTCGTCTGCTGATCGCTGACGAAGCGACAACGGCACTGGACAGTGTATCCGGGCACCGCGTATTGGAATTGCTGGCACGCAAACAAGCGGAGACGGGCTGTGCGATTCTGTTTATCACGCACGACTGGCGTCATGTACGTCGCTATGCCAGCCGCTTGGCTGTTATGAAGGAAGGGCAGATCGTCGAATCGGGCGGCAAGCATCGCATTCTTGACCATCCTCAGCATGAATATACACGCCAGTTAATCGAAGCAGCTCCCGTTCTGAGCCGCTTACTGAAGTCGGGATTGAAGGAGGCGGGAACAGAATGAAGACGACTTCAAATGAAGAACGCCAAGGGTTTGTGCAGTCTGACGAATCCAATGTGCGAGTTTATGACCGTGCTAAAGGCGCAAACCATACAGAGATAGACAATGCAGTTACAGACCATGTGGTCATAGATACTATAGATACAGATCAGGCAGTCATAAATGCTACAGATTCAGATCATGCGGATACAGATACCGTTATAGATAACGCCGTTGCAAAGACTACTTGCTCTCCCAGCATCCTAAATCATCCCGTGCTTCAGGTGGAACATCTCAGCCGAACGTATGCAGGTGCAGACCGACCAGCTGTAGATGATATTTCCTTCACCCTGAACCGTGGCGAGTGTCTTGGTCTGGTTGGCGAGAGCGGGTGTGGCAAGAGTACGCTCGCCCGCTGTCTGCTTCGGATCGAAGATGCAGATACAGGCTCGATTACACTGGGCGGACAGGATATCGCGCGGCTGAGCGGCCGACGGTTGCGACCTCATCGGCGAAAGATTCAGATTGTATTTCAGAACCCAATGGCTGCACTGAATCCAAAGCTCAAGATATCCGACTCGCTAATCGATCCTTACGAACAGCTTGGACGGGATGCAGAACTGTCCCACTTTACCTACACATCGAAGGAGGCTTACGTGCAAAAGCTGCTTGAAGCGGTCGAGCTTCCTCGCGATGTAGCTGGACGTTATCCGCACGAGCTAAGTGGTGGACAGCGTCAGCGGGTCACGATCGCACGTGCCATTGGCATTGAGCCGGACGTTGTCGTTCTGGATGAACCGACGGCCAGCCTGGACGTGATCTCTCAAGGGGCCGTTTTGCAGTTGCTCACCGACCTGCGGACATCGCTTGGTCTGTCATACGTGTTCATCTCGCATGATTTGGCCGCGGTACATCGGATGAGTCAGCGCATCATTGTCATGCGGGAAGGCCAGATCGTTGACCGCTTTGGCGCAGATGCGTTGTTCGCTGAAGAACGCCATCCGTATACAAAGGAACTGATTTCGATTTTCTGAGTACTTCCGGAAACGCCGGGGGTGGTAAGGGGTAATCTTTAATATAAAGCCGCCATGCGAAGCGATTCGTAAGCGGCTTTTGGTGCATCCCTTTTCACGAGTTAAGTAAGGCTATACAACATTTGATATGCCAAGTCCCACTAAAACCGGGCTCCTTTCTTTGTTTTGAACAAATATATCTTTCAGGCCTATAACCGGGCTAACGTTCCGATGTAAACTAGCGTATACTGATGGAATAGCAAATATCTTGAAATTGCATATTTAAATTGCTCTATATTATTGATACACTAGATCAAGGTTATAATCATTCAGAGAAGGTGCGACCCCGTTCAAGAATGGGCTTGCTGCAAATGCCAAATCGATAACGCTTACATCCTTTTGGCAAATATAGGATATAAGGACGGTAGACATGAGCCAGGGACAAACGAGTACAGATGTTATCTTGATTGGTGCCGGAATTATGAGTGCAACTTTGGGAACTTTGCTAAAAGAATTGGCACCAGACTGGAATATTAAGGTTTTCGAAAAGCTAGCCACTGCAGGAGAGGAAAGCTCCAACGAATGGAATAATGCCGGAACCGGGCATGCTGCATTGTGCGAACTTAACTATACCGTTGAACGACCAGACGGAACCGTAGATATTAGCAAAGCGATTAAAGTGAATGAACAATTTCAGATCTCAAAGCAATTTTGGTCCTATCTCGTCAATAGCCGTCTGATTCGTAATCCGCGGGACTTCATTATGCCGATTCCTCATTTGAGTTATGTACACGGAGAGAGCAACGTCCAGTTTCTAAAAAGACGTTATGACTCCTTATCGAATCATCCGCTGTTCGCAGGCATGGAATTCTCGGATGACAAGAAAGAGCTGGCGAAATGGATGCCGCTGATGATGAAAGATCGTACAAGTAATGAGCCTGTTGCGGCGACCAAAATTGACTCCGGTACGGACGTTAACTTTGGTGCTTTAACGCGTATGCTAATCGGACACCTGAAGGAACAAAACGTGGCGATCCACTACCAACATAGCGTGAAGAATATGAAACGTACCAACGATGGACAATGGGAATTAACTGTGAAAAATCTGAAGAGCGGTGCAGTCGAACGCCATAAGGCGAAATTCGTCTTTATTGGCGCAGGCGGCGGAAGTCTGCATCTGCTCCAGAAGACGGGCATTCCGGAAGGTAAACATATCGGCGGATTCCCGGTCAGTGGCATCTTTATGGTGTGCAAAAATCCAAAAGTCGTGGAACAGCATCACGCCAAGGTATATGGCAAGGCTTCGGTAGGGGCTCCGCCGATGTCCGTTCCGCATCTGGATACTCGATTCATCGACAATAAGAAGTCGCTATTATTCGGACCGTTTGCCGGGTTCTCGCCGAAGTTCCTGAAGACGGGCTCCAATGCCGATTTAATCACGTCGGTTAAGATGCACAATCTGCTTACGATGCTCGCAGCAGGTGTCAAAGAAATCTCTTTGACCAAATATCTCATTCAACAACTCATGTTATCGAAAGAACAACGCATGGCAGAATTGCGTGACTTTGTTCCGGGTGCGAAGAGTGAGGATTGGGACATGGTTCTGGCAGGGCAGCGTGTACAGGTCATCAAGGATACCGTTCAAGGTGGCAAGGGTACGCTCCAATTCGGTACAGAAGTAGTCACATCTGCTGATGGAACAATCGCGGCTTTGCTGGGTGCATCACCGGGTGCATCCACTGCGGTTCAGGTCATGCTTGAGATTCTTCAGCGTTGCTTCCCGCAGCATATGGAGGCATGGGAGCCGAAGATCAAGGAAATGATTCCATCCTATGGAATCTCCCTTGTGGAGAATCTGGATCTTCTCAAAGAGGTTCATTCTTCAACTGCCAAGGCACTGGGATTATCGGATGAAAAACAAGCCCTGCATGTATAACATCTAGCTTATCGAGTTAGATAATAATCAAGCGAAAGAAGAGCTAAACCGGGATGAAGCCCGTGCTTAGCTCTTTTTTCGTTTTATTTGATATGACTGAATTTGGAGTTGAACCAGAACATGAATATGTCCTTCACTATCGCGTTCACCTTAGACATTACATGAAGCATACGGATACGGACTGTGCAGAATGCCTGTTGTAGCGTTACAGAACTATCTTATCATTCAGACTCCTGTGCTGCGGTCCAAAGGGATGACAAAGGATACTTTCGTACCTTGGCCTGGTGAGCTGACGATGCTTAAGCCCTGTCCGTACATCTGAGTCAACCGGCGATGTGTATTGGTTAATCCGATACCTCCAGTTCCCCCAGATCCTCTCTTAGGCCACGCAAGTGCGCGTTCAATCTGCTCGGACTGCATCCCCACACCATCATCCTCAATCTCAATGAGGGTGGACGCTGTTTGGTTGATGATCCGGATATGCACGGTTCCACCCTCAACTTTGCTTAGAACGCCATGTCGTACTGCATTTTCAATGAGCGGTTGAATGGTGAGTGGCGGCAGCGAAAGATCAAGATCATCTGGAATATCCCAGATGACATTCAGCCGATCCATGAAACGTTCTTTCTCAATGTAGAGATAGGCACGGGAGAGATCCAACTCATGCGTGACCTCAACCATTTTCTCCGAATTGACAAAATGAAAGCTGGTCTGAAGATATTCGATAAACGTATCACCCAGTTTCTGCATTCGCTCCGTGTCTATCTCACTAAGCACCATGATGGAATTGAGCGTATTAAAAAGAAAATGGGGCTGAATCTGTGCCTGTAAGTAGGCAGCTTCCATACGCAGTCGCTCATCGATAGATTGTTTCAGCACGATTAGTGATCCGATGCGATGCCTTAACTCAACGGCATCCACGGGTTTGGTAACATAGTCCGTTGCACCAGCCATGAATCCGGCGTAAACATCCGCTGGTTCGTTACGAGCCGTCAACAACAGGATGGGTAGCTCTGATACCGAATAACGTTTGCGTACGTTCTCTGTCAGTTCATAACCGGACATATGAGGCATCATGACATCGGCAATCAGTAAGTCCCACGGCTCCTGATCCAGCAATTGAAGTGCTTCAAGCGCCGAGGCCGCAGGTTGAATATGATAGGGTTCATTCGCCAGCATGGAGATTAGCACTCGCAGGTTTACAGGATCATCATCAACGGCAAGAATGCGGGCGACAGTCTTGTCATGAGAATGGGACAAGTTCTGCTGCTGCGGCTCTGCAATCGCGATTTCGTCAAAGCTGTGAGCCTCCCATCGCTGTTCAGTCTGATCCGTTTGCGATGTGGTATCTTCCCGTGGAAGCGAGATTTGGAAGCTCGAACCTTGTCCAGGTACAGATTGCACGGTGAGCTGGCCCCCATGGAGTTCGATGAGTTGTCTGCTGATATTAAGACCGAGGCCGATTCCTCCACTTAAACGAGCCTCCGGGGTTCCCTGTTCATAGGCCTCGAATATTCGCTGTTGTATCTCCTCACTTATGCCCACACCTGTATCCAGGACTTGAATTACAATGCTTTCTCCATGTTCCCGGACAGATACGGTAATCGTACCTTGATCGGTGAATTTGAGTGCATTATGCAACAAATTGTAGAGCACCTGAACAAGTCTTCTCTCATCGGCCTGAATAAGTGGCAGTGTATCTGGAATGTCCACCTCCATATGGACAGGCTTGCCCTCTGCCATGAATCGGAACATGCCGATTACGCCTGGAATGACAGATGCAAGAGACAAAGGTTTCTTCTGAAGCGTAATCCGCTTCTCCTTCAGGCGAATCACGTCAAGGAGATCATCAACCAGTTGGGACATGCGTCGGCCAATGGTAACCAACAGCTTCATGTCTTCTGCTTGCTGTCCGCCTGATTTACGCCGTTCACGGACCGCGATGCTTTCCGCAATATTGATGATGCCATGCAGCGGTGTACGCAGTTCATGAGCTGTATTCACAAGGAACTGATCTTTCTGTCGATCCTCCTCTTTGAGCTGTTCGTACAACTTCTCGATTTCGCTTGAATTACGGAAGTACTTTCGGAACCAATAGGCAGAGAAGCCGAATATGGCTGCAATCACATCAATGGGGTAATACACGTTGGTAATTTCATTACGCGAATTCACGATTCCCCACAATACGCTGGATAAGCTGCTGGTTGCCGCGAAGAGCAGAAAGCTTGCGTCACTTCGCTTCTCCGCTGCCATGCGGAAGAACAGGTACACAGACCAGCCAATGGCAAACAGGTACAGGAAATCAGATAGTCCAATTTTAAGGACATGGTAGATCAAGGTCACCGGTGCAATTAGCAAAAATACACAGTACACACCAAGCACGCTGGCGTAGATACGAAATAGTTTACGGCCTTGTAGACTATGGGAGAAACTTCGAGCCATCTGTACAAGAAAGAATGCGAACAATGGATAGGAGAACGCTTTGGCCTTAACGATCCAAGTGAAGTTGAGTGGAATCCAACTCAATAACAGATTGTCATGGTCAGAGGTGACCGTTAGGGCAGCTACTAGTGTTAGCATCGAGAACGTCAGCAGAGCTCGTTCCTTGCGGATAAACAGAAACATAATAAAGGCGTATAAGCTATGCAAGACCAGTATGGCAAATGTAATCTTTTGCAGATCGATAGATAATCCCCGTTCACTTCCAATGGCTTCTGGAGAGCCAAAATAGAGAGAGCGCGTGATCCCTCCGCTATATGGGTCATCAAAGTTAGCTGTCTGCACCAGGAGATTGATTTCGGAAGAACCGTCAAGCGCATAGGAAGTCGCAAATGCAGTCCTTTCTGGTCGGTAGGCTTCAGCATGGGTGGCAGGTTGACCAAATTCGGCAACAACGGTCCCGTTCATCTCGATAATGGATGAAGTCTGGATTTTCTGAGCCCAGAGAGAGACTTCCTTCACGGATGGATCTACAAGTATGCGAAGACGGTATGTTCCATATCCAAATGATGATGAGGATTGGGGTAACACATTCCGCCAGTCACCGGGAACTTGTATGGGTACGGATGAGTAGTCTGCTACTTTAATATCACGATTAGAGATTAACGCATGGGGGTAAAATTCCCATTCTCCATCGAGGGATATGGGTGAAGCGTTGGCGATGTCCCAGCCTCGGAGGTCCAATACGCCTTTGGTGGGTTCAGGATGTTCGGGTATAGCGAAAGACTCGGACCATATCCAGCGAAAGCCAAGCAAAATAGTGAGAAATAGAATCGACAGCAATACATATCGGGGTATCTTTTTATAGGTTATAAGTTTCATGGCAGACTTTAGTTTTCGACAGTTTACTTCAAAATCCTGCATGCCCTTTGGTATTGAAGAACATTTTTTTTGAATACAGAACATAGATTCTATATTCAAATGATAGCGGTACCACATCAGGATTTATGGTAAAATTATAGATTAAAGGATGATCAGTGAGCCAGAGGAGTTGTGCATATGAGAGTGATTTTGGTAGATGATGAATATCTCGCTCTGAGCAGGTTGAACAAACTGTTGAAAGAGAGAGAGGATTGCGAAGTGATCGGCTCTTTTCTGACGGCACAAGAAGCTATCGATCAGATCGGAATTCATCTGCCGGAAATCGTCTTCATGGACGTACAGATGCCGGGGATGAACGGGATTGAGGCGACCGAACGGATTCATGAGGTTTCTCCTGGAACAGAGGTTATTTTTACAACAGCTTATAACGAACATGCATTGACGGCCTACGGGCTTGAAGTGCTGGACTATATCATGAAGCCTGTAACGCGTGACCGTTTGGAAAAAACGATGAAGATGTATCAACGCCGAATGGTGCCCGCAACTCTGAATACAGCAGAAGGGCCATCCATGGTCATCCGCTGTCTGGGAATGCTTCAGGTCCAACTGCACCCGAACGAGCCGCCCAAACTTATGAAGTTCAGAACAACCAAGATCAGAGAGTTATTTGCCTATTTGCTCCACCATCGGAACAAACCGATTAAACGGGATACGCTACTTGAGCTATTGTGGCCCGAGTTGGATGAGCGGAGAGGCATATCCAATCTGCATAGTGGCATCCATCGCTTACGCAGCATGATGAACGAATTCATGGGAGAAGACAAAATTTTTATTCGCTATCAGCAGTTCGGTTATCTTCTGGAGACAGGAGAATTCAGAATTGATGCGGAAGAATGGGAGAATCGGCTGCACCTAATGCCTTTATTATCTTCTTCCACAGTAGTCGAACATCGGCAGACCTCAGATCAGTATGAAGGCAAATATTATGGCGAGGACGATTACGTATGGGCCGAGCTGGAGCGTCAGCGGCTGCATGCACTTTGGCGTAACCACGCCATGCAGCTTGCACAATACTATATTGAGATGGGACAGCACACGGAAGCACTCACGTTATATCATCGGGTACAGCAATTCGAGCCATCATTGGAACAAGTTGGACTGGCGTTAATGAAGACTTATGATCAATTAGGTAATAAAGATCCCGTGATCGCACAATACAATCAGTTGGTTACTGCATTAGAACAAGAGGCGGGCCTCCGTCCTGGGTTGGAAGTGGAGTTGTGGTACCAGCAATGGAAACAATCAAATATGTAATTGAATATCAACAGCCTTGCAGCTTCATGTGCAGGGCTGTTTTTTGGTTGTGTTTGTTAGAGAAAGGTTTGGTAAGAGTTTGGTAAGAGGCTATGTGTAGAATGAAAACGATATGTGTCAGATAACAGCTGGGACGTAGAAGAAGCAGAATTGCGTTAATGTTTGCCCAGTAGATGACCAAAATATTCGAATCACATAGGAGGTTAAGTGAACTTGAAAGTATTTAAGGCTATAAAAATATCATTTTTGGCTTTTGTGGTCCTATTGTCAACCATATCGTCGCTGTTTGCTCCGGTAGCAAGCGCAGCTGATGGAAATATCTACGTATCGTCGACAGGAAGCGATATCGATGGCACGGGCACGGAAGAAGCGCCGGTGGCAACAATAGAAAAGGCACTTGAGAAGGTCGATGCTACAGGAACGATAATCCTGCAAACTAACATCATTCAGGAGTCCACATTGGCGATCTCTTCTGCCGGGAAGAATATGACAATAACCTCTGCTGAGGGCCATACTTACTCCATTATACGTGGTGAGAGTTTTGTTAATGGAAACTTGATTCAGATCAGTGGTGGGAATAGAGCGAATAGTGTAACTTTTGAGAAAATCATTATAGATGGCAATCACGTAAGCACCAACGGCCAGATATATGGAATCAGTAGTGCGGGCGGAACAGTGAATTTTAGAGAGGCTGAGATTAAAAATCACATCGTGAAAGCGAGCGCTAGTCAGCCTGCAACCGTTATATCCACTAGCGGGGGGAGTTCGATGGTTGTCATCCAAGAGGGCACCATCATTCATGACAACAAGGTATCGGGAAATGTAAAAGAGAACCCTCCTTCGGTACTAAGTGCTGGTTCAGGAGGCTCTCTGGTCATTGAGGATGGCCTGATTACGGATAATGAAATTTCAGATGGAAATGGAGTCATTATTGGGGTAGGACTATATCAAAGTCCTAACTTTAGGATGACCGGAGGCAAGATAACGGGCAACAAGCTGTTGGGAACCGAATTAAGCGAAGGTGAAACAATAGGGAATGTTGCTGTGTATATGCGGGGAAGTGCCGCCGATGCTCGTTTTGATTTCGGAGGAACAGCCTACGTCTACGATAATTTTAATACCGATGGGAACCAACGTAATGTGTACCTGAAGAATACGACAGCTACCGGTAGTGCTTATCTGACCTTGGTTGGTCCTATGCAATTGGGATCGAAGGTTGGCGTGTATGCCAAGATCATGCCTGATGAAAGTACGAATCCGGTGGTCGACATTGCGATAGGTCGGGCCCCGTATCAAGCAGTGGCAGAAGATTACACATTCTTTGTATCTGATATCAATACGACGGCAGCGGTTGCATATGATGATGTGGCCAATAAGGTTGTCTTGACTTACCGAATGCCGGTTAACTTGGACATTAGTGAACCTAATGAAGGGGATATTGTAGGTGCTCAGCCAACATTAAGCGGTACAGTTACAGTGGGTGCAACAGTAGTTGTAACACTTGTCAACCACCTGGATCCGACTAATTCCATTGTGGGCGAAGCAATTGTTCACGAGGATGGAAGTTGGGAATTTAAACCTTCTTCTCAAGTGATTGGCGGAGACTATACATTGAAAGTTACGGCGACTAAAAATGGCGTCTCTGTCGGACCAGTAGCAAGGGACATCGTTGTGGTGAATAAGTCAGTTTTACACAGCAAATATAATGATGTTATCGGTGAGACCCTAGAAGAGTCAGCCTATACGGAAGAGAGTTGGGTAGCACTCGATGATGCGATGAACGAAGCAGAGCGAGTATTGAATGATCCGACAGCGACCCAAACGCAGGTAGATCAGGCGCTTCAAGACTTGACTGATGCAAGAAACGGCCTAATCCCTACAACATCTGTACCCGTTGTAGATAAATCAGCTTTGCAAGCGAAAGTAATTGAAATTACAGATGAAAACCTGGAAGAGTCAGCCTATACGCCAGGCAGCTGGGTAGCACTCGATAATGCGATGAACGAAGCAGAGCGAGTGTTGAATGATCCAACGGCAACCCAAGCACAGATAGATCAGGCGCTTCAAGATCTAACTGATGCGAGAACGGGTCTGACCAAAGTGATTGGTAATGACACATCAACGCTGCAAACGTTGATCCCATCCACAGGAAGCTTGTCACCGGCTTTTGATCCGGCTAAAGACACGTACACCATCTCTGTGCCGAATAGCGTATATCAATTCCAGTTAACGCCAACGGCACTTGATCCACTTGCGAAGATTGAAATAGCGGTTGGAGATGGAGAATGGAACGAGGTTACAAGTGGTAGTGCCAGTGAGAATTTATCGCTTCAAGTTGGCGGAAATACCATTGTTGTTAAAGTCACAGATTCACTTGGCCATGTTACGGAGTACAAAATCAACGTAAACAGAGCATCCAGTGACAATGGTAACAACGGTGGAGGCAATAATGGCGGTGGTGGTAATACGGGCGGCAACAGTGGAAGTACGCCAGCACCTACACCTGCGCCAGTACCAACGCCAACTCCGGCACCCGTGAAGGATAATCTGGAAACAACCCGGGATGGCAGTCATCAACCATTTGCTACATCCAAACCATCTGACAACAAAGAAACATTGGTTCAAGTTGATCCAGCCAAGCTGAAAGATGCCATGTCACAAGGCACAGGTCAGCAATTCGCCATTCATTCGCCGAATGATGGGGATATGAAGGTGGACGGATTAACCCTTGAAACACTGAAACAATTAGTAGATCAAGGTTCCAAACTAAACATCAGCAATCCGCTGGCAATCTATCCGGTACCTGGCGGTAAAATGGACTTGAATGGTGTATCTGGACAGCTTGGTAATGCAGCATTGAATGATATTGATGTCCATATCGATATCACACGTTCATCGGATACGTTGATTGACAGCGCCGAAACGAGAGCCGCATCCCAAGGATACGAGCTACTTGTCACACCGGTTGATCTGGATCTCACCTTCTCAAAAGATGGACAAACGGTTCGTTCCGGGCAACTGAACGGCTATGCGCCGAAGTATATTGCACTGCCGGAAGGGATCGATCCGAACCGGATTACAACAGGCGTGATCATCAACCCGGACGGTAGCATCTTCCATGTACCAACGGTTGTTACTAAAGTCGATAGCCGTTACTACGCGCTTATTAATGACTTGCGCAGCAGCGGAAGTTACTCGGTCATCTGGAATCCGCAGGATTTTGAAGATGCCAGATCCCATTGGGGCAAAATTGATGTGAACAACATCGCTGCGAGATTAGATCTGAAAGGTAACGGAGATAACACGTTCTCCCCGAACCGTCAGGTTACTCGTTCTGAGTTTGCCGAGATTGTAGTACTTGGACTGGGCTTAATGCGTCAGGATGCACCACAGAATCTATTCCCTGACGTTAACAATTCGGCATGGTTCCGCAATGCGGTAGCCCTTGCGAATGAATTCGGTATCGTTCGCGGTTACGATAATGGAAACTTCTACGGTAATCAGGAAATCACACGTGAGCAGGGATTTGCCATGGTGGCTCGTGCTTATCGTCTGATTGAACCGGATGCGGCAATCAGCCCGAATCAGATGAACTCTGAACTGGAACGTTACAGTGATGCAGCGGATGTATCGAATTGGGCGAAAGAAGATGTAGCCCAGTTGATTGCAGCGGGAATCATCCAAGGGAACGGACCAGAGGTTCTGAGTCCGAAGACTACGATGACCCGTGCTGAGGTCACTGCATTGATTGCAAGAATGTTGAAAGTAACCAACTTGATTGATCAATAAAAAATTTAAAATGAAAAGCCTTTGCTGACATTGGGGGTCGGCAAAGGCTTTTTTAGGCATTTTTTTGTAGGGCCAGATCGTTGCTACAAAATCATCTTTCGTGCCTCTTCATTAAAGAACATAGTGACGTCTGGATAAGCGTCAAGATTGACCTGCTGTAGTCTCATGATCTTTTCAAGGAAGATGGAGTCGTTGAACAGTTTACTAACAATTATTTCGCACCAAGCCGGGGTATGCCTGAAAGCATCTACCAGCAATTGAACCTCATCAAATCGGAAAAACAGGATATATGAAGCATAGTTCTGAAGCAGTGTCTTGAAACAGTGGTTAGCGTATGTACTGGAGTGACCTTCAGCTTGAATAAGGAAATCCCGCATGATCTGGAATAATGCCTCCGGTTCCTCTGTATACAACTGTAACATCTGACTCACGTTGTTAATTAACATGATGATTGGTTCCAAACCTTCCTCTGAAGGCATGTTTAACTTGGGAGATCGGCCTTCAATGGTATATAGCAGTTCCAGCGTCAGGCGTTTGCAGGCTTGGATCTCTTCAGCAGTGATTACGATTTGTTCCCTGTATTCATTTCGAAGTAAGGTGTAGTGATCATGGTATGCCGAAAAATAATCCTCCAATGAAATGTCGGTCTTCGTATGTACAAGGTGTTGTTCGCTGAATGAGCAGGCATATAATGTATCTTCATTAACCGGGTGTGCATAGAGGTAAAAAAAGAAGAAAAAGTCACGTAACAGATGCTTTTGTTCCTCGCTGAATTGGGGAATTTCGCTTAGCTGAGACAATTGGAAGAAGCTATAGCTTTTCATAAATTCATTCATGGCACTGTAGGTGTTATACGTGTTGATCGACAGCGTGGTGTTGATGGTAAATAACAGATAATACATAATCATTTCGTCATAAACATCGAGCTGTTCAAATGGTTCTGAGAGAGTCGGCTTCCAGTCTGGCCTTGATCCATAATAGGGATCTTTCGGACGCAGTCTCGACATCCAGTTTGTAAATGTCTCATCTGGGTGGGATACCATAAACAGTTCGGCACTATTATCCTCATACAAACCATACTCCATATAATCTGTGCACGAAGGCTCAGGCTTAACTCCACAATTGAATTTGAGCCGTATATAATCAGAATATAATTTTTGAAGTTCCATCGTCCTAACCTCGTTTCTGCATCATTCTCTAGGGTTCTTCTTTGTTATATTCGACACAATTTTGAGCACTCCCCCTGGATTTGGGAAAGATCATAAACCACATATATCTTTTGGTGGATATAAAAAAGAATTTCAATGGTGTGTCGTAATACTTTCACCCTGTTGGCATATCGTGGAATCTGAGATGATGGGTTCACCAGAGATTCGGGTGACGAACTTCGAATCGCTGGCCTTCAGGCTATTGCGATCCTTCCTTCTACAATCATTGGAGATCATAGGGTCGCAGCTCTCCTGAAGATCTCATTATCAGAGAGGAGGCGTCCAGGCTATCACATTCCTTCCTTCTAACCCTAACCTATCATGTTATATAGGGATGTGGCTTTCCTGGACTCTTTTATCATGAACAATACGATCTATTTGCGCAGAGCGAACAAACTCATCATTGAACCCAACGAAGGGAAGCAACAGTTGCCGAAGACACACCTGGCGACTGCCCTCAAGAATATTGAAACGCTCGGATACACCTTCTCGGATGAGTTAATGCAGGCGATGCGGCAGCTGTCCAAGGAACAATTTGAAACCGTATATATTCAACTTGTGGCTGATCTGAGAGTCATGGTCGGCGCACATGTGAAGTACACACCGATGTATGCAGGATTCCCGATGCAGGTGATGCAAGCGGATGAAGCGGAGTTATATCTCAATGCGATTATTCATTATCTGACCAATCTGACTGTGGTCTACCCGGATCAACCATCTGTGGAGAGAATGCCTTTGCTGGAGAAGACGGACTTGAAAGTCATTGGTTTGGGAAACAAACAAGCCTTCCAGACACTCATTCGTCAGATCATTGAAGCGAAAGGTTCCATCTCGGAAACAGACAAGAAAGATATCGATACCGTGTTGGAGCATGCAGATCCAAGTGAAGTGGATGCGATTCTGCCCGCCGAGATTCCGTTCAAAGAAAATGTAGGCTTCGTGGTCTCCTCGCTGTTGAAGCATGAAAAGGCGAACATCGACCGAATCGGCATGTATTTCAAAACGGCAAGTGATGTCCTGCGTCTGGCTGTTGCTTGGTCGAATGGTGATGTCAGTCTCGCTGCGGCTTCTCCCTTCCGAAAATTCAAACGCCGTGAGAGACGCCTTTTGCTCGGATTATTGGAGCAATGTGGCTCCATCACGGAGGATATGCTGCGTTATAAGGATCGCTGGATTCGCCTTGGCGAAATTCTGCATCCTTCGGAATATAAGCTTCGGTATCCACGATGCGATGAAGCCTTTGATATTTTGCGTAATAATAAGCCTTATTCGACCTTCAACGGAAGTGTGGAGCTTGCCTTCCAATATCGGAATGTATGGAGTCTAATCGATCTGTTGTCGCAGCGTCCAGGTGAATTTGCGAGAAAACTGGATCACATGCTGCGGATAACTGAAGATGAAGCGTATGTACTGTTGGCCTTTGGTGAAGTGGCTGCACAGGTATCCACACCCGTGTTATTGCAGGTGAGACAGCATTTCGCACAGCGGAATGAAGCCTCGGATTTGCGGGTCTTTTTTCCGAAAGGCAATGTAGCAAAGGCTTTTGGCATCCCGAATGAGCTGCCGGAGCTTGACGAGGCGGTCTGTCAGGAAGTCGTGGAATTGTGCGAGCAGGCCTTGATTACACGGTTCGCTGACTTCCCAGCACTCGGAAAGACGTATATTGATGAACGTCTCCAGCATTATCTGGTTCCTTTTTCACAACGATCCGCGAGCAAAGCTCTGCGAACCATTGTGCGTGGAAGCCGTATCCCGATGGGTGAAGGTGACACGATACGTTTCTTCAGCTGGTGGAAAGAGGGCGAGGTGGACGGCACACCTACGGGGCGTGTGGATATTGACTTGTCGGCGGTCATGTATGACGAGAATTGGAATTACGTTGAACATATCTCCTACACCAATCTGCGATCCGTCAAATACAAAGCGGCTCATAGTGGGGATATTGTGACTGCACCACATGGTGCAAGTGAATTCATTGATCTGCATATCCCCTCAATCGTGAATTATGGCGGACGCTATGTGGTGACGACATTGCACTCCTTCACGAGCCATCCGTACTGTAATTTGCCGGAATGTTTTGCAGGCTGGATGATGCGCAAGAAGCCGGGCTCGGGTGAGATCTATGAACCAACTACTGTCCAGAATAAAATCGATATCACAGCGGACACCCAGCTAGCCATTCCTGTAATTCTCGATCTGGTTGAGCGAACAATCATCTGGACGGATCTGGCGCTGACCAGATATCCGGACTACAACAATAACGTAGAGGGGAATCAGAAAGGTATCGTGCTGATGGGTAAGGCGCTGACCACATTACGCAAACCCGACCTGTATGACTTGTTCATGCTGCACGCCAAAGCGAGAGGGGAACTGGTGGACACGAAGGATCAGGCCGATACCATCTATGCGGTCGATGAGGGCGTGACGCCGTATGATATTGAGCAGATTATGGCGGAGTATCTTGCCTGACCTGTTTGACTTGAAACCGCGATATGTGTGTATCAACATTAAAAAAGAGTAGCTTATGCTGCTCTTTTTTTCTGGTATGTGTGCACAGAGCCTACAGAAAGGTGCAGGTAATGTCGGATGCAAAGAGAAAGACTTTGTTAAGCTTGAATTAACGTGGGAGGGATGATATGGATACGCTGAGGCGGTTAAATGAAGCCTTGAATTACATGGAAGAACATCTGACGGACGCCCTGAATATGAAGGAGATTTCCCGAATTGCCTGCTGCTCGGAGTATCATTTTACACGTATGTTCTCTTTTCTAAGTGGTGTAACGCTCTCGGAATATATTCGACGTCGCCGCTTGACGCTAGCGGCCATGGAGCTAAGTCAAAGTGACAGCAAAATTATTGATATTGCGCTGAAATACGGGTATACATCGCCCGATTCTTTCACTAGGGCATTTCAAAGCTTGCATGGCACTACGCCCTCCGAAGCGCGGAACCATGGCCCATCTCTTAAAGCCTTCCCGCGGATGACATTTCAACTGACCATTCAAGGAGGAAACGAAATGAACTACCGTATTGAAGACAAAGAGGCTTTTCGAATCGTGGGTATTCGTAAAAGGGTGCCGATCGTATTCAATGGGGTGAATCCGGAGATCGCTGCGATGTACCAGCAGCTTACACCGGATTTAATTGATACAATTAAGGGGGCATCGAACGTCCAGCCTCTGGGCTTAATTAGTGCTTCTGCCCATTTCAGTGAGGGGCGTATGACGGAACAGGGAGAACTGGATCATTACATTGGCGCAGCTACGACCAAAGAAACGCCTGAAGGTCTGACACAGCTTGAGGTTCCTGCTTCGACGTGGGCCGTATTTACGGTCGTGGGTCCTTTCCCTGACACGCTTCAGGAGGTCTGGGGCCGGATCTACGCAGAGTGGTTTCCTTCATCGGACTATGAGCTGAGTGAGGGTCCTGAAATGTTATGGAATGAGCACAAGGATGTTACTGTTGAGCAATATAAAAGCGAGATTTGGATACCTGTTCGGAAGAGATGATATCTTCTCTAGATGGGTATCCGCGAACGCAGCTTTTGAAGCTGCGTTTTTCGTTTTCAGAATTACTAACGGATCAATTCGTCGTTTTTATTGCGATTATATGTAATATAATGGTATTATTTTATTGAAATTGTAAGATTTCTTTTATTCAGCAATGTGTTTTAAGAAGGGGGCGAGCATAAATTGAAATGAAGTGGTGACCTATACGTAATCGGATATAACATTCCATGGATTGTGGACATGCCCACATATGCAGACATATAGATATGAGACGGAATTAAGTTGTTATACATCATATTGTAAGCGCTTCACAAATTAATCTGACAGGAGGAGTATTTGCGTGACTCAACGTTTCGTTAAAAAGGGAATAGGTATGTTTTTACTCATCGTCATGTTTTCCACGATTTTGGTTTTCCCTGCCTCCACAAGCCATGCAGCCACCATCCAAGTCACAGACAACGGCTCCAGAATTGAAGTGAACACCGGTTCGGGATTAGTCTATGTAGTGAACAAAACGAATGGTGATATTATATCAGCCAAAATGAATGGCACGGAGCTGAACAGCAATAGGGGATCACATATTGGCTCAGGGTTGGGATCATCTGCAAATGTAACGTGGAATAAGTCACCTTCGGGTTCAACGGTGTTAATTACCGTTTCCACCAACACATTGACTCACTATTATGCTTCGCGTGGTGGCGAGAACATCATATACATGGCAACGCATATCACGGCTCAACCTTCGATTGGAGAGTTACGGTACATTTTCCGCGGTAATGGTAGTGTGTTGACAGGTGTTCCGGCGAATTCTAACAACCGGGGTAATACTGGAGCGATTGAAAGTCAGGATGTGTTCGGGTTTGCCAATGGACAGTCTGCCTCCAAATATTATGGTAATGATCAGGCCAAAGACTTATCCGTTCGTGGAGTGACGGGTAATGGCGTTGGTGTATTTATGGCCTACGGCAATCGGGAAAAAAGCTCTGGCGGCCCATTCTTCCGTGACATCCAGTTCCAAAGTGGAACGGAGACGGAAGTCTATAATTATATGAACTCGGGCCATGCACAAACGGAAAATTGGCGCCTGGGTCTGCACGGACCATACGCTCTGATCTTCACCACAGGGGGGACGCCAAGTGTACCTGATTTCAGTTGGATGTCTGGTTTGAATCTGCAGGGCTGGGTATCCAGTCGGGGGAACGTGGTGCTTAATGGTCTCTCCGGGATGGATACAGGGTACGCGTACACGATTGGGTTCGCCAATAGCAATGCTCAGTATTGGGTGGGTACCTCTTCAAGTGGGGCAGCCGCCAAATATAGCATGATTCCAGGGACATACACCATGACAGCCTATAAGGGAGAACTGGCGGTATATACAGAAACGGTTAATGTCACGGCAGGCCAAACGACGACGCTGAATACCCGTACGATCAACAATGATCCGAGTCAAGCCTCCAGCATCTGGCGAATCGGTAACTGGGATGGTACACCACGGGAGTTCTTGAATGGACAGACCATTCCGATCCGTCACCCGTCCGATAGTCGTAATCCAAGCTGGGGGCCTGTCACCTATGCTACGGGCAGCGCGACCAATCGATTCCCGGCCATCCAATTCCGTGGTCAGAATTCACCAACCACAATAACGTTTAACTTGAATGCATCTCAAGCGGCATCTTCCCATATGCTCAATATCGGGATTACCGCAGCCTACAATAATGGCAGACCTAGCGTAACGGTTAATGGACATGCATTAACCAACCCTGCCGCGTCTTCACAGCCCAATTCTCGTAGCTTCACGATTGGTACCTACCGTGGCAACAACACAACGTTTAGCTGGAATGTCCCAGCATCTTACTTCGTGAATGGTTCCAATACGATCACCATTACACCGATCAGTGGTTCCAGTGATCTAGGGAATTGGTTAAGTGCAGGATGGGTCTACGATTGTGTGGAGTTACTGAATTGAATGAAGAATTCGATATCGTGGAAGAAATGAAGGAGGTAGCCTGCCTGGTTTTCTTAACTGGGTCCAGGTTACCTTTTTATTCTTTGCATTGCGAATGAGTAGATATTGATTCGTGACAGGCTCAAGGATCTGGCTTGGCTGGAGAAGGTGATCTAGATAGTGGTATAATTTTCAATACGTAATCATGAGTGAATGAACGGGGAGGAAAAAGAAATGAGAGACGATCTGTTGGTTCAATTGCAGGAGTGGCATGAAGAAGATGAATTTCAGGAAATTGTAGATGCAATTCAAGCGATTCCTGTGGAAGAAAGGGATTATGAGCTGGTTAACCATCTGGGACGAGCGCTGAATAACCTGGAACGGTACGATGAAGCGGTTGAACAATTCCTGACGGTTGCTGAAGAGGGTACAGGTGACCCACTCTGGCATTATCGGATTGGACTGGCTTATTACTATCTGGAGCAGTATGCGCATGCACAGCAAGCGTTCGAAAGAGCGGATGAATTGGAGCCTGAGGATGAAGATACGCTGGAGTTCCTGGAATGGATTCGAAGTAAAATGGATGAGGAGCCCTCAGAGGAACTCTTAGAGGAATCCGTAGATGAATCGGTGGATACCGTCCCATCTGTTACTGAAATCTCATATGAACCTGTTAGTGTTAGCCATCTGGAACCAACAGGTTTTTGGAATGACAGTGCTGAAGCCGTGGATCAATATGTGTTGGCCCCACCTACCGATGGACAGATCGAGTCAATGGAGGAGCAGTTGGTGTTCAAGCTGCCAACATCCTATATAAACATGATGAAATTACATAATGGTGGTGTTCCCCACTATCGGTATTATCCTGTTAGCCAAGCAGAAGCTGCCAAGAAAATCCGCGTTGAGGTCAAGGGAATACTGGGTATTGGACGTGAGAAAGCACATTCGTTAGGTGGTCAATCGGGTAGTCGGTACATCATCGAGCAGGGAGGGTACCCCGAGATTGGTGTTGTGTTATGTGAGTGCCCTTCCGATTCGGAGATCGTGATGCTGGATTATCGTGAATCCGGCAATGCTGGTGAGCCCGAGGTTGTTCATGTGGATAAAAATGAAAACTACAAGATCACTTGGCTTGCGCCCAATTTTGAGACCTTTATTCAAGGTCTGGTGAATGAAGAAAATCAACCTGCAAACCTTCAAGGTGTACTGTAAGGAAGAGCTGGAGTTCCTCTTTATACAAATCGTTGAAATTGAAAAGGCTGCACCCTAGCGAAGGGAGCAGTCTTTTTGCTGTCCGGTTATTGGTGTACACGGCCATGTTGCCGAGCTATGCATATGTCAAAGAATGAGAATAGATGAATGAGATCTGTTATACAAATCCAAAATAAGGATATATGGGTATGCTCGTTGCATAAAGGAAGTGACTCTGATAATATTTAGACATGCAATATTTAGATGTCTAAATATAATAAGTCTAAATAGCTTGGTTTCTTCACGTAAGGAGCTTAAGCATCATCGTAAGCATGAATGACAATACGTTAGGAGTGATCCACATGGGAAAATTAGATCATAAAGTAGCTATTATTACTGGCGGTGCCTCGGGAATCGGAGAGGGCATGGTAGATCTTTTTGCGCAGGAAGGCGCCATCGTCATTGCAGCAGATATTAATGAGGAAGCACTGGAGAGAGTAAGCCAAAAAGAGAATGTGTACGGAATGAAGTTGAATGTATCTTCGGATGAAGATTGGCAGGCACTGGCGAAAGTAGTGAATGAACGATTTGGGAAAATTGACATTCTGGTCAACAATGCAGGCATTTCTTCAGAGAAGCCATTTGAGGAAATCAATGCACAGGATTGGGAGAAAATGCTCTCCATTA
This sequence comes from Paenibacillus sp. FSL R5-0713, assembly GCF_037973325.1. Taxonomy (NCBI): domain Bacteria; kingdom Bacillati; phylum Bacillota; class Bacilli; order Caryophanales; family Paenibacillaceae; genus Paenibacillus; species Paenibacillus sp. FSL R5-0713. The sequence goes on along the minus strand of NZ_CP150229.1, from coordinate 6,635,271 downwards.
ACGGTTACGGCCCATTCGCTGGCATGAAACATGTCACTCCCTATATGGCAGCCCAGAAAAAAGGTTCCATCGTCAATATCTCATCATACACGGCTATGATTGGACAAGGCTTTAACCATTACTCGGCATCCAAAGGCGCGGTACGTGCATTATCCAAAGCCGCTGCGACCACCTTTGGTCGTCAAGGCATTCGGGTGAATGCACTTTTTCCTGGGATCATCGAAACACCAATGACCCAATCCTTGAACACATCGAAAGAACTGCTTGAACGGTTAATTCAGGCAACGCCTTTGCAGCGTCTGGGCCAGGCAATAGATATAGCCAAAGCAGCGTTGTTCCTGGCGTCGGATGATTCTTCGTACATTACCGGATCTGAACTGGTGATCGATGGTGGCTACTCAGCCCAATAGCGTGTAAAATGATGACAGCCCTTAAGTTAAATGAGGGCTGTTGTTTTATTTTTCAAGGAGGATCTAATGGAAGAACAGAACATTTTCGAGCTTATACACAACATGGATAATTTCACCAACAAGTTGATCATACAATGGAACAAAGCATTCAATGAAGACCTCGGTGTCTCTCATGTGCTTGTACTCAGCCATCTCCAACAGAATGGAAAAAGCCGACCTTCGGATATTGCAAAAAAATTAGGATTCACGCCGCCTACACTCAGTTATTTATCGGACAAGATGGTAGCCAAGGAACTAGTCGTTAGAATGGTTGATGAAGCGGACCGTCGCATTATTTATTTGAACATTACGGATAAAGGGACCGAAGTCCTCGGAAGAGCAATCTTGGAGGGCCAGCAGCTGCGTAAGAATTTATTCCAGAAATTAAACGAAGAGGATCGAGCGCAACTAGTCCGTATTTTTGAGAAGATGAATCGGGAAGATTAAGCAATAGACTCGAAGGGAGACCGAAGGTGATATGGAGGAACCGCTCAAAGTATATAACACCGCAGTTGAAGCTTTTCTTGAAGTGATCGGGGGAAAGTGGAAGCCCGTTATTCTATTCCATCTTACCTTTGGCAAGAAACGTAATGGTGAACTGATGAAACTGATCCCTTCGATCACCCAGAAAGTGTTGACTCAACAACTTGGTGAACTAACGGAGGCGGGGATCATTGTCCGAATTTCCCATCACCAGGTCCCGCCTAAAGTGGAGTATGAGTTAACAGCATATGGGTGGACTCTTAAAGAGATTCTTCATCTGATGTGTAGGTGGGGCGATATACACGTGGAGAATGTTTATGGTGATCGAGGAAAAATTCTGTTTAAGCCACCAACGACTACGGACCGTTGAGGGACTGCTATGAGCCGATTCTGGAATTCAGGAATCGGCTTATTTTGCATTTTATTTACGTTACGGAAGGATATTGCGATCACGTAGATTTCTAAAAATATCCATAAACATAGCCTCAGTGTCAATGAAATCATGAAATCCGAAGCGGCGAGCCTTGGAACCATCTGCGAAGAAATCGTAATCCCACGAGAAGACAAAGTCACCAAATGCCCAGGAAGAGACATCATCATAAAGGGTGTTCACCAAACCATACTTTTCAATCATGGACTTCCATAGATCTTCTTTATCTGCCATCACAGTTGCAAGTGAGAGGGTGAGTGGAGGTGCGGTTTCCATTTCAAAAAAAGCAGCGATTCGGGGCCAAAGCTCATTCCAGCGAAACAGATCGCCATTGGTGATATTAAATGCCTGATTGGCACATCGCGGATCGGTTGCTGCCCATACGGTTGCATGAGCGAGCAATGTGGCATCCGTCATTTCAAGCAGCGAATGATACGCTCCTGGTTTTCCAGGGAATCGAAGTGGTAAGCCAAGTTCCTTGGAGATAGCCGCATATACGCCAATAACCATGGCAAGATTCATTGGATTACCCAGGGCAAATCCACACACCACAGACGGGCGAAGGGCTGACCAGGTCCAGCTGTTTCCGGGTTGCCGTTCCTCGAGAAACTGCTGCTGATTGACGTTGAATTCGGGGGGCATATGATGTGCATCCGTTTCTTTGGCAGGTGTTTTGAATGGGCCCAGATGCGCACCGTATACTTTATAACCTTGCATTAGGCTAATATGTTGGAGATTTGGAGCGATCGGTTCAATCGTATTCACCACATTAACGAGCATGGCCAAGTTGGGCTGTACCAATTCGGCCCAGGTTGGGCGATCCTGATACGCGGCGTAGAAAATATGCGTAACGGTCGTTAAATGACTTAGTTTGTCTTGTGTGTCTGCTTCATTCAGTAAATCAGCTGATATATAACGTAATCTGGGGGCATCTTCCCCTCCGCGGCGAGATACACCAATGACATTCCACTCGGGAAGTGTCATCAGATAATCAATAAGGTTTCTTCCAATGACGCCTCCAGCACCGATAACAAGGGCAGTGTAGCGGATAACAGATGGTTCGGTTTGCAATGGACATGCTCCTCTCTTCTTCTGTTCATATTGTGGGCCAGAAAAAGAAGGATGAGAAGTACGCACCTCAAAGTCATATACGTACTTTGAAGTAATATATGAGCCTGGAGCAGGATACGAGCGTTATAACCTGTACGTTCAATGGGTGTTACTTGTAACTTGCCTCTAACGACAAGAAGCTGTAAAAGGAACAATCGATCCTTTCACAGCTTAGATGTGTCTGTATATTCGTTCACTAGATATGATGTAAATATGGTTTACGCCGGATATCCGCCACCTGGAGGCGGCCACGCACCGTAGAAGCGACGTAGCAGAACAATCTCCCCTAGATGGTACGAGTTATGGGAGGCGATATTGCGCAGAAGTCCTGCTTTGGTTTCCCCCGGGAAATAAAGTAGTGGCTCATCTAATTGTGCTGTTTCTGCAATGGTTACCGCTTGATCAACCCCAGCCAGGAATGCCTGAATATCTGCCTTCCAGGTTGCTTCGTCCTGAGGGCCTTTCCCCTCAGGCCAGCTCTCACTCGCGTTAGCAGGGGGCTGTGGCTTGCGTCCTTCCAAGTGTTCGAGCATGAATTGCTGCCAATAATGCATATGTTTCACCAACTGATAGATCGTATAAGGCATGGCCTCGTGCGTACGAGCAGCAAGTGTGACATCGATATCGGGTAGAGCATGGGCGATGCGGATATGACCGCGTTCCCCCACTAATGATTTAACAAGGGCTTGCCCGAAGCTTTGATTCGCATCTGACATATGAAACCTTCCTTTCTTCCAGACCGGATTGTTAACTTGTCTTCTATTTAATATTATACAATTAAATTGCTAGAAATTGAAATTGGGAAATGATAACCATAATACTTAAAATGCCTATGATATAATAGTGAAAATAAATCTCAAGACCTCAGGGTCGAGGAGGAAGCTCCTGTGAAAGTGATATTGGTTGACGACGAACGTCTAGCGTTGATAGGCCTTCAAAAATCACTAGAAAAAGAAGTAAGCGACATCGAAATTATTGCTACATATATGAATCCAACAGAGGCTATCGCAGGCATTGTGGAGCAGCACAGACCTGATGTTGTATTTCTGGATATCCATATGCCAGAGATGGATGGGATGGATCTGGGAAGACAGATTCAGGCGGTATCATCCGGCACCGAGATTATATTTGTAACCAGTTACGATCAATATGCGGTACATGCTTTCGAACTTCAGGCCTTGGACTATGTCATGAAGCCTATCCAAAAAGATCGATTGAAGCAGACGGTGAGTCGTGTAAGAGAGAAACTGAGTGTAAAACGCGAGCAACGTTCAAAGGATACAAACGTACCTTTGATTTGCTGTTTTAATCAGATTCAGTTTAAGCTTCCGGGCAAGGATATTCAGGTTGCCAAATGGCGCACAAGCAAGGCGCAGGAGCTGTTTGCATACCTGCTTCACCATCGGAACCAGGTTATTCATCGCAGTGTTCTGCTGGAGCTTCTGTGGCCGGGAATGGAAGAGGAGAAGACGGCACGCCAACTCTACACTACGATGTATCATGTCCGCCAAACCCTGAAAACTTGCAATATGGATATGATTAAGATTCAAAGTGGACACCTGGAGGCAGGTTATCGACTTGAATTGGGTGAGGCTCAGTTGGATAGTGAGCAGTGGGAACGGGAAATCAGGCAATGGAAGGCCGTAGACGCAAGTACCGTTCATGCCTATGAGCAAGCGCTTCATCTATATAAGGGTACCTATCTTGGTAATTATGAATACATGTGGGCTGAACCTGAGCGGGAAAGATTACGCTATCTGTGGCTGTATCATATGAGACAACTAAGTCTGTATTACCAGCAGCATGGACTGGCGGATAAAGTGATTGAGAGTACACGACGCATCCAGCATATGCTTCCGGATGAAGAAGAAAGTTATTTTATTCTAATGAAGTTATATGATGAAATGCACAACGATCTCGGTGTGGAGGAGCAGTATCGTCTCTTAACTACCAGAATGGAGCAAGATTTGGAGATACCGATTAGTGAAGAGGTCCGCGAATGGTACAGGGACTGGAAGCTGGGACTGATCAAGTCAGGACAGCGTATCCAATGAGGTTACGACAACCAAAGTCCGCAAGCCGTTTCAAATATGTTCTGATCCTGTCGATTATGTTAGTGGCATTGGTTGGCATGCGTTGGGTCTGGTCGCAGTTCTTCCCTGCGTTGGATGAGCATCACGCTGTGAATGGTGTACTTGACTTACGAGGTGTTGATCTGGAGCGAACGCCGATCATGTATCTGAATGGAGAATGGGAACTATATTCGAATGAATTACTGACCAGTAAGGATATTTCAGGTAGGGGAGGAGCTGCGGCAGGTGTAGTCCAAGTTCCGGGCAATTGGGAAAATGTCGAGAAGAATCGGGATCTGGAGAGTGCAATTGGCTATGCCACATACCGATTACGCATTTTGACGGATCCCCTCCAAACACCTGTGGCCTTCTGGTTCAAAAACATTCGAAGTTCATCCGAGATTGAACTCAATGGGGATATCACAGGTGGAATGGGGAGGATATCGGAGGATGCAGATACATATGTACCGAGAAGTAACTCGTATACGGCGACCTATGAACATGATGGAACCACCGAGATCGAATTACTCATTCGTGTAGCCAATTATGATAGCCCGTACATAGGAGGGATCGGTAAACCCGTTCGCTTCGGTTCCCAGGCGGCGGTTGATTACGCACGTTGGTATTCCATCGGTTTTCAACTGGCCATTTTTCTCGTTTTACTCCTTCATGGCATGTATGCCTGTATTCTGTTTGTGTTCAACCCCCAGGAGCGGGCCTTACTTGTTGCAGCTATATTAACCTTAGCTGTGGGCATCGTGGTTATGGCTGGTCATGATAACATTCTGATGTTATGGCTCCCTATTAACTATACGTGGGGGATCAAGCTTCGTCTGATTGGTCTGCTGCTGCAAAATGCCTGTATTCTGCTGTTGTTCCAGAGATTGACCGTGGTACATATCCCAACAAAGATCCTTCAATTAGGCATTGTCACGACATTGGCTTATATTGCTGTTATTTTGGCTGTGCCCATTCACGTTGTCTATGCCATGGTTCATTACGCTTTCATCGACTTATTCTTTCTCGTCTCTTCTCTCTGGTTCCTGTACATTGTAGGTGTCATGCTCTTTAGGAAACAGGCTGATCGAGATATGGTTTTCCTACTACTGACAGCCGGAGGCATCATATCCAATATGTTGTGGAGTACAAGTGAGACATCGAAAGATGTGACAACAGTCTATTATCCCATTGACATCATCTTTGCCATTACCGGCTTCTCCGCCTATTGGTTCAAGAAATACTTCAGAAATGCCAAGGAGAACATCAAGCTGAATACAGAACTGCAGAAGGGTGACAAAATTAAAGATCAGTTCTTGGCGAATACCTCACATGAACTGAGGACTCCGCTGCACGGGATCATTAACATCGCTCACAATGTAGTCACCCGAGAGAAGGACAAGTTGGATGGACGGAGCCTGGAGGATATGGAACTGCTGATTACGATCGGTCGGCGGATGTCCCATCTCCTCGGTGATCTACTGGATGTAGTCCGGCTGAAGGAACATCGTATTGTATTACGTCAGGCTCCTCTTTCCATACAGTCGGTTGTGCCAGGTATTATCGCCATGCTTCAATTCATGGCAGAACGCAAACCGGTCCACCTTCATATGAAGATTCCGGAATCGTTCCCGCCGGTCATGGCTGATGAAGAAAGGCTCGTTCAGATTTTGTATAATCTGCTGCATAACGCGCTTAAACATACCGAGGAAGGAACGATATCGGTGAGTGCCGAAATTCGTGAAGGACAGGCTCTGATTCATGTGACGGATACCGGCATTGGCATGGATGAGGACACGAGGATGCGCATTTTCCTTCCGTATGAACAAGGGTCATATGGAATAAGCGATGGACAAGGCATCGGGCTTGGACTGAACATTTGTAAAGAGCTCGTTGAATTGCACGGCGGGGCACTAACGGTTCACTCGGAACTCGGAAATGGCTCGATATTCAGCTTTGATCTGTCGCTCGCGAATGAAACCACCCATCAGACTCAGTCACAGCTTCCTCCGATATGGGAACAGGCCGCGGAGATGATGCAAGATGCACCTAGCGGATTCCTGTTACCCCGCTCAGGTATGGGGGACGAAGAAGTCATGGCGACAGAAGAAATGGCTCCGTTGTTAAAAGAGGGGAAAGCCACCATTCTGGCTGTAGATGATGATCCGGTGAATCTGGATGTGCTGGTCAGCATTCTGTCGAATGAACCCTACACCATAACTACGGCCCGGTCGGGCCAGGAAGCGATGGAACTGCTGGGCACACGCCAGTGGGATCTGCTCATAACGGATGTGATGATGCCCCATATGTCCGGATATGAATTAACCCAGAAGGTGCGTGAACAATACTCCATGTCAGAACTTCCGGTGTTATTGTTAACTGCACGAAGCCAGCCACCAGATATATATACCGGTTTTGCATCGGGAGCCAATGATTATGTCACGAAGCCTGTAGATGCGCTGGAGCTAAAATATCGGATACGTGCATTGACCATGTTAAATCAGTCCATCCAGGAGCGCTTACGCATGGAGGCTGCTTATTTGCAGGCTCAGATCCAGCCGCATTTCCTGTTTAATACGTTGAATTCACTTATGGTCCTAAGTGATATTGATACAGAGCATATGCGGAAGCTTGGTGAGGCTTTTTCATCCTATTTACGAATTAGCTTCAACTATCTCAATACAGGGGAACTGGTGAAATTATCATACGAGCTGGAACTCGTAGAAGCTTATCTTTTTATTGAGAAAACGCGATTTGAAGATCGATTGTCCGTGGTACTAAACGTAGAGCCGGATCTTCCTCTACTTCTCCCGCCGCTGTCGATTCAGCCCTTGATTGAAAATGCCGTAAGACACGGGTTATTAAGCCGAAATGTGGGTGGGACAGTATGCCTATCCATTACTCGCCATGAGGGTTATACCCGTATTGAGGTGAAGGATAATGGCAAAGGCATGGAACCGGAGAAGGTTGCAGAGCTGCTACATGCTACGCCAGGTGGAAAAGGCGGAATAGGCATTGTGAATACGAACCGCAGATTGTTGCAACGGTATGGTCAGGGATTATCAATTGTAAGTGAGCCTGGAGAGGGCACGATGGTATCATTTGATATTCCGGACGAGATATAAGGAAAAGGCCGCAGAAGTGAAGACTTCCGGCCTTTTTGTATTGCTTGCGTGTTCATTCCCTAATTTTAATTATTTCTAATGCATCTTTCATATGTTAGTATATTTAACATTAGAAGCGCAGGTTCGGGTAATGAGCGCTAAATGTTGTTATAGTGGGTGAAGAGAACGATGCGTAATTGGGTCAAAAATGAGAATGTGCAGATGACGGCCATTGCCTTTGCCACAGCGGTAGGGGCGCAATTCAAGATAAATCCGTTCCGGGAAGACTACTTCCGAATCGGGCTGGGGGTTAGCATTCTTTTATTTCTGCTGATGATTATGCCGCACCTGTCTTATGTGAAGACAGGAATCCTGACAGGTATGGCAAGTTTCCTGTTTCAGTCGGCAGATCTCATCAATCATGTACAGACCGTATCCATTCTGGAAAGCATGCGGGACAATCTGGGGGCAGGCGTGTATTATGTAGTCTTTGCCTATGGTCTTAGCAAGCTCAGGCATCGATTCCATGAAATGCAGCCTCTTCTGCTCGGCGGCCTGATTACCTGTATCGACTTTTCCTCTAACCTTGTTGAGCTGCTGCTTCGCGGCATGTTAAGTGGGACCAATATCTTTTATATGAAGGAATGGTTGTATCTGCTTGTGGTGGGCGGTCTGCGAAGTTATTTTATAATTGGGCTCTACAACAGCTTTGCGGTGAGACAGATGCGGCTTTTGCATGCAGAGCAGGAGAAACGGATGGAGCAGATGCTGAGTGTAAACTCAGGTCTGTATGGCGAGGTGTTTTACTTGAAAAAAGCAATGAATACGATCGAAGGCATTACGGCAGACAGCTATGATCTATATCGAGATCTTCGAGAGCAGGAGATGAACCAATACAGTCAGCGCACACTGGGCATTGCTCAGCAGATTCATGAAGTGAAGAAGGACTCACAACGCATTCTTGCGGGTCTGCTGAAATTGTATGATAACGAAAAAGCGGTCAACATGAGCTTGTCCGAAGTGCTGAACTTTGCCAGCAAAGCAAACCGAAAATATAGTGAGATGCTGCATAAGCAGGTGGAGATCGACATCGAGCAACATTATGATTGTGAGTCTCCGTATTACATTCCTCTTCTAACGATAATGAACAACCTGATTGCTAACGCGGTAGAGGCGATTGATTATGACGGGACGATCCGAATCCGTGTGTATGAGCAGGGAGATGACGTGCATTTGGTCGTGATGGATACTGGAAAAGGCGTACCTGAATCCAAACGGGATGTGATCTTTGAACCGGGCTATACAACGAAGTTCAATGAAGTCGGCATTGCTGCAACCGGCATTGGTCTGTCTCATGTACGTGATATCGTTCAGTCTTTGGAGGGACATATTAAGGTAGAATCGGGACTTCCGGAAGGGAAAGGGACTACATTTGCTATAGCTATTCCCAAAATGAATCTAATCAAGGGGGGCGATGTCGATGACACTTTCTATCATGATCGTGGATGATGATGTGGTCAGCCGAAGCATGCTGCATGATATCATTGAATCCTGTGGAATCGGCGAGCTTGCAGGTATGGCAGAGGGCGGCATAGAAGGAGCGCGGATGATCATGGATCTGCGTCCCGATGTGGTGCTGATTGATCTGTTGATGCCGGATCAGGACGGAATTGAGACGGTTGCGAAACTGAAGCACAGCGGGTATACCGGCAAATTCATTATGATCTCTCAGGTGGAGAACAAGGAGATGGTAGGTGCTGCCTACCAGAACGGAATTGAGTTCTTCATTCATAAACCGATTAATCGGGTAGAAGTGGAGCATGTGCTCAGCAAAGTGAATGAACAGTGGAAGTATGAACGCTACGTGCTGGAGATCAAGCAGTCAATGGCCCGATTAAATCTGGTGGAGGTGCCAGCCCCTGCCCAAGGTCGTTCGGTGCGAGATGCGGCTAGGAGCATTCTGATGGATCTCGGGATCATCGGAGAAAGTGGCAGCAAGGATATAGTGGCCCTTATGGAATATGCAATTGATCAGAAGCGTGCCGGGGAGTGGCCGCCGCTGAAGGAGTCATACGAAGCAGTGGCCCAGACGTACAAGTCTACGCCCAAAGACGTGGAGAAAGAGAGTAAGGCGATGGAACAACGTATTCGCAGAACGGTGATTGCCGCACTGACGAATATGGCCTCGATTGGACTCACCGACTATAGCAACCACAAGTTTGAGCATTATGCGCCCCTCTACTTTGACTTTCAGGATGTTCGAGTGAAGATGAGAGCCATGGAAGAAGATCAGGCAACCGACAAAGGCAAGGTGAATATCAAAAAGTTCCTGCATGTGTTCTATATGGAGACGATTGAAAAGATGAATAACTGAGATATGATATCTCATATCCAAAAGCCGAAATCCCGGAGGTAACACTTCACGGATGTTCGGTTTTTTGTGTTTTTAACGCTCGTTATTGTTATATAACCTTACATTAAATGCTGAAATAAGATCTTTTATTAGCACTTTTTTGCGTTTAACTATCAAAAAAACACTTTATGTTAATTTAAATTTCATAAGTTGTAATTATTTTATGTAGGATCATGTAAGTTCGCGTAGGGAGCAAATTACAATACGTACATAAATACAAATGGTCGATTCGGTCGATCCCAATCTAATTCGGAAAAGGGGTTTTTCTATGAAAAAGGTAGCATCCATTGTAATGGCGTCCGTTCTTGCTCTAACACTTAGTGCCTGCGGTGCAGCGAAATCGGGTGAAGAGAATAGTGCCCAGTCGGCAAGTGGTTCAGCTGTTGAGAAATACACATTTGGAACCGATGCAACGTATCCCCCTTTTGAGTTCCAGAAGGACGGCAAATATGTAGGAATCGATATTGACCTCATGAACGCGATTGCGGAAGAAGAGGGCTTTGAGGTTGAGATCAAACCGATGGACTTCAAAGGCATTATTCCAGCCATTACGGCGAATCAACTGGACGGAGCCATTGCTGGCATTAGCATTACCGACGAACGTAAAAAAGTGGTGGACTTCTCGGACCCGTATTATCAGGCTGGTCTGTCCTTAATCGTACATGAAGATAACGCGGACATCCAAAGTCCTCAAGATTTAAAGGGAAAGATTATTGCAATTAAAAAAGGAACCTCAGGTGCCAATCTTGCAGATGAATATGCAAAAACCTATGGGGCAACCGTGAAATATTTTGATGACAGCCCATCGATGTATCAGGAGGTCGCGAACAAAAACGCAGATGCTACACTGGAGGATTTCCCGGTCATTTCCTATAAGATTGCCATTGACCCGAACGCCAAGCTCAAAATCGTTGGAGATCGATTGAACGGTGACTTCTACGGCATTGCTGTTGCCAAAGGTGACACAGAGTTGCAGAAGAAGATTAATGACGGATTGAAGAAATTGCAGGAAAACGGAAAGTACGACGAGATTGTTGGCAAGTACCTGGGAACAGCGGCTAAATAGAAGGGAATGTGGTACGGATGGACTCCTCCTTGCAAGTCATCATAGACGCTCTACCTCTTCTGTTAGAGGGTACAGTTGTTACGTTGAAACTGGTCGTGATCTCGCTCATCATTGCGATGGTAATTGGATTGATCTCAGGTCTGATGAGTACTTCCTTGAATCGATTGTTGCGGCTGGTAGCTACACTTTACGTGGATATCATCCGTGGTACACCCCTTCTGGTGCAAGTATATTTCATCTACTTCGGGCTGCCGGTGTTCCTGGATATGCGCATTCCGGCGATGACCGCGGGTATTATTGCGATTAGTCTGAATGCCGGAGCGTACATCTCGGAGATTTTCCGAGCGGGGATCAATTCGATTAGCAATGGGCAGCATGAAGCAGCGCGATCCCTGGGTTTAACTCGTTTTCAGACGATGCGACTGGTCGTGTTGCCTCAAGCAACCCGGCGCATGATTCCTACCTTTGTGAACCAGTTCATTATTACGATTAAGGATACATCGCTGTTGTCGGCGATCGGTATCGCAGAATTAACGCAGAGCGGGGAGATTATTATTTCCTCCAACTTCCGGGCATTCGAAATTTGGGGTGTGGTCGGCATATTCTATCTGATCATTATTGTGTTATTGTCCCGGGCTTCCCGGTTCATTGAGAGGAGGTATGCGATCCGATGATCATCGTAGAGAATCTGAAAAAGCAGTTTGGTGCCAATGAGGTATTGAAGGATATCTCGACAACGATTCAGGAGAAAGAAGTCGTATGTGTCATCGGGCCTTCCGGGTCTGGTAAAAGTACGTTCTTACGCTGTCTCAATCTGCTGGAGGGTGTGACGTCTGGCAAAGTGACAATCGCCGGTGTCGAGGTCACTTCACCCAAGACGGATATCGATCAGTTGCGAACCAATGTGGGCATGGTGTTTCAACAGTTCAACCTCTTCCCACATCTGACCGTACTGGAGAATATCATGCTCGCGCCGAAGCATATCAAGAAACTGAATAAGGCCGAGAATGAGAAAAAATCAATGGAACTGCTCAGCAAGGTCGGACTATCTCAGAAGAGGGATGCTTACCCCGAGCAGTTGTCTGGTGGACAACAACAGCGTGTAGCCATCGCGCGTGCACTCGCCATGAACCCAAGTGTGATGCTGTTCGATGAACCTACGTCTGCACTGGACCCGGAGATGGTTGGAGAAGTACTGCAAGTGATGAAAGACCTCGCTCACGAGGGGATTACGATGATTGTTGTTACGCATGAGATGGGCTTCGCCCGTGAGGTGGCGGACCGAGTGATCTTTATGGATGGCGGATATATTGTAGAAGAAGGCACGCCTGTAGAGCTTTTTCAGAATACCCAACATGAGCGGACCAAGGCGTTTCTGGGTAAGGTTTTATAGTCTATCAAAGTCAAAGTGATAACCCCTTATGGCAGACCATGTACTATAGACATCAGGAATTGATGGACTAAGGTCGGGAAGCTGAAGGGGTTATTATTTTAATCCAGAATTACTTCTTTATCTGGTTGTTCAAGAAATTCAAACATGATTTTAATTTGTTCCAGCGTATTTCGTTCCAATGATAATTCAGGTAAAGCGTCGATAGCAAAAAAATCAACTGCGCTGGTTTCTACCCCTGTTTCCGCATGCCCTCCTATAATGTCACATCGGATAAACATTTTATATACGTGATATGGCTCAGGTGGGTGTCCATGGAATTTTTTGTCCAATACGGCTAACAACCGCATCGGTACAACATCAAAACCGGCTTCTTCCTTAATTTCTTTCACAGCTACTTCTGATGGTGATAAGCCGATGTCACTCCATCCCCCGGGTAATGCCCAGGCCCCATCTATTTTCTCTTGAACCAAAAGTACTTTGTCTTCCCTGAAAACAACACCACGTATATCGACTTTAGGGGTTGCGTAACCTGAATCACTAGCAAATGTAAGTGAAATTTTCTTTTTGCTAACAGAGGTATAGTTGCTTAAGATATCAATACTAATACGTTTCAATTCCTCATAACGCTCAATATCATAAACATCCTTGGCATAGGTTAAACCTGTTTGTGAGATAGCTTGAATCTGTTTGGCCCATTCCAGCCACTTTGTGTCCATGGACTCCTCTTTTCTTCGCATGTCACGAGAGTTAGTTTGGTTAGGAAATAACCCCATTGTATCATAGAAATTACAGTCTATAATTCTTGCTTATTATAGAACTGCGAGATTGTGCAGAAATACGTGAACGATCATGTTAAGCTTGCTATTGTGGGAGATTTCGAAGGGTATAACAGCAAGAACCTGCTTATAATCTAAGTCAAACGTAGGAGGTTTGCATGATGATATCTAATGAGAATGTAAAGGTAACTGCTCTGCCTGAGATCGGAAATCTCAAGGTACATGGCAGAACAACTGGTGAGTTGTCGCCGCTGACTTTATTTTGGACGGGAAGTGCGGTTGAACTTAATGTACAGGGCTCCGAACTATGGGTTGAGGTGGAGTCGCAGTATGACATGTATGAGTCATGGATCAGCATTGTAATCAACGGTGTTCCGGTGAGCAGACAGATGTTAACGGCGGGAAGGTACTGGGTCTGTGTATTCCGGGGCATGAACGTGAATGTGGTGAAGAATGTTCGGATCGTTAAGGATGTTCAAGCGATGAGTGGTGATCCGGGGTGTTCCTTGCAGGTTCATGCGGTGAAATCCGATGGAGCGTTCCTGCCTGTGCAGGAAAAACCATACAAGATCGAATTTATCGGTGACAGCATTACATCTGGCGAAGGTGCGATTGGGGCTAAAGCGGAGGAAGATTGGATTCCGATGTGGTTTAGTGCCATACATAACTATACGTATATGACAGCAGAGGCATTGAATGCAGAATATCGGGTCATCTCGCAAAGTGGCTGGGGTGTGCTGACAAGTTGGGATAACAATCCGAAGGGGAACATCCCCGATGTTTACGATCAGGTCTGTGGCCTGCTTGCTGGTGAACGTAACGAAGCGTTGGGCGCAGGAGATCCGCATGATTTTGGATCGTGGCAGCCGGATGTGGTGGTTGTGAACCTGGGTAGCAATGATGGAGGTGCGTTTCAGTCACCTGAGTGGAAAGACCCTGACACCGGCAAGGTGTACAAGCAGCGGCTAAACGAAGACGGTACGTATCATGAAGAAGATCTGGCTGCTTTTGAGAAAGCGGTAGAACAGTTCTTGTTCAAGCTTCGGAAAAACAATCCGGCGGCACATCTCGTATGGGCTTATGGCATGCTTGGTTTCCCGATGATGCCTGCCATCTACCGTGCGGTTAATGCGTATACGAAAAAGACAGGAGATCGCAAGGTTACGATTATCCAGCTTCCCGATACAACCGAAGAGACGGTAGGCGCGCGCACCCATCCAGGCGAGTTATCTCATCGTAGGACGGCAGAGGTATTAGCAGAATATGTGCGAGGCATGTTAGGATAGCTTGAAACATGGGAATGAAAAGACCACTCTTTCATGAATTGTACCCCAAGGGTTAGATGTGTCTCGCTTCATGGGGTTCCTTCATCATAAGAATGGTCTTTTTCTTTTCTTCTTATCTAGACATTTGAGGGCGTGTCCACTGCATCGCTGTTCTGTACCTCATAACGAATCGAGATGATCTGTCCGAGCGTCTGAGTTCGGATCATTTTGAATTGACTTGGCACAGTGCCTGTCGGGAATAAAGGGATGCCATCACCAAGAACTTTGGGAATAATGGCGACTTCAATCTCATCCAGTAATTTTTGGGCTAACACAGCTTCAACCAGTATTCCGCCACCCACAATCCATACGTCTCCGTCAGAATCCTGCTTTAATCGGGGAATGAGCGTATCTACCGTCTCGGTTGTAAACTGTACATGCGGAGCGGGAGGTTGTTCCGAGCGGGAAAGCACATACGTTGGGCGATCCGCATAGAGAAAATCTTCAGAAAGTGTAAGCACCTCTTCATACGTATAACGTCCCATAACAACGCTACCGATCGTTTGATAAAACGCCGCATACCCGTTGTCTCCACCATCACCCTCCACATCAAATAACCAATCTACCGAACCGTCCGGTCTTGCGATATATCCATCCAAACTCATAGCAATGTACAAAATGGTTTTGTTATTGTTCATAGTAATCGCTCCCTTCTACAATGTATGTTACACTTTAACTATGACAAAAGTTGACGTAGTTAGGGGGGTGAATCTATGAATAATCGGAAACTGGCCATCATGCGACTGATGGATTCCAGACAGAAGTTTACAGCCCGGGAACTGGCAGAGCGATTTGACGTATCTGTACGTACGATCCAGCGAGATCTGGATGCATTGCAGGCACTGGGTTTTCCTTTGTACACCGAAGTTGGTGTTAACGGGGGATATCGGGTGTTGCCCAATCGGATCTTGCCACCTCTTCAACTGACACAGCAGGAGGCATTAGGACTATTTATGATGCTGGAGTATCTACAGCAAGTCCCGGATTTTCCGTACGGTTCCATGCGTGAACATCTGGCTGAACAGTATTTCTCCACTTTGCCTCAGGATGTACAGGACCTCATTATGCGGATGAGAGAGCATATCACTTTTGTCCAGCATCCCGGTGAGCATGCCGAACCTTTAACAACCGAGATATTGGGTGCAGCGGTGGAAAAGAGAGAAATCCAGTTTATGTATCATGCCCGCAATGGTCATAAAAAAGTCCGGGTCTTTCCCTATGGCATCTACTATGGGCAGGGGTATTGGTACATGCCAGCACGAAATAAGGATCGCGTGTTGTTGTATCGGGTGGATCGCATGCAGCAGTTGGTTGTAATGGAATCGGTTGATGAATCTGTTCCAAGCCTGAAGGCGTGGCTAGATGCCAAAGAAGACAGAGCAAGCGTAGAAGCGGTGCTGCAATTCACGGAATTTGGAGCAAGGATGGCCGCTTCAGATGTGTTGTTCAAGTCGGTTGAAGGCAACGAGTGGCGTGGAATGGTTCCGCCCGAGGAGTTTTCTTTTACAGCACGAAAGTTACTCTCCTATGGCCCGGAAGTGAAAGTGATCTCGCCCCCTGAATTGAAACAACAGGTTAGAGAGTTACTCGAACGGAGCATAAGTCAGTATGGCAGGGGATAAAAAGCTATATACGCTCGATATTTGGGTAGTAAGAAAAAGATAAGAGAGGTGTGTAGAGATATGAGCACAATGTGGACTAAAGACATCATCCCGACTGTATCCAATAAAGTGGTGATTGTGACAGGTTCGAACGGTGGGTTGGGGTATGAAACGGCATTAGCGTTAGCTGAAAAAGGTGCGAAAGTTATCCTTGCTGTTCGTAATGTGGAAAAAGGTGAAAAGGCAGCTAACCAGATAAAGTCGTCTGTACGTGTAGCTGGAGAGGTCATCGTTATGCACCTTGACCTTAGTGATTTAGCCAGTATCCGTAAGTTCGCAGCCGCGTTTCTTGAGCAATACGATTCCTTGTCCATTCTCGTTAATAATGCAGGCATTATGAATCCTCCATTCCAGTTGACGAAGGATGGCTTTGAGTTGCAGTTTGGTAGCAATCATCTAGGGCATTTTGCGCTTACGGGCCTGCTATTGCCCCGATTGATTTCTACTCCAAAATCGAGAGTGGTTACTCTAAGCAGTTTGGCAGCGGGTAATGGTGCAATTGATTTTAATAATTTGGATGGCTCCAAAGGATATGCTCCCATGAAGTTCTACAGTCAAAGCAAGCTGGCCAATCTGATGTTTGCAAGAGAACTGCAGAATAAGTTTAATTCCGCCCATATGGATTCTATGAGTATCGCGGCTCATCCAGGAATTTCGAATACCAATCTGTTCTCCTTCGGTTCGGGGAAACCGGCGAATATATTCATGCGGAGTCTTCTGAAAATCATTAGTCAACCTGCTCACATGGGGGCATTACCTACCTTGTACGCTGCAACAGATCCAACGATTACGGGAGGAGAGTATATTGCTCCTGGCGGTATGGGTGGTACTAAGGGCTATCCCAAGACCGCCAAGGTTATCGAAAAATTATATAATGCCGACATTTCAAACAAGCTATGGAGCGTTTCGGAAGAATTAACAGGGGTTTATTACCGATTTGACGTGTAGATTTTGCCATTAAGATAATTATTCCTTATTATGGTATAGATAGTTGAAGTTTCAGCACGAATATGAATGGGGGGCTACCATGATTCGATTCATAAGAAGTTTCACGACCCGCTCTATGCAGAGTCCATGTGATGAACAACGGCGGTTGTTTGCATAGAGCCTGAAATTCATTTCCGCCATACCGTTGTAGTGCATATTCAATGTGTTCATCGTAAGACTCTGCTGCCTTAAAGATTTTAACTTTTAAGGAGTGGAGCAACATGAAATATATTAATGCGGATACCATCTTCCCGGAAGAATTGCTCCGAGAAATACAGCGTCATATCCCCGGAGGCCTGATCTATATTCCGAGGCCCAAGGATGCCCACAAGAAGTGGGGCGAGAACTCGGGTGGCCGAAGGGTTATTCGGGAACGGAACGTTGAAATCTGCCAGCTTTTTGCTGCGGGAGCGACCATTGATCAGCTTGCAGAGCAATTCTGTTTATCCGTGGATAGCATCAAGAAAATTGTATATTGCAAAAAGGCATGAAACTATAGAAGCTACGTTCGAGCCATCGAATGTGGCTTTTTTCCTGTAAAGAAGAATAAAGAATGGTTATGAAGGATTCTTTATATATTCGGGGCTGGTGATATTGCGTACAATTCATATGACGGTGCAAGGATGCGAGAGGGAGTTCTTGAAATACGTTTTCAAATTATCTGACAGGGTTGGTGAATATGAATATAGAAGTGAAATTAACGAATAAGGACGAGGCGTATGTGATTAAAAATATGTACCCGCTATATCTTCATGATCTATCCGGTCATTACGGTCTAGGTGGAGAGCATACCCCGAATGAACACGGCATTTTCGAACCAAGTCCTGAGTATAAAACGTTACAGGATCAGTATGATGTACAGAACATCTGGTGGGAACAACCGGAGTGTCTTTATCCGTTTCTGATGATTGTGGATGGCATTCCAGCAGGGTTTGCATTCGTAGCCACGCCGCCTCATTGCTCACAAGGAATAGACTTCTTCGTACATGATTTCTTTCTGATGCAGCCGTTTCGAGGGGTAGGCGTGGCTGAACACGCAGCGTCGACAATCTTCGGAATGTTTAGAGGAAGATGGGAGTTGTTCACCAATCCATCGGAGAACAATAAGATCGGCCAGTCTTTCTGGCGGAAAACGGTGGCTAATTATACCGAAGGTCACTATCGGGAAATGTACGGACATACGTTTGATGGCTATAAATTGATTTTCCAATTCTCCAATCATCTCTGAAAGTAAATGTACGGATCTGTACCACGTAAAAGAGAGAGAGAGAGAGAACGTTTCCCTTTGCGGAAAATGTCTCTCTCTATACTTCCCCCTATAAATTACCGCTGAAATAGTGATACTCTGAATTCACCTCAAAACCTACACTACGGTACAGATTCAAAGCGCGTTCGTTCTCGGTAACAACGGATAAGCGAATATCTGTATAGTGTTGTTTCCTTAGGAGATTCACCAGAATATGAAGCACGGTGCGTCCTATTTTCCGTCCCTGATAAGCAGGCAAGATACAGAAGTTATGAATAAATGCGGTTGTTGCATTAATGGAGTTGACCCGTACCAGTCCAACAGGCTGTTGATCCTGCCATGCAATATAGGTAACTCGGGTGGGTTCATTCGTTTGCATAAAGTAATTGCGTGTCCAGTCCTCCGAATCTCCAAAAGTCTGGGATGTGCAAGTGACCATAAACTCCATATCCTTGGCTTCTGCCACGGACAATGTTAGTTCAGGCGATTCCACAACCCCAACGACTTGATTCACAAGTTGCATCGAATACTCCGCACGATCATAAATGGCTCCAAGGGATTGGGCAGTAAGAACACCCGAGGATAAGCCCTGAGGAACGCGATAACTGAGTTGATTAATCCCCTGTGGTTTCATGTCCAGGATGGCTTGTTTCAGTAGGCTGGTGAACACACCTTGGCGACGATAATGCGGATGTACGATGGCATTAATATTCCCGGTTACGCCGTCAGAATTATACCAACTGAGGAGTCCTGCCAAATCACCGTCACGATAACAGAGGAGTGCGTGGTCTCCGTCTTTTTTGCTAATATGATCAAGGTCTGCCTTGAGATGCACGGAATCGAGCTGTTTACATTGTTGTTCGAGCAAAATAATAGCATCAATCTGTTCCTTGGAGTCATAGACCATGGGTACGACTTGATAAATTGACATAGCTTTCACACCTTCATTGTTGAAGGAAACACGCAGTTATTGGACCCGCAGGCGCTATCCTTCGAGAGTTGGTCCATTTGTAATTTTAATCATCATCATCATTATCGCCTCCAAATCACTTCTCGATGACTATAACATAATCTATTACGAAAGGGGCATGTGTTTGTTTGGATGTGTCCAATAACTGGACATTATATCCTATTAAAGGGATAATTGAGAGTAATACAGACGAGAAAGGGAGGGGGATAACCATGCGTAAGTTCGTTTATGTGATGGGTACATTATTTCTTTCCGCCGCCATGTTAATGGGGTGTACACCATCTGAACCAGCAGAAACCACTGAACCTGTCACTCCACCAACAACGGAACAACCGAGTGATATGAGTGATCAGAAGGCGACGGCGGTGGAGCAGCAACAAGCGCTCGAAATGTCGCTGGAGTATAAGACAACAGAACTCACCGTGGATGGCAAGGACTATGAGGATACGTTAGAGATGGAAGGGTTATTGGCCAAAGGAGAGACTATGAAGCCATTCCTAACCTCCAGAAATTATGAGGCTTACATGGCTAATCGATATATTGTCTTACCTCTTCAGGTTGCATACATCGAACAAGCGAACTTGCATCCTGAAAATATTGAAACCAAGATCAAAGACAGCAAGAGCGACTGGATTCTGGTGGAGTACACGCTCGATCTGAAATTCACAGACGAGAACGGAAAGGAGATCAATTCTATTCCGCTATCGGGCGATATCACCTTTTTGCAGGATAAGGGAGAATGGCGCATACAGGATGATACGTACAATAGGGATGCATTCGCAGACATCATTAATAGTTCTCTATAGTTCATGAAGTATGCACTACAAAGTGCATACTTTTTTTGTGGTGTCGTGCCAGCTAAGCGAGGGTTGTCAAAGGGGCGTGATCTTGAGGTTTGCTCTAAGCTATTCCTAGAAATTTGCAGAGTACATTCTTCCGCATTGATGATATTATTTGGGTAATCAGCTTACTTATTGCGCTTTTGTAGAATGGGGTTGGGTTCATCATGAGGGGGATTCTTCGAGTCGGTTATAGTAAAATCTGGTTTTATATCGTTGCTGCCATTGTTGTTGGCTTGGTTGCCGGCTATGTCGTTCTCTCTACACCGGATTCATCTAACTTCCAAAGTGAAGAAGGTGTTCTGGATCTAACACAGGTTCAGCTCCGTACGAATCCCCAAAAGTTAACAGGGGAGTGGGCTTTCTACTGGCAAGAGCTGTTGTCGCCTGAGGATATACGGGTTCGTTCACCAAGGGAGGGACACCAGACCCACTGGATCAATATCCCTAGCTCTTGGTCAGGCTACCGGTTAGAGGGAGAGAAGCTGGGTGGGACAGGCTATGCAACCTATCGACTGATTATTCAACTAAGCGAGCAGGATCAAAAAGAGCGTCTTGCTCTGCGGCTACCCAGCATTTTTCACGCTTATAAATTATGGGTGAATGGCGAGCTCCTGGCACAAGTTGGTAGGGTTGGTCAGGACAAGAACAGTATGATCCCGCATCTGGCAACGAAGCTGTTATTTGTTCAGCCTGAAAACGATACGTTAGAGTTGGTGATGCAAGTATCTAACTTCCAACATAATCGGGGTGGTATTACCAAGTACATCGAGCTGGGCGGCAGTGATGTACTAACGACCAACACCAATTTGAATCTTGCCGCCGACATGTTCATCACGTCAAGTCTGCTGGTGATTGGCTTGTATAATCTGCTGTTGTTCATTCTGCGACGCAAGGACAGAGCGCCATTATATTTTGGCCTATTCGCTGTACTGCTCGGTGTCCGATCCTTACTCAACGGTGAGCTTGTCCTTACACAATGGCTGCCACAATTCCCTTGGGAATTGCAGTTCAAGATCGAGTATCTAACACTTTGTATCAGTGGATTTATCATCACGATGTATTTTGATTGCATTTTTCCGAATTATGTATCACGCTGGTTTCATTTTGTCACCCGGATCGCAACGGGGGCATTTTGTATCTTTGTTGTGGTAACCCCTGCGCTGATCTATACTCCGTTTTTGCTGGTAATTGGTGTAATGGTAGTTCTACATATGATGTATCTGATGGTCGGGCTGGTTCGAATGGCTGTGCGACGTATGGAGGGAGCGTTGATCTTCCTGTTGGTGTCGGTGGTTACTTTGATCACTGTTGTCAACGATTTCTTATATTACAACGGATGGTCGCTGATCGGAAATACATCACCGCTTGGTTTATTGATATTTACGATCGCACAGATGATTCTGCTTTCTTCGAGATTTACGAGGACGGCATCCAATGAGGAGAGAATCTCACGTGAGTTGCAGTATGCTAACGACAAGCTGATCGAAATGAATATGAATCTGGAACGGACCGTGCAGGAGCGAACTCAGGCCTTATCTACAGCCCATGATGATCTCCGCACTTCGTATGACCGGTTGCTTCACTCTGAGCAAGGAAGGAAGAAGCTTCTTGCCTATATTACGCATGATCTGCGTATGCCGTTGTCCAGCATGCTTGGGTATGTAGAAGCCATACAGGACAGAGTCAAGCCGGAACGTAATGAACAATATTTGAAGTATATCCGAGATAACACGATAAGGATTAACCGCATGATCGAGGAGTTGTCCTTTTTGTCGCATTTGGAGACCGGACAAGTCTCGTACCGAATGGAGCCGGTTCAGATTATTCCCTTCTTGCATGATTTATTTGAACAATATGAGCTTGTTGTACGTGATGCAGGGTTAGATTTCATTTTGGATATTGAAAAAGCAGAGGATCCACGATCTGACTTGCCAGTTGTCGAGATGGATGCCAAAAGAGTAGAGCAGGCTTTATTTAATCTCTTGTCGAATGCCATGAAGTTCACCTCTAGGGGAGGGCTGATACGTATTGCGTTAGCTGTGGTCGAGGTGAATCATACTCGCCATGCGAACATTAGCATACAGGATTCTGGAATGGGTATTCCTCCGGATCAGCTTGAGCAGATTTTTGAACGTAATTACAGATACGATCGTCCGGGCTTGGGGAATGGAATAGACGGCAGTGGGCTAGGACTAGCGATCTGTAGGGAAATTGTACTTGCGCATGGAGGAACGGTTCGAGCGGAGAGTGACGGTAAGATGGGGGCGACATTCTATGTGATGCTTCCTTGTATCGGGAGCGAAGGAAAGGGATGATGGAATGCAAAATCACAGAATTATGATCGTCGATGATGATCCCCATATATGCGAGATTGTTCAGGTGTATTGCGACAGAGAAGGGTTTAACTCCACATACAGTCATAGCGGGACAGAAGCGATGGAGCTGCTTACAACGTTCAAGCCCGATTTGATTGTATTGGATGTATTGCTGGCTAATGAAAACGGTATTGATTGGTGTAGAAATGCACGTAACTTGACCAGCGCGCCGATCATGTTTCTGAGCAGCCAGGAAGAAGATGAAGTGAAAATTAGCGCATTATCCTATGGTGGCGACGATTATGTGACCAAGCCGTTTAGTCCGGGAGTTCTCATGGCCAAGATCAAGGCTCATCTTCGCAGAGTATCAACGGGTAGAAGGGAACAACTGCTGGAGTTACCGGGTTTGACACTGGATTTCTACACGCAGTCCGTCAACATGGGGAGTAAACCTATCTTTTTATCCAAAAAAGAGTTCAGTCTGTTGTCCTATATGGCGCAAAACGTGGATCGTGTCGTCAGTGTCGACACATTGTTTCAACTCATCTGGGGGATGGAAAGTCTGGAAGATACGAGGACAGTTGCTGTACATATCAGTAATTTACGTAAAAAAATTGAGACTGACCCCGCTGATCCCGAACGAATCATCACGATTCGAGGGAGTGGATATATGCTGGTTGCTACCAGTGTGTCACAAGCATGAATACAGCGGTAAGGATGGTAGCCTACCATAAATAGGGCGAGATATTCGTAAAATATTAGGGGTAATTTGCCCGAACCGAGTTTGGGATAGTTTTTTCTAAATGGGAAAATCGCGTTGGGGCAGTACTTGACGCTATTTTCCCATTTTTTATTCATTTCTCTAGCTTCGTAATTGACTCAAGGTATCAAATCCCTCAACAGAAGTTCCGCGCTTTTCCATCTTCGTCAAAATGATGTGCCATCTCTCCGAAGAATTTAACGATCCAATACGAACGGATTTAAAGTTTTCTTTAGGTTTCTCAAGTAGGTTAATCCATCATGATAAAATCACTGTGGTCGATATAACGACATATTTCATCAAATGGCAACTGATTAATGCTACGAGGGCGGTACATTCAAGCCGGATCAAACGATAACACGTGAAGAAATGGTTGTCTTGCTGTCTCGCATTAGTACTTGAAGAAGGAAGTGGCTCCAATGGCACGAGTTATATGTATCACATCAGGGAAAGGTGGAGTTGGCAAGACAACGGTGACGGCTAATCTGGGGACTGCCCTTGCCTTATCGGGGAACAGGGTTTGCCTGATCGACGCTGATTTTGGATTGAGAAATCTGGATATTCCGCTTGGTTTGAGCAATAGGGTAAACTATCATATTTCCGATTTTCTGACCGGTCGATGTGCTTTACATCAAGTGATTGTCAAAGACAAGCGAATTAGCACCTTGTTCTTCATCTCCTGTAGTAACGACGTGATGCATCACGATGATCCGCAAGTTTTTCGCGAGGTTGTGCAGCAAATAGCCCAAGATTATGATTATGTGCTGATTGATTCGGCGGCAGGCATTGAAAATGGATTCTGGAATACAGCTTTAGCTGCAGATGAGGCTATTGTCGTCACTACCCCTCATCGTACGTCGCTTCAGGACGCTGATCGCGTAATCGGATTGTTAGAAAATATATTTCAGGCTCCTCCGCAGCTCATCATTAATATGGCCGACAGGCAGGAAGCTCGTTCGGCAACGGTAAAGATGGAGGATATCATCGATATTCTCAATATCGGTGTGATAGGCGTGATTCATAGCGATGTAGAAGTTATACGTTCCGTACATAAAGGCATCCCGATTGCACTTGATCCCGAGTTTGAAAGTGGGCAGCGCTTCCGGCACATCGCCCACAACGTGGCGAAGAATCAGCAGAAGAATTTTATTTCATTAAATTCCAAGAAGCATAGAAGTATTTTTTTGCTTTCTCAAAGACTGCTCTGGGGGAAGAGCAGTTGATATATTTGATTCTGGTATATGGATCGTTTAGATACGGATCATCTGGATGGTCTACAGACTAGCTAAAAGAATTTATGAAAATTAGTGGTGTGGGAGTTACCTTCCCTAGCCGCTATTTTTGATGTCTATAATGTTCTCGTTTGCGATTAGTTGCTTACTTAAAGTTTTCTTTATAATTCACAAGTGTCCCTATCTCGCATGATAAAATACGGAAGAAAAAACGACATGTTTTGCCTGTGTCGGTCATAATTCGACTGCGACTGATAAGAAAGATCGGTGAACGACTTCATTCTGTGAAGTTGGTAGCATCGTAGCCAGAAGCAGTCAGATCTCTCCAGTCGGATGTTTAGCTGACGTTGATGTTCCGAACGTGCTGAACGCCGCAGCTAGGACAATGCCATGTCTGTATGTAAAGTTTATTTCCCCGCTTGATCTCCACGTGCCGGGCGAACTGACTCGGAGGAAACCAATGATCCCCATCTGGGTCAATGGTTTCCGCTATTAGTCTGGCTTTATTGATTAGCTTGGTTAGCAACAGATTTTGGACGGTATTTTTTTAGTTTGATCTATACATAGAAGGGATGAATGAACGTGAAAAAAGTAAGACAGGGATGGAAGGTGAGCCGTCAGGTCCTGATGTGGATGATGGTGATCAGCTTAATCGTGTCTGCCGTGCCCATATTACAAGCGCAATCGGCAGCAGCGGCTGAACTGCCGATGCAACAGACCAAAGTTACCACATCCAGCGGGTTCCAGGATGTGAGTCCGACGGATTGGTTCTACGATGCAGTCGTCCATGTGCAGGAGAAGGGCATACTTAGCGGGACCGCTGCAAGTACCTTCTCACCTAAAGGGACAATGACGCGTGCCATGTATGTGACGGCACTCGGACGGATGGCTGGGATAGATACAGGGACGTATTCTACTTCAAGCTTTGCTGATATACAGGTGGGCAGTTGGTATGCGCCGTATGTTGAATGGGCAGTTAAGCAAGGGATTACTGACGGTACGGGTGGAGATAAATACTCGCCGAATGCCACCGTATCCCGTGAGCAGATGGCAACGATGACGTTGCGGTATTTTGAAAGCGAACAGATTCCATATCAGACCGAGAATCTGGTCACGACAGAGCCGGGTGATCTCGCGAATGTATCGCCTTGGGCGGCTGACGCGGTCGTCAAGCTGTGGCAAGCCGGTGTGTTCACCGGAGACGCCAAGGGCAACTTCCATCCGCGTGCGCAAGCAACTCGCTCGGAAGCTGCGGTTCTTTTCATGCGCAACAATGCAGTTGTAGAGGCGTGGAAACAGCAGAATTCAACGCCAGTGACGCCAACACCTGAACCAACGCCGACGGTGACATCAACACCGACATCACCAGTGACATCAACGCCAACGCCGTCACCGGGCGGTAATAACGGTGGCGGAACGCCTGGAGATAACGGAGGTAACCCAGGTACGGGTTCCACTGCGTATACGCTCACGTTTGAGAGCAACGGAGGCACGGCGATTGCTGCGCAGAAGGTGCGAAAAGGCCAGGTGCTAAATAACCTGCCGGCTCCAACAAAAGAGGGATATATATTCCAAGGGTGGTTTACAGATAGTGATTTCTCGCTCATCTTTGCAGAGGGTAGTACGCTAACTGAGGATATGAAGTTGTATGCGAAGTATACAGATAGCATAGATAATGCCGTACAGAGCACACCAAGCTATTCGGTATTGGATGTGGCACCGGACTTCACGATTGCAGTAAACGATGCATCAGGCAACCTGACAGTATCCGAGGTTCAAGCGAATATGACCTTCTCAGACACGGCGAATCCCGACTTTGCTGGAATTACCGTCACTGGCGGGAACGGGGCTTTCACGGTAGCGTCCGCAGCTGAAGACGGAAGATTCGTTGAAGGCAATACGTATCAACTGAAGTTGAATAGCGATAACCTGTCCTTCCAAGGTCAGGATGCGACGATGAGTATTTACGTTTTTAGTGTTGCTAAGCAAGAGGTTCTGGACATTCCGCTGAACCCTAATATGATCTACCTTCCATTTACGGATGTCACGGATATGATATTGAATGGCGAAGCTGTGGGTTCACCTGAGATTTCGGTAGTTGCCACGACGGTGGGCGGTAGCGAAAATGCGCTTGCCGAGGCGAATGCGAGCAGTGGAACGTTCGTGTATTCCGGCAGCACCGTGATTCAAGTCGGCAATACTGTCGCCATATATCAAGGGGTTCGTCCCGATCGACGCACGTTAGAAACCACCGGCGCTGACGACGGCGATGTGGCCTATGTCCAGATTACAGCGGTAGACGGAAGCACTTATACCTACGATCATGCGGATATCAAACAAGTATTGCTCAAGCCGGATGTTCTGCCGGTGAGTGTGGAAGCGGACACAGATGGAGATCGGAACAACAATTCCATCACAGTTGAGCATACCCAGATGAACTACAGCGACAGCCTGTATGAGCCTTTCGGCTTGGATGAGTTAACCACGGTGGATGTGGGTGACTTTATCGGCTTTTATGAAGGCAACTTTGCTGAAGATGGTTCTCGAATTGTCGGTTATGGACGTATCACTTCGATTACGCCTGAAGCTGAGATGGACGTCATCGAATATACTGATGCCACGATTGGGGATATTGAGAATGTCTTCAACATCTATCAGCAGCAAGCGATTGACGGCGATGATCTGTTATCGGTAGAGCAGATCGCGGAGCTTGAAGAGCAAATTGAGCAGCAAGCGAGAGACAGCGGATTCGTCAATGAGGCCGCGGATTATCTGTCTGATATCGCCATGGAGACGAAGGAAATTCAGGAGATCAAGGCTCAGTCCTCCCTAGCGGCCGGTAAAGGGAGCCGGGTAAGTGTGGAGAACCTGACCGTTGTTGCTTCACTCGGCACGAGGCTGAAAAATATTGACGGCAGAACCTCAGGCGTAAGCGCTACATTACAAGTGGGCGCCGATATTGTTGTCAATATCAATGAAGACAGCGAACTTGTCATCCATATGACGGGTACTTTCGTCCAGGAGATGAGCCTGGATCTCGGTATTAATGGGGATATGCAAGGGCATTGGCTGAAAAAGTGGGGAATTCCTTACTGGTACAGCATTGATGATTATGTAATTACGGCGAATCTGGATGCTTATAGCTATACCGGAATGAATATCACGGCAGAGATAGCTCTCGTTGAACGCGATAAGTTAAATGATGCACTGAATGACTGGGTGGGCGAGAAGAACGCTGGCAGGTTGGGAAAGGTCCAGGACATTGCGACACAGATTAAAGCGGTAATGGCGGGTGTGCAGGATACTGCCGTAGATGCGGAATCGTTGAAGGAAAAGTATCAAGAGATGTTGGAGCAAGACACGGAATGGGTTCCGTTAATCAAGAAGGAGCTCTTTGAAAAGAGCGTACGCGTGGCTTTAGGTATTGTGGAAGTCAAATTTGAAGCGGAGTTTGTGGTCAGCGCCCAGGTGAACCTGACGGTGGGGGCAGATTTCTACTATAAGATGGCCAAGCGTTACTCGGTTAGCTTGCGCGTATTGAGTTTCAGTGGTTCGAGCAATACGGTCAGCTTGCCGGGAGACGGAGATTACCAATTTACCTTCTATGTGATGGGGACGATCGGTTTACGAGCTGGTATTCATATGGAGGTCAAAGCGGGGATTGGAAGCGTCAAGTTGAATAGTATCGGGCTTGCTGTAGAACCTGGTGTGTATGTGAATCTGTGGGGCTACTTCTATTATCAATTGAAAAATATTAGCGGGGTGGAGAGTACGAAGTCTATAGGCGCCCTCTTCGTTGAGATTGGCATCTATTTGGAGGTTGAACTCGGTGCTCAATTAGGAGATGGCGCACTCTCTGGCGGCGTGGAGCTGGTCGATGAAGAGTGGCCACTGTATACAATTGGAGAAGAACAGAACGTCTACGACTTCGCCTATCCTCAGGATAAGTCGCTCAAGGTGAACATGGCGGGTTCTGCGTCATCCATCGCTGTACCGGAGTTGTGGGTCACGATGAATACCTTTGATTTGAAGACAGGCGATACGGATGAAAAAGCGTATGATCGCTCGAATTTCGATATTCAGGTGGACAATCCAAACTTCAAGTATGACGCAGCAAACGGGATGATTGAAGTGGTGGACAAGAACATTCAGGTGAGTGATGGCAATCTGGTTATCACCTGGAAGGGATCGCCGGGGTCGTTCACGTCCGATCCGCTCAAGCGTACGATTCAGTTAAGCTGGCTTGCCAGAGTAGGTGACTACATCCTTCAGCTGGATCCTCAGAACGGCGGAGTGACCCAGGTTGTGGCGGCTCCGTATAACGCGCCTATTAACGTAGTCACCCCAGTATATCCAGGATACACATTTGACGGCTGGTATACGGCCGCTTCCGGCGGCACGAAGATCACGATTCCGAGCCGAATGGCTGCGGAGGATCGGAAACTGTATGCGCACTGGATTGCGAACAAGAATACGCCGTATACCGTTGAGCATTATGTGCTAGACCCGAACAGCAGAACATTGGCTCCGCCTGTGGATACGGAGAATTTGACCGGAACAACGGACACGGAGATTCGCATCAGCTCCGACAGGTTTAAGGAGCAAGGATATTCGACAGGTACGGTAAGCGGCGTATTGATCAAGGGTGACGGCACAACGGTCGTCAGAGTGAATTACTCTCCGGCGAATCGTAAAATGACTTTCGCTGGAGGTTATGCCGGTGCGCCCCAAATCTCGGTAACAGAAGCCGTTGGCAAGAACATCGCTACTCGTATACCTGTGCCGACAAGGCAGGGATATACGTTTGCCGGTTGGTCGCCAGAAGTTCCAAGTGCGATGCCGATTGAGGATACTACGTATACAGCGAAGTGGACGGGGAGAGAGGGTACGCCTTATCAGGTCGTATACTTGCTGCAAAATATCGGAAGTGACACCTATACGGTTGCAGATACGGAATCGTATCGTGGAGTTACGGGTACCGAGGCGAATATGACGGACGTCAAGCCGAGATCCTATGATGGCTTCGTGCGGGACGACAGCATTTCGGTACTGACGGATCTAATCACGAGCAACGGCAAAACGACGCTAAAGGTATATTATAAGCGTGATGTATACCAAATGACGGTGGATTATAACGGTTCTGGAGCAGCAAATAAAACGGATAATGTTCCTTTCGGAGCAACGATGCTGTTGCGTCTGGGCACTCCGACATGGCAGGGATATAGCTTTACGGGTTGGTCGCCAACGCCGCCGACCACGATGCCTGCCGAAGATGTCCATTTTACCGCTCAGTGGGCAATGAACGACTACACCGTAAATTTCGACAGTAATGGTGGGTCCGAAGAAGTGCCGGCTCAGACTGTAGGGTTTGGCGCTACGATTAGTACGCCGACTGAACCGACGAAAGATGGTTATGTATTCGGCGGTTGGTACAGTGATAACACGTTGACGAATGCTTACGACTTCGCTGCAGCAGTGACGGCGGATCTCACACTGTATGCGAAGTGGCTGATCCCTTACACGATAAGCTTTGAGAGCAATGAAGGGTCGGAAGTCGCAGCCCAGACAGTGAACGAAGGCGCCAAGGTGGTGGTCCCTACTGCTCCGACGCTGGAAGGCTATGTATTTAGCGGCTGGTACAGCGATAGCGAGCTAACGAACGCCTATGATTTTACGACTATGGTGGTAACGGGAGACCTCACGTTGTACGCGAAGTGGACGGTTTATGTACCGAATACTTATACTGTAACTTTCGAGAGTAATGGCGGATCGGTAGTCACAGAACAGACTGTGAACGAAGGTGCCGTGGCTACTGCTCCTGGTGCTCCGACACTGGAAGGCTATGTATTTAGCGGCTGGTACAGCGACAGCGAAATGACGAGGTCTTATGGTTTCACGGAAGGTGTAACGGCGAATGTAATGCTGTACGCGAAGTGGACGAAGAATAGCTACACAGTGAGCTTCAACAGTAACAGTGGAACGTCAGTGAGTAATCAGTCTGTAAGTGAGGGTGAAACGGCAACGATTCCTGAAGCGCCGACACGTCCAGGGCATGTATTTGAAGGCTGGTATAGCGATGCTGGTCTGAATGAATCTTACAGCTTCACGACACCTGTGATGAACAACCTCACATTGTACGCGAAATGGACGGCTATTTACACGGTCACCTTCAACAGTAACGGCGGATCACTGGTGGCTGACCAGAATATGCAAATCGGCGGTAATGCTACGGAGCCTGCCGTACCGACAAGGGATGGTTACACGTTCAACGGTTGGTACAGCGACGCTGGACTGAATGAAGCCTACAGTTTCACGACATCGGTGACGGGTAACCTCGCGCTGTACGCGAAGTGGACATTCAACAGCCGCACGGTGGACTTTGACAGTAACGGTGGGGCAGCAGTAGGTAGTCAGACGGTGGTTACTGGCGACAAAGCTGTGGCACCTGCTGCGCTGAAGTGGGCAGGGTATCGATTTGAAGGATGGTACAGCGACCCCGATCTGGAGATCGTCTACGACTTCGGGACGCCGGTGACGTCAAACATCACCTTGTACGCGAAGTGGACCATGACATCATGGCTGCAAGTAGGTGACTTGTTGGAATTGAATAGTAAGTCCAATGTCATCTTCGACAGTCAAGGGACTCCTTACGTGGCTTATATAAAGGACAATTACGAAGTATTTGTAATGCAATATAAGGGAGGCACGTGGCAGCCCTTGGGTAATCAAAGCGATCTTGAAAAAGCGGGAGGATTAGGGAGCTCAGCTATATCGCTTGGAATAGACAGTAAGGACAAGCTTTATGTTGCTTATAGGAATAGCTCAGGTAAAGTAAGCTTTAAGAATTATAATGATGAACATAAGTGGTGGAGAGCAGTATCTACTGTCTCAGACTTCAGTTGGAATGATGGTAAGACGAGCAGAAAAGTAGATACAGTTCAAGATAGCTTCTTCATTACCTTTGATAAGGATGATAATCCTTTTCTGATGTTTAGAGGTGCTTTGGTCGGTAATGCTGCGGAACCGTCAATGCTCATGTCATGGAGGTATTATAGTGATAGGGGACGGATACAAGAAGCGAGAATACAGGCATTCGCAGGTCTAAGAGCCTTCCTCGCACCATTACCAAACAACGGCATGTATTTATTTGCTCCATTCAGGTCATCTAGTACCCCTGTGGCAATAGGATATAGTCTGGCAGATGGGTCATGGAAACAATTAGATCCTAAATTATATCCATATCAAATAACTCCGAATATGGATGCTGCATCCGCGCTTGATCCATCTGGCGTACCTTATATGATCTATCTGAGCAGTTCCAATGGTGTTGAAATGTGGAAATATCCGCACTCCACTCCATCAGAAGATACAGCATGGGAAAAGGTGAGCACTCCCGGATTCTCGGTGGGTTCATCTCAAGAAGTAAGCATGGATATGGCCTTTGACAGCGAAGGAACACCTTACGTTGCTTATCGAGATGCAGCAAACGGCAACAGGGTGACTGTGTTGAAATATGAGAATATGGACTGGAGACCCGTAGGATCTGCCGGGTTCTCCACTGGTGATGCTCTTCAGCTAGACATCACCATAGACAGCACCGATAACATCTATGTGAGTTATAAGGAACAAGGTAAAATGAACATGATGAAGTTTGATCCTAATTTCAAATAACCTTGATAGATCAGACTGGCAGAAGAGCCTACTCCCATCGGAGTAGGCTCTTCTGCATATATTCTATAATTTATTGTAATTCATGCAGCGTTTGTGTCTCCGGCACGTTATGCCTCCCATTGCTTCGCGCAACCCACCATACCTGGCTAAGCCTAAATTTTCATCTCCAATTCATTTTCTTAGAAATTAGTCCGCCCAAACGTGGCATCACCCTTCACTGTTGCGCTGCTAGTTGCATTGACAGCATCCAACTGCAGTACATAATCATAATGCCGGATGTAATATCCTGGCTGACTGTATGATTGAAGGGAAACTTTGGTGCTGTCAGCCCAACCAGGGCTGCTCAAGAACGTGGCATCTCCCTTGTAGGCAGCGGTGTCGGCGTAGGCTTCAAGTACAATTTTGTTGCTGGCGTTGCGCTTCAGAAAGTAGCCGGGGAAGTTGATGGATTCCAGTGAAATTCCCGTGGAACTCGCTAGACCCGGTACGACACGGAACTGGGAGTCCAGCGCAGGAGAGACATTAGCGTCAATCCGTGCGATGTAGTTGGCATGACGGATGTATCGATCCGGAACGTTGTGTGAACTGAAGCGGCTGTACCCTGTGGCTTCCGGTGTGGCTGGACCCAACATTTTGACCTCGTGCAGGGTTGGGGTGTACCAGTTCCCTGGATTATTCCACAAGACGGCGTTCACCATATTAATTCGGACATAACGTGCGGTGAAATGCACAGCGTCCGTGGTGAAACCATAGGTCAGATTGTTGGTGCGATCCAATGTGGAGTAATTGATACCATCGTTGCTAATTTCGATTTTATATTTGTAGTACCCTTCGGAACCTTTATACATAAACCAGGACGTATCGATCTCCGTGATCGTCTTCGGTGCGCCGAAGTCCACCTGCCACCATGCAGGCCAGCTATTGGAGGAAGCTACCCAAGACGTCTGGTAGTTCCCGTCATTGACGTTGGATGCGGATGAGCCGGAGGCTGTGGAGATGGCGGTAGCTGTTTTGCCTTGTGCATGGTTGACGAGAGCAGGCGGGGTTACGATGCCTGTCGCTGCGTCGATATTCCACGTTGTATACCACTCCAGTGATGCTGTTCCATTCGAATCATTCAAGGTTAGCGGTAGCCAGATATGTTTGTGCTCTCCAATACTCATGGGGTTCCAGCGGTCTGCCATGTAGATGTAGGATGTGGTGCTGCTGCCTGTAATCGTGGCAATATCATGAATCTGCGAACCGAAGGCAGATGGATTGCCATATGGTGTAAGTGCAGTCCACGGGCCCGCCATGGAAGTTGCTGTAGCATATGCCCCCTGATTCGGATACCAGCCAGCGGCTTGGGAGGTGAAGAGGTAGTAACGGTTTCCTTTTTTCACAACGGCAGGCGCTTCGCGGTAGGCATTCTCGAACAGCCAGCCTTCGAAGGATTGTATTCCGGTGTAACTTGCATTCATTTTGAAAATAGCCATCG
The DNA here is from genome assembly GCF_037973325.1 of Paenibacillus sp. FSL R5-0713. NCBI lineage: Bacteria > Bacillati > Bacillota > Bacilli > Caryophanales > Paenibacillaceae > Paenibacillus > Paenibacillus sp. FSL R5-0713. The sequence continues at coordinate 6,601,492 of NZ_CP150229.1, read as the reverse complement.
AATCATTGGCACCGCCATTTTTGCGTGAAGCAGTAACCAGATAACCTGTGCCATCTGTATCAACAAAGACGGTCATGTCACGGGATTCATAATTGAGTGGGCGGAAGCTGCCCTCATAGGTGAATTTGCCATTTGGGGTATTGCTCGTTGCCACCGCTACACGCCCGAGGTTGTAGTCTGTGCCATTCTCATAGTGTGCCCAGAGCACATACTGGTTGGTGGAGGCATTATAGATGACTTTGGGGCGTTCGATCTTGCTGGAGGCTAGCTCGGTTGCGGAATCTTTCGTCAGGATGGCGTTGCTGAAAGTCCAATTCTTCAGATCGGTGGAGGTGTAGACGTTCACACTGTCGAACCTGCCGCCCACCGCATGTTCACCGTACAGATAATACATCGAACCTACCTGTAGAATGTTGCCGCTGTTCGCATGGATGGGATTGCCTGCGGTGTCGAGCCAATCGGTACCGTTGGTGATCGTGACACTTGCTGCGCTTGTTCGCTCAGGATGAAGTCCAAACAGGGTGAACGTGAGTGCAAAGACCAGTAACCAGACCGCTTTCCTGTTACCCATTACATACACCTCCACAGATAATAGAAATATAAAAGCGTTTTCATTTATATTGTAGTTGATTTACAATCTTTGGCAAGTGAACATTTCAATGAGAGATGAACTCAGCAGCAGGCAGAGGGCAAGAGCAGCAAGAGCGAGGGCACGAATGAAGAATGAAAATGAAACTGCCTGGTGTCATAAGGAGGGCTAGCCAGCGAACCTGCTGGAGCTTCGGCTACGCTCGGAGGATATACGGATATGATGGCTATCGCTGAACGGAGTGTCCTTACCGAATAGGAGAGCAACATTTTGTATGTCGTCTCGTGATATAACTGTCTTGTGCCCGTGACGGGTGCTACTTATTCAGTAGGGGGATGACGTTATGAACGAGATATGCAGAAGACTTGAAGGGCAGATGGCCTTGGTAACAGGAGCAAGCAGAGGCATCGGTCGCAGTATTGCAATGCGTCTGGCACAGGAGGGTGCACATGTGCTTGTGCACTTCGGGACACGACAAGACGAAGCGGAGCAGGTTGTGCGGCATATTACAGAACATGGTGGACAGGCGCAAGCCATTGGAGCGGATTTGCGCACGCTGGATGGAATTCATGCATTATTTGCGCAGGTCGATGATGCTGTTCGGAAGCATGGACGAGATGGCAGTCTGGATATTCTGGTAAATAATGCAGGCATCGGGCAGATTCTTGGTCTGGAGGAGACGACAGAAGCTTCCTTCGACGAAGTGATGAACATAAATGTCAAAGCCCCCCTGTTTGTCAGCCAGCAGGCCGTTCCGCGTCTGCGGGATGGCGGGCGAATCATTAATATTTCTTCTTTTGTTACACGAGTGGCTTCCCCGGGCGTGTTCGCCTATAGCATGACGAAGGGGGCGGTGGATACCCTCACCAAGCTACTGGCCAAAGAGCTGGGAAGTCGCCAGATTACGGTCAACGCGATCCAGCCAGGCATTATTAATACCGAGATGAATGCAGCCACACTCACGAACCCGCAAGGACAGGCATATGCAGCAGGTTTGTCTGTTCTTAATCGCTGGGGAGAGCCTGAAGATGTCGCAGATGTAGCTGCATTTCTTGCGTCAGCAGACAGCCGCTGGGTTACCGGACAATGTCTCGATGCCAGTGGGGGATCACATCTCTAACATTGCTTGCAGTGTGATGGACTCCGCGTAATGCTGATCCATATCATGTATCACATGAACTGACAGGATAAGGAGGCAATGATTCTCAACAAAAGAGCAAACAAGGGATAACGACCTGCTAAAGGCCTGTTATCCCTTGTTTTGTAACCGGATGAGGTGGATCTGTTGCTTGGTATGATTTTCTATCTTTTTGTTGCATTTGCGTAGTTCTCTTTGTATGGTAGCTGCACGGTCCGCTACCCTTGAATCGAATTTCCGATGTCATTCTGCTATTTATGACCTTTACGAACCTTGAGCTGCATCTTTTTGATCGTTGTATTCTGCATAAGCTCCAGTACGAGTGGTCCTTTGCCATTCAGAATCTCCACATCTGTTACATTGTCTTGAATGGTAATGATCCCGATATCGTCTGCAGCAACGCCTTCAAGCTTGGCGATGGTACCGACAAAGTCTACGGCACGAAGTTTCTTTTTCTTGCCTCCGTTGAAGTTCAGCTTCATGATCTGTTGGTTCAACTGTTCGCGCTTGTCCTTTTTACGTTCAGGCACGATCTTCAATCGCTTCTCAAAATCTTCTCTGCGGCGATCCACAGCTTCCTCGGAAGGAGCTTTCACAACAGGAATTTCGAAACCGATATAGGATTCAATCTCGGCCAGACGTCGGCCATCTTTCGGTGTAATCAACGTAATGGCTTTACCTGTTTTGCCTGCGCGACCCGTACGGCCTGTGCGGTGAACATATCCCTCTTTTTCCAAAGGAATATCGTAGTTGATGACATGAGTAATATTCGTGATATCAATACCACGTGCGGCCACGTCCGTCGCGATCAGATAACGGAATTGTCCCCGTCTGAAGGCGTTCATGACTTCGATCCGTTCATCCTGCTCCATGCCACCATGGATACGGTCTGCTGGATAGTCCAGGTCAGCCATGACCCGGAACAGTTTATCTACATTCTCCTGCGTACGGCAGAACACGATGCAGCTATCCGGATTTTCCACAATGAACAAGTCCTGAAGCAACGCGGTTTTGTTCACCTCTGGCACGTTAATCACAGCATGTTCAATCGTGGCTGTTGTCAGTCCACTTGCTTTGATCTCGATTTCCACTGGCTTGTTCATGTATTTTCGTGACAGCTTGGCTACATCTTCAGGGAACGTAGCGGAGAACAACATCGTCACTCGCTCCTGCGGCAGTTTCTGAATAATCGCTTGTACCGTCTCAATGAAGCCCATATTTAACATCTCATCGGCCTCGTCAATGACGAGATAGGCGATCCGATCGAGTGGCAGCGTGCCGCGTTCGATATGATCCAGTACCCGACCTGGCGTACCTACAGCGACATGTGTTCTTTGTTTTAACTCGGCTTTTTGGATATGAAAAGGGGACTGTCCGTATAGTGCGGTTGCTTTAATACGCTTAAAGCGGCCGATATTTGTAATATCTTCGTTAACCTGCAAAGCCAGTTCCCGGGTTGGTGTAAGAATCAAAGCCTGTGGCTTATTTTCATTCCAATCTACCAGCTCGCAGAGCGGAATGCCGTAGGCAGCTGTTTTACCGCTACCCGTCTGTGATTTCACCACAAGATCCTGATTCTCCAGTGCTACCGGAATAACTTTAGTTTGCACCTCGGTTGGTGTCTCATAGCCCAGACTGTCCAGTGCTTTTACGATCTCTTCACCAAGTCCATAATCTTTAAATTGTTGCTCGCTCATCGTTTACCTCTTTTGCGTTAGTTTTTGTACAATTATTGCACCGTACATTTATCGTATACCTTTTCATTATACTCTATATGCAGGCAGGCTAACGGAGTAAATGCATCAAGTGATTAAATTGTTTTCATCCATTCCGATATGAGGAGTAAGGGGGTTGCTGTTCGCAGGTGTATCATAACGTTCCACGTGAAACGAAATGTATCGGTGGATTTTGCTGTTTGTTAATGAATGACCATTTTCACAGCCTGGGTTTGGGGAGGGTAAGATTGAGCGATTATTCCACCAATCCATACGTCTGCACTTCGACCAACGAGTGTCTCATCCAAAGAGACGGTGACAGTCTCTCCTTCGATGATGAGTTCAGCATCCGTATTGAGCGAGATCCAAATCGGTCCTGATTCAACACCTCCATCTTCTTTATTCTCGATGAGTACCTGACCTCTTTCTTCCTCAAAATCCGTAATCATTCCTCGCACATGTGGCTTCTCTTCCCCCTGTTCCTCGGATTTCTCTGCGCATCCGAGCGTTAGCAGAAGTAAGATAACTGGCAATAAGGACAACTTTCGTACAATGGACATCGAGTTGTTCACCTCTCATCCTTTCTGATTAGACCTATAAACTATGGACGTTACCTGAGACGCACAAGTTCCTGTATATCAATAAAAAGAACCAAAAATATTCCATTCGGTCTGGAACTGGGATATGGAATATGTTAGCATATGGGTAACTTATTGAACGGAGGGATACGTGTGCTAAATTTTTCCCGATTGAGATAGTTTGGCGAGATGTTTGTTTCGCTTGCTGTTTTCTGCCTGTGTGCAGCTCATCGGGATTGGTTTGCCATTGTACACGTATGCCGCTAGTCATGAAAGAATCACTCTGTGAAGGGGTTCTTTGATGTACTACTATTTTTTTGTGAGCATTCGGGTATGCCAATATCCAAAATGAACTGCACAGGCGGACATGTCTGTGTTTTTTAGTTTATCCAGGAAAAGGGGAGTGCCTGATATGACAAAATCGAACTCAAATGAACATTTGGCAATTCAAAATGAACTATTATCTTTAGCCGGACAGAACGGACTAATTATGGATAAGGAGTCCTTGGAGATTAACGAGTCGGGTATGGATTTTCGTGTAGCATTCGCCACGGACGAAGAAGACCACAGATGGGTTTTGCGCCAGCCGCGACGTGAAGACGTATGGGAGCGAGCCGAGAATGAGCGCAGGGTGCTGGATGTAGTCCGAGGCAGTATACCCGCACAAGTACCCGATTGGCGGATCTGTACGCCAGAGTTGATCGCTTATCCTTTACTGGATGGTGATCCGATTGCAGTTGTCGATCCTGCAGGGGGAGGTTATGTCTGGCAATTCCCCCAGGAAAGTTTATCTGATACGTTTCTCGATTCCTTGGCTGTGAACCTCGTCGCGCTGCATAACATCGATCCACACGAGGCGAAGAAAGGTGGAGTACGGATCAAAACACCTATGGAAGCTCGCAAGGAATTTGCAGCCAATATAGAAGAGGTTAAGCAGAATTTTACGGTGCCAACCGAACTGGTTGAACGTTGGACGATATGGCTGTCTGTAAGTAGCTATTGGCCGCAGCACTCGGCGTTCATCCATGGTGATCTGCATCCGCCGCATATTATTGTCGATAAGGAACAACGCGTAACTGGACTCATTGACTGGACGGAAGCGGAGATTGCTGATCCGGGTAAGGATTTCGTCATTTACTATGCACTCTTTCAGGAGGAAGGACTGCGTGACCTGTTGAGACGTTATGAGAAGGCAGGAGGAAGAACATGGCCCCGGATGCTGGAGCATATTCGAGAGCAATGGGCAGCCTATCCTGCGATTGTTGCCAAGTTTGCACTAATTACAGGCAAGGAGTCGGACATGGAGATGGCGAGAGGCATGCTCGCAAATTGGGATGTGAAGAGGGGCTGAGCTTGAAGGTATATATCAACCATATCAGGTAAGGGGTGGATGTATGGCACGATTCCGAATGATATGTTGGCTAACAAGTATTGCATTGCTGGTTAGTCTAATGGGATGTACAACTCTGTTTGTCAATTCTAGTGATCGTGCGGAGAACGTGCTCTCCCAAGAGCGAATGAAGGAACTACGTGAGGAATATCCACTATCTACGAACACCCCCGCGACGATATCCATGAGAGAAGTAAGCTTCAGAGAGGTAATGACATATGGGGATAGCGTTGTTGTGGCAGAGGTAATGAAAATTTTGCCGAGCTTTAGTGTGGAGCTGAGTACTGAACCGGGCACACCTGAAAGAATGATGGCTGATAAGGATAAAGCTAATGGAATGACACCATACCAACCTAAATTCATTTCCTATGAAGTGAAGGTACATGAAGGTACATGAAGTAGTAACAAGAGCTGATGTACCGAAGGATACTTTTTTATTTTACAACGCTGACTTCGCAGGTGTGGAGCCTGAACTTAAACCAGGTATGGAGATTATCGCTGTAGTCAAAAAGGGGACGACCGGGAAACAGGTGGATGGATATTCGTTCACCGCTACGGCACGTATTATATTGTCGATGGTGACTACGTACTTGCCGCCTACGAGGGGGAGGCGGAGGAATTACGTGATTTTACGGAAAAAACAAATGGCATACAGCTGGACTCTTTCATGGATAAAATTAAGAACTTGCCATCAGGCTAAATGTCTTCATTCCCACAGAGCAGTAGAGGAGAGGCAATACGCATAAACATTGGTTGACATAGCAAAGGGCGATCCTGACCATGAGTTCCATGGGAGAATCGCCCTTTTTTCGTTAAGCGTGGTGCGTAACGATTGCTATTTCAAAATGCTCACATATTTCCCGTATACGAATGCTACACGTCCATCGATTTTCACTTTGACCCAGCCATATTTGTCTGTACTAATTACCTCAAGCAGGGTGCCTTGCGGTACGGCAGCAATAACTTTGGCTTTGGATGAAGCGCCAGCGCGTACGTTCAGGTAAGCCGCTGTAACCTTGGCTTGTTTACCTTTGGTGATGCTACCCGGTTTACCCGTGTTTGGTGTTGAAGGTTTACCAGGTTTCGACGTGCCTGGAGTCGGTGTTGGTTTAGGTACGGTTGGTGTTGTCGGTTTCTCAGGTGTAGGTGTTGTCGTACCACTATCGCCACCTGTTGCCGTTTTGCGAGCTTTGTTCAGCTGTTGATAGAACGCTCCCTTGGTTTTCACACCTGCGAATTGCGCTGCACTCACATCGGCTTTGGCGGATAGTGCATCAATCTCTTCTTGCGTCACCGCATCCAAAATGTTAATGGAGGCAATGTTGGTGTACTTGCCATCTTCCGTTGTTGGAACAGACATGATGCCATCGTTAATTAACTCCACCACATCTGCACGTTCTGGTGCAGTCAGGTCTACGCCGGTGATTTTCCAATTGTGTTGAATCTTCGGTTCGTAGACACCTTTCATCACATCTTTCAGATAGGCGATGGACAGGTTGCGAATCGTACCTTGGATCTCACCAAATGCAGAAGCATCCTTGGAGGACCAGAGCTGCTTGAACTTACGTCCTTCCATGGCGCCGCCTTTGGCAATCAGGGCTTCCATTCGGTAGGCATTCATGCCCAGCTTCAACGTATCGTCTTCTTTGACGGCTACACCGTTGCTGTACTTAAGATTCGTAATCCGACTGCCGTATGGCTTGGTCAGGTCAATCTCATACGTTACGCCGCCGAAGAAATCATCGGTGCTGTATTTGGAAGCACGCCGTTTCGGATCAAAGCTGACAGTCACATCACCCGGGCGTGTGGAGTTGAAGTATCCCGCAGACCACTCCATATAATCCATCAGATCCCGTCCGGTTACTTCATACACGGTTACTTCACCAAAGGTATATTGGTAGTTGAACGCAATATCCTTTTTCTTGATCGGGCCTACATCCAGCTTGGCCTTGTCGTTATCAATCTGGTGCGCGACCACATCGGCATCACTGTAATGCAACATCACTTCGGTGAAAAAGTCAGACAAAGCTGTTTCCTGAATCTGCACAGCAGGGATCCCCTTAATCTCATCGGCAGGCACCAGGTTCGTGCCTTTCAGTTCAGCGACTTCAATGTTGGCATCGGCACGAGCGAACTCGTGGAACGGGTGCAAGGTCTCTTCCAGCGCAGGATCGGAGACTTCATATGTTCCGTCGGCTGCTTTTACAGCGAGTGCTTGAGCCTCTTTGCTTTTCAGCACAACTTTGTCGCCGTCTTTGGCAAATGTCAGGTCAATTCGCGAAATATGTGAGCCATATTTATTCGGTTCGGAGATCAATACACCGTTAACCGTTTGGGATTCAATCAGGGTATGCATGTGTCCGGCAAAAATAGCAGCCAGCTCTGGGTTGGCGTTGGCGATATCCGTCACTCCGGTTCCCGGATTTCCGTTCTCGTTATCCAATCCCATATGCATAAGTCCAACCATGACATCGACTTTGCCTTTCAGCTCGGCAATGGCCTTCTTGGTCTCTTCTACAGGATCTTTGACGATGATACCGTCCAGGTGATCCGTACCTTTCTCGAACTCGGTAATCATCGGTGTGTTCATTCCAATGACACCCACTTTGATGCCGTCTTTCTCAATAATCGTATAGGCAGGCATGTAGCGGTCGCCGTTTTCTTTGAAAATGTTACCTACGAGAGGCTGTCCATTGAATTGGGAAGAGATCTTCTCCAGTACGTCCAGTCCAAAGTTAAACTCATGGTTACCCATAACCCATGCGTCATATTTCATTTCATTCATCGCAACCATCATGGGAGATTGAGGTTGATCATTGAATAACTCAGCGGAGTTATCCTGAATCATGTCCCCTGCATCCAGCAGAATCGTATTGGGATTCTCGGCACGCACTTTTTTCACAATGGTATAGAGCTGCGTCATGCTGCCGGTTGGGTTTGGACCGTCCAGAGCATAGTCCCACGGCATAAATCGGCCATGAATATCCGATGTACCCAGCAACGTGATCTTGGTTTCCTTGTCTGCCTCAGCAGCCTGAGCTGGAGTAGAAGCAAAAGGGGCGAACAAAATGGAGGCACATAAAAGGAACGATAAAGGCCATCCGGCGAAACGTTTTGTTGAAATTTTGCGCATGTTGTAATCTCCCTTGTTATCTAGTGTATGTAAAGATATGTGTCATTTTATACTAGATAAACATGTGGTAAATGTAAACTCCAATGTAAGCGTTATGTTGGATTTAAGAGAGAAATCTATAAATATAGCTAACTATTAATTTACGATTTTTGAAAATAGTATAATTTGCAGGTGTTAAAGACCAAAATTATCCAGTAAAATGGTTTTTGTAAGCGCTTAATAATTCTAAATAATGATTAAGGAGGAATTTCATTGTTCAAGTCCAAGTGGTTCAAGACGGTTGGTTCACTAGCATTGGTAGGCGTTCTCGCTGCTTCGGTTGCAGTTGGTAGTGTGAGCGCTGGTTTGGCAAAAGGTAGCAAATTTTTAGGCAATATTATCGCTAGCCAGGTTCCTTCGAATTTTAGCCCTTATTGGAACCAGGTAACTCCAGAGAACTCCACCAAGTGGGATGCTGTGGAAGGTACACGCAACGTGATGAACTGGGGTCAGGCAGATATGGCTTACAACTATGCGGTCAACAACAATTTTCCGTTCAAATTCCATACGCTCGTATGGGGGAATCAGCAGCCAAACTGGATTAACAGTCTCTCTGCCGCAGATCAGAAGGCTGAAGTGACACAATGGATTAACGCCGCAGGCCAGCGGTATCCGAAGGCAGCATATGTGGATGTCGTCAATGAGCCGCTTCATGCCAAGCCTTCTTATCGCAACGCGATTGGTGGAGATGGAGCCACTGGCTGGGATTGGGTTATCTGGTCATTCCAGCAGGCGAGACAAGCCTTCCCGAACGCCAAATTGTTGATCAATGAATACGGAATTATCGGTGATCCGGCTAAAGCGGACCAATATATCCAGATTATCAACCTTTTGAAAAACAGAGGTTTGGTTGATGGTATTGGTATCCAAGCACATTACTTTAATATGGACAACGTCTCTGTGAGTACGATGAACACAGTACTGAATAAGCTGGCTGCGACAGGTCTGCCGGTCTATGTATCCGAACTGGATATGACGGGCGATGATAATACGCAGTTGCAGCGCTATCAGCAGAAATTCCCTGTACTGTGGAAGCATGCTGCTGTTAAAGGCGTAACACTGTGGGGCTACAACCAGAACCAAACATGGGTAAACGGTTCGCATCTGGTTAATAGCAACGGTACAGAACGTCCAGCGCTGCAATGGTTGAGAAATTATCTGGCGAACAACCCTTAAGCGTGCATTTTGACGAGTCTGAGTTTCCCTTGTGAAATTCGTTATTATATAACACCAAATAGCGCCTGTTCCACATGTTAAGCATGGGAATATGGCGCTATTGGTGTGAGTATGCTTTGTTTCAACTGAGGTTTGTTACTTCGGTTGAATAACCATGCTGTTGAAGGAATCAGCTTCCAACTCCAGACGAAGGGTGTGTCCTTCATATGCCAGATACAAGTCGCGACGATCCTGGAATGGATTGTTGATGACAATGACGAGACTGTTATCCGGGTTGCGGAAAGCCACAGATTTACCGCTCCAGGCCCCAGACAGGCCGACTCTTCGAGCACCAGGGACCACATGATGAGCGAAGTGTTTCATCACATAATACTCCGGGTTTCGAGTAACCTCCTTATTGTCCGGATCTACGGTCATCATGGAGTTCTGCTCCCAGCCCCATGTGCTGCGGCCTTTCGGTTCCAGAACCATGTTCCAGTAGATGTACGCGTTCACGCCGTTGCTGAAGTAATGCTGGTAGAGGTTATATACGTATTTGGCGTAGTTCCAAGAGTTGTTGCCATCGCCGCATTCGTTCTCGGTCTGCATATAACGTAGCTCCGGATAACTTGCCGAGGTACGTTGAATGGCATTTTTGCCAGCCCATTGATACCCAACACCTTTGATATAGGAATAGGCTTTTGGATCACTCAGGACAAGTCCGGCGTACTCGTCGAAGTCGTTTGTTTTTTTCTTGATCAATTCTTCCCATGGATCAGGGGCGTTGATCGTGCCCAGCCAGATCTCCGTATCCAGACCGTGTTTGTCAAAAGCCGGCCCCAGATAATCGGCGATAAACTCACGAAGCTGCTCGCCTGTCCACATGCAAGAAGGGAATTTCTGATCTGCAATGACTTCGTTCTGCACATGCACCTGATGAATCGTAATGCCTGCTTCACGGTAAGCCTGTACGAATTTTACGAAATACAGGGCGTAAGCATCCAGAATATCTTTCTCCCAACGAAGTGTGCCGTAGTTATAGGCTTTGGGTGACTTCATCCATGTTGGCGGGCTCCAAGGGGAGGCGAAGAATTGCAGGTTCGGGTTATAACGCAGAGCTTCCTTGATGTAGGGAATCAGATATTTGAAATCACGTTCGATCGAAAAATGTTCCATGGCCACGTCGCCGTCCACCTCGTTGTGGCTGTACCACTGCTCCGCATAATCACTTGCGCCGATGGGCAAGCGGCAGATGTTAAACTTGTGCTCACCCTCCGGATGGAAGAGGGAATGAAATACCTCATGGCGCTGCTCCTCGCTCAAGTGAGACAGAGCCATATAACCAAGCTCGTTGAAACATCCGCCGAATCCTTCCACAAGCTGATGCTGCTCACCCGTGAGTTTTAAGTTAGCGCTTTCATTTGTTGACGAAAAAGATAACTCTTTCCATGGACTATCTTGGGTTGTTGAATAACCAGTGAACGTAAATGTCATATGATTTTCCTCCTCGCGTGGACTCCAGCTGTCATCTATATTACGTTCAGTATAACAACTCTCGCGGCAAAAGAAGATATGCTAAACCGTGTAAAATTTGCCCTAATCCGAGATAGAATGTTACAAGTTCATGCTCGTATAAACAGTTGGTACGGTGCATTTACTTATGATTGATTCTATCCATATACCACTATCCAATGTCGTAGCACTATTGTCATAACACATGAAAAATCCCCGCTGATCGTTCAAGACGGGGACTTTGCTATGTTTCTCATATTCTCTTATGGCTGAAATTGAACGTGAGATACGACTTAAGGCTGTACACGATCACCGAGCTGTTTATTTTCAAAAATCAGAATCGTTTTACTGCTACCGATGTAACCAACAGAGGCATTGAATTGCTCTGAAATGAAGCGAACCGGAACAAAAGCTTTGCCATTTCTCATCATTAGAGGAGCATCATTGATCGCAAGTGTATCGTCCACGATAACCTGCTTGTTGCCCACGCTCCAGCGTATCGTTTTGTCATTCTGTGTGATCACGGCTTCGTGCGTACCGCTGTTCCAGTTCACACTGGCGTTTAATTGCTCCGAGACAAAGCGCAGAGGCACATAGGTCCGCCCTTCATCGATAAAAGGTGCAGCATCCAGTGCATAAGCACGATCTCCTACATAGGCAGTGGTAGACCCTTCCATCAGCCGCTGGAAGCCGCCTTGCGGCGTCCGTTTCTGCTCCCGCACATTCATCCGGTTCAGAATCTGCATCGTCTGACTGCCACTTGTGACATCCAGATAATTGTTCTGCACGGTAAGCCCCGCAGGCTCAACCTCTGAGACAGATGTCTGAATACCTGAGGATAATAAGGTGGACGCTGAGATATCCTGAATGGCGTTCGTCGCAGACTGATCACGGGTAAACGTAAAACCTGCAATCGGTGTCAGATCCCACACCCGGTTGTTGGATAATTTTAATACGTCCAAACTTGATAGTTGCCGAAGAGGTTCCAGATCATAGATCTGATTGGATTCTGCATTCAGTTCCTTCAGACCAGTCAGTCCCTCAAGCCCCTTGAGGTGTTGTACTTGGTTATCAGAGATATCAAGTGTCCGAAGCCGTGTCAGGTGCTCCAGTGGTGTCAGGTCCGTAATGTGATTGCCTGCTACATTCAGATTCCGCAGGGTATTTGGCAATTCAGCCAGTAGTTCCAGTGTCTGAATCTGATTGTTTGCAACATTGAGTTGTTGGAGCCGTTTCTTACCCATGAGCGGTGTCAGATCACTAATGGAATTGTTTGAAATCTCAAGCCATTTCAGTGCATCCGCATCCGAGAGGGCTGCAAGACTGGCAATCTGGTTACCGCTGGCGTGGAACGTATGTAATCGGTTGAACCCACGTACAACCTCTATGGATGAAATGGAATTGTTGCTGATATACAGCCGTCCCAAGTCTTTCAATTCAGCAAGTGCGTCTATGGATGTAATGTAATTGTTGCGAACATCGATCTCGCGAAGCTGAGTTAGGTGCTCCAGGGGTGTGAGATCCTCAATCTCATTCCCATATAATCGGAGGTGAGTCAGGTTGGTCGCATATTCCAGACCGGACAGGCTCTGAATACCTGCATTGCTCAGGTCCACCACTTCAAGCTGCTCCAGATCAGATGAAGTCAGTGGATCATCGAGAGGTTTATTCAGGATTAGCTTCAATCCGTCTTCAAGTAAGGGATCCTCAATGATTCCCTCGCCCGAGTCTGTAGTTGTGTAAGCCATGGCTTGCCCCGATGCCCCGAGACTTAGGATGAATACTAGAAATAATAGAGTCACTCTTCTCATTGCATGTATTTCCTCCGATTTTTAGAATTATAAAATAATCCGAACGATTGAGTTAGATAAGTATCGCATTTCCACCATAACAGAAGGTTGTTATGCCTACGGAGTGTTGCGTGTAGATTGAACAATTTAATGTATGCAGACTCGGCTAAAAACACATCTATAGTTATTAACCCGTCAACAGGAAAAAGGAACACGAAATTTCATAAGGGGTATTCTCTTACTTCTATTCTATATGAAACAAGTCCTGCTCTGCACTCTTCAGAGACATGTTTATCAAAAAAAATAAAGCATCCCTTGCTGGCCCTATTCAACCCACCCTTGAAACGGGTAAAGATGGAGTAAAGATGCCAATTTGGAGGGGAAGATGTGAGTATGCGCCAAGCCATGATCATTAGCAATCCGTCGTCAGGTAAGGAAGAGGCCGATCAGTATGTGTCTCAAGTCAGAGAAATTCTGGAGTCGCAGCAGTATGAGGTAGTTATTAACGAGACGGCCGGGGAAGGTGATGCGGTGGGCTATTGCCTGAACGCCTGCAAGGATGGCTGTGATCTGGTCATTTCCATCGGAGGCGATGGAACACTGCATGAGACGATTAATGGCATGATGGATCAGAACCATCGTCCCCGATTGGGCATCGTACCTTTAGGTACGGTGAATGATTTTGCACGTGCGCTGAATATCTCGCTTGACCCGGAGGAGGCCATTCGGCAGTTACGTTCGGATCAGACCCATATCGTGGATATCGGGAAAATTAATGATCGTCTGTTTGCCAACGTGGTAGCAGCAGGTTCTTTGGCCGAAGCTCTATTCTCTGTATCCTCGGAAGAGAAGTCGAAGCTAGGTTCATTCGCGTATCTCAAGGAAGGTTTGAAAGACTTGGTGAATACACCAGCCAATCAACTGACCATTGAATATGACGGTCAGATCTGGGAGGGAGAATCTCCTCTTTTTCTGGCGGCGCTGACCAATTCGGTTGGAGGATTCCAGAAGTTGTCACCGGAGGCTGAGGTGGACGATGGTTTGATCCATTGTTTTGTTGTTCGCAATATTAGTGTGTTCAACAGCCTGACCCTAGGTACTTCCCTGTTTTTTGGCAATCTGAAGGAGCATAAGGATGTGGATTATTTTACAGCCAAAGAAGTTCATGTTCGCTCAGACGAAGCCATTCGCACGAATGTAGACGGTGAGGAAGGTCCTGACCTGCCTATTCATATCACTGTCCTACCAAGGCATATTGAGGTTATCGTGCCGGAAGAAGTATAACTTCTTCTTTTCATAAGTATAGGCAGGAATCAAGAACCTATCATTTCTCCATATGAATGTAGGATAAATCTATTGAAACCGATTGCAGATGTGTGTCACAATCAAAAGAAGATACACGATAATATTCGAATATGGAGGGAAAACATCTTGAGAACCATTAAATTGGGCAGCAGCACACTTGAAGTACCTGTAGTCGCTGTGGGTTGCATGCGGATTAATTCACTAGACGGTAAGGAAGCTGAACATTTTGTTCGTTCTGCAATGGAAGTTGGAGCGAATTTCTTTGACCATGCTGACATATATGGTACAGGAACATGTGAGGAGATCTTCGCCGAAGCAGTACAGATGAATCCCCAAGTTCGTGAAAATATGATTCTTCAATCCAAATGCGGTATTCGCAAAGGAATGTTTGATTTCTCCAAAGAGCATATTCTGAATTCGGTGGATGGTATTCTTCAGCGTCTGAAAACGGAATACCTTGACGTTCTGCTGCTGCACCGTCCGGATGCTTTGGTTGAGCCGGAAGAAGTGGCTGAAGCCTTTGATCAACTGGAGCGCGAAGGTAAAGTGCGTCACTTCGGGGTGTCCAACCAGAATCCGAACCAGATCGAACTGTTGAAAAAATACGTGAAACAGCCACTGGTTGCCAACCAGTTGCAGATGAGTATTACCAACACAACGATGATCGACAGTGGAATCAACGTGAACATGGAGAACGATGCTGCGGTTAACCGTGATGGCAGCATTCTTGATTATTGTCGTCTCCATGATATCACCATTCAGCCGTGGTCCCCGTTCCAGTACGGATTCTTCGAAGGCGTATTCCTGGGTAGCGACAAGTTCCCGGAATTGAATGCTAAGATCGACGAGATTGCTGCGAAGTATGACGTGAGCAATACAACGATTGCAATCGCTTGGTTGCTTCGTCACCCTGCGCAGATGCAGCCTGTGACAGGCACGATGAATATTGAACGTCTGCAAGATTGTGTAAAAGCAGGAGATGTTCATCTCACTCGTCCAGAGTGGTATGAAATTTATCGTGCGGCAGGTAATATACTGCCTTAAATGCAAGTTATAGTGAGCATACTGACTAATGAGTCAGTTGAGAGCACGAGCCGATAGATGGCTCGTGTTTTTTGTCTATTTTCAGGTTTGATGCCGAGTACGTTTCCGATATAAAATAAGGATAGGGGTCTGTATTTTAATTAAAGGATTAAAATGTAATTAATACAAATTAGTTGAAATTATTATATTGACCGATACTTTTTAATTACATATAATTACTTTTGCATACCGATAATCCTGTATATGTTTTTTATTTTGGAGGGTGGTGTTCGTTTGGAGCCGACAACCACGATACGCGATCATTTAGAAAGTTATTTGAAGCGTGAACAGATGTCCATTAGTCATTTTTCGGAAACGTCAGGGATTAATTCAGGTACGCTGAGCAATATTTTGAATAAAAATCGGCCTATTGCCATGCAGCAGTTGGATCGCATTACTTCCGCCATGAGACTGGAAGAAGGTTACTTCTATGAGTTATACATAGATGAGTGTTTTGTACATGCAACCCCGGACTGGCGAAGGTTGGGACCGTTCCTTCATCGCTGCGCCGAGTTGGACAAGCTGGACTGTATTGAAGAGGTTATTCGTCTGATGATGGATAATCTGTCCTATATTCCTTTGTTATTTGATGTGGCTGAAGAATTCTACCAAGCAGGTAAATTCAAACCGGCCATCCTTCTATATGAGAACATCGCTGAAAGCGAGAAAATGCAGCATTCCGAGCGGCTTGCACTCTGTCAGTATCGGCTGTTCAGGTTGGGGCTAACCAATGATCAACAGCGGAATCTGATTATTGCAGCTCGGTTTGAATACTATGTGGATCGGTTGGATGAACGTTATCAGTTGGATGCACTTAACGAACTCATTAATGCGTTTGGAGCATTGCATAGATGGAACAAGGTTCAGGAGTTATCTGAAAAATTGAAAGTAAAAGCGTCCATTCATTATGAGATGAATGGACGACGGAAACAAGAAGAGACGAAAAGACCCATTGTCTTCTATATTCTTTACTCTTATCTAGCTGCAGGAAGTGCCTGTTATCATTTGAAGGACTACACTGGGGCACTTAACTATGTTTCTTTATATTCGGATAACCGCTGGGTGAGGAACCCGGATCAAGATGAGATGGTCGTTATGAATCAGTTTCAGGAATGGGCTGAAGCTAATCGTTATATATATCATTTAATGGGGGGTCAGTTTGAGGTATTACCTGATTATCTGGCGTATATTTCAACAAAGGAAAATGAGATATTTCCAGCGCTTTGTGATATTGTAACGGCGGCTAATCGTTATGATAAGGATATTGATCATGTACTTAAACAGTATGAATCCTACTTCACTTATCAGGAACAGAGTAACCGGATTGGTAAAGTGAGCAGACAGGTTACGGATGATCGATATTTACGACTTTTAGCAGATTTGGGCGCATACTATTTAAAGAAGGACGAGTTTCATTTAGGAATAGAATTTGTTCTGGATAGTTTGAGATTTTCTATTGAAATTAGCAGTGGGCGAGGTATGCTTAGAGGTGTCGGACTGTTTGAGCAATACCGGGAATTTGCATCTGAGACGGCGAAACAGCAATACAAAATGATAATTAGTGAGGTGCAGAAACTCAATGAAGAGAAAGTTGGCTTTGCTGATAGCTACCTGTAGTATCGTTGTATTCACCGTAGCTCCTGCTACGGAACCTGTCCCAGACATTAACATCCCGAACCCCGAAATTATGAGACCTGCTGATCATGGATTTGGAACTTAATAAAATGTTAAGAGAAACGCTTCTGATTTATTTCAGAAGCGTTCTTTTTGTGTGTATTCAAGTGGAAGAATAAGTATGTCTTATCTCATATGCGCTTTTGATTGGCATAATACACTAAAATATGACAAAAGGGAGGGGTATTATGGATCGCCTGGATTTGATGTTACGGATCGAAGATGCCAGACAGTTGTTATATCGCATGCATATGGAGTACGACAGTCTGCTTCACCCTGAAGTGATCCAGCAATCCGTAGTCCTGGACGGTCTAATTAATCAATATAATAGAACCAAGGTAGAAAAGACGATGAATTAAGTTCGCCTATTTACATTTGCGTTTTTGTATACTATAGTTGGTTACATGAGTAACTAACCGACTAACTAACTAATGAATACGTATGAAAGTTGGAGGCACATGAAATCGACTTTGGATGAATCCCAGCCTATTTTTCATCAGATTGCCACGATGATTATGGACGATATTGTGGAGGGCAGATTGAAGGTGGAAGAACAAGTTCCCTCAACCAATGAGCTGTCACGCTTCTACAACATCAATCCCGCTACAGCCCGCAAAGGACTCCAGGAACTCGTGGACAAGGGGATAATATACAAACAGCGAGGTGTTGGGATGTTTGTTGCGAAGGGAGCAAGAGAAGCCTTGCTCATTGAACGAAAGCAGGATTTTTATGAAGAATACATTAAGCCTTTACTTGAAGAAGCCAGACGTATTCACATGAATGAAGACATGATTATTGATCTGATTCGCGGCAAGCAAGATAAGGAGAGTGAGTTATGATTCATATGGAGCAAGTCAACTACAGTTATCAGAAGACACCCGTTCTGAACCAGGTTACGCTGCATGAGAGTGAGCCAATCATTAGTGCAATCTGGGGAAGAAATGGGGCGGGCAAAACAACCCTGATGAGTATACTCGCAGGGCATAACCGCCCGGACAGTGGAACCGTTCAGATCATGGGCCAAGATCCCTATAATAATCTGGCTGCTCAAGAGCATCTATGTTACATCCAGGAGAATCATCCCTTGGGGAAAAACTGGACGGTTAGTGATATGGTTCAAATGGGGCAATATTTTCATCCACAGTGGAATCAGGAATTGGCGGAGCGGTTAATCGATGTGTTCGAATTACCAGCGAAGAAGAAGATCAATAAATTTTCGAAAGGCATGAAGACGGCCACTCAGATTATATTAGGTCTTGCCAGTCATGCAAAGATAACTATTCTGGATGAACCGACCAATGGGCTCGATGCGGAGAAGCGTAAATTTTTCTATAATGCGCTACTGGAAAGTTACGAAGATGACCCGCGTCTGATCCTGATATCCAGCCATCATATTGAGGAGATTCAGCCTTTATGTGAGTCCCTTATCGTTTTGCAAGCCGGAGAGGTGATATTAAATCAGCCTATGGAAGAAATGCGCGAAAAAGGAGTTCTTCTAACAGGGAGAATAGAAGATGTTAGTCGGGTGACAGCAGATGTTAAAGTTATCGAATCTTCCCAGATGGGATCGACTGTGAAAGTGATGATTGATGAGCCCTACTCGAAAATGTGGAAGGATATCGCTCATGCACAGGGGCTTTCCATTGAGAAAGCGACATTACAGGATTATTTGGTTAACAGGACCCGTAAACAAGAGGGGGTTAAACCGTGAATGCAGTAAAAGGCACCAATCGTTTAATTCAGGATGATATGCGTTTGTATTTGATCATATTTACATCCATCGCTCTAATGCTCACTGTTGTATATCTGGCCATTGGTTTCATATTTGATGTCTCGTATACCACGCAGTTGTTTGGCCCCATGTACGGAGGGATATGCACGTTCGCGATCGGGGGAATCATTACTCTGTTCCCGGTTGCGATTGGTATGGGCAGTACACGAATTCAATTCATGAAATCCTTCTATATGAACTCGGTATGGATGGTTGCAGGTACCATGGCCATTTTACATGTGGTGTATTTCCTCATACACCTGCTTCAGGAAAGTGGTATGGTTGACGTTACCCTCTATCAACCAGGCATGTTGTATTCAAACGAATATCATTTCTTAGCCTACCTATGGATCGATCTGATGTGTGGCTTTCTCGTATTGGGATTCTCTGTCTTCCCAACGGTATGTTGGATGCGATTGGGGTTGCGTAACTTCTTCATTATGTTCTTTGGGGTAGGCTTGGTCATTACGCTGATTATTACATTGGGTGATCTTGGTGAGTTTATGTTGTGGATTGCTGGGATTGATCGCATGACATTGTTTACTGTTCTTGGGTTCATAGGTGGTGCGCTACTTCTCTCTACGTACCCGATGATGAAGAATGCGCCGCTTACCATGAAATCCAAAAGAGACTGACAGCATATTGTTATATGAAGCAACCGGGGCTAATGAAAGTATGCGAAAATTCCTCGAATACCAAAGACACGAGTGCGAACACGCCTCGTGTTTTTGGTATCATCTTAGCTTGCTGACTACTGATTATACTATTCATCAATCGCTGTTCAATTCAAGGAATGTGTATGTGTTAAGCCTGAGCTTGTGGTTTGAATCCTTCGTCTTGGAGATACTCGCCAGCTTCGCTACGTGTTTCAAAGGCCATATCCAGATTATCGCCGGAATACACATACCACATGTCATCTTCATATTTTAAAGTCAGCGTATGTCCATCTTCATCGACCCATGTTCCGCCACCCGTAGAAGTTGGAGCCAATGCAGGAGCAGCTTTTATTTGTTCTGGCTCTTTGAATTCAACTGCATTGGGATTGTGAGACATCGCTTGGATCGTTTCATCTAACAAGGTGCGCAGATCTGCTTCGGAGTAATCGCGAATATTGACGAATCCTTTAGCATCGGTCTCATAGTCAGGCAGTAGACCTGCATAGATATAACCGTTACCGTTAGGGTGAATGTGGAGAGCAACAATTTTTTTATCATACGCACTTTCCTCGTAGTGGAAATTCACACGACCGAGAGAAACGTCTTTGCGTTGCAGTTGGGGATACGATTGTAACACTTCAAGCTTTTGTTCCACGTTAAGCATAATTGCCTCCTAGTTAATGTTGGGTAGGGGTGATTATACCATAGGTGATCGCTTATGACGATTCGGAACTACTCAGCAAAATACTTCGCCCCAGTTCTTTCAGATGTTCCATAGCTTGCAGGTAAGGATAAGGCCCATAGCTTACGCGTGCTACACCCAATGTGGCAAGTTGTTTGGGTGAAGGCTCAGGAGACGTAACCATGATGTTAATTGGCAGCGGTGAACGCTCACACAATTCTTGAATCAACTGGTGATCCTGTAAGCCGGGTACGAACAGACCGCTGGCCCCTGCATCTGCATAACGGTTCGAACGCATGAGTGTTTCCTCCAGCAGGGAATGGTTATGGTGTTCCGGTGCATGTTGCAGAAAAATATCTGTGCGGGCGTTAATGAACAAAGGTATGCCTGCTTGCTCGGCAGCTTCCCGGGCGGCGGACAGTCTCGGGCATTGCTCCTCCACAGTGTACAATCCCAAGCCGGTGGGAAGTTGATCCTCAATGTTAATTCCTACAGCACCATGATCGATGACTTGCAGGACATTTTGCTTCACTTCTGACACCAACCTCCCATACCCTCCCTCTATATCGATTGTTACAGGCAGATCCACGCTCGCTGTAATCCGTGCTAGATTGGCAAGTACCAGATGGAATGGCATGGCTTCGCCATCTTGCTCACCATGGGCCGCAGCAACGGACCAGCTTCCGGTCGCAATGGCCGTTGCTCCGGCGGATTGAATGGCTTGTGCACTTCCGGCATCCCACACATTGACCAGAACTAGTGGTTTGCCTTTCACATGGTATTGTTGGAACAACGCTGCTTTCTCTTCTAAGATCCTCATATTAGGATGACTCTCCTTTGTTATATCATGTATTCCTTTGAGTATTTGATGCGTACTTTATTGCTTCATTTTCGTTCTTTGCGGCTACCCTGTTTCTGTTGTTTCTCATGCGTCAAAAGCCAGTTCTTGCGAGTTAATCCCCCGCCGTATCCGCCTAGTTCACCACTGGCGTTGATTACACGGTGACATGGGATCACAATGGCAAGCTGATTAGCCCCATTCGCCTGTGCTACGGCTCGGCAAGCAGTCGGTTTACCGAGTGCATTGGCAATTTCCTGATATGACCTCGTTTCACCTGCCGGAATGGCCATTAGCTGTTCCCACACCTGTTTTTGAAATAGTGTTCCTAAACAGAACAACGTTGTGTCGAATGCTGTTCTTTTTCCTTGAAAGTACTCGTTTAGTTCACGCTCAATGGACTGTATGGGAGCCGTAGTACCAGGTACGATAGCTGATTTGGTCCGTTTGCGCAGGCGCTCAACTTCGCGTTCCAGGCCTCTACGATCCACAAATTCCAGTAAATATAGGGCCTCATCATCTGCAATAGCCATCATCGGACCAAGGCGGGTGTCAATCCAGGACGCTTTTAGAACTTGCCCTTCATGCACTTGAGTGGGAGCAGCACCCATGATCCGTGAAAAGGCATCGCGGAAGCCGCTGCTTGACTCGTATCCGGTAGATAATTGACTATCAATCACGGTGCGTCCAGAACGAATATTCTTCAGGGCAAGCCCCATGCGTCGGGCGCGGGCATATTCGACAAAGGTCATGCCAAACCGCTTCTTGAACTGTCGGCGAGCCGTAGACTCATCGATGGAGAGTGCCTTGAAGTCCTGTCCTTTCCAGCGTTTCTCCGGATTTCTCTCCACAGCTTCGACTAATAGGCGAACCACATCGGAGACTTGGTTGGGATGAGAGAGCGGGCGGCAGCGCTGGCAAGGGCGATAAGAGGCCAGAAGTGCCTGCTGAGCCGTCTCATAGAATTCGCAGTTTTCGAATTTTGGTTTTCGTGCAGGGCATGTGGGACGACAGAACACACCTGTGGTTCGGACCCCTACATAGAATAAACCCTCGTATTCCGAATCCTTGGCCACAAGCGCCTCGTAATATTGTTCCTTCAGATCAGCAGAAATCATGGGGGCACGTCCTTACCTCATTAGAATCTTTATCTATAACCTATTATAGAAAAACGTTACAGCATGCATCGCCGAAAATCAGGCATGAATATTGAAAAGATTGCATTGAATATCCCGATGAAATTTGGTTGTTCAGAATTTGTTTAGAGTGAACTGGTAGTATAGACCTATCATCGTGAATCGACTTAGGCAAAGATACCTAGGTGTCGAAAAACATAATTGTATCTTGTTCATTGTTATAGGAAAAACACATAGGTAAACATGAAATTAAAGATTAACGGAATGAAATTTTGGAGGTCGACTAGAATGAAATATTCTACGTACAAAAGCATATATGAATCCGTTTATACCAAAACGTCTGATTCTCGCACCTTGCATATTAAAGAGCAATTCTTGCAGCGTGTGAAGACACCATCCCGGCTATTGAAGATCGCCACCATAACTCTAATTATAATCATAGGGTGCAGTGCTGTATTCACCGTGTTTGCCGGAGATGAGCAAGTGTTATCGGGGGACCGAATCGTTGTATCTCCGGGAGATACGCTGTGGGGCATCTCTGTGGCACATAAACCTCAGCAGATGGACACGCGTGTGTATGTAGAAGCCATTAAGAAAGTGAACAAACTTGAGCATAACGCCATCCGGATTGGAGAAGTGTTAGTTTTGCCGGGGTTTGATCGATAGAATCATCTGTGCATGATGTCATGAACAAAGCTCTTTTTTATTCATTTAAATGCTGTCACATACTGAATTTATGAATCATTTACATATAATGGAGCTTCATGAGGGACGATATGGTGTAGTGATTAATAAGTGGTGTGCTATATAAGTTGAACTAAAGAATATTTACACTGACACTACGATGACAGAATAACCTTCCAATCGCTGTTATCCCCAGATTTTTTCGATTCCCTTTTCCAAAGGGGAAAATCCGGGGATAGCGTATGCTTCCGATGCAGCTTTCTTTCAGAAAGCTTGTAGGCGAAGTGTATGCTTTCGAAGTAGCTTTCTTGCAGAAAGCTTGTAGCTTCGCTTTTTCAGGTTGTTTCTGTCCTCTCCGTTATCGTGTAAATGATTAATTCAACTGATATAGATGTATGTGCTGTAGATGAATGAAGGGAGAATGAGATGATGACCATGAATATAAAGAAATCTGTACTTTGCATGTCTGTGCTCTGTATTTCGCTAGTCGTTAGTGCCTGTGGTGCCAAAAATAATAACGAATCCGTCCAGGAACACGCCTATCCACAATCGAAGCAACCCATAGAGGAAGCTGGAGAGAGCTCTGTGCCAAATGCGGATGCGAAGAATAACAGTGATCAAGGAAGTGCGAGTGGTGATGAGGGCAAGCCTGCGGCTCAATCGGAATCCACTGAACCGTCTGAGCAGATTGATATCGTCATTGACCAGTCGGAGAAACCGACCGAGGGCAACAGCTTTGATTTTGGTATTAAACAAGTTCCGAAGGGCTATACACTAACGGAGATGCGATGGACGTCTAACACGGTGACCATTGTGAATTCGCTACAGGAAGCCATCGAACATGGTGGAAATGGCGAAGAGGGGTTTTACTTTAGCGGCAATGGACAATTCTCCGGATTTATCTACTCGGATGAGATGAAGGGCGAGCGTGGCAAAGCCACATTTGTCTTCACCAATGATGAGGGGAACGAAATCATGGCCGAGAAGGAAATTACGTTGAAATAGCACATACATCATGCAGGCTCAGTCTGGAGCTTGTTGAACAGGAAAAGCAGCCCATTCGGCTGCTTTTTTCGAAGTGTATGAATACAAGGTCACAGACCTTTCTGTTGCTATATCTGTAAAGAATGAACTAAAGATTTACACAAGAACGTAGAGGACAGAAATATCCAGAAGAAGCGGAGCTAAAAGCTTTCTAAAGGAAAGCTGCTTCGGAAGCATAAACTTCGCCTTTATCCCCTGATTTTCACCTTTATAAAAAGAATTAAAAAATCGGGGGATAACAGCGATCTGAAGGTTGTTCTGTCATCGGAGTGGCAAGTGTAAAAATTACTTTTTAGTTCATTTTATATAGTTGCTACATAAAGTCAAAGAAATAACGGACCACGTGGAACATTACCGGAGAGGTGTAGGTCAGGCTGTCGACCCGGCTCAGGTAGCTTTTTTTGAGCGAATCAAACTTGTTGTCATCCCCGATTAACAGATCGCGCTTCAGTACAGACACGGTGAGACTGCCGAAGAATCCGGCCAAACTGATCAGCACCCCGATGAACAGCGAGAATTTCCAATCGAATGGTGTCAGGTAGGGATGGATGAAATAAGACGTAGCTGTCGTTACAATGAACGCACATGCGAACCCCTCCCAGGTGACAAACGGATTGGCGGTGGGTACCACTTTTCGTTTGCCCAGATAGAGAGAGACCAGATAATGCACCACATCGTTAAGCTGTGTTAACACGACCAGGAACAGTACCAGCTTGGACCCATACTCCGGTGTGGCGAACGGGAAATAGGCCAGGTGGCTCAGCCCGAAGACCATCAGCATCAATCCCCATTGTGTGGAGCTGACACTGCGCAGGAATCCGACCGTACCTTTGTTGATCAGGCGCGGCAAGGGAAGCACCAGGAACACATATAGTGGAATAAACACGATAAACATGCCATACCATCCAATGTAGATCCAATAGAACTGGACTGGAATCGCCAGATACGCCCATAGGAACAGCCTGCGGTCGGCTTTGCGTGTACTGCGAATCATGGAGAAGTATTCTTTGAGTGAGAAGAATGCCAATACCATGAGGGAGATCAGGGACACGATGGGGTTGAAAAGGGTAGCGAGGCAGAAGATCACGAACATGCCCCACCAGGTTTTGATTTTTTGGCCGATGCCTGAATAGTCTTTGCTTGGTTGAAGCTTCGCAATCACTTTGTAGACGATATGTATCACAAGTAAAGCTGTGAAGATTAACGTTAGAGTAAAGAGTGAGCTGCTCACGTACCGATCACCTGCTTATTCAAAGTAAGATTCCATTATAGGGCACCTATGTTATTATGAAGGAATAGTGCCAACTTGATAAGGGGAAATTTTGCTATGACAGATGAACGCTCCATCTATATTTTGCTTACGAATACAGGAACGCTGTTTACCAAGGTTATTCAGAGCTATACCCGAGCGCCATATAATCACGCATCAATCGCATTTGACAAGGAATTATCCGAACTGTACAGCTTCGGTCGCAAGCATCCGAGTAATCCGCTGAACGGCGGGTTTGTGAAGGAAGATATTCAGACAGG
Source organism: Paenibacillus sp. FSL R5-0713 (assembly GCF_037973325.1). Lineage (NCBI taxonomy): Bacteria > Bacillati > Bacillota > Bacilli > Caryophanales > Paenibacillaceae > Paenibacillus > Paenibacillus sp. FSL R5-0713. The sequence continues at coordinate 6,576,050 of NZ_CP150229.1, read as the reverse complement.
TACATACAGCAAGTATCCCAATACCACATGTGTCATATATGAGCTTCAGGTCACGGATCGTGAAGTGGAAAAGATGAAACGTGTGCTGCACATCTTCATCCGCAGTCGCCAGAAATATATGTACAATCTGCTCGGTGTGATTGGCATTACGCTCAAGGAGCCGGTGGAGTTCAGCAACTCCTACTTCTGTTCCCAATTTGTAGCCGAGATTCTACAGCGTTCAGGCATCAAGTTATGGAACAAGTTGCCGGCGCTCGTGACACCGGATGATTTTCGCCAGAGTGAACGATTGCAAATGGTCTATGAAGGGAAATTGAGTGAGTATACGTTGGGGAATGCAGAGCAGGAATAGGGTAGGTGCGTGTGCCGATGCTTGCCAAGGAGTTCAACCATAAACCAGCCTGCTGCCACGAGATGACGAGGCAACAGGCTGTTTGTGTATTTCATATAGATAATGGTGAGAGCCGATTTCTAAGGAACACAGGACGTCTTATTTGGCCTCTCGGCCCTCTTTTGAAAATGTAAGGAACACGAGACACGTTATTTCCCGCAATCCCTTGATAAATACGCTGCAAACGGTTATTTATTCAGGTATAGCGTGTCTCAGGTTCATTAGATTTCTGTGGGCGCTTCAAACCGCTCAATAAGACGCCTCAGATTCTTTAGCGATCCGGTTCAGCTCAGCTTTTGCCCCAACCCCGTGGGTGAGAGGAAGGATTCGATTCGCGGCCGTCCAAGTGCAGTATATCATTTGAAGGGACGAAATTCATTATGCATATGCACAATGAATTTCGTCCTTTCATCAATATTTATTCTCGCCTCCAGCAACTATAATGAAAGCGTGTTCAACAAGTGCATGGGGGGCAATTACTAATGGAACCTTTAACAATTAGCTGGATTGGCGCGCTGGCAGGACTGGCTATAGCCATTATTTTGATTTTGAGGAAACTGAATCCGGTCTATTCCTTATTTCTAGGTGCAATTGTAGGCGCTTTAATTGGCGGAGCGAACCTGGATGAGACCGTAAATATACTGGTAAATGGCACGCAAAGTGTTATGGGAACGGTACTCCGTGTATTAGCCGCCGGGGTACTTGCAGGTGTCATGATGGAATCGGGAGCGGCGGAGACGATAGCGCAGGCGATCGTACGTAAATTTGGCGGAAGCAAAGCGATTCTCGCCTTGGCACTGGCTACGATGATCATTACCGCGGTTGGGGTATTTATCCCCGTAGCCATGCTGATCGTGGCACCAATTGCATTGTCTGTAGGTAATAAAATGGGCATATCCAAATTGGCCCTACTGCTGGCTTTATCGGGTGGAGGTAAGGTGGGCAACATTATCTCTCCGAACCCCAATACCATTGCAGCAGCACGAGGATTCGATCTTGATCTGAGCAACGTTATGCTGGCAGGCGTAATTCCCGCCATCTGCGGCTTGATTGTAACTGTAATTGTAGCTTCAATGCTCAAGAACAAGGGGGTTATGGTTTCTGACCAGGAAGCCGAACAGGGCGATATAGATACATCGAAGTATCCTCCACTGAGCAAAGCCATTGTTGCTCCGTTGGTAGCGATCATTTTGTTGATGATCAATCCCATCGGCTCTATTACGGGCATTGATGTATTGTCTACTTTCAAAGTGGATGCGATGTACATCCTGCCGATTGCAGGCATCATCGGTATGCTGGCGATGGGGCAAGGCAGAAACATCGTGAAATATACAACCTCAGGATTAAACAAGATGACAGCAACTGTGCTCATTCTAGTAGGTGCAGGCGGAATCGCAGGACTTATCTCTGCTTCAGATCTGTCGGGTCAGGTCGTTGGTCTGATCGAAGCATCCAGAATATCCGGCACCTTCCTCGCACCAATCGCGGGCATTCTGATGGCGGCAGCAACGGCTTCGACGTCGACGGGGGTTATCTTGGCAACAGGTTCCTTCGGTGATGCCATCCTGAACATGGGCACAGCACCGCTCGCGGCCGCTGTTATGGTGCACACCGGGGCTACCGTTATCGATTCCCTGCCACAGGGCAATTACTTCCACGTGTCCGCTGACAGCATGAAGATGACAATTCGTCAGCGGATGGGCGTTATTCCATATGAAGCAATTGTAGGTGGCACGATGGCGATCGTCGCAACGATATTGTACGGATTTATCCTTTAATTCTTGAATTTAACGGATGGAGTGAGAGAGATGAGAGATACGGTAGAAAATAGAGGCATGACGTTTGTTCTGGCACCAGATTCGTTTAAAGAAAGCATGACTGCGAAAGAAGTATGTATCGCGATGGAAAAAGGATTGCGTAAAATATATCCGACCGCAGGATATATTCATGTCCCCATGGCGGATGGTGGAGAAGGCACGGTGCAGTCCCTTGTAGATGCCTCTGGTGGTGTCCTTCACCAGCAAGAGGTGAGTGGACCCTTAGGTCAGACCGTGACTGCCCAGTATGGCATTCTGGGTGACGGAACAACGGCGGCCATAGAGATGGCATCGGCCAGTGGCATACATTTGGTTACCAAGGAAGCCCGAGACCCGCTACGGACGACAACGTATGGAACAGGAGAGTTAATTCGGGCATGTCTGGATCTGGGTATCCGTAAAATGATTATTGGCATTGGTGGCAGTGCGACGAATGATGGTGGTGCTGGTATGGCTGAAGCGCTGGGTGCCAAGTTTCTGGATGCACAGGGTCAACCGCTTGCGCGGGGTGGTGGGGCTTTGGATCAACTTGCTCAGATTGATGTATCCGGTCTGGATGAGCGTTTGAAGGAAGTGGAATTCATTGTCGCCTGTGATGTGACCAATCCACTCTGTGGGGAGCATGGTGCATCAAGGGTGTTTGGGCCACAAAAGGGGGCTACCCCAGAGATGGTTGAGCAGCTGGATGCGAACCTGTCCCATTATGCAGATATGGTGAAACAGCAACTGTACAAAGATATCCGTGATATACCAGGTGCCGGAGCGGCTGGCGGATTGGGTGCGGGACTTTTGATTTTTACACAGGCAGTGCTACGTAAAGGGATTGAAATTGTCATTGAATATACGGAGTTGCGTGAAAAATTGGTTGCTGCGGATGTGGTATTTACGGGCGAGGGCGGTATTGACTTCCAAACGAAATTTGGTAAAACGCCCTATGGTGTTGCTCGGGCAGCCAAGGAAGTGGGTAAACCTGTGATTGCTCTTGCAGGCTTCGTGGGTGAAGGGATTTACACCCTGTACGCGGAAGGCATTGATGCCATATTTGGTATTGTGCCCGGGGCAGCAGATCTGGAGCGACTATTGCGAGAAGGCCCGGAGAATGTAGAGCGTACAACCGAGAATATTGCCAGGGTGCTGAAACTGGGTCTACTCTCTTAGAACAGTGACGATCGGGATTGTACGGGGAGTTACGCAATCGTATGGAATGCGATTTAAAAAGACGGGATACGGATATGCCTGAAATCAGGCGGTCTGTGTCTCGTCTTTTGCTGTTCTGTAAGTTGTTAGGACGTTATTGGTAGAACGCGAGTAGTCCGTGGGTCAGTTCAATGAGTTCCAGCAGATTACGTGGGTCTTTGCCCGTCAGGGTCTGTATGCGTTTGAGCCGATATTGAAGCGTATTGCGGTGAATATTGAGATGGTCCGCTGTTGTGCTCATACTGCCGTTATGGTGGATAAAACTGCGGAGCGTGTCCAGCAGATCGGTAGTATCCTCAAGTTTGCTGATGATATTGGCATGAGGGGTTAGATCAGCTGCGCTGAATCGTACCAGAAAGGGCACATCCTCATACCGAATGATCGGTGTGTCTGGTTGAAGTGCCAACAGGATGTTCATCACTGACCGGGCCTGTTCATAACCGGTGGCGATGTTCGCTTCTTTTTGACTAACGGCGATGAATGCTTCGGGTGAAATCTGACTCAAAGTCTGGATTGTAGGATCAACATCTGCTTCATTCTGGATCAGGATGAGCTGTGTATGGTCATCCCCTTCAATAGCGAATGAAGGAACTTGGAGCAATATTCGGTTGATCTCAGTGTCCGCAGCCATGGATTTACTGGGGAAACGGATATATAGAAGAACGGTCGGCAATTGTAGGTCAATGCGGTATTGCAGGGCTTCCTTTTTGACCTTTTGTGAGTAGGAACCGGATTGGTTCAGCAGTCGTTCGATAAAGGCTTTTTTACGTGAAGCTTCATGGGCCATGCTTTCCAATTGATTACGCTGTTCGATCAGGAGAGATACGGTGGTACGCACGATGTTGCAGAAAGGCCGAACTTCATCCGGATGACCGGATATGCCAATGACTCCGACATGCTGCTGATTGATGAGAATCGGTTCATTGGTCCCCATTTTCTCAAGTATGCCATCTTCCCAGACCTCAACCATGCTTCCTGTCGTCAACGCGCGGACAGCGCCCTGATGAACGGTGCCCACACGTTCCTTCTGACCACTTCCAATAATAATGCCGTGCTCATTCATGATGTTGATGTTGTATGGAATGTCCTGCATCATTTTATCTACGATATCCTGTGTCTGTCTCTCCGAAAGCTGTAACAACAGAATTCCTCCTCTTCCATCTCATCGTGCAAAATGTACATCTTCTCTGCTGATGATTCCGCCCGATAACCATATTGTGCATCTGAACGAAATTATAGAGGAATGGTAAGGCTTACACAAGCGAAGTGGCTACAATGGAGAAATTACTCATACCGTTACATAGTTAAAGATCAAAACATCATGACCGACAGCACATTGTATGTGGATGGCGGGTACACTTTGATTTAAGAGTCTGAGTTATATAGGTCCAAAAGAATATGATTTTAAAAATAAAATGATGAAATATGGCGAAAAAAGTTGAGTTCTACCCTGGTTTTGCACTACAGGGTGGATCTTTTTCCTTTTATTATCATTTTTTGTTTAGATTCTGTTTATTGCAGTGCACTACAATAGGCCTTACGTATCAGAGGGATTGAGTTTATATGAAAAAACATGAGACAGGGAGGATCAAGTACATGAATTACAGAAAGCTGATAAGCTGCCTTTTAATTGCGGTTTTGTTATTACAGGTGGTTAGCGTGGGTGGGGTTGCAAGTGCAGAGACTCTCACTCCAGTAGAGCAAATGAATGATATAAAAAATTTAAATAAGGATATTGAAGAGGTTGTTTTATATCTTCAGAGTGTATTGGAAGATGACGGCATAATTGGTGTAGACAGTATCTATAACCAGTTGGATAGTATTCAAAAGAGTGAAATCGCACGAGGCATGATACTCTTGCTACCGAGCGGGATGGATTACAGTAGTTCTGATCAGATTCTGGACGTTTTCCTTCTACTACACGAATTAGTAGTCCTGCCCAGAGAAAAAAATCCGGATCATGTCCAACAAATATTGGATCATCTATACAACACTTCGTATCGAGAAGCCACTAATTTTCTTCCTTTTGATCAAGCCGAACCAATGGTTGAAGCGAGTGCTAAATACAGCTCGTTGAAAGGCGCCGATAAGCAAATTTTTACGAATATTATCATGTTTGAACCTGTTATAGGGCTCAACCCAGATAAGATCCATTACCAGGGTCAGCTTGATGCATTAATAAAAACGCTGTCCGAATACCTTCCAATTAACGCTCCCAATGAAGGTTCGGTCATGAAGGAAACATTAACTGGCATGTATGAACACTACTTCATGACTAGTATGTTCATTGAGTGGAATTCCAGTATTAGCGTTCAGCCCTTTCCAATAAATATGGATAAAATGTCTAATATAGATGACACAGAAAAATCCGAACTGGCTCAGTGGATGATTGATCATAAGCCGCAAAACGGTTATGAAACGGTATCTGAAGTTCAAACTGCGTTTGATGCTTTTTTCGAACCCAATAGTTCAGCCTTGTTGGAGCAATTTAACGATATTAAAGAGAAAAAAGCTCAGGATCCTATTACCGATTTCATCCCAGAAGTAATAGAGCTGCTTAGTAACAAAAATTTCATTGCTACTCCGGATTTTGAATCATTATCTGAAGAAGAACAATCTGAAATTGCAAAGTATATGTTGGAGGAATCAAGTCCGCCAGCATCTAGTAGGTATAAGAGTAAGGAACAAGTCCAATATGTAGTGCAGTTAGCCTTGCAAGCCTTGGAGCTTCCTCACAAAATTGGAGGAACTGACTCCAGAGAAGTCCTTGATGCATTTTTTAATAAACAAGCCGAACGAATACAGCAACAATTCAATGATATAGAAGCAGATCATGAATACTATGAACTTATTCACTATTATCTCGATTCCTCCGAAGTTGAAAGACGTATGGCAGCTTTTAGATATGAGCGTAAACTCACAAAAAATCTCGATATCGCGGAGATACTGAATTATACGCAATCAGCACTGGATGAAACCCCTTTTATTAACAAAGTAGAAACATCAGAAGAAATGTTGAAAAAGTTAATAAATATGTTAGAAATTCAGGGAGATATTGAGAGATATAATTCCGATGAAGACGTGGAGACTCCACTTGGAAAATTCCCGCTGGATGTTAGCAAATTGGATAGTCTCACTTCTGAAGAGCAAGAACAACTGGCAGACTATATGCTTAGCGAGAGACCACTTGGTGGATATGCAAGTTTTGAAGAAATTCAGACTGCATTTAATAAATTTTTCCCTGATGACAACGGAACTGATCCACTGACTGCCTTAAATATTGCAAAAAGCAACTTTGATAGAGATGCTATGCGTGTTGCGATGGAAAACCCGGATCTGGGTATTACTCTGCCGGATGGCTACGGCGCTTTAACCCCGCAGGTTAGAAATTTCATTGCAGGATTCCTGATTCAATATGTAAGTAAAGAGTTCAAAAATAAAGAACAGGTTCAATACATGATTGAACTGGGTGTCCTCGCACAATCGGTTTGGGAGCAAAAGGAATTTGTTACTCTTAAAAACAAGCTGGATGCACTTGCGCAGAAGTTGGCCAATTTGCCGGCATCCTTTAATGATCAACAAAGCGAAGAATATCGTAGTATTGGTCAAGAATACTTGAAACGTACGAACGAAGTAGACAAAAGTGTGTTTGCTTACAGATATTTGTATTCAATAGCCTACGAGAGGTTAGAAGGGAATTACCAAGGGGTTATAGTGGAACCTATGGTTGTGTTAGGGCTTTTGACTACGCCATACCAGTCTATCGACAAGGCTACCAAGGTTGATCGAATGGATCAATGGCTTGATTCAGCTATGAATGATTACATTACAGGTGAAGCATTCTTCAACAAATACAAGTTTGATCGTACAGGTGCCCTTGATTTATCCAAAAGAGCAGAGCTGAGTCCTGAAGACCAAAAGGAATTGGCAGAATGGTTACTCACTGAACAAGAAAGCTACGAGACTGTTGAGAATCTACAGTATGTATTTGATCGGTTCTTTACAGCTCCTAATGTGAAAGGGAATGACATCAATAACACCCTAACGGGCTTGGACGACACGATGGAGATTTCCTTTGACAACAAGTTGCACTGGTTGGATCTGGCTAATATTCAGAAACTTGATCTTAGCGGTAACAAAACGGTATGGGTTCGTTACAAAGCAATCAGCGATGAACTGCCAGGCCGCGCCGTGAAGTTTGTCTTTACACAGAACGGAGATAGCAACACTGATAATGGCTCAACACCTAACCCAGGTGGAAGTAGTGGGGGCGGTTCTACGTCTGCACCTGTAACATCTACACCTGCACCAACAACGAAACAGGAACAGATCGTGGTTGACGTCAATGGGACGAACGGTACCAACTTGACCAAAACACCGATTACCCGTACAACGGAAACCAACGGCACCATTAAAGATTTGGTGAAAATGACCGAAGCGATTGCGAAGGAATCCGTGGAAAAAGCGAAGCAATTGAACATGAACACCGCACGCATTGTCATTCCAGACACCAAAGATGCCGTGTCCGAGACACGGATTGAACTGCCTAAGGCAGCCGTGAAAGAACTGAATGATGGTTCGCTGAAACTTGAAATTTCTACAGAGAACGTAGTGATCTCCGTTCCGACGAGTTCCATCGCCGGATTCGATCAGGACCTGTACTTCCGTGTGGTTCCGCTGAAGAAAGAATCGGAGCGCAAAGAAGTTGAAGAGCGTGCGAAGAAAGAGCAGCTGATTCAACAGGTCGCTCCGAATGCGAATGTACGCGTACTGGCTCGTCCAGTTGAAATTGAAACCAATATGCAGAGCCGCGAAGTAACACTTACGTTGCCACTGCGTGATAGTCTGCCGACTGATCCGGCTGCTCGTCAGCAAGCATTGGACAACCTGGCGATCTACATTGAACACAGTGACGGCACCAAAGAACTGATGCAAGGGAAACTGGTGCAACTCGCGGATAACAGCGAAGGCATTGAGTTTACCGTGACAAAATTCAGTACATTTACCCTCGTTGTGGTGGATGGGCTAAAAGCTTCACAAAGTACACATCAACCGTATATCCAAGGTTTTGGTGCAGATTTCCGTCCGGATGCATTCGTAACCCGTGCACAGATGGCAGCCATGCTGGCTCGCAATCTTCCAACTAAAGAAGCAGCAACAGGTTCCACTACTAGTGTAAGCTACACGGATGTATCTGCTACGCACTGGGCAACAAGTGAGATTCAAAAGGCTCAATCTGTTGGCATCATGAACGGCATGAGCCACACTCAATTCGCACCGGAAGGTTCGATTACCCGTGCACAGATGGCGACCATTGCGTATCGTTGGATGCAGCAACAGCAAGGAAACACAGCAACGACGACAGGTACAGTAGTCTCCTTCACAGATGTACCCGCAGACCTGTGGGCAGCAGATGCGATTGCATACGTGCAATCGGCTGGCCTGATGGTTGGCTACAACGATGGTACATTCAAACCAGAAAGTAAGCTGACGCGTGCAGAAGCCGTGAAAGTGCTGAATGTATTGTTCAACCGTACACCACTCACTGGTGTAGTTACATCAACGTTCAGCGATGTACCAGCAACACACTGGGCATATGCAGATATTGAAACTGCCGCTCAAAAGTAATTTCTGTTACACAAGCATAGAGCCCAGAATGAAGGGGAAGAGCAGGTTATCGATAAGATAACCTGCTCTTTTTTTGGTATCTATGAGGTTAAGAGAGAGAGCAAACCTTCAGCAGCCCCTCCCATACTTATTGAGTGATGTTAATTATTGAACATGGGTTCTGTTCGGAGCAAATAGTTACCCCTAACTTCAGCAGCCCAATATGCAAAGACCTCTCTCCATTGAACACTGTTAAAGAATTCCTCAACGGATTGATTCTCGGAGTCCCAATCAACAAATATGTTGAGTGGTGTGATGCCCCCAGCCCAGATTCCATTACTGACGTCCGTTCCCGTCTCTCTAACTAATAAGATGGGAATTCCGAATTGAAAAGCCATGGCAGGTTCGATTTGAGAAAAAGTAGAACCTTCCCAGAATGGCGTGCTCGTTGGTGGACCACCCACATTGGATTGAAGAATTTGAACAAAAAATCGTTGGAAGTTGATTGCGAGCAAGCCATAGCTTGAAAAAACCAAGCGTCGGATATTTGTCAGGATATTTTCCGGATATTGTTCACTTACGGGCAATGTGCGTGGGAAGAGTAATGCATCTTCAATTTCTGCAATAAGACGGTTCAGAAATTGTCCTTGCAGGTCATTTACCGTGTTGGTTGTACTCAAGAAAATCGGAATACGAAAAGCGCGATCTACGCATTCATTAATAGCCGAGGATGTGTCCTTTTCATTATGGGTGGGGTTGGGATTCGAGGAGGAAGTCCTTGCGTTACCGCGGACGGGTGGGAGTTCAGATATAATGCTTACGGGAGAAAGTTTTTTCATGGGAATTTGCTGGGTCTTAACCTTATTTTTTGGATTACTCAATGTTCACATCTCCAATACATAAGAATCTGGTTTTTATTTAGTCCCAGTCTATGCATTAGCCCATTTTGTGTTACCGATTGCCCCAATATAGTTGGTGATGTAGTCGTTAGTCCGTTGTTTTTACATTGCTTGTATCAAAAAAACGGCATAGGGCTCGGCCCATACCGTTTTGGAATGACTTCTTATTCCTATCTTGTCTTTAATCGTCTCTCATTTAATGCGATTACTGCATACTAGTCGTTTTTCCGAGGAGAACTCTAGTAAAACTTACCGTCCCGCAGCTGATCCACGAATCCTTGTAACCAGACGTAATATTGCTCTGCGTGTTGGAGTTTGTGCAGATCACGCAGGGCATCATCTCGATCTTCGGAAGAGGTGTGCTCCGAAAGAATCATTGCCGACAGGTCCGGAATGACCTCACGAATGCCTTCTAACATCACATCCACTTCCCGTTGGAGCTTGGATCCGAAGAAATTCTGAAATGTACGATAAAAGTCGGTCTCAGCCACATACTGATCCTGACGTTCTTTCTTCTCCTCCAGTTTATAGATCATCTGTGACTCCGTAAGTGACCGAACCGCATAGCTCATGTTGCTCTTACTCATATTCATCGAGGTCTTCATCTCTTCAAGTGTCATCGGTCGATCTTCGAAATACATAATGCCGTATAATTTGCCAAACGTATGATTCACCCCATACAGATCCATCGTATTGGCAATGGCCTCAATGACTCTCTCCCTCAGCGCATGCCGATCAGGTAACGAAGAATGATTCGGTTTCCCGTCAGTTTCTTTTCCCACAATGTCACCTCTGGTTTATGATAACGTTCCCACTAGCTGCCTCATATTTTACATGACTTGCTCCAATTTTAACATAAGCCGGAATTAGAATTTTCAATACGAGTGTACAATCAATTTTGTACAGAAGAAATATAAAGTTGATTATACTCAAAAATTCCCAATCATTAAAGAAAAATTGGACAGTAAGGAGTGGGGGATTTGCGTTTAAAACTATGGAGGGAGTCTGAGGCGGTTCTATTCACGCTGCCAGCTCTAATCCCGTTGCTGATCTTCTGGCTGGGACCTCTGGGATATATCGTGTATCTCAGTTTCACCGATTGGGACTTCATGAGCCCGGACAAGTTGTTTATTGGGTTGGACAATTACAGTTATCTGCTGACGAACTCCGAATTCTATCGATCCCTGAAAGTCACCCTGTTATTCGGACTGGGAAGTGTAATTCCAACCATTGTGGGTGGATTGGCGCTTGCGATGCTCATGAATAGCAAGATCAAATCATCCGGCATCTTCCGAACCTTACTCTTCTCACCATGGGTTACCCCGACAGTTGCGGTGTCCATTGCGTGGTCCTGGATCTTCGAGCCCGAAGTGGGACTGGCCAATCTCATGCTGGGCTGGGCCGGTGTATCTCCGATCGGCTGGTTGCGTGACGCGGACTGGGCACTGGTTGCCGTCCTGATCGTTACGCTCTGGAAGTCGATTGGGTGGGCGATGGTATTTTATCTGGTTGCACTACGCAATCTACCCTCTGATCTGCTCGAAGCAGCTTCAATCGATGGGGCCAACGGTTGGGATAAGTTCAGAAGTATCACGTTGCCGCTGATCTCACCAACAACTTTCTTTCTCTCTATTATTCTTACCATCCAGTCCCTGCAAGCCTATGACCAGATTAATGTCATGACGCAAGGTGGACCGGCAGGATCAACGAGAACGTTGCTGTACATGTATTACCAGTCAGCATTCGAATCTTTTAATGTGGGTGAAGCTTCGTCCATCGCCGTTGTGATTATTCTGATCTGCGTGTTGCTGTCGGGTGTATCCTTCCTGCTTGGCAGACGTCTGGTGCACTACTAATGACAATGACATTGCCTAACAAAAAGTCTAAACGGATGAAGCGCAAGGAGTTGCAGAACGTGTCACAACCGAATTTTAAAATAAGTAAAATGATCCGCTATCTGCTGTTGGCCGTTATCGCGCTGGGTACAGCCTTTCCCTTCTATTGGATGGTCATTAGCGGATTCAAAACCAATGATGAGATCTGGCAGTTCCCGCCGACCTTCTGGCCGGAAACGTTCCTATGGAGCAATTATGTGGACGCCTGGAATGCGGCACCCTTTGCCCGTTACATCCTGAACAGTACCGGGGTAGCCTTAGCCATCTGTCTATTTCAGATCGTCAACTCCAGTATGATGGCGTACGCCCTGACACATATGAAATTCCGTCTCAAAGGTGTACTGACATCCCTGATTCTGGTGGGTTATATGATACCAAGTACAGCCGTGTATCTGCCCAGTTACCTGGTGCTTAGCGAACTTAATCTGCTAGATTCCTACACGGGCTTGATTGTATCCAACTGTGTCAGCGTGTTCTCGATCTTCCTGATCCGGCAGGCGTTCATGCAGGTATCTCACGAATTGGTGGAAGCTGGACAGCTCGACGGTGCGTCCCACTTCCGGATTCTCTGGACAATTATCACGCCGCTTGTTCGCTCAAGCTTCGCCGTGATGGTACTGATTACGTTTATTGAACAGTACAACAACTATTTCTGGCCTATGCTCATCACCAAAGACCCTGACTTGCAGCTGGTATCGGCGGGTCTGCGCAGTTTCTTTGTAGAAGGCGGGGCATACGGACTTGCTTGGCCACAGATTATGGCTGCGAGTGCCTTCACGATTGCACCCCTAATTATTCTCTTCCTGTTCACCCAGAAGACCATCATGCAGAGCGTGAATATCACGGCAGGTGTGAACAAGAACTGATATTAACTACCTTACTATATAAATTGAAATAAACATTTACACAAAACGGAGAGGACAGAAATAATCTGAAGAAGCGAAGCGCTCGCCTAAAAGCTTTCTGCAAGAAAGCTACATCGGAAGCATACGCTTATCCCCGGATTTTACCTTTATAAAAAGGAATCAAAAAAATCTGGGGATAACAGCGATCGGAGGGTTGTTCTGTCATTGGAGTGGCTAGTGTAAATATTCTTTAGTTCAATTTATGCAAACTACCATTTCACCTAAAACGGGAGGAACGACAATGAACTGGAGTCAAGCAAGCATGACATGGAAAAAGAGATTGAGGTTGAACTGGAAGGGTGGCATGTCGCTGGTACTCGCGACCAGCTTTGCTCTACTGACCGCTTGTGGAACACAAGCACCCGCAGAATCAGGCACGACGGCTGCTGCCAGTGGAACCGAAGTTCAGGCGAAAGATCCGGTGGAGATCGAGTTCTGGTATGGTCTGGGTGGTAATCTGGGCGATAACATGAAAAAGACGATTGACGCGTTCAACGCCTCACAGAACGAAGTCGTTGTGAAGGGAATTGTACAAGCAGATTACACGGAGACGGAGCAGAAGCTGCAAGCAGCGATTGCTTCCAAGAATGTTCCCGCCGCGGTACTTAGCTCCAATATAGACTGGGCACGCAAAGGATATTATGCGCCCATGGATGAGATGATTGCTGCTGATCCGAATTTTAAGAAAGATGATTTCATTCAGACATTCCTGAGCCAGGGACAGGTGGATGGTAAGCAATACTTTTTACCAATGTACGGTACAACCCAGATCATGTATTACCGCATGGATACGTTCAAGGAGAATGGGATCGACCCAGCAAGTTTGACGACATGGGAGAAGCTGGCTGAAGCAGCTGCGAAGATGAGCAAGCAAGAGAATGGCAAGACCACCTTCTACGGCTGGGAACCGATGTGGGGTAGCGACAATATGATTGATGCCGTGCTGGGTAAGGGCGGACAGATTATTAGCGACGATGGCAAAACCGTCATGATTGACTCCCCGGAATGGATCGAGACATGGGACCTGTTCCGTAAATGGATCAACGAAGACAGGATTATGGGCATTCATTATGGTGGCCAGGGCTGGGAGTATTGGTACAAAACGATTGATGATGTGATGAAAAATAAAGCAGCAGGTTACACCGGATCCAGTGGGGACCAAGGTGACTTGGACTTCAGCGTAGTCGCTGCAATGCAACAACCAGGCTGGGAAGGTATGGGTGAAGGAAAACCGGTAGCAAGTGCCATATCAGCAGGTATTCCGTCAGCGGCAAGTCCAGAGCAACAACAGGCAGCCTACAAATGGCTTACGTATTTCTCCGAAACTTCGAACACAGCTTCATGGTCCATGAACACCGGATATATTGCAGTGCGTCAATCGGCACAACAAGATCCAGAATTCATGAAGTTCAGTGAGGAGAATCCACAGATCACTGTACCATTGCAACAGGCAGCTCACGCCTCGGCTCCATTCCAGGATCCAACAGGTGGCAAAATCAATGATGCATTAAAAGATGCAGCTGATCAGGTGCAGATCAATAATATGCCAGCCGAACAAGCGCTGAAGGAAGCGAAGGAAAAAGCACAGAAAGAACTGGATCGTGTAACGAAATAATGGTATCGATGAATGGTTTCCACGTGCTTCGGTCGTGAAGCTGCTCGACTAACAAGCAAAACGTATTGCTATAAGTAACTCATGCGAAAAGGGCGGTACATGCTGTACCGTCCTTTCCATTCATACAAGATCGCAGACAAGGAGTTTAACCGATGCAAGATGAAAAGTATGTGGAAGGATTAACAATTCCGATTGAAGCCGTATTGTTCGACAAGGACGGAACATTACTTGATTTTACGCGCATGTGGGGGTTCTGGACCGATTGTGTGTTGGATCGCTTCAGAGATCAGTTAGCTATCCTGGGACTGCGTATCAATACAGAGGAACTTCCACGGATATGGGGTACATTCCACGATGACCAAGGCCGAATGAATGGATATGACGTGCGCGGGCCGCTTGCAATGGGAACTATGGATGAAGTGTACGCCGTGTTAACATGGCATGGATATCGTGCAGGTCTAAGCTGGGCGGAAGCCAAGATGATGGTTCGGGAGTGTTTGGCGCAAGCAGAGGAAGAGATGGAGAAGCATCGCCCGGCACGTCCATTACCAGGAGTTCGAGAATTCCTTGAACAGTGCCGTAGCGAAGGCGTGGTTATGGGTGTCGTGACGGCGGATGATACACCTAGTGCAGTCAAGCACTTGCAGTGGATGGGGCTGGAATCCTTTTTTGACGTAGTGATTGGAACCGATCTGGTGGGGCGGGGGAAACCTTTTCCCGATATGCTTCTACTTGCTTGTGAACGGTTGGGTGTATCGGTACAGCATACGGTGGTCATTGGAGATACGGACGGAGATATGGAGATGGCACGAAGTGCTGGTGCAGGATACAGGATTGGGATTGGGATTGGAGAAACGGGAAGAATCCGCTTGGCGGACAGAACGATTCAATCATTCCATGAATTGCTGAATGGCGGGCTGAATCGATGACGAACAGTCACGCCTACTTGGGCTGGGTACTGTTGGCGCTGGCCATTGGTCTGGAGCTGAGCGCTACCATTTTGCTAAAAGTATCGGATGGGTTCTCACGGTTCTGGCCTTCGGTGTTGATGTTTGTCTGTTATGGCGCAAGTTTTACGTTTCTTAATTATGCAGTGAAGTATATGCCGCTGGCTGTGGCCTATGCGATCTGGTCTGGCGTGGGCATTACGCTTATTGGCGTTGTTGGGCATTATTTTTTTGGTGAACGTCTGCGGCTCAATTCGATAGTATGGATCGGTTTTATTCTGATTGGCATTATTGGACTGAAATGGAGTGATTCTTGATGAAAAATGAACATACACCGGAGCAACCTATGGCCAGCTTCCAGGTCATTACGGACACACATGTGCGAGATGAGGCAGACCATATTCATAACCGGCATCTGGACCAAGCATTCACCGACATAGCTACATTCAGTCAGGGGAGCAGCGGAATTATGCATGTGGGTGATGTGACGGATCGGGGGCTGCCCAGCGAATATCGTGAGTTGCAGCGTATATGGAAGCAACATGCGGAGAGCTTGCCGGACATCCGGTACACGGTAGGGAATCATGATATTGGAGCTGTGATATGGCAAGATCCGCCGATCGTTTTGCTTGAGATGAAAGAGGACGAAGTAGCCGATTTGTTGGAGCAAGAAGCAGATATGGAACGGGTCACAACACAAACTGCTGCTGAATCAGCTGCACTGATTGAGCAACTATCCGGCGGGACTTATACGTTGTCTGCTGCACTTTCGGAGCAGGAGGGTCAGGGTGGGGCGCCAATCTCTTCAGAAGGTGATCTCATTACGGTTGCAGGGTTATGGCAGCGTCGATGGAGTGATTTTGGAGGGACAACCGGCATGAAGGGCTCTTACCACGATCACTGGATTGATGGATATCATTATATATTCCTGGGCACTGAGCAACCTCACCCGAAGGATTGCGATATGTCAGTTGAACAGTTGGAGTGGCTGGATGCAAAATTGTCTGAACATGCAACACCAGATCATCCCATCTTCCTGTTTTTGCATCAGCCGCTGATGGATACGGTAGCAGGATCAATGAAAGAGCAAGGCTGGTATGGTGTGAATCAGGATGCGGAACTTAAAGCGGTTCTGGCTAAATACCCGCAAGCAATTCTCTTCTCAGGACATACCCATTGGCAGTTGGAGGCGCAGCATACGATGTACGATGGTGCGGGCCGCATGCCAACCATGTTTAACGCTTCGTCTGTAGGTTATCTCTGGACGGATGAGGATGAGCATCTGGAGGGCAGTGAAGGACTTCATGTGGAGATTTATAAGGATCGAGTTGTTGTGAAGGGACGGGATTTTGTCGCGGGTGAATGGATCGAGGGTGCTGAGTTTACGGTTCTTTATCCACGAGAAGGGTAGTTAATTGGGTTGGGGGATCAAAGGGGAGGGTCAATCCCCTAAAGTTCCACGTGAAACGTAGTAGGAATGTATAGAGTTGGGTAAAGTTGTAAATGGGTGGGTGTACAAACTATACTCAAATAAGTACACATAACGTAATCAGCAATAGTCCAACCTATTCACGGAGAGGAAGTAGAAGCGGCATGAGAGAACTTCAGGTTCAAACGAAATATGGTACAGTTCAAGGCGAACTTTTGCACGGTGCAAGTGTATGGAAGGGCATCCCTTATGCGAAACCCCCGGTAGGTGAGTTGCGGTTCAAGGCTCCGGTACAACCCGAGTCATGGGATGGAATCAGACAGGCTACGCAATTTGGGCCTGAGAATATACAACCTCGGCATCATCAACCTGAAGGCCTGACAGAACTACCGAATGAGTCAGAAGATAGTTTATATCTGAATATATGGGCTCCTGGGGAAAAGGCAGAACTACCATTGCCGGTCATGGTCTGGATTCACGGCGGTTCCTTCGTATCCGGTTCGGGCAGTCAACCCATGTATGATGGTACACAGTTAGCGGTACGGGGCGACGTCATCGTTGTCACGATCAATTACCGACTGGGACCTTTGGGTTTCCTCCATATGGCTCCATTCGGTGATTCATATGTATCCAATGCAGGTCTGCTGGATCAGGTGGCGGCATTACAGTGGGTGAAGGATAATATCTCTGCTTTTGGTGGTAACCCGGATCAAGTAACTGTGTTCGGCGAATCGGCAGGCAGCATGAGTATTGCGGCACTGATGGCGATGCCATCGGCCAAAGGACTTTTCCAACGTGCAATTATGGAGAGTGGTGCTTCCCAGTTCATGCCGGCAGAGCAAGCCTCAGCGTTGCGGGAAGGCATGCTGAAGATTCTTGGGGTGGACCCGGATCATCTGCAGAAGTTAAGTACAATCCCTGTAGAGCAGATTATTGCAGCCGGTGAAAAGGTCAAACAGCAGAGCGGGGCAGGTCTGGCCTTATTGTTCCAACCTGTCTTGGACGGGGAGACTCTTCCGCAAGCGCCACTACAGGCGGTGAGCGAAGGCTCGGCACAGGACATTCCTGTGCTGATTGGTACGACATTGCACGAGGGTGCACTGTTCATCCAGCCGCATGTGCCGTATTCAAAAGAGATCGATATGGTGCAGGGCGTAGACTTTATGACGCCAGATCTGGAGAACCGGGCAGCCATCGCGGACAGTTATCCCAAAACAGCTGATGGACAAGCTCAGGTCATGACCGATATGTTCTTCTGGCGTTCAGCGCTACAGTATGCTGGTGCACAGCAGAAGTATGCCCCGGTGTGGATGTATCGATTTGATTGGGTCATGCCGGAACATCCCTTGTTAAAAAGAGCGATTCACAGCATAGAAATGTTCTTTGTGTTTAATACACTGCATGTCCTCAAATTCATGAATGCGGAGCCGGATGAAGCTGCGGCGGCACTTGCCCTCAAGGTACAGGATGCCTGGATTTCCTTTGCCAAGAACGGCAAACCTGAAGTTGCTGGTGTAAGCTGGCCTGAATACGAGCAGGATCGTGCGACACTAATCTTTAACCATGAGATTGAAGTTGTGCATGATCCGGATGCAGCCAAGCGAGAGCTGTTGGGTTTATAATTCAGACCAAAGAGGAGTTCATTCTCAGAATGAACGTCCTCTTTTATTAATTAATTCGGCTGAAGAAGCAGAACGTGAGAAGAGATTCAAGGAAAATCATGCATGGTTATATTCCAAACATTATTTACGAGAGGCCTGCGTGTTGGACACCTCATCGAAGTAGAAGGAACGTTTCCCACGGGAGAAGAGCACGATCAAGACATGAACAAAGAGCACCGCGTAGACCAACATATAGACACCGACTGTTCCGAGGGAAAGCCATATTTGATAAGGCCGGAGCATGACATCCTCATTACTGGTGAAGGCATAATCATTGACCCAGCGGATGATTGTAATCACGAACCAAGGCGTGTAAAGTGCGAGTAGTCTTTTAAATAATGATTCCATGGTCGGTGAACCACTCTGGCGATTCACATAACGGAAGCGCAGAATAGCTGAGCCTGGTGTTATTCCGTTTCGTACCCATGGAATGAAGAACAGCACAATGACCATTGCAATGGATGTATTCAATGCTCCTTGAATTACATCGGACGGGGTGAAGATGGACAACACATTGCTAATCAGCACGACTACCGCACCATCGATAAGCAATGCAAGCAGTTGTGGTACGGGATACACGCGATTTTGCTCCACAATTTGTTCGCTCTTCGCCTGAATGCTTGCACGGGATGGGAATAAAGCAAGCAGGATGGGCGCTGTGAAGAATCCAATGACCGTTCCTGAAGTATTCAATAACAGATCATCTACATCGAAGAGACGGTAAGGGCAATTATAATACCCGTAGAATCCGGTGATCTGGGTGATCTCGAAAAATAAGGAAAGCCCGAAGCCACCAAGCAGGGCATATGTCCAGAACGATCTCTTTTGAAAAAAATAACGGATATATACACCCAGCGGCATAAGGAGCAGGACGTTAAATAGAACTTGCAAAAAGGCTCTGCCCTGAATCATACCCATATAGCTGGATGGCTGAGACCATACAATGGGTGTTTCTTTCATGATGTCTTTGACAAAAGTGAATGGAACCAAATTGTAGTAGATCGTGTCAGCGGCTTGCTGCGCACAGGTATCTCGCGTAGTGGGGAACGGGAGAATAACGAGGCAATAGGCGGCCAGGATATAAAAGATAAAGGAAAAGCTGATGCCAAACCGCGACCAGCTGAAGAAGCCGTCTTTGCGATAACCATAGATCAGCCACGGCACCAGCAAGAACATGGCCGCAACAACAAAGATAAAAAAAGCCGTTTGCACCGGAAAAACATAGGGAGACATGAGTAGGCACTCCTTTGGTATGTGGTATCAAATATAGTAACTCTCATAGAGAAATAGGCAGGATTTAAGTATGTGTAGCGAATATCTGATAGTTACATCATAAGTTGTTACCCTTAAAGTGAGGGATGTATGAACCTTAAATTTGGTTTAAATTCATTCATGCAGTGATCAACCATATGGAACATACCGTCGAAATCCCGTATACTTGCTGGATAGCCAATCGTAGAATGGAGAGTAATACATATGTCTAATTTGCCTAACTGCCCGAAATGTAATTCGGAGTACACTTACGAGGATGGTAACCTGCTGGTATGCCCGGAGTGTGCACATGAATGGTCTTTGGAAGCAGACAATGAGAACGCAGAAGATGCGAAAGTAATCCGTGATGCCAACGGAAATGTGCTGAATGATGGTGATACTGTTACGGTCATTAAAGATCTGAAGGTTAAAGGTAGCTCGCTTGTAGTCAAGCAGGGCACGAAGGTGAAGAATATCCGCCTGATTGATGGGGACCATGATATTGATTGCAAGATCGACAGCTTGGGCGCGATGAAGTTGAAGTCTGAATTTGTGAAAAAAATATAAGATTGAGAAACGTTCAGTTCTGCATACATTGGGAATTGAACGTTTTTTAGTTGACAGGAAATATTTAGCAGATATATACTGGTTGGAATTTAATTTTTGAATATGGTTGAGTGCTCTACATATAAAAAGGCAGGTGTCAGAGCGATGAAGAGAGATCACATTATTGAATATTATTCGAGGTTTGATGAGTGGGGGAGACTGGAGCGGGAACCGATTGAGTTCATCATTAACATGCATTACATCAAGGAGTGTCTCCCCGCTACCGGTCATATTCTGGATAATGGCGCTGGACCGGGAAAATATGCCATGGAACTGGCGAGACTGGGGTACCAGGTCACTTTATCGGATCTGACACCGTCCTCCGTGGATACTGCACGGCAAAAGGCTCAGGAGTTCGGTTTGACACAGCAATTCGATGGATTCCATGTTCTTGATGCCACTTCGCTCTCCGGTATGGCTGACGAGACGTATGATGCTTCCCTTATGCTGGGGCCGTTATATCATCTGCAGACAGAGGAGGAGCGAACGGCCGCTGTACGGGAGTTGTATCGGGTAACCAAGCGAGGAGGCGTGGTATTTGTAGCGATGCAAAGCCGTATGCGCATGAGTATCAATTCGCTGCAATCCCCGCAGCATTGGAAACCGAATGATAACATGGCAGCAATTCGTTCTTTTGTGGAAAAGGGTATATTCGATCATCAGGATCAAGGACGATTTACGGGGGGATATTATTTTAATATTCAGGACGTTATGCCCTTCATGGAGCAACAAGGATTTGAAACTGTTGATTTCATTGGTTCATCCAGCCTTAGAGCCATGCTTACGGACGAGCAGCAACAACACTGGAAAGAACGTGGCGAGTATGATGAACTTATTCAATATATGATTGAAGCCGCCAAAGACCCTTCCATATTGGGGATCTCGTCGCATCTGTTGTACATTGGAAGGAAGAAATAATGGATTTACCAGAAATGATCTAAAAAAGTATCTAATTTAGAATGTCATCCCGTGGAATGCTGTTTGCACATGATATAATATTTGTATCTAATGTTCTGGAGGTGTCACTATGCAATGGAAGGAAGTTCAGGAGCGATTCCCTAATGAATGGGTCGTTTTTGAGGCAACCAAGGCGTACTCTAGAGAAGGCCAGCGTTACATCGAAGAGATGGCGGTGATTGATTCATTTGATGATTCTACAGAGGCATTAAAACGTTATGGTGAATTACATCAGGAAGATCCCAGACGGGAATACTGCTTTTTTCACACTTCACGTCCAAAGGTTATTGCAAGAGAACGATATATTGGCATAAGAGGCCTTCGATGAAAATTTCAGAGATTTACGGTCTACCCTTTATAAACATAGAACTTGAGTTTAGAGGAGAAGTACTTCATTTAGAAAGGGTTCTTTTGGATACCGGGTCAGCAAGTACGTTGTTAAATGCAGATACAGTTCGGGAAGTAGGGATGGTTCCTGAAGAGGATGATCTCGTTGATATTATTAGAGGCGTAGGAGGTATAGAGTATGTTTATACCAAGTCTCTGGATTCTATAACTGTGGATGGAACAACGCTCAATAACTTTCAGATTGAAATAGGAAATATGGATTATGGCTTGGAGATTGACGGAATTTTGGGATTCAATTTCATGCGACAGGCCGGTGTTGTAATTAATGCCAATTTCATGGAACTTAGTATAGACAAGCCATAATTATAGAAAATAAGCATAAAAGTACCCCCTGGAAACAAGGGGTACTTGTGTTTTTTATCAAAATAGTTCAATATTAAGATACATAACAAAAGGTGATCTACTTACAATAGGTTAGATGAACGACGGATCGCTTCATACCAAGGAGGAACAGACAATGGAAATCGGAATTAGTACATTTGTGGAGACGAATCCGGATGTAAAAACAGGAGAGCTAATCAGTCATGCGCAGCGTATTCGCGATGTCGTTGAGGAGATTGTTTTGGCAGATGAGGTGGGTCTGGATGTATACGGCGTGGGAGAACATCATCGTGTTGACTATGCGGCTTCATCACCAGCTGTCATTCTGGCGGCGGCAGCTTCACAGACCAAGAATATTCGCCTGACGAGTGCCGTAACGGTGCTGTCATCGCATGATCCGGTACGGGTATATCAGGATTTTGCGACACTGGATGGCATTTCGAACGGTCGTGCAGAGATTATGGCAGGGCGGGGATCATTTATCGAATCGTTCCCACTGTTCGGCTATGATTTGAATGATTATGATGAACTATTCGACGAGAAACTGGATTTGCTGCTCAAGCTGCGTGATTCGGAAAAAGTAACCTGGGAAGGCAAACACCGTCCTTCCTTTAACAATCTGGGCATCTACCCGCGCCCGGTACAGGAAAAACTTCCGGTATGGATCGGCAGTGGTGGTAATCAGGAATCGGTTGTTCGTGCAGGACTGCTTGGTTTGCCACTGGTGCTTGCCATTATTGGTGGCCGTCCGGTGCAATTCGCACCACTGGTGGAGCTGTACAAAAAAGCAGCTGCTCACGCGGGACATGATGCTTCCAAGCTGACAGTCGCTTCTCACTCTCACGGCTTCATTGCCGATACAACAGACGAAGCGGTGGAGAAATTCTTCCCGCCAGCTCAAGCGGTCATGAACATGTTGGGCCGTGAACGTGGCTGGGGACATTACAGCCGTGCGACATTTGATGCGGCGCGCAGCCTTGAAGGTGCATTGTATGTAGGTGATGTGGATACGGTAGCTCAGAAGATTATCTATCTACGTAAAGAAGTCGGAATTACCCGCTTCATGTTGCACACCCCTCTCGGCACCATGCCGCATAACGAGGTGATGAGAGCGATCGAATTGCTCGGTAAAGAAGTCGCTCCAATTGTGCGCAAGGAAATTGCACGTTGGGAAGCGGAGAACCAGTAAACACGTTCATCGACTGAAAGTTGATACAGTTATAGACTGAGTGAACCAAATAAAGGAGCACGTCCTCGGCGGATTAAGCCATTGGACCTGCTCCTTTTTCATTTGTTTGCCGAAACGCTATAAAGTACAGATTACATGCTTATTCACTCGCAGATGTACTGACAAGGGAGTGGATTACCATGGACACCGTATGATCATAGAGCGTTTTGGCAGCTTCCTCGCTCTCAATATGGCCTCCCAGGTACAGATGAATAACACCGTGTAAGGGAGCCCAGATCATTCGTACCGCAAGCATGGGATCTTGCACCTGAAGCATTCCCTGTTCAATGGCTACCTCTACCAAGGCAGATACTTGCTTCAGTGCAGTCGCTGTTCCCTGCAAATTCTCTCCATCGGGTTTGAATTCGGAAAAAGACCCTCCAAACATCAGCTGATAGAAGCTGGATTGTGAAATGCCGAAGTCCCAGTAGACGTGGGCCAGATCCCGGAAATATTGTTCGAACGATTCATGCCGGGGCATAGCTTCAAACCGCTGGGCCATGAGAGAGCAACCCTCTAAATATAAATGCTTGGCTAACCCTTCTTTTTTGCCAAAAAGGTTATATATGATTTTGGTGGAGCACTCCATGCGTTCAGCTACACGGCGTACCGTGACGGCTTCCGGTCCATGCTCTTGCAGTAAAGCAGCAGCAGCATGCACAATATTTTGCCGCAGATTATCCGAGTGCTGGAGTCTGGCTTCCTGAAAAGTTGTTACCGTATGTGCAGATTCCGTGGAACCCGAATTAAGATCCTTCATTGATTTTCATCCTCATAACCGTATTGTTGTTGTTTTTGTATAGAAAAACTTCAGCTTAAATGCGGTGTGTCTTCTATGAAAGTACGTCGATATATTTTTTTCTTATGGTCATTCTACTGTTTTACGTCGGATAACGTCAATTTAATCCGAATCCAGTAAGGAGGCGCACCGCTCAAGATCCAATTTTAACAAATGTATTTGACAGTGTCATGAATTTCGATTACGATGATTCCATTAGGAAACGTTGTTTCCATATGAAAACAAATGTTTCAATCATGTGTAGAGGGTGGATGAGAGATGTTAAAGGATCAACAACAATGGGCACTTATTACAGGCGCATCATCAGGTATTGGGGAAGTTTTTGCACTTGAAATGGCTTCCAAGGGTAGAAATATTGTGCTTGTGGCCAGAACAGAGACCAAACTGATTCAATTGGCACAACGAATAGAGCGTATATATCAAGTAAAGGCGGAGGTGATCGTATCGGATTTGTCGCAAGTTGATGCACCTCAGAGCGTATATGAGGAATGTCAGAATCGGGGCATACACATCGATATATTGATTAACAATGCTGGATTCGCTACCCATGGATGTTTTGAACAGGTGGATGGTTCAAGGCAACAGGACGAGATTATGTTAAACGTGTTGGCCGTGACCAATATGACACATCTTTTCCTGCCAGGCATGTTGCAGAAGCGAGAGGGTGCTGTCATTAATGTCTCGTCGACGGCTGCCTTTCAACCTGATCCGTATATGGCTGTGTATGGAGCGACAAAGGCATTTGTACTTTCTTTTACCGAGGCGTTATACGAAGAAAACAGGAAGCGTGGCGTTCAGTTCTTAGCGCTATGTCCTGGCTCAACCGAGACTTCATTCTTTGATATCGTGGGTGCGGAAGAAGCTTCTGTGGGCAAGCGTGATACACCTGAGCATGTCGTAGCCGTGGCCATGAGGGCACTGGAATCAGGCAAACCCTACGCTGTGCCGGGGTCCGGTAATTATTGGACAGCGCAGTTCACTCGTCTCGTGCCACGCAAGTTGATGTTGCGAATTGTGGGAGGTATGCTTCGTCCGCGTTCCAAGGGTGGTAAACCAGAAAAAGCGAAAGCCTGAGAATGATAAGTGGTGAGTAGTTCGAAAGTGGTAAAGTAAAAAGAAAAACGCTGTCAGCGAGGTATTCACTGGCAACGTTTTTCATGAATTGGAGTTCGTTCATCTTAATATCGTGGATGATGTGATCGGAAGTTTATGTCAGAATCCCTTTGGCCCGAGCTTCTTTGATCCAGCCTGGAAATTCATTCAGAAGCCGATCATATAGCTCTTCATCACTGATCTTGGAGAAATCGTCCAAGGCAAAAAAGTCGGCGTTATCTATGAAGCGTCCAGGCATGTCATCCAATTTTTCCAATACTCCATAATAGGACCGTCCCAGGCCAACAAACTGCCAGAACAGGTTTTTGTGCGAGCTTTCGGTAATAAGCTGTGTGATTTTGCTTTCTTTATCCACACCTCCATCGCTGAAAAAGATAATGTAGGTTGGGATATGTGCATTAGGCTCTTCCACCGTATACTTACGAATAACATCTTCCATTACCTTGGGTTCATTGTTTCCGAAGCCCCTACGTCCGAGAACATACGTGCGAACAATGTAATCCTTGTAATCTTTGGCTGTTACACTTGGCGCACGCATAAAATCATCCGCAAAGAACCAGACATCCAACTCGCCATTGTCGTCAAACGCTGCCGCAACGGCGAGTATACGTTCAAAGGCTTCTTGCACAATGCCACTGCGGTATAGATTGAACATGGAACCGGATGCATCGAAAACAACGGCTACACGTGCCTGTAAAGGATCAACTTTTTTCTTTTCCAGAGATAAGGTGACTTTACGTTCAAGCAGATCTATTTTGGTCAATTTCAGTGGTTTAGTTTTTTTCTTTTTTGCAGGACTAGGAGGTTTCACCGGCTCGGCCATTGGTACCTGTGACTCTTGGGAAGCGGCAACTTCAGACTTGGCTTCGCTCGGACTTTCAATTTCAACACCAAACGACTCGGCAAGAGGCTGCAAACCTCCAAAGAAACCGCGTCCGATGGCGCGAACTTTGAACCCGTCCTGATGCTTATAAATTTCAATGAAAATAAGTGCTGTTTCTGACGTAGCTTGCGTAATCTCGTATGTAATTTGTTGTGAACCTGCTCTTACAATGGCTTGGCATTTCTGAACATCTGCAAACGTACCTACGGAGTCAATCGTAGCGGTGAAGACGCATTTTTCTACAGGAGCCTGTCGTAATTTACGGGTATCTAGCACAAAGGATGACTTGAGATCCTCGGCATGTTGGAGAACAACGCTGCGGTGGGGATCAACATTCTGATTATAAAATACAAAATAATCGTCCGAGGGAACTTGTCCCCTGTCGTTGACCATAAAACAGCTTGCATCGAGAGCAGAAGGTGCTGAAGCACTTTGAATCGTTACGTGAATCTGGCCTGACTCATGAATCGTGGTATTTTGGCCGGTGCTTAAATGAATGATGGGATCTGTCATATTCCGATTGCCTCTTTTCTTCAAACTCATTAATGGTACTACATAGTAACAAGTTAGATTTTGATACATATGTTTCCATAAGTCAACGAGCAGATGACAGATCCAATCAGTGAGACTATATTACGGTTCCCCCGTTTTTCTACGCCTCATCAGACTCATACTTTTCCCGATGCTCCTTCTTCATCTTCACATAGTCTGGGTCCGTTTTCGCAATCTCCCATTGGGCTTTGAATATGGCTGCGGCTTCTGCCTTCACCTTATCATTCTGATAGGGCAAGATTGAGCCATCCTCCTTCGAATATTTGCGTCCGCCTTTGTGATTCGTATACCGTCTGGCCCGTGTATAGCCCATCTGGAGAAATTTGCGAGCCATATCCATACCCACGAAATCCCCTTTTTTCTTATACTCCAAAAATAGCTCATAGATTTTCTCCGATGACTCTGTCGCAATCTCGGGTGTTTTGAATCGCCAGTGTGGAAGAATCTCGCCCTTGTATGGCTCAACCATGAGAACACCCTGCTCTCCCCGGCCTACGGTGTATAGCTCAGGATGTTTGCGCAGATCCAACTCATCATAATTGAGACTGTAGTCAAATTTTTTCATGTATACGACCTCCTTGATAGGAATTACCCCGATTCTGAACCAACAAGCACGGTTAATGGGGAACATTAGAATCAATTACACAGGAGGGATAACGGTATGGGAATGTCCGGAAGATATCTTGTGGTAACGAAAGAGCTAGTTGAATCCATCAAGTCAGGGGAGATCAGTGTCCATGATTGTGCAGTTGATCTGGATATCGATAAAACCTGGCAGATGATCCAATTCACGCTGAACGGCAATCTGGTAGATGGGAAGCCACCCCTGGGCTATGTAGTGCCTCTCGCAGGTGAGCAATACTTGGGAAACTATTCGGATATGGATCTGTTCTTACTCAGTAATGAGCAGGTGCTGGAGGCTTACATGGCGTTGGAGCAGCTCACACCGGATGAATTAAAGCAGCGGTATAGTCTGGAACAGATGATCACTGAGGGCGTCTATCCAGTCATGGAAGATTGGGATGCGGAAGAGACATTTCAGGAGATTGTCCAGACGGTGGATGATATCCAGGCCTTGTTTCAGGCAACGGCTGCAAGTGGAAACGGAATCGTGTTTTATGTTTTCTAAACGGGCACTGAAATGATGGGAAATGGTTGTCCGTCGCGGAGACAGGTTTGAACTGTGCCTATTCGGGTTATTGATAGACACAAGGCTCATGCCTTGCTGACATGACAATCTGGTAGAAGAGAGGGAATGCGATATGACACAGGATCAGAACGAAGAGAATAAAGCGATTCAAGAGGACGAGCCCGATCAATTCGAGACTCCCGCAACTGTGAAAGATGAAGAAACGGATGAGAAACTCGCAGAAGATCAGGATCAAGAATAACTTCCAGTATTGCATAATGAAGCAGGATCTTTTATCGAAACATACGATATGTTGAAATATAGATAGACCAGAGGTCGGACATGTTCCGGCCTTTTGGTTTATTTTTTGCGTATCCGTTTACAACAATTACCTATACCTTCATAATGGAAATGAATCATATTTTTCTAAGGAGGGGATCTTATTACGAATCGGAAGTTAGTCCAATGGATGGCAGTGCCACTGGTATTATTAATGGTTGTTCTTACAGGATGTCAGGCTGTGGGTGGAGTAGACGTTGGCAAAGCAATGGCCAATGGTGCGAGTATCAAGTCCGGTGAATCCAGACAATCCATGAATATAAACATAGAACCGGCTAAGGAATTTGCGACAGAGAACGACCTTGAAATGATCGAACGTATTAATTCCATATCTCTGGATATTGATCAAGCCAAAATGAAAGATGCGAAGACAGCATCGATCAAAGGTACACTGAGCATGGAGGGAACGAAGTTACCTTTCCACCTGTCCATGAATGAGTCCCAAGTGGTGATTGATCTGGATGGAGCCCAGAAACCGCTGTACATATCTCTGGATACGTTCCAGGATGCACAAGCTCTTCCAATGGTGGATACGAAGGCTCTGGAGAAACAACTCGAGGAAATCTCACCGAAACTGTTCTCTTTTGTCCTGAAACATCTGTCCAATCCGAAGAATATCTCTGTAACACCGGTACAGGAATCCGTGAATGGCGAAACACTTAGCCTCTCCAAGCTGCACCTGGAGATCAGTGGTGAAGAGATGCTTGCCATGGTTAAACCGTTCCTGACGAGTGTCTCGAAGGATGAGCAAGGGCTGAAAGACCTGATTGGAGATCTGTACGATGTGTTCTATCCTGTACTGGAAGCTGTGAACGAGGTTGAAGGCGGGGGAGATGAAACGCTGAATTCGATCGTTCCTGAATCGAAAGATGAAGCCGTTGCTTCACTATATGCCATGATCAAAGTAGGACTGGACAGCATGCTGGTCAATTATGATCAGGAGCTGAACAACCTGTTGAATGAGACTCCAGAATTCAAAACGGTATTTGGTACAGAAACCAAACTGAAATTGGACTTCTATCTCGACAGCAAGCTGGATATCCGCAAGCAAAACTTTGAACTGAAGGTAGCGCTGCCGGCCTCCGAAGATCTGCCAGTGAACGCTGTAACCGTGAGTGGAAACAGTGAACAGTGGAATATCGGTGGAACGGTTGCAGTGGATGAAGTGGATGTATCGGGCGGCGTTATGGATCTGATGAAGGATGATATTACACCTGGACAGATGCTGCGCAATTTTGATTCCCATTCACTTGCATATCAATTGCTCAAAGATGAAGCTGGGATCACGAATAAAAGTGTAGTACTCTTCCCGGATGATGAATACGCCGGGGCGATCACCGTTAAGAATACAACATTTGTTCCCCTTCGCTACGTGTCTGAAGAATTGGATGCTGAAGTGAAATGGACCAAAGGTTCGAACCGAATTGTTGTCATTGACGACATCACGGGTGATGAGATTGTTCTGACTGTAGGTTCCAAGAAGGCAACCGTTGCTGGTAAAGAAGTAACCATGGTGGAATCCGCATATGTAGGCAAGGATGGCAAGACATATGTGCCGCTGCGCTTTATGGCTGAATCCCTTGGAGCTACTGTAGATAAGGAACAAGAAACAGGCTGGATTTACATTGACCGTCCTTAACTGAGACGTTGAATTAGTCCTTAGCATGAGAGGGGATTTCAGAGTATGCCAGATTTCTCGTAATGATCGTGAAAAGAACACCGAAAAAATTCCGTTAGACCATGAACGGGATACGTGTGTCCTTTTGACCCATTACGAGGAGCTTCGGCGTTTCTGAAATGATGAAACGGACCGGGGAGTGCCTCTGTTGGAGGTGCTCCTCTTTGTCGTGTCATCTTAAATAAATCCCCAGAGGTGTTGTATATGAAAAAAAGTCAATTGAAACAGGTACATTCTGAAATTCGCTTGCGACGAGCGCAGCAAGAAGATGCTGTTGTACTTACAGAGATGTGCACTCGTGCTTTTGATCAAGCCATTAAGGTCTGGTCAGAGTGTGAGAAGGATATCGATAGGAATCTATGTCCACCTGATTATTCGTCAGTTCGAATGCACCGTTACGTAATCCGTGAATGGGATTATTATGTTGTAGAATCAGATGGATGTGCTATAGGCGGAGTGAGTGTAAACGTGCTCGGACGAAAACATGCCAGGATCGATAAGATCTATATTGATCCTGTATGCCAGGGACGTGGCGTGGGCTCTCAAGTCATGAGGCTTATTGAGGCTGAATTCCCACAGATTGATATCTGGAAGCTGGAGACCTCCGGTCGGCAGCTGGATAATCGTCATTTTTACGAAAAAATGGGATATGTTCGAATCTATGCATCTGAGGATGAGTTTGGATATGAGAAGGACGTATCAGCGGCTTCTTATGATCCAACATGTGATGAGACATTAGCCACGGATTCGGGTGAATCAGTGGTTGAATTTGTTCAGACTAATCTAGATGGGGTTCGTTACAGTACCAGTAATCTGGCCAATAGTCGGATCACTGATTGCAACCTGAGTGGAAGCAAACTTACCAATTTAAATATGACCAATATCTTGCTAGCTGATTTACGCCTAACCGATAGCAAGATTGAGTTCTGTGCTCTGGATGGCGTTCAATTCCAGGACACACATCTTGGATCTGACCGGGTGCCCATGCAGTGGGCGCATTGTGATCTTGGGGGGAGTTGTTTTATTGATTGCGATCTATCTGGGGTTCAGTTGGAACAGTGTCAAGTAGCTGGGATGAAGATCAACGGAGTAGAAGTAGAGGAACTACTTGCAGCCTATGAGGCTATGAAGTCCTTAAAATGAATGACTGGATGGGTATAGAAGCATACTAATCCGGTTGAATTTTTGGTTGTAAGAGATCCCCGTTTGATTAGAGCAAATGATGAAATGGGTAATTATGTGTTGAAGATGTCAAAAACAGCAAAGGGAGGTCTATGGATGATGTCTGAACGATTTGCAGGTAAAGTAGTCCTGATTACAGGTGGTGGTTCGGGTCTTGGCCGATCAGCTGCGGTGGAAGTCGCGCGTGAAGGGGCAAAACTTGCCCTGGTGGATGTGAACATGAAGGCGCTGGAAGAGACCAAGCGTGTGATATCAGAAGAGGTAAAGCATGCCGAGTTCCTGCTTATTGAAGGTGACGTAGCCGACGAAGAAGCAGTGAAGAAGTATGTTAGTGTTACGGTAAATGCGTTTGGACGTATCGATGCATTTTTCAACAATGCAGGCATTGAAGGCAAGCAAAACCTGATCGAGAACTACGAGACAGAGATGTTCAATAAAGTCATCGACATCAACCTGAAAGGTGTATTTTACGGGTTAAAGCACGTCTTGCCTGTAATGAAAAAACAGGGTGAAGGCTACATTGTGAACACGTCCTCTGTCGGTGGCATTCGTGCTGTACCAAACCAGATCGCCTACGGGGCGAGTAAACATGCCGTTGCTGGCATGACCAAAGATGCGGCGATTGAATACGCTGAGCACGGAATCAGTATCAATGCGGTAGCACCTGGAGCCATTCTGACAGATATGGTCATCGGTTCGTTCAAACAGATCAATCCGAATGACTGGCAGTCTGCATCCAGAGAGTTCGTGAAGGACAATCCGGCGAAGCGCTTGGGTGAACCGAAAGAAGTGGGACGCCTCGTTGCCTTCCTGCTGTCCGGCGAAGCACCGTTTATTAACGGAGCCATTATACCAATCGATGGTGCACAGTCAGCCAAATATTGATCCCAGATATGTACGGTACTGATTCGACCTGAAAATTCAACATAGAATAACCAATAGATTACCTGGAGAATCATTCCTTCCACCATGTACCTCGGATACGAAAGAACGCCCTTAACTGGCCAATGTGCTGAATGGGGCGTTCTTTTTCGTGTCATCCAGATAGCGTATATCCGCAGGTTAAGTGTGTTGTAAGATCTGAGGCTTCTTGCTAAACCCGGTGCTTCCTGCGGTAAAGCCCATCTGACGATAGAATTGATGTGCAGCTTCACGTTCCGGACGATTGGCACTGTTCAGAGACAGGGAGTCCACGTTATGCGTGGCTGCCCATTGCTCAGCTTCAAGAATGAGCTGACGGCCGATGCCAGAACCTCTGAACTGGTCATGTACAACCAAGGCCAAGATACGGCAGTGTCTTCCGTTCTTTTCATACAGATAAGACGTCTGTAATCCGATCAGTCCAACTACGCGTCCGCGTACCTCAGCTACCAGTGTCGTAAAGTTTGCGTCCGCAGAGATATGGGTATAACGCTCTTCCATCTCGGCGTAAGTGGTGGGGTAACCGAGTTGGTCCATCAGAATGACCATATCTTGCAGATCGGTAGGGGAGCTGTGTCTAATCGTCACATCCAGGCTCATAATGTTGTATCCTCCTTGGGTCTTTCCTTCAATGAAAGTTCAATAATGGTATCCAGTAGTTCTGCAAAAGAAATGCCTGCAGCAGCTGCGCTTTTGGGCAGCAGACTGTTACGAGTAAGTCCCGGCAGCGTGTTCACTTCAAGCACATAAGGCATGCCTTCCCGAATCATCATATCCACGCGAGCGTAGACGCTGCATTTTAGCACCTGATAACAGGCCAGGGCCGCGGCTTCGACGCGATGGTGAAGGTCCACAGGCAATTGCACAACCTGCTCATCGGCCCCATTGTCATCGTATTTGGAAGCATAGTCGAAAAACGCAGCGTTCGAACGAATGGAGATCACCGGCAGCATCTTACCATCCAGAATGGCACAGGTGATTTCCTCACCCTCGATATACTGTTCAATCATCACCGTATCATCCCAGGCGAGGGCAGCCTCTACAGCGGCGGGCAGGGAGGACGCTTCCTTTACCACTTGGGTACCGATACTTGAGCCGCCTGAATTCGGTTTGACCACCACGGGGTACGTTAATTGTTGAACAGCAATAGAGGCCAGCTCCTCCATATGACTCACTCGCAACCATTCTCCGGTAAGCACACCTGCATGCTGCATGAGCTGTTTGGACATGTCTTTATCCATGCATACACTGCTTGCAAGCACACCACAGCCTGTGTAGGGAATACCTAGGGATTCCAGTGTGCCTTGAACCGTACCGTCTTCGCCGTATTTGCCATGCAGGGCAAGCAGTGCCACATCGATTCCCGCTGACTTGTCGATCAGATCGCGCTTGGAATTCAGTTCAATGGGCACAACCTCGTATTTGTCTCTATTCAGATTGGCAATCATCTCCTGTCCGGTGAGCAGTGAAATATCCCGCTCTGAAGATGTACCGCCCATAATTACGCCAACTTTCATGTGAAATCCTCCTTATCTCATTTGAGCTGCTGTCTCGCCAATGATGCGAATGCCTTTAAGTATATGCTCATCGCTCACTCTGGAGAAACCCAGACGCATCGTGTTCACACCCTGACCGGGCTCCAGATAAAAGGTATCCCCTGGTGTGAACGTTACACCTTTCACTTTACAAGCCTCTAGCAGTTCACGGGTTCTGTATTCGGACGGGAACTGCACGAACAGATGTAGACCACCCGCACCGGAAATCCGGCACATTGGCAGATGTTGCTTCAGGCAACGCACAACCAATTCATATTTTCGCTTATACTCCGTGCGGGCTCGCTTCAAATATTTCTCGAAATTGCCGTTGCTCAGATATTGATACAATAACGATTGGTCCAGTGTGGAGGTATGGATGCTGCGTGCCCGTTTCATACTCTCCAGATAATCAATCAGCGCCGCATCCGCAATAACCCAACCCACCCGCAGACCTGGGAACAGGACTTTGGAGAAGCTGCCCAGATAAACCAGTCCATTGCCCTTGCCCATGCTGGCAATCAAGGGAGATACGTGGGAACCGGAATAGCGCAATTCTTCGTTGAATCCATCCTCAATGATGGGAACCTGATACTTGTTCATCAACCGGATGATCTCTACCCGTTTCGCAGGAGACGTCACAATCCCGGTTGGATTATGGTAGGAGGGCACGAGATACGCCAGATCATATGGACTTTCCTCAAGTTCATGTTCCAGCTGCTTCAAGTCCAGGCCATCCGGCTCCATATTGACACCGGTTAGGTGGAACTGGTGCAGCTTCAGGTTTTTGATTGCCGTGTGGTGCGTCGGATTCTCGCAGAGCGCTTTTCCGCTTTTTTTGCGCAACGCTCCAAGCACCAGATCGAAACCTTCCGTGAATCCGTTGGTGATCAGGATGTCCTTGCCACGGAGGTCAACACCTTTGTTCTCCATATATCGTAGTAAATAGTTCATCAGCGGTCTGTATCCTTGCGCATATCCGTAATTCAGCAGTACTTCGCCTTCAAGTGACATGCGATCCAGAAAAGCCCGTTTCACGTTCTGCAGATCAAATAGCTTTTCATCCGGTGCTATGCTGGTAAACGAGATCTCGCCGCGCTCTGCCCCGGAGCCATGCTTCATCAGATCGTACTGCTCTGCCTGGATGGCATACTTACTTACCTCTGTCTTCCAGTCCAGTTGCCAGCTCGCTGTGGCCTCAGGAGCCTCAATGGAAGCACTAACGTAATTGCCTTTGCCTTTGACCGCGTAGATCAGACCTTCATCTTCAAGCTCGGCATAAGCAAGCAGAACCGTGCTACGACTAACCTTCATGAGTGTACTAAGTTCACGGGTGGAGGGCAGTTTTTGTTTGGCTTGCAGGCCACCTTTGAGCATCAATCGCTTCATATAATCTTTGACTTGTATATATACAGGGCGGTCCTCCGTCAGTTGCAGATCGGAATACATCCCATCACTCCCTCTACTGGTATCTTGCCATATTATAAACCCGACAGAAAGAACCACGATACCTCTGTTTCCCTGGGGAGGTGGTCGGTTATTCGCGTAAACGCAAAAAAGCCCAAGCAATATGCCGGGGCCTGTGGTGAGACTTGATCCGTTTTCTATAGTACTGCTGCTATAATTCTACAGTTGCATTGCATGACTAGTCTCTCTAGGATCGATAGCTATCTGACCTTCTACGTGTGTCTATTAACTCAGTACGACTATAATTGCAGGCTTTCTAGGTGATACTTAAAATCTACAGTGAATCAAGAATATAGGTCTTTCTACGTTTGCTTGCTGCAAGGGTCGATTAGATGATGAATCTACAATCTATAAGCTAAGGTTCTTGCTAACTGTACTCTTGTCGTGATCACGTAACAGAATTCAGCATGAAAAAGAGTTTCAATCATAGGGTACAATAGACGGAGGTAGATATAAAGACATGTGTCTCAGTGCCCAATTTCTTCCTCATACCCCTATAGTAACACTTTGAATCAGGGAAGTTAACCTTTTTTTTGAA
Source organism: Paenibacillus sp. FSL R5-0713 (assembly GCF_037973325.1). NCBI lineage: Bacteria > Bacillati > Bacillota > Bacilli > Caryophanales > Paenibacillaceae > Paenibacillus > Paenibacillus sp. FSL R5-0713. The sequence continues at coordinate 6,540,783 of NZ_CP150229.1, read as the reverse complement.
ATATTTGTCGTAATAGCGAAAATTGCGTGAATTGTACTTCATATAGATTGAAATGGTGTCCCTTTATAATATGTGATAGGATGTAAACCTATAGATAATGAGGAAGTGAGCCTATTGATTAATATTACTGTGCCAACACCGGATGTAACCATTACGAAGCAGGTTGATCCACAGCTTAGCCACATTTATGGATTTACGGATTTTCACCTGATAACTCGGGAACTAGGCGGGATTTTCATGTTTTATAATGCCGCTGGAGAGCTGTTATTTGTCGGGAAAGCACGAAAATTAAGACCACGTATCAAAAAGCATTTTGAAGATACTGTATCTCCAATCAAGAACCACCGTGAGGAAGTAACAAAGATTGAAGTGTGCGTGATTGAAGATCCGGTAGATCGTGAAATTTACGAGACGTATATCATTAATACCATGCGTGCGAAATACAATGTAGATAAAGTATTGTACAAATAAGACGCATAAAATCTGAATTAACATGCAACACCTAGGATATATGTCCTAGGTGTTGCACCGCGAGGTAAGGATGTAATCGAAGGGTTGCATCCAATCCTTTGTGGTGCCATCCCGCTCTTTCAAGGGAATAGCTTGTAGAATTTGAAACGTAGAACGCCCAAACCCAGTATCACAGATATACCAAATACATATGAAGAGGTGATTGTGTTGATCGGTCGTAGCGGTAACCCTACCCTTAAAGACAGCACGTTTGAGAACAGAGGATATGGAGAAGATCGGTATCAGAATTATATGACAATTAACGGCACGGTGAACAAAGCGTTTATTACGCTGGTGATCCTGTTGGCTAGTGCGTTTGCAACCTGGATGATGTTCTTTAACGGACAAGAAGTAATGCCGCTCGCGTATGGCGGATTGATCGTTGGTTTCATTCTGGCACTTGTGATTTCGTTCAAACCGATAACAGCACCATATCTCGTACCCGTCTATGCCGTGGCAGAAGGCCTGTTCCTGGGGGCGCTCTCCGCAACCTATGAATCCCTGTATAACGGAATTACCTTGCAGGCTGCTCTGTTGACGATGGCTGTATTCATCGCGCTGCTGATGGCATACAAAACCCGTTTGATCAAAGCTACAGAGAATTTTAAGCTTGGGGTCGTCGCTGCAACCGGCGGTATCATGATCATGTATCTGCTGAGCTTTGTACTTGGTTTCTTCGGCATTTCGATTCCTTATCTGCATGGCAACAGCTTGATCGGCATCGGTATTTCGGTCGTTATTGTTATTGTGGCTGCTCTCAATCTGGTCCTTGATTTTGACTTCATCGAAGGTGGCGCTGAGCGTGGTGCGCCCAAGTATATGGAATGGTACGGTGCATTTGGATTGATGGTAACGCTGGTATGGCTGTACATTGAGATCATCCGTCTGCTTGGCAAATTGCGTAGCCGGGACTAGTCCTGCTTCAATCATGTTCGAGAAGTAAACGGAGTTTGAATTTAAAGCCAAAAGCTAACGCGTGTTACTCACGTCGTTGGCTTTTTTTGTTTTATATGGAGGTAGTCTGAAAGCAACATGGAAAGTAGAAGGAGGACAATTATGTAGAGTCAGATGTGTACATGTTACCATATTTGGATTGACGGTCTGGAAATAGTTATGTTATTTTATTGATAATGATTATCATTTTCGTTTAGAGGTTATTAAGTTGCCTGATGTTATCATTCTCTAGCTAAAAATCAAGCAGATCGAAAGGAGTGGCCTCATGTTACTGGAAAATGATTCGCAGATTGCTGCGCACCAGCCTGTTACCGGCCGCAGTCCCAAGACGAATCTTGCCAACGTTAAAACATACATGGACAAGCATTACGACCAGCACCTATCAATTGCAGATCTTGCCTCGAAAGCGGGAATCAGTCCGAAATATTTCGTGGATCTGTTCAAGAAAACGTATGGACAAAGTGCAATGGAGTATCTTACTGATCTGCGCATTAATCGCGCCAAGCGATATCTGAAGGAATCCCGATACAAGCTTCGCGATATTGCGCTGAGGGTGGGATATAGTGATGAATACTATTTTAGCCGCAAATTTAAAAAGGAAGTCGGCGTATCTCCTTCGGATTATGCGAAAAACGCCAGAAAACGGATTGCTACCTGTTCTTCCAGTGTGATTGGGCAACTTCTGGCACTCAATGTCATTCCCGTCGCTGCACCCATCGACCCCAAGTGGACGGCGTATTATTATAATGCACATCGTACAGAGATTCAGTCCCACCTGAAATTGACGGACCCGTACACGAGCTGGCGGTTTGAGGCCAATGTGGAACGGTTGGTTCATATTCGTCCTGATGTCATTGTAGGTACAGACGAGATTAGTGAACAGGATCAGTCCCAATTGGCCGAGATTGCGCCTTGCTGTTTTGTCCCCAAACATCATTCGGATTGGCGGACACAGCTGCGCATGATTGGATTATTTCTGGAGCGGAAGGAACAGGCGGAGCAATGGATACACATGTACAACCAGCGAGCAGAAAAGGCGCGTGAATCGGTACAGCGGGAAGTGGGCAGGGAGAAAGTGATCGTTGTGCGGGTATACGGGCAAAGTCTGTACCTCTATAGCAATCCCGGTATTGAAGAAGTATTGTATGGAGCGCTGCAACTGGATACATTCTCTGATCTTAGTGCCAATGATCCGTTAACGTTGGAGCAGCTCGCCGCCATGAACCCCGATCGAATTCTCGTTATGGTGTGTCCCGAAGCAGCTTCACGGGCATACTGGCTCAGCTTGCAGCATTCGGTTACATGGCGCCAGCTTAAGGCCATTCGTCAGTATCAAGTTCATCTGATCACAGGCGACCCCTGGTTTGATTATTCGGCTGTAGGCGTGTTGCGCATGCTGGATGAAGCGCTATTGATCTTCACGGGATATTGTCCAAACATATATCTGGATAACGTCCATGGTGAATCCCGGGCGACGTGACATATAATCCTTGTATCTAAATGAGAATGTTTATCAAGGGGGATATCACACATGTTTCACTATATCAAAAACATCGGACAACGTTCCGTTGGTAACCAATTCCGCAGTGCCCGGCTCTCAGCCCTGATTCTACTCATGTTAATGACAGGACTGTTGTCCGCCTGTGGCGCAGCATCCGAGAATACAGGATCGGCCCAAGCGGAGCAGCCCACAACGGAAACTTCAAACCCGGCTTCAACCGAGACAGTTGCAGAGGAAGAACATGGGAAAGAAACAGCTGGTGAACGCACCGTAAAAGACGATCTGGGACATGATGTGATTGTTCCAGCGAAGACTGAACGCGTATTTGCGCCATATCTGGAAGATTCCCTGTTAACCCTTGGTGTTAAGCCGGTAGCCCAATGGGCAAGTGGTACAAAAGGACACGTCTATCTCCAGGATCAGCTCAGTGATGTGCCTACACTTGATTTCTCCAGTGGGTTACCTTCACCTGAAGCGTTGATGTCGTATAAACCTGACTTTATTATTTTACATACGGCCCAATATGCCGAGAACGGGGTATACGAAAGTTATTCCAAGATCGCACCGACCTACGTATTTACGAATGCTTCGGGTGATGTAGAGAAGTCTTTGCAGGTCATTGGTGATCTGCTGGGCAAAACGGCTGAAGCCGAAAAAGCCATTGAAACCTACCATGCCAAGGTTGAGTCAGCCAAAGCTGAGCTGGCGAAAGTAGCCGAAGGCAAAAAAGCAGCCATTATCCGTTTTGCCCCGCGTGGCATCAGCATGATGGGTGGCAACTACTTCAGCGGTTACGTCGTATATGAACAACTGGGACTTGGTAAGCCTGCATTGGTCGAGTCGGAGAACAGTGCTATTGTATCCACTGAGATATTACCAGAGATTGATGCCGATTTTATTTTCACCGTGGAACAGGGCCCGGGTAGTATGAAGGAAATGACCGAAACCAACGTATGGAACAGTATGCCTGCGGTAAAAGCAGGGCATGTGTACGCTGTCGAGCCAGCTCCGTGGCTGGGCGGTGGATTGATCGCATACGGTCATGTCATCGATGATACGCTCAAAGCGTTAACGCAATAATTGGAGAAGTACAACTCCCTTTGGAGTGTCGGAAGCCGGATGTTAGTCCAGTGTTTCGGATACACCATGAGGGAGTTTTTTTCGATTGAAACGTGAACTTGATATGACATAAATATGGAAATATGGAGATAATCAAAATGATTTCTGGATATCGTCCATGGGACAGCCGCATTCACTCTTTTATAATTGGTAATGAGAATCAATCTCATATAAAGATGTAGTTCAGTATTCAACTTATATAAGCAGAACAACGAGGAGGACCCATCCGTAATGACGTTTCAGCCCAACCTAACTGTTCCTGGCACCCTGGAGCACATCGCACGCAGTACCGTTCAGATCCCGAACGCCGAACAATGGACCATGAAATCACGTTCAGGCCATCATGACTATCAGATTATGGTATTCAAGCCTGCCGAACCTCCGCCTCCGTCCGGTTACCCGGTGATTTATCTGCTGGATGCCAATTCAGTATTCGGCACCATGGTGGAAGCCGTTCGTGTGCAGGGACGCAGACCGGAGAAGACAGGAGCAGTCCCAGCAATTGTTGTGGGCATCGGGTACCCGATCACGGGCCCCTTTTCCCCTCACCGATACTATGACTTTACTCCAAAGGCTACGACGGAATATTCCACAAAGTCTGATGGTACACCTCTTCCGGAACAAGGAGGTGCCGATGAATTCTTGCGTTTTATTGAAGAAGAACTGAAACCGGATATGGAGCAGCAGTTTCGGATTGATCGAGATAGACAGGCTATATTTGGTCATTCGCTCGGTGGGTTATTCGTGATCCATACGTTGTTCACGAAGCCAGAGGCTTTTCGATATTACATTGCAGGCAGTCCCTCGCTGCACTGGAATCAGAAGGTTATGCAGGCTGAGGAACAGGAATTTGTCGCAAGGCTGGAACAGCATCCGGTGAACGTCAGGGTGTGGATTGGTATGGGAGAACAGGAGAAGACCCACCCGGCTCGTAACAATGACAAGGCATCGACACTAACGGAACGTTTATCGGCATTAAAGCAGCCGGGGCTGGATATCGCCTACACCGAGTTCGAAGAAGAGAACCATGTCTCGGTACTGCCTTTTCTGATTAGTCGTACGATGCGTTTGGCCTGTAGTCCGGAGATATAGAAGGTTGGGATGAGGAAGTTTTCTAGGGGAGAACACAGCTATAGGCAGTATGGGAGGTATACGAGTGAGCTACACAGGAATCGATGGAATAGTGGCCGTGATCACTGGTGCTGCGCAAGGGATTGGTGAAGCAGTGGCGAGGTTGCTTGCACAGAATGGCGCGATCGTTGCACTGGTGGATCGACAGGATAATTCGCTTAATCAGCTTGTCACCGATCTGCGCAGTCATGGCCATCAGACAACAGCCCATGTTGCTGATATATCGGATCGTCAAGCCGTTGAGGATACTGTTCAACAGATCGAAGAGACGGTTGGCCCCATTGGCATTCTGGTGAATGCTGCGGGTGTGCTGCACACAGGGGCAGTTAGTGAGTTGACAGATGAGGAATGGACGAGGACGTTTGACGTAAATACACACGGTGTATTTTACATGTCGCGTGCAGTAGTAAGAAATATGGCTGAACGCAGGACGGGTGCGGTGGTTACCGTGGGTTCGAATGCTGCTGGTGTTCCGCGAATGTATATGTCTGCCTACGCTGCTTCCAAAGCCGCTTCGACCATCTTCACCAAATGTCTGGCTCTGGAATACGCGGATCAGCATATTCGCTGCAATATTGTCTCTCCAGGTTCAACGGATACGCCAATGCAGCGAGCCATGTGGCAAGATGAACATGGCGCTGAGGCGGTTATTGCAGGCTCACCGCAAACCTTCCGTCTGGGCATACCGCTGAACAGGATGGCATTGCCCGAGGATATCGCGGATGCGGTGGTCTATCTGGTATCGGATCAAGCCAGACATATAACGATGCATGATCTGTGTGTGGATGGAGGCGCCACACTTGGTGCCTGAATCAAGAGATAAGGAGATGATGAATCATGTCAAAAGCGGGTACGGTCACTGTAACTTCCGCCATACACCTTCTGGAGCAATATCGAGAAGGGACGTCCTTTTTCTGGTCTTCACCGCAACATACCTTGCTCGCGCAAGGAGAACGGGTTCGTTGGTCTCCGCTGCATACGGAGCACGCAATTCAATCAGATCTCAGCAATTCTGCTGTAGTTATGGAACATAAATATAAGGAAGAGATACATCTTTTCATAGACGGTATTCAACAGCTTATGGACAAGGCCAAACAAGCTGGTCAATCGAACCCGATGGTGGTGGGCGCCATTCCATTTGATCCGCTGGATGCTGCTGCTGAGTTATATGTACCTGAGACGGTGCAGTGGGCTGAATCGTTACCCCCGGAATCACGTGCATTAATTCAAAAGCTGCCAGCAGCCGTAGGCTGTGAAGTTGTTGAGGTTCCTGTGGGGGAGGTGTATGAGCAAAGTGTAGACAACGTATTGGTTGACCTGAACCAGCGTGATCTCCACAAGGTCGTGTTATCCCGTACACTTGAGGTGACTTCGCAGACCCTCGTGGACACCTATCAATTGCTGCGTAATCTGTTCAGGGACAACACACATGGATATACATTTGCAGTACCCATGAGGGGCCAAACTCAGTCTGTAAGTACTATAACAACGAATAAACAACGATTTAAACTAGATGGAAAAATTGAAAATAAAACAAGTCGCACCTTCATCGGGGCAAGCCCGGAACTGTTGGTTACCCGCAAAGGAATAAATGTACGCGCCAATCCACTGGCAGGCTCTGCACCCCGGAGTGAAGATCCAGCGGAAGATCGCCGCCGTGCAGAGGCACTGCTGGCCTCAGCCAAAGATCGTCATGAGCATGCCGTAGTCATTGAAGCAGTTGCGGAGGCGCTACGTCCATTATGCCGACAACTATCCGTTCCAGCAGAACCTTCGCTGATTCAGACGCGCACGATGTGGCATTTATCTACCGAAATACACGGGGAGCTGGCAGACGCGGCCACAACGTCACTGGAGCTCGCTTTGGCTCTTCATCCCACACCCGCCATCTGTGGAACACCTGTACAGGCTGCACGGACAGCTATTAAGCAACAGGAGCCGTTCGACCGGGGATTATTTACGGGAATGGTGGGCTGGTGCGACAGTGAGGGCGACGGCGAGTGGGCCGTAACAATCCGATGTGCTGAAGTGGAAGGCACAGCTGTGAAATTGTTCGCTGGAGCGGGCATTGTAGCAGGTTCTACGGCAGAAGCTGAGCTGGCAGAGACTGCTGCCAAGTTCAGAACGATGCTGCTCGCGATGGGTTTGGATTCGACTGTGTCCAGTCAGAAGGAGGAATGAGCAATGCTGTCAGGATATCAGGCTTGGCCTGAGGAAGTTGCAGAGCGTTATCGGCAGGAGGGTTGCTGGGAAGGGATTACGTTTGGGAAAATGCTTCGCCAGCGAGCTGATCTATATGGCAATCGGGTAGCCGTTATTAGCGGTGAACAACAGCTCACTTATGCAGAACTGGATGACCGGGTGGATCGATTGGCTTCTGGTTTATATGCCAAAGGCATACGGCAGCATGACCGGGTTATTCTTCAGCTGCCCAATATTATAGCGTTTGCTGAAGCATGTTTTGCTTTATTCCGCATCGGTGCGCTGCCTGTATTCGCTCTTCCCTTGCATCGAAAGAGCGAAATCACATATTTCGCTCGGTTCTCCGAGGCCGTAGCATATCTGATTCCGGATCAGGATGGCGGATTTGATTATCGCACGTTGGCAGAGGAGGTACAGGCAGAGGTTCCGGGACTTCGGCATATTTTCGTGGCGGGAGAGGCCGGGCCGTTTACAGCATTGGAAGATGTCTATGCAGAACCTGTCACACTGCCGGATGAACCGATGTCTTCGGATGTTGCTTTTCTACAGTTGTCGGGTGGAAGTACCGGATTATCCAAGATGATCCCACGTACTCATGATGACTACATTTACAGTTTACGAAGAAGCGTTGAGGTGTGTGGTCTCAGTCCCGAAAGCGTCTATCTGGCTGCACTACCTGTAGCACATAACTATCCAATGAGCTCACCTGGCATTCTGGGCACGTTGTACGCAGGTGGCACGATTGTGCTGTCACGGGGATCAAGCCCGGATGAAGCCTTTCCGTTGATTATGCGCCATCAGGTAACGATCACGGCGTTGGTGCCGCCGCTGGCTCTCGTCTGGCTCAACGCAGCGGCTGCCCGAGGAACCAAGCTTCCGTCGCTCCAGGTGCTTCAAGTGGGGGGAGCCAAATTCAGTGCAGAGGTGGCGGCACGCGTCAAACCGGTTCTTGGCTGTACATTACAACAGGTGTTTGGGATGGCCGAAGGGCTGGTGAACTACACACGTCTCGACGATTCCGAGCATGTCATTAACCATACACAAGGGAAACCAATGTCACCCTATGACGAGGTGCGGATTGTGGATGACGAAGACGTTGAGGTGGAGCAGGGACAAGCCGGACACCTACTGACACGCGGGCCCTATACCATTCGTGGTTATTACAAAGCCGAGGAACATAACGCCAGATCGTTTACTACGGACGGTTTCTATCGCACAGGCGATATTGCGAGCCTGACGGCTGACGGATATCTCGTTGTCGAAGGGCGGGCGAAGGATCAGATTAACCGTGGCGGGGATAAAGTGGCTGCCGAGGAAGTGGAAAATCACCTGCTGGCCCATCCTGGCGTGCATGATGCAGCATTGGTATCCATGCCCGATGAGTATCTGGGCGAACGCTCTTGCGCATTTATTGTGCCAAGCGGTGAAGCTCCGGGGGTGGCCGAGATCAAGTCTTTTCTACGCAATCGGGGACTGGCCAGTTATAAAATTCCGGACCGGATTGAGTGGGTAGACGCTTTTCCGAAGACACAAGTAGGCAAGGTCAGCAAAAAAGCATTACGTGAGATGTTGATCATCGGGCAACCTGTTTCTAAATAAGAATTCTCAATCACGTTGCACTGTATCGGTTGAACTAACCATTTACACAAGAACGTAGAGGGCAGAAATAACCTGAAGAAGCGAAGCGTTCGCCCAAAAGCTTTCTGCAAGAAAGCTACATCGGAAGCATACGCTATCACCGGATTTCCACCTTTGTAAAATTGAATCAAAAAATCTGGGGGTAACAGCGATCGGAAGATTATTCTGTCATCGGAGTGGCAAGTGTAAACATTCTTTAATTCAACTGATATGGCTGAACGTGATCTGATCAATAAAGCTGAAAAGAGGGATATTCATGGCACTTCCAGTGATTCAACCATATGCAATGCCTGTAGCGTCGGAGCTTCCGGTCAACAAGGTATCCTGGACCCCGGATGCGAAGCGTGCAGTACTTTTGATCCACGACATGCAGAACTATTTCATGAATGCATTTACGGCGGGAGCATCCCCGGCGGTAGAGCTGATTGATCATATTGCACAACTTCGTTCAACGTGTCATGAACTAGGGATTCCCGTGGTCTACTCGGCACAACCGGGTGGGCAGACACCGGAGCAGCGCGGACTACAGCTGGACTTCTGGGGTGCAGGGATCGATGGCGGACCTGTGCAAAAAGAAATTGTTGAATCGCTTGCACCCGCTCCACAGGACATCTTTATGACCAAATGGCGCTACAGCGCCTTCCAGAAGACAGAACTGCTTGAATTGATGGAGCGGCAGGGCCGGGATCAATTGATGGTTTGCGGCATATATGCGCATATCGGATGTCTGATGACGTCAAGTGAGGCATTCATGCGAGACATTCAGGCGTTTCTGATTGCCGATGCGGTTGCTGATTTTTCAGCGGAAAAACATCGTATGGCGCTGACGTACGCGGCAGAGCGATGTGCGGTAACACTAACGACCGAACGTTCGATTGCGTTGCTGAATGCATCAGCCTCAACCAGAATTGGAGAGGAAGTTACGTCCGAGGTGCAGCAGCAATCAGCATCCACCGCGGAGATTGGGTCTGTCGAGCAAGGACGAGAAGCCGTTGATCATGCAAGGTTGGTAGCATTACGAGCTCAGATTGGCGATCTGTTACAGGAGCAGTCCGATTCCATTGGGGAGCATGACGATCTGATTCAGAACTGGGGAATGGATTCCATTCGCATGATGAGTCTGGCTGAACGTTTTCGCGCGGAAGGAGCAGAGGTTACCTTTGTTGATCTGGCGGAGCAGCCTACACTGGCCGCTTGGGCAAGACTCCTTGATCATGTCCAACCGAAAGTACTGCCGAACGGAGACTACTTTTGAGCGGGGCGGTGCAGATGTCGCATCGTCGGAACACAGCTTGGCCTTTATCTTCTGCACAGTCGGGCATCTGGTATGCCCAACAGTTGAATCCGGACAACCCGATGTACAACACGGCCGAGTATGTGGTTATTGAAGGTCAGATCCATATAGGACTATTAGAGGAGAGTGTACGCCAGACCGTGATGGAGGCCGAATCGCTGAATATGGTATATGGGGAAAATGAGCAAGGCCCGTGGCAATGTCTGCGCACCAATAGGAATGATTGGACATTCCATGTCATGGATGTTCGTAATCAGGCTGATCCTCATATGGCTGCGCTCAACTGGATGAAGCAGGATCTGGCACGGCCTGTTGATCTGGCAGTTGGTCCACTCTTCACAGAAGCCCTGTTCCGGGTGAGCGAAGATCGGTATTACTGGTACCAGCGCATTCACCATATTGCGATTGATGGGTACGGCGTATCCCTGATCACACGCAGGGTTGCCAGCTTGTACTCTGCAAGCTTTCAGGGAGAGGGTGCGGGACAGATACAGGGAACGGCAGCGTTTGGATCACTGACTTCTGTTCTGGAAGAAGATGAAGCGTACTCAACCTCCACCAGTCGAGAGCAGGATCAGCAGTTTTGGATCGAACGATTCGCGGATGCACCGGATGTGGTCAGTCTGGGTGAAAGTGTTTCGCGTACATCCACCGAGTTCTTACGACAGAGTGCGGTCTTCACGCCGTCACAACGGGAGCAATTGCAAGCAGCAGCGGGAAGGTTCGGTGCGACTTGGCCGGATCTGTGTGTAGCGGCAACAGCGGTCTATGTGCAGCGAATGACAGGGTCCAACGATGTTGTTCTGGCCTTGCCCGTGATGTGCCGATTGGGTTCTGCATCTCTACGTGTTCCGGGCATGGTCATGAATGTGCTTCCGCTCCGCCTGTACCTGAATTCGCAGATGAACTTGTCTGAATTGATGGGACAGATTGTGAAGGAGATTCGGTCGGTACGCAAACACCAGCGATACCGACATCAGGACCTGCGGCGGGACCTCAAGCTTCTGGGAGAGAATCGGCGTCTGTTTGGACCGATGATCAATGTAATGCCCTTCCATCATGAGTTGAATTTTGCAGGCGCACGCGGCATGATCCATAATCTGTCCACCGGTCCAGTGGATGACCTGTCGATTCATATTGTAGACCAGGGACATGGTCATGGACTGGGTATTTCTTTTGATGCGAACCCTTCGATCTATGTGGATTCGGAACTGCGTAATCATCAGCTTCGTTATGTGCAAATCCTGCAATCCATGATGTCAGAAGGGGCAGAAGACATATCGGTTGGACAGATCAACATTCTGCTCCCTGCCGAACGCGAACAAGTGCTGGAAGGATGGAATCAGACGCAACATGCCGTTGCTGAGTGCAATTCAGCAGCGTTATTCGAGCAGCAGGTTCGGCGTACACCTCTTGCAGATGCAATAACATTCGAAGGGTCATTGCTAACCTACGCAGAGCTGAACGAGCGTGCGAATCAACTGGCACATGAACTGATACAGACTTACGGAGTAGGGCCTGAGCAGGTAGTTGGCATTGCCATGCCTCGTTCACTGGAAGTGGTTATCGCGATTGTAGCTGTTCACAAAACAGGAGCAGCCTATCTGCCGCTTGATCCAGATTATCCTCAAGAGCGTCTCATCTACATGTTGGAGGATGCCAAGCCTGCTTGTGTAGTGACGGTGATGAACAACTTCTCTCATATTCCGCAGGCTTCCAGTGTACCGATTCTGGTCATGGATGAACCGGACAGTATACAGGCAGTGAGCGGTCGGTCGGGAAGCAATCCCGAAGATGACGATCTGTCAGGCACGGCTTCTCTGCTCAACCCTGCGTATCTGATCTATACCTCGGGTTCTACCGGTAAACCAAAGGGTGTGGCTGTGACCCATCTTGGATTAGCGAATCTGCTTGAAGATATGAAGACGAGACTACAGGTCGGTCCGCAGGATCGCTGGCTGTCGGTGACCACGATTGCTTTTGACATCTCGGTACTGGAAATCTTCCTGCCTCTGACGACTGGGGCCAGACTGGATATCGCACAAAAGGAAACCATTCTTGATCCGGTAGCACTGGCCAGGAAGATGAGAGAGCAAGAGACGACGATTATGCAGGCTACGCCAACGTTATGGCAGTCTCTGGTTGCGAGCTGCCCGGGAAGGTTCGACGGAGTAACGGTGATTACCGGAGGAGAGGCCTTATCCGAGGAACTGAAGCTTTCGCTGGAGGCGTTGGGGTGTCAGGTCAATAATCAGTACGGGCCAACGGAGACAACCATCTATTCTACAGCTGCATCGCTTAGGAAAGGACATTCAGGCAAACCGTCTATTGGTGGTCCCGTTCGTAACACACAGCTCTATGTGCTGGATCAGAGTATGCAACCTGTCCCTCCGGGTGTAGCAGGGGAATTGTATATCGCAGGAGAGGGACTTGCACGGGGATATTTGGGCAGACCTGATCTGACCGCAGAACGTTTTGTCGCGAGTCCCTTCGGACAGCCGGGCAGTAGAATGTACCGGACAGGAGACTTGGCTAAATGGTTGCCGGACGGTTCCATCGATTATTTGGGACGAGCAGATCATCAGATCAAAATCAGGGGCTTTCGCATTGAACTGGGGGAGATTGAATCCGTCATCTCCAGATATCCGGGTGTAGCACAGGTCACGGTCATGGCACGTGAAGACCAACCTGGGAACCAGCGGTTAGCGGCATATATTGTGGCTGATGCTGAAGATCGTCAAGCTGACATGGATTTGGCTGATATCAGAGCACACGTAGGTGATGCGTTACCGGATTATATGGTGCCTTCTGCCTTCATGCTGCTTCCAGAGATGCCGCTGACACCGAACAAAAAAATCGATCGCAAACGCCTTCCTGTGCCTGCATTGACAACTAGTGCAAACGGAAGGGAGGCACGTACACCGCAGGAGGAGATCCTGTGCAGCCTATTTGCAGAGATTCTGGGTGTAGCTCGCATAGGGATTGATGATGATTTCTTCGAACTGGGTGGACATTCCCTGCTGGCCGGGCGAATTATAGCCCGAGTGCGTGATGTATTCGGAGCTGAATTGAACATCGGCAGTGTGTTTGAATCTCCGACAGCGGCAGGGCTTGCCCGAAAGCTGGATCAGGCGAAGTCCGTCAGACCCGTTATTCAACCTGTTCCGCGTGCGGGTGAGATTCCGCTTTCCTTTGCCCAGCGACGGTTATGGTTCCTTTATTGCCTTGAGGGGGCTAATCCCACCTACAATATTCCGTTGGTTGCACGGTTGACCGGGAAGCTGGATGTGGACGCTCTCCGAAACGCTCTGCAAGATATTGTTGCCCGTCACGAGACGCTGCGCACATTGTATCCGCCAGATCTGGGTTCGGCGAGCCAGCATATCCTCCCTGCATCAGAGGTGACGGTGAATATGAAGCTCACCCGGGCTTTGTCTGAGAAACTGCCCGAGCTGCTGGCAGAAGCGTCACGTTACAGCTTCGAGCTTAGTACCGAGCCGGGTATACGCGCGGAATTGTTCCATACGGATGCGGATGAACATGCATTGCTGTTGCTGATTCATCACATTGCAGGGGACGGATGGTCCTTATCAAGGCTCATCCTGGACTTGTCGGAGGCCTATACTGCTCGTCTGCGTGGGTCCGCTCCGGCTTGGGAGCCGCTACGCATTCAGTATGCAGATTATGCGGTGTGGCAGGAGAGCCTGCTTGGGGATGAGAAGCGGCAGGACAGTCTGATCGCGAGGCAGTTAGCGTTCTGGACTGATCGGCTAGCAGGATTGCCAGAACAAATCACGTTCCCGGCAGACTATGCCCGTCCAGTTGTGTCCAGTTACCGAGGCGGATCGGTGCCGTTTACGATCAGTCAACGTCTGCATGAGCAACTTGCGATAGTTGCCCGTGAGCATAAAGTCAGTCTGTTTATGCTTCTGCACTCCGCGTTATCTGTGCTGCTTACTCGAATGGGTGCAGGGACGGATATTGCGATAGGTACACCGATTGCCGGACGGAGTGACGATGCGCTGGATGATGTCGTGGGGATGTTCATCAATACGCTTGTTCTGCGTACAGACACCTCGGGCGATCCTACTTTCCGAGAGCTATTGGCCCGCGTGCGGGATGCAGATCTTGCGGCTTATGAACATCAGGATTTACCGTTTGAACGGCTGGTCGAAGTGCTGAATCCGCCCCGATCTCGTTCCAAACATCCACTCTTTCAGGTGATGCTGGTGCTTCAAAACACGCCAGATGTTCGTCTTGACCTGCCAGGTGTTGAAGCGGAGACTCGCATCCACGGTTTGGGTTCATCCAAATTCGATCTCACACTTGAACTGACGGAGAAACGGGAGCAGAACGGACTTCCAGCCGGAATTGAAGGTGTACTGGAGTATAGTACAGATCTCTACCGTGAATCGACTGCTGGAGAGCTGGTGGTTCGGTTAATGCAGGTGCTTGAGGATGCCGTACAGCAGACGGATGAACGCATCAGCAGATTTGACCTGGTTACACCTTCAGAGCATGCCCAGCTTGAGAAGGAATGGATATCTTCACCGGATGAAGGTCCACAGCTGACCATAGCCGAGCGTTTTGAAGTGCAGGCAGCCGCTCACCCCAGTTCGGTTGCCCTCCATTGTGAGGATATCCGTATGACTTACAGGGAGCTGAATGCACGGGCTAATCGATTGGCCAGACTGTTGATCGCAGAAGGTGCTGGGCCGGAACAGATGGTGGCTTTAGCCTTACCTCGATCGGTAGAGATGGTCGTAGCCATTCTTGCTGTACTCAAAACGGGCGCTGCCTATCTGCCCTTGGACCCGCATTATCCGGCAGACCGTTTAACGCATATGCTGACGGACGCAGCGCCGAAAGTGTTGATTACAAGTACAGATGTATACGCCCTGCTGCCGCAGATGGCGAATATTGAATGTATCAACATGGACGATCTGCATACCCAGGGGCAATTGGAATCCATGGATGAGCGAAACCCGGCAGACCATGAACGGAACGGACGGGTAACTCCGCTGAGCCCGGCTTACATGATCTATACCTCAGGTTCAACAGGGAAACCCAAAGGTGTCGTGATTCCACATGCGAATGTCATCCGGTTATTGGATGCTACGCAGCACTGGTTCCTTTTTGACGAGAGCGATGTGTGGACGTTGTTCCATTCCTATGCGTTTGACTTCTCCGTGTGGGAAATCTGGGGTCCTCTGTTGTATGGAGGCAGCTTGGTTGTTGTTCCCCATGAGATTAGCCGCTCACCTGGAGCGTTCCTGCGACTGCTCGCCGAAAAGAAGGTAACCGTACTGAACCAGACGCCATCTGCATTCTACCAACTGATGCAGGCTGACAGGGAAAATCCGGTCTGGGGACAGCAGCTTGCGCTCCGCTATGTGATCTTTGGAGGCGAGGCACTGGAGCTGGGACGTTTGGATGACTGGTATGAACGCCATGCGGATGACACTCCAAGACTCATCAATATGTATGGTATTACGGAAACAACGGTTCATGTCAGCTACAAGGAACTGCACGCGGGCAGCGCTGCAGAAGGCGTAAGCAGCTGGATTGGCTGCGCTATTCCAGACCTGCGCGTTTATGTGTTGGATGATAATCTGAAGCCTGTACCGACAGGTGTAACTGGAGAGATGTATGTGGCCGGAGCCGGTCTGGCACGTGGATATTGGGGACGGCCAGATCTCACGGCAGAGCGATTCGTCGCTGATCCTTATGGGCCACCAGGCACGCGAATGTATCGTACGGGCGACTTGGCCAAACGTCTGCATGACGGGTCGCTTGATTATCTGGGACGAGCAGATCAACAGGTGAAAATCCGCGGGTTCCGCATTGAGCTTGGCGAGATTGAGGCTGTACTGGCAAAACATCCGAGCGTGGCTCAGGCTGCTGTTATCGTTCGTGAAGACCAGCCGGGAGATAAGCGTCTTGCCGCTTATATTGTTCCTGCATCGGACAATGAAGCGGAACTGGAAACGCCTGCGTTACGCCGACATGCGGCAGCGAGCCTTCCGGATTATATGGTTCCGTCTGCGGTTGTTTGGATGGACATCCTGCCACTTACGCCAAATGGCAAGCTGGATCGTAAAGCGTTGCCTGCACCAGAGATGCAATGTTCGGTTGATGGCCGAGCACCGCGCAATCCGCAGGAGCAGATTCTCTGTGATCTGTTTGCCGAAGTATTGGGATTGCGGAGTGTGAGTATTGATGACAGCTTCTTCGAACTGGGTGGTCATTCGCTGCTTGCGGTGCGCCTGATGAGTCGAATTCGTGAAGCGATGGGCAAGGAGCCGGGCATCGGCATTCTGTTCGAGACCGCCACGGTGGCTGGTCTGGCCGAGCGATTGGAGATGGGTGCCGATTCCGGGAAAAGCTCGCTTCAAGTGTTGTTACCGCTGAGGACTCATGGGCAGCATCCGCCTGTATTCTGTGTGCATCCGGCGGGAGGACTCAGTTGGTGTTATGCCGGGTTGATGAAACACTTGGGTATGGAGTATCCGCTGTACGGATTGCAGGCAAGAGGGATTGCCGAGTACGAGGTGCTCCCGTCAACACTGGAGGATATGACAGCGGATTACATCCGTCACATCAGGTCTGTGCAGCCCGAAGGCCCTTATCGTTTGCTTGGCTGGTCACTGGGCGGCAACGTGGCACAGGCTATGGCCGTGCAGCTTCAGTCTGAAGGAGAGGAAGTAGAGTTTCTGGCCATGCTGGATGCGTATCCGAGTCACTATCTGCCTATTCGCGGGGAACCAGATGAGGAAGAAGCTTTAACGGCATTGCTTGCACTTGGCGGATATGATCCGGACAGTATTGGGGATGGGCCGCTGGATATGGCAACAGCGATGCGTATTCTTCGTAGCGAAGGCAGTGCACTTGCTAGTTTGGATGAAGAGACGATCATGAAGCTCCGGAAAACCTATGAAAATTCCGTCCGGATCTTGGGGGCTTACACGCCATCCCGATTCGAAGGTGACCTGATCTTCTTCCGTTCTACCATTATCCCCGACTGGTTCGATCCGATTGAACCCGAGATGTGGAATGCATTCATTGGAGGCCAATTGGAACGTCATGATATTGCCTGTCGTCACAAAGATCTTTGTCAGCCGGGGCCATTGGAGGAAATTTGCCGTACCCTGTCCATCCGGCTGGAGATGCTGAACAAGAATCGTAACATTCAACACAAATAGGAGGATAAGCTGATGAGCAACCCTTTTGAACATGAAGACAGCAATTATCTGGTGTTAATGAATGATGAAGGACAGTATTCGCTGTGGCCTGCATCCATTCCGGTACCGGCAGGTTGGACCCTGGTGCTGGGGAAAGCCAAACGACGTGTATGTCTGGATTACATTGCGGAGCAGTGGACAGACCTGAAGCCTCTGAGTCTCTGTGATGAAACGGGGATGCCTGGCATGATTCATGAGGCTGGCAGATGAGGTTTCGTCTGAATCCAAAGGCAATTGTGAGCATTGTCTATGTTCTGGCGATGTTTATGGTTGCCATGGATGCAACGGTCTTAAACGTGGCGCTGCGAACCATCAGTAACGAACTGGGTATTCCGCCGGCTGCTGCCGGTACCTTAAATGTAGGTTATTTGGTGAGTTTGGCAGTATTTTTGCCTGTCGCCGGCTGGCTTGGTGACCGATGGGGCACGAAACGGGTTTTCCTGTCGGCGCTGACACTGTTTACGGTGTCCTCTGCGCTGTGTGCCACAGCTGATCAACTAGGCACGTTGACATTTTTCCGCATTTTGCAGGGAGCAGGGGGCGGTCTGCTTACACCTGTGGGGATGGCGATGCTGTTTCGGACCTTTCCACCGCAGGAACGGGCCAAGGTATCTCGCATGTTGGTGCTGCCCATTGCCCTTGCTCCAGCCTTAGGGCCGATTGTGAGCGGATTGATCGTGGATCAACTGTCATGGCGCTGGATTTTCTATGTGAATCTGCCTGTTGGTATTCCAGCCGTGATCTTCGGCATGCTGTATCTGAAGGAGCACCGAGAACAGGAAGCAGGTCCTTTGGATCTGCCGGGGTGGTTATTATCTGCACCGGGACTCGCACTGATGATGTATGCGCTCAGTCAGGGGCCGCTGCGAGGCTGGACGTCACCGCTTATTATGGGAGCGGGCTTTGCAGGTATTCTGCTGCTGACGTTGCTCGTCGTGGTCGAGCTGCGCGCCAAGCAGCCGTTGCTTGATCTGCGTTTGCTGAAGCACCGACTGTTCCGTTATACAGGCTTGGTATCCGTATGTGGGGCAGCCGGATTGCTGGGCATGCTGTATGTGTTTCCATTAATGTATCAAAATGTACTACAGGCCTCTGCGTTGGAAACAGGACTTACCACATTCCCAGAAGCGCTGGGACTGATGATTGCTTCTCAGCTTGTCCCTTGGACTTATCCGCGGCTGGGCCCGCGAAAGCTGATCTCGATGGGTTTGATCTGTACGGCAGTCATTTTCATCACGCTTAGTCAGATCACAGTGGATACGAACCCGTGGTTCATTCGTTCATTATTGTTCGGTGTGGGAATTTTCCTGGGACAGACGGTAGGGGCGGTACAGATCGCTGCATTCGCCCAGATTCCTCCTGCATCCATGGGGAGAGCTTCTACTTGGTTCACGGTACAAAATCGTCTGGGATCAGCCATCGGCATGGCTTTACTCTCTGCTGTTCTGGCAGGTGTAGGTACAACAACGGTGACTGCTACAGGCGCGATGGAGTCGAATATGTTGGCGTACCGTTTGGCTTTGCTGGGGGCAGCAGCATTTCTGCTCATCGGGCTGTGGTTTGCCCTGAAGATCCGGGATGCTGACGCGGCAGCCACGATACGAAAGACGCCAGCTGGAGGATTGTTTGGCAAGTTGAATCGTTCATCGGCTGTGAGTTCTGAATCGGTGGTACAGCAAGAAGGATAGGATTGAGTTTGCGAATGAAGCAACGAAAGACAAGTAGACGGTTCTACCTGATAGGGTTTTGATAAAAAAAAGCGAGTCATACGGGACTTGGTTCATTTGTCGCCGGATTGACTCGCTTTTTTTTGGGTTGGTTAGTTAATTGGTTAGTCACTTATTTATTTGCAGGATTTGCAGGAAGAGGTGAGAGATTCTAACGAATCTATCACCTCTTAATAGAGGATTTTTAGTGTTTTGGGAAAACTAACCAACCTCAGATACCTTATTGTTGCAGAATTCGGCAATATCAACGTGAAAAAGGACATATTAGAGCATATAGGGTGCGTAGGGTTCCTTAGAATGCCAGACCTGTGTAATTGAAGCCCATAAGGCGTGTCAGGTTCGTTAGGGCATGAACCCAATCTTAACCCCGACCCCCAAAACCCGGCCCTAAACCCCAAGCCTGAAAACCAAATCCAAACTATACTTCACGATCCCCTAATAAGCCGCAACTAGCCGAACACTACATCAACTCCGTATATAGACCCTCCAAGGTTACAATCTTGGGCTGGCTTGGCAGCTCTCCCCCAGCCGAACATGCCGCAAGCATATGCCCATCGTCCAGTCGCTGACTGAGAAAGCGATATGCCCCGGCTTGCTCGCAATACCAAACTCCGCCCTCATCCGGCAGGATGGCGAAGGAGTCCAGCGGTATGGACAACCCCATACCCACTGCCTTGATATAACTTTCCTTCAGCGTCCATAGACGGTAGAAGGTATTCAGCCGACGATCGTCAGGCGTGGCGGACAAGAACTGGCTCTCCGTTGGAGAGAAGAAACGTTCTGCAATCTGCATGTCAATGGGGGCTAATTTCTCGACGTCCACACCCAGTTCATCGGTACCGCCGGAGATCAGAGCAATCCAGTCACCAGAATGGGAGACGTTGAATTGTACATCCGAATGGTGGCTGAGGGAAGGTTTGCCGTAGGGATTACGGGTAAAAGAAAGCTCAGCTGGCCTTAGGCCAGTTAACCTGCTCAAATTCACACGAGTCAATATTTCTCCCAACACGGAGCGATACGCATCAGCCTGACGAACAAAACGTGAAGCCTGGGTGCGACGCTCTGCCGAGACTTGGGACAGAAAATGATTCCAGTATGCCTCAGGCATTACTTCTGGAACTTGGAGTACACGAATCGTTATCATCATTTATCACCTAAGGACGTATTCGGCGTGGATCAGTAGCTTTCCTTTATATGGAACAATCCCTTATGTGATTTCTATTTAAGTGCCTCTATACGGATGCTTAATCAAGATAATTATCCTGTTTTCCTTATCGTGTTAAGGCCTCAGGTTCTGCATCTTCCTCTTTATGCTTCTTGCGCTTGTTTCCATTCCGTATGCGCAGCCTGCACTCGTTCCCACATGTCCTGGCATTCCAGCTCGCTGTAATTCACCAAGGGTTCATGGAATATTTCAGTTAATACGTTACGCCATTCGGTATAACTCTGAATTTCCGTTTTCCGAATTCCTTCGATATCATGGGTTCGGAGCATACATCCTCGTAGTTCATGACTGCTAATCTCATTCCGCTGACGAAGCAAAAATACATTATGCCAAGGGGATTCGGCCGCCCGACTGTAGAATTCATGTTTCGGTATGAACTCCCCCAGATCGTGAACTGCTTCAGGAGCATAGTCGACGCCTTCACTTGGCCCATTCGGTTCGTACTCAAGCCGCCATCCCCCAGCAGCAACAGATGATGGCATCAGTTGGTATGTGAATGGAGCTGAACCATGGGTTCCATAACGAAGTGGCAGAGGTTCAAAGGGCATTCCACCAAGACCTACATCCACAATCCAGCGTTCAACTGTTGGGTCAGCATCCGGAAGAAGGACAGACAGACCGAGATGGAATGAATTCACACGGGGTTGTTCCCCATGAGGCTGTACTCCGCCACGATGCCAATCAACCGTATAACCCAGCGAGCGGAGAAGAACACTAAATGCACCGTTTAGATGAAAGCAATAGCCGCTGCGTCCCTGTAATATGAGCTGAATTGACTCTTGAAGACTGATTCCTACAGGACGGCCTGCAAAAATATCGACCGTTTGCCACGAAAGATATTGCACATGTGCGCGTTGGAGTTCAATTAAGTATTCCAGCGTAGGTTTCTTTATATCATTCATGCCAATCCGTTTCAGATAGGCCTGTATTTCAGATGGATTTAATAAAACGTTCATTCAGATCACCTCAGGATATATATTGGGCTGCAAGCAATGGTTATAAACTTCTGCTGCCTTGAGTTCATTGTAAGAGTCAACGGGTGAAAGCAACATCGTTAATTAAGCTAATTGTAACGGTACAATTAGTAGGACAGCTCTGAAAATCATTTCAAGAGGTAATCATGGTTTTGATGGTAGTGAAATACAATATATGGATGAGCTATTTCTTTTTCTGGGGTATGCTAACCCTTTGGAGTGGATATAGGTTAGAATATAGATAGATAGCAGGATTAGGAGATGGAAAAATGGCTAATGAAGAAGTGATTTTGACACAGGAAGGCTTGGAAAAGCTGGAGGACGAACTGAGGGAATTGAAGACAGTGAAGCGTAAGGAACTGGCTGAGCGTCTGAAACTCGCGATCAGTTACGGTGACCTGAAGGAAAATAGTGAGTATCATTCAGCCAAAGATGATCAGGCCTTTATGGAGACCCGGATTCTGATCGTGGAGAAGATGCTGAAAAACGCCAAAGTCATCACATCCGAGAATATGGATGCTACCAAAGTGGGTGTAGGTTCCACCGTATTGCTCAATGATATCGAATTCGCTGAGAAGATTGAATATAAATTGGTTGGTCCTGCTGAGGCTGATGTAGCAGATAATAAAATTTCCTATGAGAGTCCACTTGGCAAAGAACTGATGGGCAAAGAAGTGGGCAGCGTCATTCATGTTAATGCTCCGATGGGTGTTATCAAATATGAGTTGCTTGAAATAAGAGTTTAATTTTAAAAGAGAGGTGTTCCCCAGTCATCAAAGTGGCTGAGGGACACCTCTTTTTCGCTCTAATGGGTTTTGAAAGGTTGGAGATATGGTTATGTTATAACTCCATACGGTTGGCCTGACAGAATTTATCACATACTGTGTTTAGGGAACTTATGAGAATGAAGATGATCGAGTGCTTTTATATGTAAAAAAATAACATTTCGACAAATTTCGAATTTCGAATGACCTGACAAGGCCAGTAGTATATAATTACGGGAAAACTTTAAAGTGATGGAGTAGATACAATGAATTTTAGTAAGCCTAATCGAAATCAAGACAACGCTGGCAAAGGAGAACGTTTCTCCCAAGCTGGATTTATCCTGGCAGCCATTGGTAGTTCGGTTGGTCTGGGCAACATGTGGAAATTCCCGTACATTACGGGTGAGAACGGAGGAGCTGCGTTTTTCCTGCTCTTCATCGTCTGTTTGCTGCTCATCGGTCTGCCAGTGCTCCTGGCTGAACTTGCGATTGGTCGCAGTGGACGAGGTAGCGCTGCTACTGCTTTTATCAAAGCAGGTGGACATAAGGGTTGGCTCGCAGCCGGATTGCTGCAAGTATTAACGCCATTTATCATCCTGTCCTTTTATGTCATTATCGCGGGCTGGACATTGCAATATGCAGTGACTTCCTTCAGTGGAACATTGTTTAATAATCCGGATTATGCTGGACAATTCGGCTCCTTTGTAAGCGGGTATTTGCCGATCGTTTGGCAGCTGGTTGCAGTTCTGATTACAGGCTGGATTGTTGCCAAAGGCGTTTCGAACGGAATCGAGAAGTTCAACAAGGTACTGATTCCGGCAATGTTGGTTTTGCTTATTATCCTGATGATTCGTGCTGTTACGTTGCCAGGTGCAGGGGCCGGGGTTTCATTCTTCCTGAATCCGGATTTCTCGCAGCTGACAACGGAATCTGCACTGGTGGCGCTTGGACATGCCTTCTTCTCCCTGTCACTCGGGATGGGTATACTGGTGACTTACGGTTCGTATGTGGATAAAAATCAATCTCTCGGTGCAGCGACCGTCGCTGTGGGTGCGGGTGACCTCATCTATGCATTCATTGCTGGTCTGATCATCTTCCCAACGACATTCTCGTTCGGTATTGCACCGGACCAAGGCCCGTCACTCATCTTTGTGGCTCTTCCGGCAGCCTTCTCAGCTATGCCGCTTGGATTCCTGTTTGGCGGATTGTTCTTCATCCTGCTCGCTATTGCGGCTTTGACGTCAGCCGTGTCCTTGCTGGAAGTCCCTGTGAAGTATTTCATGGAACGTCTGTCATGGAGCCGTAGTCGTGCGGTATGGATTATCTCGCTAGGGGTCTTTATCGTGGGACTTCCTTCGGTACTATCGCTCGGTTTGCTGCCTGAATGGACGATTGGATCGAAGAGTGTGTTCGACTGGATGGATTTTGTCGCATCCAACATCCTGCTGCCTGTAGGTGGACTGCTTGTGACGATCTTTGCCGGATACTTCTGGAAAACGGCTGCTGAAGCTTCCGGTCTGCGTTCCGGATGGTTCCGGGTGTGGCTGTTCATGCTGCGTTACGTGGCTCCGATCCTGGTTCTGCTGGTTCTACTGCACACATCCGGTATCATTCACTTCTAAATGTGAAGGCCCGATAGGGTTAAATATGGTCTGTTGTGCAGATTTACCATGGATAAAACCTCTTGGAAGAAATGCAAAAGCCCTTGTTTTCCCTCGTCAATTTTGGGACAATACGGAGTAGAGGTTTTTTGGGTAGGACCGATAAGCCATATGCTTTTTTGCGAAAAGAGGATTATACAATGAACAAATCATCCATATATGGATTAACATTAGAGCAATTACGTTCCTGGCTGCCGGAGCATGGACAGAAGAAATCCCGTGCATCCCGGATCTGGGAATGGTTATACCAAGAGCGTGTGCATGATTTCTCGGCGATGTCCGATGTTCGTCAGGAATGTCTGGACGTTCTCTCCGAGCATTTCACCATGAACTCGCTGAGCGAACATGTGAAACAGGAATCGGCAGATGGTACCGTGAAATTTCTGCTTCGAATGCAGGACGGCAACCTGATTGAGACGGTATTGATGCGGCAAAAATACGGACTGACTGTCTGTGTGACCACACAAGTCGGCTGTAATATTGGCTGTAGCTTCTGTGCGAGCGGTCTGATCAAGAAGAGCCGTGACTTGACTGCTGGAGAGATTGTCGAACAGATTATGCATGTGCAGCGACATCTGGATGCAGCGGGACAAGACGAACGGGTAACCAACGTGGTTGTGATGGGTATTGGTGAACCATTCGACAACTTCCAGCACATGAGTGATTTCATCGAAGTCATCAAGGATCGCAAAGGACTGGCACTTGCCGCCAAACGCATAACGGTGTCCACGAGTGGCCTCCCGGACAAAATCAAGGAATTTGCAGACAGCAGTCTCCAGGTCAATCTGGCGATCTCCCTGCATGCGCCTAATAATGAACTGCGTACGCACATCATGAAGATTAATCGGGCTTTCCCGATTGAGCAATTGATGGATGCAGTGGATTATTATCTGGCTACGACGAACAAACGCATTATGTTTGAATATATCCTCTTGCGTGATGTTAACGATCAACGTGAGCATGCCGCGGAGCTTGCTGAACTGTTGTCCAGTCGCAGAAGTATGGTCAGTGTGAATCTGATCCCATACAACCCGGTGGATGAGCACAGTCAGTATCAACGGAGTACAGAGGAGTCGATTCTGGGCTTCTATGATACGCTCAAAAAGAACAACATTAACTCCACTGTCCGTATGGAACATGGTACGGATATCGATGCTGCTTGCGGACAGTTGCGCAGTAAACAAATGAAGAACAACACTGCCGAATCAGAGCCAGACCGTCTGGCACTGGGCTAAGACACAACGCGTAGCTGGCAAGTAAGTTAGGATACCTAGTTGTTATATTCAGAGTCTGTACTTACCATATACCGTTGTTGGGTTGCGAATGAATGTGTTGCCTGAATACAAAACGCCTCTGTACATCACTGAGAAGTGATAACGGAGGCGTTTTTGGAATACATTATTTCAGTTTTTTGGTCATCAACAGATGGGGAATGCCATCTTCCATAAATACGTCCGATGCAGGTGCATATCCGAGACGTTCATAGAACCCGGAGGCTTGTACCTGGGCGTGCAATTTGGCTTTCTCCAGTCCGTCGGCAATGGCCATCTGCTCCAGCTTGTCGATCAGCACACGGCCCAGACCGTGTTTGCGGTAATCGAGCATGACACAGATCCGTTCCAATTTGGCGACCTGCTCAACAACGCGCAGTCTGGAGGAGGCAGCAGGTACACCGTCTACGTAAAGCAGAATGTGGCGTGCCTCGGCGTCTAATGTATCATAAGCGTCGAATTCATCCGCTGCGGATACGCCTTGTTCTTCGACAAAAATAGCGGTACGGATGGCGAAGCAGGCATCGAGCAATTCCTGATTATTAACTTCAACAATCGTTGTATTCATGAATGTTTCTCCTTTGGGTGAACGTAATGTGATCCTGACGTGATAAACTGGTACATAACAGGAACGTGGAACCATTTTCGTTCCATGTATACGGTTTGAGCTATATGTTTAAAATTGAAACCAATTCAACTGTAGTTATACCATCAATTATGTTGCGAATGCAACAATTTTATAGGGGCGTGAATGTGTTGACCGAAAAAAAAGAAGTGCTGCGTGAGATTGGTATGATTGCCCGCTGTCTGGATTCCATCAGTAATGTCGAGTTTCAGCATCTGAACCTGTCCCGTGGACAATATCTCTATCTGTATCGCATCTGTGAGAATCCGGGAATCATTCCGAATCAGCTCGCTGAACTGATCAAAGTGGATCGCACGACTGCCGCCAGAGCCATTAGCAAACTCGAATCCGATGGATTCATTATTAAACAGCCGGCAATGGGTAATAAGAAGAATAAGGTGTTGTATCCCACCGAAGCTGGACTTGAGGCATGGGAATTCATTCGTAAAGAGGGCGTACATTCCGATCAGGTGACTTTGGATGGTCTGACCGAGGAAGAGATCGAGACTGCCATTCATCTGCTCAGACGGATGCGTCATAACATTGAAGTGGATTGGAAGTTTGTCAAAAAAGGTGGACGAAGATCCTACATGGATAGTGAAGAATAAGTGCACACTTTAGATAGGTTGAAATCCTCAACCAGAGGCGTTGTAGTTTCTTTGTCGTACACAAGCAGGAGGAATGGCGTAAGGATGATATTCCGAAAAAAACGAACTTGGCTTGTATTGCTGCTGCTTACTGCTACCGTAGCCAGCATATTGTTACTTAGGGAGCGGTTCCTGATGAATGGAGTATCCCCGACCGTGTCTTTCATTGAAGATCATATGACCAACCCGAATGGTACACTGGCCACATATTTGCAGGATGCAACATCGAAGAGGGCAGATACTGTTGCAGGCAGAGAGGCATTGTCCGAGTCTCTTGGCCTGTGGATGCAGTATGCTGTAACGAGTGATGATCAAGCATTGTTCGAGCAGAGCTACGAGCAATTGAAGACCTATTTTCTCACGCCGCCAGATCCTTATATAGCCTGGAAGCTGGATGCCGAAGGTAATTCCCATGTAACAACCAATGCACTTGGCGACGATCTTCGTATCATTGGTGCCCTGTTGCAGGCTGCAGATCAGTGGGAACAAGGGAGAGAGGCGAAGCTTACGACCGCAGCCGCCATTTCCCGTGCCTTAACACAGTCAGCTCAGCAGCGAGGATATTTGGTGGATTTCCATGATTTTTCAAGTGGTCACTCGACAGATACGTTAAGTCTGGTTTATGTTGATCTCCTTTCTCTTCAAGCGATGGAAGAGCATCAAGTGGTGGAACCCGGAACCTACGCGAAATACGAAGCAATACTGAAGAAGATGCCTGACGATGAATTGTTCTATCCGAAGACCTTCGATGTGGTCCGTAAAGAATATACGTATGATGACACCGTAAACTTGATCGACCAGTTGATCGTGGCGAATCATCTAACGGTGACCGACCGCAAACCGGATAAGCTCATTTCTTTTTTGAAAAAGGAGTTCAGCGCCCGTCATCAGCTGCCCGGACAGTATACGCGAAAATCACACACACCTGCCGTCTCGTACGAATCTTCATCGGTATACGGCCTGGCCATCCTACTGGCTGTATGTTCAGGTGATCCGAAGTGGGCCAAACAGCTGTATAACCATATGATTACATTGCGTGGTCAGGACTCTCGTTATCCAGGTGGATATGTATTTGACGGTAACACGCATCTGTTTGATAATCTTTTTCCTTTGTTGGGAGAAATTAATTTACAGAAAAGCATTAAAAAGTGATGATTTTGTCATTTAATAAATTCTTCAATGTGTTAGCATAGTTTTGTCTAATCATGTCATAAATTGTTGCAATTTAAGAGAATTGAGTATGTACAAGTGTTCTAAAAATTCAACGGAAAGAAGGAACTATGAAGAATAAAGCGCCTACTCGCCGTATTGCATGGGGATATGCCCTTTTAATTGGACTTGCCCTCATGCAGCAACTGTTGATCTATCTTAAAGTGTACATGGATCAGAGCTACACAACAGGAGATATGATTTTTAGTATCGTGTCACTGGTTGCATTGGTTTTTGGTCTTATGCTGCCTGTTGGCATATCCGTTGTAACGGGATTTGTATATCTAGTTTCTTATTTTGTGTGGCTGGTTACTTACGCTGATGCGAATGTGCTTGTTTTCTCCTGGTGGTTGCTCATCCCGGCCAACGTGGCTGTGGCTGCATTCATCAAGGCAAGCCTGCTGCGCAGTGCGCGTGTAGTGGAACGCCTTCAGGATATGCAGGATCGTAACCCGGAAATCGATCTGGATACCTCGCTTGGGAATAAAGGCGCTCTGGCAGATACGTTAATCAAACAGAGTAACCTTGCGCGTCGATACTCCGAAAAGTATGGATTCAGCATTGCCATGTTCAAGATTGAATTCTTGCCATTGGTGATGGAATCTCTCGGTTCTGCCCGATATGCACAGTTCCTGCTTGAAATCTCGGGTACGATCCAGAAGCAGATTCGGTATGAGGATTATAAATTTTTCGTGGATCGTGGGCGATTTGTTATCTTATGTCCTCTGGTGAATGTGGAATACCTGCCACTTCTGACACAGCGGATCAAAAAAGCCATCATGGATCTTCACGTGATTGATAAAAAGGGAACTGAGCTACAGACGGTGATACGCTCCGGTGCTCTGGTATTTCAGAAGGAGCAGTTCAGCAAGTACGATGATATAGACGCAGTGATTGCCGCCCTTGAACGAAACACAGAGACCGATCTTATCGGAGAATATATATAACAGGAAGGAGAGATGCACAGTGGACTATATGTCCTGGTTCATTCCGATCTGTATCGCCGTAAGTTGTATATTTGCGGTATTTACGATTTGGTTAACGATTGCAACCCTTCGCTTTCGATCGAGAGTTATTCGCAAGTATGATCGGAGGAAAGTAAGTGGCTGATTTTATTTTAATATTATCGATATTTAGTATCTGGATTGCCGTATTCGAGTCGATTGTTATTATGGCAGGTGCGATTCGTTTTATTAATAAACAGGACAAAAAAGGGATTCAGATTCCTGAAGATATGAACCATTATCCAACAGTCACTGTCATGGTACCTGCGCACAACGAGGGTAAGGTCATTGTCGCGACGGTAGAGCATATTCTGCGCCTAAATTATCCGGAGGATAAAGTTCAGGTCATCGTGATCGCGGATAACTGCACAGATGATACCGCAGAGAAGCTAAGATCATTCCTCAGTCAGACCAGTTATATGCATCGCAATGTGACGGTAATGGAGCGAAAAGGAACAGGTGGCAAGTCCGGGGCTTTAAATGATGGACTGGAAATGGCCACGGGTGATTGGATCTGTATCTTCGATGCAGATGCCGCACCTGAACGGAATTCATTAATGTTTTTGGCGCAAAAGTCGCTTGAAAACCCTGAACAATATGGCGTGGTTTTTGGCCGAAACAAAGCACGCAACAGAGGGCAGAATTTCCTTTCAAAATGCATCAATCTGGAGATTATTACATCCCAACGTGTGTATCACACGGGCCTGTGGGAATTGTTCCAGCTTGGTTCCATTCCGGGAACGAATTACATTATCAAAACCAAGTTGATTCGGGAGATTGGTGGTTGGGATGTGACAGCCATCACAGAAGATACAGCATTATCATTCGAGATTTTGAACCGCG
Source organism: Paenibacillus sp. FSL R5-0713 (assembly GCF_037973325.1). Lineage (NCBI taxonomy): Bacteria > Bacillati > Bacillota > Bacilli > Caryophanales > Paenibacillaceae > Paenibacillus > Paenibacillus sp. FSL R5-0713. Next base: position 6,511,243 of record NZ_CP150229.1, on the reverse strand, counting down.
GACAGTTTGTGGCACTGGCGCCTCAAGCGGAAGCCTATCAGCAGGAGCCGGAACAGCTTAGTGTATACATGAAGCAACGCGAACGTTGGGCCAAGGGGAACTATCAGGTGGTGTTGGATAATATCCATAACCTGTTTAACCGCTCCAGTTGGCGTAACAAGTTGTTGGTTATCTATTATGCCGTCAGTTATTTCTGGTTTATGCTTGCGATCATTGTATCGGATATTATTTTTCTCGTGAATCTGGTTTATCAGGTCATTGCCCTGTTTAAACCGGAGGTAAGCTCACCATTTCAGTTTGCTGGCGATGCGTATGTGTTCCTTGTCATTGGTTGGGCGCTCATGTACTTTATTTACGTGTTGCAGATCAATCTGGCACTTGCCGCAGATATTGGACAGAGCAATACCCGTAATTTCATCTATGCCTGCGTGTCCTACTTCACGTATGCACAGCTATTCATCCTGATCTCGATCAAGGCATTCTATTCCTTGATTACGGACAAGATTCGGAAACGCGAGAGCAAATGGTACAAAACAGAACGTTTTGGCTAAGCTGCGAAAATGGTAGAAGTATAAGGCAGAAGGCTGTTTGCTGGATAATTCCAGACAACAGCCTTTTTTGTTATAGCCAGGAACATCCATATTCTGTATACTCATACAGGCTGTAAAGAGGATCATGCTTATCCGAAACGGAGGGTCACGGAATGAAGGACAGAGGATCAGACTTTTACGATGATGAGGCGAATTTCGAGAAGTATATGGAACGTCGCAAATGGCAGGAGAACGCCAATGATACATTGGAAAAGCCAGTGATGCTGGAGTTGATCGGAGATGTAACTGGCAAGAATATACTGGACCTCGGTTGCGGGGATGCCAGGTTCGCGGCAGAATTGCTGAGTCGGGAGCGCGAAGGTGCGACGTATACGGGAATTGAGGGTTCGGTGAATATGATTCAGGCAGCTAACGAATCTGTAAAAGGATTGAATGCCCGGATTGAACAAGCGTTCATGGAAGATTGGACCTACCCGGCCGAAGTGTACGATCTGGTGATATCGAGACTGGCTGTCCATTATATTGAGGATGTGGAGGGCCTGTTCCGCAATATATACGATACGTTGAAAGAGAACGGGACAGTCGTATTCTCCGTAGAACATCCTGTGATCACGTCGACACTGCAACCTTCCGGGACACGAACGGATTGGGTGGTTGATCAGTATTTTGTGGAAGGATTCCGTGAGCAGCAGTGGCTGGGCGGTTCTGTGAAAAAGATGCATCGGTCCATTGAATCCTACTTTATGGCATTGCAGCGGGCGGGGTTCCGTGTAGAACATTTGCGCGAGTCAACACCACAACGTGCCCATTTCATAAACGAGGAAACCTATCTGCGCAGGCAGCGTATTCCATTGTTTCTGTTCCTGGCTGCCCGGAAATAGATCGCGGTGAAGAAACAGATGGAATAGCTGAGTTATACTCAAAAAGTAGAAAGTTCTACACAGAAAACGGTGGATAACACTAGATATAGCATTGAAAAGCCCAAAATCTATCCACATGTGGATAAGATATTGGGCTTTTACTGTTAAGTTTCTGCACCTATGCTGCCTGTGCTGTGTATAACCACGTAATTATGAATTCGCCGCAGCTCTGACATAGACACGTTCCCCGTGCCGATCAACTTCCACAGGGGCCTCGAAGAAGTTGCTCAGCACTTCGGTGTTCATTAGCTCGCTCGTTAGTCCGCTATTCACGATTTCACCCCTACGAAGCAGGAGACTATGACCGAACACGGGCAATATTTCCTCGGTATGATGGGTGACATAGATGAGTGAAGGGGTGTCTGGACGCTGTGATAATTCACGGATGCTATCCAGCAATCGCTCTCTTGAGAACAGATCCAGTCCATTGCAAGGCTCGTCCAGAATGAGTACGCGCGGATTGGCCATGAGTGCTCGGGCAATAAGGAGTTTCTGTTTCTCACCTTGAGAACAGGTACGATATTCGCGATCCCACAGGTGCTGACAGCCCAGCGTTCGCATCAATTCCTGTGCCTGTTCCAGATCATCATCCGATAGCTTGTCATACAAGCCAATGGTGGCATGTTTGCCGCTGATTACGACATATTGTGTGCGATCCGTGCCGTACAATTTCTCTTGCAGAGATGAACTGACCCAGCCGATGGATTTGCGGAGCTGTCTCAGATCGACATCGCCATATTCATGGCCCAGCACGGATATCTTGCCTTCCGTCGGCCAGAGATACCCGGTGATCATGTTCAGGAGTGTTGTTTTGCCTGAGCCATTCAGGCCAAGCAACGCCCAGTGTTCTCCGTCATTAACCTGCCAGCTTACATCGTTCAGCAGGGTAAGAGGTCCCCTTTTCCAAGTGACATGCTGTACATCAATAATCATGCGTTATTCCCTCCTTCTGTTATCCTCGATTGTCCTAGGTGTATTGTAGTCACAACATCAGTGAGGTTTCAACGGTTATCCCGCTGTTCTTGGTTGGTCCTTGCGCAGAAATACAGCACACACACCAAGCAGTGGCAAAAACGAACATAACTTGATAACAAACGCAACGCTGGTCACATCAATTAAGGAACCCAGCACCACCGAGCCAAGTCCAGCCATTCCGAATGACAAGCCAAAAAATAACCCGGATACCGTTCCAATATGACGAGGAAGCAGCTCCTGTGCATAGACAATGATGACGCTGAAGCCGGACATCAGGATTAGTCCAATCATTCCGCACAACACCATGGACAAGACGGGTCCTGCATAAGGCAGCAACAGGGAGAACGGTGCAGTGCCTGCAATGGAGAGCCAGATCATCGGTTTGCGTCCATAGCGATCAGCGAGCGGGCCACCGAGCAAAGTTCCGACCATGCCTGCAAATTGCAGAATAAACAGACAGATCTGTGCCTGCGAGAGAGGCAAGTGATACGCATCAGCGTAATAGAAGGCGTAGTACCCGGTCATGCCAGCAATATATACGAATTTGGAGAACAGCAGCAGGATAAGAATGCCCATTGTAAAAGCGATGAATCCCCGGCTTACAGGCCGAGCTACTGGCTCTGAGCCGCTTGATTTTAAAGGTTGTTGCTGACGAATGCGAGTCTCGGCAAGTTTGTCTCTGTACCAACGACTGACATAAGACTGAATAAAGATGCCGATCAGGGCAAAGCCCATTAGCCATAGAAAACTACGCTGCCCATGTGGCAGCAGGATGAAAGCGACTAGTAATGGAGCAATGGCCTGTCCTGTGTTACCTCCCACCTGGAAAATCGACTGCGCCATTCCACGTCCACGGCCAGCTGCCATATGAGCCACGCGTGAGGACTCGGGGTGGAGGATGGATGAGCCTATGCCAATCAATGCTGCAGAAACAAGCAGCATCCATAACTCGGAAGACAAGGCTAAGCCGAGCACACCGATCAGTGAGAATAACATGCCTCCGGGAAGCAGAATCGGCATGGGTTTGCGATCTGACATATAACCGACCAGGGGCTGAAGGACGGATGCAGTAATATTCAGGGTGAAGGCAATCCAACCCATCTGGGCGAAACTGAGCTGCATGGTTTGCTGAAACAGCGGAAAAGCAGATGGAACCACGGTCTGCATCGCATCATTCAGCAAATGGGCGAAGCTGACTCCGGCGAGTGCCCAATTGGCGGAAGAGTTGATTTGCATTTTGCTTAAAGTGGCCTGAGCCATGGGAGATCACCTCGAATTATTTTTTTCTATGATAAAAGATACGGTCAGGCATTGTCTTTGTGAAAAGTGCTTGGAAAGTGAGCACGATTTGCTATAATGTCAGCAGGTGAGGAAACGATGGAATTAAACATGACGTTAAATGGGTTGGAATTATGGAAAGCTACCGGAGGGTTCGCGAATGAACCTCATGTGCATGATGACTGGTATCAGCTAACGTTGCCGGTCAGAGGCCAATGTCATCTGGTACAGGAACGGCACGCATACCCTCTGAACGCAGGCAAGGGGATTATTGCTCATCCTCAGACTGAGCATTATTTTGAGATAGGGTCGGATTCGGCTGTCATCGTGATCAAGTTCCGTAAGCCGCCTTTAGGTAGTTTAGAAGGTGCGGAGATTAGTAGCGGACAAGCTGAGTTTCGACCCACCCATACTTTTGATCCAACGGAGATCAGCAGTCTGTTCCGAGGCTGGAACTCCATTTTGTTAGATGACATGCCGGATTCGCTCCAAGTACAGGAAACAGAAATGGCGGTCGAGATGTATCTAAGGCGCATGTTGATGGGGCAGGAAAATGGAAAAACGATTGCAGATAATGGTCCATGTATGGACCCTCATCTCCGCCGCGTGCTGGATTACATTCACAGTGCCTATACGGGTCCAATGGATATTGATTCGATGGCGATGGTTGCGCATCAGAGCCGATATCATTTCATGCGCTCTTTCAAGACTCTTACGGGAAAGACACCGTATCAATATTTATTAAATTTGCGTGTAGAAGAAGCGTCCAGAAGGCTCCGCCTTACGACGGATTCGGTAACCACCATCAGTTATGAACTGGGATTTTCCAGCGTCAGTCAGTTTTACAGAGCGTTTCAGCGAGTATATGTTATGACACCGATGGAGTATCGGAATCAAGTGTAGATTATCAATACAGTCTCGCGTATGCGAGGCTGTATTTAGTGCGTTACAGCATGTCACTGATTTTTGTTGTTGCCAAACAATGGAGACTTTGCTAAGATGGGAAAAAGTTTATGTAAGCGTATACATTTAATTTAAAATTACAACGTTGTAATTATGGTTTTAACAATTGATTCAAAAGAAAGAACTACATTGTAAGGAGGACTATTTCGATCAAGGATCTCTTTTTACGCAGAATATTATAGGTTGTTACCAAAGTGGATGGGATGAATAACAAATACGTCAGTGAAATGACAGTTCACTTTTATTCAAAAATTCAAACGTTGTAATTATGTGGCGAAGGGGAGTGTTTCACGTTGAAAAAACGCATGTCTACGCTGTTCAGCCTGATCAGAAGAGATAAGTATTTACTGCTGATGTTTTCACCTATCTTCCTGTATTACCTCATCTTCATGTACCTTCCGATGCCTGGCGTGTTGTTGGCATTTCGTAATTTCCTGCCGGGTCAGGGCATGCTCAGCGGGGAATGGGTGGGACTGCGCTGGTTCGAACAGTTCGTGAATTCCATTTACTTCTGGCGACTGCTGCGCAACACGTTCTTGCTTGCATTTCTGCCACTCCTGTTTGGCTTCTCGATCCCCATTCTGTTCGCGGTCTGCATTGTGGAGATCAAGAATCGGACATTCAAACGATTTGCCCAGACGGTTACCTACCTTCCTCATTTCATCTCCACTGTCGTTGTAGCCGGCATGATCATTAACTTCCTGTCACCAACAGACGGTATTGTGAATACCCTCATCGCGAGTCTGGGCATGGAAAAAGTGAACTTCATGATGGATGCCAGCTGGTTCCGTACCATCTTCACAAGTTCCGACATCTGGCAGAGTTTTGGCTTCAGCTCCATCATCTACATTGCAGCCATTATGGGGATCGACCCCGAGATGTATGATTCCGGCAAAATCGACGGCGTCAACAAATTCCAGGAGCTATGGCACCTGACCCTTCCCAGTATCAAACCAACCATTGTCATTCTTCTGCTTCTGTCGCTTGGCGGCATTATGAGCGTAGGCTTCGAGAAAGTATATCTGCTCTACAACGGAGCCACCTACGAAACGGCGGATGTCCTGTCCACCTATGTATACCGGATGGGGATTGAAGGCCAGAATTACGGCTTCGCCACAGCAGTCGGCCTGTTTAACTCCATTATCACATTTGTGCTTGTGTTTGCTGCCAATTCCATGACCCGCCGCCTGACCAAGATGTCACTCTGGTAAGACTATAACTCGGACCAAAGGAGACCTGTATGCAAAAATCAAGAAGTGACCGTTTGTTCTACGGATGTGTCTACCTGCTGACCATACTGGCGGTTGTCGTCACATTGTATCCCTTTCTGTACGTCATCAGCATTTCATTCAGCTCGGTGGATGCCATCGACAAACAAAAAGTCGTATTGTGGCCCGTTGGGTTTACCCTGTCAGGTTACCAAATGGTACTACAATACAAGGAGTTATGGGTGTCGTTCTACAACACCCTCTGGTACACCGTGGTAGGCACACTGTTGAATATTGTGGCAACATGTCTTGCCGCTTTTCCGTTATCCAGACAGCAGTTTTTCTTGCGTCGCAAGCTGAACTTTTTCATCGCTTTCACCATGTATTTCTCGGGTGGACTCATTCCGGTCTACATGCTGATTACCTCGCTTGGGCTGTACAATACCCGCTGGGTCATGGTGCTGCCTGTGCTGGTGATTACGTTTAACGTCATGATCTGCCGTTCGGCCTTTGAAGGCATTCCGAATGAGATTTTTGAAAGTGCCAGTATAGACGGGGCCAATGAGATGACAATGCTGTATCGTCTGGCGGTTCCCATCATCAAGCCGACATTGGCTGTGCTCACGCTGTACTATGCTGTATTCCATTGGAACAACTTTTTCTCGGCCCTATTATATCTGGGCAAACAGGATATGCAGCCCTTACAGATGTTCCTGCGAAGGGTGCTGATCATGGCATCGCCGGAAGTGATGCAGAAGATGGGCGGCACGATGACATCTGGGGCGCTGGCGGTATCGACCCTGCAAGTCCGTTATGTATCCATTGTAGTTAGCATTCTACCTATTGTTACGATCTACCCGTTTATCCAACGGTACTTCGTTAAGGGCATCACCCTCGGAGCCGTGAAAGGATAGCTTTTATTATTAAGTGTCATGTCATTCAAGGGAGTTCAAAATGGTTCATACCTAAGGAGGAATGATGGATGAGATTTAAAGGGGCAGGAAGAAAAAGTGTAATGGCAGCGATACTGGCAATCAGCCTGGCGGGATGTAGTGGTGGAACAGGGGCAGGAACCGATGCGGGGAGCACTCCGTCCAGTTCGGAGCCGGCCTTCAATTATACCGGGGCAGGGCCGGTAACGGATCAACCGGATGCCAAGCTGTCTATTCTCGGCACTAACGCCTGGACGACCAACGTGGATCTCTCCACCGCAGCTATCGTTAAGAAAATTGAGAGCAACGCCGGCGTTACGGTGGATTGGGATCTCATACCGCCGCAGAACTATGCGGATGCCGTAAATCCGAGGCTGGCTGCCGGTACCGGCTTGCCCGATATCGTGTACCTGCCGGATCAGGATCAACTGATGAAGTACATTAACAGCGGTCTATTCATTCCGATTAATGATCTGGTGGAGAAATACGGCGTGAATCTCAAAAAAATATATGAAAAGTCGCCTTCGGTCAAAGCCAGTTTAACGACGCCAGATGGTAAAATGTATTATGTCCCGCAGCAGACGCTAACCCGTAACTACATGCCGGTATTTATGGTCAATGTTCGCTGGCTTGATAAGCTTGGATTAAGCGAGCCGACCACGTTGGATGAGTTTACGGCGATGCTGCGCAAGTTCAAGACAGACGACCCGAACGGCAACGGAAAAGCCGATGAGATTCCGCTGTCCATGGAAGCGAAATTTGTGTCCATGGCCTTTGGCCCTGCATTTGGACTTGATCTGTCCAATCAGTTTTATGCAGACGATCAGGGCAAGGTGCATTTCAGCTATTATGAGCCGACATACAAGGAGTACCTGACCTATCTGAATGGACTGTACAAGGAAGGTCTGCTTGGGGTAGATTATGCGAGTACCACGAGTGATCAGGTCACATCGCGGATCTCTCAGGATGTGACCGGCGCAACGTTTAATTTCAGCTGGTACATGTCGATGGTCTACAGCCCGCTGTTCAAGGATTACAATCCGGAAGAGCCAATCATCAAAGGCATTCTGCCACTGAAAGGACCGCATGGCGATCAGTTTTACGTAGGACGTACCCCGGTTAGCGGCATCTTCGGTATCACGCGGGATAGCAAAAATCCGGAGCTGGCTTTCCGCTTCCTGGATTATGCGGTAAGTGAAGAGGCACAGACATATTATACGTGGGGCATCAAGGATGACACGTATACGGAAGAGAATGGCGTGAAGACATTTACGGACAAAGGCAAGGACAATGAATACATTCAGAAGCTCGGCATCGGACCGGTGAATCTGCCGAACATTCAATCGACCGATTCTGCCGATTCCGTTGTGGCCCCTTGGCATGCGAAGATGGATAAGGAACTGGAGCCGTATGTCCGTGAACCGTTCCCGTTTGTCTATGCCCTGCCAGATGAAGCGAGCGTGGAGAGCATGGCGATGCCTGACATTACCACATATGTGGAAGAGATGAACTTCAAGTTTATTAGCGGTGATGCCAGTCTGGATCAGTTTGACAGTTATATTGAGACGTTGAAGAAGATGAATATAGAGCAGGTTATTGCGGGCAGACAGGCACAATATGATCGTTATAAGGCTGCACAGAAATAGGAAATAGGGTTTCAGGCGTATGAGAGGTGTTGATTGATTTTGATAACCATTAAAGACATTGCCAAACTGGCGGGGGTGAGCTATAGCACAGTATCCAAGGCGCTGAATGATGATCCCCGAATCAAACCGGCTACGAAGCAGAAGGTGCTTGCGGTCGCGGAGAAACATCAATATCGGAAAAATATGCTGGCCCGGCAACTTTCCACCGGCAGAAGCAATATCATCGGCTTTGTGCTGGATGAACTGAGCAATCCGTTATTCTCGAACATCTCCGGCCGTCTGCACACCGAGCTGAAGAAGCGGGGGTATCAGATGATCCTGGTTGTAGCGGATGATGGTGTGGATGTCTTCAGCCAGCTGCGTGTGGACGGATGTATTCTGTGGGACTATGCACTGGACAATCGGGAGATGTTCTGGAAAAAGTTCGCGACACTCAACATGCCATGTTTTGTGCTGGGTACAGATGAAGCGCCGAACTCTCCTTACATTAAGATTGATCGCAAAGAAGGACTGTTCAAAGCAGTGGAGCATCTGAAATCGCTGGGGCACAGCCGAATCGGGTTCATCGGCAACTCACAGAATATTAAACTGGAGGGATACCGGGAAGCGTTGCAGCGTACGGGTCTGGCTTTTAATGAAGACCATGTGCTGCCAGCGTATTCCTCCTGGGAAGACGGGTATTTTGCCATACGTAATCATGCGTTTGGGCCGGAGTCGCCGACAGCTTTTATTGGGCTGAACAACCTGGTCACCCGAGGTGCACTTCGGGCTTTGCTTGAGGCAGGTTACAGCGTTCCGCGCGATATCTCGTTAATCGGGTATGATGATCTGCCGGATATGCAGTATGCCGAAGTGGCCTTGACGACAATTGGCCCGTCTCTGGATGAACTGGCCGTGCAGGCAGCGGAGCTGATTGTATCGTTGATTCGTGATGAACAGGTCGATGTTCCGGTAGTCGTTCAGCCCAAGCTGAACCTTCGCAATTCAACGGCAATGTGCCGACAATAAGCAAGAGTGAAGCGGTTATCCGTTAGTCATACATGTATTAGGTAAGTACAACATTCAAGGAGGAATTGCTTATGCAGGTACAGACGCAGTTATCCTGGTCTGAGCGAATTGCAGCAACGATCATCCAGCAATGTGACGGGGACGGTTATCATGCGTTCCATTCGGGACGATGGGCATACGTGGAAGGCATGACATTGATGGCGATGGCTCGAACTGGGCGATATTATGGCAAGCAAGAGTATGTTGATTTTATGAAAAAACATATGGACTTGTATATCCAGCCAGATGGTTCTATTGGCACGTATACTTTGGAAGAATATAATCTGGATCAGATTAATCAGGGGAAAAACCTGTTTGCATTACTGGAGGGTGCTGAAGATCAGCGTTACGCAGAAGCGGCACATCTCTTGGCCGCACAGCTCGCAGGGCAACCTCGAACGTCGGAGGGCGGCTTCTGGCACAAAAAAATCTATCCATTCCAGATGTGGCTGGACGGCCTGTATATGTCCTCTCCCTTTCTATCCGAGTATGCGAAGACATTTGATCACCCCGAGTTATGGGATGAAGTAGCGCACCAGATTCTGCTGATCGAACGCCAGACCCGTGATCCCCGGACCGGACTGCTCTATCATGGCTGGGATGAATCGAAGGAACAGGTCTGGGCCGATTCATCGACAGGGTGCTCGCCACACTTCTGGAGCCGGGCGATGGGCTGGTATGCTATGGCGATTGTGGACAGCGTGGAGCATTTCCCCGTGAATCATGCAAAACGCGGCACCATCATCGGTATCTTCGAACGGATGTGCCATGCTTTGGTGCGCGTGCAGGAGCAGGAGAGCGGGTTATGGTTTCAGGTGCTGGATCAGGGCTTCCGCAAAGGCAACTATCTGGAAGCATCCGGGTCAAGCATGTTTGTATATGCACTTGCCAAGGGTGTGCGGCTGAAGTATCTGGAGCCGCATTTCAGAGCTGCGGCGGAGAAAGGATGGCAGGGGCTTTACTCCAGATTGGTGGAGGAGACGGCTGATGGCGTTCGGTTAAACGGGATCTGTCATGGCGCAGGACTAAGTCTGGACCGGGATGGCTCGTACAGCTACTATGTGAGCGAAGCGGTTGTAAGCGATTCCTTTATGGGGGTGGCTCCGCTCCTGCTGGCAGCGCTGGAAATGGAGCGATTGCCATGACACAGCAGAAATTGCCGAATACAGCATTGGAACCATCGACTCCCTGTCTGACTGTTGCTTCAGATGGGACGGGGGATTATGTGACGATTCAGGCGGCAGTTGATGCGCTGCCGGAGAATGGCATCGGAAACGTTCCGATTCGAGTAAAAGCTGGCGTCTATTATGAGAAGCTGCATATGGAGAAGCCGGGCATCCATCTGATTGGTGACGGGGCGGAGCAGACGATCATTACGTATGATGATTATGCACTTAAGAAGTTCCCGGACGGGTCGCCATATCATACGTTTCATTCCTATACCGCTTTCATCGGTGCCGATGATTTTACGGCAGAGGGCATTTCCTTCGTAAATGCTGCCGGGCCGGGCAAGGAGGTTGGTCAGGCGCTGGCCGTTTACGTAGATGGAGACCGGGCGGTCTTTCGCCGCTGTCGTCTGATCGGCCACCAGGATACGATCTTCACCGGCCCATTGCCGGAGCAACCCATGGATCGAAGTTACTTTGGCGGGCCACGTGATGGTGCCGAGCGGCGCAAACTGCGGCAGTATTTCGAAGACTGTTACATTGAAGGCGATATCGATTTTATTTTTGGCTCGGCTACGGTGGTATTTAAGGGCTGCGAGATTTTTACGAAGAATCGCCTGACCGAAGCGGAGGCTGCGGATGGACAAGTGAACGGCTGGATTACCGCAGCGTCTACTCCGGAGGATGTACGATACGGCTATGTGTTTCTGGACTGTGATCTGACCAGCAATGCTCCGCCGCAGTCGGTGTATCTGGGCAGGCCGTGGCGTCATCATGCCAAAGTCTGTTTTCTGAACTGCTGGATCGGCGCTCATGTGAAGCGGGAGGGATGGCATAACTGGAACAAGACAGATGCGGAGCAGACCGTTCAGTATGCGGAATATAACAGTGCCGGGCCTGGTGCCGGACGTGCTGCTGATCGTGTGGCCTGGGCCAAAATGCTGACCGAACAGGAAGCGGCGGAGTACGCTATACCTCTGATTCTATCCGGCATGGATGGTTGGCAGCCTTTTGAAGGGGAAGGGGAGCAGCGGTAAGATTCGCCCTATTCTCTACACAATATATAACACAGGCTTTCTTTCAAGTCTCCTGAGGACTTGGCGGAAAGCCTTTTCGGCGTGCCATATTACATTTTTCGCCCCCAATAGAACTATTTTATCCCTTATCTCCCAGGCATTTTACTGATTAAATACAGGGTGAGGATCTGTAAATTCCCTGTAAAATTTGGTGATGTCTGCTGAAAGAGAAAACGAGAGGGAAGGTCCATTTTGATAAGGGAAGGGAGTGAAGCGACACGCAACATCAGATGGCTGAATGAGGCTGGCTCTAATCGATCACAGATCAGATGCAGGTGGACGATGGATATCTTTGTTTGCAAGGTGAACGTATCCTTAGTACAGGAGGGATTTTGCTTGAATCAAGCTGTTCGATTCCGCCCGGTTATTACATTTGCTTTGGCATTTCTTCTACTTCTTTTGTGGTTTGCACCGAGAGCCGATGCCGCCGCCCAGTGGCAGGCAGGCATCGCATACAAGAAAGGAGACCTCGTCACTTATCAAAATAAAGATTATGAGTGTATTCAGGCCCACACGGCATTGACCGGATGGGAGCCCTCTGTTGTACCCGCGTTGTGGAAATACGTCGGGGAAGGTTCGGGAGGGGAAACGCCAACGCCAGATACGGCACCGCCTTCTGTTCCTGCGGGTCTGACTTCATCCGCCATAACGAACACCTCCGTTAGCCTTGCCTGGAATGCATCCACGGATAATGTGGGTGTAGTGGCATATGAGGTGTACCGGAACGGCGTTCTTGTGACAAGTACTTCAACTACAACAGCTGTAGTCACGGGACTGACAGCTAGCACGACCTATGCTTTTACGGTAAAAGCCAAAGATGCCGCAGGCAATATATCCGCTGCGAGCACCTCCCTCAGTGTAACGACTTCCAACGGGTCTTCCAATCCTGGGCCAACCGGCAGCAAATGGCTGATCGGCTACTGGCACAACTTCGATAATGGTTCAACGAATATCAGACTTCGTAACGTATCAACAGCATATGACGTCATTAATGTCTCCTTTGCCGAACCGATTTCACATGGCAGCGGAACGCTTGCTTTTACTCCATACAATGCAACGGTAGCCGAATTCAAATCTGATATTGCCTACCTGCAAAGCCAGGGGAAAAAAGTACTGCTTTCCATGGGGGGAGCCAACGGTACCATTGAGCTTACCGACGCGACCAAGAGACAGCAATTCGAAGATTCGTTAAAATCAATCATTTCCACGTATGGTTTCAATGGTCTTGATATCGATCTGGAAGGAAGTTCCCTCTCTCTGAATGCAGGGGATACCGATTTCCGTAGTCCAACTACACCGAAAATTATTAACCTCATCCAAGGCGTGAAAGCGGTTAAGTCACACTTCGGCGCCAATTTCATCCTGACGGCTGCGCCGGAGACGGCCTATGTACAGGGTGGATATCTGAGCTACGGCGGCCCTTGGGGAGCTTACTTGCCAGTCATCCATGCCTTGCGTAATGACCTGACCCTGCTTCATGTGCAGCACTATAACACGGGCTCCATGGTGGGGTTGGATGGACGCTCTTACGCGCAAGGAACAGCTGATTTCCATGTGGCCATGGCGGAGATGCTGCTTCAAGGCTTCCATGTAGGCGGCAGTTCAGGCCCGTTCTTTAGTGCCCTGCGACCGGACCAGATTGCGATCGGCGTACCAGCCTCCCAACAGGCTGCCGGGGGCGGGTATACCACGCCAGCCGAACTGCAGAAGGCGCTGAATTACCTAATCAAAGGTGTGTCGTACGGCGGTTCCTATACTTTGCGCCAGCCTGCGGGTTATGCGGGGATAAAAGGGATTATGACCTGGTCAATCAATTGGGACGCATATACGAATAACCAGTTTTCGAGCGCACATCGTCCGTTCCTGAATGGACTGAGTACGCAAACGACAAAGGAGGTTGTGTATTAGATGATACCTTTCAATAAACACACTGCTTTCAAGAAGACTGCAACGTTTTTACTGGGTCTATCCCTGCTCTTATCCATCATTGTTCCTTCTTTTGTGCTCCAACCCGCTACGGCGTCAGCAGCCGATGCTTATAAAATTGTCGGTTACTACCCGTCTTGGGCTGCGTACGGGAGAAACTATAACGTAACGGATATCGACCCAACCAAGGTTACGCATATCAACTATGCTTTTGCCGATATCTGCTGGAACGGTGTTCATGGGAATCCGGACCCTTCGGGCCCTAATCCGGTGACCTGGACATGCCAGAATGAAAAGAGCCAGACAATCAATGTACCGAATGGAACAATCGTACTTGGCGATCCATGGATTGATACCGGCAAGACATTTGCAGGGGATACGTGGGATCAGCCCATTGCAGGCAATATCAATCAGCTGAACAAGCTGAAACAGATCAATCCTAATCTGAAGACGATCATCTCTGTCGGAGGATGGACATGGTCCAACCGCTTCTCTGATGTGGCTGCGACTGCTGCAACACGGGAGGTATTTGCGAACTCTGCCGTCGACTTCCTGCGCAAATACAATTTTGACGGGATAGATTTGGACTGGGAGTACCCGGTATCAGGCGGGCTGGATGGTAACAGCAAACGTCCGGAGGATAAGCAAAATTACACGCTGCTTCTGAGCAAAATCCGTGAGAAGCTGGATGCCGCTGGAGCTGTGGACGGCAAGAAGTATCTGCTTACGATTGCAAGCGGAGCGTCGACGACCTATGCTGCAAATACTGAGCTTGCCAACATAGCTTCCATCGTCGATTGGATTAACATTATGACATACGATTTTAACGGGGCCTGGCAAAAAGTCAGCGCGCATAACGCGCCGTTGAACTATGACTCTGCGGCTTCGGCTGCCGGGGTGCCGGATGCCAATACATTTAATGTGGCTGCCGGAGCACAAGGGCATCTGAATGCCGGAGTACCAGCCGCCAAACTTGTGCTTGGTGTTCCATTCTATGGCCGCGGCTGGGATGGATGCGCACAGGAGGGCAATGGCCAGTATCAGACCTGCACGGGAGGTTCATCCGTTGGAACATGGGAAGCAGGTTCCTTTGACTTCTATGATCTGGAGACCAACTACATTAACAAAAACGGGTACACGCGTTACTGGAATGATACGGCCAAAGTGCCATATCTCTATAATGCATCCAACAAGCGTTTTATTAGCTATGATGATGCGGAGTCGATTGGATATAAAACCGCTTATATCAAGAGCAAGGGGCTCGGCGGTGCGATGTTCTGGGAGCTTAGCGGTGACCGTAACAAAACACTCCAAAATAAACTGAAAGCTGATCTGCCTACCGGAGGTACAGTACCTCCAGCAGATACGACGGCGCCAAGCGTACCGGGAAATGCCCGCTCGACAGGTGTGACGGTCAACTCGGTGACGCTCGCTTGGAATGCTTCAACGGATAATGTCGGGGTTACCGGGTATAACGTCTACAATGGTGCCAATCTTGCTGCCTCCGTCAACGGAACGACCGCAACAATCAGCGGTCTGTCCGCGGGTACTTCCTATACCTTTACGATCAAAGCAAAAGATGCGGCAGGTAATCTGTCTGCAGCCAGTAATGCTGTAACTGTAAGCACCACGACTCAGCCTGGAGGTGATACGCAAGCGCCAACTGCACCGATGAACCTGGCATCGACAGCGCAAACGGCATCCAGCATAACGCTGAGCTGGGCGGCATCTACGGATAACGTGGGTGTAACGGGTTATGATGTGTACAATGGAACGGCTTTGGCGACATCTGTCACCGGAACGACAGCAACGATCAGTGGGCTCGCTGCGGATACCTCGTATACATTTACGGTAAAAGCAAAGGATGCGGCGGGGAATAGTTCTGTTGCGAGCAATGCGTTGACTGTGAAAACGGCAGCAGGGACGACGAACCCGGGCGTTTCCGCCTGGCAGGCGAATACAGCCTATACTGTAGGACAACTGGTCACGTATAGCGGCAAGACGTATAAATGTTTGCAGTCCCACACTTCCTTGCCTGGGTGGGAACCTTCCAATGTCCCTGCATTGTGGCAGGTTCAATAGTTAAAATATGCAATACCTCATTTTGAATTGAATTATGCAGTGTTAGCGAGGTTTGGCTATAGGGAAGAGAGTATAACGAAAAACCACCGGCTCCTGGTCCGGTGGTTTTTCGTTATGTTATATCAAACAACGCAGGCTCGCAAAAGGTTATTCATTAAAAATCGAAGTTGTCCGGATCAGGTCCAACGCGTACATCTTCGTTCAGAGCACTGATCTGATCCATCTCTTCATTGGAAAGTTCAAAGTCGAAGATGGAGGAATTCTCAATAATCCGGTGTTCCTTGGTGGACTTCGGAATGGTAATGACTCCATTTTGCAGATCCCAACGCAGGATGACTTGTGCAACGGATTTGCCTTTGGCTGAAGCAATAGCCGTGAGTACTGGATTGTCCAACAGCTGACCTTGCATCAGAGGTGACCATGCTTCGAGCTGGATACCATGCTTTTCGCAGAAAGCCTTGAGTTCTACCTGAGTCAGGCGAGGGTGGTATTCCACCTGATTGATCATCGGTTTCACTTTGGCATCCTGCATCAGGTCTTCGAGGTGATGAATCTGGAAGTTACTCACACCGATGGCCTTAATGCGGCCGGCTGCGTACAGCTCCTCCATGGCTTTCCAGGCTGCTTTGTATTTGCCTGCTTTAGGCCAATGAATCAGATACAGATCCAGGTATTCCAATCCTAGTTTGTTCAATGTGGTATCAAAAGCAGCAAGTGTCTCTTCATATCCGAGGTCTGCATTCCATACTTTAGATGTAACAAACAGTTCTTCGCGCTTCAAATTGTTTTCTTGCAAAGCTTCTGCAATCGCTTGTCCAACACCGGATTCATTACCGTATATTGCAGCAGTATCGATACTGCGGTAGCCATGTTTAATTGCATTTTTCACAGCATCAACCAATTCAGTTCCTTCTTCTACCTTAAATACACCTAATCCGAACCAAGGCATAGAAACACCGTTATGCAGACTTACTGTGGATTGTAAATGTTGTGCGGTTTGAGCTGTTGTCATGAGATTTCCTCCTTAAAGTGTGTAAAAATCAGTGATTTCAAGCTGAATTATCATTTTTTATCATACAAAATTAAATCATAGTAGATCAAATTGGGTTCAACGTATATAGTATAATAAAATACGATATGAAACCGGTTCCCCTTGAAGACTGACATGGAAATATATCAGAGTGAGACCCAAAATCAGAATGGAAATTAGAATGAAGCTTTCTCCGTGTTGACGGACCCATGTTGATCCTTGCTTTCCAGCATTTTAGCCCATGCGGTCAGGATCACAGCTACGAGAACCATCAAGGCTCCGACCCATGTCGTGTGAATCAAACCAATGGAGTCATTGATTACTCCGCCCAAATAGGCACCTATGGCGATGCCTGCATTAAATGCGGCGATGTTAAAGGCAGAGGCTACATCCTTGGCCTGTGGTGCATATCGTTCAGCCAAAGTTACAACGTACATCTGAAGACCAGGCACATTCATGAAGGCAAGTAGCCCCATCCCCATAATGGTGAGCAGTGCTGCCAGCTTAAACGGAACGGTGAAGTACATCACACCTAGAATGATGGTCTGAATGATGAACATGTAGAAGAGCGCCTTGAGCGGGTTACGATTGGCTGCTCTGCCACCGATGATGTTGCCGACAGCAATGGCAATTCCGTACAACAACAGAATGAACGCGACTGTTTTCTCGGAATATCCACTGATATCATGCAACAATGGGGACAGATACGTGAAGACAACAAATGTTCCTCCGTACCCGACAGCAGTAATGGCAAAAGCAAGCAGCAAGCGCCCACCTGTAACTAGCTTCAGCTGATCCCGAAATGCCGTTCGTGTTCCTCGCTTCAACGTGGATGGCACGAGTATGAGGTTTCCAATCATCGCAATGATGCCAACCCCAACAATCAGGATAAATGCTGCGCGCCATCCCATATGTTGACCGATAAGTGTACCGAGAGGTACACCGGTTACTGTGGCAATGGTTAGACCGGAGAACATGATGGCAATGGCACTCGCCCTACGGTTGGCAGGTACCAGATCCGCTGCGATGGTGGAGCCGATGGACATGAATACGCCATGTGCCAGCGCGGATATCACTCGTGCTATGAGTAACATGGTAATGCCTGTCGATAGCGCAGCCATCGTGTTACCTGCGATGAATACAATCATGATGGCAAGCAGTAGCGTTTTGCGTGATACGGTAGACGTCAGTGAGGTCAGAACAGGAGCCCCAAAGGTAACGCCCAATGCATATAAAGTAACGGTCAGTCCCGCTGTAGTTACGGAAATGCCCAGGTCATCTGCAATGAGGGGCAGGAGCCCAACGCTGATAAATTCTGTGGTACCGATGGCGAACGCACTAATGGCCAGTGCCAGCAGCGCCCATGTGCTGCGTTTTGAATCTTGTAACATTTCTTGCTCAACTCCCCCGAATGTAGATTTACGTACCGGCAAATGCTATTATGAGTTATTCAGTATAGATTGAATAGTACGTACTTTTTAGTACCCTACGTACTTTTTGGTGCCTATACAGCATGCGACGGATGTAATCCAATTCATCAGGGAGGTAACAAGTTATGGTCAGAAAGAAATATAACATCTCGGTTGAAGCTACTCTGGAGGTGATCGGTGGCAAATGGAAATGCGTCATTCTCTGTCATCTGACACATGGGAAAAGACGAACCAGTGATCTCAAGCGTATTATGCCCGCAATTACACAGAAAATGTTAACACAACAACTGAGAGAGCTTGAAAACGACGGGATCGTTAACCGAATCGTATACAATCAGGTCCCTCCCAAAGTAGAATACGAATTAAGTGATTACGGGCGGAGTCTTGAACCGATTCTCAATGCGCTCTGTAATTGGGGAGATCAACATATTGTGAAGGAATACGGAGACAAATCAGCAGTTCTGGAAGACAATGGGCTCAATGATTTTAACTCTGACAATAGGGAGCTGGTGCAGCCGTGAACTATGAGATTCTATATGATGGTGCTTTTGCGATGCTTAAGGTACATTTGCAGCGGGGAGAGCGTTTCAAGGCCGAAAGCGGTGCGATGGTATCCATGACGCCAACGGTTGAACTGAAGGGTTCAGCAGAAGGTGGAATGTTTGCCGGGTTCGGTCGAATGCTGAGCGGAGAGAAGTTCTTCTTTCAGGAACTAACGGCTGCGGGCGGGCCGGCAGAGATTCTGCTCTCACCTTCAAGCATGGGCGATGTAGAAGCTGTCGAATTGGACGGTTCCTATTCACTCTATGTGCAGAAAGACGGATTTCTAGCGGGGACCGAGGGCATACAGGTGAATACCAAAATGCAAAACCTGAAGAAAGGTCTCTTTTCGGGAGAAGGTTTCTTCATTATTGAGATCAGTGGACGTGGAACTGTATTTTTGTCTTCCTACGGAGCAATCCATGCGATAAATCTGGCAGCAGGTGAAGAAATGATCGTGGATAACGCTCATCTGGTGGCATGGCCTCATTATGTAGATTACCGTATAGAGAAGGCTTCACAGGGCTGGTTATCCAGTGTTACAAGTGGAGAAGGATTGGTATGCCGGTTCCGTGGAGAAGGGACCATTCTTATACAGAGCCGTAATCCGCAAGGATTCGGACAATGGGTGAAGCAGTTCATCCCAACGCGCTAATTTTATTCAAAAGAACACACAGGGTTGCAACGGATGTATCTCCATCATCGTTATATGAATAATGGATTTACTTCATTGACTGGTGGGTACATAATCTGTTGCATAAGGTCGCACATCATGGAGGTATGAGATGAAAAGCTCACGGTATAAAAACGCACAAGAAAGCCCGGGATATCTGTTATGGCAGGTTACAGCGATGTGGCAAAAGGAAGTACGCAGGGTGCTGGAGCCACTCGAACTGACACAGCCCCAATTTGTATTGTTGCATGCCTGTCTGTGGCTCAATGAACGTGATGAGGAAGGCAAGGGAGTCACTCAGGTTCAGATTGCACAATTTGCCAAAGTAGATGTTAATGTGACTTCTCAGGTTCTGCGTGCTCTTGAAAAGAGAGGCTTGATTACGCGTGCTCGTCATCAGACGGATACACGTGCCAATATAATTACCACAACGGAAGAAGGGACCCGATTGGCCATTGAAGGAATCCACTTGGTTGAGGAGTCGGACAAGGCTTTTTTCGAAACTTTGGATGACCGTAAGGAAGAGTATATGCAGATCATGCAGGAGTTTCTTCGCCAAAAAACAGAGGGCTAATCCATAATAAGATTTTTTTTAATTTATTAAACTACATATTGTAGTGGAATTGGGAATTTTCTGAATACTTATGATTATAATGTCTATACAAAAATCAAAATGAACCTCCTGACTTTATCCGTCGGGAGGTTCATTTCATTTACTTTAATCGATTCGGTAGGACGCAAATGGCTCGCGGCGACGGAAAGAGTCACTGATCTGATCCAGATCGGTCAACAGCTCATCGGGCAGTGACATATCCAGACTAGCCAGATTATGCTCCAGCTGTTCGGTGCCTGTAGCACCAACAATGACTGTGGATACAGCTGGACGTGTCAGTAGCCATGCGAGAGACAGCACACTTGGGGAACACCCGTATGAAGCAGCTTTGGCACTCACTTGTTCACTCAGTTGAAGATTATGCTCCAGCAGAAAACGATTGAAGGTCGGGTCGGTGTCGGCTCTGGAGCCGGAAGGTATGCTGGCCTGTCCGTTATATTTACCCGTCAGAATACCGCCTGCGAGCGGGAAATACGGGATAATGCCTACACCCTGATCCAGACACATCGGTACCAATTCCAGTTCAGGCGTACGGTCTGCCAGGGAGTAGCTGGTTTGGGTAGAGATGTAGCGCACATAACCTTTCTGTTCACTGATCCCGAGAGCTTTCATCAGCTCCCAGGCTGCGTAATTGGAGGCGCCGATGTACCGAACTTTGCCGGAAGTGACCATATCGTCCAGCGTGCGGAGTGTCTCATCCAGCGGTGTATGCGGATCAAAGGTGTGGATCTGATACAGATCCACATAATCGGTTTGCAGACGCTGCAGGCTATGTTCCAGCTCTTGTTGCAGATGGTAGCGGGATGAACCGCGCCCATGGGGACCGTCATGCCGGGGAAGTCCGGCTTTGGTCGCAAGCACCGCGTTTTCCCGACGACCTGTGAGGGCCTGTCCAATGATGCGTTCTGATTCCGTACCTGCGTAGATATTGGCGGTATCGATAAAGTTGATGCCCTGATCCATCGCTGCATGAATAATGCGGGTAGAAGCTGCTTCATCCGCGCGTTTGCCAAATGCATTGGTGCCGAGCCCCAGTGCCGATACCCGTAAACCACTATTGCCCAAACGTCGATATTCCATCATTCATCGCTCCCTTTATGTACATTTATGTAGAGGTAGTTCAAAAAGTCCACTTTTGATTACGAATGATGCCTGGCGGCATCATCAGCATCGAATATGAAATTCAGCCGAATAAGCATATGCTTACGAAGTATGTTTCCTTCGGAAACATTTTAGTTGCTCACGTAGTTTTCCCTACGCTCCGCTACTCCATTTCTAGCTTCATTCCATCTTCTTGGTACTGAAAACCAAACTTTTTGAACACGTATTTGTATAGCAGATTATAACGTAATCTATTGTCAACGTGTTATTAATATAGTTAAATGATTCTAAGAACCCGTTATTAAAGGAGATATGATGGAAAACAGTGCTGCACATTTAACAAGACGGAAGCCGAAGAAACCGAAGAAGAAATGGAAGAAGCCATTAATCATCACCCTAAGTGTGCTGCTTGTGCTCGGAGGGCTCGGATTTATTTATCAAAAGCAACTCGTCGTGTTTGCCTTTAATATGTTCGCCTCCGGTACGGTGAAGGAAGCCTTGGATGACTCCTTTAAACCAGCTGGCGATAAGGATGCCCCTGTCGTGGAACATACGGACCCATTCTCGCTGTTGTTGCTCGGTATTGATCAACGCGATAACGAACCAAGCCGTTCGGATACGATAATCTATTCCGTCGTGCGTCCAGAAGACAATAAAGTGCTGCTGCTGTCCATTCCACGTGATTCCTATACCGAGATTGTTGGGCGGGATGTGAAGTCGAAGATTAACTCAGCGTACGCCCACGGTGAAGCCAAGATGGCGATGGATACGGTGGAGAATTTGCTCGGGAACAAAGTGGATTTCTATGCCGCGATTAATTTTAATGGGCTCAAGGATATTGTTGATGCGGTGGGTGGTGTTGAACTGCCGATCAAGAAAAACATCGAGAACAAATCAAAAGCGCATGAGAAACTGTTCGTTGAAGCCAACAAACCGATCTATAGCGGCGAAGAAGCGCTTGGTTATGTGCGTTACCGGGAAGATTCCGATTTCAATCGGACGATGCGTCACCGGATTTTCCTAAGTGCCTTCATGAATCGTGCGCTGGAGGTCAAAAATCTGACCAAGATCCCGGACGTCATCCAGATTGCCGGATCGAATTTTACAACCAACATGACTTCGGACTTCATCGTGAAGTTTGCCGAAGCTCTATATATGAAAGACAGCACACCAACAATCAGCAACTATATGCTGAAGGGTGATGGCGCCATGCGCAGTGGTACATGGTACTATGACCTGTCAGAGGACGATCTGCAATATGTGCGTGGCATGATCGCCAGTTGGCTGGACCCGGATGCGACCGAGATTATTGAACCGGAAACAGCGGATCAGACAGATACACCGGATGCAGCCTAAGCATCCATTCTTGTACAAAATGCTCATATGAATAAAAAGTCGGGAGAAGCGTTTGCTTCCCGGCTTTTTTTGCGTTTGAGATCCCACTGATGAAACGTTGTACGGATATATCTAATGTTTAAAGCTCTTTTTATGGCATACATATAGTAAAATACAGGGAAAAGATTAAACATCAACCAATGGAGGAAGTACATGAAGGAGTTTAAGGATCGACTTGAACAGGTTCAGGAGCAGCAGAAACAGCTGGCGAAGGAGTATCACGCCTTGCTCCAGGAATACCAGTCCGATGACCTGATCGTTAAGAATGAACAGTTACAAGAACAGTATGAAGCCCAGAAGCTCAAGCTGCACCAGCTTGAACTTCGCTCGCGCAAGATGGAAGAAGAGAATGCACGTCTTCGCATCGCGTTATCTGAACAGATGTTGGATGAGAAGCTTAATCTGATCCGGGTATCGCGGGAGAAGATGGAAACGTATTTTCAAGGAAAAACGGCGGTACATAATGATCGAGTTGCCTTCCATGAACATCGAACCAAGTCCAACCTGAACGCGCTGTACAACCAGGCAGCACAGGAGTTACAAGAGGATTCCCAACAAATGAAGGAGAGGATTGCTTACCTGGCGGCAGAGGTGAAGGAGCGCATTGAATCACACAAGCGAGCCGTATGGGAACGAGAAGAGGCTCTACGTGGGCATATGGAACATGGATATGAGCAGATGGCGGAGGAGGGATTGAGCGAAGAGACCATTCAGCGCCGGATCAAGCAGAATCGCATGGAGATGAAGATTGGACTTAGCTGGATCAACAAAGTAGCCATCCTGCTCCTCATTCTGGGGGTTGGAGCAGCGTTCCAATACTCGTACTCGACCTGGTTTAATGACGAGATGAAGAGCGGAGCCTTTTTCCTGCTGGGTGCTCTAATGCTCGCTGGAGGAGAGTGGCTGTTCCGCCGCAAAAAGCAGACGTTTGCAATGGGGCTGCTAGGGGGCGGGATCTCCGTGTTATTCGGGTCCATCTTCTATAGCTACTTTTTACTGCATATTATCGGGTTATATACGGGACTTGCCCTGTCTGTATTGGTATCGGCAATCTCCGTATTGTTGTCCCTAAGGTATCAGTCGAAGACCATCTGTTCACTCGGTCTGGTGGGCGGATATCTCCCGCTATTCTCCTATATGTTCTCGTTCGGGCTTGAGGGTACTGCTGTCTATGTAGCCATGATCTATCTGCTGCTCTTAAACGGCATTATTGTGTTCATATCATTCGGCAAACGATGGCCGGTAGTGCACTATATCAGTTTCCTGTTCAACACACCATCCATGCTTATCCTCTTGTGGCTGTCGCCAAGTGAGAAGATTGGCATGTTGTATTCCATTGTGACGTTTGCATTATATCTGGGCATTACACTGGCATATCCGTTCAAACATCGGATGAAGTTAACCTGGTGGGATTTCGCTCTGCTTGCTATGAATACGACCATTAGTTGCCTGATGTTATACGTGTTATTTGATGTGGCAGATTGGAATGATGCTCAGGGCTTGTTGGCATTAATCTTCTGCGTGGTATATCTGGGTCTCGCACGATTCGTTCAGCGCAATATGGCTCAGGAGAAACAGACCATTCTGCTCTTCTATATCACTTCCCTGACCTTTGCCATTCTGATTATTCCGTTCCAGTTCGGGGCCAAGTGGTTATCGATGGGCTGGTTAATTGAAGGGGTTCTGCTGGTTACGCTTGGACATCTGAAACGGTTCAAGTCGGTGGAGCGAGCCGGATGGGGTATTGTGCTGCTATGTCTAATCACTTTCGTGTACTATGACCTGCTCACGCTGTTCTTTATCGGGGAACGTTCTTACTTCATGTTAAAATACTCCAGCATCACGCTGGGAACCCTGCTGATTACACTGTATTATGCCTGGGCAGTTCACAGCAGCTCATCTGCCAGGGAGAGATTCAACTACAGCCCGCTGGAGCTGGGCTTCCTGAACGGATTCAAGTATGTGACACTCGCCAATCTGTGGTTATACGTGCTGTATGAATCGAATGAATTGTATACCAGAGCTGTGGATGGGACGTTCCTGTTATACATGTTCTACAAGCTGCTCATGTTTGCAGCGCTGACCATTGCATTGGCCTATGGATTGAGCAAAGTGAAGTTGTTGCGTGATCCATACGTACAGATGTATACGACTTTCCTGCATGCCATTGGTTGCTGTATTGCACTGGCTGTCACCTTAACCATGCCAGCGCTTCAGCCGGAAGTTCAGCAGCATACAGCGGCAGAGATTGTGGGTTTGCTGGTGCTAATCATCTTTAACGTAGGGGTGTTCTTTGCAGGAAGGGATCTGCTGATTGCAGGCATCCGCAGGCAGTTCAAGAGCATTGAATGGTACCCGGTTATCGCAGGGGTATATCTGCTAGGGGTCATCACCGTATTCCTGACGATCCAGTTCCAGTGGGGTGATGTGGGGCTGATGTTCAGCCTGATCTATCTGCTGCTCGCGATTCTCTATATTGCCTATGGATTCCGTAGAAAATATGTCATGATTCGGCGTCTGGGTCTTGGCCTAACGTTGTTCGCCACCGGTAAAATGGTGTTCTACGATGTGGGTATGCTTACCTCGGGCAGCAAAATCTTTGCCTATTTCAGCTTCGGTGTGCTGCTGCTTGGCATCTCTTACCTGTATCAGAAGGTGTCGAGTCGGATGGAGGAAATTCAGTCCAGAGAGACAGCGAAGCCTGACGACGAACCCACTATGCCGGAGGATGAACAAGATTGATTTGATTTTGAACGACCGAAGTCGCATTTGCGATCATATGGGGAGGGAATACGGCGCAAGAAAGAAGCGACTTTGACGTGAGTGTTGGTGGGATAGTGGGAATCTGCTGTCCACCTCACTTCGCTATGGGAAATAACTCGTTACCTCTGTTGTTCAACGGATAGACGATCTTGCGTGTAATATAGATTTTTATATTAAAATGAGGCTCCGGGCTGCTGTGACCAGCAATCTGGGGCCTTTGATCTGTTTTAATATGGATTCGATGCAATAGCCTAATATGACATTCGTGAAACGTTTTGCGCGGAGATCACGTTATAATAAAGTAGACTCAGGGCTGGATCTTCATTTGTAACCATGAGGTTTCGGCAGCAGAGGTGCCTTTCAGTGGTTCTCCGCCATCATCATTCATACGGGAGAGCACGGTTAATGTCATGGACAAGGCGAAGGCGAGCAATACGTATATGAAAATGTTTTTTTTATTCATAGGAAGGTACCTCTCTTGTTGAATGAGCTATAGTAGATATCCGGCCGTCATGAGAAAAAAAGCACAACGTCTGGTATAGTAGAGTGAGCAGAACCAAATATAAATCGTTCCTGTATACCACTATATTGATGTATGGCGGTACAAACAATGGAACAAATCTGATGAATTTATCATTATTGCTTCAAGATATGTTTATAGTACGTGTTCAAAAAGACAGGTTTTCAGTACCGAGAAGATGGGATGAAGCTAGAAATGGAGTAGCGGAGCGTAGGCAAACCTACGTGAGCAACGGACATTTCGGCTGAATTCCATATTCGATGTTGATGATGCCGTTAGGCATCCGTTGTAATCAAAAGCGGTTTTTTGAACAACCTCTTATAGAGATCGAGTGATCGTTGAAGGTGGGAGAATAATATGCGGGAGACGGCAAAAATCGTCATTCGTACGCCAGGGCAGGAAAGTGACGGCTCGTTCGCTTATGTAAGCCAGGGTCGCTCCATTACGGTGGGACGTTATACAGGCGGTAGTGAATTGGACTTGTCTGTTTATAATCAGATGATATCGAAGCGGCATTGCCGCATTCATTATGATGTACAGCAACAGTTATGGATTGAGGATCTGGATAGCAAAAATGGAACCGAACTGAATGGGCAGCGTCTCGTTCCCTATGAGAAATATCCATTTGGCGAAGGAGACAGCCTGACGCTCGTCAACGGTTTGATCCAGCTTCGCGCTGAAGGGGATCTTGGAGAGACAAGGGAATATCGGGTGTCGGATCTGTTGGGTGAGGGTGTACGCTTGCAGGATCACCTGCAAACGGTGCAGATTGGAGAGGTGGAAATTCCATTATCCAAGAAGGAATATCAGCTGTTCAAGCTGTTGTACAGCGAACTTGACCACTTTGTGACAAGGGAACAGATTGTGGCTCAGGTGTGGCCGGAGCGGAGCATGCTGGAGAGTGAAGCGGTAGGGATTGACGAGATTAACTCGCTCATCTATCGGACGAATCGCAAGCTGGGTGTACACTTTACCATCAAGTCTGTTTATAAAAAGGGTGTATATATGAAGTCTCATGTGCCGGATTGAATGAGTCATAACAAAGGGATGAGTTCATGTTCATCATTTACCTGATTCCATGGCTGATTGCTGTGGTGACATTGATCGGTGTCATATCCATCGTACTTATTAGTTGGAAAAACGGGATTTCCCCGATGCCCACATCCGGCCGCGTCAGGCAGGTGGTCATTCAAGAGGTGAACCGTATACCCGGGTACGGTGACGTGCTTGAAGCAGGTTCCGGATGGGGCACACTGGGACTGGATGTTGTAAGGCATTGTCCTGGTAAGAGGCTGACTGGAATCGAGAATTCAGTCATTCCCTTATGGTCATCCCAAATAATTGCCTATCTCAGTGTTCGCTTACGTCGAGCGAAGGGGGAAAAGCACTCTCTCAAGGGCAGGCTGCGCTTCATGCGCGGGGATATCTACACCAGTTCCTATGAACATGCGGATTGTGTGATCTGTTATCTGTTTCCGGGAGCAATGGCCCGACTTCTGGACAAATTCAGTCGGGAGCTTCCGCCGGGCGCCAAGGTGATTAGTGTCTGTTTTGCGCTCCCGGGTAAGGAACCACTACGTACGATTACATGCCGTGATGCCTTGCGTACCAAGGTGTATGTATATAGCTTTTGAGGAAAAGGAGTACTTGGACTTCCCCTTGAGCAGAATGCTGTAATTCTGGTTCCAGAAGAATAACGAAAGAAAGCTCCGAACTCACATAACGTGAATTCGGAGCCTTTTTTGTTTCGCCTGCGCCTGAGAAGCGAGTTATGCGCTATGTCTCAGGACATGATGATTATTTTGCAGAATCGGTAGTGCCTGTGCTGTCGGATGTTGTACTGGATTGTGATCTGTTTCTGCCGCCTCCGAAGCCGCCTTGACCACGACCTCCTCCTGGACCACCCATACCTGTATTGGCTGTGGTCACACCAGATTCATTCACCCAAGTCACATTACTGGTCGATTGGAATGCAACTACTTGTGTTCCGCCACTGTAAGTACCGTCTGTGTAGAGCCCATCCACCGCTTTACCTGTAGACGTACCACCGGAGTAAATCACGTATGAACCATCTTTTGCAAGATCCGGTGAGCTGACAACCACAGTTTGATAATCTTTTGCCGGAGCAAAGGTCAGGATGTTATTGCCTTCGCTATCTTGTACATGTACAAGTGTTCCAGCTTTTTGCGTTGCAGGGAACGTCATTACAATGGTATTTTGCGTGGACGCATCGGATGTTCCTTGTGCCATACCAGAGCTTCCGGCAGCTACGAGATATCCACCGCTGATTACAAATGTACCGTCATAATCCAATGCTCCGTTACCGTTATCCGTTGGTCCGTTCACAATAACCGTACCACCAGTCATATTAATGGAACCATTGGAATCCAGTCCGTCACCACCTGCGTTCACGGTAAGTGTACCGCCGTTAATGTGGAACTCGTTATTACTCGCTGCTCCCATTCCGCCCGGTCCACGTCCTTGCTGAGTAGCAGCTGTACCTTGGGATGCCTGATCGGTAGTCGATGTTGTACCCGTCGTCTCGGTTACAGAGATGTTGGATGTCGTAGCAGCATCGGTTGCTGTAGTAGCGCTATCTGTACTTGCCGCTGTATTTGCCGCTGTTTCCGTCTCGCCACCTGCAGCATTGACGCCATCATCGGATGCCGTTACATCCACATCCCCATCGTTCAGGGTGATGATTGCTCCTTCAAGTCCTTCATAGCTCTTCGCAATGGTGATGGTGCCACCGTTAATCGTCAGTTCCTGATCGGCATGAATGCCATCATCACCGGATTCAATGTTGAATGTTCCGTCGTTGACTGTCACGTTATTGTTGCTGTGCAGGGAATCATCCATGGAATCAATGGTATACGTACCGCCATTCACCGTAAGGTCTGTACCTGCTTTCAGTGCTTTGGCACTTGTGGACTCGGTTGCTGTTGCAGCAGTGTCCGCATCGGCATTGGTTTCGGTATCGGTTGTTGCTGCTGTGTTGGCAGAGCTGGACGCTGCTGCGCTGTTTGTATTAGTACCTGCATTGCCGCTGTTATTAGGCATCTCCGGCATATCTGCAGGAGGTTCGCCATCCGGTGGTGTGCCCATATCGGTTGGAGGTGTTCCGCCACCCCATCCGCCGCCACCGCCACCAAATGGACCTTCTTCGACTTTGGCTGGAGCATTGGCGCTACTGCCAGCAGTCACAATGTTGTATGTGCCGCCATCCGTAACAAGTGCGGTTTCGGCTTGAATACCGTCGTTACCACTTTGAATATCGAAGGTACCTCCTGCGATGGCAACGAAACCTTTGGTGGTATCCGTGTCATTGGTGGATTTAATACCGTCGCCTTCGGCTTCAATGGTAATCGTACCCGCTTGAATGGCGACCATGTCTTTACCTTTGATGCCGTCATCGGCTGCTTTGACGCTGATGTTACCGCTAATGATCTTCAGATCATCCTTGCTCGTAATCCCTTCATTATAGTTACCTGTGACGGTCAATTGACCTGCACCGTTGAACGTAAGATCCGCTTTGCTGAAGATTGCAGCATCCGGCTCGTCTGTTGTAGCGTCAGCGTACACATACGTTTTACCATCCGATACAATATTTTTGGTTCCTTTTTCGAGTGTAATCACCGCTTTACCGGCCTTCTGAATATAGATCGCTGCACTGTCATTATCATGGATCGTAGCTCCGTTTAATACGAGATGTACGGTACCCTTATCGGCAACGTTGACCACGATCTGACCGTCGGTTAGCTCACCGCTAAGTACATAAGTACCTGCTTCCGTAATTGTTACTGAGCCATTGGCTGCTTTGGCGCCCGAACCGGTTACCGTTGCCGTTGTGCCGTTCAATTTAATCGCTGTGGAATCTGCCTCGCTCCAGCTAATGTTGGTATCGTCAGCATCCAGAGAGACCAGATCTGCATATTTCACAGAGGTTTGCTCGCTGACCGATACCGTTTTGGTTGTTCCTGTCGTTGACGTTGCGGCATTGGCGGTTGTGCTTGTGGTTGCTGGTGAACTGCATGCGGCGAGTAGGCTGGTAATCATGGCGATAGACCAAAGTTTGCTGCCTGTTATAACGTTTTTCTTCATATAGATCGTTCCCTTCGAATTAAGAATTAATATTCCGTTGTTGGACTCATGGTTAACGAGATATCCAGGTTGCCGTTCCGTGTGCGGATGGCATCAAGGAATTCCTTTTGGCTAACACTTTCGTGAATGGTTACACTGTAGACCAGCTCATACAGACTGCCGAGCTCGGTCGTTCTGATCTTTTTCAGGTCAAAAGGTACATTAAATGTATGGAACACTTCGTTAAGCGCTTCTTCATAGCTCAAATTCTCAGGAATGGTGACTTTCAGTGTTTTCAGCTGACTCTTCTTGCCGCCGAAGTTGAAGCGACTCAGGACAAACATCAGCACACACAGGATAATCGTGAACAGCACTGCGTATCCAAAAGCACCTACACCGCAGGCAAGACCGGAAGCCATCGTGAACAACACATAAGCAATATCCTTTGGATCACCAGGTGCACTGCGGAAACGAATGATCGAGAAGGCACCTGCCAAGCTGAATGCTCGAGCAATGTTGCTGCCGATGAGCAGGATGATGATGGCGACAATGACGGGCAGGACCACCATCGTTAGGGTGAAGCTCTGGGAGTATGTGGCTTGGTTGGTCTTCATGTACGTGAGGCTGATGATTAATCCCAGGATGATGGCAAGACCAATGGTGATGACTGCGTTGTTAAACGTCAAGTTGGTATCGGTAAGGGCGGAACTGAATAGTGAATCAAGCATATAGGACACGCTCTCTTTCTATAATCGTTTTATCTTGTTCTTGTTCTATGGATGGGTTGAAATCGGTGCCTGGTACAAGAATGCGCTCCGACTGGTAATTCAGGTTGGTTGTTCTCACCAGATGTCTGAACTCGTTGCCGTATTTGGAGAATCCAGTGCGGTAGAGACCATGCTCACAGAGCAGTTGCGACAGCCACAGCGGAACGGTTTTCTCGGCTTTCACTTCCATCAGCCACCTTCCGTCCTTCACGAGCGGTTCACCATAATCTCCTTGTTCCAGCTTCAGATCGTATCTGCGGCTGCGAATGTTGGTGTCAAAGGTAATGCGGAGATCCCGGCTGTTCTTGTCAAAGAGTGCTTTGCGTTCATACGCCAGATACACTTTCGGTTCAAGATCGTAGAGGCGAAGGAAGTATTTGATCTCTTCCACAACCTGTTTGTTCATATAATCTGCCAGCTCCGGTGCCTGTCCTGAACGAACGAATTCGTACGCTTCATCCAGCTTCAAGGCGGTTCTGCGCTTGTTCACCAGGCCAAAGACTTTCTTTTTGATCTCCAGATACACTTTGGCATTCTCTTCAGGTATTCCATATGCCCGCAGTCTCAGCTTCTCCTTGTATTTTGGTTTGGAGAGACTGGCGCGAATTAGGGAATCCTGTGGAGTGTCGAAGTACAGGTTACTGATGGAGTAGTATTCATGTTTCTTGTTGTAGGCATCCAGCTCCATGTATTTCAGCAGGTCGTTGTAGAAATGGGCGTACTGTTCATCCGTCAGAAGGTATTTGCTCTCATATCGGTTGAATACTTCAATTGCCATGTGGGGTTCAGTCCTTTCGTTGGTGGGTTGTATGTTTTGTTCCATCGTGTATTGCTTCCATGTCTGTATCTTAGAGGGCCAACCTTGAATGAATCTTAAATGGTTTTACATTGCGTTAACATTTTTTTACCTTCCTATAATAGTTCGCATCCGCAAAATGAATTAAGATTGATTCAAGGTTTAATTGATAGAATGGGAGATATCATACAGCGTTCATGAAGACGAATAATTCAAGCAGAGGAATGAATAGATGATGAGAATATTAATTGCGGAAGATGAGGTTCATTTGGCAGAGGCAGTATCTCAGATTTTGAAAAAAAACAACTACTCCGTGGACATGGTCCACGACGGCAGATCAGGATTTGATTATGCGCAGAGCGGCATCTACGACCTGTTACTGCTCGACATCATGATGCCAGAGATGGACGGAATCACCGTCCTGAAGAAACTTCGCAGTGAAGGCAATCATACGCCTGTCATTCTGCTTACGGCCAAGGGTGAACTCTCAGACAAGGTCACAGGCCTCGATTATGGTGCCGATGATTATATCGCCAAGCCCTTCGCCACAGAAGAATTGCTGGCCCGGATTCGTGCAGCCTTAAGGCGGAAGGGCGAAGTGGTTCCGGAGGACGGACTGAAATTCGGCGACATGGAGCTGAACACAACTCAGTTGAAGCTGAGCGTTCAGGGGAAGGAAATCAAGCTGAATCTGAAGGAGAATGAACTGCTGGAGCTGTTGATTACGCGCAAACAGGCGATTACCTCCAAAGAGCAGATTATTGAGAAGTTGTGGGGATTCGATTCGGAAGTGGAGTATAACAATGTGGAGGTGTACATCTCGTTTTTACGCAAAAAATTAACGTTCCTGAACTCGGCTGTCCGCATTAACACGATTCGGGGTGTGGGGTATGTGCTTGAGGTGACGTCCTGATGTTCAATAAACTCCGAAATCGATTCCTGATCGTGAATCTGGTGTCCATATCGATTATGATGCTGGTGGCATTTGCGACGATCTATACGATTACGTATCAGAATGTGCAACGGGAGACAAATATGGAGTTGTACAAGGTTTCTGATTTCTATCATAGTCCTTATAATTCATCCAAGATGCCGCGCGGGGAAGGTGGGGGTCTGGGGTCTGGATCAGGCGCTAGTACAGGTGCTTCCGGTTCAGATTCGCTACCTTCCAATGCCATGAGTGGTAACAATGAAGGACCCGGTGGAGACCCCAATGCACCTCCGGCGCGTTCCATTTCATTCATGATCAAAACGGATGACCAGTGGAAGATTACGGATACGCAATCCCGATTTGATATGGAAGATACGTTCTACACCGAGGCGTTGCAAAAGGTTGACCAGAATAAAGTTGGTAATTCGGAACGGCAGACTGGACAATTTGCACTGGATGGAACGGACTGGGCCTATGTAATTGATCCGAGCGGTGATGGCCATATGATCGTATTCATTGATGTGACGGCACAACAGGGTATTCTGACCAATCTGATCTATACATTTGCTGTTGTTGGATTAATCATGTTGATTGGAATATACTTCCTGAGCCGTTATTTTGCGAATCGCTCCATTGCACCGGTTAGAGAAGCATTTGAGAAACAAAAACAATTCATCGGTGATGCTTCACATGAGCTGAAGACCCCTCTGGCGATCATCAATACTAATGCTGACGTGTTACTTGCAAATCAGGAGGATACCATAGCGAACCAGGCGAAGTGGCTTCACTATATCAAGTCGGAAACCGAGCGCATGACCGGACTTACGAATGATCTGCTCTATCTGACACAGATGGACGACTCGCGCTCGACGATGATTCATGCGAAGTTTAATATGAGTGATGCGGTAGAGAGTATTATTTTGCCAATGGAAGCTGTTATTTTTGAGAAAAACATCTCACTTGATTACAACATTGAGCCGAATCTTACGGTTCATGGGAACATTGAGCAGATCAAACAGGTCATTCTGATCCTGCTCGATAATGCGGTGAAGTATTCCGGGCCCAGAGGGTCCGTAAACGTTACGCTCCAGAAACAGAATAATGATGTCATGCTGGCCGTGTCCAATACAGGTGAAGGCATTGCACCCGAACATCTGGATCGGATCTTCGATCGATTCTATCGTACGGATTCTTCCAGAGCCCGCACACATGGTGGACACGGTCTGGGACTGGCGATTGCTCGGTCCATTGTGGATCAGCACAAAGGAGAGCTATACGCCAGAAGTGTGGTCGGAGAGGGCGCTACATTTTACGTACGGTTGTCGTAGGGATGGAGTGAGGCGCTGGCGTAGAGTTGAACTCTCAACTCACTACGATGCATCAACGTCTTATTTTCACCTAGATGAGAATAGAGTATTTTACCTGCATTGGGGTTTCCCACACTAACCCTCGCTGCCGCTCTATAATCATTCGTTAGGCATAAGTTCTGCCTGTAATGGGTTAACCTATGCTACAATGGCAACAGTATGTATGAATCAAGGAGATGAACTGAACGTGGCAGAAGCAAACGCAATTAATGAACAAGAAATGATGCAGTATATTGCAGATAAAACGAAGGCAAGCCAGGCAAATATCGCCCTTGTACTGAAGCATGAGCAAGCGTACATCAACAAGGCGCATGAAAATGCCAAAGGTAACGATGTGGATATTGACGGCGATGATCTGGCTGACTACATCCTTAGTCTCAAAGATGTGAAGCTGGATGAGTTGACCGTAGAAAGCATTTTGGATGCTGAGATGGACTACTTGATGGACAAGGGTCACGCGGGGTACGTCGATTAAGTGATCGTAGGCAAAGTTTAACGAACCTGACACGCCTTATTCAGGTATTTCTCGCTCGATTGGAAATCTAACGAATCTCAGATACGTTATTCTCTGGATTCTAGGGCTTTTCGGTGCAATTGCAGCATTTGTGCGGAATTAGCATGTCTGAGATTCGTTAGTTCGGGGAATAAGCACTTTTAGCCGAAATAAGGTGTTCTGGGTTTGTTAGCGTGAGTGATCACAAGGGCAACGGCGAGGCGTTAAATGGCTGTTCCCAAAGTAACATTTCACATGCGCAGCCTTAAACATGTTAAGTTTAAGTATCGTACTGTAAAAAAGACCTCAACTCCACGTTACTGTGGTGTTGAGGCCTTTTTTTAGATTGTAGTGACAAGGCATCCCTTGGGAGATACTTGTCGGTATAACTCCTACAGTTTACAGCTTCTTATTGACCCATCATACCGCCATCTACGGTGTAGAGGGAAGCTGTTACATAGGATGCTTCTTCGGACAACAGGAAGTTCATTACCGCAGCGACTTCTTCCGGTTCACCGTAACGGCCCATTGGAATGGCAGATACCGTAGCAGATTGATAATCTTCCACGTTGCCGGAATTGGCTTCGATCTGGCGCATCATGCGGGTATTGATTGTGCCTGGTAATACAGCGTTAACGCGGATATTGTAAGGTGCCAGTTCATTGGCAGCGGTACGTGTGAGGCCAACTACGGCATGTTTGGACATAATATATGGAGATACGGCAGGTGCGCCCATCAGACCCGCAAGGGAAGAGGTATTGAGAATCGCACCAGATTTTTGTTTTTTCATAACAGGAATGACATTTTGCAGACCCAGGAATACGCCACGAATGTTGACGTTATACACGGTGTCGAGTGCTTCAACACTCAGGTCTTCGATCAGTCCTGTTGGGCCTTCAATGCCGGCATTATTGGCAAAATAATCGATTCGTCCAAACGCATCCAGTGCTTTTTGCACATAGTTTTTCACGTCTGCTTCCTGGGATACGTTCGCTTTTACAGCGATGACGTGTTCCTTGTCGAGGTTCAGATCAGTGATCGTCTGCTGGATGGCTTCTTCATTCAGGTCAACCAGAACCAGATTAATTTTGCGCTCTGCGAGACGGCGTGCCAATTCTTTACCAATGCCTCCGGCTGCTCCTGTAATAACGGCTGTATGTGTATACGATGTACTCATGAATGATTCGCTCCTTATTCATTATTGGCAGGTATTTTTTTAAAAAAAGTTTCAACCTGTCGTCTATCTTTCCTGTCTCAATGTTAAGATATACATAGCCATGTGACAATAATCATTGACAGCGCATATGTCAGCTATCGGACAGAGATGTAAGCGGTGTTCATTTAGTTTACAATAATGAACAAAGGAGGCGAAAATGTTGATTATTGAACATCCTCAGGACCGGAGAGCACGAAGAACGCAGGATGCCATCATCGCTGCGGCGGTTTCTTTGATATTGGAGAAGGGAGCGGATGCCCTCACCATCCGGGATATTACGGAGCGGGCGGATTACAACCGCGGAACTTTCTATTTACATTTTCCTGGCAAACCGGAGTTGTTGCAGTTCATTCTGGATGATTTCATGCAGGGGGTAGGACAGGCTTATGCAGCACCATACGCACAGCTCAAAGAAGTGGATATGACTGCATTGCTGCCATCCACGATGCCGGTATTTGAATATATTGAAGCGCATCAGGATATTTTCCGCGCATTAATGACGATTCATTCCGATATGGGTTCCCGTCTGTGCAATATGTTTAGAACCTATTTAACCGAGGATTTTGTACTGGTGACCGAAGATAGCGAGCACACCATTAATTACGACATCATGTTAAGTTATCTGGTATCTGCTACGGTGGGCGTGATTATGCACTGGGCGGAGATTGGATTCAAATATTCTGCGCATTATATGGGAGAGCAGCTTACGGCACTGATCAACATCAAACCGACCCGTCTGCTGATTGAACCAGGGCAGAAGGGTCGGACGATTCACGAGCGTATGCTGTTGGATTAAGGGTCGAATAGAAGTTTTGTTCTATATAAATTGAACTAAAGAGTATTTACACTGCACACTTCGATGACAGAACAACCTTCCGATCGCTGTTATCCCCAGATTTTTTTGATTTCTTTTATAAAGGTTAAATCCGGGGATAGCGTATGCTTCCGATGTAGCTTTCTTACAGAAAGCTTGTAGGCGAATGCTCCGCTTCTTCAGGTCCTTTCTGTCCTCTCCGTTTTGTGTAAATGTTTAGTTCAATTGATATAGATGAAGGAATCCAATTCGATTATCCGGTCATGGAGGCATTAGCGGCCTGTTGCATCTGAAGCAACTGTTCGCGGATCAGGACGGACTCGCCGACCATAATTAATGCCGGGTTATTCACTTGATGTGACAGGGCGAGGGAATGGAGTTCGGCAAGTGTGCCGGTAATAATGCGTTCCTCCGAAGTGGTTCCCCGTTCGATTAGAGCCGCAGGGGTGTGTCCACTTTTCCCATGGTGAAGCAATTCATGTTGGATCTGGGGCAGTTGGCTAATGCCCATATAGATGACCAGTGTATCCACGCTATGGGCGAGCAGGTCCCAGCGAACGGATGAAACATTTCCGTCACTGCCGGTTCCCGTGACACATGCAAACGATGAAGCAATCCCCCGATGGGTTAACGGAATAAGGGAGGAAGCGGATGTACCTACAGCTGAAGTGATGCCGGGAATGATCTCGAATGCAATCCCTGCTTCTGCCAGCACAAGCGCTTCTTCACCACCACGGCCAAAGATGAACGGATCGCCACCCTTGAGTCGTACGACTTGTTTGCCTTCCGCTGCATGTGCAGCAAGCATCCGTCCAATCATCTCCTGACTCATGGAGTGAAGCCCTGGAGCCTTGCCGCAGTAGATGCGGAGTGCTCCGACGCGAGCCTCAGCGAGCAATTGATCATTCACAAGCCGATCATACATAATGACATCTGCGGACTGAATACGTTTCAGGGCTTTTACCGTAATCAGATCCGGATCTCCAGGGCCAGCGCCAACGATACTAACCAAGCCCCGGCTCATGATCGTGTCCCCAATTTCGGTGCCGCATCGGAACTTGCCAATCCGGAACGACCACCCTGAATGGTTGCCAGTTTGGTTGATAGCTTCACCGGTTTCCCCCAGTGATGGGCAGCATATAGGCCGAGGCCTGTAAATACAGCTCCGCCAATGAGGTTACCCACCAACACCGGGATCTGATTCCACAGCCACCAGTCAGCGACACTGACCTGTGCACCGAGCATCATGCCTGCCGGAATGACAAACATGTTCACTACAGCATGTTCAAAACCTTGGGCGAAAAATATCGTAATAGGCAGCCACATCGCTACGATTTTGCCTAGAGTTGATGTGGATGTCATCGCCATCACGGCCCCGAGTGTGACCATCCAGTTACATAGAATGGCCTTGATGATCACCAGAACAATGCCTGCTCCGCCCAAATGCTGATATCCTAATGTTTTGGCTTCACTGGTCTGAATCAGCGTTTGAATGAGTGGGTTGCTCATATCCGTACCCATCTTCGTAATGGTCAGTCCGTATAAAAGAGCATAGAATGCACATCCAAGTAGATGACCTGTGATCACCCAAAAATAATTTCGGAGCATATCCATCCATGTAATTCTGCGTTTCATCAGTGCGAGTGGGAGCATCGCAAAGTTTCCTGTCACCAATTCAAGGCCCAGCAGAACAATAATGACGAATCCCGCGGGGAATATCAGTGCACCTGCCAAACCAACGGAAGTTTGAGTTACAGCGGTATATGCCAATGTGGTTGCAAAAGCAAGGATAGCCCCTGCCAGAAAACCGCGGATTAGCATCTGTACCCGATTCATTCTGGCTTTGCTCTCACCAGCTTCGAGCATCGATTGCAGCACTTCTGCAGGTTTAACAAAATCCATAGCGCACGCCTCCTTGATGTCAGAGTATCTTTAGCATTTAACCCGCAATTGTGATATAGATTTCTCCACTGTTGCCGTCTACTTCTGTTTTGTAGGTGTTCAGACAGCCCTCATCCGGCTCATGTACCTTACCGTTACGCAGATCAATCTTCCAATCATGCAAAGGACAATGAACCGCTGTCCCGCATACCATGCCTTCCGACAGCTTGCCGCCCTTGTGAGGGCAACGATTCTCGACGGCGTGCAGACTCCCGTCGCTCAGTTTGAAGACTGCAATTTCGGTATCCTGTATCAGGAAAGTCCGTGCTCCCTTTTCATCAATATCCGCCAAGTGTCCAATCCGGAATTTGTTCATCGCTGTTCCTCCTCTTTAGTGAGTTACCGGCTCGGCACCGGACAGTGGGGTGAAGTTTTTACGCAATTTCTCGTCTTCAATGATTTCTTTCCAAGGATCAACCGTGTGACCCAGCGTAACTTCCAGACGTTCGACCAGAGCGAGACGTACATCCCGATCCGCCAATGCTTCCTTCACATGTTCCAGACCTACCCGTTCAATCCAAGCCGCTGTTCTCTCATTCCATTTTGCGTTCTCTCTATAATATTGCAGGTAGGAGTAAGTCCACTCCTCCACTTCCGCATCGGTCTTCACTGTGCAGAGCAGCTCGGCTGTGCGAACTTTAACTCCGGCGTTACCACCAACATGAATCTCCCATGCACCATCGATGGCGACAACACCCAGATCCTTGATGGTCGCTTCCGCACAGTTCCGCGGACATCCAGATACAGCAAGTTTCACTTTTGCTGGAGCAACCATTTTATCGAGTTTTTTCTCCAGACGAATGCCCATTTCGATGGAGTCCTGTGTACCGAATCGACAGAATGTGTTGCCTACACACGTCTTCACCGTACGCAGTGCTTTACCATAACCGAAACCGGAAGGCATATCGAGCTCTTCCCAGATCTTCGGCAGGTTCTCTTTCTGTACTCCGAGCAGATCGAGCCGTTGTCCACCCGTGAACTTCACCATCGGAACATCGTATTTCTCTGCGACAGTTGCAATCTTGATCAATTCAGCCGGGGAAGTAACACCACCATAGATCCGTGGAATAACGGAATAGGTACCGTCCTTCTGAATGTTGGCGTGATAACGTTCATTGGTGAATTTGGATACACGCTCATCCCTGTATTCAGCCGGCCAGATCATACCGAGATAATAATTCAGGGACGGACGACACTTGGAGCAACCTTCCGGTTCATTCCAACCGAGAACGTTCATCACTTCCTTCACGCTTTTGAGTCCCATTTCCTTGATTTGTGCAACAATTTCATCCCGATCATAGGAGGTGCAGCCACAGATGCCTTCTTTGGTCTGTTCGCCTACATTATCACCGGCATAATACGTGAGCAGGTTTTCGATAATCGGTTTGCATCCACCACAAGACGCGGAAGCTTTGGTGCAGGACTTGATGGCACCGAGCGTATTACAGCCTTTATTCAGAACGGCATCTCCGATGGAAGATTTGGTAACACCGTTACAACCACAGACGATCTCGTCATCTGGCATACTGGCCATACGTTCTGCGACAGATGGACCAGAGCCTGAAGCGCCGGAAGGCACGCCGAGCAAAATTTCTTTCTCACGGCCGCTAATGTTCTCGCCACTTTTAATGAGGGAAAACAGCGATGCGCCATCTGTGGTATCCCCGAAAAGTACGGCCCCAATCAGCTGCCCATCCTTGATCACCATCTTTTTGTACACACCGTCGACATCATCCTGAATGCGAATGCTGCGCGTATCTGCAGCGTCTTTGAATTGTCCGGCAGAGAATACGTCGACTCCGGATACTTTCAGTTTGGTGGAAGTTACTGAGCCTGCATATCCTTCGGTGGCGGCACCAGCCAAGCGTTTCGCGAGCACCATACCTTGTTCATATAATGGAGCAACCAGTCCGTAGGCAATACCACGGTGTTCTGCACATTCGCCGACGGCAGAGATCCCAGGAATGCTGGTATGCATATAATCATCTACGATGACACCACGATTGACATCCAGGCCGGAATTTCGAGCCAGTTCGATCTGAGGACGAATCCCGACAGCCATGACAACCAGGTCAGCTTCAAGTACGGTCTGATCCGTGAAACGAATGGCTTTCACTCGATGCTTGCCTGTGATTTCTTCGGTATGTTTATTCAAAAGGAACTTCATGCCCTGCTCTTCAAGCTCCCGCTGGAGCATCAGCCCTGCTGGCAGATCCAGATTCCGGTCCATCAGATGACCGTTAATGTGGATGACCGTGACGTCCATGCCCAGATTGAGCAGCCCACGCGCTGCTTCAAGTCCTAGCAATCCGCCTCCAATGACGGCAGCTTTGCGATATTTTTGTGAGGCTGCCATCATGGTCTCGCAATCTTTAATATCGCGGAAACCGATCACGCCTTCCTTGTTGGCACCGGGAAGTGGCAGGATGAACGCTTGTGATCCGGTTGCCATAATCAGCTCATCATAGGCTGCGCGTACACCGTTCTGAGATACAACTTCCTTGCGCTCGGTATCGATCTGAACAACCGGGTCTCCCGGGTATACCTGAATGCCGTTATCTTCGTACCAGCTCCACTCGTTGATGACGATATCTTCGATGGATGTTCCGCCAGCCAATACAGAGGAGAGCATGATGCGGTTGTAGTTGGGATGCGGCTCTGCGCCGAAGACTGTAATTTCATAAGCGTGCGGAGCGAGCTTGAGGATATGTTCGATTGTACGAATTCCCGCCATGCCATTACCGACCAATACCAGCTTTTTCGTTGTACTCATTATGATTAGCCCCCTTAGGTCCATTGTGCAAATTGCCTCAAAATCTTGTCTCTAAAATCGAAAAAGCCTGTTATGCCTCGGAGGACTGCGCATATACATACGCATCCCTTGCTCCGAGATTGCAAAACAGGCTTCATTGCCGTTTCAACCAGCTACGCCGTTGTAACTGTGATTGATTCAAATATGGAGTTGTTATGGCTTAACTATAAAAGATCGATCTAACCATGTCAATATAGTTGACACAAAAAAGTATTTGAAATTTAAAGTTAATTATGTTTACATGAGTTTATTGGAACACGAATGATCGAAGAGGTTTTAAGGGTATATATTCATGAAAATGAATGTTTTAGTGGCAAATAGTGTGGCAGTAACTACAAAAAGCATAGAAAACGTGTCATGATTAGTGTTTCATTCTTTTGGGCCACTAGGACGATCCGTCATGATTGTTGTATTTATTACTTCGGAATCATTTATAAAATCAGATTGATTTGCGCTTTTGTCAGGTAATATAACATATATAGCGCTTTCATGTGTTAATGTCTTAAATAATACGATTCTAATTATACGTAATCAGGGAGGGATTGCTCCATCATGCGATCTTTATTGGTCATCCGTATACAATCAACGATAGCTGATTCGTCCGATGCAATCCCTCTGACACCGGAGAGGCTGCTGGGAGCGAACGGGTACCATGTACAGGTGGCAGGCAGTGAGGCGGAAGCGGTGAAGCTGGCTCGTGCGGCGGAAGCATCCATCTTGCATCTGTCGCTGGCTGACGTGGAGTACTGGGTGAACTGCCTGGGAAAGGGAAAGTCGGATTCCCCGCTGCTCTGGTGGTGCGCGCCAGACACAGCCTCTTCCTCCGCAGACTCCTGCGAGATCGAAACTTCATTTGATGGAATACTTACCCCTTCCATGACCGGGTCGGAGATACATTGGACGCTTCACTTTGCAGCCCGGCGCTATATGGAACGCAAGCAGTGGGAACAGGAACGGAAGCAGTTGCAATCCAGGCTGGAAGATCGGAAGTGGATTGATATGGCGAAGGCCATCCTTAGTGATCTGAAGCAGATTTCCGAGGCTGAAGCCTATGACCTGTTACGCAAGAAAGCGATGGATGAACGCAAACGGATGGTCGATGTAGCCACAGCCATTGTGAAGGCGCATCAACTGCTCCAGTCTTAATTGGAAGGAGGATTCTCCATGGATATGTCTCAGATACTCCGAGAGGTCGGACGTGGGAAACGAGGCTCGCGTGATCTGAATTATACAGAGGCACTGACCGTTGCAGAGAAAATCCTGAAACAGGAGGTTTCCCCTGCCCAGACGGCTGCCTTTCTCATGGCTGAACGAATGAAAATGGAAAACGTCGAGGAACTGGAAGCCTTTGTTCATGCATGTCGTAACAGTGCGGAACGTTTCTCCGTTTTTCAGGACGGATTGGACTGTGCTGGTCCCTATGACGGGCGGACGAAGTCGTTCATGGCCACGTTTCCGGTTGCATTTGTACTCGCGGCAGCCGGGTTGCCTGTGACTTTGCACGGGAGTGATCCTTTACCGCCCAAGTGGGGCGTTACGCTGTCGGTACTGTTGAAGGAAGCAGGAATAGATACGGGTAAGATGGATCGGGCAGATGCCCAAGGCGCTGCGCTCCATTCAGGTGTCATGTATGTATCCTCCGAGGAGTGGTGTGAGCCTCTTCGCAAGCTTCGTCCGTTACGGGAAGAGCTGGGATTCCGCACGGTGTTTAACACAGCAGAGAAACTCATTGATTATAACCATTCACCGTATCTGGTGTTTGGTGTGTTTCATAATACCTTTCTGGATCGGATTGCGAAGCTGCTTACCCGGTTTAATTATCGTCGTGCTTATGTGGTGCAGGGAATGGAAGGTTCTGAGGATCTGTATATTGATCGGCCAACCCGCGTATACGCCGTGGAAGATGGTGATATGAAGCTGGAACTGGTTGATCCTGCAGCCTATGAATTGGATATGCCCGTACCGGAACTGGTCTGGACGGCTGCGAAGCAGCTGGAAGTGGCGGAAAGTGTATTAAGCGGTGACGGTCATATTGCTTTTGTGAATCAGGTTCTGTTAAATGGAGGATTCCGCTTGTACGCAGCGGGGCGTGTCAATTCCATCGAAGAGGGCATATACACTTGTCAGGGATTGCTGGAGAGTGGTGCGGCATATCGTATTTATCAACAGTGGTGTGTCTCCATGGGTGGCGAACTGCCGGATAACAGGGCGGTATCCATTTATCCGGCATCGTCCAGGTAACCCTTGGTTCAAGCTTGTGCTTGTTTAGCGTATTCTTATTCCCAAGGATAAGTAACGGTCAGGAAGTCAGCGAATTTCTTGCTCTCTTCCCGCCGCCTTTTCCGCATGGCCGCCCGATCCGGAGCGGTCTCGTATAGTTTCTTCTCTTCTTCCGTCTCTGGGATAATGCGGGGTACGATCAGTTTGCGATTATTTTCGTCCAGGGCCACAAAGGTCAGAAATGCAGTCGCCGCGATTTTTTTCTCTCCGGTCTTCAGATCCTCACGAACCACCTTCACAAAAATCTCCATGGAACTGCGCCCGGTCCACGACGCGAACGATTCCAGCGTAACGGAATCTGTTGGGTTAATCGGGTACAGGAAGTCTACCGAGTCGGTTGATGCGGTAACGGTATTGACCCGGCATAGCTTGGAAGCGGCAATGGATGCGATATCATCGATGTAGGACATCAGCTTCCCGCCGAACAGGGTGTTGTGATTGTTGACATCGGTTGGGAACACCCGTGCCGTCTTAAAACAACGCGTTTCGCGTACATACTTTTTCTCCACCTGATCCATCTCCGTAGGTTTCGGTATTTCTCTCATGCTTGTTCCTCCTTACAGTATGGCTGCTGTGACATTTCATTTGAGGTGTTGCAGGGTCTTTTTGATCTGTTATCCCTAGTATAGGTGTCGGTCAGAACCATATTCAAATGAAGTTGGACTACAAAAAAACCGCCAGGCGCGGACCGGCGCGCTGGCGGTTTACTGCTGTATATTAAGCCTTGGGCTTGAAAATGCCGGACGGTTTGCCGATTGGCAAGAACGCATAGCCGAAGTGAGCGTTCAGTACCGAAGCACCTGTACCATACAGGGACACAATTCCGATCGCCATTTCAGCGTATGCTGCAATGGTGTGGAAAATGTGAGGAGCTACGCCGAAAGCGTCAAAGGTCAAGCCAAGGAACAGGAAGTCAATCAGAATGAAGATGATCAGCAA
Organism: Paenibacillus sp. FSL R5-0713; assembly: GCF_037973325.1. NCBI lineage: Bacteria > Bacillati > Bacillota > Bacilli > Caryophanales > Paenibacillaceae > Paenibacillus > Paenibacillus sp. FSL R5-0713. The sequence goes on along the minus strand of NZ_CP150229.1, from coordinate 6,466,972 downwards.
TACTTTATTCGCTTCAATCGCACCGATAGTCATGAACAGGGTGAATACAAGGTATCCGGCAAAAGCAAATCCGAGCTGCTTACCATCGGCCTGTTCCGCAAGCGTGGAGCCAAATACGCCCATTTTGATCATCCAGTTGGCCGCCATGGCGAACCAGAAGAATGCGTACGCACCAAAAGCTGTTGTGCCAAAGGTATTGTTGCGTTTGGAATCTTGAATGCATGCAAATAACTGGGCAAAGGCGCCCAGGAAGATTGCCCAAGGAATAGCGTAGCTAAGTCCATCTGTGATGCCAAGCTTTTGGGAAGAAGCGACCAGGGTTACGATAGCCAACCCAAATAATCCCATTGCGCTGGGATCGGCGTTAACAATTTTGACTTTAGTCTGTGAATCGGTCTGCATGTTGATGATAAGCCTCCAATAATATCAAATCAGGATCAATGGCCGTCGTTGGCCGTCCTCTAAATTACATCATTTGTATCCGCCGGGTCCGGACACACACATCGCCCTATTGTACCTGAATGACCCCATTATGGAAAGGGATTTTATTACCTTTTGAACCAATAGACTTTTTGTTTTTCTAATATACACATTTACGACACAATCCATTCTGGCCGTGAATGATGAGGTCGGATATAAGAATAAAGCCCTCGTGATTACCGCTAAAATTGCGTCATATCAGCCATTTTCGGATAAGCACTTGTATGATAAAATATTCTTTATCAAAAAATGGAGAAGAATACAAAACATCCTTGTCTCCTATGCCATATGTTAATCCCACTATAGATTGACAGGAAAAACTAAAATGGTTCACAGAATAAGGAGGTATCAGGGGTTATGGTTATGAGTTTGGATTTGAAAAATAAAATAGAAAAGGCCAGACATAACCTTTATATGCTGGTAGAGCATAACAAGGGTGGTCTTGGACATCCCGATGTGATTCGGCAGTCTATGGCATTGGACGAATTGATTAATGAGTATAACCGAATTAGCCGAAACCATTCACGGGCCTGAACCCCCGAAGGGATTTTAATTTTATATACAGAACGAATCACATAGATAAGTGACACTTGATCGTACAGACGGGCATGAATATAGCCGGTATAAACAGCCTCAGTTGAAGAGGCGGTATCCTACCGGCGTCATATTCATGTCCGTTTGTTTTTGCATCGTATACATCTTGCTATGGGATGGTATTTGAGTCATGTAGGGGCTAATCTCACTTGGGACCTTTCAAAATACTTTTTACAAAATAATAAGAGAATACGAACAACAAGAAATAGGTAACGTACCAAAATTTAAAGAATAATCGAAAAATGATGTTATAACAACCGAAACGGTCACAACAAAATCTAAAAAACTGGCGTCGGTACAGTACTGACGCCAGTTTGTCTCCTAAAGTCTTTTTGGTATATTAAATTACTAATAAATGACGTAAAAAGAAGATCCACTTGAAGGGGTGATAAAGTCTAATCCGATTTTGTAGTAACCATACAGTTTAACTTTTAAGTAACCATCATAATCTATTCGTCCTAAGGAAATTTTATTATTATATTGATCAGCGGCGTATGCATAGCAAGATTGTCCAAATGAACCATTAAACACAATTTTTATTTCCCCATTCATGTAAATAGGTTTGGTTTCCTGTCCAACCGCCGCCCATTCTGTTCCTTGTAAAGTAACATTACCTAAGAGTTGCGTTTCTTGTGACTGTACCGTAGTGTTTGTCAAAACTTCATCAGCGAAAATTGCTTGTGTAGGTGTTAGAATCATCAATAGAGTAGCCAAACTAGACATAGATATTTTTTTGATATTCTTCAACGTGAACATCTCCTTTAAATATATTGGTATCAAAAAGAAGTTAGTAATGATTAGTATGTGTTTTTTTTCACAAATTGATTTAAAAAAATCAATAAACAAATCACTAAGAAACTAAAGTAAATTAGAGATGTAACTACTAAAGTTTATTTTTCATAGCACACTCTCCTTCAAAATATGTATTTATTTTACAAGTAAATATTATCATATAATGATATTTATATCAATATTTTTACAATTAATTGAAATTTTAAGTATTAAGTCAAAGTAGTTGTTAATGATTTTAAGCAATATTTTAGTCAATCTTGAAAGCAGCACGTTAAGCGTTTATGGAAATCCTATAGAGCTTGGTTAGGAAATAATCTTGATTATCTATTTGTGCCTTGCTTAGTACCCCGCACGGAGTTAAGGCCGAGGGTGTTCCGAATAAAATTAGGAGGGAGGCATAGCAAAGCATTATCATAAACGTTGTTCCACAAGAGAGTCGTTCATGCAAAAAAAAGATCTGTAAATTCTTTGAAATGAATTTACAGATCTCATATAAAATGAGTTATCTTCCTTCTGCGATACTGACAATAATATAACTTTCCTTCAAAGCACATTGTGGTACTTCAGTTTCTTTGAGAACAACATCATTCCATTTATATCCGGTAGAAGTAATATGAGGCATCCAGCGGAAGCCGGTGAATAACGTATCTCTAAGTTGAGTAAATAGCCATTTCTCCTTTGTAAACCTACGATTTATGAAATACAGATTGTCTTGTTCAGTAACTTTTTCACCAATGTAAGCTTGCCATTTAAGATAAGATGTGTTCTTTGTTATTTGGTAATAGCTCATCTGTCTAATGCAGCATTCGTTTGGCTTCCAAATATAGAACCTGTACGAATTTTTTCGTATTGATGCGTGTCTGGGACAGGGAAGGTTCCACATTGTTTTGCAGCTCCAGCATTTTCTTGCGAATTTCGGTGAAATCAAAAAATTTGGATGCATAGTTCTCAAACTTGGGATGTGTATAATCGGTTAATCCAAGAGACACCACATGGCTCAGTGTCTGGAAGATGGCTCTGCGAACCCGTTGTTCCGATGCCTTAATCTCCTTGTTAATCTCTGCGATTGAAGCGTTCTCTCCCAACTTGCGGATCGCTACGTTATGAAAGATGTCTTTGAGAGACGGGAACATATAGGGGGACAGCTTATGCTCATCGGTCTCTACCTGCTCCAGATATTCCAGCATGTCCAGCAGATCCCTGCTGCCCGCTTCGCCGATCATGCCCATCTCGGACAGCAGGAAGTGTCCTGCTGTCGTGATTGTTTTGTCCGGAACCGGAGCCGTAGTACGCTCATTCAGATGCAAACCGGACAATCCCTGCAACGTCCGCTGAATATCTGCGATGGATTGCTGCATTCGAACTCTTTCGCTGACCAACCGCAGAACAGATAGGATCTCCAATCGGTTAATGGGCTTTGTAATATAATATTCAATGCCTAGCGAATAGGCTTCGCCGATCATATTTTTCGATTCGATCTGGGAGATCATGACGATCTTGCCCTCGAACCTTCCTTCGAGCGCCCGCACGGTCTGAATCCCGTCTCGTTGTGGCATCAGCAGATCAATCAGCAGGACATCCACCTTATGCAGTTCCATCAGTTCCGCGTGAATATGTGCTCCGTCCTCAGCTTCCCCGGCAATATCGCCAAGGCCTTCATCCTCAATAATATCCATCAGCATGGAACGAACGCCAGGATCATCATCCACGATAAAATAACGCATGTCAGTCATTCCCTTTCTCTGCGAATGGTGTGATTGATAAATCTATGGTAAAGGCGGTTAACTCCGCCATGAACTCTCGTTCCAGTGTAATCGTTCCGTTCCCTCTTGTATAGAACCTGACATGTTAGGTTAAATGACAATGATTGGGCGATCAAAGAACATTTTTAAATTTAAATATTGAAATTGCATGTAGGTATTTGTCGATTTTCGTAGATGCCCTTGTAGTATAAGTAACATCCCCAACTCCGGGGCAAGTATTGTGCAGAATGGTACAAACTTTTCGCGTGAACCATCTCTGTAATTGAAATACACCATAAAAGGGGCATACCGATGGAGCAAACAATACAAGATATTGTCGGCATTTTCAATGATTTTCTATGGTCCAAAGTGTTAATTATATTATTGGTAGTATGTGGTATATACTTCACCACCAAGACCCGATTCATGCAATTCCGCATGCTTGGAGATATGGTGAAGGTGCTTCTAGAGCGGAAAAGCAAGGAGCCAGGCAAAATTTCCCCTTTTCAGGCGTTCTGTATCAGTATGGCGGCCCGTGTAGGTACAGGGAATATTACCGGTATAGCATTGGCTATCGCATTGGGGGGACCTGGTGCTATATTCTGGATGTGGATCATTGCAATTATCGGATCAGCCTCCAGTTTTGTGGAGAGTACGCTCGCTCAGATCTATAAAGTGAAGGATAAGGGTGGATTCCGTGGGGGTCCGGCGTATTATATGGAGCGTGGGCTGGGCAAACGCTGGATGGGGGTTTTATTCGCCATTCTCATTACGCTTTCATTCGGTTTGGTCTTTAATGCGGTGCAGTCCAACACCATTACCGTAGCATTCCAAAACTCATTTGGTACGGATCGGTTAACGGTAGGGATCATTATGGCTGTGATATTTGCTGGGATTATTATGGGCGGTGTCAAACGGATTGCAAAGGCCTCGGAATACATCGTCGTTGTGCTTGCTGTATTGTACATTGGGGTAGCGGCTTTTGTGGTGCTGGCGAACATTACCCAGCTTCCGGCCATGATTGCGTTAATTGTGAAAAGTGCCTTCGGCATCGAACAGGTGGCTGGCGGAACGTTGGGCGCGGCACTGATGAACGGTGTGAAACGCGGATTGTTTTCCAATGAGGCAGGTATGGGTAGTGCCCCGAATGCGGCTGCAACAGCAGATACAACACATCCGGTGAAACAGGGACTCATTCAGGCGTTTGGCGTACTGACAGATACGTTGGTAATATGTACAAGTACCGCCATGATTATTTTGCTATCAGGAGTGTACAAAGGCTCCAGTCTGGGTGGCATTGAGTTAACTCAGGCTGCATTAAGTGTTCATATTGGTTCATGGGCATCGGGATTCCTGGCGGTTATGGTGTTCCTGTTTGCCTTCAGTACACTCATCGGAAATTATTACTACGGGGAAACCAACATTGAGTTTATCAAATCCAACAAAGTTTGGCTGTGGGTATACCGCATTTGCGTCATCGCGATGGTGGTGTTTGGCGCAGTTGCCAAAGTTCAGCTAGTGTGGGATTTGGCTGACCTGTTCATGGGGCTGATGGTGGTGGTGAACCTGATTGCCATCCTGATGCTGTCCAAGGTCACCTTTGAAGCATTGAAGGACTACAAGAAGCAGAAGGCTGAAGGACGTGACCCCGTCTTTACGCGTGACCGGATTCATATTCCGGGTGAAGTGGAGTGCTGGCAGTCGGAAGAAGAAGTTATTGGAGATAAATCAATACATGTAGCCAATTAAGATTTCATCTGAATATCGTTGGTCATATACAAATGGACATAACAAAAAACAGGACTTGGATTATCCATCATGGGCAACCCGAGTCCTGTTTGTTGCATATAAGATGTATCTTCACACGAGTTGAAGTTCATCTGGATATACATATAATTTATTTATTAACCGAATAGCTGATCAGTTGCTCGGACAGAGCTTTCATTCGTGCACCTGTTTCATTAAGCTGCTCAATCACATCCGTGAAGGATGATACAAGCGTTGCTTGTTCCTGTGAAGAGGCAGCAATCTGGGAGACTTCAACTTCCATCTGTTTGATAACCTGTTGTACATCTCTCAGGCTGGTATCGATATCACTTGTAGCCTGTTTGGCATCCACAGAGAGTTTGCGTACTTCCGAAGCCACCACGCCGAAGCCGGCACCAGCTTCACCAACACGAGCAGCTTCAATAGCGGCATTCAGACCAAGCAAATTGGTCTGTTCAGAGATTTCACGAATGAATCCGGCTACCTTGTTGATTTGGGAAGAGTTCTGAACAGCAAGTCTTGTGTTCTGCAAGATCTGTTCACTGGTTGCTTGCAATTCTTCGGCATGGGCGGAGACATGCTGCACCATATCAACGAGGTTTCCATTGATGGTTTGATTTTCTTGTATAATGTCTTCAAGCTGGTTCTGATTGGATTGGTCGTAAGATACACAGAAAACAGCAACAACATTTTGGTTATCATCAAAGATCGGAATATTCAGGGTATCAAGTTCAATACCAAAAACCTCCTTGGGAATCGTGGAAAGACTGGCTTCTCTTCCGTTTTTCAAGACGGCGAAGTTCTGGAATGAGTCCAAGAGCGCCATTCCTTTTTCAAAACCAAGGTCAAACTTGTCGGTGGTTATAACCTCCAATACCTTTTCGTGATCATATACAGTTAAACTGGCTGGTTCTCTAAGGATCTTGCTGATATAAGGCATTACTTTAAGCAGGGCATCTACAACGTTCATGGAAGAGGACCATCCTTTCAATATTTGAATGTAATATATATAACGATCTATGGAATGCTCTATCTTTCATCGGACAGAAAGTGCGTTTCGTGAACGGCATTTTGCACGAATGAATGAACATTTTATGATTAAATTTTAAAATATTTACCATTTGAAATGATTTACTGGATATAAGTGTTAGCTGTAACTATTTTTATATCAAGATATTTGTACGAGTGTATATCAATTATGGGACATATGTCCCTTTGTGTACGTTATATACGATAACGGAGGGGACGTCGGAATGAAAGAAATCATGGACTTTGGACTAGTGCGACAACTCGCCCGTGAGAATGGGTTGGATCAGGTGCTGGACGAGTCTGCACTCGCTGAGTTGCGACTACTTGAGGCTGCAAAGGGCGAGATGATCTGTTCCAAAGGTGAGCGACCCGAGCGATTGTATTTTCTCGTGCAGGGCAAGCTCAAGATCTATACTACCCTGCCTAACGGAAAGTCTCTGTTGCTTCGTTTCAGTACACCACTTGCGCTCGTGGGAGATTTGGAACTGGTGAATGGCAAGGAGGCTATGAATACGGTAGAGTCTGTGAGTAAAAGCCTGTTGCTGGGTATCAGCTATCGTTCTCTCCAGAATACGTATGCAGAGAACCCTAAATTTCTCCACTTCATGCTGAGTCAAGTTACACACAAATTGTATACCTTTTCTAACCTGTCGAGTCTGAATATGTTATACCCGGTCGAGAGTCGCTTTGCCAGTTATCTGCTGTCCACAATGGGCCAGGACGATTCCTCTTCGGAAGAAATCCAGACCTCCAAGCTCACCGAACTCGCCGATATGCTGGGTACCAGCTATAGACATCTTAATAGAGTCGTTCAAGATCTGTGTAATCGAAATATTATTCGCAAGGTGCAGCGTAAGCTTCTGATCTGTGATCTGGAACAGTTGCGTGCCATCGCGGGGGGCAATATATATGAGTGATGGCATCTAAAATAAAGATCAAGCCAGCATATATGTACGACATGACGCGGTACAACAAAATACAATATGGCATAACAAAGAGCACCCTCCCGAATATACGAAGGGGTACTCTTTGTGCTCTTTGTGCACTGCACGTCAAGTGGATTAGATATCTCCGCGCTGCTCGAACAATTGAGCGATCTCTACAATAACATGGGTTGCCTTCACCATATTGTCTACCGATACATATTCGAATTTGCCATGGTAGTTCTCGCCGCCAGTGAAGATATTTGGTGTTGGCATGCCCATATAGGATAGCTGGGAACCATCTGTTCCTCCCCGGATGGGACGAATAACAGGTTCGATATCCAGTCGGGTCATGGCTTCATGAGCAATGTCGACGATCTGGCGTACGGGTTCAATTTTCTCGCGCATGTTATAGTACTGGTCACTCAACTCAACCGTAATGCTTTTCTCTCCATACTTGGTCTTCAGTTCGTTCGCGATCTGGAGCAGATTTGTTTTGCGCTCTTCAAACTTCTCCCGGTTGAAATCACGGATGATGTAACTCATCTTAGTCAGTTCAACGTCACCCTCCAGAGACAACAGATGGTAGAAACCATCATAACCGTCCGTGAATTCAGGAGCTTCCTCCACAGGCAGGCGTCGATTCAATTCCATCGCAATTTTCAAAGAATTCACCATCTTATCCTTCGCTGTTCCGGGATGTACATTGGTGCCTCGTACGGTAATTTTGGCGGCTGCTGCATTAAAGCTCTCGTATTCGAGCTCGCCAAGTGGTCCGCCATCAACTGTGTACGCATATTTGGCTCCAAAAGCACCTACATCGAATTTGTGCGGTCCACGGCCAATCTCTTCATCCGGGGTAAAAGCAACCCGAATCTTACCGTGTTTCACTTCCGGGTGCTCAATCAGATAGGCCATCGCGGTCATAATCTCGGCAATGCCTGCCTTATTGTCTGCACCAAGTAACGTTGTACCGTCGGTTGTGATCAGGGTGTGGCCTTTATATTCGTGCAGTTCCGGGAAATCCTTGTTGGACAGCACGACATCCAGTTCCGAGTTCAGCACAATATCAGCACCGTCATAGTTATCGATAACCTGTGGTTTGACATTTTTGCCAGTAAAGTCGGTCGCTGTGTCGAGGTGAGCCAGGAAACCAATGACGGGAACATCCTTGTCGGTATTGGATGGCAGGGTAGCCATGACATAACCGTTCTCATCCATCGTTACATCTTGCAGACCAATGGAGGTGCACTCTTCAACGAGCAGTTTGCCCAAGGCCAGTTGGCCGGGTGTGGAAGGGCATGTCTCACTATTTTCATCGGATTGGGTATCCATCTGAACATAAGTACTCAGTCTTTGAATTAATATATCTTTCATCTATTTTCTCTCCCTAGCTTGAGTAGTGTATAAGTTGAGCTACTTTGTTTTACACTGATCCACTACGAGTCCAGAATAACCTTGTGATCGCTGTTTATCGTGTATCCGTTCGTCGCAACTTATGTAAATTGGGTATATTAATTATTGTGGCTCTCTAAGGTTATCATATCACGTTTTGCAGGGATTTCCAGAATGGGACAGAGCGATATATGAGGATAACTAGGTATCAAAAAGGGTACTAGGTCACAAAAATGTACGTACTTGTATTTCTATAACTGAGGTTCATAATGAATGATGAAGAAAGGATGGGTTCTAGACATGCCATTTATCACGGTTAAGGTACTGGAAGGCAAGTCGGTTGAGCAAAAACGTCAGTTGATTGAACGTATGACTCAGGTGGCTTGTGAGACACTGGATGTTGATCCGAGCAAAGTCTTTATCTTCATTGAGGATTTGGAGAAGGACAATTACGGCAAGAATGGTAAACTGTTTTCGGATTTAGACAATAAGTAAGGCTTCATATATATCATGATCAAGGAACAGGAGATGCAGCAACAATGACTGAGCAATTATTTTCGCCTTATCAATACAAAAGCTTGCAATTGAATAACCGTGTCGTTATGGCACCGATGTGCCAATATTCTGTCACTGCGAAGGATGGCATTCCAAACGATTGGCACCAGGTCCACTATGTAAGCCGTGCGGTTGGTGGTACTGGACTCATCGTGATTGAGATGACCGATGTCGATCCGGATGGACGTATTACCGATAATGACTTGGGTATATGGTCAGATGAGCATGTACCTGCCTTCACCAAACTGGTAGAGGGAATCCATGCCTACGGCTCCAAAGTCGCCATTCAGATCGCACATGCGGGACGAAAAGCAGAGGATGCACCGCAGCCGGTTGCCCCATCGGTAGTTACATTCCCGGGAGAAAACTACAAGGAGCCACGTGCGTTAAGTACGGAAGAGGTAGAAGCCATGGTGCAGAAGTTCGCAGATGGTGTTCGCCGCGCAGTACAGGCTGGAGTGGATACCATAGAGCTTCACGGTGCACACGGATACCTGATCCACCAATTCCATTCCCCGCTGATGAATCATCGTGAGGATGTATATGGGCAAGATCTCTCCCGTTTCGGCGTTGAGATCATTCGGGCAGTGAAAAAAGAAATGCCCGCAGATATGCCGCTGATTATGCGGATTTCGGCTGTAGAATACGCGGATGGTGGATACGACATCGACCATACGATCAACATCGCCCGTGCCTACCAAGATGCAGGCGTGGACATGTTCCATATCAGTTCAGGTGGCGAAGGACCTTCGGGACAGCGGAAACCGGGGAACTATCCGGGGTATCAGGTACCCTTTGCCCGTCGCTTCCGTGAAGAATTGAACGTTCCTGTCATCGCAGTGGGTATGCTGGAGGATGCAGCATTGGCTCAGGCAGTGATTGGAAACGGCGATGCGGACCTGGTTGCCGTAGGAAGAGGCATGTTGCGTGATCCGTATTGGGCGAACCATGCCGCTCTGGAACTGGGTGTCAGCAAGGATCAAGCTGCCATTGCAGAGCAATATTCTCGTGGATACTAATTTGCACTAAATTTATATTTACACTTGCCACCCCCATGACAGAATAACTTTCCGAGCGCTGTTATCCTCAGATTTTTTGATTTACTTTTACAAAGGTGAAAAACTGAGGATAAAGGCGAACGCTCCGCTTCTTCAAGTTATTTCTGTCCTCTGCGTTCTCGTGTAAATGTTCATTGCAAATCCTATATAGTAAAAAAAGAAGGCCACAGCAGGGGCTAAACCTTATGCTGTGGCCTAATTTTCTATTAGTGAGATTCATGTAGACTAATTTACTGATTACTACACTCTTCGAGTTGCTTCATAGACGAATTTTTGATTCGACTGTGTAGGCGGCTGATCCGGGTTAAAGTCAGCGTATACTTTAATATCAGAGAAACCAATATGTTCAAGAATCAGGCGTAACTCTTCTACGCCGTACCAACGCAGAGTGAGTTGTTGCATCTCTGTAGCGACAAGTTGACCCTGATGCCATTGTTCGTAGCGAATCAGACTTTCTTTATACTGGTGTAGAAGGTTCACTTCAATGGTTGTGACTTCTACTGTAATCGTATCACCATCAGGTAATGGAACGGTTGATGTTTCTATCGAAGAGGGCTGTGTTACATCGGGTAGAAACAGATCAAACACAAGTCTGCCGCCAGGTTCCAAATGTTGAAATAGACTACGCAATGCGTTAATCGAAGCCTCTCTGTCTTGAATGAGGAGCAGGGAACCTCCAGGGATGATAATGGTTTCGTATCGATAGGGAAGGTCAAGCTTCTCCAGATCGGCAACAAACAGCTCGGGCATAGGCAGTGCACGCTCGGTGCAACGAGAACGACAAGAGTCAATCATATCGGTTGAATAATCAAGTCCATCCACCTTCAAGCCTGCTTCAAGCAAAGGAATGAGCATCCGGCCTGAACCAGACATGGCTTCAAGAATTCGTCCTTTGCAGCCTTGAAGATAGTGGCGATAAAATTCAATATCTCCTCCCAAGGAGTGTCCCACTGGCTTGGTTAGATCATAAACGGTGGTGCATAATGGACCGTAATAACTGAATGACATGGTATAGGTATCCCCCACATTTCAATATATAATATCGAGACTGTAGAAGGGCTGGAATGGAATTATCCCTTCCGGCAACGGTTGGAATTGGATTTTTCAGAGCAGACTATCATAGGAATCACGCACCTTATATGTAGTATATTCCAATTATGGGGTGAGAGCAGAATAGAGGTCAATACTTTTCTTGGCCGTTATATGAATCCATTTGACATGAATCTTAAAATCTCAAACAATGAATTAATATATCCAAGGAGGCGATACGAGTGGAATCATCATCAAGTGCATTACCGGATATCCGGCAGGAGCTTGTGCTCCAAGCACCTGTAGAGAAGGTGTGGGAGATGGTCTCAACCGCGCAAGGACTGGAGGCTTGGTTCATGCCGGGCAATCTGGAACCTGTGGAAGGGCATGAATTTATATTGGAAGCAGGCCCTTTCGGTCAGTCACCATGTCAGGTAACGGAGGTTCTGCCGCTGCACAAGCTGTCTTTTCGCTGGGGTAAGGACTGGACGTTGACGTTCCAACTGAATGAACAGCCAGAAGGTACGGATTTCACACTGATTCACAGCGGTTGGGATGCGGATAAACTAACTGAGTTTGGACAGGCACATGCAATGGTGCGGGAACGTATGGAACAGGGATGGGCCGGAATCGTTCAGAAGCTTGCCCAAGTGGTTAAATAATCAGTGAGATTCGATTCAGATTTATAAAAGATCATCATCTAAGTTAATTCATTCCATCAACCCCAGGACCTCTAGCCCGTTCATTCGGGTGAACAGCGGCCTGGGGTTCGTTGCTGTACCAAACCAAGATTCGGCGGAAAGAGACAGGAAACCTTCAAATTATAAGGAAGTTACCGATTATGATACGGAAACTATTTCAGTGAGCACTAGAAACGTTTAAAATGATGAATAGGAATAAAACGACAAAATTAGACGTCTCTCGCCCTTGTGGATGGAAGGAATATATAGATGAGAAAACACTGGATTATGCTGACCCTAAGTTTCATATGCATTGTCATTTTTCCGCTGGGCTGGATTGCCCAGACGATAATTAGCGAGCGGGGTAACCCCCAGGCTATGGATGGGAAAATTGATCTGACCCAATGGGACTTTGATCGCAAGGGTGCAGCGCCTTTAAAGGGAGTTTGGGATTTCTACCCTGGGCAGTTACTGAGCCCGGCAGATATTGAAGCGAGTGTATCTGGACGCAAGCCATTGCCGGCTTCGTCTGGCACTCAGGTTCCGGCCCGATGGAACAAATCTCTCGGACAAGCACATGGGTATGGAACCTATCATGTGCAAGTACAGCTTACACCCCGAACGACCAAAAACGATTATGGCATACGCACGAAGAATATACGTATGGCTCACCGGGTATTTATTGATGGCAAAGAGATTGGCGGGAATGGACTGCCAGGAAAGACCCCGGCGACAGATGTACAATTAAACCTGCCTTTTACAGGGTTCACCTCCATTGAAGGAAACACGGCTGACATTATCATTCAGGTATCAAACTATAGTTATTCTTCCGGGGGCATTGTAGCGCCCATCTTGTTTGGAGACGAACATAGTATTCTGAAAAGCCAGCAGCAGGATTGGCTCAAGGATCTGATGACCTTATTCGGTTTTATCTTGCCAGCCGCCTTTTTTCTACTTCTGTTCAGATTGCGGCGTACGGAGAAGGAGCTTCGTTTCCTCGGATTATTCAGCCTTTCCGGTGCGGTATACGCTCTGACCCATGGGGAGAAGTTACTTGGGACGTTTGTACCGTTTCTGACCAACAATGAGATGCTTCGAATTCAACTCCTTAGTTCAGCCTTTGCCTATTACTTTTTGCTTCGGTATATGGATGCCCGGGTGCCAGGAGCAGTTCATCAGTGGTTTGTACGTCTGGCTGTCGTGCTACTCGTTACGCAGACCATTGTCGGTCTTACGCTCCCTCCAGCTCTATTCTCGATGCTTGAGCTTCCCATGTTGCTGATCTCGCTTGTTGTCATGCTCTACACGCTGCGAGCCATGTTCTATTGGTTAAAAGGACGGCCGAATGATAGCCACTTTGCACTGGTGAGCATGATGAGCATACTCATGGTTGTTGTGTTGCATACAATTGGTGCATTCACTACCCTAGACACAGCGTTCCTAGCGCTGATTGAACTTTTATTATTTGTATTTGCCCAGATGATTGTGACCGCCATCCGCTTCGCCCAATCATTCCGCGACGTGGAAGCCCTGTCGGAGCGGTTGCTCGCCATCGACAGCCTCAAGGACGAGTTCATGGCAAATACGTCTCATGAGCTGCGAACTCCCCTGCATGGCATCATTAATATTGCACAATCGATGCTGGAAGGTGCGGCCGGAGCAGTCACACCCAAGCAAGCCAAAAATCTGTCCATGATTACTTCAACCGGCAAGCGACTTTCACTGTTGGTTAACGACATTTTGGATTTTTCCAAATTAAAAAATAGTGAGATTGAGTTGAAACGGGTAGCTGTAGATCTGGAATCCGTTGCTCGTACTGTAGTTGAAGTCTCGGGGTTCACGTTTGAGGACAAGCCGGTTATATTGATTCAGCAATGGCCCCAGTCCTTGCCGCTTGTTGAGGCAGACGAAGACCGTCTCCGGCAGGTTTTGTATAACCTGCTGGGCAACGCCTATAAATATACTGAGCAGGGTGAGATTCGGTTGTATGCCAGTGTTGAAAGGGATTGGGTGAAGGTATCCGTTGCCGATACGGGGGTAGGCATCGCCCTGGACAAACAAGAAGATATTTTCCGGGCGTATGAGCAGAGTAACGGAACCGTGGAACGGGTGAATAATGGAACCGGACTCGGTCTGAGTATTACACGGAAACTTGTCGAGCTTGGCGGAGGTGAGATCTGGGTTGAATCGGAGCCGGGACAAGGTTCGACCTTTCATTTCACCCTGCCTGTTATGAAATTGCCGCTGCTGCAATCTCATACGAAACCCGCTGCCGCACGATATGTTGCTGCACAAGGGGTGGGGGCGAAGGAGATTGTGACGAGAGAGTCAGATGAGCCGGAAGATCTTGTGGAAGGAGAGCATACCATTCTGATTGTAGACGATGATCCCGTCAATCGACAGGTCTTGCTTAACCTGTTATCGACGGAGCGGTATCGTGTGATTGCAGCGGACAGCGGGTCCACTGCATTGAAACTCCGTGATGAATTTCCGTCCATTGATCTGGTTATTACGGACTGGATGATGCCCAAAATGTCCGGGCTTGAGTTATGTCGCAAGCTGCGCGAGCACAGTTCCTTGTCTGAGTTGCCGATTCTGATGCTGACCGCCCGAGGGTTGCCTGAAGATATCAAACACGGATTTCAGGCGGGAGCCAATGACTTTCTGAGCAAACCGGTGGATGCCGGTGAATTGCGAGCCAGAGTTCGGACGTTAATTGAAATGCGGAGTTCGGTGCAGGAAGCTATCCGGACCGAAATGGCCTTTTTGCAGGCCCAGATCAAGCCTCACTTTCTATATAATGCACTCAATGTCATTATCGCGACCTGTGCAGTGAATCCGGACAAAGCAACCGATCTGCTGATTGAACTCAGTCATTACCTGCGTGGAAGCTTTGACTTCCAGAACAGGGAGCAGCTTGTTCCTTTGACCAAAGAGCTGGAATTGGTGGAATCGTATGTGCATCTGGAACAGGCCAGATTCGAGGAAAGACTGGTGGTTGAATATGAGGTGGAGCCGGATGTGCAGCTCTATTTGCCACCTCTCAGCATCCAGCCACTTGTGGAGAATGCCATTCGACACGGCGTGATGGAGCGGGCAGCCGGCGGGACAGTTCATCTTAGGATTTTCAAAGAGAGTGAGCATGTGGTCGTGCAGGTCCAGGATGATGGTGTGGGTATCCCTCCCGAGCGTATGGCTCAGGTCAAGTCTGGGAAAACCGAAGGTCCTGGAGGTGTCGGGCTGCAAAATATAAACCGCCGCCTGATGTCTCTCTATGGTCAGGGACTGGAGATTCATAGCCATGTGGGTAAAGGCACACAGATCCGGTTCCGCATCCCTGTGCAAAAGGTGGATTATACCAAATAGTGTGCCGAGTTAAGCATTTATGGTTAACAGACTAGGGAGGGGCTGAAAACTCCGAAGGAAGCAGATTTTGCCGAATTTTCGTTCCAAGCCAGGAAATTTTACGCAGGCGTGTCGGGGCACGTCAAGGGAAAGTGACGCAGCAGGGGGCGAAAAGGCGGTAAAAGATGCACTTCAGCGAGTTTTGAGACACGACCTAATAAGCGGATGCCGATAGAATCGGCATTCTAATTGAATCTTTCATGGCAGGAGGCTGAAAGAACGGTGAGAGCCATTGTGATCGATGATGAGAAGCCAGCGCAGCTCCATCTGGAGCGCTTACTACGGACAGACGGACGGATTACATCCGTGCAATGTTTTTCAACAGCTCGTGATGGTCTTCATTTTCTGGCAAAGGAACGTGTAGATGTTGTGTTTTTGGACATTGGAATGCCGGAAATGAATGGCCTGGAAGCGGCTGAATATATACAGCAATTGGATCAGAGTATTCGTATCATCTTTGTGACGGCTTATGCGGATCATGCGGTTGAGGCATTTGAGCTGCATGCACTGGATTATGTGCTTAAGCCGGTAAGCTCCGCACGATTGGCCAAAACCATTGATCGGATCGCGGGCATAATGTCGTATCATTCCCAGGTTGCAGCTAGCGCCGAGGTACAGGCATCGGAACCTGTCTCTGTGGAGCTGGATACCGAGGTTCCGGGGCTGCTAACGTTCAAACATCTGGACATCTATAAAAGCCTAGAACAGGGTGCCGAGAAACATAAGTGGCGTACAACCAAAGCGCAGGAACTATTTGCTTTTTTGTTTCATCACAGGGAAGAGTGGGTAAGCAAGGAGATTCTGCTTGATCAGCTATGGGGTGATGTTTCCCAGGAAAAAGGTCTAACACATCTACATACCTCCGTGTACCAGATTCGAAAGCTTTTTAAGGAATGGAATATGACAGGCAAGCTGGAGTACAATATGAACCGCTATCGTCTGTTATCAGGCAACCTGGTAAGTGATGTGGATCAATTTGAGAAAGCCATGGTCTACAACGCCATCACATCAGACAATATCGATGATCTGAGACATATGATTCCACTCTATCGTGCCGATTATCTGGAAGAGCATGATTATCGTTGGGCACAGGCCAAAGCAAGGGAACTCAGACGCAAGTATACAGGGCTGGTTATGGACATCGCGAGATGGGATATGGAGCATGGTCGTGGCAAGGAAGCAATTGAGCAATTAACGTTATTGCAGGAACGGGAGCCTTATTTGGAAGAAGTCTGCCGACTCATGATGGAAGTGTATGCATCTATGGATGATCAGCAAGGCATACTTCGTTTATATCATTCATTTACATTGACATTAAGTGAGGATCTGGGGCATCAGCCGGAGCCGGAGACAAGCCGGTTATATCAGAATCTGACGGATAAATAAACGAAGTTCAGAC
The DNA here is from genome assembly GCF_037973325.1 of Paenibacillus sp. FSL R5-0713. Classification (NCBI taxonomy): domain Bacteria; kingdom Bacillati; phylum Bacillota; class Bacilli; order Caryophanales; family Paenibacillaceae; genus Paenibacillus; species Paenibacillus sp. FSL R5-0713. The sequence continues at coordinate 6,450,124 of NZ_CP150229.1, read as the reverse complement.
AGGAGGGTGAGGCATGAAGCTATTCATACACCGCAAAGATCTGCGTACGGATGATCTGGCGGCATTTGATTATTTGCGGGAACACGAAGAAGAGAGTGTGCATGTTCTCATCTATGATCCATTTCTCCTGCGGCAAGGCCGAGAGAAGGAACACAGCGGTGTGAATTTTAGACAGCATGCAGCGGCATTAGGCAGGCAGTATCTTGAAGCCAAACGAAAACTGCATGTTGCTTATGGCAAACCGGCTGAAGTGGTTGATTTTATCCTGAACGAATTCAAAGGCGAGATGAATGAGGTTGTGGTCCATCGGGACATGACGCCATATGCAATTGAGCGGGATAGGGCCATACGCAAAGTCAGTGAGGCATACGAGGTTCCCTTTACGCAACTGACGGATCATCTGCTGATGGATCTGAATGGATTCGCGAATTTCACGGGCAAGTCGGAGCCTTATAAGGTATTTGCGGCTTTTCATCGGCGGTGGGTGGAATTCATGAATGAACATCCCAATCCTCCTTCGGCAACAACGGTTGCCGAGTTGAAGGTGAGCGATCGTCCGATTGAATGGCCGGATGCGATGATGGTTCCTTCAGAGTTGCTGGAGGGCAGTGGTTCGAATGACGAGGACCCGCATCTCCTGCTGGATCAATTCTTATCGGATCGAATTGCTGAATATGGGGATCATCGGGATGAATATGAGGCTTACGAGCCGAGTCATCTCAGTTCGTATGTAGCGGTTGGAGCCGTGTCGATCCGCAAAATGTACGATGCCGCGAATCGCACGGCGGAAGCTGGAGAGTGGATCAGACAGCTGTGCTTCCGCGACTTTTATCTGTATCGGGCGGTCTATGAGAGTCACTATTTTACATATGAAAAGGTGTATGATCTCTCGTCACTCCATGATAATCATTTTGAACGGTGGTGCAGGGCAGAGACGGGCATTCCAATTATTGATGCAGCCATGACGGAACTGAATAAAACCGGGCATATGCCAAATCGGTTGCGGATTCTCACGGCGATGTTTCTCACCAAAAACCTGCAATGTCCGTTTACCTTGGGTGAAGCCTATTTCAGGCGCAAGCTGAGTGATTATGACAACATTCAGAACCGGGGTAACTGGCTATGGTGTGCCTCGCTTGGGGAGAATGCGGCTCCGTATTTTCGGGTGAACAACCCGGTAACGCAATCCGAGAAATATGATCCGCAAGGCGATTATATTCGTAAGTGGTTGCCTGAATTGAAAGACTTGCACAGCAAAGACATCCATCAGCCGCGCAAGGATGCCATTGTGGATCTCAAGGCATCGAGACAGTCAGCAATTGAGGTGTACAAACAGATTTTGGCGAGTCGTGGGAAGTAGACTCGGGCAGGGCGAGTTTAGTGTCTAACCAGATTTACCATTCTCATCCGGACGAACCAACAATAATTTGGTTGAAAGCAGGATGTTCGAAAGACCGCGTACTCGCGGTCTTTTTTACATATATAGACATGAAAATAGTGTGAAATGTGTTGAAAATTTAGGAATTATTAAGAAATTGGACTACCCATCTTAAGCAATATGGCTTTTAATAGATAGAGAGCTTTAATGTATTAAGTCATATCTGACATATTGACGAACATATGAAGGAGAAACGTGAACATGAGTGAAACACTGAAAAGAGAGCGAATTCCAGAGCTGAATCTGGTACGTGCCATGGCAATTATCGGCGTACTATGCGTGCACTCCACATCTTATGCGACGGTGGACATGACGGGCTCAGGCTACTACTGGCTGTACAACTTTATTAATATTTTTATGAAATATGGTACGCCAACCTTTATTTTTATGAGCAGTTTCGTACTGTTCTACAACTATTATTCCCGTCCGCTGGACAAGAAACTCGTAAGTAATTTTTACAAGAAAAGATTCGTGTATATATTGCTTCCGTATTTCCTGTTCTCATTGATGTATTTTGTTATTCTGCACTTCACGCACTATCAGGGTCGACCGTTCGGCGAAACGGCTGTAAGCTTCATAACGAAATTGTTTACGGGGAAAGCATATACGCATCTGTACTTTGTATTCATTAACATGCAATTTTATCTGTTATTCCCATTGGTGTTATGGCTGCTCAAGAAGTATCCTTCTGTGGTGAAATGGTCTGTACCAATTGGTCTATTGATTCAATGGGCATTCATCGTAAGTAATAAATATGGATTCCAGGTACCCAACAAGGGAAGCTGGGCGTTCTCGTATTTTTCCTATTTCATGCTGGGTGCTTTTATCGGGGTGTATTTCCCTAAAATCAAGCAATGGTTCGTCATCAGTCGGGCCAATGCAACCAAAGGGCGCGTAGCTTCATGGATTCTGCTCTGGGCGGTGTGGATCATTGCCGGACTTGGCCATGTGTATATCTATTATCTGCTGCGTCTGAAGATCGCAACGTATAACACGCTATGGTATGAATTCTTCTGGAATGTTCATACTTTCGCCTGTGCCCTGGTCCTGATCCAGGTCGCTTATCTGCTCTATCGCAAAGGGCCATCACTGATCGTGAAGCCGCTAAACCGGCTTGGAGCTCTGTCGTTTGGGATCTATCTGATTCATCCATTCTTCCTGCTGGTGTATCGTGAATTTCCACCGCAAACAGGAGTCTCCTGGTTAGTGCATCTGTGGTATGCCGGAGGATTCGGGGTAGCGCTGATCGCTTCGTGGATTGTCGTTGGATTGACGGCAAGGTTCGTTCCCTATGCGTGGGTCATCTTTGGCAATCTGCCGAAACCGAAACCGCGACTGGTACCTCAACAGAACTCGGGCCAACTGGACGTTCGTTAAGATGTATTTCCAACACAGGAATAATAAACCGTTTCTTGGTCGACCTTAGGGGAGAACAAGGAGCGGTTTTTTTTATCTATACGATAATCTGGATTATGGGGAACGAGTGTTTCTTTTTCATGGTTGAGGGGTAATCATATGGCGGAACGTTAATACATTATAGATAACAGGGTTAAGGTGAATAACATGACAACATGCGAAAAATGCGGGAGACCGATGCAGGATATATTGGAATATGTGGAACACATTCTTCACGAATGTAATGAACAGGCACAGGAGTACAACTCGAAAGATTATCAGGCCTATGGCCATGAGGGTGTTCACGAGCAGATGTGATACAATAGAAAGAAACCGGATTCATACGGAACCGAGGTGACAACATGGAGACGGGTCCAGCCCCTTTCCGGCAAGGAAAGACGGAACAAGAAGCGCGACTGAGCAAAACGTGTATGTATTGCGGACAACAGCGGGCGATGTCCGAATTCCGGCGCAGAACCGGAAAGCGGGCAGGTCCCGGAGCCAGGCGGGGAGCCTGCCGAAGCTGTCGTCAGCTCGGTGGACAGGCTGAACGTGGTACTCGTTCAATCGGGCATACAGGTGAACAGATAGAGCGTCAACGGGATGGAATGGTCGCCCGTGCTGCGGTTACGGACAGATCATCTGTCTCTGCGAAAAATGAAGCAGGTCAGATCGCTCATGGTATGGAGCGGGGATCTATTATGTCAACTGAGCCGGATCGAAGTCGAGTGCCTGAGCCCACATTGGACTCGACATCTTCGGATGACGATGAACACGCTGACTTGGTGATTTCCTCCCCCCCTTCTTCAGGAATTCGGAAGAAGCGGAGAAGACGGAGGAAGAGCAAGCCAGACGGAATGCAAGGTAATACGCAGAAAGAGGCTAGTCTGGAGCATGATGGTTTGGCGGGTGAGGCAGCAACCGATCTGGCTAAGCCACAGCCAGGCGATCGCTGGCGTGGGGAAATGCAGTCGCAGGACCCTGCTGCTGCGAATGCAAAGGGCACTGCACAGCGGGCTGGCGCGCGAGCAGCCGCTGCAGTGCAGGCCGCCGAACAGACTGCGGCGGCCCACCAAGCTCTGCTGCCTGCTGAGCCGCAAGGCCCGGCAGCAGAGCCCATGGCTGCGGATCAACCGACCGCAGCCAAACGCAAGCGCAAGCGCCGCCGCAAGCGTGCTGGCGCGCTCGCGCCCGGCGCAGGGCAGGCCCGCAGCATCGCTGCTGAGGCCCATGCGCCGGCACTGAGCGACCGTGGCGATGCAACCACGGTCGCTGCACCGACGGCGGCGGAGGCACAGCCTGCCGCCACCGGGCGCGAGCCTGGGCAAGCGCCGGGGGCTGCTGCGGAGGCAGGGCCTCCTGCGCCCGTGCGCCAGCCTGGCTCGCCAGGGACCAAGCCGCGCCAGGCGCGCAAGGAGCGTGTGCCTAAGGCGAACGGCGAAGACGCTGCCCGCGGTGCATCCGGGCAGCGGCCCGCGCATGCCAGCCGTAGTCACGGCGCTGGCACGGACGGCCGTCCTCGCCGCCAGACGCCGGCGGCTCCGGTAGCCATCGATCCGGAAGATCCGGCTTCGCTCCGGACCAACCGGCAAGGCATGGTACGGATGCGCGGCAAAACGGACAAGGGACGTCGCTGGCATCAAGAAGTGGACATGGAACTTGCGGTCACCCTGGTCAAGGAAAAAGCTGCTGTGGTGGTCAATCGGTACACGATTCGCCGATTGTTCAGCAACAAGGATTTCAAGCGGTATATTCTGACGCGGGATCACTATACCTGTTACTTCTGTGGATCGTACGGGGATACAATCGACCATCTGCTGCCGCGTGCCAAAGGTGGACATACCACCCCGCTTAACTGTGTCTGCGCTTGCAATCTCTGCAACCAGTCCAAAGCGGCAATGGATGCTGAAGAGTTCATGCGTTCCGGGATTCCTGAATGGAATGCTGCCCATCAGGCAGAGTTGATTGAACTCGCAATGCAGGAAGCACAGCTGGAAGAAGGATGATATACTCCCGAAGATAACATCGGGTTTTAATATGAAGAGCACACCAAACCACTAGAGGGTCGAGGTGTGCTTTTTGGATTTCATTTTGATTTCGGTGGGACGTCAGTTCACTGTGCGATAATTTCTTCAAATTGACAACGTTGTTCATGGAAGATGTACGTTATACTTGGAGTGAGTTGTGAAAGAAGCTTCATCATTCACTTGAATGATGAAAGGTATAGTGAGCATCAAACCTAAGAATGTAGATTGTATAGATTGGATGGATGCTAATGACCCCGGCAGCATTGGATATTATGTCATATATTACGGAAGAAAATATTCGTTTCTGGCTGGAGAAGTTTCGCTCTTTCGGCCCATTACCGGGAATATTGCTTACGTTTATGAAATCATTTGTGCCGCCACTTCCAACGCTGTTGATTGTGGGTGTGAACGGTGCGGTATACGGTCTGTGGGCAGGGTTCTTATATTCATGGATCGGCATGATTCTCGGTTGCACCGTGACATTTCTGATCGTACGGGAGATCGGGAAATCTGCCTTTGTGGAACGGTGGGCACGCAAACCTCGTGTGCAACGCAGCATGGTGTGGATTCGGAGGAACGCGTTCGGGTATGTCTTTCTGCTCAGTATCTTCCCGGTGGGTCCGTTCGTCATTATTAATGTGGCGGCAGGGATCGCGCGAATGCGGTTATTATCCTTCCTGCTTGCGGTGGGCTGTGGTAAAGCGATCATGATCTTCTCTGTGACGTATATCGGTTCCAATGTGGAACAATTTCTGGAGCACCCTGCACGCTGGGTGGGCGTATTGTTGTTCATTGCGGTTTCCTTGTGGGCAAGCCGCAAACTGGAGCGACACTTTACCCGGTCATCGTCAGATGGTGAAGAGTTGAGTGATCTGAATCAACCAACTGGAAAATCAATCTCCTCATAAACAAAAGGAATATCAGTGTTCAGATATTTAATCTCTGTCAATATTGACGTTAGCTTGAAGGAGGATCAGCATGATTGATGATATCTTTGCTTTCAGTCGAGTGTTGAATCGCATGAATGAGAATGACCTTCGTTCAGCTCTGCGTGTGCTTTATATGAAATCAGCACAGGTGGTCAAGCGGCAGGAGGAGCAAGGTGAAAAGGTGGATTTTGCGGAGTCGGTACAGTCTCTGTTTCGGAATATGGATACCCCTTTTGATCTGGAATTGCTGGAACAACAAGCTCTGGCTGAGACCGACAAGACAAATGAAATGCATATTACGTTTGGAGAATCACCTCTGAGTAGTCTGAAAATGGGAATGAGCACTTTACCTAATCAGGAAAAGCGGAGCTTTTTCTCTATGGATGATGATTATGCTGTGGGCCCGTTAGGTGATCTGACTCATCGTGCAGAACTGCAGCGCAGGCATCTCTGGCTGACCGAACGAATGTGTCTCAGTGACCGCGAGGCTTATGCCATGCATGAACTTGAATCATTAATTGAGCTTAACTCCACAATGCAGTCTCTTGATTCCAAGACGTCAATCATCATCTGGTATTCGAATAATGCACGTGAGAAGACGGGACTACTCTATGCGATGCATTTATTACGCGACAGTAAGAGTCCTATATATCTGATCGAAACGAGCGGCTTATATCAGCAATTATTTAATACACCTGACGTTCAATATGATGTGCTCCACACAGGCGAGATTCTTCCTGAGAAGCTTCTGGCGATGTGGCACGTCTGCTCTGAGCAAGAGCAGCTGTCCAAGCAAGAACGCCTGCAACTGGAGCAGGATTGGTTGGAACTCTCGGTACAGCCCGGACTATTGCGTATGATGGAGAATGGCGAGATTCAAAGTCTGCCTGAAGATGCGTTGGACGAGTACATTATGCAGAAGGTAAGGGAACTGACACCGAACTGGGAGCCAGGCAAGTATATCCGAGCAGCTCGTATTGTGGGCGAAGTGATTGGGACGAGCAGCCAGCATATAGGTGATGCGTTCGTGGAGTACCGTCTACGACAACTGGTGCTGCAAGGCCAGCTTGAGATGGATGGAAAGCCACTTGCAATGAGGTATTACAGTGTTCGGCTTGCCGAACGCTGAAAGGGCCTAAGGCTGAAACTGACAGATAGAAAACAAGCTACGTGATCGAAAAGGTTGAAATAAGACGAAGACCTGAGCGTTTCCTTCCTCATACAAGAAGATAATCACAAAGTATCTCGAATTCCAGCTTTTTAGAATTCCCACTTAAATAGACTGTTCTCCGGTGAGCAACTCCTACATGTCCGGGGAACAGTCTATTTGTTTTTCGTGAAGTGCTGAACCAGCATCGTCTGAACATTGTCCAATACCTTTCCAATACCATTCATTTTTATGATCTTCATTCGTATTATGGCTTCTTCCCACTCCAAATTTCCATTAGAGGACCATTCTGCCCATAGACCGGATCGGTATCCGGAATCGGAACCTCTTGGATTTCCTGAAGAGCCTTGGCGCGATCGTTTTCTTCACCTGTACGTGTGTTGTAACTCATACCGCCTGGGTAGGCACCCGCAATACGAAAGTCGGCGCTGGCCTCCAGTCGTTTATGTCCTGTCCCGGCAGGAAGCACAACAACGTCACCTGTTTGAAGATAAACTTTCTGCCCATGTTCTCCGCCTAGAATCAGTTTCACGAATCCACTCACCACCGCAAGAGCTTCATGAGCATTACTATGATAATGATGATAATTGAACACACCATTCAACCAGCTATTTCCCCATCCATGACGGTTCAGCAACGATTCTGCATGAAGAGCCTCTTCAGCCCATACGTTTTTATACAAAAGCACAGGCAGGGTCGGATGATTGGGAATCACACCGTTATTCTGAAAATATAACGTCTCTATATTCTTTTTCCTATCACTCATCTCATATCACCTCATGATAAATTACCCGATATCCGCAAGGACGAACAAAAAACAATTGTAAAATGATACAAAATGTATCATTTTAAGGTTATACTCAGTACATAGACTCTCTTCAATGCACTCGTTGTATAAATCGCAAGGGGGAATCGTGTGTGAACATTGTGATTACAGGGGCTTCTGGATTTGTAGGATTCAATCTGTCACAGTATTTGGCGCAAAAGGGACATCGAATTACCCTTCTGGATCGGGATGATTATTGTCAGAGGCTCGTTCACGTCTCTCCTCTGCACGAGATGCCGTTCATCTGTTGTGACCTTGCATCGGACCGGATTCATCTGCCTTCTGGAACAGATTACATTATTCATCTGGCAGCCATGCCTCACGTGGATTATTCGTATCATCAACCCGGGGAGGTCTTCCGCAATAATACGCTCAGCACCCAGGCTATTTTACAGTATGCTACCGAACATCACATCCCTGTCTTGCTGGCATCATCTGTTGAAGTGTATGGCGGAGATTGGGGCAGGGTCTATCATGAATCAGATCCGTATGCGCCGGTCTCTCCTTATTCTGCGTCCAAAGTCGCCTGTGAAATGCTTGCTCATTCCTACGCACAATGTTACCAGCTTCCAGTCAAACTCTTTCGTTTGACCAACCTCTATGGTCCGTGGCAATTGCCAGACCGTATTATTCCTCGCAACTTCGGTCGGATGCTGGACGGACTTCCTCTGGATATTCAGGGATCGGCAGTGCGTGATTTCTTGTATGTAGATGATGCCCTCCGGGCCATTGAACAGATCATGCTAAAAGGCAAAGACGGACAGGTATATAATATATCGACAGGGCTTGGAACAACCATGCAGGAGATCGGGGATATATTGAAACCGATGGATCGATCCGTAGCTGCTGTAGAGATTCGGGAGCAAGAGCCAACCCAGTCCAGAGGGTCCAGTCTGGTCGTGCATTCAGGTAGATTACGGGCGGAATTGGGCTGGTTACCTCAAACCACATTGGAAAAGGGACTGGAAAAAACCTTCCGCTGGTATCAGGAACATCCTGAATGGGTCAGACAATTCAGCCGTGAATATCATACAACAAGGGAAACGCGCAGTTTCATTATTGATATGGCAAGATACACAGTTCCAGCCGTATAAAATGCACAAAAAAAGCCAGGGAAGGGTGTATTGAGTAACACCTTCCTTGGCTTTTTTGCGCCTCCGTCTCATCTTCCGTTTTCTCCGAAAAGGGACGGTTAGGCTATTTTACTTCGATCTATTGCACGAAGTCTTCGTGCTTCTTGACCTCACATCAAAAGGATCTAGTGATCTTTTTTAATGTCGGCAATTTTATCCTGTACAGCACCTTTGGCTTTGTCTTTCTTACCCTCAGCCTGAAGGGATCTGTTATTGGTTGCATTACCGATCTGATCCTTCACTTCGCCTTTGGCCTTGTTTACGCCTGCTTTGATTTTATCGCCAGTTGAATTACTCATATCGAACATCTCCTTCGTTGTCTGGTGTAGTCCTTATTAACCGGGATGCCAGCATTCTAAACGCCAAAAGTTTGACCCAAGTTTTGCATTCGCAGTCGAAGAGGTTCATACTTGAGCTAGAAAAGATATCTCCACGATGGAATAAGGCTGAGCTCATCGCTGCATAATAACGACAGTGACCAATTTCGTTGCGCGAAATGATTGGATTTGGAAAACAATTCCTGTAAATATTCAGCAAACCAATCCTTCCTTGTGTACATATCGCACATCTGGTCATATGTGATCTTGTCTTAATACCACATGTGGTAGGAAAGCGGATCTTGGACAGGAGGATTGGCGGCCTTGGCTTGCCTGAACGGGTTGACAAAAAAATCGATTTTGTTACAATGTTCACAATATCTTCACAAGTGTAAAAAATTTCTTTTTCATGTTCATGTGTAAGAGGTGTAATATAAGGGTATAGAGTTCGGTTTCGGCCTGCTTGTCGTTTTGTGCGTCAACACATGTTGTCCGCAATAGATCCAAGATACAATGCATGATGTGGAAGTAGCCATGAGCTACGCTCATCCTATTGTGTGAAATTTGGTACATTTAGATGTATTCGATGTATTTTGTGGTTCGGCTCTGCTTGACAGGCATCATGAAAGTCGCGGACTTCTATCCCAAAGTAAAGGAGGACTTTCTCTTATGTCACAATCGCCTACTCAACAAGAGGTGCCAGTTACAGAAGGTGCCAACGTTTCCGAGCGCCAGTCCTTGGACGTTCTGGATCAACTGATGAAGCCTGAGGTACAGGAGTCTTTAACCGTTCTGGTGGAGAACCTGCCTAAATTGGCTGAAATGGTTACTGCTATGACGAAAGCTTATGACTTTGCACAAAGTGTAGCAACAGACAAAGTTCTGATCAGCGACACAATGAGCGCAATGGGCGAGTTCGCTAAGCCTGTTGTAGACAAAGCTAAAGGTGTAGCTTCTGCTGCCATCGAAGCCAATGACCGTGCGCAAACAGAGCAAACTTCAGTTGGCTTGTTCGCTATGCTGAAAATGCTCAAAGATCCAAACGTACAACAATCGCTTCGTTTTGCTCAATCTTTCCTGAGCATCCTGAACGAGCGTCAACAACCGAAACGTTAAGACTTAGAAGAACGGAGGATGGATATGTCGAAGCAAATTTTGATCTTGGGTGGAGGATACGGCGGTCTGTTGACTGCATTGACTGCACGTCAATACTTGTCTCCGGAAGAAGCGACAATTACTGTCGTTAACCGTTACCCTACACACCAAATTATCACGGAACTGCACCGTCTTGCAGCAGGAAGCATTGCTGAACAAGCTGTTGCTCTTCCACTTGAAAAATTGCTGCGTGGCAAAAACGTGAACTTGAAAATCGATACGGTGGATACAATTAAGCCGGACGAAAAGAAAGTTCTGATGACTAGCGGCTCCACATACTCTTACGATGCACTTGTCGTTGCTCTGGGCAGCGAAACGGCATTCTTCGGAATTCCGGGATTGCAAGAGTACAGCTTCACGCTCAAATCGGTTAGCGATGCAAACCGTATTCGTGCACACGTTGAAGCTCGTCTTGATGCTTACAAACAGTCCGGCAACAAAGCAGACGCTACGTTTGTTATTGGTGGCGGCGGCTTGACAGGTATTGAGCTTGTTGGCGAATTCGCTGACCTGCTCCCTGCAGTATGTCAAGAAAAAGGGATCGATTTCAAAGAAGTATCCCTGTACACGGTTGAAGCAGGTCCTTCCATCCTGGCAGGTTTCCCGCCAGAGCTGGTTGAGCGTGCGAAATCAAGTCTTGAGAAACGTGGTGTTAACTTCATCGTTGGCGTAGCGATTACCGAGATGAAAGAAAATGAAGTTCTGCTGAAAGACGGCAGCTCCATCCCTACGAATACACTCGTATGGACAGGTGGCGTACAAGGCAACGCTGTTGTTGCTAACAGCGGAATTGAAGTGGATCGTGGCCGTGCGAAAGTTACGGAAGTTCTGCAATCCACTTCTCACAAAGACGTGTTTGTTGCTGGTGACAGCGCAGTGGTCTTCCCAAGCGAAGGCGCTCGCCCTTATCCTCCAACAGCACAATTGGCTTGGCAAATGGGTGAAACCATCGGTCACAACCTGGGCGTAATGTTCAAAGGTGGCGCAATGGAATCCTTCACACCAGTATTCTCCGGTACGCTGGGAAGTCTGGGTCGTAAAGATGCTGTCGGCATGATCGGTGGCAACCAGACTCGTCTGAAAGGTCTGCCTGCAACCATGATGAAAGAAGCAAGTAACATCCGTTACCTGGCTCATATTCACGGTTTGTTCGCACTGGCTTACTAATCTTAAATGCTATTCAAGGGCGCCCTTTTGGGCGTCCTTTTTGGTTGTCAGTGGATGGTCGATGTGAGATCGTGTATAAACCACATATGGGATATGGCATATTAATGGGACAACGGAAAAATTCACATTTCAGAGATGTACTTAACGAATATGAACCTGGAAGCCGGCGCTTAGAAGCGCCGGCTTTCGTTTAAATTATAGATGAGTATCTATATATTTATAACGAACGGATAGTTGCAACAAGTGGTCCGTTCAACCGAGAGGAGAAATGATGTATGAACGTTTTAGTTATAGGAGCAAATGGGCAAATCGGTAAGTTTGTGGTAGAGCAGCTGGCACAGGAAGGCAAACATAAGGTAACGGCCATGATCCGCAAACCGGAGCAGGCGAATGCATTGAAGGAACTCGGTGCCGATGTGGTGATCGGGGATCTGGAGGGCAGTGTGGAGGACTTGACTGAAGCCATGAAGGACCATAATGCCATAGTGTTTACAGCAGGCTCTGGCGGATCTACGGGTCAGGACAAAACTCTGTTGATAGATCTCGATGGAGCAGTGAAAACGATGGAAGCGGCAGAGCAGCAAGGCATCTCCAGATATATTCTGGTCAGTGCATATGGTGCGGATCAACGGGAGAAATGGTCAGAGTCCATCAAGCCTTATTACGTGGCGAAACACTATGCGGATCGTGCTTTGTTTGCAAGTGATCTGAATTACACCATTATCCGCCCGGGTGGTCTGAAGAATGAACCAGGCACAGGCAAGATTGCGGTAGGGACTGATCTGGAACCCGGGAGTATTCCGCGTGAAGATGTAGCTCGCGTCATCGTGGCTTCTTTGCAGGAAGAGAAGACATACAGGATGGCCTTTGATCTAATTGCTGGGGAGCATCAGATTGATGATGCCTTGGGCAAACTGTAAAAGGTATTGTAAGATAACGGGAGAATGAAATGATGGGAATGAGGGGGAGCGCTGCATGAACGAAGCCGTGCTGGTCATAGAAGATGAGCCCAAAATAGCACGTCTGCTTGAACTGGAATTACAGTATGAGGGATATCAGGTAGGCAAGGCGGGGAGTGGAACAGAAGGACTGGAGAAGTATGGGGAAGGTCAGTGGGATCTGATTCTGCTTGATGTGATGCTGCCTGGCCTGAGTGGAATTGAAGTGTTGCGCAGAATTCGGGCCAAAGATGCTACAGTTCCGATTATTATGCTCACCGCCAAAGATTCCGTGGAAGATAAGGTATCTGGCCTGGATCTCGGAGCCAATGACTACATCACCAAGCCGTTCCAGATTGAAGAGCTGCTTGCCAGAGTTCGGGCCGCATTGCGTCTTGGGGCAGTGGCATCGGTTGTTTCTTCCGCTTCTTCGTCTACACCTGCTGATACAGGCAATGACTCGCCTGGACATAAGCTTGAAGCTGATGCAGGCTGGTTGACGGCTGCCGGGTTGAAACTGAATGAAGGAACGCGAGAGGTATCCCGAGATGGTGTGGCCATTGAGCTTACGCCACGTGAGTTCGACCTGCTGGTGTATCTGCTGCAGAATCAACGTCAGGTGCTCAGTCGTGATCAGATTGTGCAGGCCGTGTGGGGATACGATTATTATGGAGACACCAATGTGGTGGATGTGTACATCCGTTATGTGCGCAAAAAGGTGGATAACGGATTCACACCGCCCTTAATACATACGGTACGGGGCGTAGGTTACGTCCTGAAGGAACAGTCATGAGTCTGCGCAGTAAAATCTACGGATATTCGTCTGTATTATTTGCTGTGCTGTTAATCGCGGTGAACCTGTCGGTCTATATCGTGTTTGAACGAATGTCGATTGATAACGAGGTTAATCGGGTGGAAGCGGAAGCAGAGTCTATTGTCAAAGGAGTGCGTCAGTCTGCCGGCTCCATTCCGCCGGACGACTTGCTGCGGGCCTACGCGCCTGTGAACGGCATGCTTCGGATCGTTAATGAAGACGGCACCAGTTCTCCGGTGACGACAACATCAGCTTCCGAGCAGCTGAGCAAGCTGCCCTATAAGTATGAAAGTGAGAAGAAATCGGAGTATACGCAAGTGGAACAGGTTGGTTATGTGTGGGTTTCCGTTCCGGTCATCTGGCCTGATGGTGAGGTGGTGAATGTACAGGTCACCGAGAGCATTGCAGAGACGGAGAATCGTCTGTCTGTACTGCGTACCGTGCTGGTGGCAGTGACGATTATTGCCCTGATTCCGGCCATTATCTCCAGCCGAATTCTCGCGAACCGGATGACCAGACCGATTCAGCAGATGACACGTACGATGAGTGACATTCAGTCCAGCGGACAATTCAAACGTCTTCCTCTGGAGGAAGGATCGAAGGATGAATTGAAAACGATGGGACAGACGTTCAACCGGATGATGGACCTGCTCGAATCCAACTTTGAGCGGCAGGAGCGATTCGTATCGGATGCATCTCATGAACTCAAAACGCCGCTGACCATTATTGAGAGCTATGCCAGTCTGCTTCAGCGGCGAGGAAAAGAGCGACCTGAGGTGTTCGATGAAGCTGTAGAAGCGATCCTGTCCGAATCGGTTCGCATGCGGGAGATGACCGAGCAACTGTTACTGCTTGCGAAGCAGCCGGAGCAGTGGAATGTACAGTTGGAGCGAGTGGATATCACGAGACTTGCGATGGATTCTACACGAGCTTTTCGCGAAGCCTACCACCGGGAAGTCCGTTGTGTCGATCCAGGTCCAATCTGGGCAATCAGCGATGAGAGCAAGCTGAAGCAACTGTTGTTTATTTTGCTGGATAATGCCCGGAAGTATAGTGAAGATTCCATTGAAGTCAGGCTTGAAGCCAAGGGGCAGGAGTGCCAAATTCGAATCGTGGATACCGGGATTGGTATGCGGGAGGACGAGCTGGAGAAGGTATTTGACCGATTCTACCGGGTTGATCCGGCCAGAACACGCAGCCTGGGTGCAAGCGGTTCGGGTCTGGGATTATCGCTAGCCAAAGAACTGGCAGGTGCAGTGGGAGCCCGAATTGAATTGAGCAGTACCGAGGGTGAAGGTACCGAGGCTTCAATTATTTTGCCTTTATCGGTTCAGAACGGGCCGCTCTCATGAAATTCTCATTCTTCTCTTATATACTATATAAACTGAACTAAAGATTGTTCACACTGACACTACGATGACAGAACAACCTTCCAATCGCTGTTATCCCCAGATTTTTTGGATTCTCTTTTGCTCAAAGGGGAAAATCCGGGGATAAAGGCGAACGCTTCGCTTTTTCAGGTTTTTTCTGTCCTCTCCGCGCTGTGTAAAAGAATAGTTCATTTTATGTAGTAGCCATTGGAAACTAAACTCAGACCGAATATATAGCATTTGAACTTGGGCTATGGGGAGAGCTATAAGGGGGGATACGTGATGACAGAGCATGAGCAGCGGCCACCGGAAATGAAGCGGCATGAACAGGGGAACAGTGGATGGGCGAAATCGCGCAAATCACTCTGGTGGGGTTCAGGGCTTCTCATTGTGCTGATTGTGGCAGCAGTTGCTTGGTGGAAGCCTTGGCAATCGACTGGAGCGGTACTTACGGCAGATGCGGCAGCCCAATCCGTACTGGATCAATATCCGGGCGAGATTGTGAATTCCACGTTGAAGGACGGGACGTATATTATGCAGCTCCGTTCGGAGACCGGATTATATGACGTTCAGGTGGATGCCGTTACGGCTACCGTGAATTCCATCAAACGGCTGGAGTCGAACCCGCAAGCGGAAGAGAAGACGTTATGGAGCCGCGAGCAGATCAAGACGGCGTTGTTAAAACGACAAGCAGATAACCAATTGGTCTCGCTTGAACTTGTAGAGCAACAAGGCAGTCCGGTATACACTGCGATAGTGAAGGCGAAGGATAACAGCCGTGAAGAACTCACGATTGATCCATATACGGGAGAGACGATATCTTCCAAAACAATAGCAGCCCCAACAACTGAACCAACCAAGGATGATCCCAAGCCCCAGTTTCTGAGCGAGAAACAAGCCAAGCAGAAGGCACTTGCGGAGGTCCCGGGGGAAGTGGATGACATCGAATTGCGTGGAACCAACAGCGGGAATCCGTATTATCTGGTGGAAATTGATCTGGAGGATGGCCGGGAGGCCATTGTGCAAGTGAACGCGATCTCGGGAGCCATCCGTTCGGTGACATGGGATGATGACGAGGATTAACCTTTGCAAAAGACCGATTGAATATAGCGTTAATTCGATGGACAGATGATTCCTAATGTGGAGTCATCTTTTTCATTTGCTTTTAAATACATGTTTTTGAATACATGCATCATGAACAACATCTAAATGAGCAATCTCCTCATTTTCTCATCAAATTCTAATCTAACTCTCGCTGATCTCTCATTCCGGCAGGTTATTCTATGAATGTAGACGAGAACGAAACAACATACGAGGAGATGAATGATGATGATGAACAAACATAAACTTTGGATTGGTAGCTTGTCAGCAGCGGTGCTGCTCGGAGGATCGGCAGTAGCGGCTAGCGGGAATGTGAACGGACAACCGGTGCAAACTACACCAACATCAACGACACAATCCGTAACACAGAATCAGAACAGCACAGGCAAAATGCTGAATGCATCCCAAGCAAAAGCGTTGGCGCTAAAAGCAGCCGATGGGAAAGTGGATGACGTGGATCTGGAGCGCAGAAACGGCCAAACGTTCTATGAAGTTGAGATCGACAGAAAAGGCAAAAATGATGTTGTCGTTCGTCTGGATGCTTATACCGGCAAGATCCTGGCGGTCGTGGATGATGAAGACTACGATGATGACGATGACTATCAAGGCTCTGTTACAGGCAATACATCCAACAGCTCTGCCTCCAAGCAGGTCAAATTGACGGCATACCAAGCTTCAAACATTGCGTTGAAACAAGTTACGGGTGGTAAAGTAACCAAAGTCGAGCTGGATCATGATGATGGACGCTATGTGTATGAGATCGAACTGAGAACCGCTCAAGGTGAAGCAGATGTAGATATCGATGCCAACACGGGTAAAGTGTTATCGTTCGACCAGGATTTTGACGACCGAGACTAAGCTATAAGGACGAGTATACGCTGATAAAACATATATTTAAAACCTGCCTATGAACAGCCTACACAGCTAGAGATTGTTACATCATGAAGGGGCAGATCAGGTATAGCAGAGGACGCTTCGGAGGAAGCGTCTTTTTGCTTTCTTTGGAGAGCGGGGAGTATGGAATTGTACATGTTCCGCCGGATTGTTCACTATTCGAGCAGGGACATGGCAGCTACAATCGGAAACAAGGAGGTGAAGCTGAGCCAATTAATCTTGCCAGGAATTCTAATGTTAAATGCATCATCGATCGGAGGCAGATGTGACATATCGACTTTATTTTATGTAAGCGCTTCATAAAAAAAACATGGAGGTGCATTACGATATGGCTATGAACGATGGATGGTTGAAAAAGAATACACACTCACGCCGCTTTCGCTTTACTCAGCGCTTGAGTTATCTGCTTATTTTGGTGCTAGCGCTGCAATCATTAGGCATGCTGCTCGCACCCGCACCAAATGCTTCAGCTGCTCCGCTCAATGTAACGAACGGGGTACAGTTCAAGGACACCAATGGCAACATTGTTCATGCTCATGGGGGCGGGATGATCAAGGCGAATGGGTACTATTATTGGTTTGGGGAGAACCGCAATGCGAATGGAACGTTCAAGGCCGTGTCCGTGTATCGTTCATCCGATCTGAAGAACTGGGAGTATCGCAATGATGTGCTCACCAGCAGCTCGGCAGCCGAATTAAATATCTCCAACATTGAACGCCCGAAGGTCATCTACAACAGTGCCACGGGCAAATACGTGCTTTGGATGCACAAGGAGAATGGTCTGGATTATGACGAAGCCAGAGTGGCTGTAGCTACTTCTAGTACGGTTGATGGGAACTACACGTATGTGGGCAGCTATCGTCCACTTGGGTATGATTCCAGAGATATGACGGTTTACAACGATAACGGAACGGCTTACCTAATCTCCGCGACCCGAGTGAATGCAGATCTGAATATATATAAGCTGACCCCGGATTTCCTGGGTGTGGAATCCCTTGTCACAACACTGTGGCCCGGACAATATCGTGAAGCACCTGCTTTATTCAAAAAAGATGGCGTATACTTCCTGATCACCTCGGGTGCAACTGGCTGGAATCCGAATCAGGCCAAATATGCAACAGCTTCCAGTATTACAGGTACATGGAGCGGCCTTAGCAACTTCGGAGACAGCACAACGTATGGTTCCCAATCCACCTATGTCGTTCCGGTAGAAGGTTCTCAGACCACATCCTATCTCTACATGGGCGATCGCTGGGCTGGAGCGTGGAGCGGGCCTGTGCAGGATTCCAAGTATGTCTGGCTGCCACTCTCGTTCCCAAGTGCAACCAGTCTGGCGATGAACTGGGCCAGCAGTATCACGATTGATACAGCAACAGGTACCGTGACCGGAGTGAATACACCGGATGTCTGGGACCCGAATGCTTCATATCAGCTGATTAGCCGTAAGAGTAACAAGTTGCTAAATGTCATCGGGGGTTCTTCTGCCAACGGTGCGGATGTGGAGCAGCGAGCAGATGGGGGAACAACGAGTCAACAGTGGCAGATTACCGATGCAGGTGGCGGTTATGTCAATATCATCAACCGTTCCAGCGGCAAGCTGATCGGTGTGGAGAATGGTTCCACGGCCGATGGGGCTGTTATTGAACAGTGGAATGACGGGGGTTGGGCTAGCCAGCAATGGCAGCTCGTCCATGTAGGTGGTGGTTATTATAAACTGAAGAACCGCAGTACAGGCAAGGTTTTGGACATCTCCGGTCAATCGTTGGCAGATGGTGCTGCGGCCATCCAGTGGACGGATAATGGCGGTACGAATCAGCATTTTCAGATTGTTAAAGTGCAGTAAGACGGTTAGATATTAGAAATAAGATTCCAATTATAGATAAAGCTACATTATAGATAAAGCTACATTATAGATAAAGCTACAGATAAAGCCCTTGTCTCTTCCCTTAAGGTGAGACAGGGGCTTTGTGATGTGTTCACGCTTGTTATGTGATGCTCTTACTCCATGGAATATGCAGATGTTGGGTCATATCATGATTTAATTCCGATCAACATCATACCAAACTGTGGTAAACTAGTAGAATTGTAGAAAAAAGTAGAGACAGGAGTGGATAACGAAATGAGTGAACAACATGTGCTATCCATTGAAGGCTTGCGTATGAGATACAACGGGCGTTATGTGTTGAATGGCATCGATCTGGAAGTGAATCGCGGTGAGATGATTGGATATATTGGTCCCAACGGGGCTGGCAAGAGTACGACGGTTAAGATTTTACTCGGGCTGGTTGAAGGGTATGTGGGCACGGTGCGAATCTTTGGTAAAGATATTGCGGATGGGGATGTGGAGTATAAACGCAAAATAGGCTATGTTCCGGAGGTCGCGGAATTATACGAACAATTAACTCCTGCGGAGTACCTGACGTTTACGGGAGAGTTATACGGCATGTCCTATGAAGATGCGGATTATAAAGCCAAGCTATTGATGGATTGTTTTGGACTCGAAAAATCATATCATTCCCGTATTGCCTCCTTTTCCAAAGGTATGCGGCAGAAGGTGTTGTTAATCTCTGCACTGCTGCATGACCCGGATCTGTTGTTCCTGGATGAACCTCTCAGCGGACTGGATGCCAATAGTGTGATGGTGGTGAAAGAGATTTTATCGCAGTTGTCAGCCAAAGGTACAACCATCTTTTATTCGTCCCACATCATGGATGTGGTGGAGAAGATCAGCAGTCGGATTGTACTGATCGCTGAAGGACGCGTCGTGGCAGACGGTACGTTTAAGCAGCTCCAACAACAATCCATGGAAGGCACGCTCGAGGAAGTATTTAATCAATTGACGGGTTTCAATGAGCACAAAGCCATTGCTGAGCGATTCGTATCGATTGTGCAGGAGGTGTACTGATATGGAGGAAAACTCCGACTTCCGCACGCTGAAGATTCTGGATCGCTTTCGTCCAATCATCGCCAGAACAGGAGCAGATTATGATGCACTGCGCCTGATTTTGCGGGTGAAATTCCAGATGGATCAACGCAGAGTTCCTACTATTTTGTCCAACAATTCAGGGAAAAAAGAGCGCAAGGAAGGTAATCAGTTTCATCGATCCCTGTGGTTGTATGGATTAATGGGACTGATGATGGTTCCCTTTATTGTGTGGGATACAGGGCATTTCATGCTTCAGATGGGTCTGGTGTTCGGCATCTTAATGTTTATGATCATGACGTCCATGATTTCGGATTTCTCCTCCGTACTGCTGGACATCCGGGACCGTAATATTATCATGACGAAGCCTGTTAATGGGCGAACGGTAGGTATGGCCCGAGCCATTCATGCAGGTGTCTATCTGTTCCTGCTGACGGGTTCGTTAACAGGTGTACCGCTAATTGCCGCATTAATTACGCATGGCATCGGATTCTTTCTGATCTTCCTTGTGGAATTAATTCTGATCAACATGCTGATTCTAGTGACCACGTCCTTGGTTTATCTTCTCATGATGAAGTTTCTGGATGGCGAGAAGCTGAAGGATATGATCAATATGGTGCAGATTCTGCTGTCCGTGGGAATTGCAATTGGTTATCAGTTGGTCATCCGCTCGTTCGACATGTTTGATTTTGGTATGGTATTTACCCCCGCTTGGTGGCAATTGTTGTTGCCACCGTTATGGTATGCGGCTGCCTATGAATGGTTATTTGCAGGGGGCGGGAATGTATGGATGTATACCTTTACAGCACTCGCAGTCTTGGTTCCTTTGGTGAGTCTGATCGTATATGTGAAGCTAATGCCTTCCTTTGAGTTGTATTTGGAGAAAATGGCACACTCGGGTGAGTCTTCTGGACGCAGACGCGGAACCTGGGATCGGTTAATCTCCAAGGTGGTCAGTCGTTCCAGAGAGGAGCAGGCTTGCTTCCGTCTGTCCGCCAGCATGATGCGTAATGAACGGGAATTCAAGCTGAAGGTGTACCCATCGCTTGGCTTATCCTTTGTTTTGCCTTATATATTTTGGTTTACCCAATTGCAATCCTCCACCTGGGCGGAGTTCAGGCAAAGTTCGTTCGTATATACGTTTTACATCGTGCTGATGCTGGTTGTAACGGTGGTAGTCATGCTGAAATTTTCGGGACAATACAAGGCGTTCTGGACCTTTCGCGCTGCACCGATGGCGAATGATAGTGCATTGTATAAAGGCGCTCTGAAGGCATTCCTGTGCAACATGTTCCTGCCTATATTTCTGGCAAATGCCATTCTGTTCACCTGGACATTTGGATTACGGATACTGCCGGATATTGCGATCATCTTGTTAACGGCGACTGCCCTTGTTCCGCTGGCAGGCAAGTTGTTGCTGCGGAAGCCGCCGTTCTCCCAATCCTTCAGTATGGCGCAACAAAGTGATGGCTGGTATGTATTTGCCGCCCTCCCTGTGCTTGCCATGTTATGGGGAGTCCATGTCTTTTTCCGCTCAGTGTCGGGTGGCGTATGGATCTATGGTGCAATTCTGATTGTGGCGAATGTGTTGCTGTGGACGCTGCTGTTTCGGGAGAAGAAGACAGCGGATAAGAGGCCGGTTGCCGTCTAAGAATAGAGTAGTAGAGAAAGAGAGTAAGAGGGCTAAACAATAAGAGAGGGTATAAGAGCTAACCTGAACACGGATGTCGGGGGTTAGCTCTTTTTGATAGGTGATACTGCCCCAAAGAAATCTTCGGCCTCAGCGCTAACGAACCTCAGACAACCTATTCGGGGAAAAAACATGAAATATAAATTCTAACGAACCTCAGGAACGCTATCCTTCGGAAAAGTAGCTATATAGCTTGAAAAAGGAGCGAATTAGGCACAATAACGTGTCTGAGATTCGTTAGATATTAGATCCATGCTAAAAGGACCAAATAGGGTGTATCAGGTTCGTTAAAAATGGACTGAAGCGGTGGAGGCTCACTTTCGGAATGTCGAAATACCGAAATCGAGGGAGCTCATGATGAGTTCCGAGTAATACTATACCTTTGAATGAATAACGCGGCGGAGGATGTGTTGGCGTTGTGAATATGCTTAAGTGGCAGGGGCTTGCTTGTATACAGATGTTGTAATCAGTCTAGTAATAAGGACTCGCAGTAACGTCCCGTCCATAGAGCATAGTTGAGGTTCAGGCGTGTGAGGACGCATGAGCACCCAATCAGCCGCTTGAATTGTGATAAGCGAGTGAGCTAATACGGGATGGTCTCGACATGTTTACGGCGTAGGAGTCAACGATTGGAATGGTTCTCTATCTGCATCTTGTGGCAGAGTGGGGGCACCCTATCTTGTATGGCCTGATCGGAGGATGGAATCCGCTAGCCGATCGGCTGCATCGGCTGTAGAGATCGCAGATTGCGCAGCTTCTGCGTATACCTTGCTCAGCGTGCCTGCAATCCCCGCCACCTTTTGGCGGATCAGGTCAGGCCCGGCGCCTTCCAGCTCGTAGGCGGTAGAGATGATTCCGCCTGCGTTGAGCACGTAATCAGGCGCGTACAGGATGCCGCGCGCCTGCATGCGGCCAACAACCAGCTGTCGTTCACTCAGCTGGTTGTTGGCCGCCCCGGCAACGATGGAGCAGCGCAGCTCCTCCACCGTTGCCGGGGTCAGTACGCCCCCCAGGGCACAGGGGGCGAAGACCTTGCAGTCAGCGGCATGGATATGGGCCGGATCGGCCGAAATGGCGCCGCTGAACTGCACAAGGGCACGTTGTACACGCTCCGGTACAACGTCTGCCACAATGAGCCGTGCCCCGGCTGCATGCAGGTAACGGCACAGGGCATGCCCGACCTTGCCCAGTCCCTGGACGGCAACGGGAATGCCCTGCAAAGATGCAATGCCTTGCTGGCGCAGCGAAGTCACAATGCCGATGTGTACACCATAGGCGGTCATCTCGGCAGTGAAGTCATCCTGCGCCCCAAGCGAACCGGTGGTGTCCGTCACATGTGTGGTCTCCATTCGGATCTGGTCCATGTCTGTCGCCGTGGTACCCAGATCAAGGCCAGTCACGTAGCGCCCGTTCAGCCGCTCCAGACAACGACCCAGTGCGCGAAAGCGCTGCGCCCGCCTGGATACGCCTGTATCCGGGCTCCCATCTATAGGATGCGACACTTCCTCAGCAACAACTTCCCGTTCCCCGCCGGCGGCCTTTCGTTGCTCTATCTTCAGATCTCCAGCGACATGCTCAACGCTTTGAGATTCACAACTAACCTCATCCGGTTTTGCATTCCTTGCAAAAGGACCATCCCATATGACCACCTTCCCGCCGCCATAGGGCAGTCCAGAGATTGCATTTTTGTACGTCATGCCTTTGGCAAGCTTCACGGCGTCCCGAACAGCCTCTTCCTCGGATGCATACGTCCAGTAGCGGCATCCACCCAGTGCAGGACCAAGGGCTGTACTATGAATCGCAATGACTGCCCTCAACCCACTAACTGGATCATGGCAAAAAATGAGTTCCTCCATGCCTTCCCGTTCCATCTCCTTCCATAGCTGCATGCCGGTACCTCCTTTTTGTTTTGCCTCATCCATCCTGATTCTGACCCGGTATCCTGTGCAATTATGCTCGATTTTATGATGATATAGCATATTCACAGTCACCAGTTTTCGCCCCTGGGACCTTCGCCCGGGTTGATAATCGGTATAAACGGTTCTATAATGGCAGTTCCGGCATGACGAAGAGCAGAAAATGCCTACGAATTGACATTCAACCGTTTAGAATAAGGGTATAACGTCCAATGATGGAGATAGAGCGAACGTACAGGAAGTATGGATAAAACGAAATCGTCGAGTAGATGCAGCAAAGGGCCGATTCACTTGTGAAGGCCAGGAAAGAGGGATTACGATTGTTTAAAATATTGGTATTTATCTTTTTGATCCAGATTGTGTACGTATCGGCTTATACACTCCGGATGATTCTGACGCTCAAAGGACAGAAATATATCGCCGCACTGATCAGCATGGGTGAGATTGTGATCTATGTGCTCGGCCTGAATCTGGTGCTCAAATATCTGACCCAACCTTCTGCCTTAATCGTGTATGCGGTGGGATACGGACTTGGTGTGTTGCTCGGAGCCTGGATTGAAGAAAAGATTGCACTCGGTTACGTTACCGTTAAAGTCATCTGTAACCAGATGGGGGGCAACGTCGCGAATGCACTTCGAGATAAAGGGTACGGCGTTACTGCATGGGTGGGTAGCGGACGTGACGGGGATCGGCTTGTGATGGAGATTCTGGCGAAACGCAAAAACCAGAAACTGCTCTATCAGACGATTCTCGATCTGGACCCCAAAGCATTTGTCATTACCGTAGAGCCTAAACAGTTCCATGGCGGCTTCTGGACACGTTCCATCAAAAAGTAAAATCGAGCAGGTCTGCAGCAGATGCAGTCCTGCTTTTTTGTTTTCAATTTATCCGACATCATCTTACTGTCTCAAAGTATCCCGGAAATCTTACTCCTCAAGTTAACTCTGTACGATTCAAGGTTGCTTACAGTACAGATCCTTGCCACATCGGCAGTTCCTCCTACATGTGAGACAGGGATTATTGTTGTAATCGCTCTCAACACTTACATTGAGGGCATGTCCTTCGTAACATGGCTTGGCAGCGATGGACGAATGTAATCATCATATTTCGGGAGGAATGAATTCTATGAAAACTACAATTCGAAGCTGGTGCAGCGCAGCCTTGGCTCTAACCTTGGGGCTAACATTATTGTCCGGACCGGCAAGTGTGCAGGCAGCGGGCAATGCGGACTACAATCTTACAGGTTTCTCCCAAGGCAACGCGGGCGGCGGCATCGTCAGCGAATCCAACACAGCTACGTATAAGAAAGTGTATAATGCGATTGATCTGGCACTGGCTCTGAAAAAGAACTCCGGTGTCAAAGTCGTTGAGATCATGAACGATCTGAATCTGGGATGGAATGAGATTCCGAGTGTAGCGCAGACTTCGCCGTTTGCCAAGCATAATGATGCGTTGACGCATCCTGTATTGAAACAGACAGGTGTAAGTAAAATTACAGTGGACGGTTTCAATGGACTCACCATTTTCTCCGCCAACGGTTCCAAAATCAAACACGCTGCGATTAGCGTGAAGCGAAGCTCCAACGTGATCATCCGCAACCTGGAATTCGATGAGTTATGGGAATGGGATGAATCGACCAAAGGCGATTACGACAAGAACGATTGGGATTATATCACCCTGGAAGAGAACAGCAACGTGTGGATTGATCACTGTACATTCAATAAAGCCTATGACGGACTCATCGATTCGAAAAAAGGAACCAGCGGCGTGACCATCTCCTGGTCCCTCTTCAAAGGGGATGACGGCAGCTCGAACAGCTGGGTTACCCAGCAGATTAACGAGTTGGAAGCGAATAAGGCTTCCTATCCGATGTATAACTACCTGCGCAGCAGTGCTGTAGGTCTCAGCAAAGCCGATATTATTGCCATCTCTGGACCGCAAAAGAAAGGACATCTGGTCGGTTCCACCAGCCTGGAGTCGGCTAATGCCAATCTGTCCATGACGCTACACCATAATCTCTACAAAGACATTCAGGACCGGATGCCACGCCTGCGTGGAGGCAACGCACATGCGTATAACATCGTGATGGATGCAACAGGGGCACGTGCCGCTAAAGCCAAAATTACAACGGCAATGGCAACAGCGATTGCGTCCAAAGGTTATAAGTTCGATATTATTGGCAATGGCGCTATCTCTACGGAAAGCGGAGCTGTATTGGTGGAGAAATCGGTCATCAAGGACGTGCTGTATCCTGTTCGTAACAATCAGACCGATCCGGCAGATCCGACCTATACCGGCAAAATCAGAGTGACCGATACGATGTATTCTTTGGATGGAAGCTCCTTCCGAGGCAGCAGTGATACATCTGGCAGTCCGCTAGCACCAGTCCCGGCCGTGGTAAAATCATTCTCCTGGAATGGCTTCTCGACACTTCCCTATAGCTATACCACGGATGATCCATCTACGCTGAATGCACGCCTCACAGCATCCAATGGGGCGGGTTCGGGTAAACTGACTTGGTCCAAGGACAATTGGTTGAAGACGAGTTATTAGGCGATGATGTGATGTAAGTCTGAGAACAAAGCGAGGGGTATCAGGGTATCCTGTTGCTGGTTCATTCTTCAAACAAGAAAAGAGTACTCCTGCAGCTGCGAGATAGCCGGGAGTACTCTTTATTGTATAAATTAGCTCTATAAACAGTTATTAATACAAGTTCGTCTTGTAATTATACTTACTGGTAAATATAATAAATGAATGGAAATGATAACTAGTTAATTATAAACAAAAATGAGCAAGTGAATATGAGTTTGGATATAAGGATGGTGAAGCAGCTTGGATGTATGGCTATACTCCGCACTGACTCTTGTTTATTTGATACTTGTTATTCGGATGGCCGTCGTTTTAACCCAGAGAAAGCAATGGCTCACATATTCCAGTTTTCAGCTATTCGTAGCGTTTAGCTTGGCATATGATAATGGAATTATTGCTGTAGGTAACCTGATAGGAGAAGGGGAATTGTTAACCGTTCTTAGTAGCCTTCGATTTTGGCTACATGCCTTCGCTACGCCAACCCTTATTCTTGTTGGCTACCATATCTTGCGCAGCTCGGGTGCGAAGTTTGCAGATAGTAGTATAACGAAAGTGATCGCCTGGCTGCTTACACTGGGTCTGGTTATCTATCAGATTGCAGGCTTTACTTTATCCGAGGTTAAAAATCTCACTGCTATAGAAGAGTATGGAGTACTGCGTTATATGGCAGAAGGTCATGGAGGTCCGCCGATGATGGTTATCATCGTGGGCATTGTACTCTTGTTTGTTAGCTTGATTGTGCTTTTCAAACATAAATGGGTATGGCTGTTTATTGGGACTGCGTTATTGTTTGCAGGGCAGCTAATCTCCCTGCCCGTGAAGAGTGGGGCTTTAACCAATGTGTATGAGCTGATTCTCATTCTCTCGATTTGGAGAACGACTACATTTTTGATGGATTCAACCGATCGTCGTTGTTATTAAGCCCCGGAGCATCAGAAAAGACTGGCCAATAAGATAGAGGCCAGTCATCTGTGTTCGTTTTTTTAATTCTATTATTAGCTATCCATTTATATCTGGTGAGTCAGACGCAGCACTCACCGAGTCACGATAGATGATATTACCTTTCACATGAACACGGCCGAAACTGCGGTTCGGGTTGTCGACCTTTTTGAGCATCGACTGGACTGCCGTGCGCGCCATCTGTTCCACATCCACTTCGACAGTTGTCAGCTTGGGATCGGAGAGCATGGCATAGATATCATTATCAAAACCAACAACAGAGCATTGGCCAGGCACCTGAATATCCATCGAATTCAGTTTTTGAACCAGCAGATGGGCGACCTGATCACAGTTGCATACAAAGGCCGTTGGCAACTGCTCGGGCAGATCGATCTCAATAAAGGTACCCCGTTCATCCCGATCATTCAGAATTAGATTTGGATTCATCGGCAACCGATGTTCCAGCAAGGATTTGTAATACCCGAGGAATCGGTCCTGGATGCTGCTCGTGGAATACAGGTTCCCTACATAAGCAATGTTACGGTGGCCCTGCTGAACCAAATAGTTCGTCAGCTCATAGGCAGCGTAGAAGTTATCGGTAACGACGGAATCAATGTCCGAATGTTCATCATAGAAGTCGAGAAACATTTTGGGAACTTCCATTGATCGCACCAGTTCAATATACTCTTTGCTGATCTGCCCGAGCACGATAAAACCATCGACTTTGTTGTCGCTGTACAGCTTGGGCAATGTTAATTCTTCCTCATCCTCCACATTCAGAATGTGAAGAATGCCGTAGTAGCCCTGTTCCTCCAGATGTTTGGTGATGCGCTGGAACACGCGTACATAAAACGACTGCGTAGGTCCGGTAAAACGCTCCGGGATAATTACGCCAATATTATGGGTTAAGCCTTCCTTCATCGAACGGGCAGCGGCATTATACCGATAGCCCATTTGGGCAGCAAGCACTTTAATTTTTTCTTTTAATTCGCCACTCACGCCATCTTTATCATTCAACGCTTTCGAGACGGTCACACTGCTGACCCCGAGCCTGTCGGCGATATCCCGCATGGTGATATTGTTCTTCAGTATGGTCGCCTCCTTCAAGCCGGTATAGGCACAATGTGCTGTCACTATGATGAGTGCTTTCCTCCAACATAATAACAATCCATATCAGTATACATCGTTACCCACTTGGAATAAAGCCATTCTGGCTGTTGCTTCGCTAATTTTCAGCACATTGCAGGTTTCCCTGAGAGGACGCTCTACCGATGTTACGTTAATTGTTTCTGTAAAAGCTTCTCATTCTGTTCAATCAGCTGACCCCGCTGGCTGGCACAGTCCAGGGAACGATATGGATCGGCCGGTGTGTTGAACGTGTAATCAACCAATTTCTCCAGAGTGGTAGTTGC
The DNA here is from genome assembly GCF_037973325.1 of Paenibacillus sp. FSL R5-0713. Taxonomy (NCBI): domain Bacteria; kingdom Bacillati; phylum Bacillota; class Bacilli; order Caryophanales; family Paenibacillaceae; genus Paenibacillus; species Paenibacillus sp. FSL R5-0713. The sequence goes on along the minus strand of NZ_CP150229.1, from coordinate 6,421,983 downwards.
CACATGACAGCGGGTATCACTGGATGCGTAATAGATAAAGACTTCTTGCTTCTCATTGACTACGGCACCGTTGCAGAAAATAACATTGGACACATCGCCTACACGCTCGTCGTCATAAGGGGCAATGAAGTGGCCGCCCGGCTTGGCAATCATACGCGTCGGATCATTCAGATCCGTTGCGAAAGTGTATAACACATAACGCAGTCCTGCTGCGGTGTTCCGAACCCCGTGAGCAATGTGAATCCAGCCACGATCCGTCTTGAGCGGAGCAGGGCCTTGGCCGTTTTTGACTTCGTAAACCGTATGATACTGCCGTTCATCAATAACCGTCTCTTCATGAATGACCGGGTTCAAGATATCCTCACATAGACCAAAGGCGATACCGCCGCCGCTGCCAGTCGAGATGAATCCGTCCTGTGGACGGGTGTAGAAGGCATACTTTCCATCCACGAATTCCGGGTGCAGTACGACATTGCGCTGTTGAGGGGAATTCGTTGTGATGTTGGGCAACCGTTCCCAGCTTGTGAGATCTCGTGTCCGAACCAGTCCTGCCTGTGCCACTGCGCTGGATGTATCAAATGCAGGAGCCTCCGGATCTTTGCGTTCCGAACAATAGATGCCGTAGATCCAGCCATCTTCATGTTGAACGAGGCGCATATCATACTGATTCGTTTCATCGGCATCGATATCATCCCAGACCAGTGGTTTACCCGTGAAACGGAACCCGTCAATTCCATTGTCACTCTCCGCAAGCGCAAAGATCGATTTACGATCCAATCCTTCCGTACGAATGACCATGATGTATTTGCCATTGAAATAGATGGCTCCTGGATTCAGCGTTGCGTTAATGCCCAGGCGTTCCATAAAATGCGGGTTCGTCGTCTCATCCAGATCGAATCTCCAATGCAGCGGTACATGATGGCGAGTGATGACCGGATATTGATACCGATCATATACGCCATTGTAGAAGGAAGAGTTGATCTCATTGGGGCGGGCAAGCAACTGCTCCTGTTCCTCCAGTAACTCCTTGTATTTCGGGTGTATCATTCTGATCCCATCCTCTCGATTAGTTCAATACAGAATCTGCTGTTGTGATACGGGCATTTCCACGGTCCGGCAATTTCGCTCTGATCCGGTGTTCCGTTCCCGTCCACCGACCAGTACCATTCTCCGCCAGCACGCTGATCAATGATGTTCTCCTTCGTGTAGTTCCACAGCCGTTCCACTCTCTCCAGAAACAGTGGATCACCTGTGCGCTGATACGCGTTATAGAAACCGACCATCGCCTCCGCCTGAACCCACCAGATTCGCTTCTCATCGATATGTTCACCTTCTTGTTCATTGAGCAGGGAACCATCGGCATTTACGGCCACATTGGAGATGTTATAGGCAATATCCGTTACCATCGCCGCATACTCCGGATGTTGCTCCATCCCCAGAACTTTCAGTGCTTCGTCGATCAGCCAGCTGGCTTCAATGTCATGTCCGAACGAGCGCAGATCAATGATGGACTCCCACTGTTTGTTGAAAAATACCCCGAGAAACGTGGTGTCTTGGTCATACACCCGTTCATATAGAATGCCGAGCAGGCGTTCCAGCGCCGCCTTCACTTGCTGATCTGGCCACACGCGATAGAGTGTGGTGTAGGCCTCTAACACATGGATATGCGTATTCATGGTGTAATCCGCAATCACCCCGTTTTCGCTCAGCATTTCATTGGGCTGTTCCTTCCATGTGCGATCAAATTGTTCCTTGTATGCAGGTAGCTCGGCATCCAGACCTTTATCCTCAATGAGAGCAAAAAGCGTTTTCGCAAGTTCCAATGCAGAAGCATCCCCGGTAGCGCGATAGTACTCACTGAGTGAGTACACACCGAAGGATTGCGTATATACATGTTTGCTCGTGTCCAGTGCTTCCCCTGTGTAATCTACCATCCAGTACATACCACCATATTCGGTATCCATCACATGATCGGCGAGAAAACGGTATGCGTGTTCCGCGTGATCGCGCCATCTCTCGTTTCCGGTAACCCGATACCCCGCTGCAAAAGACCAGAGTTGACGTGCCGTGGCGATCCCGCCTTTGGGTGCTTGCGGATTCACCTGAAGATCATTGCCCACCCAACCGTAGAATCCACCGTGGGTTGTATCTTTAAGGTTGGACCAGAAGGGTAAAATCCGCTTCTCCCAATGCGCCTTAATCTCAGATTGGAGTTGGGATGTTTTTGTATTCATAAGTGAGCGCTCCTTCAAAATAGTGCATCAATCCAATTTATTAAGTTAACGGTAACTTTATAAAACAATATTAGTGCTCTGAAAAACAGATGTCAACGAATTGCCTCGCAATTTGTCTTGTTAGGTTATAAATAAATGAATTGACAGGTAAGCGTTACCATAATAGAATTCATTTTGTAACCTTAACGATAACTTAATTAAATTAAGAGAGGGGTCGAAACAATTGAGAAAAAACAAAGGTTGGATGATGTTGCTGACGATGCTGCTCATCACTTCACTACTTGCTGCATGTTCATCCGGAGGTGGATCTTCGCAGGCAGGAGAGGAGATCAGTACAGATCCGGCAGATATTAAGGGTGAAATTACCGTCCTTACACAACGGACAGATATTGTGGATACTGTGTTCAAAGACTACGCGGCCGAGTTCAATAAGGAATACCCGGATGTCAAAGTAAACTTCCAAGCGCTGGCTGACTATGAAGGACAAGTGAAGATCCGTATGAGCACCAAGGATTATGGTGACGTACTGATGATTCCGACCAGTGTTCCAATCGCGGATATCCCTGACTTCTTCGAGCCGCTCGGCACTTATGATGAATTGAAAGACAAATACACGGCCATTGAAGAACGTATGGTAGACGGTCAAGTGTATGGTATACCAACCGTTATTACGTTCTCAGGAATCATCTATAACAAACAGGTATTCAAGGATGCCGGTATCAATGAAGTGCCTAAGACGCCTGAGCAATTCCAGGCAGCGCTTCAATTGGTGAAAGATAACACCGATGCAATTCCTTTGTATACCAACTATGCATCCGGCTGGGCGCTTACTCAATGGGAAGCGGATCTGCCAACCGTTGCGGGTAGCGTAGATTATGTGAACGTGGACCAACCGAACACAGATGATAACTTTGTGCCTGGTCAGCCGCACTATGAACTGTACAAAGTGCTCTATGATGCAGCCAAGAATGGTCTGATCGAGAAAGACCCAACGACAACCGACTGGGAAAGCTCCAAAGCGGATCTGGCCAAAGGCAAAATTGCCACAATGGCACTTGGCTCTTGGGCCATCACACAGATTCAAGGGATGACAGATACGCCGGACGACATTGGATTTCTTCCTTTCCCAACCAATGCAAGTGATGTTGTGGTACCACTCTCCGCAGACTATAACATCGGGATGAACGTGAACAGCGAGAACAAACCTGCTGCTAAAGCCTGGATTGACTGGTTCCTGGCGAAGTCAAACTATGCAGTTGAACAGGGCGGCGGTATGGATGCAGACAAAAACGCGGAATTGCCACCGATTTTGGATCAATATAAAGATGTGAAATTCTCCACGCTCACCCCTGCCAAAGAAGGTCAGGAAGGTCTCGTTGACAAGATTGATAACGAAGGCGAAATCGGCCTCTGGCAGCCTGACTTTAAGAAACGCATTATCGAAGCAGGTATTGGTAACCGCAAGGAATCCTATGACGACATCATGAAGGACCTGAATGATAAGTGGGTAAAAGCACGAGCAGAACTCACGAAATAATGGGATTAACGTAAGTGGTCAGGTGGTGAACAGACTACGGGAGCATGGGTGAAAATCCATGTTGTATGGGGGCAAATGGTGTCTGAAGTTATGGTGCCGGATGCCTTCCCCGGCAGTTGTTCAGCCCAATTTTCCTGAACGGGAGTCTTTCGATATATAGGCGGGTCAACCGCTTGGAGGTGTGGAGAGCATGAAGTACTTAAAGGTTTCAAATTGGGGTTACTCAGCGCAACGCATATTTATCATCTGTGCCTTCTCAATTATTCCGCTGGCGTTGCTGTTCACGTTTGCATACTTACCGGTCATCAACATGTTCAAATACAGTTTCACCGATTGGAATGGATACAGCAAAAGATTCGATTATGTTGGGTTTGAGAACTATACACGCATCTTCAGTGATCCGGAATACTTCAAAGTATTTATTGTCAGTTTGTACTACTTCGCAGCTACGTTTGTGCAGATGGGCTTGGCGCTCTACTTTGCCACGATTCTGAGTTTCAAAGTCCGAGGCAAAAACTTCTTCAAAGGCATACTGTTCTTCCCCTATTTGCTGAATGGGGTAGCTATCGGTTTTATCTTCCTCTTTTTCTTCAAACCGGACGGCACACTCGATATGCTCATGCATGCTGTAGGGCTGGGACAATACACGCAGCTTTGGCTCGGTAATCCGAATATCATCAATGTGTCCCTTGCAGGTGCATCGGTATGGAGATACATGGGCTTCAACTTTATTATCTTCCTGGGTGCAATCTCCTCCATCCCGAAGGATGTATATGAAGCTTCGGATATTGACGGCGCCAATCGCTGGCAGCAATTCCGCCATATCATTCTGCCGAGTATTACGCGCATCCTGCAGCTTAACCTGATCTTGGCCATTAGCGGCGCAATTAGTGCGTTCGATATTCCATATATCATGACCGATGGTTCCAACGGCAGTATGACATTTGTCATCCAAACGGTTCACTTGGCGTTTAAATATGGCAAGCTAGGACTGGCATCTGCCATGGCAGTCGTGCTGCTCTTCATCGTTATTCTCGTTACGCTCGTGCAGCGCGTCACCATGAAAGGGGAGGAATGAACGTGACACAATTCAAATACACCCTTGCGAGCGTAGTTAAATATGCTTCCTTGATTATTGCGGCGTTTATCGCACTGTTACCTATCGTGGTGATCCTGTTTGCATCCCTCAAAACCAATGCGGAATACGCCACCAGCAGCCCGCTTGCCCCACCAGCCAACTGGCTGAACTTTGCGAACTATGCGAAGGCATTTGTGGACGGCAACATGCTGGTCGGTTTCAAAAATACAATTATTATCCTGGTCATTTCCATTATCGGTGCAACCTTAACGGGTTCCATGATTGCGTATGTGTTGGATCGGTTCAAATTCAAAGGCAAAAAGATCATGGTCGCCGCATTCCTGCTCGCTACCCTGATCCCCAGTGTGACAACGCAGGTTGCCACATTCCAGATCATCAACGCGCTCGACCTGTTCAACACACGCTGGGCAGCCATCGTGATGTACTTGGGTACAGATATCATCGCGGTGTATATCTTCCTGCAATTTCTGGGCTCCATCTCCAGTGCATTGGATGAATCCGCCATGCTGGACGGTGCTTCGTACTTCACGATCTACTGGAAAATCATCTTGCCATTGCTGAAACCGGCCATTGTAACGGTCATTATCGTGAAGGGCGTTAACATCTATAACGACTTCTACACACCGTTTCTGTACATGCCGAAGACCGATCTACAGGTCATATCCACTGCCTTGTTCAAATTCAAGGGACCGTTCGGATCGCAGTGGGAGGTCATCAGTGCCGGCATCATGATCGCCATTATACCAACGATGATCATCTTCCTGCTGTTACAGAAGTACATCTATAACGGCTTCGCACAAGGCTCTGTTAAATGAATGAAACGACGAAAGGTTTTATGAAATGCAATGAGAATGCACAGGAACGAAGAGGACAGAAAAAAGCAGGAGAAACGGAGTGTTCGCTAAAAGATTTCTGAAAGAAAGCTCACTTCGTAAGCAGACGCTATAACTGGATGTTCCCCTTCCATAAGGGATCAAAAAATCTGGGGATAATGGCGATCGGAAGGTTGTTCTGTCATCAAAGTGGCCTTGTGTAAATTTAAAATGTTCATTTCATAAAAGCCTAACCGAAGGGAGAAATGAAAATGTCAGTTGCTGAAAAGAAAAACGTACACATTGTGGGGGATGCTTTGCCGAATATGCCGTGGGAAGCCAAACCGGAGGGAACAGAAGGGCCGGTATGGAGACATTCGGCGAATCCGGTAGTTCCGCGTAACCCGGTTAAAGGCGTTGCCCGTATCTTCAACAGTGCCGTTGTACCTTATGAAGGGAAATTCATTGGGGTATTCCGCGCTGAAACCGTTAATGGACGTCCGCATCTTCACATGGGAGCGAGTGAGGACGGTCTGGAGTGGACGATTGAAGAGGAACGCATTGCCTTTGTCGATGAAAATGGCGATCCGTTTATGCCGAACTATGCTTACGACCCACGTCTGGTCAAAGTGGAGGATACATATTACATCATCTGGTGTACGGACTTCTACGGCGCTGCATTAGGACTGGCGAAGACGGATGACTTCAAAACGTTTGTCCGTCTCGAAAATCCGATGCTGCCGTTCAACCGGAATGGTGTGTTGTTCCCGCGCAAAATCAACGATAACTATGTGATGTTGTCCAGACCAAGTGACAGTGGACATACGCCATTCGGGGATATCTTCCTGAGTGAAAGCCCGGATCTCGTGTACTGGGGCAAACATCGTCATGTCATGAGCAAAGGCGGCCAAGGCTGGTGGCAATCGGTAAAAATTGGCGGCGGGCCTGCTCCGATCGAAACGTCCGAAGGCTGGCTGATGTTCTACCATGGCGTAACTGGAACGTGCAACGGTTTCGTCTATAGCATGGGGGCGGTCATCCTGGATCTGGATGAGCCGTCCAAAGTGAAATATCGTTCCTCCAACTTTGTGCTGACCCCGGAAAAATGGTATGAAGAGCAAGGCTTCGTGGATAATGTCATCTTCCCGTGTGCAACACTGCATGATGCCGAGACCGGGCGTATCGCCATCTATTACGGCGCTGCCGACACGTATGTGGGCGTGGCTTACACGACCGTCGAAGAGATCGTGAAATATGTGATCGAGACGGATGAAGTCATTGCCGGAGACCACGAGGAAGGCCAGTTGTAATTGAAGTGAAAGTGCAGAACCAATCTGAAGAAGCGAAGTGGTCGCATTTATCCCCGGATTTCTCCCTTGTATAAAAGGGATTTACAGAAATCTGGGGATAACGGCGATCGGAAGATGGTACTGCAATCGTAGTGGAAGTGAATATATTCGACTGTTTTTTAAATGAAGTGAATGGGACACAGGGGAGTATTGCACATGGAATATATCAAAGGATTTACATTTGGCTGGATGAGTGGCAGGGGAGACTTCCGCAAGCCGGAAGCGAAGGAGTCCTTGCGCCTGATGGCTGAACGTACAGGCAGTTCGCATGTTATTTTTGCACTGGCGGCACATCAGGATCATCCGCAGGCGGTAGAGGTCAAATATCGGGGTGACCATCTGGTGGATGATGATGAACTGGTCGATATGATGCGTTATGCCAGGGCACTCGGGCTGCGTGTCATTCTGAAACCAACCGTCAACTGCACCGATGGCACATGGCGTGCACATATTAACTTTTTTGATATCGATGTGCCTTGTGAACCGAAGTGGAAGGATTGGTTCCGCAGCTACACGGCATTTCAGAAGCATTATGCAGCCATTGCAGAGCAGGAAAAGTGTGAGATGTTTATCGTGGGCTGTGAGATGGTGCAATCCGAGCGTCGGGATCAGGAGTGGCGCGAGGTGATCGCTGGCGTGCGTGAAGTGTACACTGGACTGGTGTCATACAACACGGACAAATATCAGGAAGCCCATGTGAAGTGGTGGGATGCTGTGGATGTAATCTCATCCAGCGGTTATTACCCCATTGGAGATTGGGAGGCACAGCTGAATCGAATCGAGCAGGCGATTGCTCCGTATGGCAAACCCTTTTTCTTTGCGGAAGCCGGTTGTCCTAGCCGCAGCGGATCAGCTCATGTACCGAACGATTGGGGACTTGCAGGTGAGGTCAGCGCGGAGGAACAGGAGCGATTCTATGAAGCCATGTTCCGGCATGTCAGTCAGCGTGACTGGGTACGTGGATTCGGCCTATGGGACTGGAGCGCACAGTTGTACGCAGAGAAGGATGCGCTGATGGATGACGGATATGGAGTATTTGGTAAGCCAGCGGAGAAGGTTATTCGTCGGTTCTATGAGGGCATCATTGTAGAAGTTTAAACGAGAAGCAAGAAGGCGTATGTGAAGATGAACCTTTAGTGATATCCTCATATGCGTCTCTTTTGGTATCAATTTAAAATACGAGATGAACATGACTCACGAAGAGACGTGTTGTGTGCATGCAGACAGGAGTGAATCCCATGGGCGACATGCCATTGGAACAGTTGAAAAAATACAGCGGAAGCAGTCCGAAACCGGAAGATTTCGATGCTTATTGGAGCCTGGCCCTCGCGGAGCTTGATGCGCAATCGCTTGAATATGAATTGATTCCAGCGGCTTTCACATCGCCGCTTGCAGAATGCTTCCATCTTTATTTCACGGGTGTGGGAGGCGCACGTATACATGGTAAGCTGGTTCGGCCTATAGCAGCATCTATTGATGACAAGGGCCAAGCAATGGCCATGTTTCATGGATATTCCGGTGATAGCGGCGACTGGTTCGACAAGATTACATATGCAGCTCATGGCATCACCGTGCTGGCATTGGATTGCCGTGGACAGGGAGGCCTTTCCGAGGATAACCTGCAAGTTAAGGGGACAACTCTGCGGGGACATATCATTCGGGGCATCGATGACCCTGACCCCAATAAGTTATATTTCCGTAATGTTTTCCTCGATACGGTACAGACCGTACGCATACTGATGTCAATGCCACATGTTGATGCGGAGCGGGTGGGTGTCTACGGCTGTTCACAGGGTGGGGCGTTAGCCACGGCGTGTGCTTCACTTGAACCACGCGTGAAGCTGGCGGTGCCGGTATATCCTTTTTTATCAGATTACAGACAAGCCTGGGAACTGGGTGCCTCAACCTCTGCCTATGAGGAACTGGTGTATTACTTCCGGTTATTTGATCCAAATCATGAGCGGGAGGATGCTATTTTCAACAAGCTGGGATACATCGATATCTCCAATCTGGCTGAACGAATTCAGGCCAAGGTTTTGTTTGTTACCGGACTTGCAGACACCATCTGCCCGCCATCCACCCAGTTTGCAACGTACAACCGGATTCGTTCGGATAAAGAGTTGGTAGTCTATCACGAGTACGGGCACGAGTACATTCCGGGTTTATCTGATCGAACGTTACAGGCGTTTTTGGAGCTTTAGATGTAGATCATCATTCAGGAGTTCTCCATCTATACTATGCGGTGGATTCAACCCAACCTGTTTCGGGCACGTTATCTTTGATGATATTCGTGCTGTGAGCAAGGAATAATTCGTAAAGGCAAGCTTATTCCTATATATGTGGGCATATTCAGGTCAAGTGGCTCTTCCTCCCACAGGAAGGGCTTTTTTGGCATATTTAATAGGGATACATATAATGTCGAATTTTGTTGACAAAAGAAGGACTCCTGCCTATTCTTAATGGATGAATATGATAATCATTATCACAAAATAGAGAAAAGGGGTTCAACATCCATGTCTGTACAACATCGCAAATCTTCGGCTCTCACACTGGCAACGATGCTGTTGTTGCTATTGGTTATCGTGGGCTGCAGCAATACAGGAAGTGGAGATGAGTCCTCATCTGCTGCCTCGGATCAAACATCTACGAAGTCGATTACGATGTCATGGCCGCGTGATATCGGTACAATGAATCCGCATACGTACAATCCTTCGCAATTATTTGCCCAATCCATGCTCTATGAGCCATTGATCAGTTACCAGAAGGACGGAAAACTGGAACCTGCGCTGGCAGAATCATGGACCATCTCCGATGACGGCAAAGTATATACATTCAAGCTTCGCCAAGGTGTGAAATTCTCAGATGGTACGCCATTTAATGCTGAGATTGTGAAAAAGAACTTTGATGCTGTAATGAAAAATAAAGATACACATAGCTGGCTGGGCATTGTAGGCGTGCTCGACAAGACGGAGGTTGTGGACGACCAGACTTTCCGACTGACACTTACAGAGCCGTATTATCCTGTTCTTCAGGATTTGTCGGTGGTTCGTCCTTTTCGCTTCCTGGGTGAAGCTGGATTCCCGGATAACGGAGATACTTCCCAAGGCATCAAAGAGCCAGTTGGAACGGGCCCGTGGATGCTGGCTGATTACAAGCAGGACGAATATGCTGTGTTCAAACGCAACCCGAATTATTGGGGAACAGCACCGAAGGTAGATCAGATTACGGTCAAAATCATTCCTGACGGTGAAACCCGTGTCCTTGCATTTGAAAAAGGCGATCTCGACCTGATCTACGGGGAAGGTGTGATCAGTCTGGATGCATTCCAACAGCTTCGTGACAACGATGAATATGTGACGCAATTGTCTGATCCGGTGGGCACACGCAGTCTGCTGCTGAACTCTTCCAATCCCAAGCTGTCCGATGTCAGAGTGCGGATGGCGCTCCAGCAAGGGTTTAACAAACAGGCGATGGTTGAGGGGGTCACTTCCGGTTTGGAAGAACCAGCCGACACCGTATTGTCCAAAAACTATCCGTACACCAATGTAGACCTGGAACCGATCACGTATGACGTGGAGAAATCCAAAGCATTACTGGGTGAAGCGGGCTGGAAGCTGCCGGCTGGTGGTACGGTTCGTGAGAAAGACGGACAGCAGCTTGATTTCGAAATGATTTTTGACAAAACGGACCCGATTCAGAAAGCGATGGCGGAGACCATTCAGGCTGAGTGGAGCGAGCTGGGGGTTAAAGTAAACCTCACTGGACTGGAACTGACGGTTCAGATCAAACGTCTGAAAGCCAATGACTTCGACCTGTATTTCTGGTATAACTATGGCGCGCCGTATGATCCCCATTCTTTCATTAACGTTGTAGCGAGCCCTGGATTCGGGATTTCCGAGACCCTGAGTGCGTTGCCGATGAAAAAGGAACTGGACGATCAGGTGCATGCAGCCCTTTCATCTACAGACGAGACGAAACGCCAGGAGTTATATGGCTCCATCCTGAAAACTCTTCAGGAGCAATCGGCGATCGTACCGATCTCTTACATTAAGAAAACGGCTGTATATCAGAAGAAAATCTCCAACTTTATTTTCCCGGCGAACCGTGATGAGAATCCGTTTGTCGGCATTGAACTGGGCAATCAATAAATAGTAAATACTTTAATTAGGGAAGTGGATGGTCCTTGGTAAGGCCATGTAGCTTGATGAAAGGGAGGAACGTTTGGTGATCGGCTATATTGGTAAACGAATGATCGCGATCATTCCTATCGTTTTTATCGCTACACTTGTTACCTTTGCACTTATTCATATCTCACCAGTTGATCCGGCCGAGGCTTATCTGACAGCAGCTCATATCTATCCAACACCGGAGCTGCTTGCGCAAAAACGGCATGAATTCGGTCTGGATCAGCCCTTGTTAACCCAATATGCGCATACGATTCAGAAGATTGCCAAGCTCGACTTCGGCACCTCGTACCTCACCAATAAACCCGTATGGGATGAAGTGAAATTAAGGCTTCCGGCTACGGCTGAACTGGCCTTTTGGAGTATATTGTTATCGGCCTTGGTGAGTATTCCTTTGGGAGTCCTAGCAGCGGTGTATAAGAATAGCTGGATTGATATGCTCAGCCGGGCCATTTCCTATATTGGAGCATCTATTCCGCAATTCTGGCTCGGTTATCTGCTGATTTTCTTTTTCTCGGTGAAGCTGGACTGGCTGCCTGTGGAGGGGCGTGGATCGTGGGAGAATCTGGTTCTGCCTACGATTACACTCTCCTTGATTCTTATTGCGGTCTACACCCGATTGTTGCGTTCCAGTGTACTGGAGCAATTGCAGGAAACGTATGTACAGTACGCGAGAACACGTGGAATTCGCGAACGAGTCATTATGCTCAAGCATGTCCTGAAGATCGCTATATCCCCCCTCATTACGGGGATGGGGATGAGTATGGGCAAGCTGCTCACAGGCACGATTATTGTAGAGCAGGTGTTCTCCTGGCCGGGGTTCGGACGATATTTTGTTGATGCGATATTTAACCGGGATATTCCCGTGATTCAATGTTATGTCTTCCTCGCGGCATGCCTGTTCATCGTATGCAATCTGCTCGTTGATCTGGTGCAGCTCTATATGGACCCACGGATTTCGGCGAAGGGACGGGCAGAACATTGATAAACAAATGGCGTGCGGTATTTAAAGGACAGAGAGCCATCCAGATCTGCTCGGTGATCATATTGCTTTTCTTCGGGATTGCTATACTTGCTCCATGGATTGCCCCTCATGACCCGGTGAAGGTGAATCTGTTGCAGAAGCTGTCGAGTCCATCGCTTGAGCATTGGCTCGGAACGGATCATCTGGGACGCGACAATCTCACCAGACTGATATATGGAGCGCGGGTATCGCTCGGCTTTGCTACCCTGATCTTTCTGTCTTCATTGCTCATTGGCGTCATTGTGGGTTCGATCTCCGGTTATCTTGGTGGCTGGGTGGACAGTCTGCTAATGCGCTTGTGTGAAGGCATTATGGCGTTTCCGAATCTGGTGCTGGTGCTCGGTATTGTGGGGATTTTTGGTCCAGGTCTGATGCAGGTGCTCCTAGCACTCATGATGGTACAGTGGGTGCATTATGCACGCATCTGCCGGAATATGGTCGTGAGTCTGAAGGAACGGAATTTCATCGCGGCGGCGCGGATTAGCGGCTCTTCTTCGTGGACGATTATTCGCAAACATATCATCCCCAACGTGCAGCGTCCCATTGTTGTCATGGGTACGTTGGAGATGGGCTGGGCGATTATGGATATATCCGCACTGTCCTTCCTGGGACTCGGTATTCAACCACCCAATGCAGAGTGGGGCGCCATGATTCATGAAGGAACGGGTTATATTCGCAGTCATCCGGAGTTAATGATCTACCCGGGTGCATTGATTCTGCTGGTCGTCATTACGTTCAACATCTTGGGTGAAGCATTATCCGAGCGTTATGGCATTGCAAAACAGTAGTTGATTCGGAACCAAACTCACACGGAGGTGAACGTAACGGTGGATGATGCAACGAAAGTACTCGAAGTTCGAGGTCTGCAAGTGAATCTTAGAACAGCGGAGGGTTCCGTCCCGTTACTTGCGCCTATTGATTTCGAATTAAAAAAAGGTCGTGTCTTCGGTCTGGTCGGCGAGAGTGGCAGCGGCAAGACGGTTACATGTAACGCATTGCTCCACCTGCTTAATCCGCGCAGGATGGAGGTATCGGGCAGCATCCGTCTGAATGGACGGGAGCTGGGCTCGTTGTCTGGCGAGGAGATGCGGCGCATCCGTGGCAAGGACATCGGATTTATTATGCAGAATCCGATGAATGCTTTTACACCCGTATATACGATTGGATCTCAATTCATTGAAACTTTGCGTACGCATACGGGAATGTCCAAAGCCGTGGCCCGAGAGCGGGCCATTGCTGCCTTGGCAGATATGAACCTGCCCGAGCCGGCCAAGCTGATGAAGCGATATCCCTTCCAACTCAGTGGCGGCATGTTGCAGCGGGTGATGATCGCCATATCGATGTGCCTGCGCCCCGCTCTGGTTATTGCTGACGAACCAACGACGGCACTGGATGTTGTGAATCAGTTGAAGGTGCTTCAGGAATTGGATCGACTACGTACCGAATACGGCACATCCATCTTGCTCATCTCCCACGATCTGGGTGTGATCTCGCAAATGGCAGATGAGGTCGCAGTCATGCAGAAGGGACGAATTGTAGAGCAGGCAGATGTGTATCAGCTGTTCGATCAGCCGCAGCATGAGTATACCCGGATGTTGTTAAATGCTAGACCCAGTATGTCTTTGGGACGATAGTGATTACAGGTGAGTTGAATCGTTCAGTGAGTGTATGTGTGGAGCGAGCGGGTATGAACTGTATTTTGAGTGGGTAGTGTAGGGGTGGAATGGACATGGTGATGTGTAATTTCGTCTTCTTCGGAGATTGCTTCTGCCAAGTACAAGAGAGGAGGATGACCTGATGCTTCAGGTACGTGAAGTGAGCCATAGCTATGGCAAACGCAATTGGCTAGATCGTTCGGGAGCACGTCCTCCTGTGCTGGCAGACATCTCACTTACGATTGAAAAGGGTGTTTGTCTGGGACTGTTGGGTACGAGCGGGGCAGGTAAAAGCACCTTGGGCAAAATCATTCTTGGTCTGGAGAAGCCCAGACAGGGTCAGGTTTTATTTCAAGGTCAGGATATCTATCGATCCAGCAAACCCGTGCTTAAGGGATTACGACGTGATCTGCAAGTCGTGTTCCAGGACTGTTATTCGGCTGTGAATCCGCTTATGACTGCCGCGCAGATCATCGGTGAGCCGCTGGATAATTACGAGCGTTTGTCGGCAAAAGAACAACTTCGTGTGGTTGGACAACTGCTTGAGCAGGTCGGACTTACACCAGAGGATGGGAGCAAGCTTCCGCACCAGTTCAGCGGTGGCCAATTACAGCGGGTCAACATCGCACGAGCCATCGCGCTCAAGCCAAAGTTAATCGTACTGGACGAATCGATCAGCAGCCTGGATATGGTGCACCAGACACAAATCTTATCTTTGCTGGCGGAGCTCAGAGCATCTTATGGGTTGTCGTATCTCTTTATCACGCATGATATCCGGGCCGCCATGACCATCTGTGACCGCATTGCCGTGATGGATCAGGGTAGGATTGTCTATAGCGGTGATGCCGGGAATTCGGTCATGCAGTCGGATCATCCGGCTGTGCAGCAGTTGGTATCGTCCATTTTGCCTGAGCATCCGTCTGGTCGTATTTCGTTTAAATGAAATTTATAGTGAAAGAGGCTTCTTACCATTTTGATGGTAAGAAGCCTCTTTTTTCGTATCTTATTCATCAGTTGAGCGTTATCCTAATTGCCCCGCTCTGCACGCTCCATACGATATGTATACTTCACAAGCTCAATCTGTTGCTGCTTGAAATCTGCAATCCATTCTCCTAAAATGTTCTGGAAACGATCCATCTTTCTTCGCAATTCTTCCGCAGATTTACCTTTCCAATCTCCAATACTCTCATCAATGGATCTTACATGACGTTTGTTAGCTTCAAGCATATCCATTAAGTCATTGATTTCCTTCTCGGCATTCATCAGATCCACTAATTCTACAACAATGCTCCGTGACATATGCTTCGTCGCTCCTTTTTAACCCTCGTCGGCTTGTCTGAAATCTTCCGCTTTTTGATTAATATACTCTGCAATGACATGTGCTTCTTCTTCATACCAGCGGCTAAATTTGTGCAAATCACTTGTTAACCGATCCACAATAGGTTCAAGAGAGCGGCTATCGCTGGACTCAATAAGTCTGAGAATGGCATTGGTTGCTGTGGGGAGGCTAGATTGAAATTCATTTACATGCTGCTTCATTTTTTGTCCGGCTCTTTGAAGATTCTCTAGTGAGAGTTGGATGGTAACCCCAGCACCGGCAGCAGCCATTTGTCCAAGAGGTCCTAGGTTGGCACCATACTTTTCAATTAATTTATTTACGGTATCCTTCATTTTTTCATTGGTAAGCAGGGTATTTATGTATTCCGTGTACCTTGGATTTCCACCAATCACTTCACCATCTCTTGTATAAAGTGTATTTGTAATAAAGCCATTCTTGTCAAACTTGAAGTTCTCCAGGCCGGGGGCCTTTTCTCCACCGAAAGAATTGAAAAGTTTGACTCCCATGTTTTGCGTACCAGATGGAAGCGTAGTTGAAACAAAAGTCGGATTCTTCCAAAATGGTGTAGAGAAACCGGAAGAGGTATCGGTTGGTTTGGTTATTAAAGGTATAACGATTTTGGGTCTATTCGCTTCCTCGTACGTCTTATTAATCATGATTGTATTGGCTGCATGCCGCGTCGATGTATTGGAAAAACCTGCTCCAACACCATCTCCTGGGTTGACATAAGCGGTGTTTTTCTTATCATATTCTCCGGCATCTATTTTCTTTAGGATATCATCGGATACAACTGCTCGAATGCTGGCCGGATTGTATGTAGTAGATGACAGGTTGTTATGTATAGCTGTATATTGCGCAAGTGCTCCACTCAATGAGTGACCGGTTGTAACAGAAATTTTATGGTAAGTCTTATCAGAGATGAACAATATCTATATTTCTCCTTTTATTTAATATATTATAGGAGATATTACCTGAGAATAATGTGTTTTTCAAGGAGGTGACATAGGAAATTAGTCCTAAACTGAAGATAGTATTGATAATATTTGCGTCTTTAGTCTTATTAGTGAGTGGATGTGCAATTACATACCAGGTGAAAAATAATAATATTGTTAAAAAGGCGACTCCCATAGGAACTGAATATTTTAAAAGTAAGTATAACGTTACCGTTAAATTTACAGATTCTCAGGTTTTTGCGGGTTATGTATATCCACAGGTTGTTTTATATGGATATGTCAAGGGTGATGTTAACCAGAAAATTTCTATTGCGATTAACTATAATACTTATGAAGTTGAACATGTGGGTGGGCCAAAGTGGATGTTTGAATCGGAACAACTTTTTGGACAAGGAGCCCTTATTTGAAAAAAAGGGATTTATGTGGCCTTCAGATGGCAAGAAGATTAATTATGAATATATAAGCACAAAATTTAAGTCGGGGTAGGTCTTGGTCATCCAGCATCTCTTCCCATTAATGTAGACACTCTTGAAATAAGAAATGCATGGGGGCCGAACCCTTTCATTTTATCAAGCGTATCTGCTGTTGAAATAATGTATAATTTTGCAGTATCTGTTCTGTAAAGAGAGGTAATATTGATTGAGTCCTAAAATGAAGAGGGTATTGATATTTTTTGCGTCTTTAGTCTTATTAGTGAGTGGATGTGCAATTACATATTAAGTGAAAAATAATAATATTGTTAAAAAGGCGACTCCCATAGGAACTGAATATTTTAAAAGTAAGTATAACGTTACCGTTAAATTTACAGATTCTCAGGTTTTTCCGGGTTATATAGATTCGAAGGTGGTATTTTATGGATATGTGGAGCACGATGTAAACGAGATATTTTCTATTGCGATTAAATTATAATACTTATGAAGTTAATTATGTAACTGGACCAGACTGGATATTTGAATCGGAGTAAATTTTTGGACAGGGAGCTCTAATTATGACATATATGATTCTTTAGACATGGCTTGTAAAAGCTCATTATTTAAGAAACTAACTGTATTTATTTCCCAAGCTATTTATTATTAGGTAATACATATTATTCCTGATAAAATCAAAGGGTGATTCTTATTAAACTTAATTCTAAAGTCCTGTTGATTATTATATCTATAGTAGTTTTGTTTATTTGTTTTTTAATTGTTAAGAATTACTTGACTGATAAACAAATTGTTGAGAAAGCTACGGTTATAGGCGAGAAGTACTTTATAGATAATTATGGTGTGGAGGTTGAATTTGTCGACTCACAAGTTATGGCTTCTTATATTACAACTAGAGTGGTGCTATACGGATATATTGTAGGTAAAGAAGAAGATAAGATTAAAATAAGTTTGGATTACCGTGATTTGGAAGTTACAGGAACTGGTATTCCTTTAGATCTTAAAAAGATTGGTGAATAGAAGGACAAGTCTTTACTTATTGAAGAATTGATATCAGATGAGTCCTAAAACTCAAGATAGTATTGATATATTTGCGTCTTTTGTCTTATTGGAGAATGCTTGCACAATACATACCACGTGAAAAATAATAATATTCTGTACTTGCTCAAAATCAGTTCCATGAAATGTGAATAAAGACAAACCTGACTCTCTGCGTAAAATAGAAGTACCACAAACCACCCCCCGCAGAGGAGAACAAGATATGTCTCATGCGTCTAATGTATCACAAGAAAATCCATGGAATAATTGGTTAGGCGAGACGCAAATCATTCTGGAGCAAAATCGGACTTTCGTTCCCCTACGTCTGGTGAGTGAAGGGCTTGGCCAAAAGGTTGAGTGGGACAAAATTGGTCGTTGGGTCTGGATCGGGAACAAAGACTTCCGGAGTACAGATGAAAAGTCGTTTAAGTTAACCAAGTTAAGTTATTTTAAAGCATATACAAAAAGTACGGAATATATTAAAAATTTGGAGAAGGAAACTTACCCTGGCGTGAAGATTATCAAAGAGAGTGATTTACCGATTCAACAAGGGAATAGTCAAGTGGTGTACAGCATTAATTTGGTAAAAGGGTCCTGGACGTAGCGGCGATGTGGTACAGATTAGAAGTAGTGTCAGAGGAAATCCCATAACGTTCCTAGTGAAAAGTTTCGCAAAGGGGCGTTCGGTGCTAGATGCAGCTTTTATAAATAATGGTGATAAAACAGGAATGAATAACTATCCAGTAGTAAGTAGCTTGGATCTTTTTCAAGATGGAAAATTCGTAGAGAATTATGATTACACGAAGTTTCAGCAGATTATATTCTCTTGAGAGATGGTGATTTGGATGAGTACGCTGTGGCCATCTTCAATCCATTCAAGTAAAGGGAAAAGATTGAAAGAAAATGAAAAAATGAGGGGAGAACACAATTCATGAAAAAAGTATTAGTTACTCTTATTGCCGGACTTACCGCTGTAACAACAATAATGGGGGGGGCGTCCATACAAGCAGCTGCATCGTTTAAAGACGTTCCAAGCAATCACTGGGCTAAAACATCCATTGATTCAGCGGTATCGAAAGGATACTTCAAAGGATATAGCAACGGGACATTCAAACCATCCGCTTCAGTTACACGTTCTGAATTTGCTTCGTTGCTTGCACGTGTGTCTAAAGTAGATCCCAACGTCGACAAATCCAATGTATTTAATGATTTATCCAATCATTGGAGCAAAAAGGAAGTTGATCGTGCAGTTTCTCTGGGATTCATAAATCCTGCAGACTATCCAAATGGTTTTAAACCAAATACTCCTATTACCCGCGAAGAAATGGCTAAGTGGATTAGTTCCGGATTAGCAACCGCCGACACTGACTTCAAAAAAGCATTGGAAGATACTAAAACAACGCTTGTACCAGTTAAGGAATCATTCTCTCCAGGAATTTCAGAAGCTAAAGCTCCATACATCTCAGTGGTTATCGGAACAGGCGTGATGACTGGATATCCAGATAACTCATTCGGGATGACCAAAACAACCACTCGCGCAGAAGCTTCTGTAATATTGCTGAGAATCGCAAATATGGAAGGTAAAAAGGCTTCTTCATTTTCTGATCTGAATGAGATAAGAGCCGTTGGGATAACTAAGTCTAATTTGAGTCAAGTGACACCTTTTTCAACAGCAAATGATAAAACATATGCAGTGATTTCTGGGAAGACAAAAACATTAAAAAATGGTGCGGGTAAAGTAGTCTTGCATCGAACCATCTATATTAACACTACTAATTGGACAAAAAAAAAGAGCGTTTATGCACCGTTCTTTGTATCGGAAGAAAATAAAGATTTCTACAAAGAGTACTCTAATGTTATTCCCGTATTCCATGAAATCACAATCTATCCTAAAGCGAAAAATTTTAGCTCTGATCATATTAGGACTGGATTGAGAACTGCATTGAGCGGACAAAGAATTACACCTTCTTCACTACCTGAAAAATATGGTTACCTGACGCTGCCAGCCTATAACTCAGAACAGTTCTTTGCAAAGTATAGTACTAGTTCAGGAGTGAAATTGTGGATCAAAGAAAATATTTACGTAGATCGAAAAGGGTTAGTTGGTATGTATTATATGGACGATGGTTCTGCTTTGTCTCTCTACAATAATTAAGAAGAGGCGGTAGTAATATGGTATCAATAAGGGGTATGGATATGGAAGTAAATCTCAATAAGAATATTTAAACTTCTTAAAAAATGGATTGATACAATTGGTAAAGAAGGCGAAATGTTAAATTTAGATGGGGGTGATTTTAGAGGAATAGATTTATCCAATAAGATGGTTGAACAAGCATATTTAATAGAACGTAACTTTGATAAATTAAAATTGGAAAACATTGATTTTCATACATCGTTATTATGTTCTTCGACTTTTAGAAATGCGTATCTAAATAACTGCGATTTTTATAAATCTGATCTTAGATATGCTGATTTTTCTAAATGTATCATTAAAAAATCTAGATTTAGTAAGAGTGACTGTTGGAAGGTGGGATTTAAAGATGCAATTTTAATAGATTGTAAGTTGAATAATGCACTTTTCCATCTCACTGATTTCAGTAATGCAAAATTAGAAGATGTAGATATAAGTGTATCGACATTTGAAGAAACATTATTAAAAGGAGTGACATTAAAAAATATTAAAGGTGTAGGAGAGGCTCATATAAAAAGTATCAATATTGGAACGCAAGAAAAACCAATTATTCTAATAGGTGAAGAAGCTAGAAAATGGCTAATAATGAGGATAAACTAGGATTAATAACTATCCAGTTGTAAGTCAGTTAGATAAATTCCAAAACGGAAAATACATTCAAAACTACACAGGGTGGATGGATTTTAAAATTTCTCAGGCTGACTAAATTCTTCAACGGAAAGTACCTAAAGTAACCATAGTCAGTGACTTGTAACCATCATGTGTGATCTTCAAATGAGGATTAAGCAACTGGATAAATGGCACCTGGGACATACGTCGGAATTGGTGGACTACATTAATCAGAAGGCAGAAGATTTTATACAAGCAGATTCCGGAGCACAGTGAACATTTACATAGTAGTAAACCGTGCGAAAAAACAAAGGCGTCACAAAGAACATGTAGAAACGAAAAAGAACCTAACTAACCAAAAATCTAACTAATCGGAGAGTGGAAAAGTTGAAAAAAATAATGTTACCTATAATGAGCACTGTAGTAGTCGTATCGACATTGATTTCTTCCCAGGTTTATGCCGCAACAACAACCTTCAAAGATGTACAAGCTAATCACTGGGCAAAGTCTGCTATTGAATCTGCGGTTTCAAAGGGATACTTCAAAGGATACGGTAATGGATTGTTCAAGCCCAATGCTTCGGTAACAAGAGCAGAGTTTGCGTCCCTAATTTCACGAGTAGCCAAAGACATGACACTTCCGGAAGATGCCCAGACGGATTCATTCAAGGATCTGAATGGACACTGGAGTAAAGCGGAGGTGGATCGGGCAGTTAATTTGGGGTTCATTAATACCAAAGACTATCCAAACGGATTTAAACCAAGTACTCCGATTACTCGCGAAGAAATGGCCAAATGGCTGAGTTCCGGATTGGTTGCATCCAGTAATGAGTATAAAACAGCATTTGCTGAAACGAAAGAAACGTTACTTCCAGTCAAAGAGTCCTTTAAACCAGGAATCGCGCAAGACAAAATTCCTTACCTCGCGCTTGCAATGGGAACCAACCTGATGAACGGATTTCCGGACGGATCGTTTGGAATGGACAAAACAACAACACGAGCTGAATCTTCTGCCATTTTGCTAAGACTCGAAAATGTGCTAAAAAAGAATGCGGCTGCATTTGATGATTTAAACGAGCTACGTATGGTAGGAATAGAAAAATCTAATCTTGAATTAGTATCTAGTTTGACAACAGGAAATACCTCTATCTCTGATATTTCAGGTAAGAGAAAAACCTTTAGAAATGGATCTGGGAGTCTGGTGTTTCACCGTTTAATTGCTGTGGATGTGCAGGAATGGAATAAAAAGAAAAGCATCTATGCGCCACTCTTTGTCGCAGCAGATGATAAGTCCTTTTATGATGAAATGAGAAATGTACTACCAGTATTTTCGGAAATCACTATTTATCCTAAGGCTAAAGACTTTGATGTAATTCATTATTTAAATGGTGTTATTGATTTTACAGGTGGATCTAAAATAGTAAACAAATTGCATGAAAAGTATGGGTACATTAATTTGCCTAACATGAATACAAAGCAATTCTTCAAAGAAAACAATAAGGGAGTAAGATTATGGGTTGCTAACTACATTGATCTCAATAACCCGAATTCCCAATTTGATATGGACGGTGGATCTTTTGCTGTGATCAGAAAGAAATGAGGTTAGTTTAGAATGAAGAAGTATGTTTTTACTGTTTTGTTTACCTTCATAATTGTATATCTTACATTTGCATTATCTTATACATCATATGCAAATTTTAATAAGGGTTACCCAAATAAAGGTATTGAAGTTAATCCTAGTGGATTAGCCAGAGGTAAACAATCAATAAAGGTAATGGTGACAGGAACTGCCTCCCCTCACCCTATGACAGTATGGACGCAAGGTGACGGTGATATTTGGTCAGCAACAAGGAATGAAGGTGCTGACCGAGTAACAACCACCACATATGGAAGTGGAGTAGATGCCGTACCAAGAGGAGATGAATTTGTAAAAGACAAGATTAATACGCTAGACTATGTTCCAGCATCATTAGGTGATGATAAACAAAATCTTTTCAGAAGACAGTATGTGAAATCATTAGGCATAGAAGACATTAACTATGTCTCGGCCCCAAGTTATACAGTTGAGCCTGGATCAAAGCCGGAATATGAAAAAGGTAATTTGTTTGCAATACTAAAAACAAAAACAGGATACCCAAAGCAAGCAACAAAAAAAGAACCTTATGGTGGTATTAGACCTGATGGACACCGTAAATATCAAGCGACCTATGATACCCCGTTGAAAATTGACTATTCCGGTTACGTAAACGAAACCAAAGAGATCCGAGTACGAGAAGACATGCAGCTTCAGGTTAATGATGTAAAATCATTGGTTGCAGAGATCCGAACTAAAGCATACGACCAAGAAGAATTCGGTAACTGGGTGAATGTCTCCAAGCGTGCCGATCAAATTGAATGGAGTTCTAACCAAAAAGAAGTAGTTTACGTAGAAAAATTAACAGGGCAAATTGTGGCTAAAAACGTCGGAACGGCAATCATCACTGCAAAATGGAAGAATTCCAAAGATGGACCGTATTACATTTATGAAAATGTAACGATTACAGTTGGCGACACGCCACCACCTGAAATTCCGGAGACTCCTGATGCGGCATGTGCAGAGTCACCTGTCGGAGAAATGACAGGGGAGAGAATGGACGCTAATGCAAGCGCAGTTATTAAGGC
The DNA here is from genome assembly GCF_037973325.1 of Paenibacillus sp. FSL R5-0713. NCBI lineage: Bacteria > Bacillati > Bacillota > Bacilli > Caryophanales > Paenibacillaceae > Paenibacillus > Paenibacillus sp. FSL R5-0713. The sequence goes on along the minus strand of NZ_CP150229.1, from coordinate 6,398,874 downwards.
CGATCAACGTGGAAATGAGCCATTTGACGTACTGCGAGGCATCCCTACCTCTGAGAGTTTATATGGCAATGTATTTGGTCTAAGTTACCTATTCCAAAATAAGTTTGTGAACATGCAAGGTACTTGTACATATACCGTAGTGGTTGAAAAAACGTATAACAAAACGTGGACAGAGGTAAAGGAAATCTCGGATGGTAAAGGCGGTAAGACAACGGTATCAACTCCAAGATCTAGAGATGTCAAAGTACCATACACCTACACTGTGAAACGGGATTTCGATTATTGGAAAATTGACACTTTACTCGTTTATGAGATAACCGATGCGATTCTAAAAAACTATGCGCTACCACAGATTGAACTATATCCTGCTGATTATCGTAGTCCCATCTATGCAGCGACTACGAACGGTACCTTTTATGCACCCAATACACCACCTGTGTTAACAGCGCCTTCACAGCCAGTGCCGGGAGGGACCAGCGAGCCATCAACGCCAACAGATGATCTCTCATCTATTGCGGAAGATGCTGTGCCAAAGGTCCAAGTTAAGAATGACTATTTGAAGTTTAATGGTGCTGTTGTTATGGATAACCTAAAAGTAGAAGAGACGGGTCCAACGCCAGGTCAGATCGCAGAACCCCAAATGATTGGTAAAGATGTTCTGTATAGTCCTGACAATGAAATATCCAAAACCTTGTTAAATAAGAAGGATACGCCTAGCACAGGCGAAATCCGTTATGAATTAATGAGTGGAAATGTTAATGATGGTAATGAAGAAGAAACCTTTGAAATTCCAGGGATTAACACAGTCACCGTTCATACGCCAGTCGTGAACTACTCCCTTGTTTCAGACGATCAACCTCATAATCAGAAAACGATACCGAATATGGATCGGTCTGCCCTTATTTTGGAGCGGCCGTTCACAGTCCGTATCCCCACGAGCGGACAACATCTGGATGTCAACTCGTATCCGGGATATGGGGATCGGGATTATGCCAAATATTATCGAATCAAACAGGTGCGGTTTCCGTTTGACGTGTACAGTGCCGACCGGTCACAGTTCTACCCGCGGAGTACGTGGATCGATATTCCGGTGTACGTGCTCGATACCGATTTCTATCTGCCTGTGTGGGTAGATGAGGGAGATTACCAGGTGGAGTTCCGTAATATTGCAGAGAATGCACCTGCCGATTTTGAATCGATGTCCAGAAGCAATGCCCAACCCGATGCCAACACAGATCTAACCTATCATCTGGCCAGCGACGAAGTATCTGTGGAGGTCATTGGGAGGTTATACGACTTTGAAATCACGGACATTGCAGACTACAACTGGGAGCTTGTTTTCCGGCGATTTAAGGGCAGTATTGCCCCAACCTGGATCAGTTATTGGACGGGAACGCAGGGCATCGACGGTGACAAGCGAGGGAACAAACCGCAGTTCACCGTACCGATTCGCCCAGGTAGTCATCCGCTGCAAGGGTATCAGAATGTGGCTGTGAAGACGGGATATCACTTTAAGTTTGATTTCAAAACCAAGGGCAATATGTTCGGGCCCAGAGACGGCATTCGCCTGACTCCGACCTTTGATTTTGTCAGCAAAGATGGGAAAACGCGCGTACCGGTAGATCTGTATTACTCGACGAACCAGCGTAATTTCATTCGTATTGGTTCAGCAGAGGATCAAGTTAAGCGGTTTGTCATTCTCAATGATCGGTTACGTCAAGTACCTTCGGAACAGCTACGAGATACGGCGACCTACAAATATAATCGCTATGGCGAAATTCATCCAGGAATGATGAGTGAACGGACGTATCAGGAGTATTACCGGGATAAATTTACGAAAATGAAAACCCCTGTAGGCGGATACAGTCTATTGCTGATGCCGGAGCAATTACGTACGTTTATCGGCCCCAAAACGAATATTCCGACGAACGCAAGTGCGGATGTACTTCGTACAAATGCGGCCATTCAGCAGTGGTATGGAGAGTATAGTCTACCCGCGGAGCCTTACGTGGTTCAAGCAGGAACCAATCTGGCCGAGTATGGGCGCACCCATGGTGGTTTGGATGCAAAGTCACCCATCTTCTTAAAGAACGGCTATATCGTGGTGAACATTAACTTGGAGTCGATCCAGGAAGGGAATTTGGGGGCTCCGCATCTGCAATATATCCATGCACCGCTGATGAACCAATGGTTGCTGGAAGGATTTCAGAATCAAGTCGAAGATAGCTATGGCAACTCGTTCACTTTAAGGGACGGAGATGTGGTGTTCTACCATGCCGATCGTTCCAGCCGGGATGATTTTAGTGCACAGGTGCCACATTAAGCGAGAACGTACAGTTTAAATAAGCCCGAAATAGGCTGAACGTTTAGAACAGAATAGGTTGAGATAAGAAAGAAATAGATAGAGTCCGGCATTGGACAGATGGAGAACGCGATGAGTAGAATACAAGTAACCCCGGAACGTTTGTTTGAAGCCTCACGAGAGGTTGAACGGACTCGCGCGCGAATGGGGGATACACGCGAGGAACTCGTTCGATTGATCCGCTGGATGGAATCGATGTGGTCCGGGATGGTGCGAGAACGGTTTTTAGAACGATTTGAAGAAACCCAGCCCCGCATGATCGAAACGCTGGAGCATTTGACCCACATCGCGAAGGAACTCCGAGACATTGGTGTCCGTTTTCAGCAGGCAGATGAGATGAGCGGGGCAGCAGTGGCAGGTGCCGTAGCTACGATGTCTATCGGGCTGAAAGCAGCGAATAGTCCTAGTGATAAAGGATATCGAATGGTGTACAATTCTCAGTGGCATATGTGGCTACCGGTCAACGAGAAGGGTGTGACCGACCAGGCAGCCCTTCAGGCGTTTGAAAAGGATAAGGGTAATTTAGATATTAGTACCTTGAATCAGGGCCCTGGTCCTGTCGAACCACTAGATCAGGATTTGATCCAATTACAGATTGAAGCTTTCGAGTTGGGTTTTAATCCCTTTACAGGAGAGCCTGTCACGGAATCCTATGCCAAACTGATGATTACATCGCTAAAATGGAGTCAAATTGTAGCCGGAATCGGGCTGGTCACCGGAGGTCTATCAGGCGGAAAAGGTCCTTACAAAGGACGTGGGACCAATCCGGCGATTGCCAAGGTAAAACAGACTATTAAAGATGCAAAGGCGAAGAGAGAGCAGTCGACCAAGGGGAAACCTAACGGAACTCCAAATCCTACTCATAATGCTAATGGAGATAGAATTGATAATGTTGATGTTCCAAAAGTAAAAGAGCCTTCTTCAGTCTCTGAATTTATGAGGCAGGAGGATCTGGCTTTTGATAAGTATAGTGCATTTAAAAAAAAGAAAACTGATACGAGTGACATTGCGAAGAATACAGGATGGAAGGAATCAGATATTCAACAAATTAAGAATCATTTACTTTTCGAAAAGCATAAATTTGATAGTGGAGAAATTAAGTTATTTGACCCTAACTATCAACAGGCATTAGCCTGGGAGCGATTAATGAAAGGTAACTATAATAAAAACGACATCTTATTACTCAATCATGAATTGTTTGAATCCAATTATATGAAAAAATATGGTGTAACTTATGAAAAAGCTCATGCAGAGGCACAAAAGCATTATAATTGGTCAGATAGTGTATATAAATAATTAGGGAGGTAGAATTTTGGCAACTTACGTTCTGTTAGTTAAAGAAGAAGAGACAGAGAATTTTGTAGTGTACAAGTTTGGTCCTGATGAAAACTCATTAGGGAAGATAAAGTTAAGTAAATCGGATGGGGAATGTGAGGAAATTGAAAAAGTTCCGGGATCCACTACAAATTTCTATTATTTACGTGCAGCTTCAAAATTAATTAGAATCTTAAGAGAGAATGACGGCGTTTTTCCGGATAGAACGTCTTATGCTTCTTAAGGGAAATGCTTGTCTATGAGTAGATTCGACCCAGTACCGAATGATATCATCATTTAACTATTAACCATATAGCATTGAACAGGTCGATCATGGTTAGATACTCCCATGATTGACCTGTTTTAGTTAGCATCGTTTTATACAAAACAAACTTAGCAAACAGCGTTTTAATTAAACTTTACTTATACACAATGTAACTGACCATGCGACGATGGATATCTACTCAGTTACCCCATCTTTCTCCCAAGCAACTCGATCTTCTCCAACCATTTCTTTCTCTGTTCCTCGGACTGTTTTCCCACCACATCTACAGGTGTTATCCGAACAGGTTTGATGCCGGTCAGTGCAAATGTGGAGATTTTCATCATTTTATGTGCGGGCTCACCCTGGAACCATTTGAAGTACCAGTACGGGCCATCCATTGTGGTGATCATGCGGGCGGTACGGCCTTTGAGCAGCTGATCCGGGAAGGGTTTTCCTTTTTGATACTTGAAGGCGTAACCTGGCATGAAGATTCGGTCAACAAAACCTTTCAGCAGGGCAGGCGGTCCTCCCCACCAAATCGGGAATACCCATACGAGATGCTCGGCCCACTTGATTGCTTCTTGAGCTTGTAGCAAATCCGGTTCGAGTGGAAGCTTATTACGATAGCCTCCCTCTAAATTTATGTTGAATTCCAGTTCGTTCAGGGTGATCATGCGAACCTCGGCACCTGCCTGCACAGCGCCTTTACGATAAGCTTCGGCGATTGCGCCATTATAACTTGGGGAAACGGGGTTGCCTTGGATGATTAATATTTTCTTCATGATAACGACACGTCCTGACTATTTTAGTTAATGAACACTAACCTCATGTGCAAAAAGAAAAGGTCACGTATGACCCGGTAATCCATCGGTATATCCTGATGGTATGTTGACGATTCTCTTTTAGAAGTTGTTCAAAAAGTCCGCTTTTGATTACGAATCATGCCTAACGGCATTATCAGCATCGAATATGGGATTCAGCCGAATAAGCATATGCTTACGAAGTATGTTTTCTTCGGAAACATTTTAGTTGCTCACGTAGTTTTCCCTACGCTCCGCTACTCCATTTCTATCTTCATCCCATCTCTACCATTACTCCTGAGATACGTGCCCTAACATCAATGAGAGTCGGTGAACGGTTTCCCCGGTGTAGGGTACCAACAACTCTGGCAATTCACCTTGCATACTCGAGACCGCCATACGTGTAATCGCGCCGATCACTAGAACGGCTGTGAGCCGTGAATCCTGCTGAGGCAGTTCGCCCCGCATCATTCCCTGATCGATCAGATCCATTAACGCATCCAATGGTTGACGGTAATCTTCACTGCTTCCCGCTTCAATGAATATTTCATGATTCTGTGAAATCAACAGCAGTCCATAGGGATCTTCATCGTGCAGGTGAAGAACCTCGGTAATCAGTTGCTTGAAGCGCTCCAACACGGGACCTTCCTGTCGAACATACCCGTCAATCAGTGAAGTATAGTCCGCGCAGTATTGGGTGAAGGCTTCCAGGGCAACGGCATCTTTGTTTTTAAAATGTTTGTAAATCGCCGCATCGGTTACTCCGGCGGCGTCACCGATCTCTTTGACGGATATGCCGTCAACGCCTTTGGTTGCAAACAAGCGCATCGCCGCTTGTAAAATATCTTTCTTTTTACTATCTACATGAGGTTTGTTCTTCATAATCGTATAGTAAGTGATTACTAACTAAAATGCAACGGGCAATTTTGAAACTTTAAATGGAGACACGGAATAAGCGCCTACGAACAAAGCTTGCAGGCTTGAGAGAGGCAACGTATGATGAATAGAAATCAACATCGGAGCAGCAGGAAGAACGAAACGGATGGTGGATTGCGTGAAAGATGAGATGGATGCATACGGCTGGGTGACGCCCGAAGGAATGCTGAATAATCACTATATAACAAGCCGCGAACAGTTGTATCAAGGAATGAACGGACGATATGTGGAGCGATTCACTGTTCCTACCGGGGAAAGTTATATTTTTAAACCGCTGACGAATCCTGCACAGCACGGACGAGAACGATGGATGTACGAGCGTGTGATGTCTGGCTTACCACCAATCTATCCGCAACTCATTGCAGCCTCGGATCTTACCATTGCTCCAGCACAGAGCTGGATGATCTACGAGGATCTGGGGCAACTGGTGCATGATTCGCAAGAAGTGACAATGCTGAACACAGCGGTGCATATGGCAATGTGGCATGCGTTGCCTGTTACGGAATGGAGCGAGTTGCCTCGCGTGGGCCAGAAACCGTCTATTCGCACCATGTTGGATGAGTTGCAGATGCACAGACAATCTGTGGATGACCTGTTGTCTACGCTGGATATGCGATTGTCTTCATCGGATTGGGACATGATTGCCGCGTTGATTCTCACAGCAGAGGAAGAACTTCCTACCGTTCTGTGTCACGGAGACCTGCATCCCGGGAACCTGGCGGAAGTTGACGGTAGGCTGGTCGTCTTGGACTGGGAGCATGCCCATCTGAATACGCCGCTGTGGGACATGTACCATCTGGTTGATCTCTCGCATCCGCTGTTTCCCAGAACGGTTACGCCTGCTTTGCGAGAGCGGGTCATAGACATTTATTTGGACAAACTAGAGAGCCTGGGCGTACAGATTGAACGGGATTCTTTGGCAGCATGGTACAACGCCTATGCTATTGTATTCTCACTTTGGATGCTGCGTTTGATTGATGGTGACCTGAGAAGTGAAGAATGTGTATGGCCGAAGGAACAGCTGAATAACCAGTGGCTTGAGACGACAGCGACGCTGGAACAGTGCATGAAGCAGATGCGTGAGGAATAGAAATGAGGGGTGAGAAGCTTGCGTAAAGTCGGACTTATTATGCGTAAAATTCAATTCACAGAAGCACAGGGGCCGCGTGTATTTGCGGATCGACTGAAGCAGATCGGCCTGGAGCTGGGCGTGGAGATTGTGTTCATCTCGCCGGAGCGTCATGTCAGCGGATACGACTGGTTGCCGGGGTATGAGCATGAGAAAGGTGACTTGGTGAACTACGATATCGTGCTGGACCAGATTTATAGCCAAAATATAGAGCATGTCATCTACACGGTATCCGGGTTTACGTTTTTGAAGATGTTCTTACCCAAGAGTGTATTGTTCCCGCACAGTTTCCCCGATCCCGCGCTGACGGGATATGAGATGATGAAGCCATTTTATACGATGGTGGACAAAGCAATTGTGCAGACCGAGTTTTTGAAAACAGAACTGGGCCGCAACTTCGGCGTACATGACGTGAACGTCATCCCGATTGGCTTTAGTGAAGAGCTGGCGAACCGGCACTATGACCCGAGCCAGGTCGTGCATAATCGGGTGCTCTGGATCGGTAGGGATGAAGCGAATCGTCGACCGGATCTGGTGCTGGAATATGCGCGGCAGAACCCGGATAAGGAAGTGTACATGGTGTTCGGCGGTGTTCGCTATAAGGAAACCATGAAGAAGTACGACATTCCTGCCAACGTGAAACTGAAGTTCGCGCTCACACAGGATGAGATATTTACGTTGATGAACTCCGCTAAGGTCTATTGGAACTGTTCCGCCTTTGATACGTTTGCAATGCCGCTGACCGAAGCGATGGCGATGGGCAAAATGGTTGTGAAGCCGGAGCACGCTTGCTACGGTCACATTCGATCCACGCATGCCTTTGCAGGCAACGAGGACAACTGGTTTGAACTCGTGAACATGGCTGCCGCAGCACCGCGCAGTGTGTCGGAAGACAATCGGGAGTATGCTTTTGGTGCTTTTTCGCGCACGAAGATGAAAGAAGGATACAGGAATTTTTTCTCCGATTGGTTGAAGTAACGTAATGTCTGTAACAAAGCGCTTGATCCATCCAGCAACAGGAGGGGAACCTTATGGAAGTACTGATCTTATGGACATTGGGAATGTGGGCGGTGCAGCTGCTTATTGAATGGTTGATCTACCGTTTACAAGGGCGGCGAATGACGTGGGTTCAGTATATATTGCCATGTGTAGCCTTGCTTGGCGGAGCCGTTGTAATTATGATCAGTATCGATATGGGCGGCTGGAATGGCATCGGATATGCGTTGCTCGGTGTATCACTCGGTACTGCGGGAATGTTAACACTTATTACGGTGGCGATCAGAGATGTGATGCTTCGGCGACGGGGCGGGAACTAGATTCAGCAGTAAAGCTGCTGTGCAGTTAGGATGAATTGCGCGATGGGATGGTTGCAGGAATGCATTCGTCTGTGATATATTGACATTAATTATGACAAGGGAGGTGAAGACAGGTGAATCACGAGATGCTTAACAACCGTATTAGCCAGCTGCCGATTGCTATGGCTGGCATTGTTCATACTTTTCTGACCAACGGGAGAAGTCTGTCCAATTTTGAATATACGGAAGTTAACATGTGCGAGAAGATGCCTGCCTTGACCTCATTCGGACGATAAGCGATATTGCTTGAATTCTGAAGGGCCGCGGAGCTAACCTCCTGCGGCTCTTTTTGTGTTGCGGTCAGGATCTTCCAACTATAGGAGGAACCTTATTATGATGATGATTAGCGCGCAACAACTGACTCAATACCACGGAGCACATCTGGTGCTGGACGGCATTACATTTGAAATTATGGAAGGTGACAAGGTTGCCTTAATCGGCCGCAACGGAAGCGGCAAGACCACACTTATGCGCCTGATGGCAAGAATGAACAAGCCGGATGAAGGGCAATTGATGATCAAAAAAGATACACGGACCGGTTACGTGGCACAAGTTCCGGAAGGGCTAGATGACCATACCGTACTGGATGTGCTGAGCCTTGGATTCAAGGAGCTTATGATATGTCGCACGCAAATGAAGAAAATGGAGCAGCAGATGTCCGATCCGGCATGTGCAGCAGACCCTAATCAATTGGAGCGTCTGCTCAAACGATACGCGGCACTGCAAGAACAGTTTGAGCGTGAGGGTGGATACGAAATGGATGCCCGAATCAATCAGGTTGCGGACGGTCTGGATATTGCCAAGACGCATTATGAATGGCGCTTCGGTTCACTGTCCGGTGGGGAACAGACCCGGGTGGTGCTGGCCTCGCAGCTGATCGTAAAACCCGATCTGTTATTGCTGGATGAGCCGACGAACCATCTTGATCTGGAGCGGGTGGAGTGGCTGGAAGGATTTTTACGAGAATACTCCGGCACCATTGTCCTGATCTCGCATGATCGCTATTTTCTGGATCGGGTGGTGAATCGAACGCTGGAGCTGGAGGATGGTGAGGCGTTAACGGCAGCGGGGGGCTATACGGAATATATGGCGGTGAAAGAACAGCGGCTGTTGCAGCAATTCGAGGAGTTCAAGGAGCAGCAGAAGGTGATCAAAAAAATGAAGGAAACGATCCGCCAGCTGGAGGAGTGGGGCCGAGTTGGTGGCAATGAAAAGTTCTTCCGGCGGGCCGCTTCCATGCGCAAAGCACTGGAGCGGATGGAACAGGTGAAGCGTCCCATATTGGAGCGGCGCAATGCCGATTTCGATGTGCGTCCTACGGATCGAACAGGTAAACGGGTCGTGGTCCTGGAACAAGTGGAGAAGAGTTATGGCGAGCGAGCGATTCTACGCGGGATTTCGGGTCTGCTGGAATATGGTGACAAAATTGCTCTTATTGGTCGGAACGGCTCCGGTAAGACGACCCTGTTCAAGCTGTTGCTTGGTGAAGAGCAACCCAATGCTGGCAAGCTGGAGTGGGGGGCGCGTGTGGATGTAGGGTATCTGGCTCAACAGGAGGAACCTACGAATCCGAAGCTGAATGTACTCGAATACTTCAGACTTGAAGCAGGTGTGGAGGAAGGGGAAGCACGCGGAATTCTGGCACGATATCTATTCTATGGCGCGGATGTATTCCGCGCAGTGGGGCAATTATCCGGCGGGGAATGGACACGCCTGCGGCTGGCTCTGCTGGTGCAGCGTAAACCCAATGTACTGCTTCTTGATGAGCCGACCAACCATCTGGATATCGCATCCAGGGAAGCGCTGGAAGAGTCGTTGGTTGATTTTGAAGGTACCGTACTTGCCATCTCACATGATCGGTACTTCGTCAATCGCCTGGCGTCCCGTGTCTGGGAACTGGAGGACGGACAGATGAACGCTTATCTGGGAGACTATGAGGCGTATCGCGAGAAGAAGCTTGAATTGCAAGCTCGTGCGGCGGCGACAGGTCAGAGTACAGCCGGGAGAGCCGCCGTACCATCCGGCGGAAAAGGCAATTCAGAGATGAAGTCAGGTATGACCACAGCGTCGAGCGGGACTATCCGATCAGGGAAGAAGCCAGAAGCTACCTCGGTAGCAACTGCATCGAACGATAGAAGTGGCAATGGCAACCAACCGTCTGCGGAGAAGCTGGAACAGACGTTGGCTCGTCTTGAGGCACAGATTCAGGTGTTGGATCAACAGCTGGAAACGGTGCAGAACAATCCGCTTGAACTGGAACAAATCTGGCATGATCGTGAGCAATTGTCCGCTGAATATAATGATGTATTGGCTCAGTGGGCTGAGTTATAGGTCCGAATGGCATGAGCATAAGGTTGAACAAACGAGGTCGGGGAATCTTCTCCGGCCTTTTTGGAGCGGGGTTAAAACATACCAAACGCGGAATCTGCTAGTTTTCTCAAGCTTTATTGATCCAAGAACGTGGCGACAACCTGTTCTCATTTTTACATGTCATGGTGAATAGTGTAACTTTTTTCCTCCACATGCGTTAAATACGTTTGTATGAATGGAAACGGCTCACCTAAGAGCTTACAGAAAGGGAGGTTATCGGTATCTATTATTCATTGACGTATCGGAGTTGGTCAGATGATCGACAGGCGGAGACGGGGGTGCTGGAACAGACTTCAGTCACACGGGATGAACTGTTCATGCGCAAACTGGTGGATGCCACCTTGGTGAAAAATAAACTCTGGGCGCATCTGTCCAATGAATGCCAGGATGGGCGGGAACATGCGTTATATGTAACTGCGTATGACCAACAGATGCCGGACGAGTACGGTGCAGCCATTGCGGATGCTGCGCTGGCGATGTGCAAAATGTCTTCCATGTACAGCGCAGAGTATATGTTGTGGAATGGAAGTTCATTTCAGGAGTTGGAACTCACAGCTTCATCCACCTATACGATGGAGCTTGCCGAGCAGCTGCTTGACCATTATATGGTTCGGGATGGCAAGACGTATGAATTCCTGTATTCCGTGCTGGATGCGGATCGCAAGAAAGTGTTGTTTTATATGAAAGAGGTGGATCTGTGATGAGTGAGCAAGAGCGGGGGCAAGCATCGAAACCCGGATCAAAAGCGAAGCTGGTTGCTTTCTCCCTGATGCTGGCAGTTCCTGCCGTGTTATCCGGTTGCGGCAGCAACAATGATGAATGTGACCCGGAGTATGATACCGGATGTGAATATGATTCCAGCAGCGGGCACTATTACTATGGCGGGTCGTCGTATCGAAGCAATAAGGACAGCAACAGCTCCTATAGCAAATCCAAGTCCAAATCAAGCGGCTTCGGCAGTTTCTTCCGCAGTTCGGGAGGATAACCGGATGAGGCACGTGATCCAACTGCCATTAAGTCACGAAGAGGTATTTCAGGGAGAAACGGCACGACAGATTCCATACCATCGGATGTACGGGAAGCAATATTGTGTGCCTGCATTAACAGTCTATTCTCCTTCGGAGGTACAAGAGCTGCGTACCGCAGCCGAGGCGGTAGACAGGATCTATTGCAAAGTGATGCGATTTATCCAACAGTACATGCCGGATTCCTTTTTGGAGCATCAGTTAGGTATTCATCCTGGGCTTATTCCGGCGGCACGTATGGAGATGGTGACTGGAGGCATTACCCGCCAGGATTGGATTATTGGAGAAGCGGGGCCAAAGTGTATTGAAAATAATACGGACACCCCGACGGGTATACCGGAGGCTGCTGCTTTGGAAAATATTCTTGTGGGTCTTGCCGAGGATACCACGCTAGCCGCGCCATCTGCCGAGATGGATGAACGTATTCGAGAATGTTTCAGAATGTGGCTGGAATTCTATGCAGCGCAGGGGTTACAGGGCCCCGTGACGTTCACTTCTTTTGGGGAACATGTCGAAGATCGAACGAATACCGAGTACCTGATGAAGCGTTGCCGGGAAGCGGGATACGAAGCCTGTTATGCCCCGCTAGAGGAACTGGAGATTGTTCCGGGAGAGGCTCTTTACCATAAAGGTCGGGAGATTAATCTGCTCTACCGCCTCTATCCACTGGAATATCTAGTTGATGATCGGGATGAGACAACAGGGGTGGACATTGGCGCTGCGCTACTTGATCTGGTACGAGAGGGACGATTGGGCCTGATGAACCCCGTTCAGCATGTGCTGATGCAGAGCAAAGGTTTCATGGCGGCGATCTGGTCGCTCTACGAGCGTAATGAGCAAACCCCGGAATATTGCGGGTTTACCCTCTTTGATGATACAGAGATGGACGTCATTTCCCGATATCTGCTGCCAACCTATTTTTCGGCTGAACCCTTCGAGCTGAACGCCATGCCATATGTAGCCAAAAGCTATTGGGGGCGCGAAGGCAGAGGAACTCTTTTGCTGGATGGGAATGCAGTACAGCAGAAGTTGGATCATCAGAGGCTTACGGAGCTGGAGGAAAAGTCGGCTTCTCCTCTAACCTTGAGAGCGGCAGATTCACTCCAAGAAGACGAGGATGAAGAAATTGCGGCCTACTACAATAACCAGCCCAAAATCTATCAGAAACTGGTCCCGATGGAGCAGGTCGTGATCGAGACAGAAGATGGCGCGTACAGCGGTTATCTGCTTACAGGGGTATTTGTGATCGGTGGGCGTTTGGCTGGGTTGTTACCCAGGGTCGGGGAGAAAGTAACCGGTGATATGGCCTATTATTGCGCGGCTGCGGTTCGTGAACGGATGAATGATGAGGAGGAGAAGGAATGGAGAACTTAGGATTGAACTTGCTGAATGTTGCGGTGGGTATAGGCATTTTGCTGGTGGTATTGGTATGTGGGTATTTCGCTTTTAGTAAATTGACCCGGTATAACGATAGTGAGGAGATTGCGAAAGGAAACGAAGCGGCAGGCATGTACATGGGCAGCAAATTGCTAGGACTGTGTATTATTGTGGGTATGGTATCTTTCTCGACACATTCGTGGTTGGATATGCTGCTGTGGTCGGCGTTTGGAATTATTGTGCTGTGCCTGGTCTATATTATATTTGACTTCCTCACGCCCAAAATGCGAGTTTGCGACGAAATTGCACGAGGGAATATGGCGGTAGCGCAGCTGCTGCGTTCGATTATCATCGGCGTTTCCATCGTCATCGGTACATTTTTGATGTAAAATAAGACATAGTGTTTTATAGAATGTACTATATAAACGGAAGAAGGGGCGCGGCATCATGAGAAGAGTCATCATCGATACAGATACAGCAGGAGACGATACGATTGCGATCCTGACGGCATTGCATCACTTTCAGGTGGAAGGCATCACCATTACGGGCGGTAACGTACAATTCGACCAAGAGGTTGAAAATGCCCTGTACACGGTACAGGTTGCTGGACATGGCGGCAAGGTGCCTGTGTATAAAGGATGCGAGCGACCGCTAATGGCTTACGGTAAAGCTCAGCACCGTACAGTGGAAGACGTGCATGGCGATGACGGCATGGGCGGCGCGCATTTCCCGAAGGCGGAGCAGCGTCCTGAGAGCGGGCATGCGGTTGATTTTATCATTGAGAAGGTGCATGCACATCCAGGTGAAATTGAACTGCTGGCAATTGCCCCGCTGACCAATATTGCCATGGCGATTCAGAAAGACCCAACGATTATTCCGGAGATTGCTCACCTGTACATCATGGGTGGAACGAATAATGCACTGGGCAATATCACACCGGCGGCAGAGTATAACTTCTACGTAGACCCGGAAGCCGCGAAAATTGTACTGCATGCGGGCATTCCGATCACAATGGTTGGTTGGGAGATGTGTACGCAATATTCGGTGATGGACGATGACGATCATGCAGAGATTGCGGCTCTGGGGACATCGGGTGCCGATTTCTTCACCGCAATTAACAAAGTGGTTATGCAGTTCAACAAGTCGGTACATAAGCTGAATGGTACTACTCATCCCGATACGTTGCTGATGGCTGTTGCAGCAGATGAATCCGTCATGACCAAGTCGGGTCAGTATTATGTGGATGTCGAAGCGGCAGGAGAGCTGACACGCGGATACAGTGTGGTTGATATTAACGGACGTTTTGGCAAAGAGCCGAATGTACGTGTCTGTGAAGCTATTGATCGGCCGAAATTCAAATCCATGTTGCTTGATGTTCTCTCAACGATCCAATAAACGCAGTAATTAATCTGCAGGAAAAACAAAAAAAATCCGTACCTTTCCCAGGTACGGATTTTTTATTGCCCATTTTTGGAATAACTACTTCACCTGTCGTAGTAAGTTGTGCTATACTTCAACTACTACGACAGATGAAGTAACGAGGAGGAGTATCTTTTGTGATCAGCAGTGACGTTATACGTGGCTACAATGATACGCTGATCCTCTACATGCTGCTCGAAGGGGAGTCGTACGGCTACGAGATTTCCAAGAACATCAGGCAGCTGACAGAGGAAAAGTACGTCATGAAGGAAACGACATTATACTCGGCCTTCACCCGATTGGAGAAGAACGGTTATATTGAATCGTTTTACCTGGATGAGAATAGTATGGGGAAGCGTCGTACCTATTACCGGATTACGCCGTCCGGCCTCGACTATTACAGAGAAAAGTGTGAGGAATGGAAGGTTACGCAGGAGGTTGTTAATCTATTTATCAGGGAGTTGTGACGGAACATGGAGACAATTATGGTGTATCTGGAGAACATGTTTGTTGGTCTGCCGAAGACACCCGAGGTGGAACATCTGAAGCAGGAGCTCCTTTCGGGGATGGAAGATAAGTACCTGGAATTGAAGCGAGAAGGCAAGTCGGAGAATGAAGCCATCGGCATTGTGATCTCGGAATTTGGTAACATCGAGGAGTTAACAGCCGAACTCGGTATTCAGCCAATTAGCCCGGAAGAGACAGTACCTGTGTTAACGGAAGAAGAGATTTACGCATATACCACTGCGAAGAGAAATGCCGGATTTTGGATTGGACTGGGTGTTTTATTGTGCGCGTCAGGTGTGGCATTTCTAATTTTCATGGATGCCTTATTTGAGAACTATGCCATTTCAGCTGCAAACCGTTCGGTAGAAACGGGCGCTGTACTAGGCCTGATCGGCATGTTCGTATTGATTGCCATTGCGGTAAGCATGTTCATATACAGCGGTATGAAGCTGGAACGCTTCAATTATATGGAGAAGGGCTTCCAGCTTCCTTATACACTTAAAATGAGTATTCAGCATAGTCGGGAAAGCTTCGCTCTGACTTATCGTATAGCCATCATTACGGGTGTCTGCCTGTGCATTCTGTCTCCTGTGTTTATTTTCGGAGCCTCTTCTATCAATGATAACTACGCCTCTTATGGTGTATCTGCCTTTATGGTCATGGCTGGGGTAGGAGTATTCCTGTTTGTATATTACGGTAATATTCAGGGGGCTTACACAAACTTGCTGGAGAAGCACCAGTTGACGGTAGAGAAGAAGCAGGAAGTCAAGGTTGTGAGAGCCGTGGAAGCGATTGTATGGCCGCTGGCGACAGCCATCTTCTTGTTCACAGGCTTTGTATATCAACGGTGGGATATCAATTGGGCCATATTTCCGATTACCGGTATTCTCTCCGGCAGCTTTAGCAATGTGTACCATATTATGAAAAGCAAAAATCCGTCCTGAGCATGTTGCTTTGGATAGTAAAGCCCACGTGATCTACTATATAGATCACGTGGGCTTTTTACACGTTTAATCTACCCTTGCTGCAACAAAAACGAGCGAATTCCTGTCGTGACCAGATCATGGTCTTCCTCATCAGGCAGACCCGATACTGTAATGGTGCCGACCTGTCCCTCATTTTCCAGAATCAGCGGGAAAGCGCCACCAGCCAGTACATAGTCCGATGAAGGCAGATTGAAGTTGTGCTCAAGGGTCTGGTTCTCGTTTCTCAAACGCAGGGCGGTATGCCAAGAACTGGATGAAAAATGATTCACCACGTTGTTTTTACGTCGAATCCAGTCCTCGTTGTCGGGATGGGTACCTTCCATCGCATGCAAAAAGAGACGATGTCCCTTCAGGGTAATGTCGATGGTCACGGCCTGGGAACGACGCTTCGCTTCTTCAACCAGATGCAGGCCAAGGTTAAGCGCCGTTTCGGAACCAAATGTGCCAAATACCAATTCTATTTCTTCCTGTGCCATTTCCTTTAATTTTTCGATCATGGTGAGGTTCAAATTACAGGCATCCCCTTTACATATATGGTTGATGTCTACATTCGACATGAATGGGGACAGTACCTTCCAAGTGCGACTGGGCCATGTTACTGGACGCTATATATGTGGCTGGAGCTGGCTCATTTGGAGACCGTACATCAGCTGTGTTAAAGTGAAGGTAACCTAATATACAAAACTCTTAAAGTTAAAATAAGTTAGCGCTCAGTAGGCAGGAGGAGAAGCACGATGCTGTTTTATTTGGTAGCACTGCTGGTGACTTTGGTGGATCAGGGAACCAAGATTGCAGTGAGGATGTATATGGAAGTTGGCGATGTCATGAGACTGGGTGACTCGGGCATGCAGTTACAGCATTATGAGAACAGTGGAATGGCAGGCAGCATGTTTCAGGGAAATGCACGTCTGTTTGGTGTGATTGCTGTTCTGTTCATAGCGGGCATGCTGTATTACCGGAGTAAAGGTGAGATTCGTGGTTTCTGGATGCAAGCTGGCGCGGGTTTTATGGTTGGCGGGGCTTTAGGAAATGCAATCGATCGATTTATCTATGCGCGGGTAACGGATTTCCTCGTGTTTCCGTCAGGACGCGGCATTTTGAATCTGGCTGATGTCGCAATTAACATCGGTGTGGTTATGATCATCATCGGCATGTTGATTCGTGCATATCAGAGTTATCGAGCCAAGCGTTTACGCAATGCTTTGCCAAAAGCTGAGCGTTCGTGACACACGGATAAAAGCTGTATAGTGGGTGAATATAGCTTAATAAATAAGGGACATTGGATATCATCCAGTGTCCCTTTTCTTATGCCCAATTCGGGTCGTGGGAAGAAATGCCTTGATTCATTTTTATCGAAACCGTTTTAGGAATAATAAAGACTTGTATAGCCAACGCTCATAGTATGAGTGGGTGGAAGGATTAACCAATTGGTTATTTCACCACCTGAATGGGTAAATCTTTACGTATATAAAGCTGAGGGAGGTACAACATGAGAACAACGCTTACCAAGGCTCTCGGGACAATGTTGCTATGCGGAATGATGGCTGTACTTCTATCTTCCTGTACCAGTGGGGATAGTGCAAATGGCAAAGTGCAGATTGAATTTTTCCAGAACAAGCCTGAAGCCAAAACAACCTTTGACGAATTGATCAAAACGTTTAATGCCGAGCATGACGATATTCAGGTGACACAGGTGAATCCGCCAGATGCGGAGACCGTATTGAAGACACGTGTTGTCAAAAATGATATCCCGGACATTATGGCCATGGGGGCAACCGACACCTATTCCATTCTGGCCCAGAGTGATATTTTCACCGATCTGACGGACAGCTCATTACTCCAGACGATTGATCCAAACTACATACAAATGCTTAAGGATCTCACAGGTATGGACGAAGTGACGGGTATTCCTTACGCGACGAATGCAAACGGCATCATGTACAACAAGACGCTGTTTAAGGAAATGGGATTGGACGTACCCAAAACGTGGGATGAACTTATCGCGACTGCCCAAAAGATTAAGGATGCAGGCAAAATTCCATTTTACTTCACATACAAGGATGACTGGCAGACAAGCCTGCCGTTCAATGCACTTGCCTCCAACCTGGTCGGCATTGATTTCTATCAGGAGCGTCGGGATAACAAAGTGACGTTTAAGGAGTCATACCGCGAGGTTGCTGAGAAACAGCTGGAGCTTATGAAGTACGGCCACGGCGATAACTTTGGTAAGGCCTATTCAGATGGTAACCGTGCCTTCGCAAATGGTGAAGCCTTCATGTACATCCAGGGAACCTGGGCCATCTCGGAGATTCGCAAAGCGAACCCGAATGTAGACATCGGTTTCTTCCCATTCCCAACAGGCAACGATGCAAGCAAGATTAAGCTGGTGAACGGGATCGACTCCCTGTTTACCATTGCGGCAGACACGCCTAATCGCGAACAGGCAGAGATGTTTATTGCGTTTCTGTTAAAGCCTGAAAATATCGGAAGATATATTGACGAACAGACGTTGTTCTCTGCGGTAGAAGGCGTGAAGCAGGATGATCCTGCCGTGCAGGAACTGATGCCTTATATCGAGCAGGGCAAGGTTATTGACTTCCCCGATCACTATATTCCGGCTGCGGTGCAGCTGAATTCCATCGTACAGTCCTTTTTGCAGAACCAAAACATCGATAACTATCTAGATACACTCGACAAAGAATGGGACAAGGTTGCCAATCGGCGCTAAGCCTTGTCTGAAGGAGGATGGAGTATGAACAAGCGTATCGCACCTTATTACTGGATGACGGTTCCGGCGGTAGTATTGTTCTTTGTATTTATGACACTGCCGGCCCTCCAGGGTATCTATTATTCATTTACGAATTATAACGGATTCGGGAAAGAGTATGATTTTGTTGGCTTCAAAAACTATTTCAACCTGTTCCAGGACGACAATGTAGGTAACGCCTACTGGTTTACGTTCAAATTCGCGATCGTTGTGACGATCCTGACCAATATCCTGAGCCTGCTCATTGCACTCGGGCTGAATGCCAAGATCAAGTTCCGTAACTTTTTCCGCGGCATCTATTTCCTGCCCAATATTCTGAGTGTATTGATCGTAGGTTACATATTTAACTACCTGTTCTCCAACGTATTCCCGATTTGGGGACAAAATCTGGGCATCAATGCGCTCTCCACGAACATACTCGGTAGCGAGAGTCTGGCTTGGATCGGTATCGTTATTGTTGCCGTATGGCAATCCGTGGCTCTGAATACGATTCTGTATTTGGCTGGTCTGCAAACGATACCAACGACACTATACGAGGCATCCAACCTCGACGGTGCAGGCAAATGGCGTGAATTCTGGAGCATTACATTCCCGCTCATTGCCCCGTTCTTCACCATTAATATGGTGCTGGCGATGAAAAACTCGCTGATGGTCTTCGACCAAATCGTAGCCTTGACCAACGGTGGTCCCGGACGGGCGACGCAGTCCATCTCCCATCTGATCTACACCGGAGGATTTGAAGGCGGCGAATATGCATATCAATCTGCGAACTCGGTTATTTACTTCATCGTTATTGCGGTGATTTCAATTCTGCAAATCCGGTTCCTGCAAAGAAGGGAGATGGATCTGTGATGAGAAGCCGTACAAGAATCAATTGGCTCGTTATGCTGCTCGTGGTGCTGGGTACCCTGTTTATCCTGTTCCCCTTGTATATGACCGTTACGATTGCTTTGAAAAATCCGGAGCAGATGGCCCAATCGGTCTTTGCCCTTCCGATGACGCTTCACTGGGAGAATTTCGCGAGAGCCATCGATATGACGAACTTCTTCCAATCGTTCCGTAACAGTGCGATCGTTACCGCCTCCACCGTGCTTTTGACGTTACTCAGTAACTCCATGGTGGCCTATGCCATCGCGCGGAATATGGAGAAGCGCAAGTTTTTCAAAGGACTCTATTATTACTTTGTCAGTGCGATGTTCATTCCGTTCCCGATCATCATGCTGCCGATTGTTAAGCTGACCGCATCGCTGGAGATGACAAATCTGGTAGGTCTGATCCTGCTGCACACGGTCTATGGTCTGGCATTCAACGTATTTGTGTACGTTGGATATATCCGGTCCATTCCGGTGGCATTGGAGGAAGCGGCTTTTGTGGATGGTGCAACAACTTGGGGCACGTTCTGGAAAATTATTTTCCCGCTCATGGCACCCATCAGTGCCACGGTTGGTATTCTGACCTGCCTGTCCACGTACAACGACTTCCTGCTGCCACTCATTATTATCAGTGATCCGGGACAGTACACGTTGCCGCTTGTACAGTATGTATTCCAGGGACAATTCAATACCGAGTTTAACCTTGCGTTTGCATCCTACCTGCTTGCGTTGCTGCCGATGATTATCATCTACCTGTTTGCACAGAAGTGGATTATCAACGGGGTTACACAGGGGTCTGTAAAATAACCGAAGATGTGCTACAGAAAAGAATAGGTGTGAATGGGATATGAACCAAGAGAGGTGGACTCTAAGAGTCCCCTCTCTTTTTTTGATCTTTGTTATTATTTATCGTATGGGAACTCTTCGGGTGGATTGATTAACCTGTAAAACTATGCTATTTTTTAGTCGTTAGTTTAATCAATAAACAAAGACTAGAAGAGAAGAAGATTAAGGTTCAATTTTGCAAGCGCTTTAATGAGAAGAACTGAATACGTAGATAAATCCGGCATCGTTAGTACCCAGTCTTCAAGAGCACGGGCGTAAAGTGGTGGGTTCTTTTACGTGCAGAAAAGAGAGGAGAATGGGGAAGTTGCATAGGAAAAAAGGACATTTCAACTCCCTCCGCAATCAGATCTTCATCGGTTTCGTTCTGGTGATGCTTGTTGTTCTATTGCTCGCAGGCATATCGGCTTATGATCGTGTAGCTGCTCTGCTGACAAGCAATGCGGAGAAACATATTCATCAAACTGCCGTCCAAGCCAGTGGCAGATTGGATGCACTCATTGCACAAGTGAATTCGCTGACCGCCCAAGTGGCGGATGATTCCTATGTGCAGCGTCTGCTGAGCGATGAGAAGCAAGGCAACCCGGCCACCTTCAATCAGCGTCAAGCTCTCTTGCAGATTGCAGGCAGTTATCAGTCTTTCATCAATGGTGCGCAAAGTATGGAGATATATACAACCGGTTACCATCGCATCTTCCCTATGGATGACCGATCCCTCGATCTTAGAGTAGAACGCAGCTGGATAACCAAGGCGGATGAAGGAAAGGGCAGACTGGTATGGGCAGGTGATGATCCTGAAGACCCGGGAGTGCTGCTGGCTATTCGACGCATTAATCTGATGGATCATTCTTTCGAACATGGAGGCTATATTGTGGTGCGGATGCAACGCAGTTTTTTTCAACTCAATGATTCCAATGGGGCAGATGGTTCGCAGGACTCGATCATGCTCTTGGATGGGGCAGGCGAAGTGGTGACTTCGGATCTGGAGATTAATCTCGATTCAAAAGCCATATTGGACAGCGAATCCGTCGTGCAGAACGGGGAGGAATCCTATATCGTCGTCCGGGAAAAGTCTGAATTAACGGGATGGACACTTGCTGTGCTAACTCCGCTGCGGGAGACAACGGAAGGGGTATCCATCCTGAGGACGGCGCTTCTTGTTTCGGGAATCATTGGTGTTGTTCTATTCCTGATCATGTCCTTCTTTCTGTCCACGATGATTACACGTCCGCTCATACGTCTGATGCGGGCCATGCGCAGTGCACAACCGGGAGCCATGAGGCCTAATCTAATGGTCAGCTCTACGATGGAGATCAATGAACTCAA
This sequence comes from Paenibacillus sp. FSL R5-0713, assembly GCF_037973325.1. Classification (NCBI taxonomy): domain Bacteria; kingdom Bacillati; phylum Bacillota; class Bacilli; order Caryophanales; family Paenibacillaceae; genus Paenibacillus; species Paenibacillus sp. FSL R5-0713. The sequence goes on along the minus strand of NZ_CP150229.1, from coordinate 6,377,221 downwards.
CAACGTATATAACCAGATGGTCTACAGGCAGAACGAATTGACCCGTGTGGTTCATGAGAAGGAAGTCATGCAGTCCCGGGCTGAGCTGAAGGCGTTGCAGTCTCAGATTAATCCCCATTTTCTATTCAACACACTGGAGGCATTTTATTGGTCCCTTGAGGAAAAGGGAGACGAGGAGATGGCACGTATGGTTGTGGCGATGTCCCGATTATTCCGCTACACGATCTCCAGTTCGCAGCAGGATGAATGGGTTACGATTGCCGACGAGCTAGAACACGCAGAGCGGTATCTTCGAATTATGCAGATGCGGTTGGGAGATCGAATGCAATGGGAGATTGAGCTGAGCGATGCGGTGCGTAAGGTCCCCATTCCCAAACTGCTTATACAGCCCTTGGTGGAAAATGCGATTCTCCATGGCATTGAAAGTAAACTGGGACCGGGAAAGATAAGTATCCATGTGGATGCTTCGACCGAGAGAGACCTGGTTCGTATTGAGGTTAGGGATGATGGCCCGGGTATGGATGAATCACGTCTTCAATCTGTCATTCATGCTTTACATGGCGGGCCGGCTGTGTCCAAGAAGGGGACAGGTGTAGGTCTAATCAACGTACATCAGCGACTGAAGCTTTACTTTGGCGGCCAACTTGGTGAACGTTGCAAGCTCTCCATAACTAGTCAGGTTGGGGAAGGGACCGTCATTTGCTTTGAGATTCCCAAAGGGGCGGAGGGTGAATATGATTCATGACAAAACGATTCTTATCGTCGATGATGAACCGCGTACAAGAGAGGGTATTCGCAAGACACTGGAAGGATGGTCGGCAGGACGAAATCACATCCTGACCGCGGAGAGTGGCACCCAGGCCGTGGAGTGTCTCAGGAAACAGCCAGCAGATCTGTTAATCACGGACATTCGCATGCCAGAATTCTCCGGCTTGTCCCTCATTGAAGCCATTCAGCATTTTGCAAACAAACCTGTTGTCCTGATTATGTCGGGACATGCCGATTTTCAATACGCTCAGCAGGCCATTAAGCTGGGTGTCGTGGAGTACATGTTAAAACCGATTGATAAGGAACAGTTGCTGCAGACCGTCGAAAAGGCCTTGAAGTTTAGCGAACAACAGCGACGTATTCAAACGATGCAGGAACTGGTGGACCCCAAGCTGCTGGATGTTAAGGAGCGTGGGGAACAGAGACTCAATAGCCAGATCAGTGAAGCATTGGCCTATGTGGATACGCATCTGGGGGAACATGTGACCATGCGTGAAATTGCTGATATACTCCATCTCAACTCCAGTTACTTCAGCGTATTGTTTAAGGAACAGATCGGCATCAATTTTAGTGAATACCTCACCCGGAAACGCATTCAGCGGGCAAAGGAGCTACTTGTGCAGACGACGCTGCCGATCTCGGAAATTGCCGAACAGGTGGGGTATCAGACGGATAAGTATTTTATCACGGTATTTAAAAGTCTGGAGGGGCTTAGTCCAAGCAAATATCGGCATTCCCTATCTGAATAAAATAACAAATAACCTCAAAAAAGTGGAGTTTTTCCAAATTACTCTGGTCTTATGGGGGATATAGACCCATGCTACAATTTGGTTAAAGCGGTTACATTAACCGAAAAAACCAAGGGGGTTGGGATAATGAGCAAAAAGACGATGGCCATACTTCTGTCATGGACGCTGGTTCTCGCCGTAATTTTATCCGGATGTAACAGTTCAAGTTCGGATCAAGAGGGTGAAACGGGCAGCAGCGGCACAGATGGGAAAGTAACCCTCAAATTCATGCACCTCTGGCCGGCAGGCAGTTCTGCACAGCAAAATAAATTAGTCAACGATATCATCAAGCAGTATCAGACGGATCATCCGAATGTGACCATCAAGCAGGAAGTGCTGGAGAATGAACAATACAAGAATAAATTAAAAATTCTGTCTGCATCCAATGAACTTCCCGATGTGGGTGTAACTTGGGCTGCCGGGTTTCTGGAGCCTTATGTAAAGGGCAATCTGTTTGCGCCGTTGGATGATGTGCTTAGCGGCTCGCTTAGCGACAAGTTCATAGCCGGAACAACAGAAGCCTATGCGATTGACGGCAAAACATATGCCCTGCCTATCGAGTTAAATATCTCCCCCATTTATTATAACAAAGCCATTTTTGCGAAATATAACTTGCAGCCGCCAGCAACGTACGATGAATTCCTGAGTGTGCTGAAGACACTGACCGAGAACGGTGAGGTTCCGATCGCATTGGGCAATAAAGACCGCTGGACCGGCTCACTCTGGTATATGTATCTGGCGAATCGGTTAGGTGGAGATGCACTGGAAAAGGCGATCAATGGCTCCGGCAAGTTTGACGATCCTGCTCTCACTCAAGCTGCTGCCGAGGTGCAAAAGCTGGTGGATATGAATGCCTTCAACAAAGGCTTCAACGGGTTGTCCAACGATGAGGGCAAATCCGAATTCATGAACGAAAAGGCTGCCATGTATCTGATGGGCACCTGGGAGCTTCCGAACTTCACGACCAACCCGGATATTCCACAGGAGTTCAAGGACAAGATCGGATTTTTCAAATTCCCAACGATGGAAGATGGCAAGAGCGATATTAACAGCTGGGTAGGTGGCCCAGGCGTAGGATTGTTCGTGGCCCAGAACTCCAAAGTGAAGGAAGAAGCACAGAAGTTCGTGCAATACTTTGTGGAAAAATGGGGTGAGAGTTCGGTGACTGAAGCAGGTGTTATCCCGGCAACCAAAGTGGATACGGCGACAGTACAGCTGCCACAGCTCTACATCGACCTGCTGAACGAATTGAATCAGGCCAGCAGTCTCACACTCTTTGCAGACGTGCAGATGAAACCGGCAGCCGCTCAGGCACATCTGGACATGATTCAGGCGTTGTTTGGCAAAGCGGTGACACCGGAGGACTTTGTGAAGAATCATCAGGCTGCGATTGATAAAGGCAATTGACGTACACGTGCTTGAACGCTTGAAGGGAGGATAATGTGATGGACAAAGTCATGTCCAACCGTCTCGTTGCTGCGTTGTACGTGCTACCTGCACTGCTTCTGCTGCTGATCTTGGTTTACATCCCGATTGTGCTCACCGGGTATTATGGGTTGATGCAATGGGACGGGATCGGTGCAATGACCTTTATCGGATTGGATAATTACGCCAGACTGCTTCAGGACGGAGCATTCTGGCAGAGTGCGAATCATACTTTTTTGCTTGCTTTGTTCTCCGCGCTGAGTCTGATCGGTTATCTGATGATTGCTTTGGTGCTGTCAGGCAAGATCAAGGGTGCCAACCTGTTCCGCAAAATATATTTGATCCCGATGCTGCTGTCTTCGGTCGCGATCGCCCAGTTATGGCTGAAGATCTACCATCCCAGCAATGGGGTGCTGAACACCTTTCTGGAAGCAATCGGATTCAGCAATCCGCCAGCCTGGCTGGCGGAGCCATCCCTGGTGCTGTATGCACTGTTCGTACCGATTCTGTGGCAGTATGCAGGCTTCTATATCCTGATCTATTATGCGGCCCTCAAAAACATTCCGGAATCTCTGGTGGAAGCAGCCCGGATTGATGGGGCCAGTCCTTGGCAGATCGCTTTTCGAATCAAGCTGCCGCTTATTACTGAAGTCATCAAGGTGACCGTAGTACTGGCTGTGGTAGGCTCACTCAAGTATTTCGATCTTATCTACGTGATGACTGATGGCGGACCGAATGGCTCCAGCGAAGTGATGGCCTCCTATATGTATCGTCAGGCGTTCCGTAGCTTCGACTTTGGTTACGGCAGTGCTGTAGGTTTCTTCCTGCTCTTGATCTGTCTGCTCGTTACCTGGCTGCTTCGCAAAGCGACGGCATCCAAAGATACGATCCAGTATTCCTGACGCATGTCAAATGAAAGGAGGTCCATCCCGGTGAAGACGGAAACGGCCGTTAGATTGCCAACTTACCCGGGGACAGACCGAGGTTCGGCATGGTTGAGAAGATTCGGCTATGTTCTACTATATTTCCTCTTGTCCCTGGTCGCTTTGCTGCAAATTTTGCCCTTGGTCTGGCTGCTGTTATTCTCGCTTAAAAATAATCAGGAAGTATTCGACATGGGGCCTTTTTCCCTTCCTGCTACCCCACGTTGGGAAAACTATGTCAAGGTATGGACAGAGGGAAATATCAGCTTATACTTCTTCAACAGTGTATGGATTACGGTAGTCTCAGTGGTGTTCACCGTGCTGTTTGCCAGTCTGGTTACCTTTGCCATTACACGTATGCGCTGGAAGGGTCGTTCGCTGGTATTGGGGTTATTCATGGTGGGTCTCATGATCCCAGTGCACTCCACGTTGATTCCGCTGTTCAGCTTGTTCCTGAAGGTGCATCTCACAGATCATCCAATGTCAGTTATCTTGTCTTACATTGCCTTTAATATGCCAATCACCATTATGATTCTGCTCGGATTCTACTACGCACTTCCTCGGGAAGTGGAAGAGGCCGCAGTGATGGATGGTTGCTCCGTGCATCGGATTTTCTTTCGGATTATCTTGCCGATGACAGCTTCGGTTATCTCCACAACGGCAATCATCAACATGATCTATAATTGGAATGAGTTCATCTTTGTTAATACGTTCATCAGTACGGATTCATACAAGACCCTGACCGTGGGGGTACAGAACTTTATCGGTCAATATACAACGGATTGGGGAGCCATTGGTGCCACGCTGATGATTAGCATTATGCCGATCCTGATTGCTTTTCTCATCCTGAGTAATCGAATTGTAGAGGGAATTGCTGCGGGTTCAGTTAAAGGTTAAAAGGCTGAACGTCGAAGGTCCTTTCATCACTTGCTTAAAAGCGAGTGGGGAGGGGCCTTTTTTGTCTTCTAAAACCTTGGATAGTTGTACGGAAAAAGAACTAGATGAAAACGCTGAAAATACCTATTTATGGAATTACAAAAAACTTTCAACTATTTTCGCAAAACTACTGCATTTTCAAACTACCTGTGCTAACATACCCTAAGAATTAAAGCCCACATGGGAAAGGTGAGAAAATGACAGCAATATCCTCAACCAAAGAGTCCCTTCGTTCTGATGCCAAGGATCTAAATCTGATTCGACTAACATGGCCTATTTTCCTGGAACTCTTCTTATTTATGTTGATGGGGAGCGTGGATACGCTCATGCTCAGCTCGGTATCCGATAATGCGGTCTCCGGCGTTGGAGCAGCCAATCAGATTATTTCTATCGCTATCCTTGTATTGGAAGTCATTGGACATGGTGCTGCGATTGTAGTGGCACAATATATCGGATCGAAAAAGCTAAGTGAAGCAGCACAGGTTACAGGTAATGCCATTACACTGAACCTTATTGTGGGGCTGGTCCTGAGCGGAATCTTCCTTCTGTTCGGAGGACATTTGTTATCACTCTTGAATATTCAAGGCGAAATTTATGATTTTGCCCGTTCGTATATAAATATCGTCGGTGGCGGGATCTTCCTCCAGGCACTCATTAATGCGCTGGCTGCGACGATCCGTACACATGGTTACACCAAAGAAACGATGTACGTCGCTGTATTCATGAACGTGATTCACGTTGTTGGTAACTATGCATTGATCTTTGGTCACTTCGGCCTGCCGAAGCTTGGCGTGGAAGGTGCAGCCATCTCCACGGTAGGAAGTCGGTTTATCTGCCTGCTGATCTTCTTCTGGTTGTTGTATCGTGTAAGCGAGGTGCGGGTGGATTTCGAATACTACATTAAATTGTCCAAACATTTTATTGGCAAAATTCTGCGGATCGGCATTCCGTCTGCGATGGAATCGATGGTATATCACTCCTGCCAGCTCGTGTTCACACTGTATGTGACCTATCTGGGCGCAGAAGCCATGGCAACCAAGCAGTATGCGGGCAATATCTCCAGCTATATCTACCTGTTCAGCATGGCGATTGGTATGGGGACATCAATCATTGTAGGCCGGCTTGTCGGTGCGCGCCGCAAAGACGATGCGTACAAACGTGTTTTTGACAGTGTAAAATGGGCGCTTCTGGCCACGGTTATCATTGATGTAATTATCATTTTTTTCCGTGTGCCGCTGATGAGCATATTTACGGATAATCCGGAGATTATCAAGCTGGGTGCTCAAGTGATTCTGCTCAGTCTTTTGCTCGAAACCGGACGTACCTGCAACATTGTTATCATTGGTTCCCTGCGTGCGGCAGGGGATGCGAAGTTCCCGGTATATATGGGTCTGATCTCCATGGTCTGCATGAGTCTGCCACTGGGGTACCTGCTCATATTCCAGCTTCATCTGGGGCTTGCTGGTGTATGGCTTGCCATTGCGGCGGATGAGTGGACCCGTGCAGTCATTATGTTCTTCCGCTGGAAGAGCAGAGCTTGGGAGAAACATGAACTGGTGGAGCATGATGACGAAGAGGTTGGCGCACAGCCGGTACCGGCTGTCTGACGAAGAATATGATGTGCGGATAAATAAAAGGAGAGTCAATGACGGAAAAGATTCAATCCGTGGTTGGCTCTTTTTTGCGTTTTCGGCAGAGGACTACCGAAGTGAAGTTAGCAAAAATGGTCAAAACGATACATACATCATTCACGTATAGTAAGGATATGGAAGGGGGATTTACCACAGTTGAGCCGTTACCGTGCAATGATTCAGCAAAGTTTGTTCTATATTGAAACCCATCTGCATGAGGAGATCGGGCTAGAAGAAGTGGCATCCGAGGCGTTGTTGTCGCCGTATCACTACCACCGGATTTTCCGTGATGAGGTGAGTATGACTGTGGTGGACTATATTCGTAATCGCCGGATGAGTCTGGCGTCCACAGCCCTGCGATCCACGGATGCAGGCATTCTGGACATTTCCCTGGCATGTGGATTTGAAAGTCAGGAAGCCTTCACTCGTGCATTTCGCAAATGTTATGGCATGCCACCAGGACGTTTCCGCAAATTGTTCGATCTAAAATTATTCGAAGGAAGAACCAGAGGAGGAGAAGTACAGATGAGTCAGACGTCAACGATTACAGGCTGGATGTTAACCGGAAGTCATCCGCAAAATTATGAGATGGGCATTGATCCTGCCGAAGTGCATCAGGGGAAAGCTTCAGGTTATTTGAAGGCAGTTACACCGATGGAGCCTAATGAATTCGCAACGATGATGCAGCAGTTCAGAGCGGACAAGTATGTAGGCAAGCGGATGAAATTATCGGGATTCGTGAGGACCGAGCGTGTGGAGGCGTTCTGCGGATTATGGATGCGTGTGGATAATAACGTTCATGATGTGCTCCAATTTGATAACATGCATGATCGGCCAATTACGGGTACACAGCCATGGAACCAGTACAGTATTGTGCTTGATGTGCCGGAGGGCAGCGCGGTCATTTCGTTCGGGGTGATTTTGAACGGTAAAGGAAAAGTGTGGGTCGACAGTTTCCGCTTCGATGAGGTTGATCTGAACACGCCGCTGACACATATGGAGACAGAGTATGAGATGTCGGACGAGCCGCTCAATCTGTCATTTGAGGAGTAGGAGATATGTATGTCATCCAGGAACTAAAAAATCTATAAATGATTCAGTCATTAACTATGGGGCGGGGAGCTAATCTTACTCCCCTTACTAAATACTAAATGGTTTTATTTTTTAATAATTTTTTCGTACGAGTAAAGGACTTCAATAAACTTTGTGACTAATTCCTGTCGTAAATCTTCTCGATTTTGAATAGATGTTTGACGAAGAGATTTTTTAATTTTTGGTTCAAACTTTCTTATTATTTCTAGAATGACAGTTGGATTATCTCTTTTGGCTTCAGATAAAAGGTCGTATAACTTGTATGGACTGCTCATATTGTTTTCCTCCTAAGGTTCTATACTTACAGTAATGGCGATGTATTAGATGAGAGCTATGGATAATGGGATAATTAAAGTTTACTATCTACTGGGTCCATCCATTAAAAAATGGCGTAATTTTTTTAATGCATTTTTCCTTGTTTTTGAGATGCTTTGCTGACTTACTCCAAATTGCTGTGAAATTTCGATATCTTTTTTTTCTTCCGCATAAGTAAGGTTTAAGATTTCTTTTTCGCGTTCAGATAATGTTAAGAAAAACTTGTGTAAATTCGGATCACTTATTTGATTTTCTAGTCTGTGAAGATGAGATCCCAATAACTTCTCATCTTCATAAGCGATATGACTCTCTTCAATATCATCCATGATCAAGGTGTTTCTTTCATGGTGTTTGCGAATTTTTTTATCAAAGTTTATTGAATTAAAATGTAAGAGAGAAGATATATAACTTACAAATTTTCTCTCGTAATCAGCTTTGATTTCAGGAGTTATTCTTTTCTTTTCAATCATATATGTGCTACCTCCTAACAGTTTATTGTATGAATAAGAACAGGTGTTCTTATTTATTATACACATTTTTGAGGAAGGATGATCATTATTTTAGAAAAAAAATATAAAAATGTAATAATATTAAAAAAGGTAGCTCATCAGAAAGATGAGCTACCTTTAAATAACGTTATAAATTATATTAGTTCGGGTTAGAGTTGTAGAATGTAAAACCAGAAAGAGTTCGTGCTGTTGTATTTCTGATCATACTAGTATTGACTTTAACTGCAGCTACGCCTTGTTTGGAATCTGCAGCGATGATGCCCCCTTCAGTAACATAGTTACCGATAACAGCACCGGATTCAGGTGCGCCCTCCGCAATGAATCGATCACCACACTTACACTTGAAATAACCACTGTGTCCAGGAAACTGACTAGTTAAGAGTTTACCTGTACTATCTGCTACATAAGCCGCCCCCTGTAAATACATTCTGTGACTTGCACCGTATGTTGTGCAAACTGATTCTGCCATTTAAAATCTCTCCTTAATATGAATTTCAAGAACGTTCTCTCCGGATAAGAGCGGCCTTGTAATAAGGTAAAGAGAAGTGAATCAATAAAAAAACAACCTTAATCCTATTTTTTTTAATTCTTTTTGCAGTTTTTTTCTTAAACGAATTTGATGATACACTACTTTTTTTCCCTTTGGGGTATAAAGAAAGTAAAGCCAAGACTAAGCTGAGAGGATATGCACCTGTCATTCAAATTGCAATTCATCCATAGCTAATTAACATAGACCTTGCTAACATAAATAAAAAAACTGAATTTTTACACGAAAACGAAGAGTGCAGAACCAGTTTGAAGAAACGAAGTTCAAAGCTTTCTGTAAAAAGCTACTTCGGAAGCATATGCTAGGCCCTTTATCCCCGGATTTTCTCTTAGGAGAATTGATTCAAAAAATCTGGGGATAACAGCGATCAGAAGACGGTACTGCACTTGAAGTTATCTCGTGTAACGTAGAGGATGAATCCCATGAATAAAAAAGTGCTCGTGGTAGATGACGAATCAAGCATCGTCAGTGCCATTGCTTACGCGCTGCGGCGCGAAGGATATGAAGTTGAGACTGCGAGTGACGGCGAAGAGGCCTTGGTTAAGGTCGCATCGTTTCACCCGCAAGTCATGATTCTGGACGTGATGATGCCAAGGCTTGATGGATACGGCGTATGCCGCAGGCTGGAAGACCGCGAGGATATCGGCATTATTTTGCTGACCGTCAAAAATGATATCGTGGACAAGATCGTTGGTCTGGAAATGGGTGCGGATGATTACATGACCAAACCATTCGAGATCCGTGAACTGCTTGCAAGGGTGAAAGCACTCATGCGTCGTGTCGAGAAAAGCAGTCCACCACCTGACGATTCGAAGAATCAGGCCATCGTGAATGGCACACTGCGTATTCATGTTGCTCACCGCACGGTGACTGTGAATGAGGAGAAGCTGGATCTGACACCGAAAGAGTTCGATCTGTTGACCATTCTCATGTCTAATCCTGAGCGGGTGTACACACGAGACGATCTGCTGGATCGGGTATGGGGCATGGAATATGCGGGTGGGACACGGACCGTGGACATTCACATCCAGCGTTTGCGCAAAAAAATCGGAGATACGGATCAGCAAAAATTGCAGACCGTATACGGGATTGGCTACAAAGCATCTGCACCTGAACCAGGCGGGGCCATATGAGAGTCAGCATCAAGCTGAAGTTCAGTGTTTTTCTGGCAGCCTTGCTAATCCTGACCGTGGTTGTGCTTAGTTCACTGGTCCTGCGCGGTATTGAACGCAATCAGCAGTCACAGATTGAAGGTATTCTATCACAGCAGACACGGCTGGTGAACCTGAATGTACGACAGTCCTACTACACCGAGTCGGTTCATCTCGATCAGGACGTTTTTTTACAGCGAAATGGCCGCAGGCTGGCACAGGAGCTGGCCAACTCTACCGGATTGCCAATTGCACTCTATAACATGACAGGCCAGCAGGTGGGAGCATCCTTCGCCTCCGGCGAGAGTGAACTCGTACAGGAAACGTTGGACTATGCACTGCAAAATAAAATAGCTTATCATGAGCAGGGCGAGACCCTGCTCTATGCCGCACCACTGGATGGCCCGGATGGACAGATGGGCGCTGTATGGATACAATATCCTGTCCAGAGTTACCATGAGTTCTATACTCGCATCCTTCAACTGTTCATATGGGCAGGAATTACCGTGGTTGCGCTGAGCTTCATATTAGGTTATCTGTTCTACAATCGGTTTGCCGTTGCGATTACCCGGCTGAAGAGGTCCGCAGATTCCATTCGGGAAGGGAACTACATTACGGAGTCTCCTGTAAGGCGTAAGGATGAATTGGGAGAGCTGGGGCAAGGCATCTATTATATGAGTACATCCATTCAGCAAAATATCACAGCCATGCATGCGGAGCAGCAGAAGCTGCAACTGGCGATAGAGAAGCTTCAGGCGCTGGAACAGCAGCAGAAACAATATATCGGTAACATCAGTCATGAGTTCAAGACTCCGCTGACCTCGATCAAAGCTTATGTGGAGCTGCTCGACATGTATAAGGATGATCCGCAACTGCTTGATGATGCGACGAGTAACATTGGCAAAGAAACGGAGCGGCTGTACGAGATGGTGGAGAAAGTACTGCATTTATCTGCTCTGGAGAAGTATGACTTCGAGAACCAAGCCGAAGATGTAGAGGTCAGTGCTCTGCTGGAGGATGCCTGTGGCCGGATGCGTGGGAAAGCGGAGAAGTTTGCGCTGAACATGGAACTGGATCTTGAACCGGCGGTGATCCGCAGTGATCGGGAGAGTCTTATGCATATCTTCATCAACATGCTGGATAACGCCATCAAATATAACATTCCGGATGGTGTGATCCGGGTGAAGAGCGAATTACAGATGCAGGAGCGTCAAGCGGTCATTCGCATCTATAACTCGGGTACGCCGATTCCGGCAGAGGCGCGGGAGAAGATTTTTGAACCCTTTTACACGGTGAACAAAGACAGGGCCAGAAAAACCGGCGGAACCGGGCTCGGATTATCTCTCGTAAAGCAATTTGTTGAAAAGCAAGGAGGTACAATCACCTTACTTCCAAGCAGTACGAGCGATTCTCAGAATGGGGAAGGCGTGACATTCCAACTCGTATTTCCTTTGGCTGATGCAAGTTTACAAGTTCGAAACAAGTCTGAATAACTTTGGAAGTATGCGATGTGTATGCTTGGTCTATAGCAAGAGAAACCAGGGGGGACCATCATGAATTGGAAACAAGCAGCATTGGGTACGTTCGGGGCCATTGCCCTGTTAACGACAGCAGCATGCGGGGGAACAACAGAGCCGGGGAGCAATGCACAAGGCGGAAAAACAGGCACCGATATTACGGTGAAAGATAATACCAACACGTCTGTGTACCAGAGCTTCAAGTTGGAGAAAATTGATAAATTGCCCAATATGCGCGGAATTGCATGGCTAAGTGACGACTGGATTGTATCCGACAAGGAGAATAAGTCCTTGAAACCCGTTACTGTTGAAGGTGAGGAAAGATACCCGCATAACTTATATATGTATGATCTAACCAAAGGTACAGACACGCCGCTCAAGGAAAGTGAAGTTAGCCTGGGTGCACCGTTGGTGTCACCGGATGCTCAGTACCTGTTCTATCGGGAGCCGGAGGAAAGTACGGGTAAAGGTTACATTCTGAATCTGCATAACGGGGAGACAACCCCTGCCGGTAAGGAGGATGGCTTCATCCAAGAGGGTGCATGGCTGGATAATGAACATGTCGTTTTTCCCAATATGAAGGGTGATCTGATCTCGGCAAGTGTGGATGGAACAACGAAGGTGCTGGTGGAGACAGGCAATTTCAATGTACGGAGTATCAAAGTGTCAGGCAATATGCTCTATTATATTACGGGCGAAGACGGCCAGTTGAATGCATACGACGTGAAGACGGGTGACGTGAAACAGGTGCTGAAAAGTGTGGAATGGGTCATCCCTTCCAATGATGGAACAAGGCTTGCGATTGTGAAAAGAACGGCGGATACCAAACGGGCGCTGGTGCTTACCGATTTGGAAGGCAATGAAAAAGCCACACTCGCCAGAGGCACGCAGATCTTCGGCACCAGCTGGTCGGGTGATGATTCCAAGATTGCGTATACGATCAATTCCGAGAATGATAATGAGAAAGGGCTGTTCGTCTCCAACACGGAGTCGGCAGAGCAGTTCCAGATCTCGGCGGATATGGACAACGCCTCTGACCCGCTTGCCTGGAGTCCGGAAGGCAATAAGATCCTGTTATCGCAGGCGGTATTGGAGAATGAGTCGTATCACTTTGTGACCTCGGTCATTACGATCTCGGAATAAAACAGTTCAGAAAAGCCTGTTCCCGGGAAGGAACAGGCTTTTAGATATGCACTAATTCTTTGTTTTCAACAGTAATTTGACCGCTTCTGCACGCGTAGTTTTATCACTTGGAGCAAAGGTATTCAGCCCTTTACCGTTCAACATCCCGGCTTTTTGCATGCCAGCGACAGCTGCTTTGGCCCAAAGTGGAATCTGTGCATCATCTGCAAAGGTTGAGCTGGTGCCAGTTATCGCTTTTAATTGAAACGCACCGGCTACCATGACAGCCATCTCGGCACGGGTTACAGCGTCATTGGGGCGGAAAGCCCCCTCAGTGTCCCCCTGAATAAATCCTGCTTTCACTGCACGAGCTACAGCAGACTGTGCCCAAGCTCCTATTTTTGCATGATCGGTAAAAGATATTGCGGCTTCTGTGTATTCTGTTTGCAGTGCATTCATTAGCATCACCGTAAATTCAGCACGCGTAACGGATGCATTAGGCTTGAATGACCCATCGGAGAATCCACTTACGATACCTTCACGGACGGCTTCCTGAATGAAATCTTCCGCCCAGTGCCCGTTGACATCGCTAAATCCAATCTCTGCTGGCGCCTTGGGTTGTTCAACCGCAAAAACAGCAAATTTGGTGAAATGGTCTACGTCTACGTTGACTTGATGGTCATGAATTGAAGCTTCTCCCGCAGAGATCCACAACTTGTTTTGTTCATCAAAGTAGAATAGTCCAGCCTGGTGATTGGTTGGCAAGCTTGATGTATCAAAAGTCAGATTCAAGGTTACGTATTTATTGAAGTTCTGTTGAACATTCTTAAGTAACTCATATACCGGGCTGATTAATTTAGTCTGATTAGTTAGCAATTCCGAAGAATCTGTAATCTGGTCAATCGTGATCTTCATTTCTTGATTAGTTGCTCCAGCCGGGATGGTTACAGTGATGCCATCACCCAAACTCACTTGCCCAGCCTGCCCTGCAGCAAGTGTTAAACGTCCATTCGTGGTCGAATAGGTTATGGTATTAGGCGGCGAAGGGGTAATGCTCGACCCGTTGTTATTCTGGTTACCAGAGCCTCCGCCGCTGTTACCATCATTACCACCTGCTGGTGGCGTGGAATTAACACTCCATTTGGCATATAAGATCAGATCGGCTGTAATCTCTGTTTGAGCAAAGTTGAATGGAGTCTTCAACTCGGGGTCTGCGTACCAGCCTGCAAACATATAGCCGGAACGGGTTGGCGAAGCAGGTGCTGAAAGTTTCTTTTCGTATTCAACAGCTGCATCGGATACTGCTGATCCTCCGAGTGTATTGAACGTTACCTTATATGTGTTTGGTGCCCATTTTGCATACAATGTGGTCTCCTGGACAATCGATCTAGTATTCAGGTCAAATGGCGTACTCCATTCAGGCTCAGTATACCAGCCAGCGAAAGTGTGTCCTGCTTGGATTGGAATGTCAGGAGCTGTCACCAACTCACCATATGGGACCGTCTGATCAGGAACGACTGACCCACCATTAGTTTCGAAGTGAACGGTATAGGAGTTGACCGTCCATTTCGCATACAGCGTGATATTAGCGGTAACGGTGGTATTGCCGAAATCAAAAGCCTGACTCAGACCTGAATCGGTATACCATCCAGCAAAGGTGTATCCTGCTTTAGTTGGAACTGCTGGAACAATAACCTTGTCACCGTAGGATACTGTTTGTTCGTTTACTTCAGAACCGCCGTTACTGTTAAAGTTGATCGTTCGAGGCGTATAAAAGCTGAAATGCAGGGTTGTGGTATTGCCCGCACTATCGGTAACAATCAGTGCATATTCTCCTTCAGATTGAACCGTTTCTCCGTTGTTGAAGGGTGAACCGTTCAGAGTGGCTGTTCCTTCATTAAAAGTAATTGTTGGGCTTTCGTTGTATTTTCCATTATCAGTGACACCCAATACAACAGGAGCTGCTGTATCAATGGAAAAATTCAACGTTGTACTGCCAATATTGTTGGTTACCACCAATGTATAAACCCCGTCAGCCGTAACTGTAGTACCATTTGCGAATGCATTACCATTCAAAAATGCGGTACCACTATTAAATGCAGGTGTTACCGTTTGATTATATATTCCACCGTCAGATATGCCGTTGACTATAGGAGGAGTGGTTTGCTCAATTGTTATGGTCACTGACACTGGAATACTTGTACCATATGGATTGCCGGCACTATAGGTAAAGCTGTCACTTCCAACATAATTGGCGTTCGGAGTATAAGTAAATGCCCCGTTGGCATTCATTACCAATGTTCCGTTCATCGGCCCGCTTTTCAGAATAGCGGTAGAACCGTCGCTATCATTGGAAAGTACGCCTGGTGCAGACTCAGCCAAAGTGGAGTTTTGGTTCGTGGTATAGGTGTCTTCGATTGCTTCCGGAAGCCGTCCACCGTCCAAGTTGGGGAACGTTCCTGCGTTAGCAATATAATAAACCAAGTTGGATTGGCTGCTGTTTAAATTAGGTACTTTAAAATTCACCTGACCATCGCCCCCAAACCTGGTGCTCAACAGACTAAACAGGGGCTGGTTATCGTTAGTGCCAAGAGTGGAACCATTCGCCAATAACCAGTTTTTTGTCGAAAGACTGACTAACATGGGAATGATCTCACCAATGTACTCGCTACCTGTACCATTCTCGGCATGGTTAGCTTGGTTTGTAAATATAGCGTAATGTACACCATTAATCTCTGGGAAGTTAGGCAACTTGAATTCATTCGGTGTGTCTGATCCGTAGGTTGTACCAATCATTTCATATAGATCCGAATATACGGAGGCATTAACGTTCTGCCCTTCAGCAGTTAGCCAACCCGTGGGAGAGAAGGAATATGGAAATAGGCGAACCTCGCCTAACACAGCATTTCGGGTGTATAAAACATCGGGGTCTCGGGAAGGGAATATACCATTCATAGCTATGTAATAGCCCAACCCTTCTGGTGCAGCATTAGTAAGGTTAGGTAAGGCAAATGTTGTTTTTCCGTCGCCGCCATAATTATTGCCAAGCAACGAGTAGAGGGCTGTATTTTGGGTTAAAGAGAGCGTCTGTCCTCTGGCGGGCATCCATCCTGTAGGGACCGCACTGTAAGGGAATAATCTGATCTCACCAAGATAGGGATCTGCAGCCGCGGCATGGACTCGCTGTATAATGTTAGGATTATTCCATAGACCGCTTAGTCCAATCAGGAATACTAACCATAGGAAGCTTACTTTTTTTAATAGTGTTATACGCATGACTCATTCCCCATTTTCCATTTAAATATGTTACGTTATGGTTATTCCTGTCCACTGTACTTTCCTAATTCATAGTGGTAAGCCATATAATGATGAGCATAGTTTAATGGATATGAGAGCAAAAATGAATACGATTATAGTTCAAATTCGAAATATATTTTTTGGATTTTCCAGAGACAAATCATTTATGGTTGAAATGTTCCATATCTTTCATCCCTTTCTATACATTTATATTGACTAAGCTATTCCGCTTCCGATAAACTAGAATGCAGGAATATAAGTCGAATGTCAGACAGCAGTTCGAGACGAAGTTTCGGGCGGCTGTTTCTTTTCTTTTTACAAGTAAGGGTGCAACGTAGTCGTCTTGCCGGATGATCCGGCTCATAACAACATGGAATAGGAACAGGTGATATACATGTGTAACAGCGCGTATCGCGTGCTTTTATATTATAAGTTCGTGAAGATTGAAGACCCCGAGACGTTTACACAAGAGCATTTGCAATACTGCAAGGACCTCGGTGTGAAAGGACGTATTCTGATCGCATCCGAAGGCATTAACGGCACGGTATCCGGTACGCCGGAACAGACGGAACAGTATATGAAAGACATGCATGCGAACCCGCTGTTCAGCGATATGGTGTTCAAGATTGATGATGTGGAAGAACATGCATTCAAAAAAATCTTTGTTCGTCACAAAGCAGAGTTGGTTACGTTCCGCGTAGACGAAGATCTGGATCCAAATGTGATTAGTGGCAAACGCCTCTCACCGAAAGAGTTCCATGAGCATCTACAACGGGATGATGTCATCGTTATCGATGGTCGCAATGATTATGAATATGAAATCGGCCATTTCCGCGGCGCCATCCGTCCAGATGTTGAGTCGTTCCGCGAGTTCCCGGAGTGGATTCGCGAGAACCTGGGTGACATGAAAGATAAAACGATTATTACCTACTGCACGGGTGGTATTCGCTGCGAGAAGCTGACTGGATTCATGATTAATGAAGGATTCCAGGACGTGGCTCAATTAGACGGCGGTATTGTCACGTATGGTAAAGATCCAGAAGTTCAAGGCCATCTATTCGATGGTAAATGTTACGTGTTTGACGAGCGTATCTCTGTACCGATTAACCGGACAGAAGAGGATATTGTCATTGCCAGCTGTTATCACTGTGGAACGACACATGACCGATATATTAATTGTCCAACCTGCAACCTGCAGCACGTAAGCTGCGAGGATTGCGAAGAGACGCATAACCGCTTTTGTTCGGATGCCTGCCGGGAGGCAGCACCGGTACACGCATAAGCAGGAGAGCAGGTGCTGATCGTGAAGCGCGAAGAGGAACGAACGACGCGTGAACGGATTTTGTTCATGCTGAAGCAGCAAGGTACATTGACCGCGAGGGAAATGACAGCTGATCTGGGTCTGACCGGCATGGCCATTCGCCGTCATCTGACGGCACTGGAGCAGGACGGCTGGATCGAGGTTCGGGAGGCCCGGGCTACGGCTGGACGTCCATCCTCGGTGTACCAATTGACGGTACGCGGGGACAGCTTTTTCCCAAAATCATATTCGTCCCTTACGCTGGAACTGCTTGAAGAATTGTCTGACTCAGCCGGGAGCGGTGTGGTGGATGCATTGTTCGAGAGTCGCCGGGACAAGCTGCTTCGCAGCGGGTTGCCCCAGATGGAAGGCCAGGATCTGGCCGGACGGGTGGAGGAACTCGCGCGAATCCAGAATGCCAACGGATATATGGCGGATGCGTCCAGAGAAGAAGATGGAACCTACGTCATTACGGAAATGAACTGCCCGATTGTGCAAGTTGCGAGTGTATACAAGCAGGCTTGTCGCTGTGAACTGGAATTGTTCCGCTCGCTGCTTCAAGCGGAGGTGGAGCGTACCGAGTGTTACGCCGATGGCGGCAAAAGGTGCAAGTATGAGATTCGCGAAGCGTCAGGGAATTAACGGTTTATACACAAGAGATTGTTTCGATTCGTCGAAATAGTCTCTTTTTTTGGATAATAATGACGTAAAAACGTTATTTTTGTAGTGAGATACGTGATATAATCTGAGATAACACCAGATTCTTATACATAACTCTATGTTAGATGGGAGGCGTTAATGATGCATGAACCCGAACCGGCTTTGAAAAAGGCCATGAATCTATTGAAGGAACTGAGCGAGGATGAAGAGTTGCGCGAACAGTATGAAGCACGTCAAAAGTTTTTACGGGATCAGATATCCATGATTGAGGGCGCACAAGAAGAGGGTCTCAAGAAAGGCATGGAGGAAGGAATTCAAAAAGGAATCGAAGAAAGTGAAGCTGAGAGCAAGCGGAAAATTGCATTGAATATGCTCACCTTGGGTCTTGATCAAGAGACCATTGTCAAAGCGACGGGACTAACCTCTGCTGAGCTAAAAGCAATTCAAGAAGAAAAATAAGCTATCTATATGAGGCTGCTCGCATAACATGTGGGTTGCCTTTTTTGATCTTATGTAATATTTCCTATCACAATCAACCGATGAGAGTAAATTGGAAGCGGTTCAACCATTGACGTATATCGGGACGCCCCTTAATATTAGGGGAACAATAAAACACTAACACGGTTCATGGACTTCAGTCGCATGACAAAAGTCTATATTTGTCTGCTTTTGTCGATCAAAGCAACAATGCGTTGAAGCGTTTGTTTTGTCCCACCCTATCGTGTCAATGGAATCTCGATAAGGGTAACCACATTTTATAAGATGGAGAGGGGTTCTCACACATGAAAAAGAAATTTTGGATGTCACTGATGATGGTTGCTTCAATGATCGTTGCGGCAGGTTGCGGAAATAACAGCGGTACAGGCTCGGAATCCGAAGGATCGGGGAGTACAACAGGTGGAGGCAGCGAGGAAAAATCATACCAGATTGCCATCTCCCAGATTGTTGAACATCCATCCCTGGATGCTACACGCGAAGGTTTCATCGCAGCCCTGAAGGATGCGGGTATTGAAGAGAACAAGAACCTCAAAATCGATTACAATAACGCGCAAGGTGATTCGACGAACAACCTGTCCATTGCACAGAAAATCTCGGGTGACTCCAAAAATGATCTCGTACTTGGAATCGCAACACCATCGGCGCTGGCTCTGGCTCAGCAAGTGAAGGACAAGCCATTGCTGTTCGCGGCGGTAACAGACCCACTGGGTGCCAAACTGGTAACTGATATGGACAAGCCGGGCGGCAACGTTACAGGTGCATCCGACACGAACCCGGAGGCCATCGTGCAATTGGCTGACTTTATCGCCAAAAATCTGCCGGATGTAAAAACGGTAGGCTTGGTCATTAACGAAGGTGAACCGAATGCAGTGGTTATGGCAGATAACGCAGAAAAAGCGCTCGCAACACATAATATCAAGCTGGTGAAAGCACCAGTTACGAATACATCTGAAGTTAAACAGGCAACGGATTCTCTGGTTGGCAAAGTAGATGCCTTCTACATTACGCTTGATAACTCTGTCGTAAGTGCGGTGGATACGATCATCCAAACGGCGAACAGTAACAAAATTCCGTTCTTCTCCAGTGATCGGGATACGGTTGAAAAAGGAGCTTTCGCAACGGTAGGCTTCAAATATTATGACCATGGATATCAGGTGGGTGAGATGGCTGCGGACATTCTGAAGAATGGTACGAATCCTGGTGATATGAAAGTCACCGTTCCAGACAAACTGGATCTGATCCTGAACCTGAAAGCAGCGGAAGCCCAAGGCATCACGGTTACGGATGAGATGAAGGCGGAAGTAAAAGACCAAGAAAACAACATTATTCAATAATCTGATCGGATCATCATCCGGCAGTATGGATGCGAGGCGAACGTGCAACGGGTTCGCCTCATTCTTTTCGATAGACAGGGAGGAAGTAACGTGAGTATAAGCTGGAATTCAATTGAAGGAGCAATCGAGCTCGGACTTTTATATGCACTGATGGCTCTTGGTGTGTATATTACGTTCCGCATACTCGATTTTCCTGACCTTACCGTAGACGGAAGTTTTACAACAGGAGGCGCAATCGCGGCGGTGATGATCTCCAATGACTTCTCTCCTTGGCTTGCCTGTCTTGCGGCAATGGCTGGCGGCATGGTGGCCGGGGCTTGTACAGGTCTGCTTCATACCAAAGGCAAGATTAACGGGTTGTTATCCGGGATCTTGATGATGATCGCGCTCTACTCCATTAATATGCGTATTCTTGGCGCACCGAATAAATCCATTATGGGTATGGATAATCCATTCTCAGGTGAGCATGTCATGGTGCTTATTATTATCGTGGTACTCGTGTTCAAAATCATGCTCGATCTGTTCATGAAAACAGATGTTGGCCTGGCGCTCCGTGCCACAGGGGATAACAAACGCATGATTCGCAGCTTTGGTGCAAATACGGATGTAACGACGATTGTAGGTGTCAGCTTATCCAATGGATTGGTAGCTCTGTCTGGGGCATTTATTGCCCAGCAATCCGGTTTTGCGGACATCACAATGGGTATTGGTATGATCGTCATTGGACTGGCTTCCGTCATCATTGGTGAAGCCATCCTTGGTGCAAGAACGGTGTTTTGGGCTACACTTGCAGCAATCGTTGGTTCAGTTATTTACCGGATTGTGGTTGCACTTGCCCTACAGGTCGAATGGTTTGATACATCTGATCTGAAGTTGATTACCGCGGTGATCGTCATCATTGCCCTTGTATTCCCAACGATGCAGCGTTCCATGAAGCAGCGGAGTCTGGCTCGCAAACGAACAGAAGAGTTGATGCGATCCGGGGGTCAACAGGCGAAGGGAGGTATGTGAGCATGCTGGAGATTACGCAAGTAACCAAGCTGTTCAATCCAGGCACAACGGACGAGAAGACTGCGCTCGTTGGTGTGAATCTGACGATGAATCCGGGAGATTTTGTGACGGTCATTGGCAGTAACGGAGCAGGTAAATCGACGTTGATGAACATCATTTCGGGTGTGATGAAGCCGGATATGGGTGATGTGCTAATCAATGATCGTTCCATCAAAAACCTGCCGGAGCATAAACGCAGCAGCTGGATTGGCCGGGTGTTTCAGGACCCGATGGCAGGAACAGCACCACATATGTCCATTGAAGAAAATATGGCGATGGCATACAAGCGTGGCAAAGGACGTGGATTGGGCTTCGGCGTTACCCGTGCCAGACGTGAGATTTTTAACACGCAACTGGAGAAGCTGGGAATCGGACTGGAGAAGCGGCCTAACGCGAAGGTAGGTCTCTTGTCAGGCGGGGAGCGGCAGGCACTCAGCCTGTTGATGGCTACGTTTACCCAGCCGCAGATTCTTCTACTTGATGAGCATACAGCAGCCCTTGACCCCTCGCGTGCCGAACTGATCACGGAACTGACGGAGACACTTGTGCGTGAGATGAGACTTACCACACTGATGGTGACGCACAATATGGAACAGGCCATCCGTCTGGGCAATCGTTTAATCATGATGGATAAAGGCCGCATTATTCTGGATGTCAGCGAAGAGCGCAAGCGTACGTTGACCGTGCCAGAGTTGCTTGGTGAATTCGAGCGGATTAGCGGCAAAAAAATGGCGGATGACCGGGTCGTACTCGGTTAAAACAAGGAAATAACTTGTCCCCAAATAACTATTTCGTACTATAACAAGCTCTTTATTACAGAAACCTTTTGCGTTCTCGCAAAGGGTTTTTGTGGTATGTTGAAAATACGATGAGAAGAATACATAGGAGGAACCAGGCATGTCTTTACAATTGGATGAAGGGACACACACCGTAACCCGGCGTATGGATTCCATTCGCCTGCTGGCGAAGGAATTTGCACTTTTTCATTTTTTATATGAGAACAAGGATAAAGTCTTCACGCGCAGTCAACTGTTGGACCGGGTATGGCCGCTGGAGTATCCGGTTGAACGCACGGTGGATGATCATATCTACCGCCTGCGCAAGAAATTAAAACGTTGGGATGAGATTAGTCTGGATACGGTACGGGGATACGGATATCGGCTTACGGTGCAAGAAAACAAGTCCGTTCTGCCCGCCAGTCCTTCTGCTCAGGACCCGGAAATGCAGGAAGTCATTCACGGATTACTTCGTAAATATCACTTGTTTGGGCAGGGAAATGCCATACAGACTCTGGTTCAACAGCAGGAAGCGCTAGGCATTCAGATTGAGCCGTACTATCAGTTGTATATCCATTTTATACAGGGCGATCTGGAGTGGCTAATTACAACAAAGGAAATTTCTTTTGAAGAGCGTTTATACTGGTTACTTATTTTTGTTCATTCGCTAATTGAACCATCAGAAAGCTTACCTTTATATGAGCAAGCATTGAATTCATCGGCATTATCTGCGGAATTGCTTCGAGAACTCCGCATTTTGAACATCATTGAACTCTATGCAGAGGTAGGTCAATACGAGCGTGCTCGGATGCAACTGGAGGAGACGTATCGTCTGATAGAGACAGACGAGCTCAAGAATTTCAGACTGCCGGTAACCCTTGCAGCGTTATACGTGGAACTGTGGGGTGGTAGCGGTGAAGCTGTTGAGGCTCAAATGGCAGTGCTGCGAGCAGGATTGAAGGATGCCCCCTATCTGCGGGAGATCGGACGTTTTCAGGTGATGGAAGGTTTATGGTTGCTTCGGCAAGGGCGAGTGCGTGAAGCGGAACTTAGGATGGATGACGGACTGGACGTGTTGAAAATGTCGCTGAATGTGCCGCTATATCTGAATGCTGCATATCAGATCCTCCTGTTCATGGAACAACATCGAATTGAAGACAGACTGCGCAGGAAATATCGTCAAGTGTACGCAGAGATTGGTAAAAATTATGGTGTTCCCACCTATAAACAACGAATTGTAGATGAAATACGTAAATTTTTATCCCCTATCTCACCATCCTCTGATCTTCCTCTGATATAACTCTCTTATGATTACAGTCAAGTAACACACAGACCACACACGGCTGTAATCAAGGGAGGAAGTACACGTATGACCGTCATTTCAAATGAACCCACATCCAATGAATCCACCGAACCCTCCAGAAGTTTATGGACCAATCTCCGGTTTGTCCGCATGTTTATCGCATATTCGCTGGCTACGTTTGGAGACTGGTTTGATGCACTCGCCATCCAGGTGATGGTGGCCTACCGATGGGGTGCCGATCCACTGATTATTGCCCTTATTCCTGTATGTATGGCCGTACCGGGCATACTGCTGGGCTCCGTTGCTGGTGCACTGGCAGATCGGCTGCACAAAGTGAAAATCATGCTCCTGTGTGATGTAATCACGGTGGGATTAACCATTGCAATTTTATTTGCACCAAGTCCGCTGTGGTTGCTTCCACTGCTTGCCCTGCGGGCCATGATGGGAGTGTTCCATGTTCCCGCCCAGCAGGCGCTAACCCGCCAGGTGGTGGCAGAGGAGCATCTGTTTCAGGCATCGTCCCTAAATGGTTTTGTGAACCAGTGCTCGAAAGTGGCGGGACCGCTGTTGGGTGCAGTCATTTTGGCCTTCTTTTCACCACAGATCTGTATATTAATCAATGCTTGTACCCGCCTGTTGTCGGGCGCAGTGTTATGGCCCTTGCGACGGTTGATGGAGAAGCCGGAGCCTGTTGAACCAGACGGAAGTACGGCTGATGCAAGGGATATCCCCGAATCGTTGTTTACCCAGTGGCAGCAAGGCTGGCGTTTTATACAGAGCAGTCGCACCGTACTTAGCACGATGCTGTTCGGCTGTTTTGGACTCATGGCTATCCTGATGATCGATTATCAATTTACGACTCTTTTTCGGGAGATCAAGCCGGGGAATGAATCGCTGTTAGGTTGGTTGGGTTCATCGGGAGGTGCCGGAGCCATAGCCATCATTTTGCTGTTAAATCGTTTGCCGAGAATTGGGTATGGGTGGGGGCTAGGTGGAGGATATCTGTTCATCGGGGCTGGAATTGCTGCATTAGGGTGGATTGGCCCACAAACACCTGAAATTTGGGTCTTAATGTGGGGATTGTGCATTGGGGTAGGCAATGGGCTCTTTATGGTAACACTGAATTATTTGTTGCAAAAGGAAACCCCTCCTGCCTATGTAGGACGTGTCTTCGGCATTCAAAATTCACTATTCAGTGTTGTACTTGTTGTAGCCCCACTTGCAGGTGGAGCGCTCATTCGAGTTGCAGGACCGAGTCCCACCTTTCAATATATCGGTCTGGCTACGCTGGTGATTGGCCTTGCCGGAATACTGCTACAGCGCATCCTATGGGAGGCGAAGCCGCCGCTCCTATCGGAAGCGAAAGAGACCATTCCGCAGGAATCGGTCTGACTGCTTTCTCGGGTCAACATGTTAAACATTCATTGTATCTACAATAAACCGAACAACTGCTTCCGTATTCATCCGAAGGCGGTTGTTTGCACGTTGTATTTGTTGTGCATCGTTGAACAAATCAGACTTCCCACCAAGCGAAATAAGCAGTAGAGGCCAACAGTCCACCAACCGAAAGTGATCCGCTGACAGAGAGGTTCATGGCTTGACCTGGAGGAACCACATAACGGCCAAATTCATTAGATTGGAAAGGCCCCGCTTGAAGGGGCATCGCCATCAATGTGGTGGCTCCTGAAGGCGCAGAAGAAGAGAATCGTACGATGGCTACGCTGGTATTGCTGCTGGAAAGATTGCTGTTGACCGCCGTGAGTGTACTGGGAGAGCTTAGCGTTCCGTTCGCGGTCAGACTCATGGAACCGCTGAAGGATGACAACAGATTCAGTGCCACTGTGATTCCACCAGAGAGCCGTGATACATACAGGGTTCTCCCACTCCCAGCTGGATTGGCTAATTGAACGGTGGCGATCACTGTTCCTCCCAGTAACCCCAGTGTTGTGGAGTTGGTGGAACCTGCATTGTACAGATTGCCGGTACTGCCAGCACTATTCTCCGGAGGAGCAACAATGCCGGGAGAGATATACGTGTTCGTATTGGACGTATAGACAGGCAGATTTAATGGATTAAATACATTATTGTTCGGCACAGTGTGCACCTCCTTTTATAAGCATCATGCTTAGAATTCCCACCAGAAGAGATTAATGGCTGCAGTCTGACTGCCAGTTCCCAAACTAATGGATAGTGATTGTCCCGGTGGAACAAGAATGGAACCGTTTAAATCCAAGAAATACATTCCCGCAGTGAGAGGTATGCTGAGCAAACTTGTGAAAGTCCCCCCAAGCGTGCCGGTATTTTGCCTTGTAGTAACGATGCTGGAATTGGCGTTGCCAAGCAATGTATTGACGGGTGTAGGTGTACTTCCTGCCGTCACCGTGCCCCCGGAATATACGGCCAGTGTAGCTGCCGCCGTTGTCCCTCCCGAAAGGCTGGCAATTCGTACTGTTCTGCCACTCCCACTTGCATTCAGGATTTGAAGAAGGAGGTTTTGGCTGGAAGGGATCGATGTATTATTGGTCGTCAGGGCAAAAAAACTGCCTGCCGCAGCCGCACCGGCATCTGCTGAAGCCTCAATACCCGGGGCTGCATAAGTGTTAGTCAGTTGAGTGAACAGGGGCCCATTAGACTGGTTGAATACATTAGAGTTTGTCATCTTGTCCCCCCCTCTGAATAGATGAAACTGGTCTCGCGATATGATTTGTTTCGCATGTCCTCATTACTTGCATTGTATGTAACAACAAGAGAAAGCGTTTGGGAACGGACTGCTAATTCCAAAATAACGGCAGATGCCGTGCCCGTATATCCAATCCGGGCATACGATGCGTAAGCACATTTTTTAAGGGGAAATCGAGATGAGTCGAACAGCGAAGCGAAGCAAGAAGAGAACGAAGCAACCAACCAAATATGCAAGCCGTCGCCGCTCACGTCATTCCTGCCGCGCTAAATTGCTGAAACCCCCTTGTTCCCGGATTACTCGTCCCCGGTTCAAGCAGGGTACTTCCTCACGTACGAAACTCCCTGGTGCTATTCATTGTTTTACAGAGCATACGTATGTCGGAGCCGAAACCAGCAGCAGCATGAATTCCCTCCCGGCACAAGACACCTCATCACTCAGCATGTACACCTATGGCGTTGTGAATCGTGGGAAACATCCGGCTCTGGTACAGATCCAGATCAGCCCCAATGCCTTGGACTATGCTGTGGACAGCCAGGAGGTGGTCGCGGGAGGACAGACCAAAGCGCTGGTACCTTTGCGATTTTTGCATTATACCCGGCTTGCAATTCGATCCGTTGAACCGGATCAACCGACCCGGCTTGATGTTTACTTTCAGGCGCAGCGTATGCCGTAAGGGAGTAGGATTACACAGATTTGACCAGGGAGGAGGACGAGGCACATGCCTAACTTTACGACGTTTAATACGAATCCGGATAATCTGAGGACGTTGATTTTTGGCCAGGATAGTACAGGCACAGCCCAGCCTGTCAGAACTGATACAAGCGGGAATGTGGTTGGCATTATTTTGGACGGGACCATTAGTAACATCTCAGGTCTGACTACCGTTACAATTAACGCAGGAACCATTACCAACATTCTGAACGGAACCATTACGAGTGTACTTGGAGCGACCATCACGGCAGGTACAATTAACAGTGTGCTGGGAGCCACCGTAACCGCAGGTACATTAACGAATTTGCTCAATGGTACAATCACAAGTGTATTGGGAGCGACGATCACGGCCGGAACGATTACGAGTGTGCTTGGAGCGACTGTAACTGCGGGAACATTGACGAACCTGCTAAATGGTACAATCACAAGTGTACTGGGAGCAACGATTACGGCCGGAACGATTACAAGTGTGCTCGGAGCGACTGTAACTGCAGGGACACTCACCAACTTGCTTGATGGTACACTTACCAGTGTGCTCGGAGCCACGGTGACAGCGGGAACGCTGACAAACTTGCTGAATGGTACAATCACAAGTGTACTGGGAGCGACGATTACGGCCGGGACAATCACGAGTGTGCTCGGAGCGACTGTAACCGCCGGAACATTGACGAACCTGCTAAATGGTACAATCACAAGTGTACTAGGAGCAACGATTACGGCCGGAACCATTACCAGCGTGCTTGGGGCAACCGTAACAGCAGGGACACTCACCAACTTGCTGAATGGTACAATCACAAGTGTACTGGGAGCAACGATCACCGCAGGAACACTAACGAACTTATTGAACGGAACGATCACGAGTGTGCTTGGAGCAACGATCACCGCAGGAACGCTTACGAACTTATTGAATGGAACCATTACAAGTGTCCTTGGTGCAACCGTAACAGCAGGTACGTTGACGAACTTGCTAAATGGTACGATTACGAGCGTGCTCGGTGCTACGATTACGGCAGGGACGCTCAGCAGTGTGACGTCCATTTCACAAAAGAGTTTTCAGGAGTCACAGATCATAAGCACACCTACAGCAAACACCTTCACCGCGCTTCCAGCGGTTACGACCAGTGTATTTGGCACGTATTCTTTCTTTGTATATAACCGGGGGCCAGGTGTAAACCGGGTGGATGCTCTGGTTGAGATCAGTGCCAACGGAACGAACTGGTACACGGATGTGACCACTGTGACTGGCATTTTGTCCGGATCAGTGGACGTACTCGTACCACAGCGTTTTCTCAAATACACACGTCTTTCCTATCGCTCCAGCCTCATTGGTGCACCAAGCACGATTGATGTGTTCTTCAATGGACAAGGCACATAACCCATTTATATTTCATATAGGTACATGGAGTTCCTTTGGTGGACTTCATGTACTTTTTTTGTATTGGAGGTGGTCGCATTTGAAGAACCGTTTGCTTGGAATCCATATGATTGTTCAAAATGAAGAACATCACCTGCCCCGCTGTCTCGACAGTTTGAAGCCTTTCGGCATGGAATGTTTTATCACGGATACGGGTTCCTCTGACCGCACACCCGAGATCGGCAAAACGTACGGAGCAACGGTGTTGCACGCCGACTGGCAAGATGACTTTGCCCAAGCACGAAATATCAGTCTGCCTCTGGCAGGTACAGAATGGGTCCTGTGTCTGGATGCCGATGAGTACGTCAGCCAGGGATTGGAAGAACTGCTGAAATATTTGCCCAAAGTCCATAGAAGCATTTCAAGATTACGAATTACCATAGAGAATCGATACGGTGATGGGGCGGAAGAGCGGGTAATCTGCCAACCAGTGAGACTATTCCGTGCTCATCAGGGATATCAATATGTGGGCCGCGTCCATGAGCAGTTGGTACGCAGTAGCTCATGCAGATTTGGCCAGGATGGGGCCGCTGATATGAATGACAGCAAGATCGCTACACAGGATGAAGAACATTTATTGATGGAGTCGGAACCACTTGCGCCGTTATGTCTGATTCATGATGGATATCTGGCCTCCACAATTGCGAAGGAACATAAACCAAGACGTAATTTAAAGCTAATTGAACGGGAGCTCGCAGATGAGCCTGCACAGCCTTTTCACCTGTACAATCTGGGAGTAACGTATTGCCAGCTTGGTCAGATCGAACAGGCAATTGAAGCGTTCCGTGAATCATTACGTCTCACAGAGCTGCTTGCACCATATCGCCCTACACTGGTTAGAGATTATGCTAAGACCCTTGTAGGAACGGAACGTTATGACGAGGCACATGCAATTCTGGCTGTGGAAAGACAGCGTTATCCAGCCTATGCCGATCTGCACCTGTTGTATGGGGAGACGTTGGAGCACCAAGGTTTGGAGGAAAGTGCATACCAATCCTACGTCCGAGCAACCGAATGTCGGGAGGGACTGCAAGGTAATGAACAGAGTAATGGAGGCGGCGCATTAGACTCGCCATATGTAACGGAAGCAGGTTCCGACAGCTACAGAGCTTATTCCGCGATGGCAAGACTTGCACAGAAACGAGGATTTCTAAAGGAGTCTGCACATCTGTATGAATTGGCATTGGACAGCATGTTTGCGTATGCCCCGGCGTGGGCTGGGTTGGCAGATGTATTGCAGCAATCCGGAGAAACAGATGAGAGCATAACAGAAACATTACTCGCCAGATGCATGGGAATTGTGGAGCCGAGTCAATGCAAATCGATTTGTGGTGAAATGCCTCATTCATATGCAGTGATGCATGAGGATCATCTGGTGCAAGTGATTTATGTTCTGGCAGGCTGCGGAGCATATGAGCAGGCATTGAAAATGCTGGATACAGATGCACGTACTGCTCGTATCAATATAGCGGAACGTATACATTGGATGTTGTGTGCGAATAAGATATCCGAAGCACTGCAATTGGCGGAAGAGCACTGGGGCACGGAATGTGTGAGTGAATTCAACATGCCGGCTGAGCACAGAATGGATTGGGCACTGGCTTGTTGGGCTAATGGATTACGATTAAGCGATACATTCCTCGCAACCTCGCATCCACAGGAAAAAAACATTTGGAAGGTCATGGATCGAGTATTAACTCAGCTGTCCAAAGAGCCGCGAAGCGTTGTACCAGTGCCACAAGAACAGAAGCTTATGCAATGGGGTTCGCAGGCAGAGATAATCGCAGAGAAGGTTGTAGAGCAGGCGTTATATACGGGACAGCTTACGCTTGCCGAGCAACTGCATAAGCTGCGGGCAATGATGGTGAGGGAGCATTGGGGAACTGCTGTAACTTTACGGAGGGAGTTTGCAAGTCTGTTATATCGTCAGGGCTACACCATAGCAGCCGCGAACATCCTGATTCAGTGTATGACCGAGAATGAACTCGATGCCGAAGGATTATTCTGGCTGGGTGAAACGCTGTATGCCAAAGGATACGATGAACAGGCGTTGTCTCTGTTCGAACAGGCACTGGAGCGGGAACCTGATCACCGACAAGCCCGGGCTGGAGCAGCTGTATGTTACATGCGATTGGCCTTGAAGGCGATTCGGCAGGAGTTGGTTCGTTTCCCGTCTGCCGAGATGCTCATTGCACAGCATACTGCGTTGGAACAAAGATTACGTACGGCCGAGGGCATTCCCTGGCGTACGATTTTCCATGCGAAGGAAAGGAGGAATCAGCTTGCGAGCGGAACGAATTTCCTTATGCATGATCGTGAAGGATGAGGAAGAGTTACTGCCTCATTGTCTTGCCAGTGTCCAGGGAGCGGTGGATGAAGTGATCGTAGTGGACACCGGTTCGTCGGATCGTAGCGCAGAGATTGCGCGTCAGTATGGCGCGATGGTGGTGCCATTTGAGTGGTGCGATGACTTTGCCGCAGCACGGAATGCTGGCCTGGAGCAGGCTTCCGGCGACTGGATTCTTTTCCTTGATGCGGACGAGGCGCTCGATAGTGCTGCGCGGGAGCAGATCAGAAGCTGGACGGCGGTCAGCGGATGTGACGGATTGTTTTTAAACATTCATAACTATACAGGTACAGGTCAGCAGGGGGCTACTGTGAATCCGGTACTGCGTCTGTTCCGCAATGCTCCGGGTCATCGGTTTGAAGGTCGAATTCATGAGCAGATTGCGGCGGCGATCTGTCGGATTAACCCTGAAGCTGCATTTCATGTAACGGACATGATCATCCATCATTATGGGTATCAGACGGCAATTGTGGAGCGCAAAGATAAGGTGAACCGCAATGTTCGCCTGCTGGAACAGGCAGTGGAGGAAGAACCGGATCAGCCGTTCCATCACTATAATCTGGGGGTCGAGTATCTGCGTGTAGGGGAAGCGGAGCGGGCATTGGAGACGTTTGGTGTGGCTCGGATGGGGATTGATCCTGCGGTGACCAGTTACGCGCATCTGCTGTTCAAATATGAAGTTCGTTGTCTTCAGCATCTGAATCGCTGGCAGGAGGCCTTGGATCGCATTGGTGCTGCGCTTGAACTCTTCCCAGAATACACGGATCTCATGCACCATCGCGGGGTATGTGCAGACGCATTGGGGGATACAGATCGGGCAGAGTATGCGCTACGTGAAGCTATTCGCATGGGTCCGCCTCCGCCCATATACCATACGGAAGAAGGCATCGGAACCTATCAGACGTGGTATACGTTAGGGCGATTACTGGAAGGAAGGGCCGATCTGGAGGGTGCAGTGGATGCTTACGTGGAAGCGGTGCGCGCCAAATCCAGTCTGCTGCCGCCACTCTATCGGATATTCCGTATTATGCGAGTTTCTGGTCAGGAACATCAGATTCCAGAGCTGGTGAGGGAGCGTTTTGCACTCAGTTCAGAAGAGGCTATACACAAAGTATTGGGCATTCTGGAGCAATCCCGTTGTTATGATGCGGCCCTGCAATTATTACCTGGTGTGTCTTCACAACACAACGGAGAAATGAGGGAGCGTTTATCCGTAGCGGAGGCGATGCTCCAAATCCAGCAAGGCAGATGGAACAAGGCGCGTCTGAAACTGGAACCTGTGAGGCGCAAAAAAGGGTTGCTTGCCGCCTCATCTGCCCGATGGCTCGAACGTTTGGAGTGGATCGAGGGGAAGGAAGTTAGCGGAGATGATCCATTAACGTTATGGTTGAAGCGTAGTTCGCAGATGGGTGAAGCAGTTACTAACAATGAAGAAATTGCTGTACAGACAGGGCGAACCTTGGGTCTGAGAGCGACAATGAAGAAGAGCATGGACTCCCGCATGGACGGAACAGTTGCAGGAGCAGAGTACGATGGCTGGCAGGCTTTTGGACTGATGATGGAAGGGTGTGTACAGTCAGGACGATGGAAAGAGCTGCATAGCCTGATTCAGATGTGCCAACAGCAATTGTCCGGAGAAGGGGTATCGTCAGAAGAGAGCGCTCCCGTAGGAGAGAAGGAGAAAGAGGAAAGGAAGAGGAGCGAGAAGGAGATGGGTAGGGACAAAGGGGAAGAAAAGGGGCCATTCCCTGGATCTTTGGATACGCTGATGGGAACCAGTTGGCTGGTGAAAGGATTGGTCAGCGCTGCGGATCATCATCTGGAGGTATTCGCACAGCCTGCAGATGGACAGCGGCATCGTTGTTGGCCTGTCGTTCAGCATATTCGGCTGGAGTTACCGGGAGCGGACGGGTTTGAGAGCTGAGAGGGATCAGGTAGGTGAGGGGTGGTGGAGAATGTGGGGTCGGAGATTAGCTTGTGCATGATCGTGAAGGATGAAGCGAGGTCACTCCAGCGGTGCTTGAATGCAGTCAGGGATGTTGTGGATGAGATCATCGTTGTGGACACAGGCTCGGTAGACGATACACCTGAAATTGCGCGTCTCCATGGTGCCGTTGTCATCCACGCGGAATGGAAGGGTGACTTCAGTAAAGCCCGTAATCTGTCGCTGGCCGCAGCTACGAAACCGTGGATTCTGGTGCTTGATGCAGATGAGGTATGGGTACAGACCCCGCAGATGAAGGCAGAACTCGTGCAGTTGTTAGCAGCAAGCAGAGACGACGTATGGGGATATTGGATACAGGTCACGAGTCTGCTGGGTGTGTCCGGTGAAGAGCGCGTGACGGATGCGGTATGTCGATTGTTCCGTAATGATTCCCGAATTGCTTTTCAGGGCAGAATTCACGAAGAGATTGCTTCTTCGATCATGGCACTCGCTCCGCAAGGCGTACTTCATTCTGGACTTGAGGTCATGCATTACGGATATCTGGAGCAGGTGATCAATGCCAAACATAAAGGTGCACGCAACATGCAGTTGATCCGTTCCGCGTTGAATCAGGAGGGAAATCAACCGGAGCTGTTATATGCTCTGGCTGCCGAATGGTTTCAGCAAGCGAAGTATGATGAAGCACTCCGGTTGTTACAGCCCTTATTAGCGCAGCTTATGCCGGATTGTGGATATCACTCGGATCTGGTGCTGAAAACGGCTTACGCCTGGCGAGAGATTGGCAGCCCGGAACGCGCGCTTGCTGTGGTGGAAGCGTGGGCGCCGGTGTATGAGGATTTTCCGGATTTGTTGGAACTTGGTGCTGTACTTGAACTGGATCAAGGAAGAGAGGACGTGGCCCTGGACTGGTTAAAACAGGCTAAATTGGCTGCTTCCACAGCCAGCAGATATACATCCGTCTCTGGTGCTGGAACCTACCGAAGCCTGACGCTGGAAGGAATGGCACATGAGCGGGGTGGCCGCTGGGCAGAGGTAGAAGCGGCATACACGGCGGCGCTGGGCGTGCAACCCGGCAGCTTGCCTGCATGGCAGCGGCTGTTGTTGCTGGCCGCTGCCACTGGGCGGCCACACGCAATCGCAGGCGTAGCCGCCCGAGTAAGCTTGCCGCCTGCGGCATGGCAAGCACTGATCGCGGCCGCGCTGGCTGCGCATCGGCCGGAGTGGCTGCTGCGCCATGCGGCGGCGCTTGCGGGCCCGCTGCGGGCACAGCCGCTGGCCGCCGGGCTTGCGC
The DNA here is from genome assembly GCF_037973325.1 of Paenibacillus sp. FSL R5-0713. Lineage (NCBI taxonomy): Bacteria > Bacillati > Bacillota > Bacilli > Caryophanales > Paenibacillaceae > Paenibacillus > Paenibacillus sp. FSL R5-0713. The sequence goes on along the minus strand of NZ_CP150229.1, from coordinate 6,343,888 downwards.
TCGCCCAGCTGGGCGAGGACGCTGCCGCTCGGGCGGCTTTGCAGCTCTGGGCGGTGCATGCGCAGCACGGGCAAGAGGCGGCCCTGGCGCTGTGGGCGCTGGGCCACAAGCAGCCCGGCAGGCGCAACGCCAGAGCGGCAGCTCGCCAGCAGGCTGGGCTGCCCGCTGCGGCCCACACCGCCGAGGCGCTGCTGCAGCGCGGGGCCATGGCTCGCAGCAGCGGCATGGCGTCTAGCCCGCCCGGCGATGCAACGCCCGGCGGCTCTGCCGCGCCTGCGGCTTGCGTGCTCGCAGCGGCGCAAGCGCTCGCCGGCGTGGGCGCCTGGGCCGCATGGCTGCGCCTGCTGCAAGCCCTGCCGCCCCGCGGCGCGCTGGCGTTGCTCGCAGCGCTTCCGCCTGCGGCACGCTGCGGGTTGCTGCGAGCACCCGCGGGCGTCCGCGAAGGGCTGCTTGCGCTATGCGGCACGCCTGACGGCGCGCAGCAGCCCCGCACGGACGCGGTGCCCACCCCGGAGCGCGTCGCTCACGCACTCCTTGCGGGCACGCTCGCGCTGCTCGCCGGGCGGCAGAACCTGGCACGTGAATGGGCCGAATCGGCCCAACTCACTGCGCGGCAATCTGCCGCCACAGGTCGCCCGGCGACGACCATTCCGCCGGGCCTGCACATCCTGCTGCGCCTGACAGCACCCGGCGCAGCCTCTGCCGATGCGTATACCAACCAGTGCAACATGTTACTGGTACACCTATAATTTCACTTATCACTTATCACTTATCACTTATCGTTATCTTTTATCTGTTATCTAACTTCTAATTTTAATTTTAATTTCTAATCCATAGTCCCTAAATCCCAGTCCCACCCCCCAATCTGTAACCCCGATCTTTTTCTCAATCCATCTCCGATTGAAAGTGCAAAAGCAACGGAGCTACCGGTCTTCGGAGCATTCCCCGAACCGTGCATGGTTCCGTTGCCAATAGATCGGTGCCTTAACCTTTGCATATCACCGCTCGAAAACAGCGAATCGGCGCGCCGTACATGTCAGACCAGATCGCATCGTTCGGCTCTTCCACATTCAGCTTATCCTTAATGTTTAGTCCGGTAACGGCCATGATTGTCTCCAGCAGATCAGGGCGCATCTCGGGTACATCGAAGGTAGCGATCAGCTGTCCGTTTGGCTTCAGCACGCGGGCGAACTCACGAAACGCTCGCAGCATTGTGCCCGTATCCAGATGCTCCAGGACAGAGATACAGAACACCCGATCAAATTTACCCGACTCGTACGGAAGCTGGGCCAGATTGGCCTTTGCACGGTGCAATCGGACGAGCGTGGATTCCGGCAGATCCTGAGCGGCCAGCTCGCCAAAATCAGAAGCGATATCCAGTCGTATCGCCTCTTCAGACAAAATGCGTTCATCCCAATCACAGGCGTGAACCTCGCGGCAGTGTTCGGCAAGCCAGAATTTGAACGGATGGGAGATGCCGCAGGCTGCATCAAGGACCACATCGTCTGGACGTGCAAACCGCCGGGCCCATTCATATTCGTAGGGACGGCTCCACCATGCCGGATGCAGGGGGAAGACCAATGTGTCCGTTTTAGGGTCACTTTGCCTAATGTATCTTGATTCCATGAATTCCGTTGCCTTGGGCGTATCCATCATCCCCGAATTCCCTCCTTTAATCCTGTCTCTGCCAAAAAAGATTCCAACACCGTGCTCCACCGGCTCCGCCACTTGGCAAGATCATAAGACAGTGCGGTCTCGCGCGCATAGATTCCCAGTCGTTCCCGCTCGGCCCGATCCTGTACGAGACGTACCAGGGCGGCGGTTAATTCCTGCTCGCCAGGAGGTACCAAAAGCCCGTTAAAACCATCCTGAATCAGATCATTCAATCCGCCGACATTGGAGGCAATCACCGGAAGTCCACAGCTCATCGCTTCCAGACAGGCATAGGAGGTACCTTCCGAGAACACGGTTGGAATTACGGCGATATCTGCCTGATGGTAGGCCTCCCGAATGTCCCGGAAATCATACGTACGCTGGGTAATCCGCTCCGCATGTGGATGAGTACGATGCCAATAACGAAAGGCTCTCCCGACCGTACTGCCTTCAACCAGTTCCCCGGCAAATTCAATCTCCAGATCCGGAAAAGCCCCCAGCAGCTTATCTGCTGCCAGCATCATGGGAATAATGCCCCGTTCCATGCTGATGCGACGCGGATATATAATGCGAATTGGGCGGGGAGGGGTCAAGCGGATATCCATAGTTTTCTGTTCAACCTGTTCCTGAATCGGAACATTAACCTGATAATCAGCATCTGCTGATATTACAATATCGGTAGCCCAATCCGTTGAATTCAGGTGGTGACGAGCAACCGTAGACGATCCGCCGACTACCTCGGCTTTTTCCAGCTTTGATAACTCCAAATGGTGACCTACCGCTCCCTTCTCATCTCGTTCTTGATCGCTATCTGTATCCCCACCTCCATCTCCGTTAGCCTTCCCACTGTATGCTCCATCACCACTCGGTCCAACCTTGCTTTCCACAGCTTTCATCCCGGATATAACTGCACCGGCATTCTCCTCATGACTCGCCAGATCGGTCTTCCATGCGGCAAGCCATTCGTCTTCCTGTTCCTGCTCGAAGGTTCGTGTTGGCGGGGCAGGTGTGAAATAGGACGTATCCACTGCATTGGGAATCAGGACAACCTGCCTTGGATCGGTATAGGTGCACGCAGCCCGGCAAAAGGTCTGGAAATGGGAATCCACGGATACAATGCGCACGAGTCCATCCAGAGCGAGTTGAATATGTTCCGCCACTTGTTGTTTGGTCTCCAGTGGCAGTCCGGGACGATCCCAGTTAATGCCGTGACAGATGCCAAGACTGCCCGGTTTGTAGGTGATGGGCTGCCACAGACAGCTTGCATAGATCACTGGGCCGCGTGCCGCGGCTGCCATTCGATCAAAGGCTTCCGGTACATTATCCATGTCGTACGAATAACCGAATACGTCAATCTGCTCCGTCCGAGTCTGGAATGCTTCAAAATAGGACAGTTGATGAACCTCGGGAATATGTCCGAGTCCGCGGATGACACTGCACAGATCCAGGATATACCGCTCCAGCCCACCACCGAATACCCGACCAAATTCCCGGTTATACCCGTCGGTGAAGCTATGTGTCAGAATACTCACCACGCCCATCTCACGGTCCCTCCTTCCAGGGAATCAGCCGAGGTTCCGGATCGAGAATCGACTCGTAATGTGCAAGATTGCCCCACTCACCGCTGGGATCAATGCGCTTGTAACGCAAATATTTACGGACCCGGTCCTCCAGACTGCCTGCCCAGCCGAGATGTTGAACCTTCAGTTCCGTGCTGACTCCGGGCAATACGGTGCAGGACAAGGGAAGACGGGGAACATGATGATTCTGTTGTGGATAAAAATAAGGATATCCAGGCATATAACGTACAAGTGAAGCGGTATGCCGCTTGTGCAGACACCAGAGATCATCTTCCCGATAATGGGTTCGGCCACCCCACATATCATAGAAACGGAAGGCAAACCAGTCTGCATATTCCTGATTAATCAGCGTGCGTATGGCTTTCTTGGCCTCTGTGCTGTAGAGCTCATCCGCATCAACCGATAGCAACCAGTCGGGACGTGTTCCCGCCGCCGCTTGCCATAAGGTGTTGCGAAGTCGCCATTCCTCGGCGAACAGCGGTTTCTCCAATACCTCCAGGCGGACCACCTTCGGATAAGCTTTGCATAGCTCCGGGGTTCCGTCTGTGCTGGCATCGTCTACAATCACGATCTCATCCACGAACTCACTCAGATCATGCAATACTTCTTCAAGGTATCGGCCGCGTTCATTGCGAACCTGGAGCATGGCGGTCAGCTTGTTGCCTTTGCTTTTGCGAACTCGACGGATGGAGAAGGGCTCTTTGAATGCACTCGTTTCCTCTTGTGATACAGCAGCATCCTGTTCACCCTGACCTTGTTCACCGCCCCAGTGATGCACCTGGCTTCGGATGTTCTGCGCTGGATGTGCATGATTCGGCGGTTGATCGCCTTCTCCCGATGCGTCTGTATGTGTCAGATCCACTGTTACCGTTGGCGTGTAAGTGGTTTCGGTTCGGATATTCCTGTGCACCATAGGCCCATTCAACTGTTGTCTGCGTTTCTTCGGGTCCAGCATCATGGCACCTCCCCAAGCAATTGCTGTACGGCATGATCCAACAATTCCAGCTCGACAATCCGGGCGAGCGCATCTTCATCCTCCAGTGCCGTTTCGAGAAAATGTCTGACTGCCCCGTGTCTGTCGCCTCGCAGGGCCAGCACACTTCCGGATAATTGCTGATAATCCCTGCGACTGGCATCATCCTGAATATCGACTGCATGAACCAGCGCCAGTGCCTCTTCCACGCGACCTGTCTCCTGATAAATGCGGAATTTCCAATGTCTCGCGGTTTCTCCACCAAGTTCTTCTAGGGTGCGCAGCGCGGTTCCATAATCATCGTTCATACGTAGTAATTCCGCACGTACAAGTTGATCTTCTCCTGCCTCCAACCAGCGACATAACTGTTCATAATGATGTCGTTCCTGTTCGTCGGCTGCACTAATTCCGTACACCAGCAAGGCGTCCTCCAACTGTCCGGCCCGGGCATGGATGGCAGACAGGAAGCGATAGTGGGAGATCACACAATCACTTCGACCATTCAGGACCGCTTGGGTGAATGCCTCTTGTAATGATTGGATGGCCCGAGAATCTTCAAGCAAGTACTCATAGGCTGCCAGCAAAAAGGATATGGTCTCATGCGCCCCTGCTTTGGCTCGAAGCTGGCGATAGAAATCAGCACGTACACTGCATTGAAGCAGGGTAACGCTATCCGGAGTGCCTGACAGGATCTGCCGCAGCGCATGCAGGAAGAACAGTTCGTAGTCCCGGAGAGGGACTTCGAGATTATCCTTTTGCACCGTACCCGCTTGTGAAGGATCTTCGCCTCCCAGCCAGATGGCGCGTACGCCTTGGAATAATAGCTTCATATATCGTGTTTCGGAGGATGTACCTACCAGATCAGCGATACCCACCAGTTTGGAAATACTGCTTTCCCACAGGGGAGAAGAGGCTTCGTCTCCGACAGGCTCAGGGAGCAGGACAATACATAGCTCTGGTTCCAGCGAAGCTGCAGCCATGAGCCAGTAGGGATGAGTGACCACTGCCACGGTACGCGGCTCCATCAATAGCTGCTCGGCTTCAGGTAAGGAGATTACAGTGATCACCGCAGGTACATCCTCTGTTTGCGTCAGACTGCTGACATAGTAGACCTCGCCCTCAATCGATAGCAGTGCAGCAATATCGGGATAGGGAAAGGATGACCATCCTCCTTTGCGAGGGAAGAGAACATAACGGACAGGGGGCTGTTCTGCGACAGCTGCACGGGCCTTATCCGAACTGGCTTCGGAGTCTTCACTTGGTAACGGCGCATGTTTTTCCATGAATCGTTCACCTCACCTTGACTGTAATAAGGAGCGTCCTTCACTATGCATGTGCTTCATGCTTCCACTTCATATGTAAAGCCCTCACGGCACTTCGCATGATATGCCTGAGACTAACATATGGGCATTCCGTCCCAAACATGAGTATCTTCCATGAATAGATGAAGTAGGCAAGCCATTATAGAGCTTCCCTAAGCACCAATCCTCTAATTTCGGCGTCATTACACCTTCTCGATATTGTAAAAAAGATATTTGAATTCGCACTACAAAAGGCTGATTTTTATCTTTTGTGTGACCAGGATCACTTTTTTTTGCTCTAAACACGGAGATTGTGATAATTCTCACATGTATAAAATAGGGAATCTGGCACAATACGTTCATCAACGTATTTGGCGGACAGACAGCGAAGGTGCAGCTTCAATGCCAAATACGCATACTGCGAAGTGAACAGAAAGAAGGGGTAACGGTATGGATCCGATTATGTTATCGCGTATCCAATATGCACTTACAACGATTTTCCATTTCTTCTTTGTCCCGCTATCCATCGGTCTTGTGCTGTTGGTTGCAATCATGGAGACGTTGTACGTTGTTAAGGGGAAGGAAATCTACAAAACGATGGCCAAGTTCTGGGGCAAGCTGTTCCTGATTAACTTTGCCGTCGGGGTTGTCACAGGTATTCTGCAAGAATTCCAGTTCGGCATGAACTGGTCCGAGTACTCCCGGTTCGTGGGGGACGTGTTTGGTGCGCCACTGGCGGTTGAAGCGTTACTCGCGTTTTTCATGGAGTCTACATTTATTGGGCTGTGGATATTCGGATGGGATCGTTTGTCCAAAAAAGTGCATCTGGCCTGCATCTGGCTGGTGTTTGTCGGCACATTCCTGTCCGCGCTGTGGATTCTGGCAGCCAATTCATTTATGCAGCATCCCGTCGGGTTTGAGATCAACAACGGCCGAGCCGAGATGAATGATTTCCTGGCACTGATCACGAATGGTCAGCTTCTCGTTGAGTTCCCACATACGATTTTTGGGGCATTGATGACAGGTGCCTTCGTTGTCACCGGGATCAGTGCTTACAAATTGATGAAGAAGCAGGATGTGGAGATCTTCCGCAAATCGTTTAATATTGCGATCATCATTGGACTCGTTTCTTCATTGGGTGTAGCTTTCTCCGGGCATTTCCAGGCGCAATATCTGGTGGAGACACAGCCGATGAAGATGGCAGCCAGTGAAGGCACATGGACGACGACAGAAGATCCGGCACCATGGACGGTAGTTGCTTTTATCGATCCAGACAAACAGGAGAATACCGGTGAGATCAAAATCCCTGGATTGCTCAGTTACCTGTCCTACAGCAAGTTCTCCGGCAGTGTCACAGGCATGAAGGAGCTTCAAGCCGAGTATGAGCAGACGTATGGACCGGGGAATTACATCCCGCCGGTACGAACAACGTTCTGGAGTTTCCGCATTATGATCGCAGCAGGTGGCTTAATGATTTTGTTATCCCTGTATGGTACGTTTCTGGCCATGCGCAAGAAGCTGGAGATTGCAGGAAAGTGGTTCATGCGTCTGATGGTAATTGCTATTTCTCTGCCATTTATCGCTAATACATCTGGTTGGATCATGACCGAGGTTGGCAGGCAGCCGTGGACAGTGTTTGGCTATATGACGACCGAAGCCGGTGTCTCACCGAACGTATCCGCAGGAATGATCCTGTTCTCGACCATTGCTTTTACCGCCGCGTATACGGTTCTTGGAATCGTGATGGTATACCTGTTCGTACGTGAGATCAAGGCAGGGCCATTTGCGGTTGATAAGCCGGAAGATCACGATGAGTCGGCCGATCCGTTCGGCGTGGATGGAGGTTATTCCGTTGTCACTAAGTGAGTTGTGGTTTTTGCTGATTGCCGTATTGTTTGTCGGTTTCTTCTTTTTGGAAGGTTTTGATTTTGGAGTGGGGATGTCTACAGGCATTATTGCCAAATCGGACCGTGAACGCCGGACCCTGATCAACTCGATTGGTCCCTTCTGGGATGGTAACGAAGTATGGCTGATTACAGCAGGGGGTGCCATGTTTGCTGCCTTCCCGCACTGGTATGCCACGATGTTCAGTGGTTTCTACCTGCCGCTTGTGGTCGTATTACTCGCCTTGATTGGTCGCGGGGTTGCCTTCGAATTCCGCAGTAAAATGAAACAGCAGCGTTGGCGCAAAACATGGGATATCATCATTGTGGTATCCAGCGCGCTCCTGCCTTTCCTGTTCGGCGTAGTCTTTGCCACGTTCATGAAGGGTCTGCCCATTGATGGGGAGATGCAGTTGCGCGCAGGATTCTTGGATATCGTTAATCCGTACACTGTAATTGGTGGTTTGAGCGTAACCCTGCTGTGTCTGGTTCATGGATTGCTGTTTGCCTCCCTACGAACAGTCGGGGAACTCAGAGAGCGTGCCTTGAATACAGCGCAAAAATTGATGCTACCGCTGGCTGTACTGCTTGCCGTGTATGCAATATTGACGTATTTCATGACCGATGTGTTCGCCGTTCGCGGCTGGGCACTGTGGATCATGGTTGTACTTGGTGCAGTTTCACTTGCGCTTGCGGCATACTTCATTCGTCAGAAGCGTGAAGGTTGGGCTTTTGGTATGACAGGTGCTGTGATTGCGATTGCCTTTGCTTCGGTATTTATCGGACTGTTCCCAAGAGTGATGGTGAGTTCCTTTGGAGCGGCATATGACCTGACCGTATACAATGCGGCATCTGGTGCGTATTCCTTGAAAGTCATGACCATTGTAGCTTGTACACTGCTGCCATTTGTTCTTGGGTATCAGATCTGGAGTTATTATATCTTCCGCAAACGCCTGAACGAGCAGCACCACCTGGAGTACTGATATGGGACGGGGGCTGCTGAAGCTGCCGGGCATCCGGCCAGTACTCGCGCTGGCATCAGCGCTGGTACTGCTACAGGCGATGACGATCATTATGCAAGCCAAATGGTTGGCACAAGCCATCACGGCATTGTTTGAAGGTTCATCCGTAACGGAGCAGTACCCGGTACTGCTGCTGTTCCTGGCTGCTTTTGCCGCCCGATACGCTCTATCCTTCTGGTTACAACTCGTGACATCACGATATGCGGAGAGGACAGGGACTGATCTGCGCAGACAGATGGTGGAGCAGTGGTTCAGACTTGGGCCGCGTTATGCCAAGACCGAGGGCACAGGCCATCTGGTTACACTGGCACGTGAGGGCACCGCTCAATACAAGACGTATCTCGAACTGTTCATTCCTCGTATGCTGGGCATAGGATTCACACCCATCGTCATTTTGCTGTATGTGTTCAAGCTGGATATGATGTCCGGGGTTATTTTGATGCTGACACTCCCGATCCTAATCGTGTTCATGATTCTGATTGGCCTCGCAGCTCAGCGTAAGATAGACGGACAATTCAGATCCTACAAAGCGCTCGCTAACCATTTTGTCGATACCCTGCGTGGGCTGGAGACGCTAAAAACATTGGGACAGAGCAAAACACATGAAGGCTCCATTGTGCGGGTCAGTCAGCGGTATCGGAAAGCAACGATGTCTACCCTGCGCATGGCCTTTCTTTCTTCGTTTGCACTCGACTTCTTCACCATGCTGTCCGTTGCTTCCGTGGCGGTTGGTCTGGGATTACGTCTGACAGAAGGTCATATGCTGCTCGGTCCTGCGCTGACGGTACTGATTCTCGCACCCGAATATTTCCTGCCTGTACGTATGCTCGGCGCTGATTATCACGCCACATTGGACGGTAAGGAAGCCGGAGCGGCCATTAATCAGGTGATCGAACGGGGTAGAGCCGCTGAACAGAAACAGAAGGAAGTCTATGTTAATGTTGTTCCGCATGCGGTTACGGCAGAGGACGAAGCAGGATCTACACCATCATTAACTTCGGGTAAAAGGAAAGTCGGCATCTCGACCATACGTGTCGTGTTGAGTGACAACATGGCTGCGGTGCACCCTGATCTTGATCCCGATGCTATTCCTGAGTTGGATTCTTCCTTTTCCTCCAGATCCTCTTGGAATGAGAATAGTAGACTCGCACTTACGGATGTACAGGTACGGCATGAGGATGAAGGTCCATATTCGCTAAAGGATGTCACATTTCAGATCACAGGTCTCGGCAAAATCGGTATTATTGGCGCCAGCGGAGCAGGCAAGTCCACATTAATTGATGTATTGGCTGGCTTCCAGTTACCTACTTCGGGTCAAGTACTGGCTAACGGACAGCCGGTTACATCGGATATGCTCGAATCCTGGCGAAGCCAGACGGCAGCGATCCCGCAGCATCCGTATATCTTTAGTGGAAGCCTGGCCGATAACGTTCGTTTCTACATGCCGGAGGCTTCGGATGCGGAGGTGGCCAAAGCAGTTAGCGCTGCCGGATTAACCAAGTTACTGTCCTCATTATCCGGTGGGCTGCATGAGCCTATTGGGGCTGGCGGCAGACAGCTCAGTGGTGGGCAGGAGCAACGGGTGGCAATGGCAAGAGCCCTGCTGAGCAAACGAAACATTCTGCTGCTCGATGAACCGACAGCACATCTGGATGTGGAAACAGAGTATGAACTGAAACAGACGATGCTGCCGCTGTTCGAAGGCAAACTTGTATTTTTGGCTACCCATCGTCTGCACTGGATGCCGCATATGGATCGGATTATTGTTATGGATGGCGGCACGGTGGCAGAGACAGGAACACATCAGGAACTGCTAGCAAGGCAAGGTGTATATTATCAGATGATTCAGGCACAGATGGAGGCGATATAACATGAAGTCCGGATATGAACATATGGAGACCGTCCGTAACGGCAAAGAAAAAAATAGCTGGATTGCTCCGTATGTGGCACAGTACCGCTGGAGATTCATCGCAGTCATTGCGTTAGGCACTTGTGCTGCACTGTGTGCGGTACTGCTGCTGTTTACCTCCGGATTTCTGATCTCCAAGTCTGCGCTGCGTCCTGAAAATATTCTGATGGTATATGTCCCCATCGTAGGTGTACGTGCATTTGGAATATTCCGCGCGGTGTTTCGATATATCGAGCGCTTGGCAGGACATGATGCCGTACTGCGGGTATTGGCCGATCAACGGGTGAAATTATATCGCATTCTGGAGCCACAGGCCCTGTTCTTGCATTCTCGCATGCAGACCGGAGATGTACTTGGAGCACTCGCCGATGATGTGGAGCGGTTGCAGGATATTTATCTACGTACCGTCTTTCCCGCTGTAACTGCGCTTGTAATGTACGGCGGGGCTGTGATTGCTTTTGGCAATGTGGATCTGGGATTTGCGGTGTGGATGGGCTTGTATATGTTATTCCTTGTTGCCGCGCTACCTGCGATTTCCCTGAAAGTGACGTGGAAATGGCGTGTGCGGCTAAAAAAAGAAAACAGCAGGTTGTATACCCGTCTGACTGACGGTGTGCTTGGACTGGGAGATTGGCTTGCAAGTGGACGAGCAACCGAATTTGTTCAGCAGCAGGAAGAGGCGGAAGAACAGGTCGACATGGTTCGTCGCAAGTTGCGACGTTGGACACGTTGGCGTGATCTGATGGCCCAGTATGTCATTGGCTTGATGGTCGTATCAGTTACAGTATGGGCCGGAAATGCCGCTTCTGTCGGACAATTACCTGTCGTGATGATTGCTGCTTTTGTGTTGGTGTTATTTCCGCTCACGGAAACACTTCTGCCTGTAGGGGATGCTGTGGAGCATCTTCCACAGTACCAGGAATCACTGGACCGCTTAAAACAGCTGGAAGGGAAATCGGATCTTCAGGGGCAGACGGGAGTGGATGATGTTGGCGGAACAGGCGAGTCGATCTCTGAAGTAAAAAACAGCAAACTTGCGGCTAGACAACCATCAGAATCCTTACCCGCTACAGATGATACTCAACACAGACGAATTCGTCTGCGCATTCCGCCCAAACTAAGAGCAGACATCGAGATCAATCGCGTTAGTTATCGCTATGCACCGGATGATCCTTACGCTGTGCAGGATATCTCCCTTCATTTGCCGCAAGGCAAACGATTAGCTATCCTTGGGCGAAGCGGTGGCGGCAAGTCGACCTTGTTGAAGCTCATTCAGGGTGCCTTGCTTCCGTCTGCGGGGAACATTCTGATCAATAATGCACCTGTGCAGACGCTGGATGAGAGTGTGCCTGATGTCATCGCAGTGCTGAATCAGAGCCCACACCTGTTCGATACCACGGTAGCCAATAATTTACGGATTGGTCGTCCACATGCAACGGATGAGGAGATTCGTCAGGTGGCTGCCCAAGTCGGTTTATCCGGTCTGATTGAATCCTTGCCGCAGGGATATGATACACCGATGCTGGAGACGGGTCTGCGTTTCTCAGGTGGGGAAAGACAACGAATTGCACTTGCCCGGGTACTGCTCCGGGAGACACCTGTTGTGATATTCGATGAACCAACCGTGGGGCTTGATCCCGTGACGGAACGTGAACTGATGCGCACCATTCTGGACAGCTTGCAAGGCAAAACGATGATCTGGGTCACCCATCACCTGATTGGTGCGGAACAGATGGACGAACTTATTTTTATGGAAAATGGACAGATTGCCATGCAGGGTTCTCACGAACAACTGCTGGTCGGGGAAGAGCGATACCGCCGTCTCATTGAACTTGATCGGCCGGGATGGACAGGGCGGCAGCAACATGAACAACCGTTGCCGCCGGCGGCTTCGAGATAAGTGTGAGCCAGTGAGCGCGAATCAGATAAACATAACAAAGAGACGAGCCAAGAAATCTTGGACTCGTCTCTTTTTCTAGGATATGACCGCGTTGTTGCGGATACTTACATCTCTACCAACATCAATATGATGGAGGAAAGGCACAGACAAGTGCTGATGAGATAGAGCACAGCAACCACCTGTTTGTGATTCAATCCGGCACGCAGCAGTCGATAATGGGCTTGACTCGCATCGGCCTGGTAGATTGCTTTACCTTGAATGAAGCGTTTGATCACGACAAAGATGTTATCGAAGATTGGTACACCGAGCGCCAAAATTGGAATGAAGATGGACAACATGGTCGCTTGTTTGAATGCACCATCCAGAGCGATAACCGCCAGAATGAAGCCGAGGAACGTAGCACCTGCATCACCCATAAACACTTTGGCAGGAGCTTTGTTGTACTTCAGATAACCTATTGTCACACCAACCAGAGTGATCGACATGAGTGCGGAGTCACTTTGTCCTTTGGCCAGGGCCACGATGAACAAGGTAATCGCCGAAATGGCCGATAATCCGCCGGCCAGTCCGTCCATGCCGTCCGAGAAGTTGATGACGGTTGTCACTCCAAAGATCCAGAGGATCGTGAGAATGAATTGCAGCCAGATCGGGAGCATAACATATTCCGCGTTGAAGGGATTCACGAATCCGGTGAACGCAATGCCTGAAGCAAATACGAGCACTGCTGCAGAGACTTGTACGAGCATCTTGGGCAAGGCAGGAAAATCTTTGCCTTTTGTTTTGTACCAGTCGTCGACGGTACCAATCGTTAGCAGAAGCATACCACCAGCGACCAGAGCCGCCGTTTCCCATGTGATTTCTTTGGTCAGAGCAATGTATGTCAGGAAAAATCCAGTAAATATCGCGTAACTCGCCGTGAGCGGGATCGGTTGCCTGTGCAGCTTACGCTCCACATCCTCCCGGGGCTTGTCCACAAAATCGAGCCGGTGAGCCAGTCGACCAAGCGGCGGAATAAGCAGAACCACGACAGCAAAAGACACTATAAAAGCCAGTATGTATACCATAAACTCGCTTGTTTCACTCCCATCTACCAATTTCTCCTTATTATACGAGTTAAACAGGAAATCTGTCGATGTCATTATTGTAACCAGACGTACGAAAAAAGGTGAGCCAAAGTTCAGATTTTATCGCATTTGAGGAAGATAGGAGCCGAAATATTGTTTTACGGTTTCTGCATGATATCCATCATCACCTTGCCAGGTTGCTGCAAAGATGAAATCACCGGAACCACCCTTGCCTTTTCGCGGGTTATCTCCAGGAACCAATATTCCAGCTGCCGCCCAGATTTCCAGCAGGGCATCCCGCTCCTGTTTGCTGGAAGGCAAGATATCTTTCCACTTTTTCTCCAGTGAGCGTGCACTGTCCTTAGGGTCTTCCGTCTGAGCTGCTTCAAGCAGCTTTACCAGGATAGCTTGGTCTTCAGGGGTTACTTCATAGCTTGTATCGTTGTCCTTACGCAGTAATTCCAAATCCATAAGGCAATAGAGAAGCCAGCCATGACGCACGCCGCCCCACTTGATCCGTTCAAAGTTCAAGACGTTTAAATCGACGTTGGAATATTCCTTGTCTGACTTCAAACGCAGGTAATTACAATCCCCGCAGGCACTGGTGTTAGGGTGAAGGGCAGGGCGTTCCGCATAGGTATGCAGAGGCATGTTCGATGTTAAAGCCCAGCTGGATAATGCGCTGCGCAGGTAAACTTTTTTGGTGGACAGACTATGTAGAAAGGCCGATATTACCCGCTCCTTGAACGAGTCATCCTGATGTATGTCGTATAGACGCTGAACAATCTCGTCATGCGTAATTGTAAGCGGGTCGAACATGACGCCTTTGCTTTTGGCATATTCAAATTCATCTCCAGAGAAGGGTAAAGAGGTTGTTTTCCAGCCGCCACCTCCCCAGAATGTGCTCAGCAGTATCTTTGCCGCTTTTTTGTCCATATAGTTAGCCTCCTTTATGGATATACCATCATGATAAATGTGGTTCTTCAATCGATCCCAGACCTGCCTACTTTAATGTGCATATTCCTCGGTTGTATTCAGAATCATCTCGACGAGACCTGGAAAACGTGAGTTTAGTTCTTCCTTTCGCAGGGAATAAAAGTGCTGTTTACCTTCAATGCGTGGCTGGATCACGCCAGCTTCACGTAAAATTTTGATGTGATGGGACAACGTGGATTTGGAAATATGGTCTACTTCGAAGGCGGAACAGTTTTTCTCGCCAGAACTGGCCAGACAGTGTGCAATTTTCATGCGGATTGGATCACCGAGTGCATTGCAGACCGTAGTCAGTTTCAGTTCCGAAGCCATAGGTATCGTTGGAGTTCTCATATCTATGACGTTAGCATATTCGGCTTTTTCTTTCAATGTTTGAAAAATATCGAACTATTTCTTGCGGGTAGGATAGGAAGTGTGTTACATTTCTTTTCAGTTAGTTCGAAATTATTCGAACTGAAAGATTGGAAATCGGCTTTTTATTCTAGGAGGAATATATATGAGTACTACAAATACCACTACAATGTTGAACAACTACTTCCGTTTATTTGATGCTTCACGCACAGACGAGCGCGCCATGGAAGATCTGTTGTCCCTGTTTACACCGGACGCAGAAATTGTACTTAATGGTACCAGTCGCACAGGGTTCGATGGTTTTATGAAAGCTTTCTACGAGTACAATAAGGACGTAAAACATATGTGGGACGCGTGGGTGCAACAGCCTGACGGCAGCTACCAAACGAACTGGGCGGTATGCGGACAAGCGGCAGACGGAACGGTATATGCCAAAGCAGGCATTGATATCGCGCGTGTAAATGATGCGGGGCAGATTGTGTATCTGGAGAATGTACAGGCCGATCAGAATGCATTCAGCAAGTATAATCAGTAAATAAAATCTAGCGATTTCAGTTTGATGAATGAAAATCCAGAAATTTGAATTACTAAAAAGATAGCCACACTTGAGGTCCACAGTTTTTCATGCTGTGGGCTTTTTTCTGTAGCGCTTTTAGTTAATTAGAAGGCACTGAGAACGAAGGCTTCATCACTCTGATCGCACAGTTTCTACAGGGAAATGGATGCACCAACACACTGTACATGAAAATATATGTACCTGAAAAACTGTGCATGAAAAAGACCGTCCCGCATGTCGTAAGCATGGCGAGACGGTCCTCATGAATGTGCATAAACGTACTCGTTAGAGTCAAATGTAATAGTTGAATGTAAATTTGAGCCGGAATCAGCGAAGGAGATAGTGATTCGCTGCGTGGTAGCGAGGGTCCGGCAATTCTAATGAACCTGAGACGCGCAACATGGAAACGATGTTCTTTCAATGTAACGAACCTGAGACGAGCTATTGGAGGATATTTCGCAAAATCAAAATCCTAACGAATCACAGACACGTTAATGATCAACATATTAGGTTCTAGCGTAGTTTTGCGCCCATGTAAGCTGATATAAGGCGTCTCAGATTCGTTAGATTTTTAAAACACGCTAAAAGCTGCAAATAAGACGTCTACGATTCGTTAGCTGCTCCATGTTCAACGTTTTGACTCTCCAACGTGTAACATTGAGCCTTTTTACCCCGCTCTAAGCCTCAAACGCTCCAAATCTCCAATCCCACACCCCCAGACCTAACCCAATAACCAAACCCCAACCCTCAAAACTTAAACTGCCCAGTTCTCCGGTCATCTTCCCGCATTGCCTATCCCTGCATCGTCTTGTTCTGAAAAGCAGCGATATCCGCATACTCTTCTTCGAATTTGCGCGAGATACGGATGAAGATCGGCAGCAGTTCCCGGTAGACACGGACACTGTCCGGGTCCGGCTGGTGTCGGTGCGTTGATCCGATCATGCCGGAGACGGCGCTCAGGGAATCAATGCGGCCAAGGGCGTACAAGCCCAGTACGGCTGCGCCGAGACAGGAGCTTTCAATACTTTCGGGGATAATGACATCCTGATCGAAAATATCCGCCATCATCTGGCGCCACAACTCGGAGCGGGCGAAGCCGCCTGTCGCCTGAATCTTTTTCGGACGACCGATTTTTTCTTCAATTGCTAACATAACCGTGTACAGGTTGAACAATACACCTTCGAGCGCAGCGCGAATCATATGTTCTTTCTTATGATGCAGCGTCAGGCCAAAGAACGAACCGCGTGCATTGGGATTCCAGAGTGGAGCCCGCTCACCCGTCATGTATGGATGGAACAAGAGCCCTTCCGAACCCGGAGGCACATTTTCCGCAACACGAGTGAGCACTTCATACGGATCAATGCCAAGTCGTTTCGCGGTCTCTACCTCGGAAGCCGCAAACTCGTCCCGAATCCAGCGGAAAATAACACCGCCGTTGTTCACGGGTCCGCCAATGACCCATGCATCCTCTGTGAGTGCATAACAGAAGAAGCGTCCTTTCGGATCGGTCACCGGTTTATCCACGACGGTACGAATCGCTCCACTGGTACCAATGGTCACGGCCACAACGCCTGGATCTATGGCGTTAACGCCCAGATTGGAGAGCACGCCATCACTGGCCCCGATGACAAACGGTGTGGTGAACGCAATGCCCATCTCCTTGGCGTACTCCGGATGCAATCCATGTTTGAGCACATGGGTGGTCGGTACCAATCGGGATAGGTGTTCCGGCGTGATGCCCGCCACATGGAGTGCTTCTGCATCCCAGTCGAGTTTCTCCAGATTCATGAGTCCGGTGGCGGAGGCCATGGAGTGATCTATGACGTATTCAGAAAATAATTTATAGAACACATATTCTTTCATGGATATGAATTTGTGCGTCTGCTGGAACAGTTCCGGTTGATCCCGGGTGAGCCACATGATCTTGGTGAGTGGGGACATCGGATGAATCGGCGTCCCTGTTCTCAGATAGATTTCGTGACCATTCATCTCCGATTTGAGTACTTCAGTCCACTCGGCACTGCGATTATCTGCCCATGTCATGGCCCGCATCAGTGGTGTACCGTGTTGATCGACTGGCAGAATGCTGTGCATGGCTGAGCTGAACGAGACAAATAGGATCTCGTCCGGCTTAACTCCTGCTTTGGAGGTAGCCTGTTTGACCGATTCGATGACTGCTTTGAAAATATCTTCCGCATCCTGCTCTGCAATCGCAGGTGTGGGGGTGTGCAGCGGATAATCGGCACTGCCTTGAGCCACAATGGTTCCGTTCTGCTCGAACAAGACGGCCTTGGTGGAGGTTGTGCCGATATCTACGCCGATCATATAGGGTGAAGAAGCCATTTTGTCATCCCTCTTTCTTAAATATATAAGTGAAAGAATGCTGTTACACGTTAACACTTCGGGTACAGAAAGCCTTCCGATCGCGTAAATGCGAAGCATATGCTTTCGAAGTAGCTTTCCTCTGGAAAGCTTTTAATTCCATTTCTTCAGGCCCTTTCTGTCCCCTTCGCGCACGTGGCGCTATTCATCCAACTTATATGGCATCTGTTATTTCAACTATAGATAAGAATATCAGACTTGAGGGATGGATCAAAATTGGAACAGATTACGTCGATCTCGATTACACTAGCCTTAATCCTTCACCGCTCCTGCGGCAATATCCGAGATAAACTGGCGGCTGATGAACAGGAACATGACAATCAGCGGAATGACGGCAAGCAACGTACCTGCGATCACCATCGCGTAGTCGGTGTTATACAGCCCGTTTAATTGAGACAACGCAATCTGCAACGTGTATTTACGCTCATCCGTCAGGACGATCAAAGGCCACAGATAATCGTTCCATACGCCGATAAAGGTAAACGCGCCGAGGAAAGCAAAGGCAGGTCGCAGAATCGGCAGCGCCACGTTCCAATAGAGCCGGAAGAAATTACAGCCGTCGATGCGTCCTGCATCGAGCAGATCATTCGGAATCGACTCCGTAGCATATTGGCGAACCCAGAAGATCCCGAAGGCATTGACCATGCCTGGAATAATAAGGGCTTTGAAGGAACCGACCCAGCCGAACGTGGCCATCAGCACGAAGGAGGGCACCAGTGACAGCTGGGAAGGTACCATCATGGTCGCGAGCAGCAAGATGAAAAGCCACTTTTTGCCGGGAAATTCAAACTTCGCAAACGCAAACCCCGCCAGTGAGTCAAAAAACAGTACCAGAATGGTCACGAGGCCCGACACAAACAACGTATTCAGAAAGGCGCCCCAAAAATCAATCTGCTGTAACACTCGCGTAATATTATTCCACAATTCGCCCCCGAACCAGAGCTGCGGTGGAAACTTGTAGATATCGGACGTTGTCCGGGTGGACATTACAATCAGCCAATAGAACGGGAACATGGATATGAGCATGCCCCCGATAAGACCGGTATACAACACCAGCGATTTGAGGTGTTTGGTCGCCATGTGCGCTCCCCCTTATCACATCAGGATGATTTGCCTTGAACAAGCTTCCAGTTCACAATCGAGAACAGGGCGATAATGAGGAACATACCCCAGCCAACAGCAGCGCCGTATCCGAAGTAATTGTTAATGAAGGATTCACGGTAGAGGTACAGTACAATCGTCATGCCTGCTGCACCCGCGCCACCATCATTGCCTACCAATACTTGCGGCTCGGTGAACAGCTGCATACCGCCGATGGTTGATGTAATGACTGTGAACAGGATGACTGGACGCAGCATCGGTATTGTGATCCGGAAAAAGGACTGTATCGCGGATGCCCCGTCAATCTTGGCTGCTTCGTATAACGTCTGCGGGATACTCTGTAGCCCGGCCAGATAGATAACGGCGTTATATCCGGTCCAGCGCCAGACCACCATGGAGGAGATCGCAACTTTGATGCCCCATGGTGCATTCAGCCACTCCACAACAGGTAGCCCGACCGACTGCAACAGATAATTGAGAAAGCCATAATTGTTGGCAAATAAAGCACCGAAGATAATGGCTACCGCTACGATGGACGTGACGTTTGGCAGGAAATAACCGACCCGAAATAATGTACGGAACTTCACAAATGGTGCATGCAGCAGAAAGGCAATAATCAATGCGAAGAAGAGCATCGGAATCGTCGAATAGATCCAGATCATGAAGGTGTTGCCCACGGCTTGCCAGAATTCGGCATCGGTCAGCATGTATTTGAAATTGTTGAACCCGTTGTACGTCATGACACCGATGCCATCCCATTTATGAAAAGCCAGATAGAGCGAGAACCCGATCGGGAATAGGCCAAATACGGCAAACAGAATATAAAACGGCGATATCGCAACATAGAGCGCACGATGCTCCCACATTCTGGACCAGAGTGACTTCTGCCGATCCAGATCAGGTCTGGTATTGCCAGGATCGGGCGTAAGACGAGGTTCAGTTACAGCCATATGAATTCCTCCTTTGCGGATAACGAGACCACATGAAACCAGGACCAGTAATCAGGATAACGCTGTATTTTATACTCACCGCTGCAATTCCCGCTCAACGCGGTGTACCGTATCCGTCCAAACCTGCTGTGGATTGGCATTTTGCTTCGCGATATCATTCAGCCTTCGCGTAATAATGTTGTGTACAGAGGGGTATCTTTCACCAAAAAAAGCATCCGGTACTTGCTGTGCCGAGTCGGCAAATACAGGGCCGGTCGCTTGCCCACCGAAGAAGGGTTCCTTCTCTGTCATGGCAGAGTCGTCAAATACACTTGGTGCAGAAGGGAACAGGTTCAATGTCTGATATTGCTCCAACTGATTCTCGGGACTTTGCAGCCAGCGAACCAGTTCAAAGGCTTCCTGAGGATGTTCACTCGACTTCAGGATAGACAGGAATGATCCTCCGTTGTTGCCATCCCCTCCCGGAGCCCGAGCTACCCGCCACTTTCCGGATGTATCCGGTGCAGCTTCCTGAAGCACTTGTTTCATCCAGACAGCACCCACGAACGAGGCGACTTCACCGTTATTCATCGCTGCGTTCCAGCCCGGAGTCCAGCCATCTGCATTGGCAAGCAAGCCTTTTTCTTTAAAGGCAACGGCCGTATCCCAGCTCTTGCGCACAGTAGGGGAATCCATACCGATAAAGGACCCATCCGGGCGGAAATAACGTTCGGCAGCCTGTGATAAGACTTGATTGTAAACGGTTGCAATATTGTCGGTCAGAAATACCTTGCCTCCGAATTTTTCCTTGATCTTCTCTCCGGCAGCAGCATAGGCCTCCCAGCTGTTGATCTGACGTGTAACGTCTTCAGGATCAGACGGCAATCCGGCTTCCTTGAACAGATCTTCCCGGTAGAAGAGGGCTGTCGGTCCCGTATCCATGGGGAAACCGATCATCTGTCCATTTGGCGTCACGCCTTGCTTCCATTTCCACGGCAGATATTGGTCTTCAATATCTCCTGCACCAAGATCATACAGATTATAGAAACGGTCCTCACTGGGGAATAGCTCCATGATCCAGTCGTTCAGTGCAACAATGTCTGGCTCACCTGAGCGTGCAGCGAGTGTTGTTTTGAGCTTTGCTTTGAAATCACCGCCGATTTTCTGAGCTGTCAGTTCGATATTGGGGAACTTTTCTTTAGCCCTGGCAATCAACTTATCATCAATGGAACGGTTCCAGTACCATAATGTAAGCGTTACCTTTTTGTTGTTCGCTGAATCGTCCTGTCCGGGCCAGATGGAGCATCCGCTTATGAGCAGGACGCAGACCATCAGTATGGCTGTCCAGCATGTTTTTTTCCGGCGGATCATGTGTATTACCCCCTCATCGTTAAGTTCGAGGCATGAAGTGCTTTGTACTACAACATTAGTGTATGAGCAGTTTATTAAGTCATACCCAATATTCCTGAAATGAAACACATATTTGTGTCCATTGCGTAACATAAATTGGGTAGTTACTTTAAAAATAAAAGTTACTTGACACAATATAATTTTTATTCTAAACTAACTTACATAAAGTAACTAATGATGATGAGAATAATATAGATACGTACTATATAACATCTGAGTGATCCATTTTCGCTCTAGATGCGAATCAATCAACAGACAGTGGCCTAAACAGGAGGAACGACAATGATCAATTCACATATTATTCAACTGCTTGCCCCCAAAATTCAGACTTTTCCGAGTGGAAAAGAGTTTATATACCTGGTGGGACCGATCAAGCTTCCGGTTAACCTGGATGGGGAGACCAAGACATTTCAGTGGTATAGCTGGATGAAATCGGACAAAGCGATGGAGAGCGGCGAGTTAATTGAATCTCTCGCTGCTGCTGAACTGGCAGAGCGCCAACAATCCAGTGTTCTGGTGTATGGTGATTTTGCCGAAGCGCAAGAAGCATTAATTCGGATGCACAGCATCTGTCATACAGGCGATATCTTTGGCAGCAAACGCTGTGATTGCGGTTTTCAGTTGGAGCAATCCATGAAGATGATCGCCGCTCACGGAGCAGGTGCCCTGTTCTATCTTGCGAACCATGAAGGCCGTGGTATCGGTCTGTTCAGCAAAGCGATGGCGTACATTTTGCAAGAAGAGGGTCTGGATACGGTAGATGCGAACTTGCAGCTTGGATTCACGGACGACGCTCGTAATTATGACGATGCGATTGCTGTGTTACGTGCGCTTCGTTCCGCACCCGTTACATTGATCACCAACAATCCACGGAAGCTGGCTGCCTTGCAGGAAGCGGGATTGAATGTTGGCGGACGTGTCCCACTGTGGGGCGATCGCTCTGCGTTCAACGAGAAATATCTGCAGACCAAAGTGAACCGTTCCGGTCACTTGGCAGAAAATGATGGCTGGGCTGGGGCAGATACGCTGCTTCCGCATGCACAGGCTTAATGATGATTCATTAAAGGGCACGATTAACTGGGAGCCGTTGTTGTACTCTCCATTAAGGAGAAATACTGCAACGGCTTTTTGGTGCGATCTTGATAGCCGGCAAGCAACCAGATTTCCTGATTTACGGAATGGCTTGCCGTTCTCACTGGACGGATTATACAATATAGGCATCTGATGAATGCGGGAGGAACGAAGGTGCCATTTGAGGGACAACGTATATTGCCAGCTGCGAAGAGCATGAAGCAGTTTGAAGCGATGATTGAAGGCCCTTATACCTATGGGGTGATGCTGGAAACCCATATTGCTCAGCTTCAGAGTGTGATGGACGAGGCGAAGCGGTACGACAAAAAAATACTTTTGCATGCAGATCTGGTACAGGGATTGAAGAATGATGAGTATGCCGCAGAGTATCTGTGTCAGCACATTCGTCCGGCAGGACTGATCTCTACACGTGCAAGTGTCATTCAGAAAGCGAAGCAGAAAGGGATTACAGCTATTCAGCGTATTTTTCTGCTGGACACCCACGCCCTGGAGAAAAGTTATCTGTTACTGGCCAAAACTCAACCGGATTATATTGAAGTATTACCTGGTGTCATTCCGCATATTATTGCGGAAGTGTCTGTGCGTACCGGTATCCCTATTATTGCAGGGGGATTGATTCGATCACCGGAAGAGGTTGAACTTGCGCTTGGTGTCGGGGCTACGGCAGTGACCACATCCAATGCAGATTTGATCCGACACTTTGAGAAATCGCTTACACCCTAAAAAGAACCCACAACAGGAGGTTATCTGTATGGAAAAGTATATATTGGCTCTGGATCAGGGAACGACAAGCTCCCGAGCTATTCTGTTTAACCGTGGAGGAGAGATCGTGCACATTGCACAGCAGGAATTCCCCCAGTATTTCCCCAAGCCGGGCTGGGTGGAGCAGAATGCCAACGAAATCTGGAGTTCCATTCTTGCCGTGATGGCTTCATGTCTGGCAGAGAGCGGCATCAAACCGATCCAGATTGCGGGAATTGGAATTACCAATCAGCGGGAGACTGTGGTGGTATGGGACAAAGTAACAGGCAGACCGATCTATAATGCAGTGGTATGGCAGTCCAGACAGACTGCAGATATCTGTGAAGAATTGAAGATGCAAGGTCTGGGGGACCTTTTCCGCAGCAAAACAGGATTACTGATCGATCCCTATTTCTCGGGAACGAAGGTCAAATGGATCTTGGATCATGTCCCTGGCGCCCGGGAGCGGGCAGAGAAGGGGGAATTACTGTTTGGCACGATTGATAGCTGGCTGATCTGGAAACTAAGCGGGGGGACACATGTCACGGATATATCCAATGCCTCACGTACCCTGATGTACAACATCTATGATCTGCAATGGGATGACGAATTGTTGGAGATCCTCGACATTCCTAAGGCCATGCTGCCAGAAGTGCGAGGTTCATCCGAGGTATATGCACACACGACAGACTATCATTTCTTCGGTCATCGGGTTCCGATTGCTGGAGCGGCAGGAGATCAGCAGGCAGCGATGTTTGGTCAGGGATGTTACACCAAGGGCAGTATGAAAAATACATATGGTACCGGATGTTTCATGCTCATGAATACGGGAGAGAACCCGGTACAATCCGATCACGGACTGATTACAACCATAGCCTGGGGGATGAATGGCAAGGTTGAATATGCGCTTGAAGGCAGTATTTTTGTTGCTGGTTCAGCGGTTCAGTGGCTGCGTGACGGATTAAGGATGCTTCGATCATCCAAAGACAGTGAGGACTACGCCTCGCGCGTGCCTTCAACGGACGGCGTATATATGGTACCTGCTTTTGTGGGGCTGGGCAGTCCGTATTGGGATAGCGAGGTTAAGGGTGCGGTGTTTGGCCTGACCCGAGGCACGACGAAGGAACACTTCATCCGTGCTACGCTTGAAGCGTTGGCGTATCAGACCAAAGATGTACTGGAGGCCATGGAATCCGACTCGGGTATCTCCGTACATGCTTTGCGTGTGGATGGGGGAGCGGCAGCGAATGATTTTCTCATGCAATTCCAGAGTGATATTCTGGGCATTCCTGTCGAACGCCCAACGGTGAATGAAACGACGGCATTGGGTGCGGCTTATCTGGCAGGATTGGCGGTTGGGTATTGGACGAGTGCGGATGAATTGACCGATCATGAAAATACGGAGCGTGTCTTCCAGCCTGTTATGGCGGAGCATCAGCGGACAGAACTGTATGCAGGCTGGAAGCGAGCAGTGAAAGCGGCGATGGCTTTTAAATAAAAAGAAATAAAATATATCTCATTGTGGGTATTTGTACTTTTTAACTAAACATATGTTATAAATGATATTTACTGGTGGAAAATGATGCATGATTTACAGGGTTATTCTTCCTGAAGGTGCCAAAATAAAAAACCACTATAAGGAAAAAATCAAGGTTAGTGGATTCATTTGAAATTCCATCCTTTGGTAGAACAGGTTTTTGAATATTTTTTGAATAATGTGTCATTTCAGGACTTCACGCCGTGAAAAATCTGTGATAGGATAAAGGCACAAGTTAAAAAATGATGTCTGGAGATCGGGAGGGACCACGTGCCGCTCAGCAAATGCTGAGCGAATGACGTGGTCCTTTTTTTGTTTTTTTACGGAAACATTAAGGAAATCAATGGGAGGTTCAGGAATGACAGAAACGTTCTCTTCAGCACACCGGACCGAATATTTGCGAGGCATGGCGAATGCACATTTTGACATATTAATTATTGGCGGTGGGATTACAGGCGCAGGGATTGCATTGGATGCAGTTTCACGCGGATTGAAGACAGCACTTGTAGAAATGCAGGATTTTGCAGCGGGTACATCCAGTCGTTCGACCAAACTGGTCCATGGCGGATTGCGATATTTGAAACAATATGAAGTGAAGATGGTTGCTGAGGTAGGACGGGAGCGGGCTATCGTTTATGAAAATGGGCCACATGTGACAACACCGGAACCGATGTTGTTACCGATCTACACGGCAGGTACGTTCGGCCGATTCAGCACATCCATTGGACTGATGGTGTATGATCGGCTCGCCGGGGTGAAGCGCAGTGAACGACGCCAAATGTTGAATGCTGGAGCGGTGTCAGATTGTGAACCTTTATTGCGCAAACAGGGGTTATTGGGTGGTGGACTCTATGTGGAGTACCGGACTGACGATGCCCGCCTCACCATTGAAGTGTTGAAAGAAGCTGTTAAACGCGGGGCACAGGCAGTGAACTATGTCAAGGCGACGGGTTTTCTGAAGGAGGATGGCCAAATTACAGGTATTCAGGCCATCGATCAGATCAATGGGCAGAATTATACGCTGAAAGCAAGCAAGGTGATCAACGCTTCCGGTCCATGGGTGGACGGTCTGCGGGAATTGGATGGCTCGCGCCAGGGGAAAACGCTGCAGATGACCAAAGGCATTCATCTGGTCTTTGATGGTGAACGATTCCCATTGAGGCAGGCAGTCTATTTTGATACACCAGATGGTCGAATGGTGTTTGCTGTCCCACGTGATGGCAAAACCTATGTCGGAACAACCGACACCGTATATCAGGACGATCCTGCACACCCGCAAATCTCCGAATCGGATCGAGATTATGTAATTGATGCAATCAATGGCATGTTTCCAGATGTACACATTGGTATCGAAGACGTGGAATCCGGATGGGCGGGTGTGCGTCCACTTATTCATGAGGAAGGCAAGAATCCCTCCGAAATCTCACGTAAAGATGAAGTCTGGGTCTCTGATTCCAATCTGATTACGATTGCCGGGGGCAAATTGACCGGATACCGTAAAATGGCCGAGATGGTCGTTGATCTGGTCGCACGCCAGATGGAGCAGGAGAGTGGACATAACATAGGCCCATGCGTAACGAAGAAGATGCCCATCTCCGGCGGTGACGTAGGCGGTTCGGCTGGATTTGTATCGTATGCGGAGCGCAAGATCAAGGATGGTGTCGCTTTGGGGCTTACTCGGCCTGCCGCAGAGCGGCTGGTTCGCACGTATGGTTCCAATGTAAAAGCACTGTATGAGCGAATGCCTGATCCCCGCACCAAGGCTGAGCTCCATGGCATGCCACAGGAGCTACTGTTGATGCTGCGTTACGCGATTGATGAAGAGATGGCTGTAACCCCGTCTGACTTTTTGGTACGAAGAACAGGTCATTTATTCTTCTGCATTGATGAAGTACGTCGCTATAAAACAGCGGTTATCTCGTATATGGCCGATTGTTTGAACTGGTCGGAAGAACAAACGGTCAAGCACACACAGGAACTGAATCAGCTGTTGCTGGAAGCATCCGGAAAAATCTAAGGCAGGATTTCAAGGCCGAGAGTCGAATGGAACATGTAAGCGTGTAACATAGAGAGGGGATTACATCCATGACATTACAGATCGGAATCATTGGAACAGGCTGGTTCAGTAAGGTGCACGCGGATATTCTCGCACGAATGGAAGGTGTTCGTGTCGCGAGTGTCTGTGGAACAACGTTGGAAAAGGCAGAGGCCATGGCCTCCGTCTATGATGCTGTTGGTTACGGGGAACTTGAACATATGCTGGATGGTGAGAAGTTGGATGCGGTATATATCTGTGTGCCTCCGATGTCTCACGGATCGATAGAGTCCGAATTAATCCGCCGCGGTATTCCATTCCTGGTGGAGAAACCATTGAGCACCGGAATGGACGTGCCACGTCAGGTGTTGGATCAGGTGCAGAAGAGCGGATTGTTAACCTCTGTCGGATACCATTTCCGTTATCAGGAGGCTGCTCAAGTAATGCAACAAGCGATGAAAGAACAGACTGTTGGCATGGCTCTTGGTCGCTGGATGGGCGGAATGCCAGGGGTTGCCTGGTGGCGGCGTCAGGATGGTTCTGGAGGACAATTCGTAGAGCAGACTACACATATTGTAGACTTGCTTCGGTATTGTGCAGGAGAAGTTACAGAGGTATATGCTGTAGCAGCTCAGCGAAGCATGCATGAGAAACATGAAAATGTCAGCGTTGCTGATGTGGCGAATGTGACGCTCAAGCTGGAAAGTGGAGCGATTGCAAGCATCGCCAATACCTGTCTGTTGCCAGACGGAGAGGGCGGCGCAGGACTCCAATTCTACACGGATGCAGGTGTGTGGGACTGGACACCGGAACGTTTGCTTCTGCCAAGTGCCGCAACACATGCGATGGCAGGACTGGAGATTTCGGCAGGACCTAATCCATACGAGCGTGAGAATGAAGCGTTCATTCATGCCCTGCGTACCGGGGACCGTTCACGAATCCTGTCCGATTATGCGGATGCCTGCCGTACACAGGAGATTACGACGGCGGCGTTGGCATCGGCTGATTCCGGTCTGCCTGTCAAGCTTCAGCCCTCAAAGCATCTCTCTCATTAATCAAGGTTGAACGTAATATAAATACGCCTGAATCAAAAACTGATCGGTAGATCAGCCTGATTCAGGCGTATTTGTGTCGAGCGGACATGAATGGATCGGCATTCAAATTACTCGGATTTCTGCTGTTTCAACCAGTCGGAAGACCAGCTGTAGATCTGATCAATGACAGGTTCAATCGCTCTGCCTTTGGGTGTTAATTCATACTCTACACGAGGAGGAATCTCCGGAAACATGTGCCGGGTTACAATGCCTTCCGTCTCCATTTCCTTCAATCTCTCCGATAAAAGTCGTCCACTGATCGCCATCTCTGCTTCAAGCTCCGTGAACCGTTTGGGTCCGGACAACAGTTGGTACATGATCAACAGTACCCATTTCTTGCCTATAATGTCTATCGCCTGAGTAATCATACAGGGACTTGGTGCTTTTACTTTTCTCAGTTTCAACGTATTCACCTCGCTTCATGATCATTTTCTTCACAGTTGTATATGAAAGGACATGGTTTCTGCCACTTTTGGAATGGTAGAACATTCAAGTAAATGAGGGTTACTACAAAATATACTGTAACATACCTTTTGTATGTATTATACATCATATAGTGAGAAATTACTTGAAGAAATTATATTATTATTATATACTAACTTCATAAAAGTAAGTTGGTGATAAATAATACGTATAATATGAACGCGTACTATTTTGAAAATGGAACTGGGCTAAACGCTTGAAAACAGAGTGACCCTTTG
Organism: Paenibacillus sp. FSL R5-0713; assembly: GCF_037973325.1. Classification (NCBI taxonomy): domain Bacteria; kingdom Bacillati; phylum Bacillota; class Bacilli; order Caryophanales; family Paenibacillaceae; genus Paenibacillus; species Paenibacillus sp. FSL R5-0713. The sequence continues at coordinate 6,315,681 of NZ_CP150229.1, read as the reverse complement.
GGAACTTTTACATAGATTTTTTTTACAATGTACAGCAAAAATATTCATTACATAGTAGGAACATATAATTTGTCACAGGAGGATCTACATATGAACAAAATTTTGGGTTATATTTTTCTGGTTGTGCTTGCGGGTGTGTTCGTCATGACGGGGTTTAATAAAATTACTGGAGCAGACATGATGGTTCAGACATTCGAGAGTTTCTCTTATCCAACATGGACCATGTATCTGCTTGGCGCTGCCGAGTTGCTTAGTGCAGTCGGACTGCTGATTCCACGGACTCGTATCCTGGCTTCAGGCATACTGACATTCATTCTGATTGGAGCCGTGGGAAGCCATCTGATCTATGCACAATATGCTGCGGTCCCATTCCCGGCTGTGTTGTTGGTAGCTAACATTATTGTCCTGATTGTGGGCATGCGCAGATTGGAAGCGGAAGAAGAAGGCCAGATGGATGCGATTCAGGCATAATTGAGAGACAGCAAGAAGATGACCACTGCCAATAAGCGGTGGTCATCTTTTTATGTAAGACTTCGTTTGGCACGTGTGATAATTCGCAGTGTATGTTTGGTATCGGACTGCTGAATCCAAGTGTCACAGACCTGCCGGACCCACTCGGGATTTGTTTTGCCGGCATCGTTCAGCCAGTTGCTTACCGAATCCTGTACATACTTATGAGCATCCGATTTCACCGCGTCAAGCAAGGGAAGGGCCATAGCCGGGTTTTCTTTTAACTCCGGAATATGTCTGGCCCATACGCCACGAGGTCTGATGCATTCTATGGCAAACCGACGGATCAGTGGATCAGGGTCAACGCTCCATGGGATCAAATCGTGCAAAGCGGAGGATAATTCGGCAGAGATGGGCTCCCGTACCGCCATCCAGGCAATTTCCCTTACACCAAAGTGATGATCTGCGGCAAAGGGCCGAATACGCTCCAACTTTTCAGTCAGGTTGAGCCGGGAATCCAACCCAATGATATAAGCCGCCCAGCAGCGAATACTGTCTGAACGATGTTCTGCAATGGAACGAAAGAGATTGGTATGTTCATTCATGGTTAGACGATTCAACAGATTAAGCCATTGCATAGCTATGGCCGGGATGATTTTCATAATTCGCTGTTCATTCATCTGTCTTAACTGTGCAGTAATTGCTCCGGTTTCGGCATCCATTCCCCATTCATGGGTAACCCTCTCAAAAAGAGAAATATGATCTACTGCCAGCCATTCGGTCAGATTGACCGACTCAATATGTCCTGCTTGTAGCCCATTGCGGATATGCTCCGGGATTTCGGCAGCTTTACGGGCGCCTTTGCGAAGAAGAACGTCCTCAGGGATAAACAGATCTGACTTAGCATCCAATGGTATACGCCTCCTTGGTTGTATAGACTCATGCGTTATACAATACAACTTGCCGGAGAACAGGGATGTAAGGCATCTTACAACTGTGCAGTGATTTTTCGAAGGGTAGCAATTTCGTCACGATGAAGGGAGACTGATTTGAATCCGGTACGAATACGGCCTGCTCTTGCTAACTCTTGCATGGCGACGGTGACCGATTCCCGTGTGACTCCAGCCATCCAGGCAATCTCCTGATGGGTAAGTGCCAGTTGAATCTTGCAGAACTCCTCTTCTTCGATGCATCCCATCTGTTCAGCCAGCCGGAAGAGATTATGTATCACCTTTTCGTGCAGGTTACCGAGTGCAAGCGTCTGTGTCAACTCGCTCATTCGCTTGATCCGTTCACTTAGTATGTTCATCAGTCTCATCATAAATTCCGGATGCCCAATCAGAAACTGTTCAAAACGCGGTTTGTTCATCAGGCAAATATCACATTCCTCCATCGTTTCGATATAAACGGCACGTGTTCCGAGTGAGATTCCATTCATCTCTCCAAACACGTTACCTTCCGTCAACATATCAAGCGTGAACTGCTTGCCCTCCGGGCTCAATGTATATAAACGAACCTTTCCCCGTTTTACAAAATAGAAACCTTCCGTAAATGTAGCCGGTGTCTGGATCTGACTGTCTTTAGGTAAGGTCGTGATAGAAGTCATCCCATCCATTTCAATCAGGTCGGCCTCGGACAAGGAGGACAGCAGGTCGAATTGTGATAAATACAGAATTTTATCCATAGCATTCCTTCCCATAACATTATGAAAATAAAAAAAGAAGAACCCACGAAAAACAACGGGTTCTCTTGCAGCGGGACTTCCGGTATCGGAAGGTCTTCTGACTATAAATGATCGAATGCCATTTTAATTATAGTAACTTTTTTAATTGAGAGACGCGTCCTTGGCTGATGCCAAGCTTTTCCGCAATTTGCTGTTGAGCCAAACCTGGATTCTGTTCAACAATTTCTTTCATTTGTTGCAGCATGCGTGCCGTTTTCGGCCGCAAATCCGGATATTCTTGGTTGTCAGCTGTGGTCCCTTCTTCCCTAGCGGGAGATGAGACAGGGGCGGATTTGGAAGCAGGACGCTCCACGGGTGCAGGAGCCTGTTTGTTCTGAGGTACGAACCAGTCGGGAGAGTCATCCGGGTGTTTTAATTGAATTGCACAAGTCCGGCAGATGAATTGTTCTTTGAAATACATTTCCGTATCTACATCACCGCAAAAAATACATAATGTTGATTTGTACTTTCTCAAAATCAACTCTTTCCCTTCAATGAAAAACTCAAGCGGATCGCCGATATGGATTTCCATCGTATCCCGCATTTCTTTGGGAAGGACAATTCGTCCAAGACGGTCCAGAGATCTCTTCATTCCGGTTCTTTTCATCGCATCTCCCCCGCAATATTCACAATTAAAACCTGTCCTTATTGTAAGGAAGAAAGGGCTTTAATACAACAATAATATTTCAAAAAAGTGGGATAATTCCATCTATTATGGGAAAATAAGTTTGGAAAGGATCGGTGCAACGGCTAAAGTGAATAATGCGGCGAGCACCATGGAGATGCTGGAGATGGTACCTGTCAGGGAACTCAGTTCAAACGCTTTGGATGTTCCTGTGCCATGGGCACCGGTTCCAAACAGTGTGCCTCGTGCAATTTCCCCATCGATGCGCAGCATCTTGACGATAGAAGGTCCCATAATCACCCCGAGCAGGCCGGTCATAATAACGAAAACAGCTGTCACCGCAGGAATGCCGCCGATTGTAGCGGAGACATTCATGGCAATTGGGGTGGTGATAGAACGTGGGATCAAGCTATGGATCAGTCCTGAATCCAGTTGCAGCCATTTGGCAAGCAGGGCAGAAGACAGCACGGCAACCACCGATCCGGTCATGACACTGAAGACAATCTCGGAGATATGTTTTTTGAGTACATGGAAAAAAGTATAAAGCGGCACAGCAAAAGCCACGGTGGCCGGTTGAAGCAACAGACTCAGCCATTTGCCACCACTGCTATACGTGGTATAATCCGTTCCGGTTGCGAGCAATACGCCAACGACAAGAAGCGGCGTAATGAGCAACGGAGACAGATACACTTTTGGCAGGTTGCGATACATTCGTTTGGCTACCGCATAGATCCCGACGGTTAACAACAGGCAGAGGAATCCAATCATCCAGTGTGACGCTCCTTTCGTTTCGCAATTCGTGTAGCAACGAGTCCTGTGCAGGACATGACCAGGAAAGTGCTAAGTAGTACGATGAATAAAATCTGCAATCCGTCATGCTCCAACATGGGCATATAGTTCATGATGCCAACGGCTGACGGGATGAAAAATAATAGTAGTTCTCCGAGCAGCCATGCAGCTCCAACTTCAATCCAGCGCAGCTTTACGACACGAGTCTGAAGCAGAATGAATAGCACGACCATACCGAGAATCGAACCCGGTACAGGAAGATGGAGAGTACGGGCCAGCAGGTCCATAAGCAGTGAAAAAACCATTAAGAGCGCAACCTGTGCAATACCAAGGCCCCATTTTTTCACTTCAATCCCTCCTTGTAACATCAACGTAATCGTTTATTTTTTTTGAAAATGTTTCATTTGATATCATAAATTTTACATGGCATTCTTTCATGAGTAAAATGCATATTAAGAATGTTTACTATTCCATTTGTCTATGAGAGGTGGAGATCAACGGATGGATATCCGCCATTTGCAATATTTTCTGGAAGTTGCCCGACAACAAAGCTTCACCAAAGCAGCTGAAGTGCTGTATATCACCCAGCCTACCATCAGCAAGACGGTCAAGAGTCTTGAAGAGGAATTGGGGATCACGCTACTGGACCGTTATGGCAAAAAGGTGGAATTAACCGATGCAGGCCATGTGTTTTTCCGACAGGCGCTTGAGATTGAAAAATCATTCCGCAATCTGTCATCCGAACTGGACGACTTGATGAATCTGAAGAAAGGTCACCTGCGGATTGGCCTGCCGCCGATGGTGGGGTCCAGCTTTTTCCCCATGATCATTGGTGAATTCCACAAAGCCTACCCGCAGGTGACCATTCAGCTATTTGAGGATGGTGCCAAAAAAGTGGAGGCCGATGTGATTAGCGGTGCACTGGATATTGGCGTTGCCGTTCTGCCAACCGTGGACGAACTGTTGGATCATTTTGTTTTTGTGAAAGAGAAATTGAATCTGCTTGTGCATCCTTCACATCCACTTGCGGGTAAAGATTCGGTTGCGCTGCATGAACTCGAAAACGACGCCTTTGTGTTGTTTCGGGAGGATTTTGCGTTGCATGACCGGATTATTGTGGCCTGCCAGCATGCGGGGTTCCAGCCCAGAGTGGTGTATGAGAGCTCTCAGTGGGATCTGCTCAGCGCAATGGTTGCCGCCAATCTGGGTGTAGCTTTACTGCCGGAAACGATCTGTCGTGAGGTGGACCACATGCGCGTGCGCATTATACCCGTGGTGGAACCGGTGATTCCATGGCAGCTCGGCATGATCTGGCGGAAGGACCGTTATCTGTCTTTTGCCACGAGAGAATGGATCGGATTCACACAGTCGATGCTGGGTGAGTGAGGGAAGCGATTGGAAGGTATTCTGTCGTTGTAGTACCCAGTGTAAATACTCTTTTGTTGAATCAGGATCGTTGTTACAATGGAAGCATAATGATGGTGGAGGTGTACGAACATGAAACTGCGGGTATCCGCTGTACAATACCAATTGCACACAATTAGCTCGTTTGAGCAGTTCGCCGCACAGGCGGAGCATTATATACGGACAGCGAGTGAATACGGAACCGAATTTGTGCTGTTCCCGGAATTTTTCACAACGCAACTAATGTCCATTGGAGACGAACAAGGTAATGCATTGACCATTGAGGATCTGCCGAACTTTACGGAGCAATATGAACAACTGTTCACGTCACTTGCTGCCAAGTACGGTATGCATGTTATCGGGGGAACCCACGTCATTCGCCGTGAGGGAAAGCTGTATAATACAGCTCACCTGTTCTACCCGGATGGTCGCATCGCGCGCCAGGACAAGATTCACATTACACCAACCGAAGTACAGGAATGGAATATGGCTCCAGGGGATGGACTTGAGGTGTTCGACACCGATAAAGGCCGTATTGCGATGCTGACCTGTTACGATATTGAATTCCCGGAAATTGTGCGGATGGCCAAAGCCAAAGGCGCTGACGTGATCTTCTGTCCTTCCTGTACGGACGATCGTCACGGATTCTACCGTGTGCGTTATACAAGTCATGCCCGTGCGGTGGAGAATCAGGTGTATGTTGTGTTAACCGGAACGGTGGGCAACTTGCCGACGGTTGATTTCATGCGTGCCAACTACGGACAGGCTGCGATTATTACGCCAAATGATATTCCGTTCCCGCCACGTGGCATTCTGGCCGAGGGTGAGCTTAACAACGATATGATTGTGACCGCTGATCTGGATCTGGAATTGTTGTATGAGGTACGCGAACGTGGATCGGTAACGACCTGGCGTGACCGCCGTACTGATCTGTATACCGATTGGGAGTAGTAAAACTCCATTTATAAATGAACAGGACATCGGAACATGTAACAAAATTCATTTGTCAGTGGAAAGGGGCGATCCGGCAACATGTATAGGAAAGAAATGCTGATCACCGACCCGGAGCGGAAGGGTAAAAGGGTAAAAGCAGTCGTCCGCAATTACATTGCAGCCGACTTTGAGGAACTTGTTCGCATTCAGGCGGAGAGTTTCCCTCCTCCTTATCCGGAAGAGCTGCTCTGGAGTCACGAGCAGCTCAACAGTCATGTGCAGCATTACCCGGAAGGGGTCATATGCATTGAAGTGGATGGAGAATTGGCCGGATCGATGACCTCGCTGCGGATGCAGTGGGACCCTGCACATCCAGCGAGTCATACCTGGGCCGAAGTAACGGATGACGGCTATATTCGTAACCACCAACCGGATGGCAACACGCTGTATATTGTTGATCTCTGTGTTCGTCCGAAGTACCGCAAGTGGGGACTGGCTCAGTTGATGATGCAGGCGATGTACCACCTGGTGATCGCACAGGGTATAGATCGGTTACTGGGTGCGGGGAGAATGCCAGGTTATCATCTGGTTGCAGATCAACTGTCTGCACAGGAATATCTGGATCAAGTGGCTGCGGGTGAGAAGCGTGACCCGGTGATATCGTTCCTGCTTCGCTGTGGCCGCATGCCCGTAGGCGTAACCGCAGACTATCTGGATGATGAGGAGTCCTGCAATTATGCTGCCTTGATGGAGTGGCGAAATCCATTTCGATAAGATTTGCTCACCATTACAGATCAAACCCAATTTTGAACGAGTTAGATACACGAATGATTAAAATATACATTCATATCAAGGAGGCATTTATCCATGGAATTCACGCGTATTACATCCATTAACGATCCATTGTTTGCCCAAATGCACAAGCTGATGCAGGAGATCTTCCCAAGGGAAGAAGTGTTGGACTTCCCGCTCTGGGCAGAGCCATTGGAAGATCCAGGTATTCGGGTATTCGTGGCTGTGCACGAGGGACAAGTTGTTGGCGCGACAGAGTACCGTTACTACGAGGATTGGAATGTGGCCATGACGGACTTTACGATTATTGGGCGTGAAGGTCTGGGTATCGGCAGTTTCCTGGCCAATCACCGCAAGCGTGATCTGCAGAAGCTCGCGGCAGCCAACGGGAAGGAATTGTTCGGCATGTTTGCCGAAATCTATAACCCATATCTGAGTCAGGATCACGAATTTGGCGGGATCAAGCCGATGGACCCGTATGTACGCCGCGAAGTATTGTCGCATCTGGGATACCAGCGTCTGGATTTCCCGTACGTTCATCCATCCTGGCAAGGGGATGGGGAAGCGGTTGGCGGATTGGATCTGTGCTTCATGCCAGGCGATGAGTCACTCAGTGAATTGCCAGCCAGTCTGGTGGCTGATTTCCTGAATCGATATTATGCGGTGCTACCGAACAAACCACAGGAGTGGCTTGCCATGGTAGAGCAATTGACTGCTCGTAAGTCGGTTGCATTACTGCCGTTGTAATGAGTTGAAAGACCCGAGCCTGGACTAACAGGGTTCGGGTCTTTTTGGTTTATTTTTCAGAACGAACGAGATCCTCTTTTTATTTGTGTGGGATATGTTACCATTAATATGGAAGATATATGTTTATTTTCATTTTTATTTAAGGAGGGGATTAGATGAGAAAAAGCAGAATTTTGTTCATATCGATGTTCGCTTTGTTTTTAACAGCCTGCAGTTCAAGTGACGATGCTTCACTACCAGATGTACAGCAGAGGGAACGCAAGGATGCCATAGATATCGAACAAGTTCAGAAGGAAAACGAACTGCTGAAGGAGCAGGTGCGGAACAACCGGAAGGAAAAAGATGAAAAAAAAGCAAAAGAGCAGGAAGAAGTAGAAAGTTTAAGAGAAACGCTGAATATTACGTTTAAACTGATGGCAGCGATGCAATCTAAAGATTATGCATATCTTGAATCGGTGTCTTCTCCGAACATAGAAATATCGCAGCAGAGCAATGTCATTATTTCGAAACGGGATCAGGTAGATTACGAAGTACCTTTTCTGCAAAACGTTAGCCTGAATAATCTGGAGTATCGCGGATTTAATCCGCTGGATTCAGATCGGGTCATTTTACATATGGCTACTGTATGGTCTGATGGAAACGGTGCATTGGATCTCTATTTCATTCGTTCCGAGGAAGGCAACTGGCTCTTTGATGGTCTGCTCACGAATGGATAGGCATCCAGTCTGGCTCCGTACAGATAAATAGCGACCATTCCGTCTATGTAAGAGAGGAAGGTCGCCGCATGATGAGTTCGAGTGAAAAATAATTATTGTGTAGTCTTTCGATCCGGAAGCTGGCTCAAATAACTGTTGGACAAGTGTGCAAGATCCAATGCTCGATCATACTGTTCCTTGGTTATAAACCGTGAAGAAGAAACCTCATTGTTACTGGATGTAACGATTGCTGGAGGTACCTTGCCCGCCGAAATCTGCGGCGTCTCTTCCGAAGGAACAGCCTTCTGCTCTTGCCCGGTATCCTGTCTGCCCGCATCAGCTAGGGAATAATGCGTTCCGTCCCCGTATCCTTTTGCGGGTATGAAGAGAGAAGCATCGTTTAGAACGGACCCGGAAGGAAGGTAATATCGTTCGGGTAGAAGATTCCCGCCTTCACGCAGCAAATCCTGTCCGAAGTGTAATTGGTCCTCCAATGATACGCCGGTGAGTCCCGCAATCGTTGGCAGAATGTCCACCTGACCTCCGATCTGTTCCAGCTGAACACCCGCGGTTACGCCAGGGGCCGAGATCATGAGCGGAATATTAATCATATCTGCTGATGTGTACTCCCGACCATACAACTCTTTCATGATGACTCTGTCTTGCTTATCCAGTGAATAGATGGGGAGACCCAGATGATCCCCATACAGGACGAGCAGGCTGTTTTCCCATAATCCCCGTTCCTTCAGTCCAGCAATCAACTGTCCAATCGCCTGATCGGCATAGTGCTGCGATATCAGATAATCGCCGGGCAACGTATCCTTGTAACGCTCAGGCAGCGTCAGCTTCACCTTGTTTTCGGGCAAAGTGTACGGGTGGTGGGCTGACATGGAGATGATATGGGCATAGAAGGGAACACCGGAAGACTGCATGGACTCCAGCTTATCCAGTGTTTTGGAATATAGCACTTCATCCGAGGCCGAGAAGGCGATAGAATCCTGTGTGCCGAAATAATCAATATCATAATACTGGTCGAATCCAAGTGCCTTGTATAACTGATCCCGATTCCAGAATCGGACATCATTTGTATGGAATGTGGCTGTCTGATATCCGTTCGCCGCCATTAGCTTGGGTAGACTCGGCAGAGCCTTATCTGCGTATACAGTCGTTGCTGCCCCGTTCGGTGGGGTGTAGAACGAAGTATTCACAACGAATTCGGCATCGGATGTATTTCCCTGTCCCACTTGCTGATAAAAGTTAGGAAAATACAGGCTCTGTCTAGCCAATTCATTCAGGTTGGGCGTGATCTCCTGTCCATCCACCTCTAATCCAATCAGAAAGTTCTGAAACGATTCCATCTGGAGCATGATCACGTTGCGTCCGCTCGCTGCACCCTGCTTCACAATCGCAGGAAGTGGAGTCGTTTGCTTCAGTTGGTCGATGGCAGCCTGATCAATGTGAGCAACGGGCACAAGTTCATCAGGTCGATCCAGGATGGTATACGCCTCGTAACCGAGGATGCCCATCTGTTCTGCTTGTGTAAGCTCACTCATACTGGCCCGATTGGGGTAGATGTTGAGCATGCACAGGATCATGGACAGGATCAGAATGACCGAAGCAACCCGTCTTCTGGCACGTCGTTCAAGCGGAATGCGATTCGGGCGTTCTGTACTCCCGAGCTTGATCCGACGACGAACGAGTATCCCCCCAATGATCAGAACGTCTGCAAAAATAAACAAATAATAGGGGTCAAGCAAAGAGAACATGCTGCTCTTGACCGAAGTCACCTGATTCACCTGTGCCAGCGCGTGATAGTTAACGATTACACCGTAATATTTGTAGTACATGATGGCTGCAAAGAAAATGCCTGAGAGCAGCAAATTCATGGCAAGGTACATCCACATCCGCCGCTTGGCAGCAAACCACTCAATTAGACAGAAGCCGATCCAGATGAGCGGCAATTCGGTCAGCAGAGGTTTCCAGACAGGGATGTCATCGAAGATAACGATCCAGGCCAGTGAGCTTTTGATCATCATGATGATGGTAAAGAATATAAAAGGTCCGCTTAGAAATCGGGTGAGTGAACTGCGTGACAAGGTACCGCCTTCCCTTCCGAAGTTTCATTTAACAAGTATTATCCTATCTCAGCATGGCTGTGTCAAAAACGAAAGCCTTCAAAATGGACGGCAAAAAACCTCTTCCAAGCAGGAAGAGGTGTGAAAAAAACGTGGGTTACCGCGATAAAAGCCAGATGCGACCCATTCCGTTATTCGATCGTGTACGTTGTGACGTAAGAAGGTCTGGGGAACATCGTGGGCTTCTGTGCAGTCAGCCCTTCGCTTGTACTGCGGTTTCGGTGAGCGTGGCTATAGGCTTGGGATTCCTGCCAGCCTTTGAAATGTTCTTCGGATTGCCAAAGTGTAAGTACGACATACGTATCATCCTTGAGAGGACGAAGCACACGAATACCGACAAAACCAGGCTCATCTTCTACCTTGCGGGCACGGTTCTTGAATCGTTCTTCAAAATCGTCACGACCATCCTCTGTCACAGGGATATTGTTCAGAACAGCGAAACCACCGCCAGTCCAGGAGCCTGCGGCATCGAAAGCTTCATATGCGGCTACTTTATCATCAGACTCAATATTCATCAGGCGTTCTGCGGATTCAATCGCCAGACGCACATGCTCTTCGCTTCGCAAAGTGAGATGCGGGTACGCAGCAAGTGCATCCGGAATCGGTGAAGGAACCAAATAGATATACATAGAAGCTGCCTCCTCATTAAGTACATTCTATCTCAAGATAGCATATGAGATTGTGCGAGTCCAATCGGTGGATCAACTGGTTTGAGCACGTCTTTTCATGATAAAGTATAATCACTACAAACAGAACGGGTGATCGTATGACAACAACAATTCGGATATCGGTAAGACCTTTGGTGGAGTATGTGTACCGCAGTGGCAGCATACGTCCGGGGTTCCGGACCAATGCCTCGATGCAGGAGGGGACTCGAATCCACCAACGTGTCCAGAAGGAGTATACCGAAGAGGATTTAAAAGAGATTGTGCTCGAAACTGAGATCCAACATGGGGATCTGACCTATGTGGTGGAAGGGCGGTGTGATGGCCTGATCCGGTTGGAGGGGCAATTGACGGTGGATGAGATCAAATCAACTGCGGGCAATCTGGATGATCTGGGAGAGGGTCTTCCGGTACACTGGGCGCAGGCCATGATGTATGCCTACATGTACGCTGTCCAGCATGATGAACCACGTATGCAAGTGCAGTTAACGTATGTGCATTCGGTGACCCATGAAGAGAGACGGTTTCGCCGAATGGCAGAACGAGAGGAACTGGAGCAGTTTGCGGCAGAAGTGATTGCCGGTTATGCGCCATATGCAGAGATGATTGCTGCATATGAAGAAAAGCGTGATATCAGTGTGCGAGAGCTGCCGTTTCCTTTTCGCAAATACCGGGAGGGGCAGCGGAAGTTGGCTGGAGCCGTGTACAAAACGATCCGTGAGGGTCAGGGATTGATGGCCAAAGCACCAACAGGTATTGGCAAAACCATGTCCGTGCTGTTCCCCACGGTCAAAGCCATTGGCGAAGGCGAAGCGAACCGATTGTTCTATCTGACCGCGAGGACAACGACACGGGTGGCGGCAGAAGAAGCTTTTGCCCGGATGCAATCGGAAGGATTGAAGATGCATGTCATAAGTCTGACCGCGAAGGACAAGATCTGTTTCAAGGAAGAGGAAGCTTGTGATACGGGGCAGTGTGGCATGTGCGAAGGATATTATGACCGTATTAATGGAGCCGTGCTGGACATGCTGGAACATGAGACGTTAATGACACGCCCGGTTATTGAGCAGTATGCGCGCAAACATCGGGTGTGTCCGTTTGAGTTTTCACTGGATGCGGCATATGCAGCCGATGCGGTGATCTGCGATTATAACTATATTTTTGATCCGCGGATCTCTCTGAAAAGAATGTTGGAAGAGCAGAAACGCAAGACGGTATTACTGGTGGACGAGGCACATAATCTGGTCGATCGTGGGCGAACGATGTTTTCCGCGGAGCTGGAGAAGGCAGTGTTCCTGGATGTGAAAAGGGAGTTCCAGTCGCTGGACAGCAGTGTGCCTGCTGCCAAAGCCATTGTTGACTACACCGGGGCCATTGTTAAGTATCTGATTACCCTTCGCCAAAATGGTGGAGATGAGGGGAAAATCATTCAACAGGAGGCGCCGGAGGAACTAATTGAACGGCTGGAGCCTTTTGTTATGGTTGCGGAGCAGTGTCTTGTTGAAGGTGGCTCGGGCAATGCCGAAACGGATCAGTTGCTGCTCGATGCCTACTTCACGGCACAGAATTTTCTGCGTATTGCCAAGCTGTATGATGAACGTTTTATTACGTATGCAGAGTGTGTACGAAGTGAAGTGCGAGTGAAGTTATTCTGTCTCGATCCGTCGGTGTTGCTTCGTCAGACGGCCAAAGGCTTCCGCTCCCTCATTCATTTCTCGGCAACCTTGTCACCTCTTCGCTATTATCGGGATATGCTGGGTGCAGAGGAAGAAGATTATACGTTGCAGATTCCCTCACCCTTTCAGCGTGAACAGCTGGATGTGAGACTCATGCCCTTATCTGTTCGTTATAAAGACCGGGAACAATCTCGGCGCCCCATTGCGGAGATGCTGCAACAGCTGGTAAGTGAATGGCCGCGCAGTAATCTGATGGTGTTCTTCCCGTCGTATCCTTATATGCGCGAGATCTATGACACCTATGCACAGCTTCCAAGTGAAGCGGATACGGTCATACAGAAGCAGGGCATGAACGAACTGGAACGGGAGCAGTTTCTGGATGGATTCCAGCCGAATCCTGAACGAACACGACTGGTGTTTGCCGTTATGGGTGGTGTATTCTCGGAGGGTGTCGATCTGCCGGGAGACCGCTTGAATGGCGTTGTGGTGGTAGGTGCGGGGCTGCCGCAGATTGGTTTGGAGAACAACGTATTACGTGATTATTATGATCGGACAGGACGCAACGGATTTAATTACGCTTATATTTTCCCGGGAATGAACAAGGTGCTGCAGGCGGGTGGACGGCTGATTCGAACGGAAGAAGACAAGGGCGTGTTGGTGCTGGTCGACGATCGTTTTATCCAAGAACCGTACCGTTCCCTGCTGCCCGAGGAGTGGCGGGACTATAAACGAATCTGATATTGCATCTTCAGAGCAGTTCCAATGGAATCAGGCAAATGCGGAACCAAGGAGTTTAACATTTTTTTTCAGATTTCTTCCCTTTACATGATTGAAAGGTAGGGTGAAAGGGTTATAACTTGGTTAGCAACGAACGAACAACGGCGATTACCCTATCCGTTCCGCGGTCCGCTTCGAAAGCAATCAAGGAGGTCGGTTATAATGAAGAGAAATCATACCATGATGCAGTTTTTTGAATGGCACCTGGCTGCAGACGGAGATCATTGGAAGCGACTGGCTGAAATGGCCCCGGAACTGAAAGCCAAAGGCATTGACTCGGTATGGGTACCACCCGTAACCAAGGCAGTGTCAGCAGAAGATACAGGTTATGGTGTATATGATCTGTATGATCTGGGCGAATTTGATCAAAAGGGTACCGTGCGGACCAAATATGGCACCAAGCAGGAATTGGTGGAGGCCATTGCCGAGTGTCAGAAGAACGGAATTGCCGTCTATGTGGATCTGGTCATGAATCACAAGGCCGGAGCAGATGAGACGGAAGTGTTCAAAGTGATTGAGGTTGATCCCAATGATCGGACGAAGGAAATTTCTGAACCGTTCGAGATTGAAGGCTGGACCAAATTCACATTCCCGGGTCGCGGTGATCAATACTCCTCCTTTAAGTGGAGCTCCGAACATTTCAACGGTACGGACTATGATGCCAAGGGAGAACGAAGCGGTGTATTCCGCATCGCAGGTGAGAACAAGAACTGGAATCAGAATGTCGATGATGAGTTTGGCAACTACGATTATCTGATGTTCGCCAACATAGATTATAACCATCCGGATGTGCGGCGTGAGATGATCGATTGGGGAAAATGGCTGATCGACACCCTCCAGTGCGGTGGGTTCCGGCTGGATGCGATTAAGCACATCAATCACGAATTCATCAAGGAGTTCGCAGCAGAGATGATCCGCAAACGCGGTCAGGATTTCTACATCGTAGGTGAGTTCTGGAACTCGAACCTGGATGCATGTCGTGAGTTCCTTGATACGGTAGATTATCAGATCGACCTGTTCGATGTGTCTCTTCACTACAAGTTGCATGAGGCTTCGCTTGCAGGCAGAGACTTTGATCTCTCCAAAATTTTTGATGACACCTTGGTCCAGACCCATCCTACCCATGCGGTAACCTTTGTAGATAACCATGACTCCCAACCCCATGAAGCATTGGAATCCTGGATTGGAGACTGGTTTAAGCCGAGTGCCTATGCGTTGACACTATTACGACGTGATGGATATCCGGTTGTATTTTACGGAGATTATTATGGTATTGGTGGTCCTGAACCTGTGGATGGCAAAAAAGAAATTCTGGACATTCTGCTGTCTGCGCGCTGCAACAAGGCATATGGGGAGCAGGAAGACTACTTCGATCACGCCAATACGATTGGCTGGGTGCGTCGTGGCGTAGAGGAAATCGAAGGTTCTGGTTGTGCGGTGGTCATCTCCAACGGGGATGACGGTGAGAAGAGAATGTTCATCGGAGAGCATCGTGCTGGTGAAGTCTGGGTGGATCTGACGAACAGTTGTGAGGATCAGATTACCATCGAGGAAGACGGCTGGGCCACCTTCCATGTGTGCGGTGGAGGCGTCTCGGTATGGGCCCTTCCTGAACAGAATGAGGACTGCGCTGACGCTGAGTAACGGCGTATATCAGGCAATATATAAGAAAAGAAAAGATGCACCGATGGATGATATGAATAATGGTGTATAGATCGATCGATAATCCACCTGAACAGGGGAGCAGGCACTCCTATGTTCAGGTGGTTTTTGCATTTTTCTATGGATGGCCAAAACTCCAACTCAACAGAAACTCCTAACGAACTCAGCCCACTTTATTTGCACCGAATTAGGCTTATTGTAATTCTAACGAATCTCAGTAACCTTATTACTGCCAAAAGTGATTTTAATAGCGCCAATTGGAGCAACATCATCAGATTAACGCGTTTGAGATTCGTTAGAATACTGATACCTCGGATTTTGACTAATTAGGACCTCTCAGATTCGTTAGCTTAACTTGGGTTAACGCTCTCACCATAGGCAAACGGATCAAAGGAACCTGAGGAGACGCTGCCTATGTGTTGGATCTCCGTTTATCTAATCCAACTCAAAGGATTCCAGCGTGCCAACCATTCGCAGATCATGATCGCGGTTGAATTGTTCCCGTTTGTCCGCATCCGCGTACTCATCATGATAATGCATCAACACGGTTTTCTGTCTCACTTCGGCTGGCAGTTGCTCCAGTTCCTTCAATGAGGTATGAGATTTGATCACCAGATCATGCATATGACATTCATGGAAAATCAGCTGCACATCAGCGGCAACTTGCTCCACCCGTTCCTGGTTGAGTGTACTGTCTGCACTGTAATAGAAGTAAGGCTTGGCGATTAACCCATTGCTGACCATACCGGGAACATGCTGCGTCCGAAATGTCTCAAACGTCACACCGCCCAGTTCGAATGTGCCTCCATCTGGCAGGGGAACAACATCGTAGTAATCACTCATGGTACGTTCACCATCCGTTGTGTAGCGCATGCCGGGGGAGAGTATGTTCCAGAGCGGATCTACCAATTGTTCATGGATGAACAGACGGGGTTTGCGGTCGCCCACGATCTGTGCGTAATACCCCAGCATCTGTACACCATTAATATGATCTTCGTGTAGATGTGAAATGAAAACATTGTGGATATCGGTCATGGGAAATCCATATTCCTTGAGTGCTTTGGCATTTGATTCCGGAAAATCAATGACCAGATGCGTGTCTTCGAATTCAGCCAACATACTATTGTGGTGCTGCTCCACGCTGAACATATCTCCTGTGCCGAGAAAAGTAATTTTCATTCATATTCATCTCCTTGTGTGATCTTCAGATCAGCATCCTTGCGTTAAATCCAGTATACCTTGTTCCCGAATATATGCCTAAATCAACCTTTTTTGATAACGCTATCATTTTATATTGAACTTTGATGGCAAACAGTGTAGCGTAAAGATGGGAAGTGAACCCATATGAACGTAAACTCACCTAAAGGGAGCGTGCGAGGCGAATGAAATCTTTTCTGGATGAACAATTTTTGCTGCATAATGAAACGGCGGTCAAGTTATATGAGGATTATGCCAAAGACATGCCGATTATTGACTATCATTGCCACCTCAGTCCTCAGGAGATCTACGAGAACAAAACCTTTGGCAATCTTACGGAGGCCTGGTTATACGGTGATCACTATAAGTGGCGGCTCATGCGCGCAAACGGAATTGAAGAGCAATATGTGACTGGCGGCGAAGGCGTAACCGATTACGATCGTTTCCTGGCTTACGCCAAAACAGTACCCATGATGATTGGTAATCCGTTGTACGCCTGGTCTCACTTGGAATTACAGCGATATTTCGGCGTCTACGAAGTATTGAATGAGTCAAGCGCACCGGCCATCTGGGATAAAGTAAATGCCAAACTGAACAGTGACGGATTCGGTGCACGTGATCTGATTACCAAATCCAATGTCACTGTTGTGTGCACAACCGATGATCCTACCGATTCTCTGGAGTATCATCTAAAGATTCAGGAGATTGAAGGCTTTGATACGGCGGTATTGCCTTCTTTCCGCCCAGATAAAGGACTGGAATTGAACCGGGATACATTCACCGAATGGGTGGGCAAGCTGTCGCAGGCATCTGGCACTGCCATTTCAGATTATGAATCCTTCCTTACTGCGCTGGAGTCCCGGGTGGAATTCTTCCATTCCGTCGGTGGCAGAGTCTCTGACCATGCACTTGATTATGTTCCTTACGGTGTGGCTACGCGAGAAGAAGCGGGTGAGATTTTTGCGAAGGCACTTGCAGGTCAGAAGGTAACTCGTGAGGAAGAGGACAAGTATAAGACGGTCACATTGACGTTCCTCGGCAAACTGTATGCAGAGCGCGGTTGGGTGATGCAGTTCCACATTAATGCAGCCCGTAACAACAATACACGGATGTTTGCCAAGCTTGGGCCGGATACCGGTTATGACGCCGTGAATGATACACCACTGTCATCAGCAATGATTGGATTGCTCGATGCGTTAGAACAGCAGCAGGCGTTACCCAAAACGATTCTGTATTCCTTAAATCCAAGGGATAATGAAGTTCTTGCAGCGATCATCGGCAGTTTCCAGGGCGGTGGTATTCCGGGCAAAATCCAGCTTGGTGCAGCATGGTGGTTCAATGATACGAAGGACGGCATGCTCGCCCAGATGAAGGCACTTGCGAATGTGGGTCTGCTCAGCCGATTTGTCGGTATGCTGACTGATTCACGCAGCTTCCTGTCGTACACACGGCATGAGTATTTCCGCCGCCTGGTCTGCAATCTCATTGGTGAATGGGCTGAACAGGGCGAAGCACCGCAGGATATGGAGCTGCTTGGTCAGATCGTACAGGGCATTGCCTACAACAATGCAAAAGAATATTTCCCGTTTGCCTCAGTGCCTCAAACGGTCTCTGCTTCAAAGTCATGATAGGTGATGCGTGATGCTCAACAAGTTCATCTAATTTTGCAATAAGAGAGGCTACCTTGTTTCTTCATTCCATATGTATAACAATGCTCCCATTAAGTACACCGGGTATTCATCTACCGGAGTATTGGATGGGAGCTTTTTTGAGTTTCCTTCCTGATATTGCGCACAATAACTATAGCCAGCTCCAATGACGGCAAAATGACAAAGCCCATAACGAAGCGGTTATAAGCGTTTAGTATGGGTTACTCTTGGTTATTTTTAGTTGTTTGACTTTCGCTTCCTGCGATAATATACTTAGTACACCTAATTAATTGCATATCTATTTAATTGCGATGCTATTTAATAGGTGTCCTATGATATTGGATATCTATGCATTAATAAAGAAAGAGGGAGGAATCCAATATGACTGGTATAGATCCGGTCGCTCAGAAGCTTTTATACTCCATCATGCAGTTTAATAAAGGCAAGTGGAGGCAAAATAAACCTCATGGGCGCAATCATAATGAAATTATGGTGCTTGCTTGTTTGCTGCATGGTACCCATCCAGGAGAACGTCTGGACTGGCGGGATAATCCGCCAGATTTTGAGAGAGAACTGAATGAGAGTCGCCCAGGACTTAAAGTATCGGAAATCAGTGCGTTACTGCGGGTGAAATCACCAACAATAACCCCGGTTATTCGTGGGCTTGAGGATGAAGGGCTTGTCGAACGGACCATGGACCCGACGGATCGCCGTGCTGTGCGTATCACCATTACAGAGGCAGGGCGGAACATTATTCGGGCGGCACATGAGGAGCGCATGCAAACGTTCAACCAGCTCGTCGAGCATTTGGGTGAGGAAGAAAGCATTCAATTGACGGAGTTGTTGACCAAGGTTTATACCTTTTTTGATACAGTGGTTTTCCAACAGACGGAGACGTCCACACAAGGAGATGATACGCCATGATGAAACTGTTTCGCATGCTGAAGCCTTATCGAATACCGATTATCTTCATTCTGGTATTGGTACTGTTTCAGTCGCTTGCCGAATTGTACCTGCCTACGTTAATGGCGGATATCGTGAATTTTGGCATCATTAAGGGAGATGTCCCTTATATTTGGCAGATTGGTGGATGGATGTTGGTCATTGCGATTGGCGGAACAGCGTGTTCAGTGATCGCCAGTTACCTCTCCTCCCGCACTGCGGGTGGATTTGCCAAACAACTTCGCAGCAGAGTATTCCGCCATGTGGAGAACTTCTCGCTCCAGGAGTTCGATAAGATGGGTACGGCTTCCCTGATTACGCGTACGACGAATGATATCACGCAGGTACAGAACGTACTTACGATGATGCTGCGCATGATGATTATGGCTCCATTGATGTGTATCGGTGGTATCTTCATGGCGGTCTCGCAGGACGCCAAATTATCTACGATCTTCCTGGTCGTGCTGCCTGTACTGGGCGGAGCCATTGCGCTGATTGGTTCCAAGGGTTTACCTTTGTTCAAAACCATTCAGAAAAAGCTGGACCGCCTCAACCTGGTGCTGCGTGAGCAGTTAACAGGGATTCGTGTCGTGCGTTCCTTTAACCGTGGTGAGCATGAGCGCGTGCGCTTTAACGGGGCCAACACGGAACTGAGAGATTCTTCTATTAAAGTTAATGTGCTCATGGCGACCATCATGCCTGTTATGATGCTGGTTATGAACTTTTCGATGATTGCCATTCTTTATTTTGGTGGAATGCGGATTGACAGCGGCAATATGAACATCGGTGCATTGATTGCCTTCATTCAATATGCCATGCAAATCATGTTCTCACTGATTATGGTTTCCATGATCTTTGTCATGATTCCAAGAGCTTCAGCATCGGCAGAACGGATTAACGAAGTACTTGATATGCAGCCGGATCTTAGCAACCCCGAGCAGCCTCGTGGCATGAAATCCATGCAGGGGATGATTGAGTTTGACCATGTAACTTTCCGTTATCCGGGCGCAGAGAATCCAGCGTTGTCCGATATATCCTTCACAGCTCGTTCAGGTGAGACAACAGCCATTATTGGGGGTACGGGTTCCGGGAAATCGACATTGCTCAGTCTTATTCCACGATTCTATGATGTGACTGAAGGCAGCGTTCGGGTCAATGGTACGGATGTGCGGGAACTTCGGCAGGAAGATTTGCGGGCCAAAATTGGCTTTGTGCCACAAAAGGCAGTCCTCTTCACGGGTACAATTACGGAGAATATCCGTCACGGGAAAGACGATGCCACAATGGATGAAGTTGTTCATGCGGCTCGTACGGCTCAGGCAGAGAACTTCATTACCGAGATGAAAGATGGATATGACAGCCTAATTGCACAAGGGGGTAACAACGTGTCTGGTGGACAAAAACAACGTTTGTCCATCGCTCGCGCACTTGTTCGCCGTCCGGAAGTCTATATCTTTGATGACAGTTTCTCTGCCCTCGATTTCAAAACGGATGCTAAACTTCGTGCTGCGCTGAAGTCCGAAACGACAGAAGCGGCTGTGCTGATTGTTGCCCAGCGTGTAAGTACAGTAATGGATGCCGATCGTATTCTGGTTATGGATGAGGGACGAATTGTCGGTTCAGGAACACATAAAGAGCTGCTGGAGCACAATGAAGTATATCGCGAAATTGTATCCTCCCAGCTGACTGAGGAGGAGATCGCATGAGTGATCATACAGAAAAACATAAAGCACCCCGTGCCTCTCGCGGACCGGGACCCGGTCCGGGTATGGGCATGCGACCTCCCGCTGAGAAAGCAAAAGATTTCAAAGGCACACTGCGGCGTTTGATTCGTTATCTCCAGCCCCACAGCTCTCGTCTACTTGGGGTGCTGGTTGCAGCCATTCTGAGTACCGTATTCAGTATCATCAGTCCTAAGATCATGGCCGAAGGTACGGATATTCTTAGTGAAGGCGCCATTGCCATCTTTCAGGGTGTGCAGGGAGCCGGGATTGATTTTCCTGCATTGATGAAAGTATTATACCTGCTTGGCGGGCTCTATCTGTTCAGTGCTGCATTCATGTATATTCAGCAATACCTGATGGCTGGTGTAGCCCAGCGTGTTGTCTATGACATGCGTGAGCAGATCAGTGCGAAGGTTGGACGCCTTCCTTTGAAATATTTCGACTCCCGTACGACTGGGGAGACACTGAGCCGTGCCACGAATGACGTGGACAATATCAGTAATACCCTTCAGCAAAGTTTGGCACAGTTCATTACGTCCATCGTCACGATTGTCGGCGTAATTATCATGATGCTGACGATTAGTCCATGGATGACCTTGATCACGATTTTGACACTGCCACTCAGTGTCGTTGTTGTTATGCTGGTCGCTTCCCGTTCGCAAAAACACTTTGCAGGCCAACAGAAGTCCCTCGGGGAACTGAATGGTCATGTCGAAGAGATGTACACAGGACACAAGGTTGTCAAAGCATTTGGACGCGAAGAACAATCGGTACAGCAATTCGAGAAGGTCAATGAAGAGTTGTATGAATCCGGCTGGAAAGCCCAGTTTATCTCGGGTATTATTATGCCGCTCATGAGTTTTGTCGGTAACCTGGGTTATGTACTGATCTGTGTGGTCGGTGGGATCTTCGTTACTCGCGGATCTATCTCGATCGGGGATATTCTGGCCTTTACACAGTACTCCCGTCAATTCACACAACCGATTAACCAGATTGCTAATATCTCTAATATCATTCAATCGACGATTGCATCGGCAGAACGGGTATTTGAGTTGCTGGATGAAGAGGAAGAAGTTCCGGAGTCCAAACAACCCGTGCAACTACAGCAACCTAAAGGTGCGGTTACATTCCAAGGTGTTAATTTTGGATATAAAGAAAATGAACTGCTCATTCATAACATGAACATTGATGTAAAACCGGGACAGACCGTAGCCATTGTTGGACCAACGGGAGCCGGTAAAACGACCCTGATCAACCTGTTAATGCGTTTCTACGAAATTCAGGATGGTCGGATTACGATTGACGGTGCCGACATTAAGGACATGGAGCGTGGCAAGCTGCGCAGTCTGTTCGGCATGGTGCTTCAGGATACCTGGTTGTTCAACGGAACGATTCGGGACAACATCGCCTATGGTCGAGAAGGTTCTACGGAAGAGGATGTCATCAAGGCAGCCGTTGCGGCACATGCGGATCACTTTATTCGTACACTGCCTGATGGATACGACACGGTGCTGAATGAAGAGGCGTCGAACATCTCTCAAGGGCAGAAACAGTTGCTGACCATTGCAAGAGCGATTCTGGCGAACCCGGCTATTCTCATTCTGGATGAAGCGACGAGTAGCGTGGATACACGGACTGAAGTATTCATTCAGAAAGCCATGAATGATCTGATGAAGGATCGCACGAGCTTTGTCATTGCACACCGTTTGTCCACCATTCGCGGCGCCGATCTGATCCTGGTTATGGATCATGGTAACGTGATTGAACAGGGCAATCATGAGGAATTAATGGCGAGTCAAGGTTTCTACGCGGATCTGTACAATAGTCAGTTTGCAGAGCAGCAACCGCAGGCGATCTGATTACAATGTAAATAACAAGAATAGCCGGGAGCCCCCTAGTAGGGGTTCCCGGCTATTTGTCGTATATCCAGAGGAGTGACATTAGGATATGGATCGTTTTAGTTACTGATCCTTAGACTCCTTAGCAGGTTCATCTGCGCCGTTGCTAGAGATCGACCTCGCTTCTATCTTTATGTTGTCCCTGTTAGCTTCCTCCAGTGCAGACGGAGCGGGTTCACCCGGGATCAATTCGCGCTGCTCAATCATGCGTTTGACGACTTCATAACAGTCATCGACATGTTTGTTACCCACATATCGCATAGCTGTGAAGCTGAGTGCAGCAGCCAGTCCCTGTCCAGCAAATGGGACAAATTTGGCAACGGACTTAGTAGCTACGCGTACGCCAACTCTTTTCAAAACCTGGACAACCAGTTCTTTCGTCACCATACGTCCGATGACTTTGCTTCCGATGGACATGACGAATCCATAGATCATGGATTTGGTCTCGGGGTCCATGCCGTCCAACTGTTTTTGGGATAATCCGAATTTATTGTTAATGGCAGGCAACAGCTGCATCAGCATCCCCACATCAGCCAGCACGTCTGTACCGGGCAGCGGAACGAGTGTTGTACCGGCAGATGCGGTAGCTCTTTTGCGAACCATGGTACGGCATTCCTTGCGAACTTGCTCCAATTGTTCCAACGTTGCCGGAATCATAGGGAATCCCTCCATTCGTATATGGTATAGATATAACCGTTTTGAATCGTTTTGAATGGGTTCTCACCAGCAAAATTTGCGGCCTTATGACATAAGGTGCGGAGAAACCCTTTTTCTCATGCATACATCTGGTTAACCAAGGAAATGGTTTGTAAGATCAACGAGTTATCTAAATAGTTGAATTTATATAGCTATTACGAATGAATGAGGATTAGGATGCATGTCTGATTGGGGAACCTATTTGGAATGATGAGTGCTTAGCGCAGGGATTGTTTATGGATTCAACCTTCTTGGGTAAAGGTTAACAAGCATTGGAATGGAGGAAGAGAAGGATGGAGTTTAACAAAGCATTGTTAATTCATCATCATCATTCAGGCAAGGCCAATCGTGAGAATACAGTGGGTCTCGTGGTTGGTGTGCTGGCCCCCGCTGTCCATGAACTCGTCATTGTGCGTACCGATGAACCCGGCGAAGGAGAGAAGTTGTGTCGTGAACGCGGTGAACAATTCGATGTGGTGTTTATTCTGGGTGGGGATGGCACGGTGCATGAATGCGTGAATGGACTGGCTGATCTGCAGCATCCTCCGTTGATTGGCATATTGCCTGGAGGCACCTGTAATGACTTTGCGCGTTCGCTCGGCATTTCACCCGATGCAGAGACTGCTGCACAAGAAATGCTCGCAGGTCGGGTAGTATCTATTGATGTTGGACGAGCCAATGATCGGGTGTTCACGAACTTTTTTGGTATTGGCTTGATCAGTGATGCATCGCAGAATATTAACGAGAATCTGAAAGGCACGCTGGGTAAGCTCAGTTATTTCATCAGCACGTTGCAGACAATTAGTCATACGGAGCCGTTTCGTTATCAATTGGAGGCGGATGGGAAAGAGATGGAAGGCGAAGCGGTAATGATCTACGCAGCCAACGGCCGTTTTCTGGGAACGAATGCCCTGCCTTTTGCACCGGATGCATTGCAGGATGGGGAGCTAGACGTACTCATTATTCATGAGACAGGCATCCCGCTGCTGCGAGAGATCCTGTCACATAAGCCCGAGGGAGATTGGCAACCCCAGAGTGAGAGCATTTCATACTTCAAGGCATCTACGCTAAAAGTGAACACAGATACGCCGATGTCAGCTGACACGGATGGCGAATTGTATATGAAGACACCCGCCGAGCTGTCGGTGCTCACGGGTCATCTGAAGTTTCTAACCGGGGAGGTGTACTAAATCCCCGGTTTTTTTGTCTCATTTTGGCTGAACGGAAACTTAATTATTCCCTGCCTGTCCTTTCATATGACGTTGCCTGAACTCATCTTCCAGCATGCTCATCTGGATGGCATCATGATATTGGTGATTGTAGAACAAGACATCCCGCTTCACACCCTCGCGCTGGAATCCGAGTTTCTCATACGTGCGGATAGCTCTCTCGTTGAAGGCGTACACTTCAAGTTCGATTCGATGCAGGTTACAGATACCGAAGCCGTAGTCCAGCATAAGCAGTAACGCCTCGCTGCCGTAGCCTTTTCCTTGATGCTCCGCCTGATCGATGGCCACACGAATATGTGCACTGCGATTCTTGGCATGCATGTCCATCAGGACGACATCTCCGATGATCTGGTCATTTTCCTGTAAAGCAATAAGTAGCATGAGTCTGGAATCATCCTGTGCTGCGTTTTCAACATAACGTTCAACCTGAGCGCGTGTGAAACTATTCTGTGTTCCTGTCAGCCTGCGCATCTCAGCGTCAAACAGACCGGGGAAGTAAGCATCCACATCTGTAATCTCGAAAGGACGTAGGTATATGCGCCTTGTTTCCAGCAGACGGGGGATGCGTGGGGATGATTTTGAATGTGACATAAGTTGTTCCTCCTATCATGATCTTTCGTTCCGCTTAACCGCTCCATCCAGAAACAGGGCAACAAGTTCCCGTGCGAGTTCCTTAATGCTGCCACCATTCATATTGCGTACATCTTCGCGGTTCGCGAGCATGAGCAGTGACGTAAATGCATGAGCAAGCAACATGGGATTGGCGACCCGCAAATAGCCGTTATCCATCTCCTGCTGGAAGTGGGTCGCAAGCACTTCAAAGATACGAACCTCGGCTTCTCGAATCTGGCTGAGCTGCTCCGTATTCAGATGCTTCTCGGCTTCTCGCATCATGGTCTCGGTTTCAATATGGGAGTGTTGCATCTTCGCTTCTGCAACCTTGATTAGCCGCTCTTGTAGTGTGCCAGGTTCATCCAAGCGGAGTGAAGTCTGCTGCATACTCATTGCCATCATGCGTGTAATGGCAACGGTGAACAGATCGGCTTTGCTGGTGAAGTGATAATAGATGGATGCTTTGGTTACATTACATAATGAAGCAATCTGTTGAAGAGAGACGGGTTCATACCCATATTCCATAAACAGACGTGAAGCTGTCATCAATATGTTGGTTTGTACAGATGCTTGATCGGCAGCCGTTTTGGGTCTGCCCGGAGACCGGGGAATGTTTGTTTTTTTGCTCATAATCACTGACCTCTTTACGTATTTAATTGCTAGTTTAGCAAGTTCACAAATTAGGCATTGCAAAATTAACCTTCCGGTATATATAATTAAGTCGATTATACTATGACCCGTGGTTCATTACTACATCATCACATAAATAGGGCTTCATAGAAACAGAATAGGGAGATGAAGAGACAATGCAGGAAGGTTCGGGTTATGGTCGCTGGGTTGCTGGCAAACGAAGCAAATGGATTACACTGTTGGTATGGATCATTATTGCCGTTGTGCTTGGCATGGTATGGCCTGCTGTTGGTGATCGTGAAACTAATAACGCGCAGGATCTGAGTGAGTCCAAACCATCGGTTCAGGCAGCTGCACTTGCCGAGAAGGAATTCCCTGGTGGTGAAGGATTGCCCGCGCTGATCGTATGGCGTCAAGCCGGCGGTTTGACGGATGAGCAGATTGAGAACATTCAGGCATTAACGGAACGACTGGATCAAGATCCGGTAGAACAGCAGCAGTCCGTTGTGCCACTCTATCAATTGCCGCCACAGGCGTTGAAAGGCCAGCTTTCGGAAGACGGAAGCACCCTGGTTATGCCGCTTTTCTTCAATGAAGGTGCCGATGCAGAACAATTAGAGCAAGGCATTGAAGCACTTGAGCAAAAAACACAAGACATCTTCGGGGCAAACCCGTTCGATGTGGCTATAGATGATACTAATACACTAATTGCTCGTGTGACAGGGCCCGTAGGAATATCCATTGATGCGAGCGGACTGTTTTCCTCCGCCGATGTATCCTTGTTGATCGCTACGGTTGTACTGGTATTGGTGTTGCTGCTATTGATCTATCGCTCGCCGGTACTCGCGATTATCCCAATTATTGCGGTTGGATTCGCGTATATGGTGACCAGTCCGATTCTCGGATTCATGGCGGATCAAGGCTGGATTACGGTAGACGCACAGTCCATCTCAATCATGACTGTATTGTTATTTGGAGCAGGAACGGATTACTGCCTGTTTATGATCTCCAGATACCGCCAGATTCTCTATCATGAGCCGGACAAAAAGAAAGCCATTTTCCAGGCCATTACCGGATCTTCCGGCGCTATTGCCATGAGTGGATTCACGGTCGTTGCAGCACTGCTGGTGCTATTGCTGGCTGAATATGGGGCATATCATCGTTTTGCCGTACCATTCAGTCTGTCCATCTTTATTATGTTTATAGCAAGTCTGACACTGGTTCCGGCACTTCTCGCGATCTTCGGCCGGGGTTCATTCTACCCGTTCGTACCGCGTACTCATGAGATGGAAGTGGAACGAGCCAAGAAAAAAGGCAAGCCGGCTCCTGCTCCACGCAAAGTGAAGGAAAGCTGGATTGGCCGTACGGTGGTCACTAAACCTTGGGCCGTGCTTGCAATTACCGTGGTACTGCTGGGAGGACTGGCAGCATTCTCAACTCAGGTTAAATTCACATATGATCTGTTGTCTTCGTTCCCGGAGGATGTACCTTCCCGCGAAGGTTTCACGGTCATTGGTGAACAGTTCTCCCAAGGCGAGCTGGCTCCGGTAAAAGTGATTGTAGATTCAGGTGGCAAAGAAACCGATCTGAAGCAGCGTCTCGAATCACTGGACTACATTAGCAAAGTAGGCGATGCCCAACAGGGTGCCGAGAACGCCAACATTACCGCCTTTGATGTGGAATTCGATCTGAATCCATACTCCATGGAGGCGATGCAGCATATTCCGGATCTGAGGGCTACTGCGGAACAGGCGCTTCAAGATGCCGGTGTAACCAATGCGGACAGTCAGGTCTGGATTGATGGTCAGACAGCAGAGCAGTATGACATTGAAGTGGCTGGAGAACGGGATGCCAAGATCATTATTCCGGTGGTCATCGGCATGATTACACTATTGCTGCTATTATACTTGCGTTCTGTTGTAGCTACGGCGTATCTGATTGCAACGGTTGTTCTGTCGTATTTCTCTGCACTGGGTCTGGGTTGGATCATCATTCACTATGGCCTTGGCGCAGATGCTATCCAAGGCGCGATTCCGCTGTATTCCTTCGTATTCCTGGTGGCATTGGGTGAAGACTACAACATCTTCATGATCTCCAGCATCTGGCAAAAACGCAAAACGATGCCGCTTCGTCAAGCCATTAAGGAAGGCGTCGGTGAGACGAGCTCCGTTATTACCTCTGCCGGCCTGATTTTGGCAGGAACTTTTGCGGTACTTGCTACATTGCCAATTCAGGTGTTGGTACAGTTTGGTATTATAACGGCTGTTGGTGTGTTGTTGGATACATTCCTAGTACGTCCGTTCATGGTTCCGGCAATCACCACATTGCTGGGCAAATGGGCCTTCTGGCCAGGCAAGTATGTACCGATTGCCGAGAAGAATGAAGAGAAACAGAACCAGTCCGTGTAATGCATGGATGGGTAGTATGGGCAGCGGGGCTTCGAGCCGGCTGTCCATTTCTTTTTGCATAACAATGGCATGGAATTAGTTGGACGGGTCTGCTCCTGAGATGGAATGGTGGAACTGTAAAATATCCGCAGGATGAGGCGTGATCCTTGTTTTCTTTGCGTAGGGAAGGTTTACGTAGACAAGGGTTATGGGACATAATAGAGGAAGCGTCGGCTTAGGGCAGACGGATGAATCAACATCAATGGGACAACCAGGGGAAGGATGAAAGCAAGCATGACGAACCAACTTAATGTGTATTTTAACCATGACGGCGGCGTGGATGACCTCGTATCGCTGTTCATGCTTCTGCAAATGGACAATGTACATGTAACCGGTGTATCGGTTATTCCGGCAGACGGATATCTGGAGCCAGCAACAGATGCCAGCCGTAAAATTATCGATCGTTTCGGTACATATTCCGTAGAGGTATCCAAATCCAACTCCAGAGGAAAAAATCCATTTCCTGCGGCGTGGAGACTGCATTCCTTCTATGTAGATGCACTTCCTGTACTGAACGAGTCCGGCAAAATGGAAGCACCACTCTCTGCTATTCCTGCACACCAGCATCTGATCGAGAAAGTGCGTAACACCGAAGGCAAAACATTGCTCCTGTTCACAGGACCACTGACAGACCTTGCGCGTGCACTGGACGAAGCACCAGACATTGAAGAGAAAATCGACAAGCTGGTATGGATGGGTGGCACATTCGAGCGTGGTAACGTAGAAGAGCCTGAGCATGACGGCACAGCGGAATGGAACGTATTCTGGGACCCGGAAGCGGCTTACCGTGTATGGCAGAGCGGCATCCAGATCGATCTGGTTGCACTCGAAAGCACCAACAAAGTACCTCTGACTCCAGCCGTTCGTAACCGTTGGGCAGCAGAGCGTCGCTTCGAAGGTGTAGATTTCCTGGGGAACTGTTACGCAGGTTGTCCGCCACTGGTGTACAGTGAGACAAATTCCACATATTATCTGTGGGATGTGCTGACAACGGCTTCCGTTGGACGCGAGGACATCGTGAAGAAGAAAACGGTCAACTGTATTGTCATCCCGGATGGTCCTAGCCAAGGCCGCACAGTGGAGCAAGCAGACGGACGCCCAGTACAACTGGTGTATGATACCGATCCGGAAGCGTTCTTTACGTACATGACGGATTTGGGTAAAAAAGCTGCTCCGCAGCGCTACTAATTCAGGCAGCCTTAGGGCTCGCCATCCTTAAAGGTACAACAAAAATAAAGCCGCAGGCAGTGTCTGGAAATGGGGTTGACCCCATAATCCCGTCCCTGCCGTGCGGCTTTTTTGTTGTGGGCTATATCTAACAATCTAAGCTGCCCGCTATATTTTAAATCGACTAATTAGCCCGCTCAGTTCACTGGAAAGTACCCGGAGGGATTCAGCGGATGCACTCATCTCATCCATGGATTGCAGCTGGCTTCCGGTAGCGTGTGACACCTGTTGGATACTGGAAGAGGATTCGCGCGAGATATGCTCCATATCCTCCACGGAAGCGGACACTTCCTCTGCGCTGGCAGACAGCTGCTCGGATGCTGCGGATACTTCGTGCAGACGTTCATTCATCGTCTCAATTCCGGTATGAATGGATGTGAACGAACGACCTGCTTCCTGTACAACAGCGAGACCGGACTGTACGGCAGATGTGCTTGCTGACATATGTTCTGACAACAGGGAAGTCTGACGTGTCATCTCGGCGATCAGTTCGGTGACATGCTGGGACGATTGCTCTGATTCCCCCGCAAGTTTGCGAACCTCTGAGGCAACCACTGCAAACCCGCTGCCATACTCTCCTGCACGAGCCGCTTCAATACTCGCATTAAGGGCGAGCAGATTGGTCTGTGAAGCGATACCCTTCATTAGATGTGCAACCGACTCAATTTTATCAGAGTACTGCTCTAGCTGAGAGGTGGAGGCCACCATCTGCACATTCGCTTGATGAATTTTGTCCATGCTGTCTATTGCCGTGTTGATGTTGGCTTGACCTTGCACCGCATTATTGGTCGTTTCCTGCGAGACATCCGCGACCATAGAAGAAGAGTTCGCAATATGCTGCATGCTGCGCGTGATCTCTTCCATGGCAACGGTGACTTCGCCTGCTCGTGCCACCTGTTCGGCAGCTCCACTGGCTGTATGATGGGTATGCTCGGCAATACGCTGACTCGCTTCGGCAGTTGCCTGCGAGTGTTTCGATACACTTTCTGCGGCTTGCAGCAGAGAATCGGAACTTTGACGGATGCCCGTCATAACATCACGGGTATCTGTGACCAGATGTTTGAATTCGGAAGCCAGCTGTCCGACTTCGTCCTTTCGTCCAAGTTCGACGTTGACGGTCAGGTCGCCTTTTCCCACTTCGGTAATCAACTTCTTCAGTTTCACCAACGGGCGGGTCAAGTAGTGTGCGAATCCATACACCAACAAGACACTGAGCAGCACAATAACGAGCGCTGTCCAGATCATGGTCATACGGTTGCGAGACATCAGTTCATAGACCGCAGTGGAATCCAGATCCGCACCGACTAACCCCAACACTTTTCCGTCAGCCCCATGGATGGGCACATACGCTGTAATGGTAGCTCCATAGTCATCCTGGGTGAGTTCGCCTCGAATAGGTTCATTCTGCTCAAAAGCCTGTAACATACCCGCGTAAGGGGTCTCTTCTGCGGAACCGTAAGGGGAGAAGTCGTTCTCTGCCACATCGACAGCGGCCCCATCCACAACATAGAAATATGTATTAGTTCCATTTTCTTCTCGTGTACCCAGTGTATACAGATACTTGAGCCCATTGGCCTCGCGCAGTTGACTGAGCTGCTCACGCAATATGCCATAATACGCTGTCTCGTTCTGTCCGGTACTGAGTGGTGCATACAGAGAAGTATCAATTAATGCAGCTGCCCGTTCAGCCACAGCCTGTGCCTGCATCCCCATGGATTGTTCGACCAGTTGCGCCGATGAACGGTACATGGTAATGCCAAGAACCGCACCCGCGGCCAGCATCAGACAGGAAAAAAATAAAAAGATCCGCATAAACAAACTGTTCATTGGTAAAAGTGTTCCCCCTTGATCTGTTGGATGAATCGTCTCTTTAGATGGTGTTTGTCGCTTCTTTGGTTCGTATGTATTGTATATCAAATATACAGTTTTCTACTTGAAATATCGGCATCCGGGCGATAAAGAATTAGCCCCCAATTCAATTTTGATCCGGGAGCTAATTACGTTTTAATATTATATTGACCAAGTACATTATTGGTACAAGCTTCATGGTTACGATTTGATGCCTTCACATGACTAAGTAATTACGCCATTACATTGTTCCGCCGCCCTGGCGAACAGAGGCAGGAATCTTTTCAGGTCCCTGATTAATATATTTATTGATAAAAGTACCCACTTTGGCATCGTCGAATTGGTCGAGTTTCATCGTTTTGGTCCATGCGGTCACCACGACTTCACTGCCTTCGGGAATATCCTTGTTGGGTACAGCCAGAATACCTGCTCCGGCTTCGCGGAATTTAGCGAGGTATTTCAGATGTTCCTTCAAATCCTCGCTTGCGTTCTCACGATAATAGATGATGATATCCCCGTGTTCCAGATTGTGTACCAGGTAATTATAGCCCGGGAAGTCGGTGTAAAATCCAAACTTGATATCATGCGGATTATGCGGCCCGGATGTTGGAATTGTCATCTCATACTGGATAGGGTCCTCCGTATGGTCAGCCCCATAATATTTATCGTCCGTCACATCGATTGTCGCGTTGGATTCCAGATCGGCTACATTATATGTTTTACCTGCTCCTTGCATGAAGAACAGGCCAAACGTAATAATCGACACAGCCATCATTACATGTGCAGACAGCCGAAGGGATCGACTTTTTTTGTGGATGTCTGCCCGTTCTTTCTTTTTCATGTGGCCCAGAATTTTGCCCTGTGTGCGTGATGCCCAGATATAGGCGGCGATGGAGAACAGCAACACAATTACACCTACGAAGAGCCACAGGTAGGATGTACCTGCCTCATGCTCCATTTGCATATGATTCATATTGGTCATGTCCATAGAGAGTTCCTCTGCTTTCTTTGTAAAATGAGTAAACATAACACTACATGATGTAGTGTTGATGGCAAAGATGAATCCTTTCATTACTTAACGGGGAGTTGCTGGATTGGTTTATTACGTAAATAAGAACATACCTCTTGCACTACACATTATAGTGTATGATACATGCACAGTGCAATGCTGCCTTGGAAAACAAAAAAAAGGCGCTCCCCACGTGAGCAGGGAGCGCCTCAATACAATTTTACGGATAACGGGGATAACTTTTACAGACGACCAAACGGCGACAGCATCAATCCGATCAGTCCCATAATAACCTCACCCAACAATCGATACAGAATAAAGAATACGACCACATTGGCGATGAGTACGCTGTACATACTGTCGATGGCTGCTTTAGTACGATTCAGTGGATAGTGGAATAGCACCGAGTTCAGAGCAACAAATATGATGATGTACGAGATCACAAGCAAGGCAATCGCGATGGAATACGAGATGATAATAAACAGATTCGCCAGAACAAGGGATACGACAGCAGGAACAAGCAATGTACCGAACTGGGCAACCAATGTTTTGGGACGAAAGGTTATTTTTTCAATTTTCAGAATAGCGTACATCAGTGCAATTGAGGCAATCAGGATAATGACGGTGAACAATAGCGGCCTTACAAATCCACCAATGAACAAGCCGTCCATGCCTATGCGACTAAAGGTAATTAAGAAGTATGTAGAAGATAGGACTGCAATCAGCGCCATCGTTAGCCATCCGTTTAGTGAATGCTGGTCGCCAACGGTTTTCATCGTCTGATAAGGACGAGCTAATACACTGAGGAAATAGGATAGATACTGTTTGCTTACTTCTTTGGCTTGCTGAACTTTCTCATTCTGCACGATATTATTCCACTGATTGGAGCTGTTGTCTCCTGCAGAATCATGATCATGGGTGCCTGTTGATTCTGTTGTCTGTTGTTTCTGAGTAGAGACGGATGTTGTGTTCGGTCGAACGGGTGCCTCGGAAGATGTGTTCTGCGTACTGGACCAGCGAGTATATTCAGGTTCTGAAGCAGCAGCAGATTCCGGGTTCTTTACAAGAGAGGGTGAAGAGTTAGTTTGTGTTAGATTAGATCCGCACCTCTCGCAAAACTGGGCATCTCCATTTTCGTGGTTACATACTGGACATTGCATGGTATAAGCCTCCAATTTCTAGAAAATAAAAGCATGTTAACATTGTGTCTCATTTTAACGGTTGTTGACGAAGTTTGTCTATGTTTTGCAGGAATTAATACCCTTTTAAGGAAAGTTGAAACGAAGACTCGAACACGGTGTATTAAAACGAAGTTTAGAAGTAACAATAGTATAGGACTTACATGCAGGCATATTAATGTAAATTTACTGCGGTTTAAGACGAATTTTTTTTGGAGGCAAATATCTTATCGTTCGCTTCTGTGTGTGATTTACATGTTAAGTATATCTTTTGGGTTGCTCATTTCAGAAGATTTATGTATAATCAATCGTGTTAACACGTCGAATGTACGGTAGTAAGAGATGTGGGTGAGTTCATGGAACTACTGGACAGCAATGAGAGCAAGAAGAAGATGTGCCAGTATTATAACGAAATCTCGAAGGAACTGTTCGGATTTGGCACCACTCTCCTGAGAGTGACCATTGACCAGAACATTGTGACCTTCTACGCGAAGCACCGACGTTCACCGCGCTCTGACGCCCTGGAAGGGGAGGCCCCCGGCTTAAAGCTGGAAGTGGACTTCCGCATGTCTGTCTTATATAAGAAGAAATTCCGGGAGAAGCTCGAGCAACACATGGGTTTGCCAATTGAAGCTATATTGCGGGATTATGATGCGTCCACCCAGTGGGCGATCACGAATGTGATTCTGGAACAGGCCTAGGATGGATCGGCAGGATAGATTCTTGTTGAAGCATACGAAGGTTATGGCCCGGATCCATGATCAGGTTCCGTACAATTTCATATGATGGCGTCTGTCTTCGGATTGATTCTGAAGCAGAAACCGATGATGTACCGGCAGCGGGTGTCGCTTTCCTTTGTTTACGAAGAAAAGTGTTCTTGTTTATACAAGAATGCTTTTCTTTTTGTTTTTTTTACACATCACATATATCAGGGGGAATCAGGATCATGATGAAAAAGTGGATTAGCGGTTTGGCAGCAGTGGCAATGACATCGGTATTACTTGCAGGTTGTGGCAGCAGCACAGAGGATGCAGCAGGTGGATCAGGCAGTGGGGGAACAGCAGCTACCAAATTGGTTATCTCCACTTGGGGCTTCTCCGAAGATTTCTTCAATGAATCGGTATTTGGTCCTTTTGAAAAAGAACATAATGTAGACATCGTTCTGGAAGTCGGCAATAACGCTGAACGTCTGAACAAAATTCGTCAAGGTACATCCAATGTCGATGTGATCTACCTGTCTGACTACTATGCACAACAAGGTATTGATGAAGGTTTGTTTGAAAAAATCGACCGCTCCAAAATTCCAAATGTAAATGACATTTATGATATTGCCAAAGCCCCGCTTGGTGAAGATTATGGCCCGGCTTACACGGTTGGACAGCTTGGAATTGCTTATAACCCGGACCTCGTTTCCAAAGAAGTGACTTCATGGAGTGACCTGTGGGACCCGGCGTTTGAGGGTAATCTGACTATCCCGAATATTACGGCAACAGCAGGCCCGATGGTTGTGGATGCAGCTTCTCGTGTAGCTGGTAATGATACGTTTAATGAAGATGCGGCATTTGCTGAACTGAAAAAACTGAGCGGCAATGTGGTGAAATTCTATAGCCAAACGTCCGAGTTCGTGAACATGTTCTCTCAGGAAGAGATTGCAGGCGGACCGATCATGGAAATGTATTTCAAAGATCTGAAAGCAGCTGTACCTAATGCGAAGTTTGTTACACCGAGCGAAGGTGCATATGCCGTGATGAACACGATCAATGTCGTGAAGGGCAGCGAAAATAAAGAACTGGCTGAAGAATTCATTAACTGGCAGCTTAGCCAAGATGTACAAGCAAAATCTGCTAAAGCTAAAGTTGACTCTCCGGTTAATACCAAGGTTGAACTGACTGCTGAAGAAGCAGAAGGCGTAACCTACGGTGCTGACGTTGTTGAGAAGCTGAACAAACTGGATATGGAATTCGTCAATCAACAGGTTAAAGGCTGGACAGATCGCTGGAACCGCGAGATTGCACAATAAAAACAAGTAACCGACTGACTTAAAAGTTTTCTTGGATCAACATGTTCAACTTATCATTTGCAGCAAGCAACCAATCACCGTATAGGAGTTGAGAACGGATGAGTGAATCGCTGAATCGCATCATTATGGATGTGGACACGGGGATTGACGATGCACTGGCAATTTTGCTGGCGGTCAAAAGCCGGAAGCTGGACATTCTCGGTATCACCACAGTCTGTGGGAACGTATCACTCCAGCAGGCAACAGAGAATACGTGCAAAATCCTTGAACTTGCGGGTGCACCTGAAATTCCGGTGATTGCTGGAGCGGCAGGACCCCTTACTCGCAAGTCGCATTATGAACACCGGGTACATGGACAGGACGGATTGGGCGGTGCACTGCCTGATCCGGCGGTGTCCAAGCAAGCCGAGGAAGGTTTTGCGCCGGACTTTATCGTGGAGCAAGCCAAGTTGTATCCAGGCGAACTGACATTGATCATGACTGCTCCATTAACCAATCTGGCACTCGCGCTGATGAAGTGTCCTGAATTGCCTTCTTTATTGAAGGAAGTTATCTTCATGGGTGGCGTGGTTCGCGGACATGGCAACATTACGCCGACAGCCGAGTACAACACATACGCTGATCCAGAGGCGGCACGCATCGTATTGCACGCAGGCATCGAGAAACTTACACAAGTCGGACTGGATGTGACGCGTCAAACGCTGTTGAATGAAGCAACGATTGAGCGTCTCACCGATCCTGCACTGCGCGCGTACGTGGCTCAGAGCACGGAGATCTACATCAACCGGTATGAACAAATGAACGGTGTTCGCGCTTGCGCGTTGCATGATCCACTGGCCGTGGGCGTAGCCCTTGCCCCCGAACTCGTTGGACGCAAATCGTATTACGTCGATGTCGAAACCGCCAGCCGCTTGTGCGATGGCCAGATGGTATGCGACTTCCAAAACCGTTTGGGCGAGCAGCCCAACACCCTCGTCTGCGAAACCGTAGACGCAGAAGCTTTCCTTGAACTGTTTATCAACGCGTTAAACGCGTAGTTGCTCTGCCCCAATTAGATATTTATACGTTGCGGAGAGTGCAGAACCGATCTGGAGAAGCGAAGCGTTCCCCTTTATCCCCCGATTTTTACCTATGAAAATAAATCATTAAATCGGGGGATAACAGGGATCGAAGGACGGTACTGCAATCGGAGTACTCAAGTATCAATCTCGAATTAAATTTACAAGTCAGGAGTATGGCGATGAAAAAATCAGTAATCTACTGGCTATTGCTGCCGGGATTCGTGTTTTTGGCGGCATTTATGATCATTCCGATTGTCCTGACGATCGGATCGACGTTTTTCCAAGAAAACTCCTTCACGTTTGAAGGATACATGCATTTTTTCAGAGACCCATACTTTTTGAAAATACTGCTTACGACGCTGCAAGTCAGCGTGGTCACCACCATCGTCTGTGTGGTGCTCGGATTCCCGACAGCTTATTATATTTCGCAGAAAGCGCCGCGCCGCAAAGGCATTTTGCTGGCACTGGCGATCTTCCCACTGCTGACCAGCCCGGTTGTTCGTTCGTTTAGCTGGATGATCATCCTTGGACGCAAAGGGCTGATCAACAACACCCTTGTTGGTCTGGGGATCGTGGACAAGCCATTGGATATTCTGTACACGCCAGCAGCGATGATGATCGGTCTGACGCATCTGTTCCTGCCATTGATGATTATCTCTCTGGTGGGCGTGCTGGAGAACATTGACGGTGACCTGCTCAAGGCAGCGCAAAGTCTCGGCGCATCGCGCATTACGGCATTCCGCCGGGTTGTATTCCCGCTGGCTGTGCCAGGACTTGTGATCGGAGCCGTGCTTGTCTTTGTCGGAAGCCTGACGGCGTATACCACACCTGCCCTCCTTGGAGGCAAGCAGCGCGTGATTGCTACGTTCCTGTATCAGAACGCCATGACCCTCAACGACTGGTATCTGGCCTCGGTTGTTGCCGCGATTATGATTGTGATTACATTTGTCGTGGTCGGTGTCATGAACAAAATGGCCAAAACTTTAAATCCGAAGGGGTAGACATATGCGGGAGAAACATATCGGGCTGGGCCTGTTCAGTCTGCTGGTCTTTATCTTTCTGCTGGGCCCGCTTCTGATCATATCGATCACTTCGTTTGAACCGGGAACGGTACTCAAATTTCCGCCGGAAGGGTTCTCCTTCCGCTGGTATGAGAATATTTTCAACACAGGCGGTTTCCTCCGCACGTTCCAGACGTCCATCATCATTTCCTTGCTGGGGAACCTGTTGGCACTGGTGCTTGGAGTTCCGGCTGCGTATGCACTCAGTCGTTACGATTTCAAAGGCAAGTCCGTGCTGAACGCACTGTTCCTGTCCCCGGTACTGATCCCGGGAATCGTGCTTGGTTTTACATTGATGAAATATCTGATCGTAATCTACCATCTGCCGATGTACCTTGGACTATTGATTGGTCATACGATTATCATGCTTCCATTCATCATTCGGGTTATCGCGTCGAGTCTGTCGAGCTTTGACTTCGCCGTGGAAGAAGCTGCGCTGAGTCTTGGGGCGGGACGGGTGAGAACGTTCTTCACAATCGTGCTTCCCAACATCCGCTCAGGCATTATCGCTGCGGTGTTGATTGCCTTCCTAGAATCGTTCAACAACGTGGACATCTCGGTATTCATGACCGGACCAGGGGTAAGTACATTGCCAATTCAGATGCTGACGTATGTGGAGAATTACTTTGACCCAACGATTGCAGCGATTTCCATGCTATTGATGGTACTAACCGGACTTTTAATGTTCGTGATCGAACGGATCATGGGCGGATTTTCATACTTTACTAAACGTTAATTGGAGGCGCAGAACGCTATGGCATTGCTGACACTAGACCACGTATCCGTGGCATACGATAAGCAGACAATCCTGAAGGATTTTCAGTTGGAGCTGGAAAAAGGTAAACTGCTCTCCCTGCTCGGACCGAGCGGTTGCGGCAAAACAACTACGCTGCGCCTCATCGCCGGATTTCTGGAAGCATCACAGGGCAAGTTTATGTTCGGCGGCAAGGATTATACGAAGGTTCCGGCGAACAAGCGCAACTTCGGATTTGTATTTCAGAGTTATGCATTATTCCCGCATTTGTCTGTCTATGACAACGTGGCCTTTGGCCTGCGGATGCGCAAGGTGAAAGACAAGGATATCTCTTCCCGTGTAATGCGAATCCTGGAAGTGGTTAACCTGAACGGATTTGAGAAACGTTTTCCACAAGAACTGTCTGGTGGACAGCGTCAGCGTGTGGCCATTGCTCGCGCATTGGTTATTGAGCCTGACCTGCTCTTGTTCGACGAACCACTCAGTAACCTGGATGCGAACCTGCGCCTGAACATGCGGGTGGAGATTCGCCGGATTCAGCAAGAGCTGGGCATTACAACGTTGTATGTCTCTCATGACCAGGAAGAGTGCTTCTCGATCTCTGATCAGGTAGCCATCATGAACAAAGGTGTGGTCGAGCAGCTCGACCGCCCGGAAACGATTTTCAAATATCCGGCAACGGAGTTTGTCGCACGATTCATCGGATTCCATAACTTTATTGAATTCGCGGATCGCAGCGATGCAGGTGAAGTCATCACATTACATGCGGGTGGACGCACATTTACAGCAACAGCACATCCCGGAACAGCACGTCCCGGTGCACGTAAAGGCGCGATTCGCCCGGATGATCTGATCGTAAGTGGTGATACCTCTGCGGATGTGGTGAACGCTTTGCCGGGCATTATCAAAGTCAGCACGTATCTGGGACGCAGCTATCAGTATGTAGTTGAGACGGAACTGGGTGACTTTACAGCCAATCAGGAGATGGAAACACCGTACCTTAGCGGGCAGCGTGTTAGCCTGATCTTCCCACAGGACAAGCTTGTACTGGTAGAGTAGCTATGAATGTATGGAATAGCTTGAAGAAATAAGAGCAGCGAAGAAAGCAACTCATGCGATGATTCCGGATGATGGCGGTGGTGCGCAGTCATGTGCAGCACAGCAGATTAAAGTGCAGGTTCATTGTCCGGTTCGGATCGCAGTGAAATGCTTGTGAAGAAGGAGATTATGCCCCATGCGTGCAGATCAACTGATTGTGAATGTACATGTGTATAACAGTTATTATAAACGGTTTGAAATGAACAACGTCGCTGCTGTATTGGACGGCAGATTCCTATATGTTGGACCCGGTGGACCGGAGATGATTCAGGCAGACGAAGTCATTGATGCACGAGGAAGATACATGATTCCTGGTTTGATCGATATCCATCTGCATATTGAAAGTACGATGGTGACACCGGAAACCTTTTCCCATGGCTTGATTGGCTGCGGGGTAACGTCCATTGTTGCAGAACCGCATGAAATGGCGAATGTGTTTGGGCTTGAAGGAGTTCAGGAGATGATGGCTGCAAGTCGAGAGACGACGGTGGACATGTTCTATGCGATCCCAAGCTCCGTTCCGGCAACCCCGATGGAGACGACAGGTGGTTCGATTGAAATCGAAGATATGGACGTGCTGCTCGCCACTGGCGAGATTATCTGTCTGGGTGAGATCATGAACTATGTCGATGTCATCCGTGATCCGGAGTGCAAGACGAACCAGATTTTACAGCATATCCGCAAAAACTATCCTGATCTCGTGATCGAAGGTCATACACCGAAACTGCTTGGACTCGATCTGCATCGACTGATCTACGCAGGTATTGATTCCGATCATACCCACCAGAGCATTGAGGGATTACAGGCACGGATTGCAGCAGGTATGTTTATTGAAATCCAGGAGAAATCGATGACGCCCGAAGTCATGGAGTATCTGATTCAACATGATGTGGCGCAGCACTTCTGCTTCGTCACAGATGATGTGATGCCGGATTCACTGGTGGAGCGTGGTCATCTGGATCATATCGTACGCAAGGCAATTCAGATGGGGATGCGTCCGGAAGATGCGATCTACGCAGCAACGTCTACCCCTGCTTCCCGGATGAAAATGACCGATCGCGGCAGCATTGCCCCTGGCAAAGTGGCCGATTATGTGCTGGTATCCAACTTGCATGATCTCTCCATTGATCAGGTGTACAAAAATGGCCGCAAAGCTTATGACGATTACGAACCGTATAAGCAGGAACGGATCATCGGGCAATTCCCACCTCACTTCTATAAGAGTGTGCAGTTAGAGAAACTGGGGGCAGCAGATTTTGCTATTCAGTTGTCCGACCCGAAAGTCAGTGGATCAGGTGTTGATCTCGCTGGTGAAGGTGAGTACCATTGCCGTGTCATGATGGTGAAGGATGGTTCTACTTTTGTGGAAGAACATATTGCACCGGTTCAGTCTTCGGATGGCGAATTGCGCTGGGAAGAGAGCAGATATGCGCAGATCGCGACCTTTGAACGTTATGGTGTGAACGGCAATCGAGCACATGGCTTGATCGGTGGAGACACCATCAAACGAGGCGCCATTGCAACGACATATTCACATGACAATCACAACCTGCTGGTTGTAGGACGTAATCGTGAAGATATGATATTGGCAGCTAACACCGTAATTTCGAGCCAGGGTGGCTTCTGCGTGGTGGAAGATGGCAAGGTGCTGTCCCATCTGGAACTTCCCGTAGGTGGCATTCTGACGGAAGAACCACTCGCAGTGGTATCCCATCAAGTGAAGGAACTGCGTGCAGCCATGTTGTCTCTTGGTTACGTGCATTACAACCCGATCATGTCGATCAGCACTCACTCTCTTGCGGTAAGTCCAGCTCTGAAGATCACTGACCATGGCCTGATTGATGTAAATGCAGGTAAGGTTGTATCGTTGATTGTATAAGTGGGATAGACACATCTGGTGGTATTCTTCCGATGATTGATTAGATTATTCGTTGTTATATCGTTGGTGTGTTCTATAAGAAAAAGAAGCCCCGGTTCACTCAAGTGAACCGGGGCTTCTTTTTGGCTAATTCATATACGTATTATTATGTTCTTGTAATAATTATAGTTAATACGAACCCTGTTTATATTAATTTCTCTGGATTCTTCACCTTAATGGAGACCACTTCTCCGCAATCCAAACAAACGGTATATACTCTTTCTGAACCAATCGACAATTTCTTATCCACTGGACGAAGATTAATGAAGTCGGATGCCTGTACGAAAGATGTGCTTCCACAATCGGTGCATTTCTCTACTGTAGTACTCATATGTTCATTCCACCTTTTAATCATTTTGGATGTGATCCTTAATAAATTATATTCCAGTAACTGGGATGTAGCAATTATTGATTGTCCACGTCTACCAAATCCCTTTTGGACGAGGCATAGGATTACATATATAGTAAGAAGAGAATGTTTGGACTCATAGCAGGAGGATAGAAAACGATTATGAATGAAATAAATCATGCTAAAACCATATTTTTTGACGTGGATGATACCTTATATGATCATTTACAGCCGATTCGTGGCGCGTTGCAGGACGTTCTCGGCTTGCCGGATGATTTCCCTTATGCTGAGGCATATCACCGTTTTCGTTATTACAGTGACTGGCTGTCTGCACAAGAAGATCTGTCTGCTGTACCGGAGCCGGATGCGGTGGAGCGAATGCGCCGTCGGAGGTTTGAGCTGACGATGGAGGAGTTTGGACTCGCCCTACAACCAG
Source organism: Paenibacillus sp. FSL R5-0713 (assembly GCF_037973325.1). Lineage (NCBI taxonomy): Bacteria > Bacillati > Bacillota > Bacilli > Caryophanales > Paenibacillaceae > Paenibacillus > Paenibacillus sp. FSL R5-0713. Next base: position 6,273,625 of record NZ_CP150229.1, on the reverse strand, counting down.
GTCAGGCTGAAGAACTGCAAGCTCGGTATCTGAGCAGACAGTTTGAGATTGTGCCTTTTGAAGGAGCCTATGAGCTAATTAGAAGGCTTCAGGCAGAGGGCCATACCGTTGGACTAATCACCAATGGAGAAGGAGAGCATCAGCGGCGCAAGCTTGAAGCATTGGATGTGCTCAGTCTCGTGGACGAGCATCTGATCTTCATCTCTGGTACGACTGGTTATGCGAAACCGGATCGCAGATTGTTTGAATATGTGAGTAAGCAGTCCGGGACAGATGCCCGTTCCAGCTATTACATCGGAGACTCGTGGCGTAATGATGTGGTAGGTGCAGTGGATGCAGGCTGGAAGGTTATCTGGTTCAATCATCGGGAGGCGTTGCCGGAATCCGATCATCAGCCTCATTTTGTAGCATCGAGCTATGAAGAGATCAGTCGTATTCTGACTTTTGAGGTTTTCCGAGTTTAAGGAGATATTTGTTGAAAGGAGCAGTCCTGTTACCGTTTTAGGTGCAGGTCTGCTTTTTAGTGTTTAAAGAAAGACTTCATTTCTTACGTTATACCTTCTATAAAGGCATTAATAATGAGATGTCTAACTCTTCGCTTTCAATTACAATGGCCATGAGTCCAGCTTCTGTTTTGGTTTCGTGCCATTCATGTTTATCCCAGAGTACGGCTTCCCCACAATGCACTTTAATGTATTCGTTTGCTTCGCCTCTAACCCAACCTTCTCCACTTACGATCAAAAGCAGTTGAGGAACCACAGCTTGGTGATAACCTACTACTCCACCCTCAGGCAAGTGCATACATCCGATATGAGCTGTTTTGTCAGTCTGCGTAATACGTGACATGACGAAATTAGAATCAAATTGGGTAATCTTTTTCCCTGACTCTTCTTTAAATTGAAATATCCTCATGTTTACCTCCGCAATCGTGACTAAGTTAACTTCCTACAAGGGCAACGTTCCTTATGATGGTATCATCCTAATCCAAAATAATATGGAAACCCAATCAGATGAGTCTATCATAGCTCCAATCGTTGAGGAATAGTTTGTTTACAACTCTCATTTCGTTAACGCCTGTGCCGTTGATTCTATGAAGTTGTACTTCATGGAATCTTCATTCACAAGACAGTGCAAAAGCCTTCCCAAACTATAAATGCAGTGTTATAATTAAAACAAGATTTAGATTAAGTCTAAATTAAAACGATGAATCAAAGCAGCGCCATAACAATCATTTACATTCTATTTTTATATTCGAGAGGGGATAAATTCCATGAGCACAATCCAAACTAGAAACAACACTTTTGCTAACAATGCCACAGCACTTCAAGATGTCCTGAACCGTCAGATCGCAGGTTGGTCCGTACTTTACACGAAACTGCATAACTTCCACTGGTATGTCCAAGGACCTCATTTTTTCACACTGCATGCCAAATTCGAAGAACTGTACAACCTGGCTACGGCGAACATGGACGAAGTTGCAGAACGTTTGCTTGCCATTGGTGGACGTCCGGTGGCTACGATGGCTGAACAGCTGCGTCTGTCTCCAATTGAAGAGGTACAAGGCCAATTGTCTGCTGAGCGTATGGTAGAGTCGGTGGTTGCTGATCTGCGTACCATGGTGGAAGTGATTCATCAAGGTATTCACGAAGCGGGAGAAGCAGAAGATAACGCAACAGAAGATATGTTAATTGGTTTCACCGCTGCGCTGGATAAAGAGGTCTGGATGTTAAACGCATTTCTGGGCAAATAAGCAAGGTTACCCTTCATCCTGACAACGATATGTAGAGTCCGTGAACAAAGTGCCCGTTCGCTTACAAATCCAGTGCGCTTGCCGTATAATGATGGCATCCAAGATGTACAGAATGGTGGAATGAATGATGCGGTCAGACCTGGAACAATTGCAGGAAGAAGCTGAACGGTTTATATATACATGTTATGAAGAGCTGGGCCATTCGCGTGAAGACGCGCAGGCCCGGCTTGTTGCTGTTATGGAGGAGATCGAAGTAACGGGTACCTATGTGCATACCACAGAAGAATTGGAGCAGGGTTGCAAAATGGCCTGGCGGAACAGCAACCGTTGCATCGGGCGGCTGTTCTGGGATAAATTGCGGATTGTGGATGCCCGTCATGCCGATACGGCAGGCCCGGCAGCGGATGCTGTGTTGAATCATATTCATGTGGCATCCAACGGAGGCAAGGTCATTCCGATGATTACAATTCTTCCTCCGGATGGTCCGAATGGAGCCCCGGTACGTGTCTGGAATCATCAGCTCATTCGTTATGCAGGATATGAGACAGAGCAAGGCATTATTGGCGATCTTGCTTCCGTGGAGCTGACCAAGGTAGCCATGTCACTTGGCTGGCAAGGAACAGGTGGCTCTTATGATGTGTTACCGCTCATCATTCAGGCACAAGGACAAGCGCCAGAGTGGTATGTTATACCCGAAGAAGAGATTGTGGAAGTGATGATTGAGCACCCGGAGCAGAAGGAGATTGCTGAGCTGGGTATGCGTTGGTATGGTGTGCCGATGATTGCCGATATGCGTCTGGAGATTGGCGGTATATCCTACCCGGCAGCGCCGTTTAATGGTTGGTATATGGGTACGGAGATTGGCGCCCGTAATCTGGCGGACACGTTCCGTTATAACAAGCTGCCTGCGGTGGCCGCAGCATTTGGGTTGAATACGTCAAGTGAAACGACACTGTGGAAGGATCGGGCGTTGGTGGAGTTAAATGTCGCTGTGCTGCATTCGTTTAAGAAAGCAGGCGTGAGCATTGTCGATCACCACACGGCGGCAGCGCAGTTTGCACTCTTTGAACAGCGGGAAGAGAAGGCTAGGCGTGAGCTGACCGGGGATTGGGTGTGGCTGATTCCGCCAGTCTCCCCGGCGACGACGCATATTTTCCACAGCTCGTATCGCAATGAGATTGTGAAGCCGAACTTTTTCCATCAGGATCAGGCGTATACCCTGAAAGATGGCGTGGCATCTGCCGCAGAACTGCGAAGCAGTGAGCAGCAGAATGCACAGGTAGAGCATCCCCAGCCACAGGCCGGAGATGCGCCAATGAAATGCCCGTTTGCACATTAATTGTGCAGACGGGTTATTTTTTGTGATTCTTTTTTTATCAAATAAAGGGCTATAAAATAGGAAAAAACAAAGAAGATTTTTTCTCTATATGGAAATATATAACATGCCTATAATGAGGTCATGGCTTCACATAAGGGAGGGAACAACAATCCATGGGTTACATTGAAACGTTGCGAGGAATGATTGGCAATGCTCCTGTTATTCTGGTGAGACCGAGTATACTGATCTTGAATAAGACGGGTGAGATTCTATTGGTTCGACATCAGGATGACACTTGGGGAGTACCGGGTGGATTTATGGAGCTCGGCGAATCGGTGGAAGAGTCTGCAATACGAGAGGTCAGAGAAGAGATTGGGATAGAGATTAAGAAACTTCATCTGTATGGCGTCTTCTCAGGAAAAGAGTTATATACGAAATTAAGAAACGGGCATGAATACTACAATGTGGTCATTGGTTATGTTTGCACGGAGTATGAGGGAGAATTGAAGCCAGATGGGGTGGAAGTTCTTGAAGCAAAGTTTTACAAACCAACCGAATTACCTGACAGGACTGACCCTTACTTAAAAAGCAAAACCCAAGAAAATGCAGTGAACATCGCAACATTATTGGGAAAATAATCTTGCCAATAAAGGGATGACCTCCGTCATATTCATGACTTGTGGGACGTCTCCCTTTTGCGTTTACACCCGTCTTGTCTTGTACCGTCTGCGCATCACGGCTTGAACTACAATAGCAACAGCAATCAGCAACAGATTGAACACAAACACGGAGTACAGCGAACCAACCTCCATCAGCAGCGCTGCAACCAGTGGGGATACGATGGAGCCAATCTCAGCCGCAGAGACAATTTTGCCTATGACAGAGCTTCGACTCTCATCGGGGATATGATCACCGACATGGGCAAAGAACGAGTCCATGTAACATGCCCCGCCAACCCCGCCAATCAGCATGCCAACGTAGACCCATAGATGGGATGACGTGCTTAGAAATACAGCAACTTCGATGCCAATCAGGAACATGCCGAGCATACATAGCAACAGACGATCCCCCATCCGGTCAGAGAGATAACCAACAAAGGGTGCAGCGGCAAGCGTAGAAATCCCGGATACAGTGAAGGCGAGACTGGTTGCAAAGGGGTCCCAATGCATGATGTGAGCTGCATACAATGCGAAGTAGGTGAGAAACACCGCATAGGCGCTCATCTCCAGAAAATGTACTGTACCATAGCCGAGAAGCTGCTGACGCTGGGTAAGCTCTGTAGTTGGGCTAATCGTTATTGAGCCGGAAGCTTGATTGGATTGGGAGATACCCGTACCTTGCGTATGCAGTGCATCGGATGTTGTTGAAGGTAAAGGAGGTGCCGTTGTTGTCTTCATTCCCATCGCAGCGACCACAGCCATCAGACAACATAACGTAACAAGCAGAAAAGGAACTGACAGAGGCCAGTGCAGCGCGAGCCAGCCACTAATAACCGGACCGAGCACCATTCCGCCACCCTCACTGCTGCTGATATATCCATTATACAGGCCGCGGTTGTCTGCATTGCCCCCATCTCCGATGATGGAACGCACGACCACGGTAAGCCCGGTGGAAGCCAGCCCTTGCAGCAGTCGGAGCAGGCCGAACAACACCGCAGCAGTAGACACCGCAAAGCCACCCATGCAGACAGCGAGCAGTAACAGCATGAGGATGAGAGCACGTTTACCCCCGAGTTTCTTATAAATTGCCGCAGCAGGAATGCCACCAATCACTTTCCCCACATAGAAAAGCGCAAAAATAACCCCCATCATCCAGGCAGACAGGCCAAATTCCTCAATAAACAAAGGAAACAGGGGCAGGATCATGAACCCGCCCATCTGACTAAGGAAACAAATCGTTATCAGCAAAGGCAGATTACGACGAATATCCAAGAGCCAAGACTCCTTTCACATATAAAATGGAATCCCAAACGTGCTTCATATCCCAAAGGAATGCGTAGATATCGACATATACCCGTAATGTATGCAGGATTTTTGAGAATAAGAAGAAAATGACACGCGGCGTTTACATCAAAACCATTGCGGTTATACCTGAATCATATATAATAGATGGGTTATCTATAAGGATGCATGAACGAAAGTGTACAGAATTAAAGAGGTACCTCAAGTATAAGGGGGCGATGTGAAGCATGTCAGAACAACAACCGATTATCCGCTTCGAAGCGGTGACTCAGCAATACGATCAGGATGAAGCCGTATTGAAGGCAGTCAGCTTTGAGATTGAGCGGGGTAAATTTTATACGCTTCTTGGCCCATCGGGCTGCGGAAAAACAACGATATTGAGGCTGATTGCCGGTTTTGCGGAGCCGACTCAGGGCAGTATTTATTTTAATGGTGCGCTCATTAACCGGGTGCCTGCTCACCAGCGGCAGGTGAACACCGTATTTCAGGATTACGCGTTATTTCCACATTTGAATGTATTTGAGAACGTAGCTTTTGGTTTGCGAATCAAAAAGATGAAAACGGCTGAAATTCGCAGCAAAGTGTTGGAAGCCCTCAAGTTCGTCAATCTGTCCGGTTATGAAAACCGTGAAATTGGCGAAATGTCTGGCGGACAGCGGCAGCGTGTTGCGATCGCACGCGCAATTGTGAACGAGCCAGAAATCCTGTTATTGGACGAGCCTTTGTCTGCACTCGATCTGAAGCTGCGGACCGAGATGCAGTATGAATTGCGGGAGCTGCAACAGCGACTGGGTATTACGTTTATCTTTGTTACGCATGATCAGGAAGAGGCCTTGGCGATGTCGGATGAGATCTTTGTCCTGAATGGCGGCGTCATTCAACAGAGCGGTACACCGAACGATATCTATGATGAGCCGATTAACCGTTTTGTAGCGGATTTTATTGGGGAATCGAACATTGTATCGGGCAGAATGAAGCAGGACTTTGTGGTGGAATTCGCTGGCGCACAGCACGAGTGTGTCGATCAGGGTCTCCAGCCGGACGAGCCGGTAGAGATTGTCATTCGCCCAGAGGATCTGGAGATTACAACGGAAGAACAGGGCAAGCTCAAGGTCAATGTGGACTCCCAATTATTCCGCGGGGTGCATTACGAGATATCCACGTACGACGATGCGGGCAATGAGTGGCTTGTTCATTCAACGAAGAAAGCCGTTGTTGGCGCGCGGATTGGACTCTATTTTGACCCGGAAGCGGTGCACGTCATGCGCTTTAACGAGACTGAAGAAGAGTTCGACAAACGACTCGAAGCTTATCAAGAGGCCGCTCATGCAGACTAAGGCCAGCACACGCAATGCGTATCTGATTCCATATGTATTATGGATGGTGTTGTTCGTTGTGGCGCCGGTTCTGCTGGTCATCTATTATTCGTTCTTCGATGTGGAGGGTAACTTCACGTTTGGCAACTACGCCCGGTTCTTCACGCCGGTGTACTTGCAGATGACGCTCAGTTCGTTCTGGTATGCATTTCTGATTACGGCGTTCTCGCTGCTGATCTCGTATCCAACGGCGTATATGCTGACCCGGACGAAGCACAAGCAGCTGTGGTTGCTGCTGATCATTCTGCCAAGCTGGATCAATCTTTTGTTAAAAGCGTACGCCTTTATCGGCCTGTTTGGAACGTATGGTCTGACCAACTCCTTGCTTGAAGTGGTGGGGATTGGCACACAGCAGATTTTGTTCACCGACTTCAGTTTTATCTTTGTCTCGGTGTACATCTTCATTCCATTCATGATTCTGCCGATCTTCAATGCGCTGGAAGAGATGAATCCATCGTTGATCTACGCGGCGCGAGATCTGGGAGCCTCATCGTGGCTGACATTCCGCCGGGTGATCTTTCCGCTGACGATTAGCGGAGTGAAATCAGGCTGTCAGGCTGTATTTATTCCTGCGCTCTCCCTGTTCATGATTACCCGCCTGATTGCGGGAAACCGTGTAATTACGCTGGGAACAGCGATTGAACAGCATTTTCTCGTCACCCAGGACTGGGGGATGGGGTCAACGATTGCCGTCTTTTTGATTATTGCGATGGCGATTATTATGTTCCTGACCGGATCAGGCAAGAAGGAGGTGCGTAATGGGAAGAAACGGAAAGCTGTCTAACGTCTATCTGGCCGTTGTATTCGCCATTCTGTACGCACCAATTGCGTATCTGATCTTCTATTCCTTCAACAGCGGCGGTCATATGCGCAGCTTCGAAGGATTCACGCTTGAATGGTACAGAGAGGTGTTCGCCGATACACGGCTGCTCATCATTGTGCTGAATACATTTATCATTGCACTCCTGTCATCGGCGATTTCGACGATCCTTGGTGTAGCAGGAGCACTGGCGATCTACCATGTGCGTCGCAAACGAACGAAGAATACGTTGCTGTCACTCAATAACGTGCTCATCGTTAGTCCGGATGTCATCATTGGTGCTTCATTCCTGATTCTGTTCACCATGATTGGCATCAAACTGGGCTTCACTTCGGTCCTACTGTCTCATATCGCATTCAGTGTGCCGATTGTCGTCATCATGGTACTGCCAAAGCTGCAGGAGATGAGCCCAACACTGATGGATGCGGCGCGCGATCTGGGCGCTGGATCATGGCAGATTCTGACGCGTGTGGTGCTGCCATATGTGAAACCCGGTATTTTTGCCGGATTTTTCATGGCCTTGACGTACTCGCTCGATGATTTTGCAGTAACATTCTTTGTCACGGGTAATGGATACTCCACGCTCTCGGTAGAGATATACTCCAGAGCAAGGCAGGGCGTTTCGTTGTCCATCAATGCGTTGTCTACCCTGTTATTCCTGCTCACGGTGCTGCTGGTGGTTGGATATTACTTCATTAACCGCCGTGCAACACGGATACCTCCCGGAGGAAAGGGGCTGCGACCATGAAGCAACTGGTACGGACATTTGCGCTTGTTTTTTTGGCCGCGTTTGCCCTGATGATCCTGGCTTCGTATCTGAACAAGAGTCAGGGATATTCTGGCGGCAACACACTAACCATCTATAACTGGGGCGATTATATCGATCCTGATCTGCTCAAGGAGTTTGAGGATGAGACAGGCATTAAAGTCATCTATCAGACGTTTGACTCCAATGAAGCGATGCTGACCAAGATTGAGCAGGGCGGTACGACGTTTGATGTGGCGATTCCTTCTGAATATGCGATTAGCAAAATGAAAGAAGAAGACCTGCTCGTGCCACTCGATCATAGCAAATTAACCAACCTGGACAACATTGATCCGCGATTCATGGACTTGTCCTTTGATGAAGGCAACAAGTACTCCATTCCTTATTTCTGGGGCACGGTGGGGATTGTATACAATCCTGAGCTGGTGGACGGGTTGACGTTTGATAGCTGGAATGACTTGTGGGACCCACGTCTGAAAAATCAAATCCTGCTCCTTGATGGCGCACGCGAAGTCATTGGCATGGGATTGAACAGTCTCGGGTATTCCCTGAACGATACCAACGAAGACCATCTGCAAGAAGCACTGAAGAAGCTGTCTACATTGACGCCGAACGTCAGAGCAATTGTCGGAGACGAGATCAAGATGCTGCTTGCGAACGAGGAAGCGGCAGTTGGACTTGTATGGTCCGGGGATGCGTCGGAGATTATGGATGAGAACGACAAGCTTGATTATATGGTGCCGGAAGAAGGCTCAAACCTCTGGTTTGATAATATGGTTATTCCGAAGACGGCGACTAATATTGAAGGGGCACACCAGTTTATCAACTTCATGTTGGACCCCGACCATGCCGCTCGCAATGCCGAGTATGTCGGGTACTCTACGCCAAACGCTGAGGCGCTGAAGTTACTGCCAGAGGACATCTCCGAGGATGAGCGCTTCTATCCAGACGAGACACTGACAGGCAAGCTGGAGGTCTACGATAATCTGGGTAAAAAAATGCTCTCGCATTATAATGACCTGTTCCTGGAGTTTAAAATGCATAGTAAATAAGGGACGTCAGGCAAATTGGCTGAATAAACGGGGACGCGATGGTTGCAATGCAACGGAGTGGAATGCATCGTATGAGACCAATTGCAGAGGTATTCACTGGGTTGATTTCAGCAAATGCTGTGGAGGATTCAGCTTCTTAAGCTGCCTTCTGCGCATGTGTTTCGATACACATGACGCTGTCATCGTTCACTCCGATATATCATCCTGATGATGTATCGGAATGAACGTGCGTTTCAATTTCAACGTTGTATGTACGTTGGATCTGTTAACGAATCTACCGCACCTTATTGAGCTGATTAACTTCGATTACGAATTCTAACGAATCTCAGCAGCGTTATTGGTTCATATAGTGGGTGATAAGCGGTAATATGCCGCTATTCATACAGAATAACGTCTCTCTGATTCGTTAAAACTCAAATGCAGGTAAATAACCGCTAATAGCATGTACACAGTTCGTTAGATCCTCAAAAAAGACAAAAAGGGTAGCTGCTCGTCATTTCATTCTGAATGATGAGCAGCTACCCTTTTTATATTACCTACTTCAGAGCAAAAGCGCAGGTTATGTTTTTTCGTGCACACGTTAACGGAGGGGACAGAACAAACGAAGGAAGCGGAGCGTTCGCCTTTATCACCGGATTTTCCCATTGTAAAGGGGAATCAAAAAAATCCGGGGATAACAGCGATCCGAAGTTGTTCTGTCACCGCAGTGATCAAGTGGAAACGAATAAAGGGTTACATGCGCTTTTTGCGACCCACCATGATCCATGCCCCACCCATAATCAGTACAATCGCTACAAAAGGCTGGATAAAGCTCAAACTGCTCAGCATCGTGCCAATCGACATCACAGCGAAGAACAGCAGCGAGATAACCGTCAGAATGTTGATGGGGATCAGCAACCATTTGTTCCGACCACCGAACCAGTAGAGTTCAAACAAACCCACAGCTACAGCCAGAATGAAGCCCGGCCACATCGTACCCCAGTTGTTAAACAGCATGGCGATCTGACAGACAATACCCACAGTGAGCAACAATCCACCGGGAACCAGCAGTCCAACCCCTCTGCCAATCATGGAGAAGTAGAGCCAGTGGAAGAACAGTCCTAGTGGAATCACGAATAACGTGGGCCAGAAGGTCGCAAAGATCGTACCCGGACCGAGTGAACCTCCCTGGTTCAGAATCAGGTACACGCCCAGCAAAATGAGAACAGGCGCAAGGATCGTACGTTTAGCCATAATATCTCTCCTTCTCAATACAAGGTCAATTTCCGAACAGTCGTATGTAGATCAATTACTTTCGTTACTCACAGCATACCATGAAGTGGAAATGTCTATCCTCCGTCTTTGGAGTTAAAGTGAACCTAGACCAAAGTCTAGGTAAGCATGTAAGGGCAACGACCTCTTTGTAAAAGAGTATATAGTTGAATATACTAAAAACCCACTCTATTGAAGAGTGGGTTCTGTCATTTTTTTTTATCCAAAACGTAGCTTGTTATTTCACCACATCTGAATGTTTCTTGCCCCAGCTGTTCACGCCGTCATCCTCAATGATGGAGATGGCTGCATCTGCGATGTCAGGGTTCGTCATCAGTTTCTCCTGAATCCGGAACTTGATGTCATCCGCATCCGCCAGGCTGAGTCCTTTGGTTAACTCAATCAGACCTTCCACATGATAATAACGGCCTTCCTGAATGATACGCATCATCTGAATATCGGCAACATGCGTATCTGCCAGAATGGTCTGGGATACTTTGTCCTCAATATCCTGCGGAGCCGCAACACCAATTAATCCGATCATATTATCGTAACCGACACGGAATGCTACAGCGATCATCAAGCATCCAATAATCGTGGTTACAATGCCATCAAGCAATGCAAAATTGGTTAAGGCAATGACCACGACAGAGATTAACGCTAGCGTGGCACCCAGTACAGCGACAACATCTTCGTAGAATACGAGACGGGTTGGTGGCGCAGCACGGCCAACATTTTTGATGGCAGCAGGGACCAGGGCCAATCCGGCGGCTTTGGGTGCCCGCGCTTCTTTTAAGATTTCCTTCATGGCTTTGATCAGAATGGCCCCATCAATCAGAATGTTCAAGACGAGCACACCGATATTAATCCAGAGTCCCCCGGAATGACCGGCAGGATGCTGTAGCAAGTGAATCCCTTCATGAATGGTCTCATAGGCCATAATCGTCACAACAATAACAGCGATCATACAGAAAATGTTAATGACCCGTCCGAATCCGGTTGGGAAGCGGCGTGTAGGTTTTTTCTCGGATAACACACTTCCGACAAAGACAAACCCTTGGTTAATGGCATCAGCGAGTGAATGCATCGCCGAAGCGAACATGGCGCCACTGCCACTGAATAGGAAAGCTCCCCCTTTGCACACAGCAAGTACAGCATTACCTGCCATCGCAACGGCGGAGGAGGTGTTCCCCTTTTTGACGAGAGACATAAAGCTCTCAGACTTTGGTTGTTCAGCCACTTCGTATGTTCCTCCCAGATCAATGTAATGTGTAGAAAAGGTAGTCCTCATCTACATAGGTTGTGCATTTCCACTAAATGTTATTATAACCGCTTTGACATATCCCAGCATTATGCAAAAAAGGTCATATCATCATGGATTAATGTAATCCATAGGAAGTGAAGAGATTACAGCTGAAGTAACTTACACTTCCTTAGTACTCAATGGCCTCCAAGGCACGTAGATTCCGATTGGACTGTTCCAACAATTCCGTAAATGTCCCAGCCACGTAATATACAAAATCCGGATCATGTATGTACATAATAATCTGCCCGTACGAACCTTCTTCTGTCGGATCAAAGTCGAACATCAGATACAGTGATCCACCTCCGAGCATGCCAAACGTAACCCATTTTTTCTGAAAAAGGTAGGGTTTGATTCGGGGGTCAAGTTCTCCGATCTCTTCTTCGGTAAAATAATCATCCATGCGGTTCTCCACCAGCGTGGATTGCCCCTTTTGAATCCTTTCCAAGGACAATAGATAAAATGGCTCAGTTTCCCGTCCTTCCTCAAGGCTTGGATACAAGACGTGAAAGCCATAACCGCTTCCATTTTTACGTTTATAAAACGCACGAAAATCAGCAGGTAAACGAATGCCATGTTCATGCTCGAATGCGTCAAGTTGCTCATCCGTCACACCTTCAAACTGGCGATATGCCTCCAAGAGCTCCCGGTTTTCCTCATCTTGTACCTTCTCCTCCAGCAACATATCCAGTTCATCCATCAATTCATATATACGCTGTTCTGGCATGCATTTCCCCTCCGTATGAGCTATTCAAATAATATGGCGAGTGTTATGCGAGCAAACTCTGCCTGATTTCACCTCATATTATAGTTATAAGCCGCAAAAGCACACAAGAAACCGGAGTCCTTGCTTACATACTACAATGGTCTCATTATTCTAAGGTGGTTGTTGCGTAATTAGCACACCTGGCTCCATCCCAATCAATGATGTACAGCTTTCATGAAAGTCGCTCCTAACAACAAATAAGCATGGTTTACAGGGGCAATCCCCTGTAAACCACGCTTACTTTTATCAACTATATAAATGAAACTAGCTTTTCACATCGTCCTCTTTAATCAAATTTCCAACAGGACAAGCTCAGGTTGCCATACTGATAGGCTTTGAACAGGAGCGATGCCCGCTTATTTTGATGACCTGCACCCATGGCGAGCAGTAGTGGTACAAAATGCTCCGGCGTAGGTACGGCCGCTTGAGCTGAAGGTGCCAATTTATCATAGGAGAAGAGAGACTCCGTATCCCAACTCACCAGCTTGTCATGCAGCCAGTTGTCGAATTCGGATGCCCACGGGTCAACGCCGTTACTTTCCCAGTTCAATCGACGCAGGTTATGAACGGTTCCGCCGCTGCCAATGACAAGAATGTCTTGCTCACGCAAGGAAGCGAGCGCCTGTCCGACCTGATATTGCTGCTCACCTGTCAGATAGCGATTCACAGACAAGGCAATTACGGGAATATCCGCATCCGGGTAGAGCAGGCGCAGAACGACCCAAGCGCCATGATCTAGGCCACGGACATCATCCGTCTGTACTGGAATCCCGGCTTCTTGCAATAACAGCTCTACATCGGCAGTGGTTTCTGCCTTTCCTTGAGCTGGATATTTGATCTGGTACAGCTCGGGCTGGAAACCGCCAAAATCATAGATGGTTTCGTAATTGGCTACTGAGGATACAAGCTGAGTTGTGGATTCCCAGTGAGCAGAGAACAATACGATTGCTTTGGGTCTTGGCAGTTCCTGTCCGAGTTTCTGTAAAAATTCGGTGTACGCATTCTCCTCCAGTGCCAGTGATGGGGCACCGTGAGCAATAAACAGGGATGGCATCATTATGAATTCAGTCCTTTCGGGTCTTCGGTAGTCACATTTGCATCTATCCGGAGCCATTGTTGGAATTGTTGATATAGATCGGGTGTCACTTGATGCCCACTGTTGTAAGGTACATACGTGACGTGATGGGTATGTTGACGGAAGAAATTGGCGTTGTCTTCGCCCAGTTGCAGCGGGAATAGATGATCCTGATCCCCATGCGAGATAAACACAGACAGTTCCGAATCGGGTTGCAGCTTGTACTCGTCTTTCACAAATTGCGGGATGTACCCACTCATGGCTACAATGCCTTTAATGGCATCTCCCATGATCAGTGATAGGGTCATTGCCATAATGGCACCCTGACTGAATCCGGCGATGTAACGCCGCTTGGGATCAATCGCATATTTGCCGGACAGATCAACAATCAACTGTTGCAGTCCCAGCACGGAGGCATCATACAATTCACGGATGGGATTGCCGATGCTTTTGATCTGAAAATAAGCATAACCACTACCCTGAACGATTGGCCCACGGATGGCGACGATAATAAAATCAGACTGCATAGGCTCCATCAAACGAAGCATATCTTGCTCATCTGATCCCATACCATGTAAGGCGAAGATGACAGGATAACGTTGATCTGGATTGTAATGAGACGGTAATCGGACTTCATGTATATAAGGAGAATTCATTGAAAACACCACCTGATGAGGATTGAGTTACATATATTATTCTGATGCTGCATGATGAAGTTCACCAATATGAAATAAATATTCTTATTTATGAACAAAATCTATCATGGTTTGATTGTAGGGTCAATACTTTTTTTGTATGATGAATATATGTTGTTTATAAGAAACCTTGAATAGCTCTAAAAGAAGTGTCGCTGCGTATGGTCATAATTTATTCCCGAGGACGTGATCCGGATGTTGAAGAGTATCGTGCCTATTCTAAGGATGTTTGATGAAAAAAAGGCCAAAGAATTCTACCTTGAATACCTGGGTTTCCAATTGGATTGGGAACATCGATTCGAACCGAATATGCCCTTGTACATGCAGGTTTCGCTCGATTCCATCGTGATTCATCTGTCCGAACATCATGGAGATTGCACACCTGGTGCTGCCTTGCGCGTGGAGACAGACAATGTGGATGCATTACGGGATAAACTTATTTTGCAAGAGTACACATATTCCAGACCCGGTATTGAGGAGACACCTTGGAATTCAAGAGAAATGACCGTGACTGATCCGTGTGGCAACCGAATTATATTTGTTGAGTCACACGCCGAATAAATAACCTGAAGAAGATCATTAGAAGGGGAGGGACGCATGATGGATATTGGCTTGGCTATTCGAACAATCCGTAAGCAGAAACAGATTACGATCATGCAGATGTGCGAGGGCACGGGGTTGTCCAAAGGTTTTATCAGCAACGTGGAAAATAACAAAACGTCACCTTCCATTGCTACGCTTGAAAGTATTGCGGATTATCTGGAAGTGCCACTTCCCTACTTGCTGTTGACACCGGAGCAACGGATGAACGTGGTACGCAAAAACGAACGCAAGGAAACGACGGCCGGTAGTGGACAGATCAAAGTGCAGCACCTTACCGCCAAAGGCGCCATGCGCATGTCCATTGTAGAATTGCCGCCAGGCGCATCGACAGGGGTTAGCAAACATGCGGGGGAAGAAAGCCATCTGGTGTTGCAGGGCAAGATTCGGGCGGAGCAATGCGAAGATGTGGAAGTTCTTGAAGTGGGTGATTCGTTCACCTGGAATGCGATCGTGCCCCATGAAGTAACCAATATCGGTGAGGAGCCCGCCGTGGTGCTCATTGCGGTGTCCAAGGAATTAGGTTTGGATCATTTGTAGAATGCAAAAAGGACGACTCCCTAGTCATGAACATGTGACATGCATACATGTACAATGGAGACGTCCTTTTTATATTTCTAACGAACTGGGAAGGTCAGAAGCACGCTATCTATTGTGGATTCGTTGTCCAGATGCCTGCGGCTTTAACGAAGACACGATCGGACAGCTTGAGCGTTGCGAGTGCAAGTTCAGCTACATCTTCCGCTTGCATCATGCGGTCTTCGTCGCCAATTTTCAGTCCGGCATTGGACGCAAGCTCCGTATTAACTGTGCTTGGTGTCAATGCGGTTACACGAATGTTGGACTTGCGCACTTCCTGCATCAGAGATTCGGTCATGCCGAGTAGAGCAAACTTGGATGCACAGTATGCCGAACCTGTAGCGAACCCACGCTCACCTGCAGTGGAAGCAATATTGATGATACTGCCGCTACTTTCCTTGATCATGCTTGGAAGCACGGAGCGAGTGACGTAATATGTACCCATAACGTTCACATGCAGAATGCGTTCCCACTCTTCGGGGTCCATTTCCAGCAATGTACCGAAGCTTCCGATGCCTGCATTATTAATCAGGATGTCCACCGCTCCGAGTTCCATCTCGATGGCTGCTACAGCGGCTTCCGCCTGTGTGCGATCCGAGATATCTGCCACAGCACTGGTTACTTTCACACCGTATTCTTGACTAAGAGACTGCTGCAGAGCCTGAAGATCCGAAGCGGTGCGAGCGATAAGGCCGAGGTGCACTCCTTCTTTGGCAAGTGCTTCAGCGATGGCACGACCGATGCCTTTACCGGCACCTGTGATGATAGCTGTTTTATTTTTAAGTTCCATGTGGATAATTCCTCCTTAGAATTGGACTGGCATTTGATTATACTATATTACCCACAGTTCGGAAATTTGCTTCATCACTATTTGGTAATCTCAATGCTGCCAGAAGAGGTACGGGCTTTAATCACTTCCCGGCTCACCATTGGCGATTCAGGTACATCTACATCTCCGGAAGTAGCCTTAGCATCATAGATTCCTTCAAAATCAGGTGCAGCCTGAATGAAAATATCGCCTGATGTTCCAGATGCACTAATCGGTGCGGAATGGGATTGTTCAATATGAATGCTACCTGAAGTGAATTGAACATCGGCTGCACCGTTTAACTCAGTGATCTCAATATCTCCTGATTGAATCTTACTATTTACATGACCAGCTACCTGATCAGCAGTGAAGCTTCCTGATGTCTGTTTCACGGTCATGTCTCCATTAATAAATGAAGCGTTAATGTCACCTGAAGTTAGAGAAAGTTCAATAGTGGGTACCTTGATGTTTTCCAGACGTATGGAACCTGAGGTGTTATTCAGCTCAAGCTGTTTGGCAGTCAGGTCCGTCAGATGCCAGTCACTTGAAGAAGAGTCCAGCGTAACCTCATTTAATTGGTGTCCTTCAGGCAGGGCCACGGTTATTGTGGAGTATCGATCATTCCAGTACAAGGTGAAGAATTGCAATCGTTCACGTTCTGTCTGGGACAGTTGGAAGGTGCCTTTGGATATAGTGGCTTGTTCGAAGCTTTTGACTACGGCAGGGTCAAATTTTCCATCCACTTCGATATATCCGTTCGAATCCGGACTTACGACAAATTCAATATCTGCACTGAAATTAGCATTCATGATAATATTCTGCAATTCATTCGCCTTGAAATCCCATCGTTTGGAATAGCTCTCCCGTTGATCTCCGAACTGAACGCCATAGATGGATGTTCCGAGCAAACCGATTCCGATACAGATCACGGCTAAAGAAATCCATTTCTTGGTACTCATGCGGATACATCCCCTTTCATCGTATTTTTATTCCATTTAATGTATTGAAGAGTGATTTTTTTGAAGGCTTTATAAACGGACTTCGCTGCAAGGGCAAACAAAATGCCGACACCGAATGCGCCAATCGCCACGAAAATCTCAGCCTTATCGAGTTGACCCAAGAACACGAAGTCCACAACCGCTGCGACAGGTGCAAGCACGAGTAAGGACAAGCTGGCAATCGTAAGCCACACGGACCACAGGGTTAGACCGAGAGGGATGCCAAGTATGAGATTCAGGAATAACAGGCCGATGGCTGTGAAGAAGTTGCGAGTAGCTTTGGTGCTATTTCTGGGAGACCGCATTTCCTGATATGTCGGTGCATAGAATGCATCTGAACCTGGTGTATGAGCGTCATAACGATCACCGAGTGCTTCCTTGGCGATTTCTTCGGGCTGCCCCAGTTCCCGAGCGATCTCTTCTTCCAGTCTGCCTTCTCTGAGTCCAAGCTCGAAATGTTGATCATAATCTGCGAGCAATTCGGCTCGTTCCTGCGGTTCCATTGGCCGTAGATGAATCTCCATGGCTTGCATAAATTGTTGTCTATTCATTGTGAGTTCCTTCCTCAATCAGATTTGCGACATTGCGCACAAATTCATTCCACTCCGTCGTCAGTGCCGTCATGTAGTCGCGACCTGTATCGGACAGTCGGTAATACTTGCGCGGCGGACCTTCACTTGATTCTTGCAGGTAGGTGGTGCAGTAACCGTCACTCACAAGCCGGCGAAGCAAAGGATACAGCGCACCTTCAGCAACTTCGATATGTTTGGAGACCGCCTGAGCCAGTTCGTAGCCATACCGATCCTGGCGGTTGATTAATACCAGGACGCACAGCTCTAATACTCCCTTTTTGAACTGGATGTTCACATTCACACAGGTTCCTCCTTAATAGCCTCATTTATCGCTAGTGTTTATTATTCAGTAGTGGTGAATTCATCATAGCATTCAGTACTGTTTAATGCAAGGTAGTGATTTTAAAATAGTTCCGTATCCTGAAATATCGTTGATTTGTTCGTAGGATGTTGATGCTCAAGCCGAAGCTGTTTGTTTAGCTATCATTCAGCATAAGCAAAAACCGGATCGGTTGCTTCCGCCTGAAGGCGGATTCCGATCCGGTCTGAGAGATGAACTTTTGTATCTGTGACTTATCGATTTATCTCTACACGTTAATCCTGTACGTCCAAAACTTTAAGATCTTCCACAGCAGGGCCCTCAATTACATGACCTGCATAATTGAAGCGGGAACCATGGCATGGGCAATCCCATGAACGCTCGCCTTTGTTCCATTCGACTTCGCACCCCAAGTGAGTGCAGGTGGTATCCACCAGGAACAGCTTTCCACTGGTGTCCTTGTAGGCGCCAGCCCGTTTACCATTATGACGAACGACAGCTCCTTCATCTTCGCCAATATCGCTAACGCTTTTGTGCACAATACCCACTTTGCCAGAGATCAATTCCTTGGCGACATTCATATTTTCCACAATAAAGTGCTTCATGCCAGGGTCAGCTTTGAATCTTGCCGGATCGAATACAGCGGCATGAGGATTGTCACGTCCAGTGATGCGATCTGCGAGAAGGTGCCCGGCCATTGTACCCGTCGTCATTCCCCATTTGGCAAAACCGGTCGCCACGTAGACACGTTCATGTCTTCCCGTAATCGGTCCGATGTAAGGCACCTTGTCAATGGAGATTAGATCCTGGGCTGACCAGCGATATGGAATGTTGCGAATGCCAAATGTCTCCGCCGCGAACTGCTCGAGGCGTTCATAATGACCAAAGGTACAGATGCCTTGTCCGGTTTTGTGATTTTCTCCCCCGAAGAGAATGAGTTCTTTTCCATCATGAAGGACAGTACGCAGAGATCGGTACGGTGTATCGTCCGAGATGTACATGCCACCAGCATAGGGTTTCTCCGGTTCGACTAATACAGCATAGGATCGCTCTGCGTGTAATCGTGTGAAATAAAATCCAGGATCATAGACGGGAAAATGGGAAGCTACGACGACATGTTCAGCCGTAACAGATGGGCCATCTCCATAAGTTCTGACATGCAGTGAAGCATCTTCCTCTACATCCGTAACTGTCGTATGCTCATAAATCTGTACCCCTTGTTTCACAGCGGAATGGAGCAAGTAGTGCAGATAGGCCAACGGATCAAAGCGTGCCTGACTCGGCATGCGAATACCTGCCCTGGCGGGAACTGGAATAGGGAGCGGGTCTACCCACTCACCAGGGATATTGAGTTTGCCATAGGCGGTCAGCTCGATCTCCAGTTTTTTGATGTTTTCCTCTGATTGAATATAGACGTAGGCATCTTCCTCTGCCCATTGGCAATCAATCTGTTTTTCCTTCACCAGACTGCGCATCCATTTGGCGGCTTCGGCATTGCCTTCGTAATACATCCGGGCCTGTTCTTGTCCGAAGTGATGCATAATCTCATCAAATATGACGCCGTGCTGCGCAGATACTTTGGCAGTGGTATGACCGGTCGTGCCATCCAACACTTTTCCAGCCTCCAGTACGACCACACGCATACCCGTCTGGGCCAACAGATAAGCGGTAGTAATCCCTGCAATACCGGCACCGATAATCGCTACATCGGCGGTGATATCTTCGGTCAGTTTCGGATAGGCATTGAATTTATGCGTAGCACGCCACAGTGATTCGGGGACGGGCGGCAGACCCGTCTTGGGATGCTGATTGTCGCTCATTAGTCTTCCTCCTTATTTATCTTCATTCGGTTGATTCGCATATCGTTCAGTGCACATCGTTGTACTCTTAATCATGATTGCCAGACTATGCCAGGAAAAAACGGTGCGGTTCAGATTTTGCATAGGAGATGTTCACAATTTCCTGCGCAGGACATCTGTTTTTTTTGTTAAACATGCTATATGATAGGATTACCGAAACCGTTTTAGGTTTTGGGAGGAGATAGAATTATTTACCCGGAAACGTTGATTATAAAAGGGTTAATCTATCCATTGGAAGAAAGAATTCATCCGAATTCACCCTCATTTTTTATTAATGTATGTATTCGCTATCATTTTGAATTTAGCGAGTTTTGAGAAACGTCCTAACTACCGATAACCAAAGGAGATTCACTATGACCACCAACCAAACGAAATATCCGTTTCAAGATACAGCACTAGACTTGGATTCCCGCGTGAAAGATCTTGTATCCCGCTTGACTGAAGATGAAAAAATCGAATCCATGCTGCAATATCAGCCAGCAGTAGATCGCTTGGGTGTGCCTGCTTACAAACATGGTACAGAAGCAGCACACGGCCTGGCCTGGCTTGGAGAAGCAACATCTTTCCCACAACCGGTGGGGCTGGCATGCACATGGGATGCGGATCTGATGAAGGAGATTGGCTCCGTTCTCGGAGACGAGGCACGTGTATTTTATAAACGCAATCCGGCAGTGAACGGGCTTACGCTGTGGGCACCTACAGTAGATATGGAACGTGACCCACGCTGGGGACGGAATGAAGAGGCGTATGGTGAAGATCCGGAACTGACAGCGGAGCTGACGACAGCATTGGTCAAAGGAATTCAGGGCGACCATCCGAAGTACTACAAAGCGGTAGCTACGTTGAAGCATTTTCTTGCGAATAATAACGAAGTGGATCGTGGAAGCGGTTCGTCCAGCATTGATCCCCGCAACATGCGTGAATATTATCTGAAGGCGTTCGAGAAGCCATTCAAAGAAGGCGGCGCACAGTCCATGATGACTGCGTACAACTCCATTAATGGTACACCAGCGTTGTTGCATCCATTTGTAAACGAGATTGTCAAAGGCGAATGGGGCATGGATGGTTTCATTGTCAGTGATGCAGGCGACGTAATGGGCATCAAGAACGATCATCAGTACTATGATTCCCACACACCGGGTACGGTAGAGTCCGTAAAGGCAGGAATTGATAGCATCACCGATGATGCTGAGCTGTCCAAACAGGCACTGCGTGAAGGGTTGGAACAAGGCACACTCACGATGGATGACATCGACAAGGCGTTGTTTAATACGTTCCGTGTGCGTTTCCGTCTGGGAGAGTTCGATCCGGAAGAAGGCAACCCATACGCTGCTATTGGTGAAGAGTCCATGATGACGGAGAAAGCAAAAGAACTGTCGCTCAGAGCCTCGAGAGAACAAATGGTATTGCTCAAAAACGACAAAGGCACACTGCCGCTGGACAAAACGAAGGCAGGTAAAGTGGCTGTGATTGGTCAATTGGGCGGAACCGTCTATCGTGACTGGTATGCAGGTACCATGCCGTATAACGTAACCCCGCTTGAAGCAATCCGTGGCAAAGTAGGCAGCGATAACGTGGCGTTCAAAGATGGAAATGATCGCATTACGTTAACTTCCGTAGCCAATGGGAAGAAGATTGGACTGGCGGATGGTGAGAAATCACCTGTTATTGCATCGGGAGAAGCGGAGACGTTCATGGTGTCCGACTGGGGCTTCGGAAGTTATACTTTGCAGGCCGAAAGCAACGGCAAATATTTAACGACTGATGAAGAGACCGTAACAGCTTCCGCTGATGAAGTGTACGGCTGGTTCGTGAAAGAAGTATTCCACCTGTTGCCACAACAGGATGGCAGTATAGGTCTGACTACATGGAATGGAAAAACGGTGACTGCACCTAATGGTGGAAACGATGCATTCGCAGTGTCAGAAGAACTGAAGACTTTCGGTGCCACAGAAACATTCAAGCAGGATGTGGTTGTGAACGGAATTGAGGAAGCGGTAGCAGCTGCCAAGGCTGCGGAAACGGCGATTGTCTTTGTTGGTAATAATCCGCTTGTAAACGGGAAAGAAGAGATTGACCGTCCAAGTCTGGATCTCGCCGAATCCCAGCAACGTCTGGTTGAGGCGGTCTATGCCGCGAACCCGAACACAGTTGTCGTCATTGTAGGTAGTTATCCGTTCACGTCCAATTGGGTTCAGGAGAACATCCCTGTGGTATTGTATACTTCACACGCAGGACAGGAACTGGGTAACGCAGTAGCTGACGTTTTGTATGGCGACTATGCGCCAGCAGGCCGTCTGAACATGACATGGGTACAATCCGCA
Organism: Paenibacillus sp. FSL R5-0713; assembly: GCF_037973325.1. Taxonomy (NCBI): domain Bacteria; kingdom Bacillati; phylum Bacillota; class Bacilli; order Caryophanales; family Paenibacillaceae; genus Paenibacillus; species Paenibacillus sp. FSL R5-0713. The sequence continues at coordinate 6,251,433 of NZ_CP150229.1, read as the reverse complement.
GATCAACTGACCGACATCAAGGATTACGATATCATTCAATCCGGTCGGACGTATCAATATTTTGAAGGCAATGTACTATATCCGTTTGGACATGGTCTGACGTATGCAACGTTTAAATACAGCAATTTGGAACTTAACCCAGCTCAAGTTGATACAGCGGGCAACGTAACGGTAACCGTCGATGTGACCAATACCAGTTCAATCGCCAGTGACGAGGTTGTGCAGTTGTACGTTCGTGCAGGCAAATCCCGGGTGAAACGTCCACTCAAAACGTTAAAAGGATTCCGTCGTCTTCCTATCGAAGCGGGAGCTACAGCTAAAGTCAGCTTTACCTTGCCTGTTCAGGAACTGGCAATCTGGGATGTAACACGTGATCGATATGTCGTGGAAAGTGGAACTTACTCTATTATGGTGGCCAAGTCATCTTCCGATGTTCAACTGGCTGCAGACCTCACGGTAGAAGGAGAGACGATCCCAGCTCGTAATCTAGGCGTGGCTACCCGTGCCGAGAATTATGATGCTTACCTGGGTGTTGATCTGGATGAGAGCAAAGAGGGTGGCAGTGCTGTCCGTGTAGTTGGAGAGCAAGGATGGATTGCCTTCAAAGATGCCGATCTGGGTAGTGGGGCAGCAGCAATGGAAGCACGTGTCTCCGCAGAACAAGCTGGCGCTGTGTTGGAAGTGCGACTCGGCTCACCGGATGGTACACTCGCAGGACGTGTGGAACTGGTACAAGGCGCAGCCCAACAGTGGTCTACCGTGAAGGCAGAACTCACAGGTGCATCAGGCGCGCAGGATGTATACATTGTGCTGTCGGCAGGTGTACGTATCAGCCATTTCCAGATTCGTTAAGTCAATAGCACATGGAAAAGCCTCCGAATGCATTCGGAGGCTTTTGTTCGTCTGTACGCCTTTTTATTTTCCGTCAAACGTAATCATTTTTTGCACAAATTGCTTCAATTGTTTGTTGGTTTCGTTCAGCTGCTCAATTGTGCTCATGAAATTGTTTACGAGTTCAGCCTGCTCTTGAGAGCTTGCCGTGATCTCACCCAGTTCATTCTCCATGCCCTGAATGGATTGTCGAACGGATAGAAGAGAATCTTCAATACGGGCCGTCGCTTCCTTGGTGTCCACAGACAGTTTGCGAATTTCTTTGGCAACAACGCCAAAACCTGCACCTGCTTCACCTACACGAGCCGCTTCAATGGCCGCATTTAAGCCGAGCAGATTCGTCTGTTCGGAGATTTCACGAATGAAACTGGCGATCTGAGTTACATTTCCTGATTTCTGTACGGCTTGTTTGGAGTTGTTCCGGATCTCTTCGGTTGTGGCACTGAGTTCCTCGGAGTGTGCAGCTACATGCTGTACACTGTCAATTAACTGGTTGGTCAGATTTTCGGTAACATCCATGAGTTGTTGCAGCTGGTCCTGGTCATCCATACTGTAGAGCAGATTAAATAGGGCGATGACTTCACCTTGTTCATTTTTAATAGGAATAAAAGCTACATCAAAAGGAACACCAAACAAATCTTTAGGATAGTGATCGAATCGTTTGACTGTACCGCCGTTGAGATCAGCAAAATTTCGATTTACATCTAATAGAGGGTCGCCGGGTTGATAATTCAGTTGCTTTAATGATTCTCCTGCTGAGAAATATAAGAATTTTTCATGATCAATAACGGAGAGGGTTACATCCTGACGAATCGTATCTCGAAAGAAAGGCATACATGTAATTAAAGCTTGAACAATATCCATATAAAAGATGATTCCTCCCTGATTACCTTATGTAAACGGTTAAATTTTAAATGCTAAATTAATAACTACCTATATAATATATCGTCATGCAATAGAGAAGAAAATAGAGAGACTGGATAAATCCTATTTCTTTAAGGCAGATCTCTACGAATGCTTTCATTATGGGGGAAGCGTTCGGGAGCCCATTAGGGATTATATATTATTTTTTTATTTACAAACCGATAGTCGGTTTGTATAATTCGATTAAAGAGTAGCGGAACGACCAAGGGAGGAAACGTACTTGAAGAATGAAGACAGACGGAAACATACAACGGCTCAGTTATTGTCAGCTACCAAGGAACTATTACGCGAGAAAGCCTGCCATGCAGTTACCTTGAAAGAGATTATGGAGCGCTCAGGATTGTCCAAAGGGGCAATTTTTCATTATGTGAGGACTAAGGACGAAATTTTCATCTGGGTTCTTATGGAGCATCTGGAGGCGGTGCACTCCGCCGTATTGTCTACCATTGATGAAGCTGATATCAAGACATTTGAAGGTCCGATGCAGATGATTGCTTCGAATTTAGTCGGTCTGGAGGAGCAGGGTTCAATAACCAACAAGGTCTTACTCTATTTACTGGGCAAAGAGGACGAGCCTCGAGTGTCCGAAGCACTTCAGCAATTTCACGATAGGTCGGTCAGCTATTCGATGCAGTGGATCGAGTTGGGAATAAAACATGGCGTGATAAATCGCTCGATTAATGCAGAGCAGATGGGGGAACTTTTTGTACTGTTATCCATGGGATTGCGGGTACGCACTTCAATGCATACAAGAGGACGGACACACTTGGACTCTGCCGATATAGCTAATTTCATGTCTACCTTGCTTAAGCAATAAGACTGATACGAATGTTCCAAGTAATATGATGAAGGGGGACAAGAAAATGGCACCACTTATCGCATTATGTACAACTTTTGTTATACTACGGGGAATCGGCTGGCTTGGAGTTCCGATGTTTAATCATTGGCATCCTGCGTTGCAAGGTGCAGTTGTCGTTATGTTTTTGTTGACCGCAACTGCACATTGGGGCAAACGCAGATCCGACTTGGTCAAAATGGTTCCTCGTGCAATAGTGCACAAGGAGAAAATGGTTACGTGGACTGGAGTTCTGGAGATCGCAGGCGCAGTTGGTTTGCTTATTCCTGGTGTTGCATGGATTGCCGCTGCAGGGTTGTTGCTCATGCTGATTGTCATGTTCCCGGCTAATGTTCATGCGGCCCGTGAGAAGTTGACCATAGGCGGTAAGCCTGTGTGGTCAGTTTTTCCCCGCCTGCTGCTTCAATTGTTATTCATTACAGTGGTTGTACTCGCTTCGCCGTGGTTTGGGTAATATCAACAATATATCGGGTTAGAACATACTAATGCAGACCCAGTTGGTAAGGCACAACGGTGTGGCTTGCCATAGTACCAGGCACATCAATCAAGCGTTGATTCCGACTGCCGCGAAAGGGCAGAGAGACGTCACGCTCAGCTTGAATATATCGCCCGTCGATAATAACGTCGCATAGTCGGGCAAGCTGCGCTCTCGCAGGGTCAGTAACAAGCTCTTCATATGCGAATCCGGTATAGGCCCATACTGTCATATCAGGACGTGCAGTGCGGAGCTGCTGAATCCAGTTCGCACATTCTGCTGCCGAGAAAAAGGGATCACCACCACACAACGTCACGCCATCGAGCAACGGATGGTTCGTCACTTCATGCAGAATCTGCTGCTGCCGCTCCTCTGTAAAAGGCTCACCCGCCCGAAAGCTCCAAGAATCCGGACTGAAGCAGCCCGGACAGGCGTGGCGGCAACCGCTGATGAACAACACCGCACGCAGGCCGGTCCCCTCATTCACCGATTCCGGGATGTATCCATATAGATTCATCGGTGTTTCACCCGATCCCGTACTTCAGCCTGCTTTGCAGCATTAAATCGCACTTTGTAATCTCCGGTCAGATAGCCGGTTACACGGCGTAACCGCTGGAAGTGTACATGGTTCTCATGGGCTTCGCAGCCTGGGCATACATCCCCGATAACACCTTCATAACCGCATTCAGGGCAGCGATCAATCGGATGATTAATGGAAAAATACCCGATATCCTGCGCCAGTGCATATTGCACGATTCGAAGGAAAGCTGCGGTGTTGGCTCGAACGTTACCGTCCAGCTCCACATAGGAGATTGCCCCCGCATTACACAAAGTATGGAACGGGGCTTCCAGTTCAATCTTCCGATAAGCTGGAAGAGTGTGGTATACGGGGATATGGAATGAATTCGTATAATACTCCCGATCATTAACTCCAGGAATAAGCCCATATCGCGCTCTGTCGATCTTCGTGAATTTGCCGGATAGCCCTTCAGCAGGTGTAGCAAACAGGGTGATATTCAAGTTATGCTGCTCGCTCATCTGATCACAGAACTCTCTCATGGTGCGAATAATATTCAGCGCTTCACGATGTACATGAGGGTCCTGTCCATGATGGCGTCCATAGAGGGCTGTCATACATTCTGCCAGACCGATAAAACCCAGGGATAACGTACCATGTTTGAGCAACTCCCCAACGGGTTCATTCGGAGCAAGTTGCTCCCCGCCTTCCCATACACCCTCCCGCATCATGAAATCTGACGCCTTAGCAGGTTGAACAGTCTGGATACGGTACCGATGCAACAGACCATGCGCAGCATTTTGCATCACGGATTCCAGTGCAGTGTAGAATCCCGCCCGATCGGCAACCGCTCTGTTGCCCTGGCAGATGCCAAACCGGATGCCGAGCTTGACCAGGTTGATGGTATTAAAAGACAGATTACCTTTACCACTTTGACGATTACGACCAAACCGGTCAGCCAGAGTACGTGTGCGGCATCCCATGGTTGCAATGATCGTATCCGGATCTTCCGGATGATAGAAAGGCAGATTGAACGAGGCATCCACATTGACAAAGTTAGGATACATCCGCCGGGATGAACAGGTGACCGCAAGGCGGAACAGATCATAGTTTGGCTCGCCATGAGCCTGATTGATCCCTTGTTTACATTGGAAAATATGTTGAGGGAACACGGGAGTTTCCCCGTTGCCCAGGCCGCGAATCGTTGCTTCGAGCAATGAACGTGATACCAACCGTCCTTCCGCAGAAGTACATAATCCATAATTCAGTGATGTGAATGGAATCTGTCCACCAGCCCGACTGCTCATCGTATTCAGGTTATGGATCAGCGATTCGGCAGCTTGTCCCGTCTCCAGTTCAGTCTCTTCATAGGCGAAGTCATATGCGCGTGGGCACTGATTCTTCGCTTCCATACTGTCCAGATGAAGTTGTTCATCTTCAATCAGAGCATTCTCACCAAAAAGTCGTTGTCCTTTGCGATAATGTTTGCGAAACGATCGCTGCACATAGGGCGCTAGATCCCAATCAATCTTATTGGCTGATACGCCACCATACTGACTGTTCTGCTGGGATTGGAAGATGATTGCAACCAGAGCCATTGCAGACATGATCGTCTGAGGTGTGCGAACCGATCCGTTGCCTGTATTGAAACCCGCAGCAAGAAGACGGTCAAACGGGATAAAGATGCAGTTGGTCGTGCCAAGTGCATACTGATCCAGGTCGTGTACATACAGATCCCCGTTCTCCACAGCTTGAGCAAGCTCTTCCGGCAACACATGACGCAGAGCATGCCACTTGGCGGTCTCCGAACCGAGCCTGCTCATCTTGCCGCTGAAGGAGTCCCCGTTCAGATTCGCATTTTCCCTCAGCGTATCGGCATCTTCAGCGCCAATAATTCGTCTTCCCAGGTCGGATAATAGATCGGATGCCGGTGGAGTGGCATACTCAAGCAAGTTCATGTAAGGTTCCTCCTAAAATGATGTATTGATCATTTAATTTGCGTTAAATACTATATGTAGATTTGTATTATCCATTTATAAACTATATGTGGTTTTTTGGGTGTGATAATGGTCACACAACTTAATGGACAAAATGGACTTTCCTTTAATTACTGCGGATAAAGGTTCCCAAAGTCTGAGTAGAAGCGTATAATTTCTAGTTATTCTGCATGTAAAATATCCGAAGTTGGACAAGATGAACTTTGAGCCATTTGAAAAGGCAATTTGCAGTATATTTACGCTTGTTACGTTATCAGTTCATGACCTGCTTTTGTCCTAAAAGGGGCGATTGGCAGGGAGTATGATTCTCTTTTACTTCTACGGTGTTAATCATATAAGTATAGATTGTGACAGATATTCGGATTCTTGATGAACCCTTGTACATGATTAAACATTCTGATGTACAGATTTGAAAGTGCAGCTAAGACAAGAGGGGTGAATCATGGGGACGGCAGAAGGCATTACGAGAGGCTTCTATGAAGATATAAAGGAAGCTGCGGCCCATATCGTGGACGTATTAAGCGGGATATTGAAGGTCAATACCATCTTCGTTGCCACGAATGATGGGGTGACGAATGTCATTTTGGAGGCCTTTAATCGTACGGAAGAGTTGATTGTTAAAGGCAGTGAGCTTTCATTTAACGAATCATATTGCAGTCTGGTGTTAAGAGACAAAGGTAGCGTTCTTACCATTCAGAATACATGTGAAAACCCAATGACAAGCTCCATGGACGTCACGAGTGGGCTTGGGAGTCGTTTCTTCGTGGGTGTACCTATCATACGAAGATCTGGCGAAGCATTTGGAACGATATGTCTAATGGACAATGCTGGTTATGTGATCAGTGAAACGGATATGAAGACGCTGAACGCGATGGCTGTCTTTCTGGGATATGTTGTGGATCTGGAGAGCACCCTGCATGTGCAGGAACGAAAATTGAGTGACTCGGAACAAATGAAAGAGCAGCTCCAGGCAGAGAAAGAGCGAGCCGAATCCGAGGCGATGACCAAATCACAGATGTTAAAGCTGATGAGTCACGAGATTCGCAATCCGTTGAACGGCATTCTGGGATTGACGGATCTAATGCGTACACCGGACATGCCTGAAGAGCAATCGGAGTATGTAAATATGATCGAGACGAGTGGCAACATACTACTCTCGCTCCTGAATAATATGATGAACTTCAATATTAATGAGGCAGGCAAAACGGTTATCCATGATGATCCGTTTGATCTGGTCGGCACCATTGAAAATACCGTTTATCTCTATGCCGGAATGGCATCGGGCAAGAATATTGATCTGGGATTGAATCTTGATTTGAATGTATCGCAAGTATTTGTTGGTGATGAGATCAAGATTGGACAGCTGCTTGCACATGTTATTCAATATGCTCTCGATTCAACGCGTGAAGGCTCAGTTCTAATCACGGCCATGGTGAACGGCGAAGAGACAGAGGATATGGGTACACTTGCGCTCAAGGTGAAGTACACGGGTCAGATGGTATCCGATAAGAAGTTGCGTAATTTGAACGGCCAAGATGAAAATTTGGATATCCAAAAACTGATCGGAAGCAATCTGGGTTTGGCGGTAAGCCAAAATCTTGCCATTCTCATGCATGGCCGTATTCAGGTGAGTAGTGCGGGAGAGAATGAGACGGAATTCCATATTGCCCTTCCCTTACGCAGATACTGGGAGTTACCTCAACTTGCAAGTATTCAGCAGCGGTTAAAAGGGAAAAAGGTGCTGCTCGCCAAGGACCCGGATATATTGCAAGGCGTTTCTTCCCTGATGCGCAGATGGGAGATGGATGTGCATATGACCTCGGGTTCGAGTGTAGCACATGAGTGGATCAAGGAGGGCTTCAAGCCGGATGTAGCCGTTGTGGATATGGGACTTCAAGAGGGCGGAGCAGTTGATTTCGTACATGAAATGAAACAGCGGCTGGAGAACCTGCCCGTCATTGTTCTGGTTCCATATGGTATGCACATTGACCCGCACGAAGCGGAAACCTTTGATGCTGTTCTGACGAAACCGGTCAGACAAGCTGATTTGTTGAATGCATTGAGTATTACGCTGCCCTAAACGGGCAGCCAGATGGAAAGTTATCTCAGTTGGCGCACCTGCTACAGGTGCGCTTCTTTGTTTTTCCCTTTGCATTTATCCAATTTCTGCGCCAAAGCCCTTTTCATCCGAGCTGGTTACGTTACAATAGAATGTGTACTTCATCTTTATAACCAATAGAGGAGGATATGCAATCAATGGATTATCGCAGATTGGGTGGAAGCGGACTGAAAGTAAGCGAGATTAGCCTTGGAAGCTGGCTGACGTACGGAGGGTATGTGGAACGTGAAAATGCGGTGAAATCAATTGAAACTGCATTCGATGAAGGCATTAACTTTTTTGATACAGCCAATGTATACGAACGGGGTGCAGCAGAAGAACTGCTGGGACAGACGCTCAAAGCGTATTCTCGTGACTCCTACGTGCTTGCAACAAAAGTATTTGGCAAAATGGGGGATGGTCCGAATGACCAGGGGCTGTCTCGTAAACATATTAAGGAACAATGTGAAGCCAGCTTGAAGCGCCTAGGCGTTGAATATGTGGATATCTATTACTGCCATCGCTATCATACCGAGACACCAATTGAAGAAACACTCCGCGCACTTGATGATCTGGTACGTCAGGGCAAGGTGCTGTATGTTGGTGTCAGTCAGTGGACTGCGGCTCAGATGGAAGCTGCCTTGGGTACCGCAGATCGCTTGCTCTTGGATCATATCGTGGTGAACCAGCCCGTGTACAATATGTTTGATCGTTATATTGAAAATGAAATTATTCCGCTAGGTGAGCGTAAGGGTATCGGACAAGTCGTATACTCCCCGCTTGCTCAAGGTCTATTGACCGGGAAATATACTTCCGTATCAGATATCCCCGAGAACAGTCGTGCGGCTAAGCTTGGATGGGACGAAGGCAAGATCAACGCGGATCGCATCGGAAAAGTTCGCCAATTGATTGAAGTGGCGGACAAGCTGGACCTGAAGGTTGGGCAACTGGCCTTGGCCTGGATTCTGCGCCAGAACAATGTATCCAGTGCACTTGTAGGGGCGAGTCGTCCCGAGCAGGTAAAAGAAAATGCGGCTGCATCTGGCGTGAAGCTGGATGCTACCATTATTGAGGAAATTGAAGGGATACTTTCCTGATTCCAGTCAGATATTGGGCTGGGATGATATGGAGTGAGATATAAAGCAAGGGATGTCCTGTACGCCTGTGATTGGCGTGCGGGACATCCCTTTTTCAATTGGAGCCGTCAGCTTTCCAGTGTAAGAGGCAAGGACCTTAAAGGTAAGACACATACACGGTTACGTCCTGTATTCTTGGCTTCGTATAGTGCACGGTCTGCCTGTTCGAAGAAGTCGTCATCGTCTTGCTCCACACAATGATCCGGATACACGGCTACGCCAATGGAAATGGTTAGACGTGTGGTGTGTCCGTCAGGCAGGGCAAAATGATATTTCTCTACTGCCTGCCGGATAGATTCGGCGATAGCCATGGCCTGCCGTTGTCCGCAGTCGAGCAAGAGTATAGCGAATTCTTCACCACCGTTTCTTGACACGATATCCGCAGAACGTGCGTGTTCAACAAGAAGTTGTCCGAGTTGCTTCAGAACGGCATCGCCAGCAGAATGGCCAAAGGTATCGTTTACCTTTTTGAATCGGTCAATATCCATGGCAAGCAAGGACAGCTTTTGTTGGTAATCCCGCGCATGTTGAAGTTCCGATAGAAGTGACTTTTCGAACTGTCGTCGATTGCTAAGGTTGGTAAGATGATCGGTAGATGCTCTTCTCTCCAATAGAAATAACATTTCATTGGATTTATTGATGAATTCTGCGATGAAATAGATGAATATTCCACCGATGAAGGAAATGGTCATTTGTAACGGATATACCTTCATTAATGAATTCATGCTGTCTGTATTCAACATAAGGATGATAAAGATTAACGTTATGCCGAGCAGATTCATCGTAATAATTTTGGTCAGTCTGGACCAGGAAGCATAGGCGAAGTATACACCGGACAACCCGATTAGAGTCATAACAAATCCTGCATCTATGGCAGAGGATGACAAGCCAAACATCAGAATACGAAGGATCGAGAGCACAAGTCCTGTAACGACCGAAGCCAGTCCTCCCAGATATACCGCTGCGGTAACGATCGCCAGATGCCGTAGATCTACAATCGTACTCTCGTTCAGAGGGAAGGAATAGTTCATGAGTACTGTGCCATATATGCCGAATAATAAGCCGCCGATCAACTGAACACGTAACGAGGGAAAAGGCAATCGGATACTATAGAACTTTGCAATGATCCCGGATACATACATAAACGTAATCATGACACAGATATTAATGAAAAAAGTGCTAAACAACCGACATTCCCCCTTTTTACGCACATCCCTACATTTTATCTGAAAAGCGGTGTCGTAGCGAACCATATTATCCCAAATATATGAGGGGATTGCTGGGAAAGGTGTTTTATTTGCATTGCCAGGATGTTGGCGTGCATATTGACTTCGATATACAATAAGATTTATACTTAATCTAAATCAAAATGTAATCTTAGTTTTTTGGGAAAACCATCCTAAGTAGAAGATCAGTGTCTGATTTCATATAAAATGCATCAATATAAAGGAGAAATGGTTGTGAGAACTTTAAATCTGACGATACAACGGCAAGCGGTATATGATGTGGTGCGCCATTCGGAGGATCACCCGACAGCTGCTGATGTTATGAATCGACTAGTGGAACAAGGTTATAATCTGGCCTATGGTACGGTGTATAATTCTCTACGTTATCTGACGGACAAAGAATTGATACGAGAGCTTAAACTCGGAGAGACAGCAAGCCGTTACGATGCGCGGATGGACGATCATCAGCACATCATGTGTGAAGTGTGCGGCAAAGTGGACGAGGTGATGACAGAGGTTCCTCCACAATGGATGAAACAGGTAGCTGAAGAAACCGGATATGCAATCGATCATGCTCATGTGGTCTTTGGAGGTGTCTGCGGGGAATGCAGAAACAAACGGATCAAGTAAAAATAAAAGTTCCTGGCCGCCGCTTACCACTTAGGGTTAAACCTGCCTTGTCCGATGCAGCACCTCTTGTGGACAATTGTCCTGTTACACGACGGGTTATTCTGATAAGCCCGATGCCAGGGCAAGTTCATGAACTGGTAAAGGCCTTAACGGATAGCTGTTTCGATGTACTGGTCTTTCATCGATGGGAACCGGATCTGCATGAGCGTCTTGTCTTCGATCTGTTGATCTATGATCTATCTGTTGCCGGAACGATCGATGCATTTGCCGGCATTAGCAGTCGATTGAATCGTGAGGCTGAGCATACAACCCCTTGTCTCTATCTGGTCGGTGAGAAGATGATCGGCAGCGCGAGTGGACCGATGCTTCAGGAGGAATTGCTGGTGTGGCCTGCACGCCCGCAGGAAGCTCTCTACCGGGTGCAGCGTATGATTGGCAACAGTCCCGCTCTGCCCAAACGCGGCTTTTTGCCTGAGGAAGGGCAGCGTGTCGGCTTCAAAGATCTGTGGCTTGATCGTGAACGGATGAGTGTGCAGCGTGATAATAACCGGATCCATCTAACCAAGACCGAATATGATCTGTTACTCAAGCTGATTGATGCCAAAGGTGCAGTCATTTCCCGTGAGGAGATGCTCAGCGATATCTGGGAAACAGACTTTACAGGTGGAAGTAATGTGGTTGATGTTCATATCAAAAGCTTGCGCAAAAAATTGGGCGATAACGCGTCTTCGCCGCAATATATCGTAACGGTAAGAGGAGTGGGCTACCGCCTGGCGGATTAGTCCGCTTTTTTTTATTGCCATGATTATCGTTTAGATCATGCTTTTTGAAAACATGTTCATGGTTCATTCATGAAGTGTTGAGGAACCTCATCTTAATCTCATGTGAACCTCATGCAAGAGCAACGTAGGACATGTTAGAATCAATTTAACAGTTAGATCAAGTCTAAATGTATATTTATATCGAAGCCGAATATGATTTTAGTAGTAGATATATAGCAGCCGTGAGATCCATTAGAGGAGGACGACAGGATGACAGAACGTATGACAACGAATCAGGGAGCACCTGTAGGTGATAACCAGAATTCCCGCACAGCAGGCAGAAGAGGGCCGACATTGCTTGAAGACTATCATCTCATTGAGAAAATTGCCCACTTTGACCGTGAACGTATTCCTGAAAGAGTCGTACATGCAAGAGGTGCCGGGGCTCATGGTGTATTCACGCTGGAGCAGAGTATGAAGGCTTATACAACAGCGGATTTCCTGCAAGATCCGGGTACGGAGACGGATGTGCTGGTTCGTTTTTCGACCGTTATTCACGGTACAGGATCACCAGAGACTGCACGAGATCCACGTGGATTTGCCGTTAAATTCTACACCCGGGAAGGCAACTATGATATCGTCGGTAACCATCTGCCTGTGTTCTTCATTCGTGATGCGATGAAGTTTCCCGATATGGTTCACTCTCTGAAGCCGGCTCCGGATACGAACATTCAGGACCCCGCCCGATATTGGGACTTTATGACCCTCTCACCTGAATCAACGCATATGATGACCTGGTTGTTCTCAGATCTAGGCACACCGGCCAGTTATCGGGAGATGGATGGTTTCGGCGTACATGCTTTCAAATGGATTAATGCACAGGGGCAGGTCCATTATGTGAAATACAAATGGGAGTCTGCACAAGGGGTTCGGGGATTCTCTCGTCAGGAAGCTGCCGAGGTACAAGGACAGGACTTTAATCATGCTACCCGTGACCTGCATGAACATATCAAGAACGGGCAATACCCGCAGTGGAAGCTACAGGTTCAGCTCTTAAAGCCGGAGCAAATGGATGATTTTGCTTTTGATCCACTCGACCCAACCAAAACATGGCCTGAAGATGTACTGCCATTTCATACGGTAGGGACCATGACACTGAATCGGAATCCGCAAAACTTCTTCGCTGAAGTGGAACAGGCGGCCTTTTCTCCTAGTTCGCTTGTCCCTGGAATTGAACCTTCCGAAGATAAATTGCTGCAAGGGCGCCTATTCTCCTATCCGGATACACAGCGGCACCGGCTTGGAACGAACTATTTGCAAATTCCGGTGAATTGCCCGTACGCACCCGTTCGTAATCATCAGCGTGATGGACTCATGAATGTGAATCAGGACCCATCTCCGGTGAACTATGAACCGAACAGTTCCGGAAACAGCCCGCAGGAAGATCCGGCATACCGGGACAGTCAGGTTCCATTACAAGGGCATGTTACACGCGAGAAAATTGAGAAAACGGATGATTACACGCAAGCAGGAGAGCTTTTCCGTTCATTTACTCCAGTAGAGCAGCAGCACTTGTTGGATAATCTGATCAATGATCTTAAGGGAGTGTCAGTCGATATTCAAATGCGTGCGTTATGCCACTTCTTCCGTGCGGATGGACAGCTAGGCGGACGTCTGGCTCATGGACTTGGTGTGGATATATCTGCACATATGCCGTCACAGAATGGAAAATAAAGCGCAGTAAAATCATATTCTCACAACATCATATGGACTGATATTCGGTGAAGACCGGGAAAACCGCGAAACGTGCGGAATTTCCCGGTCTTTGGCCTTTTTTACTGAAATGGAAAACAAATTTACAAATCATTTACATAAAATAGCTGACATAGAGGTTGACTTCTCATTTGATGGCACTACAATGGGTAGTGTGAGGGGTGTCAGAACATGAGAATACACAATTTTAAAGTGGGTGAGCGTGGGCTCAACCGATTTTTCGGTCCGCTGGAGGCCAAGATCATGGACATTTTATGGGCTCGTCCAGGCAGCAGCATCCGTGAAGTGCAGACCGCACTTGTACAAGACAAAGACGTCAATTTTAATACAGTCATGACAGTGATGAACCGGCTCGTGGACAAGGGACTTCTCGGAAAGTCACAAAAGGGCAGAACATCTTTGTACCAACCGGTACAGAGCAAGGAGGAGTTTATGAACGACCAATCCAAGGAACTGTCGCATGAGTTGGTGGATGAATTCGGAGCATTGGCATTGAATCATATGCTGGATGCACTGGACGAAGCAGATGAAGGTCTGATTGAACGCCTGGAACAGAAGATCAAGCAATGGAAAAAGGATAGCGATTAAGATGTGGAAGACCCGCTCGAAACTTTTGTTTACCGTCGGGTTTGGCATTCCGCTACTCGTGTTCATGCAGATGTTCATGTACGCGATGTACAAAATCTTTGGCTGGGATATCCCGTTTAATCTGCTCTGGCTCTGCAATCATTGGATGAGTCGACTGGGTTGGTTATCCGTTGGACATTTCCTGCTGGCACTGGTCTTGCTGACCTTTGCAGGAACAAGCTGGTTGCTAACGGTACGTATGATGAAAACACGGGCAGCAATCCACAAGCTCCGCTCCATGGAGATTCGGGCGTTATCCCGTGAGTTGGAGTCCACATATCATGACCTAGGACAGCCAAGTTTCATTGTGGTGGACAAGCGTTCACCCGTCGCATTTACCATTGGTTTATGGAGACCCTATATTGTACTTTCCACTGGGCTACTGGACATGCTTGATGCGGAAGAGGAAGTAGCGGTTGTCTATCATGAAGTACACCATCTGTGGCACCGTGATCCTCTGAAGACGACGTTACTGTCGGTATTTGCAATCATGATGCCGTATATTCCTGTTTTAAAGCACACTTCAAAGCAATACCATATCGTTAGAGAAATTCTCGCAGACAATGAGGCCATTGAGCGTACAGGAAATGTGGCAGGCATTGGCAGTGCACTGCTCAAGCTGCTCCGTGCTTGTCCTGAACCTTGGGGGGCCAAAGAACTGACCGTTCAATCCTCATTTGCGGATACGTCGGTGAATGTCCGAATTTCACGTCTGCTTAACCCGGAACAGGATGTGACACTGAGATTGCCACGTTATGCTGTTCTGATGTCGGTTACTGTTTTCCTATTGCTGTCTGTCTTGTTTGTCTGGTCCATCGGATAGATTAATTTGGCTAAATGTGAGGTCAAATATTTCGAATATAACGAGGAAGGAAGATGAACATGAATAATAAAAGTGTAGAGATTGGACTGCTTTTCTCCAGGATTATGATCGGGTTGATCTTTGTATTGCACGGTTGGAGTAAATTCGAAGGTGGAATTAGCGGTACGGTAGGATTTTTCGAAAGTATTGGTATTCCCGGATTTCTTGCCTCCGTTGTAGCAATCATTGAGTTGGTAGGTGGTGCAGCGATGATTCTGGGTCTTGGAACACGTGTGTTTGCTGCCCTATTTGTTATCGTTATGGGTGGCGTTCTGCTTACAGCCAAAGTGGGTCAGCCATTCATGAGTGGTACCGAGTTCGATTACCTGTTGTTGGCGGGTTCCCTGACACTGCTCTTCACAGGAAGCCGCTTCCTGGCTGTGGATTATCTTTTCTCCAGACAGGGTAACGCTCGTCAGAATGTGAGTGCTTGAGCGGCTAACGATTGTTAAATAAATAATGAAGTGCAGGATTAGTCCTGTAACGAGGTTCTTTATTGGCCAGGCCGGTTCGGAAATTGTATTTGCGAACCGGGCTGATCGGTAGAGAACTTTTTTAGTTTGGACGACATGCCTGTGGTTTGTTACAATGAGAATAAGTATGCTACTAAGAAAAAATAAGGAGGATGCATTTTATGATTAACGTCATTCCATCCGATGCCCGCTCCAGCTTTGATCGAGGCTGGCTCCGTGGCAGTCACAGCTTTTCTTTCGGAGAATATCAAGACCCGGAAAATATGGCATTTGGACCGATGCGGGTAGCGAACGATGATGTAATTGCACCTGGTCGCGGCTTTGGAGCTCACCCACATAGTGATATGGAGATTGTGTCCATTGTACTCAGAGGCAAGCTACGACATGAAGATAATCTGGGCAATGTCGCCGTTACAGGTTTTGGCGGTATTCAGCGAATGTCAGCAGGCAGTGGCATGATTCATACCGAGCATAATGCATCCGATACCGAAGAAGTACGTCTGCTTCAGCTCTGGTTCATGCCGCATACGAAAGGGTTGCAACCTTCATATGAGACCACATCTTTTGATCCAGCGGCACTGGCAGGAGCACTCGTGCCGATTGTATCCCCGGATGGAGGACCAAGAGTCGCGACTATTCATCAGGATATGACGATCTATCTTGGCCGATTGGCCAAAGACGAGACGTTAACCTTCAACCAGGATTCGGGCCGTCGGATGTACCTTTTCTCCATCGAAGGCAAGCTGGGATTGGATGGAGAGTACCTGTTGAACGAAGGCGATACAGCTCGTGTGGAACAGCGAAATTCAATAGAATTGCAAGGAAACGAAGATACGTTCTATATGATTATTGATTTGCCGTAGATGGCTGATGAAATGAACTCCAAGATGAAGGAGGATATATACGTATGGCGCAACAGGAATGGTTTATGGTCAAACATGCGGTAACCGGGCGAGGACTGGCGAATAGCAAAACAGATTCACTGTCCTATCGATTCCAACAGGAGGGTACAGGCTTCTTATTTACCGTGACGGGTCTGGACGAGCAGATTGTGGAACAGATTATGGAGCTTAGACAGGAACTGAACGTATTTCGTTTCGTGCAGCGCAAGGAGCAACCCCTTTTGAAGCACTGGTACTACGTAGAAGGTGAGCGAGTTGTGTACGACAGGGAGAGCCACACACTAAGCATCTATGCGAAGTCGGAGATTCGTTATGTGCCTGAAGATTATTTTGCGGATTAACTTTAAAATAGCTTGATTAGGATCTGGAATAGATAAGAAGGTCTCTGTTAAATACAGAGGCCTTTTTGCTGTCCGGATAGAGAAAATTCTTCGTAATTTTGCAAAAAAGACCACATAATTCACGACTGTCTGGCACAAGCTACCTTGTATAAAAAAACAAGAACGGAGGGGCGGCATATGGCGGACAAAACATCTGGGAAAGACAAGTCCCGACAACCGGGACGAGCTTCAGAAGAGAAAAAACATATCCCTTTGGGACTGCCATCCCCGCCTTTTCTACGGCAGCCGATTAGTGCAGTACATGAAACTCAGATTCAAGCGGTAAAGGAGATCTTCTCCGATTGCTCGGATGTGGTTTTTCGCAATGTCATGATTACACCGGAAGTGAAAGGGCTTCTGGTCTATATTGAAGGCATTGTTAACTCGGCTGATATCCAGGAGCATATGCTGCGTCCAATTATTCGAGGGCTGGTGCAGCAGCGCACAGATGAGCCCGATGTTCCACTGGATGATACAACCGTTGAGCTGACGCAGGTGAAACGGGTCGAAACTTGGGCTGCTGCGGCAGAAGGTGTGCTGGCATCCTCTGCCCTTCTGGTGGTCGGTGGAAGTCGCGAAGCCTGGATGTTCAATGTCAAAGGTGGCGTCAGACGTGGTGTGGAGGAACCGCAGACAGAATCCGTGATTCGGGGACCGCGGGAGGGGTTTACCGAAACACTGCGCGTGAATACGGCTTTGCTGCGCTTCAAGCTGAAAACACCTTCTCTCAAGATGGTAAGCATGACTCTTGGCACAGAAACCAAGACCGATATTGTGCTGACCTATCTGGAAGGTATTGCTGATCCAAAAACGATTCAAGATGTCAAGAAACGTCTGGAAAAAATCAATATTGATGGCATCCTGGAAACGGGTTATATCGAGGAATTGATTGAAGATCATCCGTATTCGCCTTTCCCGCAGATGCACTACTCGGAGCGGCCGGATACCGTTGCAGGTAATCTGTTGGAAGGACGCTTTGCCATTCTGGTAGATGGAACCCCATTCGCGCTGATTGCTCCAGTCACGATGTGGCAGATGCTGCAAGCCAGTGAGGATTATTACGAGCGATTCTTCATCAGTAATCTGGTGCGGTGGATTCGCTTCTTGTTCGTAGCCATCGCTCTGTTCCTGCCAGCCTTGTATATCTCTATTACAACATTTCATCAGGATATGCTGCCAACCACGCTGATTCTGAGTATCGCAGGTGCCCGGGAAGCCATTCCTTTTCCGGCTTTGGTGGAAGCCCTCATCATGGAGCTGTCATTTGAAGCTCTTCGGGAAGCCGGGGTCAGGTTACCCAAAACAGTAGGGCAAGCCGTCAGTATTCTCGGCGCACTTGTGATCGGACAGGCCGCAGTACAGGCCGGGATAGTGTCCGCACCGATGGTTATTATCGTATCCATGACAGGTATAGCTTCCTTTACGATTCCGCGGTTTAACTTCGCGATCACCGTGCGCCTATTGCGATTTCCGATCATGTTGCTGGCGGGTATGCTCGGATTGTATGGCATCGTCATTGGCTTGGTTCTGATCTCGGTGCATCTGACACAGATGACTTCGTTTGGTGTACCTTATCTGTCAGGTCTTAGCCCGTATAGTAAAACAGATACCAAAGATATTCTTATTCGTGTGCCATGGTGGAAAATGATCAATCGTCCTTCTACGGTTCATCGGGATCAGAAACGGATGAAAGAGAAGATCAATGGTTCGCCTGAAGCTGAGGAAGGATGGTGAACACATGTTTCTTATTCGTAAATTCCGCACTGTGTTGATGTTACTGCTATGTACCATTTTCATAGCAGGCTGTTGGGATCGTAAGGAAATTAATGATATTGCCTTTGTGATTGGCATAGCTGTTGATAAGGAGCAGGACAATTACAGATCCAGTCTCCAGATTGCTCTGCCTGGACAATCCGGTTCTACCGGGAGTTCTGGAGGTGGCGGGGGGACAAGCGGGGATAAATCGTGGTTCATGTTGTCCAATACCGCGAAGACACTGAGGGGGACTACACTTGAAGGCCAAAAATCACTCTCACGAACGATTTATTATGCACACCGCCGTACCATGCTTATTGGAGAGGATCTTGCAAGGGATGGCGTAGCTCCAATGCTTGATTTGTTTACGCGCTACCCGCTCAACCGATTCTCTGCATTACCAGTTGTGACGAAAGGCGCGGCATATAAAGTCATGGATACGGATGCACCCATAGAGAAGTTTCCATCTGAGATGGTGAGAGAGTTGTGCTTTCTAAATATGCGAAACCCACGTTCCCTTAAAACATTCACTGATGCGATCCTCAGTGACGGAGTAGATCCATTCCTGCCAGTTGCTTCAAAAGTCGACAATGTTCCGAAGAATTGGAAGGATGCCAAAACAAATATCAAGCTGGATGGATTGGCCATTTTTAAAAAAGACAAGTTGGTAGGCATGATTGACAAAGCTCCCGCCGATGCCTTGATTCTCGCTATGGGAGAAGCCAATGCGCCTGAAATTATGGTCAAGGCTCCGCGCGGAGAAGGAGATATATTCATCAAGCTGAACGAGAACAATTCTTCACTGCACCCCAGTGTCAAGGATGGCAAGGTTAGTGTAACCGTTCAATTGTACGCCAAAGGCGTGGTAGTAGATAACGAATCAAATTACGGTGATCTGCGTGAAAAAGAGATTTTGAAATTAAATGATGCGATCCACCAAAAAATAAAAGAGGATATCGTTGAAGGAGTTCGGTTAATACAGCAAAAATATCATGCCGATATTCTCGGGATTGGTCGGTCGATCCATCAACACATGCCTAAAGAGTGGGACAAAATGAAGGATCGATGGGATGATATCTATCCTGATGTTGAGGTAAACGTTATCCCTCATGTCATCATTGAAAATGTGGGGATAGTTAACAAGCCGATTGGTGTCATGGAGGAGGATATTGTACATGATTAAACCACTATTGTTCACCTATCTGGGGATGGTCATCATTGTCATTGTCATGGACTTCAGACACCTGAAGCAGGCCGCAGCCATTAATCGCTGGTTATCCTACGGTCTGATTGTAATAGGAACTGGCCTTTGGCTCTATGTAACCCATTTAAGCAAAACCTTTTTTGTGGCGGTATGGATTAGCCATATCATCCAGCGCTTTTTACCGTTACCGTAGATGGGGGCTGGGGTGGTGCGAAGTACAGATTGAATGATGGAAAGGAGGTATGGTATGAATCAAAGTGTAACTTCTCGACAGATTGTACTACTTGTGCTGCTTCTCAGTATTACGGGCACGTTGATTCAACCCCATGCGCAGGCTATTTATTATGCGGAACAGCACGCTTATCTCTCGTATGTGCCAGTTGTTCTCGTGATGGTTATATCCATGTGGATGGTAAGCCGAATCCAGCGAAGGTTTCCGAATCAGGATCTATTTGAGGCCCTTGCTGACAGGTTCCCCTTTATGGGAAGGCTCGCAGGTGTAATGTACGTTTTGTTTTTTTTCTTCATATTCGCAAGAGATATCCGATTAATTGGCGATTATGTAAGTATAACTTTATTAGAGACGACACCGATTTCCATCGTTGTATTGTCACTTATGATTATGGCGGTATTTATCGTCCGAGGTGGGCTTGGTTCGTTGATCGGAATGTCGGAACTCTATGTTACCCTGTTCCTGTTGAACTCTATCATTGTGCCTTTCATGCTTATCCAGCAGATCAATATGGACAATCTGATGCCCTATTTTCATGTCGATACGGCAGGTGTAGGCAAAGGGAGTTGGTACATATTTTCTTTTTATGGCGAGATGATCGCCTTACCTTTTGTCGTCAAAGGCAGTGACTTTCGCTTCAAACCTGTGCTATGGGGCATTATCATCTCGGGATTGCTGATGATGCTGATTCTAGTGGAAACCATCACGTCGATAGGTGTACCTATTGCGTCCAGGCTGGTATACCCTTCTTATGAGCTGGCAAGGCAGTTGCAAATAAGTGATTTCCTGGATCGGTTTGATCTGGCGCTGGCAGCGGCGACCCTGCCTACCATGATCACCAAAATTGCATTTGATCTGTACTTTGTCTGTTGGGGACTGAAGCGAATGATTCCGAAAGTTTCCGGAAAGGTCATGACTGGTCCAGTGGCACTGTTAGGCTTTGTTTGTGCATTCTGGTTTTTCAGAAACGCCATTCAGTTGTATCGTTTTACCCGGGAATGGACATGGATTGCAATTGTTTTTGAAGTACTGTTCCCGCTTGTGCTGTTTCTTTTCCTTCGTCCTCGCAAAAAGGATAAAAAAGAATCTGCCCACCAGAAATCGGGAGAGCAGTCCAAGAAAGAGAAGCTTGAACAGGGACAAGAATCCACTGATTCGGAGAAGAACGGGGAGAAAAGAAGGCAGGATCGTCATGGGGGAGAACTCCAACCTTCCTGATACATTCCATCAAAAATCCTTATAGATGAACGGGCAAAAATAGGGTAAGCACAGTTTCGCTTCACAGAAGTACCCTGTATACTGTAGTCAGACTGATGAACATTCGGCTGGACTAACGGGGGGAACATGAATGGCTCAACATTTGGCAGGTGTGCGTGTAGCATTGACAGGACCACGAAAATCGAAAGAAATGTCCATACTGGTTGAAAAAATGGGGGGAATTCCGCTTGTGCGACCGGCACAGGGGACGGTATTCCTGGATGATCGGAATATCAGGGATGGGCTGGTATCCTGGATCTCAGACCCGCCAGACTGGGCGGTGTTAACGACGGGTATGGGATTGGATGCATTGTTTGAAATGGCTGAGGATATGGAAATTGCGGGACAGTTTTTGGATGTATTATCGGAATCCTCCATTGCAGCGAGGGGATACAAGACGGTGAATGCGCTCAAAAAGCGCAGATTAACGCCCCTGGTACGGGATGATGACGGTAGCACGGACGGGCTCATTCGAGAATTCACCCCGCATGATCTCGCAGGGAAAAAGGTCATATTACAGCTTCATGGGGAGACAGCTCCCAAACTCGTTGCATGGTTGGAAGAACAAGGTGCAATCGTCAGACAAGTGCTCCCTTACCGCCATGTACCGCCGGAAGATGCAGAGCTGGAACAGCTGTTGAATGAAATTCTAAAGTTCGAGGTAGATGCCGTTGCGTTCACAAGTGGACCCCAGGTCAGATTTCTGACGCAATATGCGGCCTCCCAGGACAAGCTTGAACCGCTGCTTGCCGCTTTCAGACAAGGCGTAATTCCTGCATCCGTAGGTAAAGTTACAGCAAACTCCATGCGTGAAGAAGGCATTGAGGCGCTGGTCATTCCGGAGGAAGAGAAGATGGGTGCACTCATCGTTGAACTTGGACGTTACTTTTCCGCAGGGCGTGCAGACAAGGTTGGCGGTCAGCAATAAAGGTTGAGTCGTTAACAGAAACGAACTCAATGCAAGGGTTGTTGGATGGTTATAACGAATGGGATATGCATAGGTTATTCCGGGTTCTGATCCGATTTTTGGATCAGGACTTTTTTCTGTTTTGTCTGAAAATAGAAGAATGGATAAGTATCATAAGCATGGACATTATTTCCTGCACGGTGTTATTATGAAAACAATATTGAATGAAAACAAGCAAGGTGCTCTTGCGTGCAGCAAGAGGTAACAGGGAATCGGGTGAAAGTCCCGAGCGGTCCCGCCACTGTAATGGTGAAGCCCTTTTTGATCCAAGTCACTCGGAAAGCCGGGGAAGACAGAAAAGGAAGCTGATGATCCAAAGCCAGGAGACCTACCTTGCATGTGTCACCAAACCCTTCGCGGAAAGGAGTGGTGTACGAAGAATCAGGAATTGGGCGAACAATCGGTTCGCCCGGCTGGCCCCTCCAGGCCACATAGTCACAGGACTACCCTTCGGGAGTCTGGGGCTGTGTTCTTGAGTGTACGTACATGCGTATCCCATCCGTTACAAGGATGGGATTTTTTTGTTTTTTTAGATAAATGCACATCCTTGCGATACCTACCCTGTGTCGGGAAATTGCAGGTAGAGGAATAGATTAGTTGGATCATAACGGGTGATGTAAGAGCCTTGTTCGATAGTCTGAGTAAACAGAGCTGACGAGTTGAACATGCAGTACAGCGGGGGAGAAGGTCGGCATAGCCGCCCTTCTTCACTGTTTAGATCAGTACGACAAGTGTGATGAAGGAGGAGAAATCATGCAAGATCAAGGCAAGCTGCTGATTATCGGGTTCGGCCCGGGAGCAATGGAACATATCACCAAGCGGGCACTCGAAGCACTTCAGGAGAGTGAGGTAATTATCGGATACAACACGTATGTGGATCTTATTCGCCCTCTGTTGAACGGGCAAGCGATTGTACGTACAGGCATGACGGAGGAAGTAAGCCGTGCACAAGAAGCGGTTCGACAGGCGGAGATGGGCAAAATTGTTGCCGTAATTTCTAGCGGTGACGCAGGTGTGTATGGTATGGCTGGACTGGTGTACGAGGTGCTGATGGAGCAAGGTTGGAAGCCGGATACGGGTGTTGCCGTCGAGGTTATTCCGGGCGTATCGGCCATTCAGTCCTGTGCATCACTGCTGGGTGCCCCTGTCATGCATGATGCATGTACGATCAGCCTTAGTGATCACCTTACGCCGTGGGAGACCATTATTCGCCGGGTTGAAGCCGCAGCGTCCGCTGATTTTGTCATTGCCCTGTACAATCCACGCAGTGGACGGCGCACACGCCAGATCGTGGAGACACAGGAAATGATCCTGCGTTATCGTGACCCGCAGACCCCCGTAGGTCTGGTGAAAAGTGCATACCGTGAGCGTCAGGACGTTGTCATGACCACACTGGAGGATATGCTGAATCATGATATCGGCATGCTGACGACCGTGATTATCGGCAACTCTTCGACCATGATGTACGAAGGACTCATGGTCACCCCCCGCGGGTATCAGCGGAAATATACGCTGAACACCGCGGAACAGTCGCTCAGACCTCATGAGCGACTACGCACGGAAGCCGAGCCATGGTCGCTCGGCGCAAGGGAAGCCCGCGCTGCCGCCTCCGGCGAGGCAGCGGGCGAGAGCGCGGCCAGCGCTGCATCGGCCGCGCAGCCACAGGCGGAGCCAGCCCTGCGCGGCGCAAGCGCCGGAGCGGGCACGGCTCCGCAAGGGCAGCCGCCCACTGGGGCAGCTGCCATTATGCCTGCGGCAAGCTCGGCGAGCGGCGCTGGCACCGCCGTGCTTGCCGGCGAGCGACCTGCGCCCGTTGCGGCAGAGGCCGCTCCGGGCCGAGTCGCAGAAGCGCCACGCGTCAGCGCAGCTGCGCTGGCCGCCGAGGCGCTGACACGGCTCGCGGCAGGCGGCGCGCTCGCGGGCGAATCGGCGAGCCGCTGGCTGAATGCAGCAGCGCCGAGCCGAGAAGCAAGTTCACCCCAGGCTGCGACCGCAACGGCGGTACGCACCGCGCCCGAGCCTGGGCGTAAGGCGCCGCTGTTCGAAGTCGGCGTGTCGCCCGGCGTGGGCAACAAAAAATTCACCGCAGCCCAGATGGCGCTGCTGGCGCAGTGTGCAAGTGAAGACGGCGAACTGGAGTACACGCCGGAGCACCAGATTATTCTGAGAGTGCCGACATTTGAACCGGACTCGCTGGTTGAAGAGCTGCGTGCAGCGAATTTTATCGTTGTACCGATTGGTGATGTCATCAAGGTGAAGGCCTGTGACTTCTGCAATATGGAGAAGGACGATGCTGTCCCGATGGCTAACCATTTGCAGGCCGTGATTGGCGGACTGGGTGCACCCAAAGAAACGAGTGTGGCGCTGAATGGCTGCGGTATGGCATGTTACGGGGCAGTATTGGAGGATATCGGCATCGTGTATCGCAAAGGTGCATATGACCTGTTCCTCGGCGGCAAGAAATTCGGCCGCAATGCTCACCCTGCCCAGCCCGTAGCGGAGGGAATTCCGGGTGATCAGATCGGTGGCATTGTGGAACGTATTGTGGCGGATTACAAGGAAAAGGGCCATCCGAATGAGCGATTCCACAAGTTCTTCAAACGAGTTGGTGTAATTCAAGGCTTCCGCCATGTAGATGCACCGGTCACTGTGGAAGTAAACCCGATATGTGGTGACTAATTCCATACTTAATTCCTTACTAAATTTTTTATAAATAAGTCTTGAGTAATCATTAATTAAGTCCCTGCCTGAACGACTTCTTTCGTGGAGACATGAGGGTACAGCTTGTCAGGACCTATCTAATATTTTGCAATATTCGCTGGATTTCAGCTGACATAGATGGATTGATTTTTACGAGTAATGCAGTGAATGGATGGAATGACTGGTTTGGCGCAGTTTTAGCCGGATGAACTGGAGTGCTGAATGAATATGAAAAGTCTGATCTGCGGGTCAGACGGGGGAGGAATAACAAAGATGGATGCAATATTGTTGGTGGGACACGGGAGCCGTGATCCCGAGGGGAACCGGGAACTGAAGGAGTTTGCACATGAGGTAGCAGCGAAGGCACCTGAAAATACGTTGGTTGAGACCTGTTTTCTGGAATTAACGAGACCAAGTATTGCTGATGGTGTTACCGCTTGTGTGGACCGAGGTGCCACACGTGTCGTGTTGGTGCCGATCATTCTGTTTGCTGCCGGTCATGCCAAGATTGATATTCCTAACGCCATTGACCGCGCCAAGGCACGTTATCCGCAGGTGGAGTTCGTATACGGTCGTCCAATCGGTGTTCACGAGAAAGTTGTCCAGATCATGCAGACCCGTCTGCAAGAAGCACAACCTGTACTTGTCGCATCCCAAGGTGGCACAGCGGTAGCGGCTCCACCTGCTCCGGTGACGGATGAAGAGACTGCCGTACTGGTGCTTGGACGGGGAAGCAGTGACCCGGATGCCAACAGTGACTTTTTCAAAATGACTCGGATGTTATGGGAGAAACTGCCCTACAAGTGGACGGAAAGCAGCTTCATCGGCGTGACTCAACCCTCTTTCCCGGATGGATTGGAACGCTGTCTCTTGCTGGGCGCGAAGAAAATCATCATCATGCCTTATTTCCTGTTCACAGGTGTACTGATCAAGCGTATTGATGAAATGACCGCAGAATTTGCAGCGGCGCATCCAGGCATTCAGGTTGAGGTTGGCGGATATTTTGGCTTCCACCCGAAGCTGGTTGAACTGGTACTGGAGCGGGCCCATGAGGGGTTATACGGACGGGTAACAGCCAACTGTGATAACTGTCAATTCAGACTTGAAGCAGCCAAACACCACCACCATCATCATGATCACGACCATGGGCATGATCACGACCACGACCATCATCACGATCATGGACATGAGCACAGTCACGACCACCATCATGAGCACAATCATGCGCACAACCACGATCATTCGGACCATGATCACTCTCATCTTCATGATGAGCATGACCACCAGCATGTACATGCACACGATGACCATACACATAAACATGACCACAGTCATGATCACGCGAATACTGCCGGCGATCGTCAAACGTCACTCGATTATCATCATGATCACGATGAAGAGTTGCATCATACGCATCACGAGCACGAAGATAATCGGAACAACCAGGGTGACGCAGAAGGAATCGTACAAGAAGCGGCTTCTCCCGATCAGTCACAGGTTGCAGCAACTTCGGAGCAGGTGAATCGTCCATGATCTTCATGTTGTGTGGTACGAGTGATGCCAGGGAACTCGCTCTACAGATCCAGCAGCAAGGTACAGAAGTGCTGACTTCTGTCGTAACCGACAGTGCTGCCCATAGCCTGACAGAGGCCGGATTACCTGTTCGGACAGGCCGTTTGACCGTGGAAGCGATGGTGGAACTTGTGCGTGAAAAAGGTAGCCGTGCCATCGTGGATGCAAGTCATCCATTTGCCGAAGAAGCACATGCCAATGCGATGGAAGCAGCCAAACAGGCGGGCATTCCATACATTCGTTACGAGCGCACGGGTCTCGCGTACGATGATCATGCGTTGCTGCATGTCGTGTCTTCCTACGATGAAGCGGCACTCAAGGCCAAAGAATTGAAGGGCTCGGTCATGCTGACGACAGGTAGCAAAACGTTACAGATTTTCACCAAGCACCTGCTCGGTGATCCGGACATTCGTCTCGTTGCCCGCATGCTTCCACGTCTCGATAATATGGAGAAATGCGGTGAGCTTGGCGTTGAACAGCGCAATATTATTGCGATGCAGGGACCTTTTTCCCGTGAAATGAATGAAGCCTTGTACAAGCACTATGCGACGACGGTAATGGTTACCAAGGAGAGCGGCAAGACCGGAGCGGTGGATGAGAAAATCCAATCTGCACTGGAGCTGGGCATTCATGTCGTATTGATTTCACGCCCTGAAGCTGAATTCGGAACGGTGTTTGATCATTTTGAAGGTGTACTGGATGAGTTGGAGCGTGTATTGGTGCAGTAGAGCACCCCAATAGTTTTAATTTGAATAATGAATTTTTGAATGACACAACGAGTAGAAGGAGTGGAATGCACATGGATTTCAAAACGGAATTTAAACCGTTGACCGTACAGCCAAAGGAGATTGAGGGGAAAAGCTTTGAGATGATCACGGAGGAACTGGGTGAGCATCCTTTCACGGCTGAGCAATATCCAGTGGTACAGCGTGTCATTCACGCCTCGGCTGACTTCGAACTGGGCCGCAGCATGGTGTTCCACCCGGATGCCATTCAAGCAGGGATTGCAGCGCTTCGTGCCGGCCAATCCGTCATCGCTGACGTACAGATGATTCAGGCTGGCGTAAGCAAGGATCGCATTCGCGGTTTTGGCGGAGATGTGCATGTACATATTTCCGATCCCGATGTGATGGAGGAAGCCAAACGTTTGAACACCACTCGGGCCATCATCTCGACACGTAAAGCGAATCAATTATACGAAGGCGGAATCTACGCCATTGGTAACGCACCAACAGCACTGCTGGAACTGATCCGTCTGGTCAAAGAAGGCGAAGCCAAACCGGGTCTGATCATCGGTATGCCGGTTGGATTCGTATCCGCAGCAGAATCCAAAGACGAGCTGCGCAAACTCGACATCCCATTTATCACCAACATCGGTCGCAAAGGCGGAAGTACCATCGTCGTGGCCGCCCTGAACGCCATCTCCCTGATGGCCGTGAAGGCGTAGTCATTTTAAGTAATTTTAAGTAACGACCACAGGTGAATAGAGGCAATCGCGACCCAAACAAACGAGCGTTACAAACTTTAACGAATTCTAGCGAACGTAATGAGCTTTAATAGTCCTTAGCGAGCTTTAACGTACCACGAACCTTAAAGGACTTTAAGGAACCTCACAGGCCTTATATTGCGGATTATCATCCGTTTCATATTCTAACGAATCTTAGTAACGCTATTCCGGTGAAACACGCCAAAAAGTGGTGAAAACAACGTCTGTTTAATGAAATAACGTCACTACGATTCGTTACAATTTTTGTTTGTGGAATTTGGCCCAAATAACGTCTTCTCGATTCGTTAGAAATGTAGATGTCATCAAAAGGCATGCATTCATGCCGCATGACTGAAACGGATTGTACGGGTAAGCATGGTTCACCGTCATAGGGTGGTCAATCCTCAAGTATCAGCAACTAGAAAAAAGAACAGCACACGCTCAAACACAAACCAAGTAACTACATTCCATGCCAAGTCCTACGGGCATGGAATGATTAGTTACCCAAAAAAACCTCAGGGCATTGTTTAGCCCAAGAGGTGGCACTATGCACTGTGCCAGGTGGATGCAGAAGCAGATAGCAGCGAAGGGGACGGAATCGATTCTGAAGAAGCGGAGCTCAAAGCTTTCTGCAAGAAAGCTACTTCGGAAGCATACACTCGCCTTTGTCTCTGGATTTCTCCCTTTACAAAAGGGAATCAAGGAAATCTGGAGACAACAGCGATCATAAGAACGATCCGTACCCGTAGCGGTCACCAAGCGCCAAAATCCACCACGCAAGCACAGAGCGTAATGCCACCTAGCTAATTAAAGGACGGGAGGTTCAAAACCCATGAAAGGCGGCAATACACCAGATCCCGACAAACCCATGCGTTCCGGCTTCACCACAGGAGCGTGTGCCACAGCCGTTGCCAAAGGGGCCACGCAGCTCCTGTTAACAGGTATGATTCCGGCGCAGGCCGTGGTTTCATTGCCCGCGGGCTTTGACCACTCGTTCGAACTGATCGAGCAGGAACTGACCGATGGCGTAGCGACCTGTGCCACGATCAAAGATGCCGGAGATGACCCGGACGCCACGCATCGGGCGAAGATCATCGCACATGTGTCCTGGCGGGACGAGCCAGGCATGGAGCTGGATGGGGGCATCGGCGTAGGCCGGGTCACGAAGCCTGGACTGCCCGTGCCTGTAGGCGAAGCGGCAATCAATCCCGTTCCGCGCCGCATGATTACCGAAGCCGTCACTCAGGTGCTCGCCGAACACGGCACAGCCAGAGGCGTGCGGGTTGTGATCAGCGTGCCGGACGGCGAAGAGATGGCGAAGAAGACACTGAATTCCCGTCTGGGCATTTTGGGCGGCATCTCCATTTTAGGTACACGCGGCGTGGTCGTTCCGTTCTCCACCTCTGCTTACAGAGCCAGTGTGGTGCAGGCCATCTCAGTTGCTCAGGCATCCGGCTGTGAACATATTGTGCTGACAACGGGTGGCAGCAGTGAGAAATATGCCATGAAGATGATGCCCGAACTGCCGGAGGAAGCTTTTATCCAGATGGGCGACTTTGTCGGCTTTGCGATCAAACACGGTAAACGGTTGGGCATGAAACGCATCACGCTGGTTGGGATGCCAGGCAAATTTGCCAAAGTGGCCCAAGGCGTCATGATGGTGCACTCTAAGAGTGCGCCGGTGGATTTTGGATTTCTTGCGTCCGTGGCCCGCGAGACCGGAGCTGGGGATGAACTGGCGCAAGCGATCGAGGAAGCCAACACGGCGACTCAGGTGGCAGATATGATGACCGAAGCCGGGTACTTGCCCTATTTTGAAAAGTTATGTACGTACGCCTGTCGGCACTGTTTGGAACATGCCGGAGGCGGCGTGACGGTGGAAGTAGTATTGGTAACAATGAAAGGAATGGAACTGGGGAGGGCGGAAATTAGTGAACTCGAAGACAGCAACTGGAGCAAAGAATCGTAAAATCCGCATTATCGGCGTGGGTGAAGAAGGCGCGGCAGGATTAACAACGGATAGCCTGAATCTCATTCAGGAGGCAGATGTACTCGTTGGCGGAGAGCGCCAGTTGGAGTATTTCCCCGCATTTGCAGGTGAGAAGTTAGCGATTAAGAGCGGTTTAAGCGATCTCGTTGTGAAAATAAAAGCGTTGCAGGCCACACACAACGTCGTTGTGCTTGCCTCGGGTGACCCGCTGTTCTACGGCATCGCCGGGTATTTAGCGCGCCAAATCGGCCCGGATCAACTGGAGATCCGGCCTAATCTCAGTTCGCTGCAGCTGGCATTTGCCCAGCTTGGCGAGAGCTGGCATGATGCCGTGCTCGAAAGCGTGCACGGTCGCCCGCTCAAAGGCCTCGCCCAGCGCATCGATGGCAAAGCCAAAATTGCGCTGCTCACGGATGAGCACAACAGCCCCGCTGCGATCGGGGCTTATCTGCAACAGTTCGGCATGACCGAGTATGATGCCTACGTTGCAGAGAATCTGGGCGGGGCAGACGAACGTGCCCGCCATTACACCCTCGACGAGCTGGCGGCAGCAGAATGCAGCCCGCTGAACGTCGTGATTTTGCTGCGCCGCAAGGATGCACCCGCGCCGCGCAAAGGCTTCGGGTTTGCAGATGAGGAATTCCATCAGCGCAAACCCGAAAAAGGCCTCATCACCAAGCGTGAAGTCCGCGCGTTCAGCTTGTCCGAGCTGAAACTGGGCGAGGACAGCATCGTGTGGGATATCGGCGCAGGTTCAGGCTCGGTGGCGGTGGAGTGCACGCGGCTGGCGCCGCGGGGCCAGGTCTTCGCCATCGAGAAGAACGAAGGTGACCTCGTGAACATCGAGGCCAACCGGATCAAATTCCGGACCGATTTCACCGTCCTTCATGCCAAAGCACCAGCAGGGATGGACGAACTACCGAATCCGGATGCGGTGTTCATTGGCGGCAGCGGCGGCGAACTCGGCCAGCTGATCGCCCTGTGTGCGTCCCGGCTGCGCCCGGAGGGACGCCTCGTAGTGAATGCAGCGACCATCGAGACGCTGCATGACAGCATGAAGGCGATGCGCGAAGCAGGCATGGACGCCTCCGTGACCTTGTTGCAGACGGCGCGCAGCAAGCCGATCCTGAATATGACCCGTTTTGACGGATTGAATCCGATTTACGTGATCACAGGACAACACACAGTAACCGAAGAAACGGAATCCGCAGACGGAGCAGAGTGATTTTTCAATGAATGAACAAGGGGGAGAGCAGCATTAGCACAACAACTGCAAGCACAACAGGAAATACTGTGTGGGGAAGCACTTCCGCAGAACCAGTGGAACATAAATCGTCGGATCACAAAGCCATCGGTACACTGTATGGCGTCGGTGTCGGACCGGGAGACCCGGAACTGATCACCGTAAAAGCATACCGGATGATTCGCGAATGTCCGGTGGTTGCATATCCCAAGAAACGTAAAGGCGGTAAATCCTACGCCCACGAGATTGTGGAGCTGTATGTGAACCCGGAAGAAAAAGAGATGCTTGGCCTGATCTTTCCGATGACCAAGGACCCGGTTGTGCTTGAACGCGAGTGGGGCAAGACGGTTGAAGCATGCTGGGGGGCGCTCAAGGAAGGCAAGGATGTTGCTTTTGTAACCGAGGGAGATCCGAACCTCTACAGCACATTTATTCATCTGGCCCGGCTGATGCGAGAGCTGCATCCTGAAGTGCCGATTAGTTCGATCCCGGGCATTTCATCCGTGTTGGGTGCAGCGGCAGCGCTGGATATCCATCTGGCAGATGGAGATGAGCAGGTAGGCATTATCCCGGCTACGGCAGATAAAGAAGCGATGCGGCAGGCAATTGAGCATCACGATACGATTATATTTATCAAAGTGGCAAAGGTGCTTGACCCGATGCTGGAATTGCTGGACGAGATGGGACTCGGCGGCAAAGCGTCGGTTGTCACCAAGGTCACTTCTCCATATGAACTGGTCTGGCGCGATGCCCGTGAATTGAAAGGGCAGGAGCTGGAATATCTAAGCCTGATGGTGGTGAGCAAATGAAGACATTGGAAGCGAAAGTCTACATTGTAGGTGCGGGCCCGGGCGATCCGGATTTGATCACGGTAAAAGGTTCCAACATTTTGAGAAGTGCAGATCTGGTGCTGTATACGGATTCCCTCGTGAACGATGAACTGATCGCAACTGCGAAGCCCGAAGCAGAAGTGCTGCAAAGCTCTGGCATGGATCTGGAGCGTCAGGTTGAGCTGATGTGTGAAGCCACTCGTGCGGGTCGCAGTGTAGCTCGTGTGCACACGGGTGATCCGGCGATGTACGGCGCAATTTTGGAACAAATGGTCCTTCTGAAACAGCAGGGCGTGGAATATGAGATCATTCCGGGTGTGAGTTCGGTCTTTGCTTCAGCAGCTGCATTGGGGGCTGAACTTACCGTACCAGAACTGACGCAGACCGTTATTCTGACACGTGCAGAAGGCCGTACCCCAGTGCCTGAACGGGAGAAACTGCGTGATCTGGCATCCCATCACTGTACGGTGGCGCTCTTCCTGAGTGCAACTTTGGCGAAAAAAGTCGTGGTTGAATTCCTCGCCGCAGGCTGGAGCGAAGATACACCTGTGGCAGTTGTGCAGCGGGCAACATGGCCTGATCAAAAGATTGTACGGACCACGCTTGCTAATCTGGCCGCCGATCTGCGCGCCGCCGGCATTACAATGCATGCGATGATCTTGGCAGGCTGGGCGCTTGATCCGGATCTCGTGAACCGCGATGCCCACCGTTCCAAGCTGTATGATAAATCCTTCACTCATGGCTACCGTAAGGGAGTGAAGTCCGGTGAGTAATCCGTTTGCAGCTGTTGCCATCACGAAGCATGGTGTGGAGATGGTGCGTAATCTGGCAGGGCAGTTCCAGGGTACAGACGTGTATTATATGAGCAAGTTTGCTCGTGGCGATGAGGAACAGTTGGGTTTTGAGTTGTTCGAAGGCTCGGTGAAGCTGATTTTGCCTGATTTGTTCAAACGATATAATGGCATCATTCTGTTTATCTCCCTGGGGGCAGTTGTGCGGATGATCGCTCCGATCCTGGTGGACAAAAAAGTCGATCCTGCCGTCCTGGTCATTGATGACCGCGGCGAAAATGTCATCAGCGTGCTGTCTGGTCACCTTGGCGGTGCAAATGAGTTAACTCGTCAGGTTGCGGAGGTACTCGGCGCACGTGCTGTTATCACGACAGCTTCAGACGTGCAAGGCACCATTCCGGTGGACATGTTTGGGCGGGAGTTGGGCTGGATCGTAGACAGCTTCGACAAGGCAACCCCTGTCAGTGCGGCTGTTGTGAATGAAGAACCTGTGGCTCTCATTCAGGAGACGGGGGAGCGGAACTGGTGGAGATATAACAAACCCGTGCCCGATCATATCCGTGTCTTCAGCAGTCTGGAGGAAACGGAATCCTTCCCGTTCAATGCTGCGCTGGTCGTTAGTGACCGTCTGCTTTCGGCAGAAGAAGAGCAACGTTTTCTTACCAATGGTGTATTGTATCGTCCGAAAAGCCTCGTGCTCGGCATGGGCTGTAATCGCGGCACATCTGTCGAGGAATTGGAGCAGGAAGTTCTTGCTACCTTGGAAGAGTTATCCCTTTCCGTAAAGAGTGTGCGCAACATTGCCACAATTGATCTGAAAAAAGATGAAGAAGGCCTGTTGGCTCTCTGTGCCAAATATGGCTGGGAACTCGTAACCTACACCCCTGAGGAACTGAATACAGTGAAGCTTGCGAATCCATCCGAGACGGTATTCAAATATACGGGAGCATATGGCGTAAGTGAACCTGCGGCGTTGCTTTCCTCCGGAGCGGATCATTGGCTGTTGGAGAAGAAAAAGAGCGGCAATCTGACGATCTCCGTTGCACGCGTTTTATTTTAGTAGAGATATGCATGAAATGAATCTACTTTACACAGGTACTGCGATGAAAGAATACCATTTCCAATCGCTGTTATCTACGGATGTTTTGATTCCTATTTTAAAGGATAAAATCCGGTGATACAGGTGAGTTGTATGTTACGAAGCAGCTTTCTTTCAGAAAACTTCTAACGTCGCTTCTTCAGGTTATTTCTGTCCTCTCCATTATTGTGTAACATTCATTTCATGAATAAAGAGAGTGCAATAATCTTGACCGCATCGCTATGTGATGCGGTTTTGTTTGGATTATAGAATTTATACGTTCTCAGCGGAACTGAAGGATTCGATATTCGATATCGCAAGAAAAGGTGGAATTGAAAATGACCATTGCAGATTGTAACGCCAGGCCCCGACTGATCATCGCAGGCACCGGAAGTGGTGCAGGGAAAACGACAGTAACTTTGGGGCTGATGAGAGCACTCGCCCAGCGTGGTTTGAGTGTACAGGGGTTCAAATGCGGCCCAGATTATATTGATCCGACATATCATACCGCCGTTACGGGCAGACCGTCACGTAATCTGGATGCATGGATGACATCGCCAACGTATGTGAGAGATACGTTTGAGAAGGCATCGGCAGGACATGATATCTCCATTATAGAAGGCGTTATGGGCCTCTATGATGGCAAAGATCCGCTCAGCAATACAGGCTCAACTGCAGAGATTGCTCTGGTCACGCAGACCCCTGTGATCCTGGTTGTGGACGTACGCAGCATGGCTCGCAGTGCGGCCGCGATTGTACTGGGTTTTCAACAGTTGGAGCCTGAATTAAATATTGCCGGAGTGATCGTCAACCGGTGTGGAAGTGCGGGGCATTATACGATTGTGAAAAAAGCCATTGAGCAGATGTGCGGCATTCCGGTGGTTGGCTGGCTGAAGCGAGACGAAGACATGTCCATCCCGGAGAGACATCTGGGACTGGTGCCTGCCATTGAGCGCGGTGAACTGGAACCGTTATTCCAACGTGCTGCCGATGTGCTGATGGAAGGCACTGATCTGGATCTTCTGCTTGAACTGGCGGCAAGTGCTCCACCGCTCAATGCAGAAGACATGAGCCCTTCAACCGCTGTCCACACGGATTCAGATCATGCTGAATCAATCTCAAATTACGATTCACATTCCGATTCAATGACTAACGTTAATAATCGACAAGTATCATATGCATTACAGCCTGTTATTGCCGTTGCGCGTGATGCGGCATTTAATTTCTATTATCCCGACAATCTGGAATTGCTCGAAGCAGCCGGGGTTCGATTACAATATTTCAGTCCACTCGCTGGTGAAGGTATTCCAACGGATGTGGACGGCATCTATTTGGGTGGTGGATTTCCTGAGGAATTCGCAGCAGACATTGCGGGTAACCAAGGGTTTTTGGAAGGGCTTCGTCAGGCAGCACAATCCAACATGCCATTATTTGCTGAGTGTGGGGGCTACATGGTGCTCGGAGAAACGTTGACCGACCGTGATGGTTTTACCTTCGAGATGGCGGGCATTATCCCCGCACAGGTGCAGATGCAGAAGAAGCGAGCTGCGCTTGGATACCGTGAAGTGAGCAGCGTTCAGGATTCCTTTTTGCTGAAAAAGGGTGAGGTACTTCGGGGTCATGAATTTCATTATTCCACGATGAGCTATCGTGACGAAGAGACGATCCCTTATGCGTATGAGACCAAAGGGTTACGTGGCTTGAAGCAAGAAGGATATGCGGCAGGCAACATCGTGGCGGGGTATACGCACGTTCATCTGGGCTCTTACCCGGCAGCCGCACGAAGATGGGTGGAGCATTGTCAGGCTTATCGGAAGGAGCGATATATTCAGGAGTGAAAGCAACGGTTAGACAGTTCAAAACGATGGCTGAGTTCAATAAGCAAAATGGCTCTAATCTGATTTTTATCTCATGAGTCTTTGGTCGTGAAGTTGGCGATCCCATTTCCGAATTAAAGGTTTTCAGATGAATATGTGGAATGAGTTAAAGACAGAATCATTATGCGAGGGAGGGACATCAGGATGAGAACTGTATGTGTAACCGGAGCTGCTCGGGGATTGGGGCTCGCTTTGACGGCACAGATGCTGAAGAGAGGATATCTCGTGTATGCGGCCGGTCTGGACGTGGAAGATTCCGAGGGAATTCGCATGCTTGCAGAAGGATATCCTGACCATCTGCGCGCAATCGAATTAGATATTGCGGACGACCTGTCGGTGGCTCTGTTCACGGAGACATTGAAGCTGGATACGAATCATTTGGATATGCTGATCAACAATGCGGCTATACTAGGAAGTATTACGGATCATATCCGCGGGCCGATGAATATGGCGGAGATGGCTGAAGTATTTAATGTGAATACCTTAGGTACACTGCGCGTGACTCATTCCCTGTTACCCCTCCTTCTTCAAGGACAGGTCAAACTGATTGTTGATATCTCTTCCGAGGCTGGAAGCATAGAGCAATGCAGTCGGGATGGGTGGTTTGCCTATTGCATGTCCAAAGCTGCTTTGAACATGCAGGCCCGTCTTGTGCACAATGGTCTGAAGGATGAAGGCGGACAAGTGATGCTTGTACATCCTGGTTGGGTACAGAGTTATATGCGGGGTGAACTGGATGCTTCTGCGGATCTCACGCCCGAGCAATCTGCACAGCATATCGCTGTACTTATCGACCGCCATGAACAATTTAAAGGAGATCAGCCCGCATATGTGGACTACAAGGGAGAGAAACTCCCCTGGTAGTTGGTTTTTATACAGTGAGGTGAACAAGAAAGGAGATTGATTGAATGGATCAACGTAAAAAAGCATTGCTACTAGGCGATTATACACATCCGGACTGGCACCCGCTTCAGGGTGTAGATGCGGAGATCAGCCGGATTTTCCATGATACGATGACTGTACAATGCAGTGAGAATCGAAATATGTTGCTGCAAGAAAATATAACCGGATTTGATGTGTGTATCTCCTACATGGACGATTGGAAGGGGAAAGTCTCTCCACAGCAGACAGCAGGTTTGTTGTCCTATGTGAGTAATGGGGGTGGACTGGTCATTATACATAACGGCATTTCGCTCCAAAATCGTTATGAACTCAAACAGATGATCGGTGCCAAGTTCCTGCATCATCCGGCTTATGCACCACTTGAATTCACTGTAACGGGAGAAAGCCATCCCGTGACGGAGGGTATCTCTAATTTCACAATGGAAGAAGAGCCGTATCAGTTCGAGTTTGGTTCTTTTGCCGAAACGAAAATATTGCTGGAATATCAATCCGAAGATGGACCGAAGCCTGCGGTTTGGGCTCATCGATATGGTGTTGGACGTATTGTTTATCTTATGCCAGGTCACCATGTACCGTCTTTTGCACACGAAACGTACCGTAAATTACTTCTGCAAGCAGGCAAATGGGCTGCGCGTTACGTCTGATCGGATGGACATTTTTGCATGCGGAGTAGAAGGAGTATAATATAGAGATCAACGAAGAGGAGGATGACAAAAATGAGCGATTTGTTCAAAAAGGCGATCTCGTTAGGGCTTGGACTTACTGTCGTAAGCAAAGAAAAAATTGAGAAAACCGTGGATGATTTGGTCAAGCGCGGGGAACTTGCGCCCGGTGAATCCAAAGCTTTGGTTGAACGCCTGATGGAACGGGGCGATGAAGAGCAAGGCCAGTTCAAGCGGGTGATTCAGGAACAGGTCAAGCGCGTGCTTCAGGAAGCGGGTGTGGCATCCGAAAGCGATGTAACCAGTCTGGAACAGCGAGTTGCCGTTCTGGAGAAAAAACTTGCCGAACTGGGCCACTCACCACAGCTTCAACCTGATGAATCCCCGGCTCCACTTGAAGTTCCTCCTCCTCTCAAAGGAAACGAGATCGAGTAGATGGCCGTGCGAATCAAACATGTCGGCAGATACCGTGAAATTGCCATGGCGCTGGTGCGTCATGGCTTCGGTTATATGGTCGAGGAGCTGGGGCTGTTCCAGTTGCTCGCTCTGCCCAGACGGTGGATGTCGCGTGAAGCACATACCACCAAAACGCTGAGTGAACGCATCAGGCTTGTGCTGCAGGAGCTGGGGCCGGCTTTCGTCAAGCTGGGGCAACTCGCAAGCACAAGGGCAGATCTATTGCCTGAGTCTGTCATTCGCGAGCTGGTGAAGTTGCAGGATCAGGTCCCGCCGTTCTCTTCCGAGACGGCACGGGGTATTTTGGAACAGGAATTGGATACACCGCTGGAGGAGATCTTTTCCCGGTTCGAGGATACCCCTGTAGCTGCGGCCAGCATTGGCCAGGTGCATCTGGGCAAACTTCGAAGCGGTGAATCGGTAGCGATCAAGATTCAGCGGCCCGGTATATCGCGTATTGTGCAGCGTGACCTGGATATTTTGCGTGAGCTGACAGCCATGGCCGAGAAGCGCTGGGATTGGGTGAAGCAATATCAGATTCCGCAGATGGTAGAAGAGTATGCTCAGGCATTGATGGCTGAACTGGATTATACGGTTGAAGGCCGAAATACGGAAAAGATTGCACAGCAATACCAACAGGACAACAAGGTGAAAATCCCGACAATTTACTGGGATCAGACGTCTTCACGTGTGCTGACTATGGAGTATATCGAAGGGATCAAGCTCAATGATCGTGATGAATTGGTCAGACGCGGCCATGATCTGAACAATATTGCTGAGCGGTTGGTGGACTCATTATTGAATCAGATCTTTATTCATGGATTCTTCCACGCTGACCCACATCCGGGCAACCTGATGGTATTGAAGGATGGACGTCTTGCCTTTATAGACTTCGGTATGGTTGGAAGCCTTAGCGATGAGATGAAACAGCAGCTTGCTTCCCTTATTATTGGGTTAATGCGCAAAGATACGGACAGCATGATCCGGGCCATTGAGAAGCTCGGCATGATGCCGGATGATATGGATCTGCGTGGGCTTCATGTGGATTTGGACAAGTTGCGTACCAAATATTACGATATTCCCTTTTCCAAGATTAGTGTGGGTCAGGCGTTGAATGATCTGTTCGGCGTAGCCCAGAGGCATCGGGTGGTGATGCCTGCCGATATTCTCCTGCTTGGTAAATCGTTGCTGACGATGGAAGGTGTGATTGAACATCTCGATCCTTCCTTGAGCATTGTTGATATGGCCGAGCCCTTTGGGCGGAAGCTGATCAAGGAACGTTTTAGCGCAGGAAGAATCAAGAATCGGTTGTTCCGCAGTGCGGCTGATATGGCCGAGAGTGTCATTGGTCTGCCAGGGCAGTTAAGACAGTTATCATCCATTATTAGCAAAGGCAAGCTGAGGCTGGAGATCAGTGTCCCTGAACTGGATGCACTCATGCGCAGAATGGACCAGATTAGTAATCGGCTGTCCTTTAGTATCGTGTTACTTGCCTTCTGTATCATTATGGTCGGCTTGATTATCGGTTCGTCGATCAGTCATCAGTCCACGATGCTATGGGATATTCCGGTCATTGAGATTGGTTTCCTGGTGGCAATTCTGATGGTGGCTTT
The DNA here is from genome assembly GCF_037973325.1 of Paenibacillus sp. FSL R5-0713. Classification (NCBI taxonomy): domain Bacteria; kingdom Bacillati; phylum Bacillota; class Bacilli; order Caryophanales; family Paenibacillaceae; genus Paenibacillus; species Paenibacillus sp. FSL R5-0713. The sequence continues at coordinate 6,212,289 of NZ_CP150229.1, read as the reverse complement.
CCTGCTATATTCGATATTCAAATCAGGAAGATTCTAACATAGTATCGCGAGAATACCCGTAAAGAGACCTTCTTCAAAGGATCTTTGCGGGTTATTTTTCGTGAATAGAGGATGGATGAGTATATCACAGAAATATTAAGATAATAGGAGATAAGGTTTTATTTTTAAGGCTTAACTGTATTAGTACATATTCATCCCAGTGACTATAATAATAGGTCAGTAGAATAACGGACCCGGTTTTTCTGAGAGAGGGAAACCCATGGGCATCTGGAGCAGACCAGGATGTCACACAAAGAAGATAACTGATCGTTGTAACGGAACAGAAGCAAAACACTGGAACGGAAAACAGACATGATGATTCACCCAACTATCCATACGATAGGGGTGGTGAATGAGCATGTAACTTAGATGCATAGGCAATTGTGCGGAGAAGATTCCGCTATTTTGTGCTGTCTCACACACTGTTATTAATTGCTGAGTGTATTGATCAGTGATGAATGCTTCCGTTACGCTTCAGGGTCATCTTCCAATTTGAGTAATGACATGTAGGAGGAACGGTAGAGAACATATGAATACTTTAAAACAACAATGGTTTGGCAACATTCGCGGAGATGTGCTGGCAGGCATTACGGTAGCGCTGGCGCTCATTCCGGAAGCCATTGCTTTCTCCATCATTGCAGGAGTCGATCCCATGGTCGGGCTGTACGCTTCGATTACCATTGCGATTGTGATCTCGATTGCAGGTGGAAGACCCGGTATGATCTCGGCTGCAACGGGTGCAATGGCGGTACTGATGGTTGGACTCGTCAAGGATTATGGTGTGGAATATCTTTTTGCAGCTACGATACTGACCGGTGTTATCCAGTTTCTACTAGGCATATTTAAGGTTGGGCGATTTATTACGTTTGTCCCTCATTCGGTACTGACCGGATTCGTGAACGCACTGGCGATCCTGATCTTTATGGCGCAGTTAACTCACTTCACGGGAGCGAACTGGATTATGTATGCGATGGTGGCGGGCACGCTGGCGATCATTTATATTTTGCCACGTTTTTTCAAAGCTGCTCCATCTCCATTGATTGCAATCATCGTGATGACGATTATTACGGTGGTATTTCATCTGGATGTAAGTAAAGTAGGGGACATGGGAAATCTCACAAGTACCCTGCCGATGTTCCACTTGCCGAATATTGCATGGACTTGGGATACGCTGATGATTCTGCTGCCTTATTCATTTACCATGGCACTGGTTGGGCTGCTGGAATCCCTGCTGACCGCAACCATCGTGGATGAGATGACCGAGACCAAGAGCAGCAAGAACCGTGAGGTGCGTGGTCAGGGTATTGCGAACTTTGTGAACGGTTTGTTCGGCGGCATGGGCGGCTGTGCGATGATTGGGCAGTCGGTCATTAATGTGAAGTCTGGTGGACGTGGAAGATTATCCACGTTTACTGCGGGTGCGTTTCTCGCAATCCTGTTGCTGCTGTTCAGCGGTGTGGTGAAGCAGGTACCGATGGGTGCGCTCGTCGGTGTAATGTTTATGGTGTGTATCGGAACATTCGACTGGAGTTCCATCAAAAATATTGCTCGCGTTCCACGCGCGGAAGCCTTTGTCATGATCGTGACCGTGGCGATTGTGGTCTATACCCACGATCTGTCGATTGGGGTCATGGTCGGCGTTGTGCTCAGTGTGCTGCATTTTGGCTGGAAACAGACCAAGATTCGCGTACAGGCGAGCCAGGAACAAGGGCAGAAGGTGTACCGGGTTCACGGACCGTTCTTCTTTGGATCTTCGTCCCGCTTCGTGGATGAATTCGATGCAGAAGCTGATCCGAAGGAGATCACGATTGATTTCGGAGGGTCACATATCTGGGATAATACCGCGGTTGTGGCCATTGGCAAAGTGAAGTTTAAATACGCGAAGCTGGGCAAAACCGTGCACCTGCGTGGGTTAAACGAGGAAAGCTCCCGTATTCTTGAACGGAGTGGGTTTGCCACAGCTAGCGGACACGGTTCGTAACTTGGTTGGAACGAAGTAAACAGCGAATAGATAACATAAAAAGATGATTTATAATCAGCGGCGCACTTTTTCCGGAAATCGGGGAGAGGGCATCGCTGTTTTTTTTTGAGCCTGAGGCATGCTAGGTCGGTTATATCCACAGATCAGCAACCTGAAGGCAGACTTAGAGTCTCTTACTACCTGACTCAAACTCACTTGGTCGATACAAGTTAAGCGGTTTTGTGCTACAACTTGGGGGTGTAACGCTGTATCCCCTTTTGTTTTGCTTGACTAACGTGTAAACTACAGGGTATGGAGAAGAAGAGCAACGAGTGGATTGCTTTTTAAAAAATTCATTTCATAATCATGATTGAACGAAGGAAAACTAGTCTTAATGGCAGATACTGATACTGAAGTCATTATGAAATGGACTTATCTAAATGAATATACAGAGGTGTAACGATTGGCAAACTTTGAACAACTGGGCATTCGCCCGGAATGGTGCGAGATCCTGAAACATCAGGGCATCGCCGTGCCGACTCCGGTACAGGAGCGTTCGATTCCGGTACTGCTGGGTGGACGCGATATTATCGCCGAGGCACAGACAGGTACAGGGAAAACGCTGGCTTTTTTGCTGCCGATTATTCAGAAAATTAATGTATCTGACCGTTCGCCGCAAGCGTTGATTATCGCGCCTACGCGTGAGCTTGCGCTGCAAATTACGGAAGAAGCGAAGAAGCTCACGGCAAACGACGATAAACTGCATGTGCTTGCCGTATACGGCGGGCAGGATGTGGACAAGCAACTGCGTAAATTGCAGAACGGCACCCAGATCGTTATCGGTACACCGGGTCGTCTCCTAGATCACTTGCGCCGGGGCACGTTGAAGCTGAATAATGTCAAAAAACTGGTGCTGGATGAAGCCGACCAAATGCTGCACATGGGCTTCCTGGACGATGTGGAGACGATTCTTAGCGAGCTGCCACACAAACGCCAAACGATGCTGTTCTCCGCAACGATGCCGAAGGGTATTCGCCACCTTGCGAAGACCTATATGAAAGATCCGGAAGATGTAAAAGTATCCTCGCAATCGGTAATCCCGATCAAACAAATTCGCCAGCAGGTGCTGGAATGTACGGATCGCGGCAAGCTTGAAGCACTTCGCGGCATGATTGATACGTATCGCCCATACTTGGCGATTATTTTCTGCCGGACCAAGCGTCGTGCATCCAAGCTGAACCAAGATCTGCGTGAAGCAGGTTATGCAAGTGATGAACTTCATGGAGATCTGTCCCAATCCAAGCGTGAGAACGTCATGAAAGCGTTCCGCGATGCCAAACTGCAAGTGCTGGTTGCTACAGACGTAGCTGCACGTGGACTTGATGTTGAAGGTGTAACGCATGTCTTTAACTACGATATGCCGCATGATGCGGAAAGTTATATCCACCGGATTGGTCGTACGGGCCGTGCAGGCGGTACAGGTCTTGCTGTAACGTTTGCAACAGAGCACGACAGACCTGAACTTGCACGTATTGAACAAGGGATCGACCAGAAGCTGTCCCGTATTCAGTGGACGAGCGAAGGTCCAATCGCATCAACAGGAGCAGCTAGACGTTCCATCAACGGTCAGGGGGATGACGAACGAGGCGGGCGCTCTTCCGGAACAGGCAGCGCACGTCGCGGTGCAGGCCGTAACGATCGCAGAGATGGCGGACGTGGGGGTCGTGGTTCCCGCGGTGGCGAAGGTGGACGCAGTGGTGGTCGTAGCGGTGGCCGCAGTGGCGACGAGCGCAGTGCAGGCCGTGGCTCTGCGCGTAGCAGCGACAGCAGTCGAGGCGCAGCAAGCCAAGGTGGCCGCAGCAGTAGCCGCGGTGCGAGCCAAGGCGGACGCAGTGCAGGTCGCAGTGGCGATGAGCGCAGCAGCGGCTGGGCTGGCCGTAGTGCTGACAAGCGCACCTCCGGGCGCAGTAGCGAAGGCTCTCGCCGTCCGGAATCCGCAGGACGCGGACCGGCGAAGGGCGACCGTCGCGATTCTCGTCGCGGACGGTAAAGCCTTGGCGCAAGCGGCGATATAGCCGCAGTTGCGCAGGCACTATGCCATGCCACAGCGTTTGGCATGGCATATATGAGAGGGTTCGGGTACAGATGTACCGAACCCCTCAGATCAAGGGTCGCGGGCGGAACCACGTCGCGGCCCTTTTTCAACAGGACAGATGATTCTTTCCGCTTATTCTTTTTGTCATCTGCGAGTGCCTGTTGGCAAGCCTGCTTGATCCATGGAAAATGCCATTTAGATATTGGCCACCTAGTTTTTCTTTTGACCGTGTACTGCGGACAACACTCGGCAAACTTCCATAAAATTCAAAACACCTCATCCTAGACCTAAGGATGGGGTGTTTTTGGCTGAATTCTTATATCATTAGAAGCATAACCTTTGATTCGTGGTGTTGATGGGCATGCAGGGATGGATGAAATTGCAATCGTCTATATACACGGAGTGAGTTTGCACTAAACTACGTTTTTTCAGTTCCAGTATGTCATCCCTACATGTGAATATCTGCGTACTGATCCCGATATTTCTCGTTATACACTCGGCCCACCGACTCCGCCAGTCCTCCGCGTGCTTTGCTCGGATAGCGTTCAATCGTGTGATAAAGTCTCATGAATCGATCTTTGGGCATAAAGCGAGCGTAGCGGGTAATAAGACTAGGGAATAACTCAATATATTTACTCTTGCGCACGGCAGCAGCAGCTACGGCTGTAAGAATCTGAATTCCATTGTGGAGCTGTAAAATGTTCACTTCATAGGTTGCGATATAACGAATCGCGTCTTCCCGGATCAATTCCGGCTTAAGCCGTGCAATCTCACCGATATATTCAGCCAGCAGCCGCTCGAAGCTACGTAGCAGCAAGGGTTTGAGCTGCAAGTCCATATCACTGCGCAGGACAAAGGATTGTAATAGCGCAACCTGTTGCAGTCGAATCCGGTCATTGAAGACGAGTGAGCCGATCTCGCGAAGCATCTCATAGGCCAGTGCTTCATCCTGCTTGCGGGCTTCGGCGACCAGAGCCCAGTTGCGGTTGATGCCCTGACGGATGAGCTCCTCATCCTGTTGCAACATGCGCTTCAACTCGCGCTGCTGCTCTACTTCGAACGAACGATTCTGCATGAAGATCAGCAATGCCAGAAGCAACAGGGAAACGCTGGCTGCCGCCATGGTCTGATCTATGGTTTCACCAAAATAGGTGGCCGCTGCACCGAACAATAAGGTAATGAACAGGTCGCGTGCAATTCGACGTTTCACACGGGAAGTCGCTTTCGCCTGAACGGAAATCAGGGTACCCCTGCCACAGGCTGTGCACTCATCTTCCCACAGGCAGGTATACTGTCCGCAACGTGTGCAGACTTGCAACTTTTCATAGGCATAGGTCGTTCGATGAAATGGTCTTATGGATACGACTAGTTTAGTACTCATGCTCAATCACGCTCACCATTCAGAATAGTGTAGAGGGTACGATCCGTGTCTTCGCGGGAAACCGGCTTCCGCCGATGAAGCTGGAGTGAAATTACCTTTATGATGACAAAAAGAAACAATATGGCGAGGCATCCGTATGTAACCATAATCCGTTCCCTTCTATGGCTTGGTGAACAAGCGCTGTTATATTGCAGTTTGCTGGCAATAACTATATCATATTTCCATAGTTGGTACTTTTGTGCCAGTTCAAGGCATGAAATCGTCGATTTTTGTCAGTCATTACAAAACTGTAACTCAAGATAGGGGTGCTTTTCAGAATTTATTAGTAGACTGTTAAGATTTCCTTAAGGCTTGACGCCTATAATAAACTATTCCCATTTTAATCTCAAACGTGAAGGAGTACACCCAATGCTGCGGACACGCAAAATACGCTGGCTGAGCGGAACGATGGTTCTGCTGGCCATTCTAACGCTACTGCTACCTCAGGCGTTGCTGCCACACGCTGCAGCGGCTCAGGCACAGACGAGCGGAATCGATGCGGTACTTGTAGCCGATGTAAGTAATTCAATGAATACAAGTGACCGTGACAAGATCAGTAATGAAGCCATGAAAATGTTTATTGATATGCTGCCCGTCCAAGGGGACAAGGTAGGGATTGTCGCTTATACCGATCAGGTGGAGCGGGAAAAGGCAATGCTTACGATTCAGTCCGATGCGGACAAGAGCAGCCTGAAGGACTTTATTGATCAGCTCGGCCGGGGGCCATACACCGATGTCTCAGTTGGTGTCGCCGAAGCCATGAACATACTGAATCATGGTGCAGACCCATCTCACTCGCCAATGATCGTGCTGCTGGCGGATGGCAACAATGACTTTAACAAAACCAAAGGCCGTACACAGGCACAATCCGACGCTGATCTGGCGAAATCCGTGAAGGAAGCACAGGATCAAGGTATCCCGGTGTATACAATAGGACTGAACGCAGATGGCAAGTTGAACAAGGATGCACTCGCAGACCTCGCGAAGCAGACCGGAGGCAAGTCATTCATTACCGATACGCCGGATGATCTGCCACAGATTCTGAGTGAGATCTTCGCCGATCATGCCAAACTCAATGTGGTGAAGCTGCCCTCTGTGACAGGAAACGGCAGTTATCAGGAAGTTACCGTGAACGTGCCAAATGACAGTGTACTGGAAGCAAACATCTCGATTATGTCCTCGAAGCCGGTGGAAGTGCAATTGATGGACCCTTCCGGACAAGCCGTGGACCTGAACTCGGATGCAGCCAAGCTCTCGACATCGAAGAGTTATTCGCTCGTGAAGCTGTTGAAACCCCAAGAGGGAGACTGGAAACTTCGGGTAAAAGGGGCTCCGAAAGACAGCATCGATATCAACCTGCTGTTCAACTATGATCTTCAGCTCGTTGTGGACCCGATTAAGACCAAGTCCTATACCAAAGGGGACAAGGTTGATCTTGCTGCCAAACTGGAGAATGGCGGTCAGGCACTTCAGGATAATGATCTGTATGCAGATATGAAGGCCACGCTGGTTGTGAAAGATGTCGATACAGGCAAAAGTGAAGAACAATCGCTGGACAATACAGGTTCTGGTTTTGCCGGAACATTTGAAGTACCGGACAATCATAACTACGAATTGGTCATCCGTGCGGAAGAAGACAGCTTCTACCGTGAAAGTGCGCCAATCACGATTAACGCAGGCGGAGCAACCGGAAGCGGTGCTCAACCGACCTCGCCAGGCGGTGAACAGGACAAGTCGTTCCCTTGGTTACCTGTCATTCTGGGTGTAGTAGCCCTGATTGTGGTCGGTGTGGGTGTCTGGTTCCTGATGGGTTGGCTGAAACGCAAAAACCGGGGCTTTGTCGGTCAGATGATTGTTGAGATTCGTGATGAGAACACGGGCGACAAGTCATATCCACAATATAAAAAGCTGGTATCCTTCCGGGGCCGATTCCATCTGCATCAATTGTTGCAACTGGACCCTGAGCTGAAGGAAACCGAAAAATATGTATTTACGCCCAGCAATGGCGATCGAATTATCATTCGTAACACCGCAGGCGGTACGTTGGAGAAATCCGGTCGTGCAGTCGATGCAAGCTCAGGCGTTGAACTGAAGAACGGTGACCGACTGAGCATCCCGCTGCAACAGGCGGACAAGACCATTTTAATTGAGTATCTGGTGTAAGTTAATTGTTTGGTTTAAAAGGAATGCAAATTTAAGTTGGATATAATTGTTTACACGAGAACGGAGAGGACAGAGAAAACCTGAAGAAGCGAAGCGTTCGCCTAAAAGCTTTCTGAAAGAAAGCTGCATCGGAAGCATACGCTTATCCTCAGATTTTTCCCTTTAGAAAAGGGAACCAAAAAAATCTGAGGATAACAGCGATCGGAAGGTTACTCTGTCATCGGAGTGGCAAGTGTAATGAGTTTGTGCCCAACTGGTCTAACTAAAGGGAGGACATGGAATGAAACCGATTGTTAGAGAACATATTCAGCAACTGGATGTATCACTTGGCGGAGGCATTGTCAGTGAGAAGATCAGAGTTGATACCATTGATAACCCCATTCTGATTATTGGTCTGGGAGGAACGGGAATTGATGCACTGCTGCGACTGAAATATCAGATCAACCGTCGTTTCAAGCTGCCGCAGGACCCGGTATCCAAGAAAAAAATGGACAAGCCGGACAATGTGGAATTTTTGGCTTTTGAGACAAACGAACAGGATCGCGCCAAAAAGTATAAAGGAATAGGACTTGATCCGATCAATGAATTCGTCTTGCTGTCCAATGCCGAGATTGGCGGACTGCTACAGAACCGCAGCGTGCTGGAACCGTATATTACGGACTGGCTGTCTCCCGAACTGAGCATCACGGACGGCATGAATGGCGCTGCAGGTGTGCGTCAGGCTGGACGTCTACTCTTGTTCACCAAGATTAATCAGGTTGTTCAGGCCATCGACAAAAAGATCAAAACCTTATCCGTAGGCACCAACAAAAAACTGATGGTGTTCCTGCTGACAGGTCTGTCCGGCGGTACAGGCAGCGGCTGTTTTCTCGATATTTCCTATATCGTGCGCGGCATTATCGAACGGGATCACGGCTCTGCGGGGATTGACCGCGTGAATACGCTGGGCTACCTGTTCACGCCAGACGTGAACCTGTCCAACAAAAGCTTGAGCGAACACACACGCGAATACATTCGCAAGAACGGATATGCGGCACTCAAAGAGCTGGATTATTGGATGAACGTGGACAGCCGCGGTGAGCGGTTTACACAGAAGTACGGCAATATTTTAACCGTCAACTCACCACTGCCACCATTTAACCTGTGTCATCTGATCTCTGCGACGAATACCGAAGGCAAACTGCTGGAGAACGCCTACGATTACTGCATGAACGTCACGGCCGAGAACATTACCAACTTCATGGCAAGTGAGGAGAAGCAGTCAGGTGAGGAGTTCGCGATCCATGACTATATCAGCAACATTCGCACGAACATTGCACAGATGAACAAGGTGTACCCGGCCAACTATGATTACAACATCATTGGTGCCTCTTCGGCTGTACTGCCGATTGAAGAGATGACCACGTATCTGGCGTATCGCATGTTCGACAAAATGAATACCATGTTCTCCAAAGCGCCGAACCAGGAGGATACCGAGAAGTTTGCCCGCAAGCTGGGCATTGATCTCGAAAGTGTGGTCAAGTCCTTCGAAGCGCGCGTGCCAGAACCGCTGCCTGGTTATCAGAACAGCGAGCGCCTATCCTATGGCAATGTGGTGAAATCCCAGGTTGTGAATATGGACACCGAACTGGAGCAGAACTTCCTGGCACGTGCCCGTGAAGAATATATCAAGGCCAAGAAACAACTGCCGGGTGAGATTGCCGGTCAGTTTACCGAACAGATCCGTCGAATGTTTTTGCATCCTGAACAAGGTCCGTTCTATGTATCTCGTCTCATTTATACGGAAAAAGGGTTCTGTGTACTGAAGATGATTCAGTCGTATATCGAAACCCTGCGTGAGAATGCCTTCCGCATTCCGCGTGATATTGAAGCAGCTCAGGAGCAGTCCGAAGAGAAGCTGGGCGATGCGAAGAGCGCTTTTGTCTCCAAAGAGAAGAAAAAGAATGCTTATATTGAAGCAAAAATTCATGAGTACTGGCTTCACGCCGACGTGGAACGCAACGATCAGATGATCGAGTTCTATGAAGATCTGTATGAGTTGCTGAATCAGGAAAACAGCCGCATTTATAACGTATTTACCGAGACGCTGAACGCCCTTAGCTCGATATTCGCGAAGAATGGCGACCTGCTGACACGCGGCGAGGAACAATCCGATCACAAAGGCAACAAGACATACTACTGGAACGTCGTAAGTGTACCGGATATCGTCAGTGTGGTGGACGGGCTGTTGGATAAGCGTGATACAGATGATCTGATCCGCGACTTCTCTCGTGAATTGCTGGAAAACTCCAGCCAGTGGGTGAAAGAGAACGAGATTGATATCGTCAGCTCCATCTCCGACTTCCTGAGTGAGAAATTCGGTGATCTGATTACCCGTTCCATGGAAGATTTCCTCGTGATCAAATACGGTCAGGATGAGTCGGTCGAGAAATTCGTGGAACGTTTTATTGCCGGCAAGCTGGATGATGAGGCCGTTCCGGTGTTCAATCTGAGCAACAGTACAGGCAGTCTGCATTTCCCTTCATGGGGATTTGTATCCGTACCGGCACAGGCGCCAGGTATTCTGAAAGGGATTCGCAATTATCAGAACAATGCGGTAGGCAAATCTCATTTTACCGTGAAGGAAAGTGAAGTGCGTAACCGGATCTTCTGGCTGAATACCCGCAACGGGGTACCACTCTTTGTGTATACACCGCTCAAAGTATATGAGGAAAGTTATGAACGTACCATTTTGGACAAAGAAGGCATTGGTCGTCATTTGGTACAAACGGAGAAAAACAACTGGACCTATCTGCCATCTCCGATTCCAGAGAAATCATGGGGAGATGTGTACGAGAACGCCCGTGTGAAACAGTATAATGCCCGTGTGCGTAACGAATTCGAGCAGGCGCTCGGATACAACATTGTGACAGCCAAATCCATTGATGAGAATACAAGTAACCGGTATGCGATTGTGACAACAGAAGCTTTTGACTTGTCCGCCAAACTGGCAGCCTATGACATGCGTCTGACGTCCACCACGCCGAACCTCGGCGAAGTGAAGCGGGCCGTGATGGAGCTGAAACGTCTGCAATCCGAAGGGTTGCCACGTGTAGGAGTTAAGGATATTTTCGGCAGTATTAATGAAGATATGGCCAAAGAAAACCTGGTTCGCTCTCCGCAGCTGATCGCACGCGTTCGTGAGGAACTGGCGAAGATGAATGCCATCTCGGCCAAAGTTGCCGAACTCGAAGGCATTCTTGCCCAGTACCAGGACGAAGAGCAGTGGTACGATCGCTTCATCGAAGCACTCTATACAGACACCATCGTCAAAAAAGGTGCGCTCTACGTCTATGACCGTGACCCGGAAGAAGACGCTTGGGAACCGTTTGCGAACCTGATGAAGAGCCGTAACTTTGCCGAGTATGAAGTGTTTGGCAACTTCCGCGGTCTGGCGGAGAAGGATCGCAGTACATTGCTGCGCAAAGCCTCCCGCCGCGATAATGATCTGACGGCTTCAGAAGATATCACTCCATTGCTGACAAAGCTGGATGATCTGGCTGCGCTGTTCATGGAATCACGTGATCGTCTCGAATATGAGCGGGTAGAACTGGCTAACGGAGAAGACATCTATCAGTTCTACAGAACGATGTCGTCCAAGCTGAACGACATTCGTAGAAGGCTGAAGTAAGGGTGGCGGCCGGGATGGAGTTCAATTCGAACAATACCCTGAAGCGTGATCTGGAGAAGTATGCAGCGCAGTATGCAATAGAGCAGGAGCGTCAAGGCAGCCTGGGGGATGGACGCAGCAGTATCCATTACCCGGCTTTGTTCCTTTTCGTGGGTGATTCGGTTGCACCTGCCGTATCTGCTGTGCAGGAGATCAATCGGCTGAAATGGGATAACGGAGACGGTGTGGTCTACATTCAGATCGGGACAGACGATCAGGAAACGGGTTCGGGTGAAACGAGGAATGGTGGCTCGTCCGATGATGGCCAGGTGACTCGTCATCGCTTGCCTCTGTCCGCTGGGCAGACGGAGCGGCCGTCCAAAACGCGGCGTAAGGATGTACATCGCAGTTTCCACGAATCGGATCAGGCGCTCTTTGACCTGAATCGTACGCTTCGGCGGGTCAGTAACCGCATTGCCGAATATGGACGGCTGTACTCGTCATTTGATCGGATTTACGTTACGGTGGTAACCAGAGCCGATGATCCATTGAATGTATTGTTGCCAGAGCTCACCAAGCTGACGGAGATCATTTTGTCCCAAGCCTTCAAGTCGGTGCAGACAGACCTGCATGTATTGGTCAGCGAGATGGAACAGGTGGATTCCTTCGGGTATGCCAGCGCAGCAGGTCTTGCTTTTCTGCGTGAACTGGATTATATGCAATCTTTGGACTACACGTTCAGCGGTAATCTGCTGGTGACGGAGGATGGGATCTCCATTCCGGTTACACATCACGCGTCACCGTTGTATGATCTGGTATATCTGTTGTCTGACAAAAATGAGCGTGGAACCGGCGTTCCCGGTGGCTGGATTGAAAATGCCGAGATCATCTGCCGGATCTGCCTGTTGAAGAACAGGAAGCAGGATGCGAATCACTCGGGTACCGTTTCGAGCACGGGAGCGAACACGTACAACAATACATCCTTCAAAAACAATATTCGCACCACCTCTGATCAGCATGGTTATGCAAGTGCGGGTTTTGCCGAGATCAGGCGGCCAAACAAGCCGATAGCACTGGCGGTTTTATATCACATGTATCGGTACCTGCTCGCACGCATGCGGCAGGAGCCGGATTGGAGCATCAAGGACAAGCTTGCTTTCTTCGGACTGGACGCGGCCTCGGTGGAACGCAAAGTTGAAGGTCTGTTGCCGGGTGAAGATCTGGTTAGTGGCATGAGTGGCATCATGACGCATAACGTCAGTTTCTCCGATCTGAAGCCGCTCTCGCTTCGTGAAGCGGAGAGAGCGCTGTTCGGACAAGGCGCTGAAGCGTACTTCCGTGATAACGTCGTCCGGCTTGTTGAAGAGCGTGTGCGCGAGCGCAGTTCTGGCGGCTCTCTTCGCCGTCAGGCAGAACAATCCCGCGCGGAGCATCCAGAGGTTGGGTACTTCCAATGGGCAGCCTGGAGTGACAATGAGCCTGGCAGTGTACGTGAAGCGCTGCTCGGACTGATTCGGGATAAATCGATGCAGCTTGAATCGGCACGTGCACTGTTAGAGCAACGTCAGCAAGAGCGGGTGGAAGATCAGTCGTTCAAACGAGCGTTGTTCCGTGATAAACAGAATGTACGCAATCTGATTGACTGTATGCTGGAACGAGTGTACGTACCGAAGGTAGAATTGCTGCGACTGGAAAATGAATTACAACTGCTCCGCATCTACGATACGGAGATGGAAGAGCTTCACCAATTCAGTGGCCACGTCACAGCGGCACTTGAAGCGCTGGAACGTAGACTGCGAGAGACAGCTGCCCAAAGTATCGCCGCTGCGGATGAATACATCGGTCAGAACGTGATGGAGTACTACGGCAAAGTGACAGAAGAGCTAATCATCGACCTGGAAGCCAAGCGCGGACGGGATGTATGGTTCGAGGATCGTTACATGGGAGATATGAACCGGCTTGCGACAGAAGGCGATGACCGTCTGCTCAAACGTCTGATGGAGGTATGTCACTCGTTGCTGCTTACAGCCGAGCCGTTGCGGTTACCATTTGAAGAAGAGCTGTTGCAGCGGGCCAACGTTACGATTGCTTACGGAGATAAAGACGTATTGACCCGGGATGACCTGTTCCGCAGGTTGTACCACACGCTGGAGGATCAGGCGGTCGTTCGGGTACGGGTATTTGATTATACGCAGGAACATCGGTATGAAGAGAAGTATTTCTTTGGTGACCATCATAGTGCTTTCATGGACTACGCGGCACATGCCGAAGAGACATCACGCATCTACAAGCTGGGTGTGGTGTACGAAGAACGCAGCAGTGGTGTGGAGAAGCTGAATCTGATGGGCGGTTTCCATCTGGAGGATCTCATGGTGTATCGGAACGGCAAGGTATATTATGACTCGTACACGGAGAATGGCTATGAACTTCACCCCGCAGGTCTGGTGGAAAAGTTGTCCCCCATTCGTTAAGGCGTCTGGCTGTGTCATGACACCCTGCTACAATCTTGTATTAACTCAGCCTGCTTAAGGCTGGTATGGAAAGGATGCATGTGGACATGCAGCGAAAAATCAATCTTCTCCTGGTCCTGTTCAGCCTGATTGGCGGAGCAGTGGGCTTTGCGGCAGGAGAAATCATGCTGCGTCAATGGCTTGGAGAGATGCCACGTCTGTTGCTGATGGGCTTATACTTTGGCGTACTGGCGCTGAGCGTTGGATTGTTCTGTTTGATCGCAGAGATGATCTCACCCAAGCTGAATGGTGCTTCATGGAAGCTCCGATATCTGGGACTGTCGTGGAAATTGCTTGTTCCGGCAACACTCGCTCTGTTGTTTGTTGTTGGACTCGCGCTGCAATTGCTGTACCAGATCAATCCGGGCGGTGTGAAGCAAGTGAAGGACATCGTACTGATGATCGATAACTCGGGCAGCATGAGCGAGACAGATCCGGATAACGGACGCTTTGAAGCAGCCAAGACACTGATCAGTCAAATGGAGAGTGACAAACAGGTAGCTGTCATTACGTTTGATGACCAGCCACAGTTGTTACAGCCGTTTATTGCGCTGGATAGTGAAGCGGCTAAGAATGAGGTTTATGGCAAAATCGATGGCATTGTCACGACTTCAGGCGGTACCAATTTTGATGCCGTGCTGCGGGAAGGCATGGAACAGATTCAGGGCAAACAGGACCCGAAACGCGGTACGGTTGTCATCTTGTTATCCGATGGCTTCAGTGAAGCGGATACGGCCGATATTTTGTCCCAGTATACCAATGAACAGATTTCTATTAATACAGTCGGCCTAAGCCTTGTGGACCCATCGGGTACGGATCTGCTGCGTAATATTGCCCAGCAAACGTGTGGCATGTACTATGATGTACCGGATTCCGGCGGTCTGAATCTGGCATTCCAGCAGATCTACGATACGATTGATGAACGGACGCTGGTGACGGAGCGCACTGGTATGATGGAGCATAGCGTTTATCTGGCGATTTTCCGTGTAGCAGCAGTGTTACTGATTGGAGTAGCATTGGGTGTATCCCTTGGACTCGTATTCGATAACCGTCATCTCGCGCTCAGCTTTGGTATTGGTGGTGCGGTGTCGGGTCTACTAGCAGGGCTTCTGCTGGAATGGGGCCTCGACGGTTCGAACGTGGGGGATACCTTCGTACGACTTGGTGCGATGCTCATCTTATCTGGCGTATTGACCCTCTTCTCCTGGATTGTTCCGATCAAGGAGAACACGCCGCGGAAGAGTAGGGGACGCCGTGAAGCTGGCGGAGGAACTTCTTCAGCTGAAGGATTCGGTCAGAGAGCAAGAGATTCACGCAGCAAAGGATTCTAACGTCGGGAGGTCAATGGAAATGCGATTTACGGATGCTGACCCTTCGACACCCTTGATTCGAAAACTGACACTTGCGGTGGACGAAGGGCGTTGTACACTTCGCTGGCTCTGGCCGGAACGGGTTGAAGCTGTGTATGTGGAACGGCTGGAGCTGGATATGATGAGCGATGATCGTACTGGGGAAGAGTCTGCACAGGGCAAGCTGAAGCTGTACACAAGAGAGGAATATAAGGCGAGCAACGGTTACACGGATCGGATCACGGGTTTTGGTGCCATCAAGTACACGGTGTATGTGTGTCAGATGCAGGAAGATGGGCCTGTGCTGATCCGTCAACGAGATGAATACAATATGGTGGTTGCAAGCGCTGGGAAGGCGGACATCCGCTTCTCCATTCGCTACAAGAGCGGTTTTTTTCAGAAACGAAAAAGTGTATTGATCACCGTCACAGCGGAGGTGCCTGTTCCGAAGGAAGCCCTCTGTTATGTTCGCAAGCAGGGCGGGGTGCCGCTGAATAAGGAAGATGGTACGGTGTATCCTTTTGTGAGTGATTTTGCTCCCGGAAGAAATGAGATGCCGCCCGTTGAAGTCGCCAAGGATGATTATGTGCGATTATTCTTCACGGACGGACCGAAATATGGAGCCGCCTATCGGCTTATATCAGACTAGATCGTTGGACTAGCGATTGGAAGATTAATCTGTCATCGTAGTGCGATTGTAAATCATCTTAGTCTGACTGATTAGGGGAGGGGAGTGGCTATGAGCTTTTTTAGTCGGTTTTTGAAGAGACAACAGCCGGAGGAACGCCCGCTGTTTTACGATATTGTCTGTCCTTATTGTTTCAGCAAGTTTTCACCGGAAGAGGTGGTGTTCCGCGCCGCCCATCATCGCGATGATGATGAGGACTACGCACTCGGGGAAGATGCAAAGTTGAATCGGTATCGCGAACGATTCGGACTCGACACGGTATTTGATATGGAGGCCGTATTGGCTCCGCATGATGTACCGGAGGAACATCGGATTTATTCCGATAATATCGTGATGGGTCTGAACGATCGGTACGGTGTCGTTACACGTCGCCGTTTGTGCCCGCAATGTCATAACGAGCTACCTGTTACGGCAGGTAAAGCACCCAGCAATATCATTTCCATTATCGGTGCATCCCAGGTGGGGAAATCCGTCTACATGACTTCATTAATTCATACATTGCAGCATTATACAGCGGATCATTTTGACGCGGCTTGCATGCCTCTGAATGCGGAGATCAGCCGCCGGTTCCGTGCGGATTATGAAGAACCGTTGTTCGAACGGGGCGATCTGCTCGATTCCACACAGAAGGAGAAGCTGCAGGAGCCGTTTATCTTCCAATTTGTATTCAAGGACGAAGATAAGGCACCGCTGACCCTGGTGTTCTTTGACGTTGCGGGTGAAGGTATGGTGGAGCAGGATTATCTCGGACTTCACGGGCAGCACATCAAAAACTCGGCAGGTATCCTGTTTATGGTGGACCCGCTTCAGATTCGTTCGATTCGGGACAAAATCCGCATTAATCTCGGCAACGAGCCGGGTGAGTGGACACCGCGATACGATGAGCCGCGCGACGTGGTGCTCACGATGTTTGGAGATTTTATCGCGTATCAGGACAAAGCCAAGACGAATATTCCAACAGCCGTGGTGCTCACAAAAAGCGACATGCTGCATTCCCTCAAGGATGAAGAGGGGGATTATATCAAATCTAACAGTAACGTCTTTCGCAACATGGTGCACCGCGATTATTTCGACTTAACTGAGTTCGAGAATATCGACGGAGAGATCCGCCGTTTTATCGAGAAGGTGGATCGTCCGTTCAAGGGCACGATGGATGTGTACTTCAAGGATACAGCCTATTTCGCCGTATCTGCGCTGGGCAGCAATCCGGTGGAGATGAAATTGCAGGGTGTGGTTAGCCCGATCCGCGTGGATGAACCCTTCCTGTGGCTGTTGTACAAGCTGAAGTACATTGAGGGGAGAGTGGGATGATGCGTTCTTCCGTAACCCCGCCCATTGAACAACAGTTGTATACCCGAGAGCGCCGCGGGGTGTTTCGCACAACAGAGGGGTTTGATACGATTGCGGCATCGCCGGGACTGGACCCTTCTTTTATCAAAAAAGTGCTTCACCCCTACTGTGTCTATGACGCTCCGGCGGAGCTAATAGGCCGTAGTGAGAAGGACGAGACAAAGTTTCCGGCTTCCATTCACCTGCTTCATCTAGAAAGTGGAGAGACGATCCTTGGGCAAAATGTATACCAGTCTGCGGATTTCACGGGGCTGCGCAGTGCCTTTTTTGCTCATAACTACGTCTTGTCTCCCGAGCGCTCGGAAGAGCAGATGAAGCAAGGCGGCTGGCTGGATGCCATGTTCGCCACGTCCTATGACATCGAACAAGGTACAGTACTGCCTACGCTTGCTGAATTGCCTACATCACTTGGAAGTGGACAGGGCGCGGCAAGAGATGCAGCTGCTGGACAAGAAGGATGGGCTCAGCCTGGTGCCAGTCTGAGTGCAGATTCATCGCCACACCAGATACTGAACGCCTTGAAGATGAACGAAGTGCTGTTCAAGCGACTGCTTTACGCGGTAATGCAGTCTGTAGCGACACGCAGAAAAGTATACATTGCACTGGACCTTCCCGCAGAAGAAGTGACCGCAGGGGCCAAAGGATTGCTGCGTTTGCTGTACACAGCGTTACCATACGCATTCCGGCGGCAGTTGGGATTCATGACGTTTGCCAAGGAGCCGCAGGCCAAGAAGGGCATCCATATCCAATTTGTAGAGCGGGGGACGTTACGTCCGAAAGACCGAAATACGGAGAAGGACTTCACCTTTGATATGGTATCCGGCAGAGTGACGCATGCGGATGCATCTGTGGCGAAGTTACCTTATGCGGAATTCGCCTGGGCCTTATTGCAGGAACCCGGTGCTGCGGATGCATTCTACACATTTGCAGACGAGATGTTGTCTGGCATGGAACCTGGACGGGAGCTTTCCATCGAAGCCTATGGCGAACTCGCGGTGTTCTATGGTCTTGAACAAGGCAGGGAAGATCTGTACTTGGATAACAAAAGTCATGTTCTGAGTGGTTTGTTGACCTATCTGAAGCCGGAAGGTGGAACACGGCAGCGTTCCCGTCTGAACGAGCTGTTCCTGACCTTGCTCAGCCGGGAACTGGACAGCGTGAAGCGTGAGAACGTACCCGAAGAAGCGGTTGCTGCTCGCATTGGAGAATACTTCCGTGTTGCCGCGCCTGTGGTGCAATCCTGGATAGTGGACTATTTCATATACGGTGTCAATAATGCCCGAGCCCAGAAGCGTATGCGTGCGGTGCAGGAATTGTATGCTGTGTTGGATCGGGATACCCAGCTGAATCGGGCTTTCTTCGATAAAGTGCTGGCCAATGAATCGCTCACCAAGTTATTGTTCGATCCTTATCTGGACAATCAGCTGAAACGCACCGAATCGGCAGGGAATGTCGTGGAAGTGATCCGAAGATGGGTTACAGCTCATCCATCTGCGATTCATTACAGCTACTTGCTGGAGCGGACAACCAGTGAGCTGCGTGAACGGTTATGTTCTGCACCGAGTCCGGTGCAATCCGCGAATGAAGCACTCCAGCGCGTTAGCATACTGGATCAGGTACCAGCTGAAGGTATGTATGATAAAGGTATTACGGCACGGATTGGTCAGTCTGAATCTACAGCCCGCCCTAATCGAAAAGGAGCACCTCTGTCTGTCAGTCAAGATCCGGCATATCAGGAGGAGTTAACCCGCCTGGCAGACAAGCTTGCTTATGTCATTAACCTGTTTATGATTCAGGATCTGGATCTGGAACGGGTTAACCGTGAGCAGCTACTCAGCATTGATATATTGCAACATGGCAATGAGGTTCGGGATTGGGCAGCACGTCAGGGCGCTGATGTATCTGCTCGAACGAACATGATGCTGGCTGCGAGAGCGTGGCTTAGTGGCGAGGGAAATGAAGATGAGGCATTGGAGGCACTTTCCCTTCCGGAACGCAATGATCTTCAACGCTGGACACGTCGCTGGCTTGCTGTGGAGCTCCAGGCTCATCCGGGGATCGCGGCCTATGAAGCGTTGCCGATGGCTTTTTATCGGGGCGGAAGCGGTAGCAACCGACTGGATTATCCTGGCCTGATTGAGTTCGTCCGCACCAATGCAAGTCGGGTTGAAGGGCTGTATCCATTTTTCGAATGGTCAGGAGATCAACGTATGTTTGTTCGGGGTTCCAATACGCATAAAGGATATGCGGATGCCCTTGTGGCCTATTTTAAGGCCCATGACCGTGAAGCTTTCAAGTCGAAGTCGGCTTTTAAACCGTATTATGCGAGAGCGAACAAGGCAATGAAGCCGGTCTATGACCGTGCCAAGACAGAATTGTCATCCACATTGATGAGGATGCTAACAGGCAAAAGGAAGAATCTGTTCGGATTGCTCCTCTTGATCCTGGTTCTGGGTATTGCTGGCGGTACATATGCATGGATGAAAGATTCTGTAGAGCCGCCAGCGGCATCTCCTCCATCTAACCAGGAGCCTGCCATACCGGCTGAGCCCGAGGTACAGCTCGCGGAGCAGATTGCTTATATAATTCCTCCCAGTGAACAGGAGGGTACCCAATCACCTGCTCAACTGGTGATCCGTTTCAGAAACGATACGGAAAGCACTGAGTTTGAGCAAGGCAAACTCCAATTGACAATGAAAGATGGCAGTACCCAGGAGCTGGATACCTCAGGCAAGTGGGAGAGCTTTAATCGGAATGAAGAGCCGGATAACCAAGAGCCTTCTGATGGTAGTTCAGGAAGTACTTCCGAAGGAAGCACGGATGGGTCGTCAGCGGGAACCGCTGGGAACAACGAGCAGGCGGAGGATGGCGATCAGCAGGCGGACCCATCAACATCGGGTGATAACACTTCAGATCCTGCTAATGATACAACAACGGATACAGGGACGAATGCATCGTCTAATGCTGCGAGTGGAGGCACGGATCAAGGCACCGATGTAGATCAAGCTACTACAGGTTCGACATCACCTGACACATCCGTATCCAATGAAGAGAATGCGACCAATCCTGCACAGATGTCTATTGGAGATGCAGATCGTCTCTATCCGTATGGATTGCAGATTGATCTTCCAGCAGATCTTGATGCTGAGAGTATTGCCAGTGTGCAGAGTACGCTGGGCGGGATGACCGTCATCCAATTGATGCCGCAGCCGAAGCTGTAAGTTATTTTATTTGGCCCTGTTGCATAGATTCATTGAGTACCTTTTGATCAAATATTGAAATATGCTGACTTCATATCTTATTAAACGTGTATGTGGGATGACCTTGAACTTTAGATTTCAAGGTCATCTTTTTTTGATTCACACCCCAGATGCAGCAATCGCACGACAAAAAATTGATACATTCACAATTCGGACACAAAATCAATGATTCAAGTGCCTGGGAGATAAGCAGAAGTGATGAAATGCGCGTGATGAATGAGAAAAGCTCTCATATGTAAACGTAAAGAACCACTCTAATTTGCTTAAAAAGGTCCAAATTAAGCTTGGAACAAGCAGAAGATTTGCATTTTCATGTTGACAAATGATAATGATTATCAGTATCTTTAGTGTAGAAGATATTTGCGTCGGAAATACACAGAATTATAATTTCGTTTTCGTTGTCATAGCCGGATTACATAATCGGGATAAATGAGAGAGGGATGATCGCATGTTTCGTCTGGAGACGACCAAGCTGGATATCGCTTATGAGGAAAGACTAATTGTAGAGGATCTGAATATTCAGATTCCCCAAGGAAAAATTACAGCACTTGTTGGAGCCAATGGATCAGGGAAGTCAACCATCCTGAAAACGATGGCACGTATTATGTCACCAAAAGCAGGTAATGTATTACTCGACGGGAAGTCCATCCATAAACAATCCACGCGTGAAGTTGCCAAGCAACTTGCGATTTTGCCACAGAATCCAACCGCTCCTGAAGGACTTACCGTTACTGAACTGGTATCGTATGGTCGATTTCCTTATCAAAAAGGATTTGGCTCCATGCGGGCAGAAGACAAACGCATGATTGAATGGGCGATTGAAGTGACAGGTATGACAGAATTCCACGATCGTCCGATTGATCAACTGTCCGGTGGACAGCGCCAGCGTGCCTGGATTGCCATGGCACTTGCTCAAGAGACGGATATCCTGTTCCTGGACGAGCCAACAACGTTCCTGGATATGGCTCACCAGCTTGAAGTACTGCAACTGCTTGAGCAGCTGAATGCCACAGCTAACCGTACCATTGTTATGGTTGTACATGACTTGAATCATGCTTCCCGTTATGCACATCACATGATTGGTATCAAAAAAGGTAAAGCCATTGCTCAGGGTTCACCTCTGGAAGTCATGAACTCGGATGTGCTTCGTGAAGTATTCAACATTGAAGCAGATATCGTGATTGATCCGCGTTCCGGTGTACCACTCTGCTTGCCCTACGCGCTTGCAGGCGAACGCCAGCAACCGAAACAGCCGGAGCAGATGGTTATGAACAGTGCTATGGTTCATGCTGGAGGACGGACAGAACAGCGCGTTCAAGCGTTAGGAAGTTAACAAATGGGCCATATGTGGTCCTTACATTATAGAATGAAGCCGCTATGCGCTATCGCAGGCGGCTCTTTTGCGTTCATGGGGAATTTGCAACGCATGGGAGCGAAGGGGAACGTGCAGACCCGGAATTTGGTAATCACATCGGATCAGGTTTATAATAATAAGATAGGCTGTATGTTCATTGGTTATATTAACGTGCTCGGAGCAGCCCAAACCAACACTTGTCATGGGAGGAATCAGTCATGTCCGTATATTCATATCAAGCGGTAACCACCGCGAACCAGGAAGTCTCACTGGATCTGTATCAAGGTAAGGTATTGGTCATTGCCAATACAGCTAGCAAGTGTGGACTTACTCCGCAATACGGTGAATTGCAAAAACTTTATGATCGTTATCGCGATCAGGGTCTTGTTGTACTGGGTTTCCCTTGTAACCAGTTTGGAGGGCAGGAGCCAGGTACAAGCGAGGAAGCCGAGTCATTTTGCCAGATTAACTATGGTGTGAATTTCCCGGTGTTTGCGAAGGTAGATGTGAATGGTGAGGATACACATCCCCTGTTCCAATACCTCAAGGAGCAACAACCTGGCGCAGGTGAAACGAGCGACATCCAATGGAACTTTACCAAGTTCCTTGTTAACCGTGAAGGTGAAGTGGTCGGTCGTCTTGAACCGAAAGAATCTCCGGAGACAATGATCGCAGATATTGAGAAATTGCTCGGTTAAACCATGATTGTTTGAGAAGCCTGTCCTTGCATGTGCAAGGACAGGCTTCTTTGATTATTTTATATACGTGGCTTGTTAGAGAGGAGAAACATCCGTTTTAATCATATCGGGTGTGGAGAATGGGCAGGAGCAGCAGAGCAGCATAGGGGATATTTCCTGCAGTTCTCATCAGGGGGACTTCAAGCGAGACAGGAACCACGCAGAGTACGACAAACATTGAACGACAAGGAGTTGCGGTAGCCATTTGCATAGCATAAACCAACCTAAATTCGGGGACAATGAAATCAATACAATGAAGGGAAGAAAGGCTTAAAATAAAGCGAGTGACCTCCTTCGACAATTTTTTTTTGCTCAACCTATTGCAATGTGAAAAAGATCACATTATAATGAGTGTATAAAGTGAAATAAATCACATACACAGTCTCGAACAGGAAGTGAAATATTTCACAACTATAATAACGTTATATTCAAACTCATTTATATATTTCGAGGAGGAACTTTTAATGAAAATCGCAGTTATCGGATGTACACATGCAGGGACCGCAGCCATCGTAAATACCGCCAAATTGTACCCGGATGCTACCATTACCGTGTATGAGCGCAATGACAACATCTCCTTCCTATCTTGTGGCATTGCGCTCTACGTAGGTGGGGTTGTGAAAGATCCTGACGGCTTGTTTTATTCTTCGCCTAATCAGTTGGCAGAGCTTGGTGTTGAAACCAAGATGCTTCATGAAGTTACAGCAGTTGATGCCAAAGGCCATACCCTTCAGGCTAAAAACCTGCAAACCGGGGAAGAATTTGAAGATACGTTTGACAAACTGATCGTGACCACTGGTTCATGGCCTGTCGTTCCGAAGCTTGAAGGCATTGAGATGGACAACATTTTACTTTGTAAAAATTACAATCATTCCAACACAATTATTGAAAAAGCCAAAGATGCCAAACGTGTTACCGTTGTAGGTGCCGGATATATCGGCGTTGAATTGGTGGAAGCTTTCCAGATGAACGGCAAGGAAGTTACCCTGATCGACAGTGTGGACCGGATTTTGAACAAATATCTGGATCCTGAGTTCACAGATGCAATTGAAGATACGCTGACTGGACGCGGCATCAAGCTGGCTCTCGGTCAAACGGTACAGAAGTTTACTGGAGAGAATGGCAAAGTGACCAAGGTGATTACGTCCAAAGGAGAGTTCGAAACCGATCTGGTTATTCTCTGCATTGGTTTCCGTCCAAATACCGAGCTGCTCAAAGGCCAAGTGGATATGCTGCCAAACGGCGCAATCATCGTGGATAAATATATGCAAACGAGTCAAAAAGACGTCTTCGCTGCGGGTGACAGCTGCGCCATTCATTACAACCCGACAGGTAAAGCATCTTACATTCCACTCGCGACTAACGCCGTGCGGATGGGTACACTCGTAGCCCGTAACCTGGTTCGTCCTACGACACCGTATATGGGTACACAAGGAACATCGGGTATCAAAATATATGAGCAAAATATTGCTGGTACGGGGATGACGGAAACGTCTGCTGCTGACGAAGGTCTGATTGTGGAGTCGGTAGTACTGGAAGACAGCTATCGTCCGGAGTTCATGCCAACGGCGGAGAAACTGTTGCTCAAAGTGGTATATGAGCAGGCTACTCGTCGGATCGTTGGAGCACAGGTGATGTCCCAGGTTGATCTGACCCAATCGATTAATACGATCTCGGTCTGCATCCAAAACAATATGACCGTAGATGAGCTGGCCTTCATCGACTTCTTCTTCCAGCCACACTACAACAAACCGTGGAACTTCCTGAACACGGCGGGTCTGCAAGCATTGCCACCGGTAGAAGTAAAAGCACCAGCAATGGTGTAAGGAAGCAGAATCCATGCTAAGCATGAGCATGACAGACGACATACGAGGATAAGTCAGGGTTGTCCGAAAATGCGACATGTACAATAACTGCCGAGCTTACGAAACAAGGCAGACGATCATAAAGGAAAAGGAAGACTGGCGAGTATATCGTCAGTCTTTTTGTGATTTTTTTTAAAAATAGACCTTAATATACTCTTGCTGTCATAACTTCGAAGACGATCTTAAAAGCATATTTTTAAATTACATTGTGATAATTTGCACAAAGTTTCGTGCTAGACCCATATACAATTGAGATATGGCATTCAACGTATCAACAAAGAAGTTCAGGTGTTTTATTCCACGAAGAACAATGAAGGAGAGGATGAATGATATGGCAGCAAAAACACCTCTTGAGGTTGCTCAATATACGGCGCAAACAGGCATGAAGAAGGCTCAAAATCCGGTGTCTTCTGTACTGGTGCTTAGTTTTCTGGCAGGTGCTTTTATTGCGCTGGGTTTTCTACTGGATATTCGGGTGATTGCATCTGCGCCGGCAGAGTGGGGAAGCTTGGTTAATCTGATCGGTGCGGCGGTGTTCCCGGTTGGATTGATGCTAGTACTCATAGGTGGTGGAGAGCTGCTGACAGGTAACATGATGGCTGTTCCGCTCGCGACGATTGCTCGAAAGTTATCCGTAGGTAGCATGTTGAAAAATCTAACATTAGTGACGATTGGTAACTTTGTTGGAGCTTTGTTTGTCGCGTACGCGTTTGGACATGTACTTGGTCTGACTGGAGAGGGGGTATATCTGGCTAAAGTGGTGGATATGGCTGGTCACAAGTTGCATGACGGATTCCTGCAGGCTTTTATCTCCGGTATCGGCTGTAACTGGTTGGTCGCGTTGGCCGTGTGGCTATCTTATGCATCGGATACGATGAGTGGCAAGGTACTGGGCATTTGGTTTCCAACGATGGCGTTTGTGGCCATTGGATTCCAGCACGTTGTGGCTAATATGTTCCTTATCCCGGCGGCAATCTTTGAAGGGCATTATTCGTGGGGCCAATATGTAATGAATTTCATTCCGGTATGGCTTGGGAATCTGACTGGAGGTGCTCTGTTTGTAGCTGCAGCCTATTGGGTGGTGTACCTGCGCCAAGCTGAGCCTAAAGTGAAACCAGAGGTAGCGACGTCAATTGAACCTGTGGAGACGGAGGCTAGAGTGATGTTGAGCAAGCAGGCGTAGCGGAATAACATTACAATGCACGACCCGAAACTTGTGCTTCATATCACTTAGAAGTGAAGAGGATTCTGATCTTGCTCCGTTTCATGGCGAAGATGCTGTGAAGGAGCAGGTCGGAGTCTTTTTTGTGGTGTCTTTGTTCGATTTTAACGCAAAATAAATTCGCCATGAAAAGGTTCGGGGGAACGAAACCTGTTCATGGCGAATTTCGGGAGTGGTCCATGATATGGCATGAGGAGGAAGTGGGGAAACACTAGCCTAATGCCTTGTTTTTAATTTACCCCTGAATTCTGAAGTTGAATCAATTGGCATAACATTTTTTTAAAAATATTTTGAAGCCGCTATAGCGGTGAATATGAAGCAAAAAAATACTGCTCTCTTTACGTGATAACCTCGAAGAAGATATGATATAGGGATAGCTTTTGAAGAGGGGGAGCCATACGATGATCGATCAGGAGAATGGGGTATTTGCAGCGGTATGCCCGCTCGATTGTCCAGACACTTGTGGTCTGTTACTACATAAAGAGAACGGTAAAATTGTGAAGGTGGCAGGCAATCCGGACCATCCGATAACCAAGGGTGCCATTTGTAATAAAGTTAGAAATATGACGGAGCGGGTATATCACCCCGAGCGTCTGCAATATCCGATGAGACGTGTTGGAGCCAAGGGTGAAGGCAAGTTCGAACGAATCAGTTGGGATGAAGCAATCAGGGAGATTACGACCAAGTTCACTGCATTGTCCGAGACCTACGGATCGGAAAGCATCCTGCCCTACAGCTTCTACGGTAACATGGG
This sequence comes from Paenibacillus sp. FSL R5-0713, assembly GCF_037973325.1. Taxonomy (NCBI): domain Bacteria; kingdom Bacillati; phylum Bacillota; class Bacilli; order Caryophanales; family Paenibacillaceae; genus Paenibacillus; species Paenibacillus sp. FSL R5-0713. Next base: position 6,185,874 of record NZ_CP150229.1, on the reverse strand, counting down.
CATTCTCGGCGTAGACGGCATGGATCGACGGTTCTTCAATGCACTAGGTGCAAGTGTGCTAGAGCAGACGATCTGTAATGCGGCCGGAAATACGGGCTGGAAATATACGATGGGCGCTAACCATGGAACGGTCCCGGAAGATACGGAGCATGCGGATCTTATTCTGGTGTGGGGCGGCAATATCGTCAGTACAAATATGCACCAGGTCGTTTTGGCGGAGAAAGCCCGCAAGAAGGGCGCCCAGATCGTCGTAATCGACGTTCATCGCAATCGTACCGCTCAATGGGGCGACTGGTTTATTCCGCTGTACCCGGGCACGGACAGTGCACTGGCGCTGGGCCTGATGCATGTGTTGTTCGAACGAGGACTGACGGATGAAGCATTTATGCAAAAGTATACAGTGGGACATGAGGCACTGCGTGCTCATGTCCGCAGCTACACACCTGAACGCGTTGCGCGCATTACGGGCGTGCCGGAGGAGACCATTGTGAAGCTGGCCGAGCTATATGGCAACGCACAGGCAGCCCATATTCACATCGGCAATGGCCTCCAGCACCATGATAATGGGGGCATGAATGTGCGTAGCGTAGCTTGTCTGCCTGCCATTACAGGGCAATGGCTGAAGCAAGGCGGCGGTGCCGTGCGTACCAACAGCTACGCGAGCACGAATAGCGATGCGCTGGAACGTCCGGAACTGCGGCAGAATTCGGAGCCGCGGGTGGTGAACATGAACCGGATTGGTGAAGCGCTGCTGGAAGCGGAGCAGCCGATCCGGGCCATGATGGTCTACTGCAGCAACCCACTGGTGGTGGCACCGGATACCGAACGAGTGGAGCGAGGTTTTGCACGGGAAGATCTGTTCACGGTTGTGCATGATCTGTTCATGACGGATACGGCAAAATATGCAGATATCTTGTTGCCGGCCACCTCTTCATTTGAAGCGACGGACCTGTATGCCTCCTATTGGCATCAGTATGTTCATCTGCAAGAGCCGGTAATTGCACCGATTGGAGAGAGCAAGAGCAATGTGGAACTGTTTTCTCTGCTTGGGCAGGCCATGGGGTACGATACTGCAATCTTCGGAGAAACACCGGAGCAGATGATTAAGGATGCACTCCAGGATACAGGCAATCCTTACATGAATGGAGTTACGTTAGAAGGACTGAAGGAACACCGATTCATGAAGCTGGATATGACACCACATGCTGCATTTCTGGATCAGCTGCCTACGCCTTCAGGCAAAATCGAGTTGTATTCGGAGACAATGGAACAGCGAGGGCTTCCGCCGCTCCCTACCTATAGCGCTCTGATTGAAGGATATGATGGGGAGAATCCGGCTGGACCTGCCGATACGTATCCGCTGATGTTCCTCTCGCCGCCGAACCATAATTTTCTGAACTCCACCTTTGGCAATTCAGCCAAACACCAGCGTTTGGAAAAGATGCCTCTTTTGCAAATGCACCCTGAGGACGCTAACCGCAGAAACGTGGAGGATGGAGATGCAGTGATCGTATGGAATGATCGTGGGCGTATCGAACTTACCGCCAAAGTAAGTGAAGCCATGTTGCCGGGAACCGTCATCAGCCAAGGCTTATGGTGGGATGGTGAAGGCAAGAAGCAACGGGCGAATTCGCTGACGTCCAATCGGTTGTCGGACATGGGTAACGGGGCTACCTTCTTCTCGGCCACTGTCGAAGTGAAGCGTCAATGAGTGTGCTTGCAGCGCGATTTTTTTGAGGTAAGATGAACAAAGAACAGAATGTAGCTGGATATAAAGAGCAATACAGGTAACACTTCCAAAGGCCTTCGCTCTGGCTGGTTATGCCGTCAGGGCAAAGGTTTTTTTGGTATGGGAACACGTTTGTAGCGTATTAAGGAGAATGAACTAGAGATGATGAGATGGCTGGATAACTATCCAAAAGAAGTGAAAGTTTTTTTGCTGGCAAGTCTGGTTAACGCAACCGGTAGTGCCTTAATGTGGCCGCTGACCACCATGTATGTGTTTGATGAGCTAGGACGAACGATGGCTAACGCGGGTTTTGTAATCCTTATTCAATCCCTAGGTGGCATCTTCGGACAATTGCTTGGAGGGTCACTGTACCATCGGGTGGGCGTTAAGAAGCTGATTATTGGCTCACTGGCGCTGAATGCGTTAGGTTTGTTTGCGTTGCCCTGGATTAGCGCGTACTGGGTTATATTTATATGTGCCATGGGCTGGATCGGTCTGTTCAGTTCATTGTCGCTGCCAGCGATTCAGGCTTTTATCGGCTTCCGGTTTGCGGAGCGACGCGGTGAATTATTCAATATTATCTATGTAGCGAACAATATCGGGGTGGCGATTGGTACGGCACTGAGTGGTTTTCTCGCTGACTTTTCCTATCACCTCAGCTTTGTACTGAACGGAGTGACTTCAGCCGGATTTGCGCTGTTCTTCTGGTATTATCTGTCGCGGGTTGAACCGGATCAGGGGGAAGTACATCTGACGAAACGCAAAACCGTCCCCGATGGGCCGGGCGTCTGGGCATTGCTGGGCAATACCCGATTATATCTGTTTATGAGCTTGGGCGTGCTGTTCCTGTTATTCGGCAATTCCATCTGGAACACAGGTGTGTCACCGTACATCATCTCTGAGGGGATGGAAAAAAGAATGTACGGTCTGCTCTGGACCCTGAACGGGGTGCTGATCTTTGTAGGCCAACCTTTCACCAGTTGGGTGAAACGGACCATGGCCCGTACCTCAACGGCCCAGATGACCGCAAGTGCGGTGTTCTATGGCATGGCCTACATTGTCATGATTACCATGTACAGCTATCCGGGCATGGTGCTCGCCATGGTACTTGCCACATTTGGAGAGATGCTGATTTCCCCTGCAACCCCTGCATTTATCTCGGAGCACGCGGGCAGGGCGGCCCCTTTTTACATCGGGATATCGGGTGGAATCGGTGCGGTTGGACGGGTTATCGGCCCATATGCGATGGGGGTCATGTATGACAAGCAAGGACTTATACCTGTCGCGTGGCTGGCAACGGGCACAGCGGCAATTGCGGTAATGGGTTTTGTGCTGCATGCGGTGTTGAACCGTAATCGTGAAGTGAAGGAGTATGGGATGGATACGTAACAGATCCAATCGGGTTGAACAGGATGTGGAAGAACGGGTTGAAGTGGACGGTAAATCCACTTTAATCTGTCTCCTCATCCGTAAACTATGGTTGACAAAAAAATGTTTTTATGCTATAATTTACATATAAAATTATTCCGTATATAATAAGATTCTCCTGGCCAGGGAGAATCTTATTTTTGTTTGTACGGGAGGAATAAGTATGAAGCAAAATGAATCCAGTATCACATCATTGATTTCGACCTTTGGCCGAGCCTATCATTGCCAACATGATACACCTCTTATTTTCAATGATTTTATCGCTAGTGCCCTTATCACTCCTCAAGAGTTTTCAGATATCAGCAATAACATGGTTAAAGGCATTCATTTTTTCAACCCGGATATGGCCCACCAGCTCAAGGACGACCCGGAAAAGGTTCTAAAATGGATAACCCAGATACAATTATCTCCAATAACTCTGGCTCGAGCCGCTTACTGTGAGCATGTACTTTTGCATGAAGTGACGTTGGGATTGAAGCAGGTAGTCATTCTTGGCGCCGGAATGGATACGTTTGCTTGGAGGCATCCGGAATTGGAGGACACGCTGGATATCATTGAAGTGGACTATCCGGCTACACAGCAATTCAAGAAGGAGCGGCTGAAGCAGGCGAGGCTGACTGTTCCGGATAATCTTCACTTTGTACCCATGGATTTTACGCGAGAGCTTTCAAATGACAGCTTGACTCTTGAAGGTTTGGAGAAACGTAAGACGTTGGCCAGTCTCTTGGGGGTTTCGTATTATTTGCCCAAAAATGATCTATTTAACGTGATTCGTCATGTGTTTGCGAACCTGCCATCTGGAAGCTCTATAGTTCTGGATTATGCAGATGAACACCTTTTTGAGGAAAAAGGGAGATTTAATCGGGTTGAAAATATGGTTAAATTGGCTGCAATGGGCGGTGAGCCCATGCAATCCGGCTACGCATATGTGGAGATGGAGGCCATGCTTGAAGAAGCAGGGCTGCTTATTTATGAGCATCTCACTCCGGAGGCGATTCAGGAACAGTTTTTCCAAGATCGAATTGATCATCTAAGTGCATTTGAAACGATACATTTCATTCACGCAGTAAAAAAATAAATCGATCCGGCAAGTATGGTCACCAATATAGCCCGTATTTGCATAGTAGATGCTAACCTTCACCCTATAGCGGGGTGAGGGTTGTTTTGTCTTTAGAGAGACCAGCTTCAATTGCCGGCTAGTGAATGATTTTCACGATGAGATGAGAAAGGACTGTTCAGAAATCAGACTTGTTATCGTTCAATTCCATGTCATTCCATGTGCTCCCCTCTATTTGTGCATAATGCTCATATAATAGAATGGATCTGGTTAAAGGCAGGAGGCTGCATACGATGTACAAGGTTTTGTTGGTCGATGATGAATTTATGATCTCGGACGGGATCGCTAGTGTTGTGAACTGGTCGCGATTAGGAACAGAGCTGATCGGCATTGCTCAAGATGGATTGGAAGCGCTTGCTATAATCGATCGACAGCGCCCGGATATCATCATCTCGGACATTCGCATGCCGGGAATGGATGGGTTACAGCTGGTTGAAGCTGTGGCAGAGAAGTATCAGCATATTTCATTTATCATGCTCACGGGGTTTACGGAGTTTGAATATGCGAAGACCGCCATGCAGTATGGGGTGAAGCATTATTTGCTCAAGCCCTGTAGTGAAGAACACCTCGTCGAGGCTATCAGTGAATTGGTCAGTGAGAAGCGGGAGTTAACTGATCAGGAGCGTTTTGTACAATCGATCCAATATAATCTGGAGCGTGTACTGCCGCATGCCAAGGAATATTTTCTGAAAGAACTGGTGACCAACAGAACCTATGGGGTCAAGGAATGGAAGTATTTCGAGGAATTATTCGATGTACAGTTTCAGGATCAGCGTGTGCGGTTGCTGCTGGTAGAGATTGAGGGGGATCATGAGTACTTGCACTTGTTCGCGGTCAAGAACATTGCCGAGGATATTTTTCACAATCCGATCTTAAGTACCACGGTTGGAGGTCATGTGTTATTGATGATGGAGGACAAGTTGTCTGAAACACAGTTGTTCCGTAATATCGATGAGATTCGCACCACATTTACCCGATATTATCATGATGATCTTACGATTGCCCTGAGCGAACCAGGAGATCTTCCACAGGCGCGGCAATTGTACATGCAGACGCTGGTTTACCTCAATTACCGTTTCTACCTTGGTGAGGGCAGTCTTATTATGGAGCGGGATGTCTACTCCCCCGGGGAGCGTACTCTTCCCGAATTCGAATATGATCCAGAGCGGATGGCTACTGCGATGAAGGCTGGACACTGGCAGGAAGTCGGAACAGAGCTGAACCGGATGTTTCAGATGCTTGCCAGCTTGCGATACGATATTTCTCAAACGAAGTCCTATCTTATTCAAATATTTATGGAAATGATTCGACTCAGCGGCTCTGCCGAGATGAAAAGGTATATGGATCAGCTGCCGGGCATGATTGAATCCAGCACCCTGCACTCTTTTCAACAGTTTCTGCTTGCCGTTGCCAAGGAAATCACGCTGCGCCGCTACGAACAGCACCGCTCCAGACAATCACAGATGGTGGGCAGTGTGAAGCAGATCGTGGAGAAGCGTTACAGGGACGAAACTCTGACGCTCCAATCCATCGCCGGGGAAATATACATGAATCCAGACTACATTGGCAAAATGTTCAAAAAAGAAACCGGTGAGAAATTTACGAACTATGTGTTAGGCTACCGCATTCGCAAAGCGTTGGAGCTTCTGGAGCAGGACGGGACCTGCACGGTATCCTCGCTTGCCGAACAGACGGGCTTTGGTGCCAACTGGCCTTATTTTAGCAAAATGTTCAAGAAATACACGGGCTTCTCCCCCTCCGAGTATAAAAAAGTACCCTAGACAGCGATGCTGTCGCTTCTACATAGTGTCCTGTATATCCTAATCCACATGCGACTCACATCTGATTTATGATCACGCCCTGTGTGCCAGTCAACGGCAGCAGGGTCTTTTTTTGTCGGACGGAACTCGGTTTTGAACATGCATTTAACGGAAATGAGCATGGGAAGAAAAGCCGCTCGATTCTATCATTAGAAGTGTCAAGTGAATGTATGAACATCGAGAGTGGAGGTTGAGTGGATGGAGCTGAATCGAAGCCGGGGGATTGAACCTGGGCGTTTGAAGCCAGCTGGCAAATGGAGTTCGGTGAAAAAGGAGCTTGTACGCAACAGATACGTATATCTGATGCTCGTTCCAGTTGTAGCCTATTATCTGATTTTCAGTTATGGGCCGATGTACGGACTGCTGATGGCATTTCAGGAATCCTACAGCCCGATCAAAGGAATTTTGGCAGGCGAATGGGTCGGTTTTGACAATTTCACCATGTTTTTCGAAAGTTATTATTTCTGGCGACTGATTAAGAACACACTGATTCTGAGTTTTTACAGCATTGTGTTTGGTTTTCCGGCTCCAATCATCCTGGCCCTGTTACTGAATGAAGTACGGAAAAAGTGGTTCAGAAGCACGGTACAGACGATCAGTTACATGCCACATTTCATCTCGGTTGTGGTCGTGGTTGGAATGTTGAAAACGTTCTCATCGTTGGATGGCGGATTGTTTAATGTCATTCGTGACTTTTTCGATCTGCAGCCAATCATGTTCCTGGCGGAGAAGGATATGTTCCGTCCGATGTACATTCTGTCCAACATATGGCAGGGGGCAGGATGGGCCTCAATTATCTTTTTGGCAGCACTTAGTGGCATTGATCCACAGTTGTATGAGGCTTCCAAAATTGACGGTGCAGGCCGCTGGAGACAGCTGTTACATATTACACTGCCGGGCATCATGCCAACGATTGTGATCATGTTAATTCTGCGCATGGGGGCGGTCATGAATGCTGATTTTCAGAAAATATTGCTGATGCAAACGGCACCGACCTATGAGACATCCGATGTCATCTCCACCTTTGTTTATCGATCCGGAATTTTGGAGGGGAACTATACGTATTCAACCGCCATCGGGCTATTCAACGGTGTCATTAATTTCGCGCTGCTCATCATCGCAAATGCGATCAGCAGAAAGCTTAACTCAACCAGTCTCTGGTAATTGGAAGGTGAAGCGATGAAACAGTCTATAGGGGAACGAGTTTTTGATGTATTCAATACACTGCTGCTCTTGGTCATCATGATTTTATGCTTTTACCCGATGCTGTACGTGTTCAATTCTTCCATCAGTGATCCGGATCAGATGCTGCGTTCCCGGTCATTGATGCTCATTCCTGAAGGTTTCCAGCTGGGAGCGTACAAGTCGGTATTTCAGGATACTCGCATCTATACGGGATATATGAACACCTTGTTCTATGTTGTGGTGGGTACAGCCATCAATCTGCTCATGACTTCGCTGGCAGCCTACGGGTTATCACGCAGTGATCTGATGGGCAGAAAAACGTTGATGAAATTAATTACGTTCACGATGTTTTTTGGCGGGGGTATGATTCCAACTTTTCTGCTGATTCAGAATCTGGGCATGGTGGATACCCGTTTTGCGCTTATTATTCCGGGTGCCATCAGCACATTCTATTTCCTTATTATGAAAACAAACTTTGAGGGCATTCCGATCAGTCTGATCGAATCGGCGAAGCTTGATGGTGCCAATGACTTTCTGATTTTGTTCCGAATCGTACTGCCTTTGTCAAAACCAATCCTGGCGGTCATGATGCTGTATTATGCAGTTGACCATTGGAATGATTACGTCGGGCCAATGCTCTATCTACGCAGTCAGGAGTTATATCCGATTCAGATTATTATGCGTGATATTCTGATCAGCAGCAGTACGGAGGCCATGGGTGCTGGCGCCGATACCGGCTTCGCCATTGGGGAGAACATCAAATATGCGACCATTATTATCTCCACACTGCCGATTATGCTGGTATATCCGTTCATCCAACGTTATTTTGTTCAGGGCGCTTTAATCGGTGCTGTGAAACAATAAAAAATGTATCCTATGGAGGCGAATTACGTGAAAAAAAGAATGGGGTCCATCCTGTTGTCATCATTACTTACCATGTCTTTGCTGGCGGGCTGTACGGGGGATAATGAACCAGGTAACGCAGAGCCAGCAGAAGGAACAGAACCTGCGGTTCAGGCGTTGACCGAGATACCGCTGCCGATTACAAGTGAGCCATTTACCATTGACTACTGGCGCGCCAATGACGCCAAACTAACGGCTTCCTTGAACAACTTTGGCGATATGGCCGCTTACAAGGAAAAAGAGAAGTTGACGGGCATCCAAGTGAAGTTCACACATCCTCCGCTTGGACAACAGCGTGACCAATTCAATCTGTTGATCTCCACAAAAGAGCTGCCGGACGTTATATATTATAACTGGGCCGATGCGGTTGGCGGACCGGAAAAAATGATCAAGGACGGCCGGATCATCCGATTGAATGAATTGATCGACAGTTATGCACCGAACTTGAAGCGGATCATTGAATCCGATCCGGATGTGAAGAAGCAGATTGCACTCGACGATGGAACGATCTATATGTTCCCACTGCTGAAGCTGGATGCGTTGAAACTGAATGCCACTTCCGGTTTGATTATGCGCCAGGACTGGCTCGATAAACTGAATCTCAAGGTACCTACCAACATCGATGAGTGGTATACGGTACTCAAGGCATTCAAGGAACAGGACCCTAACGGCAATGGCAAGCCAGATGAACTGCCATTCACCGGAAACTGGGGACCGGGCAACCTGACCAAGCTCCATGATTTTGCGGCGGCTTTTGGTGTCATTGGTGGCTTCCAGTTGAATGGAGACAAGGTGGAGTTCGGACCAATTCAGCCGGGCTACCGTGATTTCCTGGAGACCATGGCCAAGTGGTACAAGGAAGGGCTGATTGATCCCGAGATCATGACCAATGACGGCAAAGCGTTCGACTATAAGGTCACCAGCAATCTGGCAGGCGCATATCAGGGCGGTGTATTCAGTGGTATGGGGAAATACTTTAATCTGATGAGAGATACCGATCCGAACTTTAACCTAACCGGTGTACCGTGGCCCGTATCTGCGGATGGAACTTCGTATGCTACCTTTAATCTGGAGAATAAGGTCCTAAGTTATGGTGAGGCTATTACGGCTTCTGCAGACGAAGATAAATTGAAATATATTGTGCAGTGGATGGACTACAACTATAGCGAAGAGGGTAGTGATCTATTCAACTTTGGTATCGAGAATGACAGTTATGTTCGGGACGGAGACGGTGTGAAATTCACAGATACCATCATTGATAATGCAAACGGTCTGACGTATGATCAGGCATTGGCTTCCTATGCTTTGTCCATTATGGACGGTCCAATCAATCAGGATAGCCGTTACCTGGATGCCTTATTATTTGACGACGGACAGCGTGCAGCGAATGCGGAATGGATGAAAGCAAGCTCGGCCTTAACACTCCCACCAATTCGCTTGTCCACAGAAGAGGTAACCACAAGTACGTCCATCATGAGCCAGGTGAATACGTATTTGAATGAGACGATGACAGCCATCATTAGCGGACAGAAACCAATCACTGAATTTGACAAGATGACCGACACCATCAAGAGCATGGACATTGAGCGGGCGATTGAGGTTCATCAGGCGGCTTATGACCGATATCAGTCCAAATAAACCGTGAGACATCGAGCGCTAAAACTTTGGGAAAACCTTCCTGTATGTGATATACCTAGTAGTATCACGTGGTTCAAAGGAGCGCTTTGGTCATGACAGCCTACCGCAAACTCAGCATCAAAATGAAAATGTTTCTGATGATCATGGTCATGATGGCGTTTATCATCATCCTGGCGTTTGGTTCCTTGTACTATACGTATTCGGTGTATGACAAACAGCTGTTTGATAAGTCGTCTCGTCTTCTGAACCTTTCCTCGTCTACAGTGGATGTTGAACTTCAAAAGTTGGAAGCGTTATCACTGAACATGATCTCTGATACACAGATTCAAAGGGCCTTGAAGTCTTTGCTGGATGATGATAGCGCATATTCAAGCTTTATTGAACGGAAGAAGATCACAGATCGGCTATGGGAGCATATTAGTGGGGCTGCACGATATGTGCAGTCCGTTCATCTGATTGATTCCAGAGGAAGAGTGAATAAATATGGCGAAACACTAACCGTATCCCCTGAAAAATATGATCGGATGATTGAGGCGGCGGAGCAGGCTAATGGTGCAGTACGCTGGCTGTACCCGGATGACGATGACCCGATGCTGGTTATGGTGCGTCAGGTGCGAGCCTACGAACCGATGACCCTGGAACCGGTAGGCATACTGTTTCTGCGTATTAATATTGAGCGACTCGTTGAAGAGTATGCGGGCATGGACAGCCGGGACAGTGACATTATTTTAAAAGCAGGCACTGAGGTGGTCTATCCTTATCGCCAGCTTCCAGATGCGGTTTCCGCAGGACTGAATCCTCTTCCAGGCAGTGGAGGATATGAGGTCAAAAATCTGGATGGGAGGGAGATATTCCTTTCCCAGAAAAAATCCGCCTATACCGGCTGGGTTTATTATAATATGGCCTCTTATGATGAGATTTTTGAACGTATCATATGGTTGAAAAATAGTCTGATTGTCGTATATCTTATCGCCATTCTGGTTGTCCTCGCGCTTGGTATGGTGTTCGCACGCAGTCTGACAAGGCCGATCAGGCAGCTCATCAGTCAGATGAAGGAGGTTCAGTATGGGGATCTGGAGAATATGGATGCCAATCTGTCCATTCCAACACACCAGCACATGGATGAATTGGGGTTATTACAGCGTACGTATCGAATGATGATTACACATATCAATACATTGATCAAAGAAAATTATGCAAGCCAGCTGGTCATTAAAGAAACGGAGTTTAAGGCGCTTCAGGCGCAGATCAATCCACACTTTCTGTATAATGCGCTGGATTCAATCCATTGGCTCGCCAAAAAGAACAGGCAGGAGCAAATCTCCAGTATGGTGCTGTCACTCGGGTATTTACTACGCTCCTCCATCAGCTTCAGGCAAAATATCATCACCCTTGCCGAAGAGCTGGAGATCGTCAGCCATTATATCACCATTCAGACCTACCGTTTCCGGCAGCGGCTGGATTTTCGCTTGGATGTGCCCGCTCCTTATCTGGAATGTGCCATTCCCAAGTTAACCCTACAGCCATTACTGGAGAATGCCATTCAATACGGATTGGAACCACAGGTTGGATCATGTCTGATTCGAGTGTGTGCCGAGATTTCAGGTGGCAAGCTGGCCCTGATCGTGGAGGATCACGGTCCCGGTATGGAACCCGAATATGTGGAACAAGTGCTGCGTGGTGAAGTGAAGACCAGAGGAACAGGTATTGGTTTGCTGAATATCAGGGAGCGGGTACGTCTGGCTTTTGGCGAAGAATATGATGTTCTGCTGGAGAGCAGGCCAGGGCTTGGAACGAGAGTAACGGTGCTGCTGCCACCCCCATCACCAGGTAAGGAGGATAGGCCATGAGAAGATTATTGCGATCCATAGGCATGATCTGTCTTCTGCTGAATCTTCCTGGCTGCGTGAGCCAACTGGATCAAAGGCCAGGCATGATCGTTGACGAAGAGCCGATAACGCTGCGAATCGCTTGGTGGGGTGGGGAGTTTCGCAACAATGCAACAATCGCCGTTATCGATCTGTATGAGAAGTTGAACCCACATGTAAACATTGAATACGAATATAGCAGCTTCAACGAGTACTGGAGAAAACTTGCCCCACATGCAGCAGGCAATGCGTTGCCCGACATTATCCAGATGGACATCTCCTATCTGTCCCAGTACAGCTCGTTGCAACTGTTGGAGGATATAACGCCGTACATGCAGAACGGACTGATTGACACGACAGATATTGAGAAGGAACAGCTGGAGAGTGGTAGCCTGAATGGCAAAACCTATGGTCTCAGTTTGGGGGTTAACGCCATGCTCAGTATCTATGATCCGGAAGTGTTGAAGGCCAATGATATTGAATTGCCGACGGATACGTGGACATGGGCGGATTTTGACCGTATGGGCGAGCAATTGCTGGGGAAAGGCATTTATCTGGGAACTTATTTCACGCCGGAACAGTTTTTTGCGTATTACTTGAGACAGTATGGTTCCAAGCTATACGCCGAGGATGGCAAGAGGTTGGGTTATGAGGATGATGGATTGTTTATTGATTACTTTGGCAGGATGCAGCAGCTCGCGGAGAAGAAACTTATTTTTGCACCGGATATCTGGACATCCGACATTGGCCAACCCGACAACGACCCGTTTTATCTGGGAGAGGCTTTGTTTAGCTGGGGGTATTCCAACCAATTTATCAGCACCACTCAGCGTTATGGCAAACCCTTAACGATATCCCCGATGCCTGGGCCAAACAGCCAGGATGGGTTGTTTTTGAAGCCAGGCATGTTTTTCTCCATCGCGGGCAATTCCAGACATAAGGAGGAGGCGGCCAAGTTCATCAGCTTCTTCGTAAATGATTTGGATGCCAATCTGTTGCTGAAAGGAGAGCGGGGTGTGCCTGTCTCATCCCGTGTTAAAGAGCGGATGAAGCTGGTGGTTGAACCAGAGCTGGCGCAGGTGTTTGATTATATTGATTGGGTTGCCGATCACAGTAGCCAGATGGACCCGCCTGATCCTGTAGGTGCACCCGAGGTCACTGCGGTGCTGCGGGAGTTGTATGATCTGCTGTTGTTTGGCAAAATTACACCTGAGCAGGCGGCGAAAATTTTCCGTGAGCGGGCAAACGCAATTCTGGGTGGAAAGTGATAAAAATGGACTAGATCATATATGTATTTAATAGGCTTGGAGCTGTTGTCGTTCACAAGCTCAACCTTCATCCTACTCGGATGAGGGTTTTTGTTATGGTATGGTGTATATTTCCTCTAGTATAATAAAAATGGGTAGTGGTCCTATCTGTAGATTAGATAGATTCTATCCATATACTAATGGATGAGGAGTGTCAGGATATGTCCATACATCAGATAGGTCACAAGGTGTCTTTTGCAGATATACATACGAAATTGCCTCAGAAAAGTTGGATGTACACTCAGAATGAAGCGCACAACGGTGAATTTGAAGCCGAGGAAGTATGGTTACATTCTGGCGATCTTCATATCAGTGAACTGTTGTTGGATGAAGGACCTTTCTTGATCTTGGTTGACGGAAATCTGACAGTGGATCGTTATATTGGAAATACAAGTTCCGACGCGGCCAGTTCCAATCTGGTTGTACTTGGGAATCTCATAACGCCCTATATGATCGTGGGTGGGCAGGAAATATATATTACAGGTAATCTCTATGTGGAGGATATGTTCTGGGGGGATTATAACCATGGAGAATTGACAGTGAGAGGGAATGTAGAAGGTGGATTGCTGGTAAGTACCGAGCAATATAAGATTCAGGTTCAAGGACAGCGTAATGTGAAGCGTCAGCTAGAAGAATGGGAGGATCTCGGACCATGGCGGGGCTCTGACATGTTGACGTTATTGGTTCCTGAATGTGTGATTGATGAAGATACAGAGCCGTTTCCTTGGCGAGAAGAAATGTTAAGGAGGCTGCAGCAAGGACAACCTGTAATCAACCGAAAGTACATTCATGCTGAACAATCAGAGCCAGATGTGCCGGATTGGTTCGAAGATCATCGGATTACCGCTGAGAACATAGAGCGTCTTACTCATCCATCTTTGTTGCCTGTAAGAGAGGAGGATGAGTTACTGAACAGCTATGAATTTTGGTTGGACGAGCAATTTTGCCGAGTATCGGTCTATGGAGATGAGCATACGGAGGGGTATTTCCGCAGTCTGTATTTTCAGGATGACCACAATTGTGCATTGTTGCTTAAGATGGAGCCATCAGATCAAGGTTCCAACTCTCCTGATAAACATATCGTACAGCAGGGTAAACCTGTCTGGATGATCTCAGGGGCATATCGTTATCTGCACAATGAGAATTCGGAATGGAATGTATTCTCGGAGAACTCACCTGCTGATATTCAGCAGTTAAACGAGCAAGGATGGAATACCTTGTTGCAGTCTGTATCGAATGTTCAGTATGCCCGTTCCTTAATTTCGCACCAACTGATCCATGATTTATTAGCACTGCCTGTCGTGGAGCCATATGACGATTATTATGATGATGATCGGCACGGACTGTGGATTGGAGAGTTGTATTTTGCATTTCGACAAGCAGGTCAGATGTCTAATGGTGTTCCCCAGCCAGCCATGCTACGTATTGGAAGAGAGTATGTGGATGCTCAAGGGGAGACGCAGGTGGAGAAATACTATTATACTCTGCACCAACATGCAGACGGCTCGGAAAGTGTGTTGATCGAATACTCGGCTCAGAATAACGAGGATGAGGAAGAAGAACCGTTGTTGCTTGAAATTCATTATATTGGCGGCTCTCAGTTACTGCATGCCGTTCAATTGCTGGAACGTGGACGCAAAGTGCTCATTCAAGCGAATGAGGATCTACTGAATGGGGAGCCACCGTACGCTGCTGAATCATTTGCGAAGCGATTCTGGAAATCCAAAGGATATCTGAAATGAATAAAACAACCTTCACCTCGTTTGCAGAGGGAAGGTTGTTTTACTCCGTATTTGGTTTTTTCGATGGTTGCTATTGTTAGGGCATGCTACTTAACCAAACTGGGCTTGATGCAGTCGGCTGTACGAGCCTTTACGTGCGAGCAGCTCTTCATGACTACCTTGTTCAGCAACGCTGCCGTTCTCCACTACCACGATGCGATCCGCATGTCTAATAGTTGCTAGTCGATGGGCAATCACCAAAGTTGTACGTCCCTGAGCCAGCTCGGACAAGGCCAGTTGAATGGCGGCTTCCGTCTCGGTATCAAGTGCGGAGGTGGCTTCATCCAGAATGAGGATAGGCGGGTTCTTCAGGATCATTCTTGCGATGGATAGACGTTGCTTCTGTCCGCCGGAGAGTTTTACGCCACGTTCACCAATCATGGTGTCCAGTCCATCTGGCTGGGATTGTACCAGTTCTTCCAGTTGGGCCCGGCGAATGGCTTGCCAGATTTCGTCATCGGAAGCATTCAGCTTGCCGTATGCAATATTTTCACGAATCGTTCCGTCAAACAGGAAAATATCCTGCTGCACAATCCCGATATGGGAGCGCAGTGATTCCAGCGTCATGTCCTTCACGGGAATGCCATCAATGGAGATATGTCCAGCATCCACATCGTAGAAACGTGGGATCAGACTGCATAGCGTCGTTTTGCCCCCTCCTGAAGGTCCAACCAGAGCAACTGTCTGGCCTGCCTGAACATTAAGGTTGACCTCAGACAGCGTAGGTTTATGCTCTCCATAAGAAAAGGTGACGTTATGGAAGGCAATATCGCCTTTCACATCCGAAATCGGTTGTGCCTGTGGTGTATCTTCTACATCCGGTACGGCCTCAAGCAGCTCCAGATAACGTCTGAAACCGGCGATGCCTTTGGGATACGTCTCAATGACGGAGTTAATCTTCTCGATTGGTCCAAGGAATACATTGGATAACATTACAAAAGCGATGAACTCCCCGTAAGTCATACTTCCTTGGATGACAAACCAGGTTCCACATACCAGTACAAACAGGGATACAAATTTCATCAGAATGAAGCTAAGTGAAGAGTTCCAGGCCATAATGCGGTAGGTGATTAGTTTTGTCAGTCGGAAACGTTCGTTGTTCTCAACGAAACGGCCTACTTCATGCTTTTCATTGGCAAAAGCCTGAACCACACGGATGCCGCTCACATTGTTCTCTACCCGTGCATTATAATCGGCGATATCTGCAAACATGCGTTTGAATGCTTTGGACATTTTGCGACTGAAATACAGTGACAGGTAGATCATCAGCGGCACAATGATAAACGTCATCACAGCGAGCTGCCAGTTGATCCCCAGCATAATACCGAAAGCCCCGGCGAGTGTCATGAAGGCAATGAATAAGTCCTCAGGTCCGTGATGCGCGATCTCACCAATATCCATCAGATCGTTGGTCATACGGGAGACCAGATGCCCGGTCTTATTGTTGTCGAAGAAGCGGAAGGACTGCTTCTGTACACGTGTGAACAGTTCTCTACGCATATCGGATTCGATGTTAATACCGAGCTTATGGCCCCAATAGGTGACGGCATAATGGAAAAAGGAACTGAGCAGGTAGATGCCGAGCAAAAAGGCACATGCCGCCAAGATCATGGACCAATTGCCAGCCGGAAGCAGTTGATCGACTACCCGGTTAACGGCAAGTGGAAAGGCCAGCTCGAGCAGCGCGGCGGCGATGGCACAGGAGAAGTCTAATATAAAGAGCCTTTTGTAAGGACGATAATAAGACATGAAACGGCGAAGCATATGTAAGTCCTCCTTGATATGACACAAATGCCCGAGCAGGCTAAATCAGCCTGTCCGGACACCTGTATTCATGCTTATGTTATTTGCGATTTTGCTCCGCACGTTCTACGATCATATCGGCGAATTCTTCAGCCTGACCTTGAATTGCAATCGGGTCGAAGTACCAGTAACGGTCTTCCAGCAATTCGTACACCTGATTGTTTTTCACAGCCGGCAGGGATTGCCAGATGGAGTCGCCTTGATAATTTTTATTGTTCTCTCCGACGGTCAAGAAGATATGATCCCCTGCATAATCACCAACAACTTCACGCGAAATCTCTTTCCATTGGGTGTCACCCATCAGTTCTTTTTTGGTGATTTCGAGTGGGGCAAGTTGCAAAGCACTGTAGACCGCTTGTCCGCCTCGACCAAAATTATCTCCATATCCATAATAACTCTTGTCAGATACTTCAAGGATGGAGAAGGTTTCCTCCGGTTTGATGACGGTTTTCACCTTGGCACGAGCGGCTTCAATCCGTTCGTCGTACGTTTTCAGCCAAGCTTCGGCTGCTTCGGATTTGTTCATCAGCTCTCCGAATCCCCGAATTTCGTCATGTACATTGGTGAATGTACCATAAGGAATTACTACGGTAGGTGCGATCTTTTGATAACTCTCAATTTCACTGGCTTGGTCAGAGTAGGTAATGATCAGATCCGGGTTCATGGCAATGACCTTCTCCATCGATACCGCTGCCCGATCACCGATACTTTCAATGCCCTCCACCTGATCCGCATAGAACGGGTTTTCCAAATAATATTGAACAGCACCAACGGGCTTCACGCCCAGCGCGAGCAGATCACTTACGTACATATCGGTCACGATTCGTTTCGGTTCAGCCGGAATTTCAACATCCCCACTTAATGACTTGTAGACTCGCGTAGCATTCGAATTGTCCGAACCGGACGACGTGTCTGTGTTCGTCTCCGAAGAGGCCGTTGTCGTTTCAGCTCCCGTTGCCGATGTCTGTTCGGTGGCAGTGGAGCCCGTTCCGCTGCTACAGGCAGCCAGAATCATAATGATGGCAAGCATAAGCAGCAAGCCGGAAAATCGTTTTTTTGCAGCAAACATATTCTTGTTCCCCCTATGTATAATCAATAATGATTATTATTCTCATTAATAACATAGAGGAAGACGTGAGTTTTGTACATGGACAACTATGATCACTATCGCATGGACAATTATGATGTTAGGTGATGCATGATATGCTGCAATTGCTTCATAACGGACAAAGGATCAAATCCGTAGAACGTGTCGGCATCGATCTCGTATACACGTCCTTCCCGAACGGCGGAGAGGGTACCCCAGAATTCCTGATTCAGCAGGTTATCCAGCTTTTCTCGCTCGGAGGGTTCCTCAGGGTAGGCAACAAACATGTGATCTGCTGCATACAAGTGAATCTCGGATAACGGAACATGAACGTACCCTGTCAGTAACTGCCCATCCTGCACCATCTGTGAGGGTGGGGTGAAACCAAGGGATTGATACAGCACATGTGAAGCTCTGCCCCAGCCATGACCATAGATATAAGCGCCGTCCTCTCCGATCATAAATATGCAAACGGCGGACCCGCGTGTTCCTTCCATCCATTGATCCAACGTATGATTGGCTTCTTGCTCAAGTTGATGATAACGATCTAATAACCCCCGTGCATTGGATTCAAGCCCGGTAACTCGTCCCAGATGAAGAAGCTGCTCCTGCCAATCGAGTTCCTCAAAGGGCATCAGAATGGTTGGGGCGATTACACGTAGTTCATCTGAACCGGGATGTGGTGCATATCCGATAATGACATCAGGATGAGCATTTGCAATCAGCTCTGGATGTTTAACCAGCTCATATTCGGAATGCTGCTCAAATGTTTCATGACCCTCATGACCAGGTTCACCACATTTATCTTCCATCCAGCTTGCTACCGCTCCCATGTGAGGAGTGTGGCCCAGTGCCAGAAGTGAGGCTGTATAGTTGTAAGTCAACGATACAATCTTCTTGGGCATTTTCCGATAGTGAGTTGGTGCTGAGCCAACCATCTGTTTGAATTTTCGGCTTAGATAGAACGTGTCCCTGTAGCCTGTCAATTGTGCAATTTCCTGTAGCGTAGGATTCGCGATCAACAGATGCTCTTGGGCCATCCTGATTCTGAGACGAGTCACATATTCAACAAAAGTAAGACCAGTATGTTTCTTGAACTCCCTCGAGAAATGCTCGGGACTCACATTGGCATCTCGTGCCAATTGTTCGCGGGTCAGCGAATGTGTATACATCTGATGGATATGTCTGAGCACGTTATCGAGCCAGGAGTGATCTTCAGGAGCAGAGTGGGTGACATGATCTTGCAAGATGTCCAGTAACTCATAGAACAACATATGTGGCCTGAAAGGACTGGAATCCTGACCTTTCGAACAGGCTTGGACCAGTTCTACTGCCTTGTCAGCGAGATTGCGGCTCACAATGGGGGCTGGTAACCCGAAAGGCCAGGACAGATGATCATTTTCAGTGGAATCAAATGCAATCGCAATGCCCTGTATGGGCGACAGAGAGCCGCGCTTGTTCTCGTGCTGAAGCAGGTTTCCGGCTTGCCGAACGACTGCGGATCCTGCATTTAATGTGAGTTTTCCCTCTGCACTAATTATCCTGGCCTGACCAGCGGTAACAACGTATAGTACATGAAGTGTGTTCCACATTTCATCTATGCGGGAGAATGCCTCGCGGTCGTGAAGCTGCACCAGATGACACAGCTTGAACAGGGCAACCGGTACAGACTGAATCTTCTGCAAGGAAATGGAGCGGGACAGCGATTTTTGATGATACGTGGGCTTGGAAATATTCATTAGATAACTGTCTCCTTACATATGTCAGCAGGGGCATAATTCGATTCATGCCCTTTGTATACTGGCGTAATTCTCGGATCTCGACTATTATGCAGTATATACTATAAATGAAGTGACGTGGATGGACAGATTGGACAATTCAACTTTTTCTGTGAAAAATGGACAAAGTGGTTGAAATCGCTATCAACACCGACTATAATGAAAATGTCGAAACGTTTCAATCTGGCGTTTACTGCCAGTTTCATTGCGTTAGGCATAAACTGTCCAGAGCGCGTCAGATTGAAAGACGTGTCATAACCATCACGAATGGTGTGGACAATGGTACGGACTGGAACGGGACACATTCAACCATGGTGCCGTAAGGATGGAGACAAGGATTTTTTTTGAGAACACCTCGAAACGTTTCGATTGACATCCATAGCTATGATATGTATAAAGATTAATAAACGATAATACAGGATGAAGTGGTTGTTCCAACCATGTATCGTATAAAATGTAGATAACCTTAGAATTTGTTCTAGTTTAGAAGGAGCGAACGTGGAATGGCAACGATTAAGGATGTGGCAAAGCTGGCAGGTGTAGCACTCTCGACTGCTTCCTATGCGCTGAGCGGGGATAGCAAGGTTAGTGCCAAGACCAAGGCTAAGGTGCTTGAGGCAGCACGAGAACTGAATTACCGCAAGAACGGCTTTGCCATGGACCTGAAGCGGAGCCGGACGAACACGATCGCTTTGATCCTGACCGATCTGTCGGGCCCGTATTACTCGGAGTTGATCCGTAGTGTACAGGATGTAGCCCTCACGAATGGGTATGACTTGATTGCGTGCAGCTCCATGGGTGGACGGGATTCAACGGCAGTGAGATTTTTGCGTGAAAAAAGAGTAGACGGAGCCATCATCCTGGCGCATAACATCCATGATGATATTCTGGTGGAATCTGCCGGACAGCGCTTTCCGATCATTGTGATGGATCGTCAACTGTCGAGTGACCATTTGGTCAACGTGCTGGTGGATGGAGAGCAAGGCGGTTATCTTGCCACGCACCATCTGATCCAGTCTGGACATCAGAAGATTGCTTATATCAGTGGCCCATCCAACTCGTATGACAACGCACTCCGTTACCAAGGGTATCTGCGAGCGATGCGGGAAGCGGGACTTGAAGAAAAGTCCAAATGGCGTCTGAATGGCAACTTTGTGCGTGAGGGTGGATACAGTGCAACCAAGATGATGATGATGCAGGGCGATCTTCCCTCAGCGGTATTTTACGGTAACGATGAGATGGCCATTGGCGGCCTGAAAGCCTTGGAAGAGCGTGGTATATCGGTGCCGGATGACATTTCCGTGATCGGTTTTGATGATATTCAGTTGTCGGAATATGTTCGTCCACCGCTGACAACGATACGCCAGCCGAAGCATGAAGCCGGGTCGCTCGCCGGACATCTGTTATTCCAGATGCTCAATGGCGAAGCGGTTGACCCTTCATATACGTTAACGATTAATCTGATCGAGCGCAGCTCTGTAAGTTCGGTTTAGGCCGAGTCTGACAACCAAGGAAATGCCTGCATGCTGAAGTGAAAGTTCAATGATGGGGTTATCGTCCGGACGGGCTGTAAAAGGCCGGTTTGAAGAGGCCCCTATTCTTTTTCAGATTTATCGAAACGTTTCGATTTTATACTAATTCAAGGAGTGAACCCTATGACAACGATGATTAATGAACCGATCCGGTTGAATGCCGGGGAGTTATCCTTTACCTTTTTGAACAGTGGCGACCTATACCAGGCTACATCTGGTACAACAATGTTGAACCAGTTGCTCAGCAACCAGATTGATGGATCTCTGAACAACCTGTACCTGCGTGTACACGAGGGAGAGAACATCAGCTCGTTCCCGTTGCTCGGTGTACGTTCGAACAGCAAGGTGATTACAAGCAAGGCACAATCAAGCAACCAGTTGATCTGGGAGGGCACAGTCCAGCTGGAAGGTAATGAACAAGGCATTGGTTATCAGGTCGTATTTACGGCTACACCACAAGGTGTTTGGTTCTGGGATGTGAAGCTCACAGGACAACAACAGAACGTAGACGTGGTGTATGGACAGGATGTGGGTCTTGCTGATCCAGGGGCGGTACGCAGCAATGAAGCTTATCTGTCACAATACATTGACCATACGGTGTTCCAAGATGAAGCAAAAGGTTATGTGGTGTGTTCCCGTCAAAACCAGCCTCAGGGCGGTGCATTTCCGTATATGCAACAAGGTTCCCTGACGAAAGCAATCGGTTATTCCACAGATGGATTCCAATTCTTCGGTCTGTCGTACAAGGAAACGAATCAACCAGAGAGCTTGAATCGCCCAACCTTGGCGAATGAGACGTATCAGTATGAGTTTGCCTATACCGCATTGCAATCGGAACTGCTGAATCTGAACGGAGAGGCTCAAGTGGTCTTCTATGGACTGGCGAAGCCTAATCATGCTGAAGGAATCTCTGCACTGGAATTCGGAGATGAAGTTACAGCAGCTTGGAATGAAGTACAGGCTCTGACTGTGGAAAATGGCGACGTGTTGGAACAGGTGAAACTGTCCTCCTTCCTGGGTGAACCTCTGGTAACGCTTGATCTGACGCAAGATGAGATTCATGATCTGTTCCCTGATCGTCATCAGGAAGAGCATAGTGGTGAGGAACTGTTATCCTTCTTCACAGACAGCTATGAGCACATCGTACTGAAAGCAAAAGAATTGCTTGTAGAGCGTCCGCACGGTCACATTCTGATGAGTGGTGGCAACGTGCAACTTGGGGCACAGGTTATTACAACGACATCGTATATGTACGGTATTTTCAACTCACAGCTCGTTATTGGTAACACCAATTTTAATAAAATGATCAGTAATGCCCGCAATGCCTTGAACGTGCCGAAGACGGCTGGACAACGCATCTATGTGGAAATGGACGGACAATATCGCCTGCTGACAATGCCATCCCTGTTCGAGATTGGCTTCAACTATGCACGCTGGATCTACAAAACCGAATCCGATACGATCATCGTGACCAATTACACAGGTGCACATACGACGGAAGTAAGCATGAACGTGCGCTCCACAAGTGGTACGGCATACCGTTACCTGGTAACGAACCAAATTACGATGAATGTCAATGAATACGAGTATCCGCTGCATATGACGCAGGATGGCGATACTTTGATCTTCAAGGCTGATCCACAAGCGATTAGTGCAGGAACGTATCCAGACCTTCAATACCGCATGTCGGTGGACGGCGCAGCTGTCAATGTAGGTGACGAGACGTTGCTGGCAAGTGGTATCCGCAGTGGTTCCGCATCGCTGGTTACACTTAGTCTGGAAGCGAGTACTGAATGGACGCTGAAGGTACAAGGGGTATTGGAAGGCCAAGCGGATAGCGGCGCGGCAGCAGGTTCGAGTCTGACGTTTGAAGAGGAAGTGCAGGCATATCGCGAGTTCTTCGCAGGTGTGATGAACGGGTTCCGTTTGTCCCGTGGAGAAGGTCAAAGTGCAGAGGATCTGTTCAAAGTGAATGCGCTGGCTTGGTGGTACACTCACAACATGCTGGTTCACTACTCCGTACCTCACGGTTTGGAGCAATACGGCGGTGCGGCTTGGGGTACACGGGATGTGTGCCAAGGTCCGGTGGAATACTTTATGGCAACGCAAAAATATGAGCAAGTTCGCGATATCATCAAAATGGTCTATACCCACCAATATGAAGATGATGGCAACTGGCCGCAATGGTTCATGTTTGATAAATACTTTGCGATTCAACAGGAAGAAAGTCATGGTGACATCATCGTATGGCCGCTGAAAGTGCTGGCGGATTACCTGACAGCGACTCGCGATTATGCGATTCTGGATGAGAAAGTACCTTATACCGTTAAGCATAGCTTCGGGTTCACGGAAGAGACGGCAACGGTACTGGATCACGCGAAAAAAGAGATCGAATATATCCGTTCGCACTTCCTGCACGACACATTCCTGTCTTCCTACGGAGATGGCGATTGGGATGATACGCTCCAACCAGCCAATGCACAGCTCAAGCAATACATGGTGAGCAGTTGGACGGTGGCATTGACGTATCAGTCCGTGAATGTGCTCTCGCAAGCGCTGAAATTCAAGGATGCAGACTTTGCGAAGGAGCTTGACGTACTCGCACAAGGCATTCGTGAGGACTTTAACCGTTACATGCTGGGCACAGATGTGATTCCAGGCTTTGTCTACATGGAAGAAGCCGACCAAGCGAAGCTGATGCTTCATCCAACGGACACAGAGACAGGCATTCAATATCGCCTGTTGCCAATGACGCGCAGCATGATCGGTGAATTGTTGAATGCGGAGCAAGCAGAATCACATTACGCATTGATCCGTGAACAGTTCCTGTGCCCGGATGGCGTGCGTCTGATGAATCGTCCAGCTCAATATGCTGGCGGTGTAAGCACACACTTCAAACGTGCAGAGCAAGCATCCAACTTCGGACGTGAGATTGGTTTGCAATATGTACACGCCCATATCCGTTACGTGGAAGCGATGGCGAAGCTCGGCAAGACAGATCAGGTGTGGAATGGCCTTGCGATGATCAACCCGGTTGGCATCGGAGAGGTTGTGCCTAACGCGGAGATTCGTCAAGCGAACTCGTACTTCAGTAGTTCCGACGGCAAGTTCAATACGCGTTACGAGGCACAGGAGCATTTTGACCAGCTTCGTAAAGGGACTGTACAGGTGAAAGGCGGATGGAGAATCTACTCCAGCGGCCCTGGAATCTACATGAACCAGCTGATCTCCAATGCGCTTGGCATTCGTCAAGAGGGCGGCGATCTGGTCATTGACCCGGTATTGCCAGCTGAGCTGAACGGCATGCAATTCGAATTCGAGTATGCAGGTGAGCCGGTAACGTTCATCTATCACTTGAACGAAGGTGCTGTGAGCCGTGTAGCGGTGAACGGCAAGGACATTCGCACCGAGCGTACAGCGAACCGTTACCGTCAGGGTGGGGTAAGCATCTCACTGGATGAGTTCAGACAGGCACGCAGTGCAACTGAACGTACGGTTGTTGATATTTATATGTAATTTCGTAGCATGATGCACACCAAGGTCATCCTCCTTTCTTGAAGGCGGGATGGCCTTTTTGGTATATGTTCATGATGTATTGCTCACAGTAGCGGAACCGCCAGCAACGTGTGCAACAGCTCATTATGCCGCACATGTTTTGTGACGTAGCCCTTTTGTTCCAGCCAGCGGCATAGCTCTCCCAGCAGAGGGAAGTGACGGTCACGCAAGGCGCGCAACTGTTCCTCGTGTCCTGATAACTCAGCTTCACGGACATACGCCTCGCGGTGAGCAGCATCGACAAACATCAGATCGGTTAGACCAATACGTCCGCGCGAGGTTAGAACTCGCTGCATCTCCTGTAAGGCCAGTAGTTGCTGATCTGGACTCAGATGATGGAAGGCGAAGCTGGATACAACAAAGTCAAAGGATTGATCTGTAAAAGGCAGCGCCAGAAAATTACCAAGTTTCACATGCATCTCGGGATATTTGCTACGACATCTGCGAAGCATCTCCCGGGACTGGTCGATTGCAGTCATGTCTGCGCCGCACTGTAGTAGTTTTCCTGCGAGATTACCCGTACCTGTACCGATATCGAGTCCTTTCTCACCAGGAGCAGGCGAGATCCATTGAACCGTCTGTTCAAGCCCTTCATCATAGTTGTGATACAGATAAAAGGAAGACTGTATCGTATTATTGGAATCACTCGACGTGTGCTGATCTTCACTATGATATGGATGTGATACTTCACTCTTACCGTTTATGAGCGAGACGTCGTCCAAACGATGTCTGTCCTTTGGGTTGGTTTGCTCTTGTCCAGTATTGACTTTGCTTTCTACCTGCACTCGCTGATCATGGATGGCTGCCTGTGTGTCATAATTCCACCGATCATGCCAGTTCTGCCGTGCTTCACGCAGACGCCGCGCACTGTCTGCGAGATCGTGCAGATGGCTGACATCCAGCGGTCCGTCCTGGCGATTCAGATCAATCATACGCTGGGTTGTATCCATCATACGTTTCAGTTCAATCCATTGGGCATACATGACGGCCTGTTGCAGCTCCAGATATTCTTCCAGCCGCCGCTGATTCCCCTGATCGATCTCTCCGAGCGCGTGTGTAATATCCTGCAGGGACATGCCAATCTCACGCAGCGCAGCAATGGTTTGAAGCCGCCAAATATCATTTTCTGTGTAGGTGCGATACCCGTTAGTGGTCTGTTTGGCGGGTAGAATTAATCCTTTTTCCTCATAAAAACGAATGGCTCTCGCCGATATCCCGAGCCTGCTTGCTGCCTCTTTGATGTTCATCATGCGTCCCCTCCTTATCGAACCAGTATAAACCATGACGTTACGGCAAGGTTAAACGTTTATTTCATTTCATTATGCGAAAAGGTTCAAACCCGGTTGGAATTTTAGTCAACGTTGAGGCTATGCTACAATATATAGAACAAAGCCAGTTAGACAGTGTCGCTAACGAATCATGGTTTCCTAACTTCTAACTCATCACTCGCTTAACTTCCGGCGTTGTAACGTACAGCGTTGTCGACTATAGCACGAAAGGTTGAATCATTATGCTTACCAGCCATACATTTACGATTCGTCCATCCGAGATTAAAGATGCAGCACAGCTCATGGAGTTGGACACCCTGGTATGGGACAAATACACCTCTCCTGCACCGATGCAATGGCGCTCCAGACAGCAATACCTGCAGTATTGTCCGCCAGGCAGCCAATTGATTGCGGTGCAGGGAGAGCGGGTATGTGGTTATGTGGGCTTTCAGCCAGCGACAGGTATGCCCGTCAACCGTCACGTTTACGAGATTCATATTGCAGTTCATCCTCATGATCGGCGTTGTGGTATCGCTACTGCTTTGATGGATGCTATCAAGCAGCATGCGGCCCAACAAGGCGTTCGTAAGCTCAGGCTGCGTGTACTCTCCAGCAATCCGGGAGCGATTACGTTTTATACCCAGTGTGGATTTGTGACGGAAGGCAGGTTGGTGTCCGAGTTTTATATCGGCGGCAAGGATGTGGACGACATTCATATGGGTTATTTTATCCAAACCAAATAGAAACGTAGCTGAGGAGGAGGAACAACGATGGACATGGGACTTCAAGGTAAAAAAGCACTGGTGCTGGCTTCCAGCCGCGGGCTGGGCAAAGCGGTAGCCGCTCAATTGGCAGCAGAAGGTGCTGACGTCATGCTCGCCAGCCGGAGCGAAGAAAAGCTCGCAGCCGTGAAGCAGGAGCTTCTGGCGCTTGGTGGTGGTGGACGTGTGGAATATCATGCAACCGATGTGACACGTAAGGAAGATATTGAGGCGCTGATTCACAAGACAGCAGAGCTGTTCGGGCAGATTGATATTCTGGTGAACAATTCGGGTGGGCCACCCTCGGGTTCATTTGAGTCACTGACGGATGAAGACTGGGAGCGTGCATTTGAATTAAATGTACTCAGTTATGTAAGGCTGATTCGCGGTGCTCTTCCTTATATGAAAGAAAGCGGAGGACACATTGTGAATATCGCTTCAACTTCCGTGAAGCAACCCATTCCGGGTCTGGTGCTGTCCAACACGTTCCGTACCGGCGTTTTTGGATTGGCGAAGACGTTATCCCAAGAGCTGGCTCCATACGGAATTTTAATCAACACGGTGGCGCCAGGACGTATTGCCACAGACCGCATTCGTGAGCTGGACGCTGCACGGGCAGAGCAGAACGGAGTCAGTGAGGATGAAGTCTCGGAACAGTTCCAAAAGGAGATTCCACTCGGCCGTTATGGTCAACCAGAGGAGTTTGCCAAAGCGGTGGTATTCCTGTTATCCGGGGCCAATACGTACATCACCGGAACCTCATTGATCGTGGATGGTGGTATGGTCCGAGCCCTCTAAGGGAGAAGTTTGATCAACAGATTTAAAGTGATATGGAAACGGATTGCGATATCCAAACAAAGCCCTTCCTTGATGTCCACTTGTTGTGGAGTAGGAGGGGCTTTATCTTGATTCATGCATTAAACCGGGTGTATAAACAAGCCTGTGCTTGCCTAGCGTTCTGGGCCTAATCCTTTGTTAAGATAAGTCTTTGCTGCTGTCATTAGTTGACTTGTCGACTTTGCCGGAATCCGGAATCGGCACTGTCTTGGGTTTGCCGTCTGGTTTTGCTCCATGATCATGGATGTGACCTGCTGGACCTTCTGGCTGTTTACCATTGACGAGGTCAGTAACTCGTTGAGTAATGTCTGCCTCGCGCTCATCGAATTGGCTTTGTGTGATCTTGCCGTCGGTTAACTGTTGTTGCAGTTCTGCTTTCTGGGCAGTAACGAGTGTATCAATAACCGTCTGCACGTCCACGTTCTTGGTGACGGCAATCTCGGCAATAGTGCTGCCTGCTTCACGGGCTTCCTTCAGTTCTTCCGTTGTAACCCCGAGGATGGAGGTCAGTTCCTTGGTATAACGTTCTGCTCCTGGTCCACCAAATCCACCCCGACCACGCCCACCTGCTCCAACGTCCTTCTTATTACCATTTACCAGGTCAGTCACACGTTGTGTAATTGTAGCTGCACGCTCATCGTATTGGGTTTGTGTGATTTTGCCATTGGTCAACTGCTGCTGGAGTTCTGTTTTCTCCGCTGCGACCAGTTGATCAATGACGGTCTGTACATCTACATTTTGGGTTGCTGCAATCTGGGCAATGGTGCTGCCTGACCTGCGCGCTTCTTTCAGCTCATCGGCAGACACGCCAAGCACGGAGGTAAGTTCGTCCGAATAGCGCTCCAGCCCGGGCCCCAAACCTCTAACCCCGTCTTCTGGTTTTATTTTATGTGAATTTATTGTAGGAGCGTTGTCCGTCTGGCCTGAAGGGTTTGCTGCCGGATCTGCATTAGCTACTGAATGTGCAAACATGCCTCCACCGAGTGCAATCGTCATAGCCATTGCGCTGGTAACCACTACTGTTCTTGATGTTTTGGCTCTCTTCATCCTGGATCATCCTTCTTTCTTCTGTAGGTTGGTATGGGTGTATGGGTGTTCACCCACAACGTTATATTAGAGAGCAAGAATGAAGGGAGGCTGAGAGGAACCTTAATTGTCAGTAAAAAATGGATCAATAACCAAGAATGCCCCTCACCCGTGTTTAAAATGTACACAGGAAAGGGGCATACGGTTGGTCTTAGTTAAATTTTAACTCAATTATGTAAACAAATTAGCGTAAAAGTTCCCATTCATGCTGCAGCATGCCGTATACTGCATGGTTCACGTAACCTTTAGGCAGCTTCTCTGCCTGACGAATGACACCCTCTAGAACGAATCCGAGTCTTTCCGGGATAGCGCGACTGCGTTTGTTGTTCGTTGCCGAGCGAATCTCGACGCGATTCAGATCCAGTGTGACCAGTGCATAATCAACCAGAACGCGACAAGCGCTTGTCATCAAGCCCTGACCCTCAAAACCTTTCCCAAGCCAATATCCGATGCTCACCGAGCGGTTGGTCCAGTTAATCTCGTGGAATCCGATGATGCCGGCAAGATCACCTTTTAACCACACACCGGCGGTGAAGCCGCCATTTTCAGCACCTTGTTTTAATGCATTAGTAATGAAGTTTGAGGTGTGTTCCACTTCTGTCACATGATCAACCCACGGTAACCAATGTCTCAGTTGATCCCGTGAACGATCCGTGAGTTCGAACAGCGGTTTGGTGTGTTCCATGGCCAGCGGCCGGAGTTCGGTATATTCATCCAATGAATAGGTAAACATGAATGCAACCTTCTTTCTTCATAAATTAGTGAATTAACGGGAAGTCTTGGGTAACTTTTGTTCCAGTGCAAACAGGTCTTCTTCCATCGATGCCATGCGTTGATTGACCGTTGTGCGCGCGTCACGGAGTGCCTGATTATATATGTAGGGAGCGAGCTGTGTCATGAACAGGTCGAGGACACCCCAAGCGGCCAGATCACCCAGTTCTTCGCCACGTTCCTCTTCGAAATACGACTGGATGGTACGAATGGCTTCATCCTGCTGTTCTTTGGTCAGTTTAAGCGAATTTGATGTGATGGGAAACCCTCCCTTTAATTTTATTTTACTATCATGCTACATGATTCGAGCGAACCCGTCAAAATGGTTTTGGGCCTATTTATGCGCAGCTGTACCTGACTTTGGTGCCTTCTTTATTGAACTCCTCCCCCGTTAAAGGTATATTTAAATGAAACGCGTTGCAATTACTGAAAGTTCCAATCAATTCATGAAAGGTTTGATACCTGTGGACAATCGTACAACCCCACCTAACTTTATCAAAAATATTATTACCGAAGATCTCCGGTCAGGGAAAGTCCAGGAAGTTATTACCCGTTTTCCTCCGGAACCGAACGGTTATCTGCATATCGGCCATGCCAAGGCGATCTGGATTAACTTTACGCTGGGCGGCGAATTTGGCGGCAAAACGAACTTGCGCTTTGATGACACGAACCCGGTCAAGGAAGATGTAGAGTACGTTCAATCGATTCAGGAAGATGTGAAATGGCTCGGATACGAGTGGAACGAGAAACGTTTTGCCTCGGATTATTTTGATGAGATGTACAACCGTGCGGTCTTGTTAATTAAAAAAGGTAAAGCCTATATCGACGACCAAAGCGCCGACGAAATTCGTCAAATGCGCGGAACGCTGACAGAGCCGGGCAAGAACAGCCCGTACCGTGATCGTTCGGTGGAAGAGAATCTCGACCTGTTCACACGTATGCGTGCAGGCGAATTCCAGAACGGGGAGAAAGTACTGCGTGCCAAGATCGATATGTCTGCACCGAATATCAACCTGCGCGATCCGGTGATCTACCGAATTTCACATGCACATCATCATAACACGGGCGACAAATGGTGCATCTATCCGATGTACGCTTTCGCTCACCCGCTCGAAGATGCCATTGAAGGTGTAACACACTCCCTCTGCTCCCTGGAGTTCGAGGACCAACGCCCGTTCTATGATTGGGTTATTGCAGAATGTGAGATGGAGAGCCAACCGCGTCAATATGAATTTGGCCGCCTGAACCTGTCCCAGATGGTGACCAGCAAGCGGAAGCTGAAACTGCTCGTGGACGAAGGCCATGTGGATGGTTGGGATGATCCTCGTATGCCGACCATTTCGGGTCTGCGCCGCCGGGGATATACGCCGGAAGCCATTCGTGATTTTGTATTCGAAACAGGCATTTCCAAGAGCCAAGGGGTCATCGACCTGCAAACGCTGGAGCACTTTGTACGTGAAGACCTGAAACTGAAAGCTCCACGCACGATGGCTGTCCTGCACCCGCTCAAAGTGGTTATTACCAACTACCCGGAAGGGCAAGTGGAATGGCTCGAAGCAGAGAACAATGTGGAGAACCCGGAGATGGGGAATCGCCAAATTCCGTTCTCTCGTGAGATTTATATCGAACAAGACGATTTCATGGAAAATCCGCCGAATAAATACTTCCGTTTGTTCCCTGGCAACGAAGTTCGTCTGAAACATGCATACTTTATCAAATGTAACGATGTAATCAAGGATGCAGAAGGCAATGTGATCGAGATTCATTGTACCTATGATGTGGAGACGAAGAGCGGCAGTGGCTTCACTGGCCGTAAAGTTAAAGGTACGATTCACTGGGTAGAAGCGACTCAAGCGGTACCTGCTGAATTCCGTCTGTATGAGCCTTTGATCATGGATGAAGCACCAGAAGCTGAGGTTGAAGTGGCTGTAGCTGGGGCTGAAACGGAGGTTGTGGAAGAGCAACCGGAGAAAACATTCCTGGATCAACTGAACCCGAACTCCCTTGAGGTTGTTCACGGGTATGTGGAGCAAGAGATGAAGGAAGCGAACGCTCAGGATAAATTCCAATTCTTCCGTCACGGTTATTTCAGCGTAGATCCGAAACATTCCGAGCCAGGTCGTCCGGTATTTAACCGGGTTGTATCCCTGAAAAGCTCATTCCAACTGCCGAAGGCATAAGCTCGATGAATCAGCTTAAGCTCTGTTCATCGGAGTGCTGGCAAGCAGACAAATGATATGTTAAAGCAAGGGCATCCTTCGTCATGATCATGGCGAAGGATGCCCTTTTGTTTTTCAACATATAGTTAGGTTAGTTTTAGACCGAGCATATAATATGGCATGAACATGAGCTGAAGCATACATGTACGCATGTGGTAAAAATCTAACGAACCGAGGGCACGCTATTTAAGTGTATTTGGGCATTCCAGCAACGTAACGAATCGTAGACACCTTATTTCCTCATTTATCCTGTCTTTTCGAGATTTTTAGTGTTTTTTATGCGATATAACGTGACTGAGATTCCTTAGCTTTAGCATTAGGTGAAATTGATGCAAATAAGGAGTCTAAGGTTCGTAAGGAACACAAACCTTAGACTCCTTTCTCTTTACTACTACTATCCATAATCTTTTGTTTGAATGTTTGAACGTTAATTTGCACGATAACGGAGAGGACAGAAGAAAGCTGGAGAAGCGGAGTGTTCGCCTTTATCCCTGGATTTTACCCTTTGAAAAGGGAATCAAAAAAATCCGGGGATAACCGCGATCGGAAGGGTATTCTGTCATCGTAGTGCTCTAGTGTAACTCTATCTCTCAACTCTTTCTAACAAAAGATTATCTGTCCTCATCCATATTGCCCATCTCCGTCAACACAACCGGCTGATAGCCGTTACGGCGGTTCGACAACCACATGATGCTGAATCCAACAGCACCGATGAGCGAGAAGAATACGCCAATACTGTACATGACTTCCGCCCCGAAGTTCTGGAACAGCCAGCCGCCAAACAGACCTGCAATAACCCCTGAGAGACCACCCCAGGCCATCGTATAGACCGCTTGACCGGAGGAACGATAGGGTCTTGGAATGAACAGCATGGTCAGTTGGGTGCCTACATAGAAGTACCCACCGAACGTGATGGAATGCATCAGCTGAATGAATACAATCTCCATCGGGTTGCTGGCCAGTGCCATAAGCTGCCAGCGCAGTGCAAACAGCAGACTGATCAGGATGAGAGAGGCCAGAAGCATGCTCATTTTGCGTTTGAGCAAGCGGTCGAGCAGCAGGAATACACCGACTTCGAGAATGGATGAGGTGAAGATGGCCCAGCCGACCATCTGTTTGTCGCCACCCATCTCTACAATATATAAGGACATAAATGTACTGTTCATGGCATTGGGTACCGAGACCAGTACGCCAAGACCGATAAATGTCATAAAATACGGATTGAACATGACTTTGCCAAACCGCCGAAAAGTCACCACGGGTGTATCGGAAGCAATAGGCTGTCTGGGCAGGAACACGGATAACACGAAGGCGACAGTAATCATGCACGCAAAGATAATCGATACACTGCCGATACCAAAACGGTCAATGAGCGGGCCGGCTGCAACGGCAGTCAGTGCCCAACCGAGTGAACCCCAGAGCCGGAATGATCCAAACTTCTGGGTTGTGCCATCGATATATCCGAGAATCAGGCTATTGGTTTGAGCAAATAATGGGCTTTGAAAAAAATAAAAAAAGATCATGGCTACATAGATCCATGTATAACTGGGCGCATAGAATACACCTTGGGCGAGCACAAAAGTGCCTCCCATCATAATCATCAGAATGATGCGAATATTGCGGGATTTATCGCTCCAGAAACCCCAGAACGGGTTGGCGAACAAGGAGACAAAAGGTCCAATCGCCATCAGACTGCCAATCTCCAGTTTGGTCATGCCAATCTCTTGCAGATATAACTGCAGGAATCCGGCAAAGATGGAGATGGCGCCATATATGAAAAAGTTATATAGTTTCAGAGATCCCAATGAGGGATTACCTTTTGAAGGTACAGGTCTGTCCAATTAAGCCATTCCTTTCAAATGCATATTGTTCAATGTATCATTTGTTGAAAGGGGATTCAATCTATAGAAAATGTTGATCCATTGATTTAACAAGCTCATATCGTTACCAGGAGGGAACAAGCCATCATGAACTCAAGGGAATGGACAGGCATCATATTGGCAGGAGGTTTATCCAGCCGCATGGGGACCAACAAGGCCATGCTGGAACTAAACGGTTCTGCTGTACTGCAACATGTCACAAAGGCCTTGAGACCCGCAGTATCGCGTATCATCGTGGCTGCCGGACCCCATGTGACAACCTACAGTGCAATGGACTACGACTGCGTTCAGGATCACTATCCGGGGAAGGGGCCACTCGCCGGTCTTCACGCGGCGCTGGAAGCTTCCGATACAGACTGGAATCTGGTATGCGCTTGCGACATGCCGCTCCTGCAAACGTCTTTTTTCGATGGAATAAAAAAGCTGGTCGAATCGCATAACTCATATTCTGCTATCGTTCCACGCGTGGATGGGCATGTCCACCCTCTTGCAGGGGCCTACCACAAGCGAGTGCTCCCTGATCTGGAGCAGCGTCTGAACCAGGATCATCTTCGAGTCATGCGATGGCTTGAAGAGATCGGTTGCCGCTATGTGGAAGTGGAAGAGCTTGAGAGCGCAGGTGTCCATCAAGTAGCGATGCAAATGAGTAATATGAACACGCCGGAAGAGTATGAGCGTATACGCAATCAAGATTCCGGACTTGCTTCAGATCTATAGGATACAGGATCACCTGATTCATCTGCATGATGGTTGCGGTATTGCAGCGGGCTTTGGCCTGTCCAACGTTTGAATTGTCTGCTGAAATGGGACAGATGGGTGTAGCCGAGCTTCCACGCAATTTCCCCGAGCGACAGCTCAGGCTGTTCGATCAGTACCTTGGCCTCCTGCAATTTCAAGCTGGACAGGTAAGCCCTGGGTGATCGCCCGTACACCTTGCGAAAGACCTGTAGACCATATCCCGGGCTGATGCCAAACGAGGATATAATCTGCTCTACTTTGACCGTGGATACACTGCTTTCCTTGGTTCGAAGCTGGGCATGGAATGCCTGCTTGATTGCCTCCGCTATAGCTCCCGCATAATGCATGGCTGTTGGAGCTGGTGCATGTGAAGCAGCAACGGAAGTTGTGGATTCCGGTTCATTGTCAGCGGCCTGGGACAACAGGGCGAACAGTTCAAACATGCGTGCCTGCATGATCATTTTGTCCGTGGATGTGTAGGCTTCGGATACATTAATCATGCTCATCCAACTCTCCAGCACAACGCGCATCTTCCGATTAACGGCCGTACCTGCTGCGTAGATTTGGCTATGCTGTGACATTAGCTTCAGGGTAAAGACCGGATCATCCACATTAAAGTGAGCGCTAAAATAAGTCATGCCTTCCGTCGATACACATTGATTCGTATGTTTGAACCCGGGAGGAATGAGAAGAATGGAACCTTCCTCCACGGTATAGGTATAACCGTGAATCACACTCTCCTGAGTACCTTGGATGATCAACATAATCTCAAAACCCGGATGTGATTCCTCCGGCATCGCCCATCCATGGGGTACTTGTTGGCTGTGCGCACCATAGAATTTGATGTTGGAGTCGATAATAGGCAGCCAGTGGGCTAGCGTATGGTGAGGCATTTCTCGGAGCTGTGATCGGATATCCATAATATTCACCTCGGAAAAGGGTAAAAACAACTCGCCTTATACAATCGGCACCCTTAGTATACTTCATTATAATCAGTTTAACGCCAGCATGGATAATCCATGGAACATATCAGCGTTTGAAGAGGTTACTGAACAATCCAAGTTCTTCAACCGATAATAATGTAAACGCTACCATTCCAACTTGGAATATGTCAACTCTTGCACACGTCAAGATCATTATATTTTCCACTTAAAAAGGAGATTAAATCATGGACAAATTATTATATGGTGTGGCCTACTATGATGAATATATGCCTTACGAAAGATTGGACAAAGACATTCAGATGATGAAGGATGCCGGGATCAACGTAGTCCGCATTGCAGAATCAACCTGGAGTACTCATGAACCGCAGAATGGCGTATTTGACTTCTCTTCGGTAGACCGTGTGCTGGACGCCATGCATGAAGCGGGGATTCAGGTCATCGTAGGAACACCAACGTATGCTGTTCCAACGTGGATGGTCAAGGAACATCCAGACGTGCTGGCTACTACCTCACAGGGACCTGGTAAATATGGTGCAAGACAGATCATGGATATTACACATCCAACCTATCTATTCTATGCCGAGCGGATCATCCGCAAGCTGATATCAAGGGTAAGCACACATCCAGCGGTCATCGGTTATCAGACGGATAACGAGACGAAACATTACAATACGGCCGGAGATAATGTACAATTGCAATTCGTCAAATATATGCGGAACAAGTTCAGCTCTCTGGATGAGCTTAACAAGGAATTTGGCCTCGATTACTGGAGTAATCGGATCAATAGCTGGGAAGACTTCCCGTCTGTTGTAGGAACGATTAACGGTAGTCTGGGTGCTGAGTTTGCCAAGTTCCAGCGGCAGCTGGTAACCAACTTTTTGGCTTGGCAAGTGGGGATCGTGAATGAATACAAACAGGAAGGACAGTTTGTTACCCAGAACTTTGATTTCGATTGGCGTGGATATTCCTACGGCATTCAAGGGGATGTGGATCATTTTGCCGCATCGAAACCTTTTGACATCACCAGTGTGGATATCTACCATCCTTCCCAGGATGATCTGACAGGCATTGAGATTTCATTCGGCGGGGATGTGGCTCGTTCCACCAAACAATCCAATTATCTGGTACTGGAGACCGAAGCGCAGGCATTCTGGCATTGGGTTCCCTATCCGGGACAACTTCGGTTGCAGGCATTCAGTCATCTGGCATCCGGAGCGAACATGGTCGCCTACTGGCACTGGCATTCGTTGCATAATTCGTTTGAGACGTATTGGAAAGGATTGCTCAGTCATGACTTTGAACCGAATCCGGTGTACAACGAAGCGAAGACCATTGGCAGGGATTTTGCCCGTCTGAGTCCAAAGCTCGTTAATCTGAAGAAAAAAAATCGGGTGGCTGTGCTGTTCAGCAATGAGGCCCTGACATCAATCAAGTGGTTTGGTTTTAACTTCACCAGTGACAAGAATTATAATGATGTGGTTCGCTGGATGTACGATGAATTATATAAAATGAATATTGGCTGTGACCTGATCGACCCGTCTGTTGAGAATTATGCGGCGTATGACGTGCTCGTTGTACCTGCTCTGTATGCTGCATCGGATGCGTTGCTGGAAAAATTGAATCAATTCGTACAGGATGGCGGACATATCGTCTACTCGTTCAAGAGCGGCTTTGCAAATGAGCATATCAAGGTACGCTCTAGCCGCCAGCCTGGCCTAATCAGTGAGGCATGCGGAATCAGCTATAACCTTTTTGTAGAGCCAAAACATGTTTCGCTGCGGGATGATCCATTTGGGGTTGGTGAAGAGCAGAATCAGATCCACACCTGGATGGAATTAATTACACCGACAACGGCTGAAGTACTTGCTTGGTATGATCATCCACATTGGGGTGAATATGCGGCAATTACCCAGAATGCCTATGGAAAAGGCAAAGCAACCTATGTCGGCTGTTACACCAGTTCTGCGGTGATCCGTAAGGTACTGGAACGTGTCATGAAGGAAGCGGGTGTATGGGGAGCTGAGCAGGAACTGGCTTTTCCAATCATTGTGAAGACAGGTGTGAACGATCAGGGAAATACGATTCGCTACTATTTCAATTATGCGGATGAGGCGACATCCTTCGTGAATGCCTATGGGGAAGGGACCGAACTTCTGGAAGGAATTCCGATTGCTGCGGGAGAGAAGATCGGACTGGAACCATGGGGCGTACGGATTATCGAACAATAATAGGAAATAATAAATATAGGTATATAAGATGAATTTAACATGTACACGTTAACGGAGAGGGCAGAAATAACCTGAGGAAGCGGAGCGTTCGCCTTTATCACCGGATTTTCCCCTTAGAAAGGGAATCAAAAAAATCCGGTGATAACAGCGATCAGAGGGTTGTTCTGACCGCGTAGTGATCTCGTGTAACCATTCATTCTAGTGTATAACGTGATATTTTAACATATCAAAATGAATATCAAGACCAAAGCGCCCTCGGCTTCCATGCTGGGGCGTTTGTCTATTTTAGCTCAGGAGTGGATGCGCTGTGTTTACTGAATGTTATCGGAAGCTGACAGATCCTTTCAAACGCAGCATTCGTAATAAATTGATTCTTACCATGACGCTGCTGGCTGTTCTACCCGTCATTGCCATGACCGCTATGGCAGCTGAGAATACCCGCTCTTCCATGGAAGAGGAGATTATGGAGACCAACCGTGCCAATATGAACTGGGCCTCCATCTATCTGGGCGAACAGTTCGCTCGCATGAACAATATTATCTATTCGATTCAGATCAGTGACGAATTGCATCAGTATCTGGCGTTGAATCAGGAAGCGCCAGCAGCCAGCCGATTTGACGAACAGAAGGCCATGTTCAATATGCTGAACAGTGTATATTATTCCGCTGGCAATTATGTGTTTGGCGTTGAACTGTATCTGAAGGAACTGGACACCTTGTTCACCTTCAACTCCATGGATTCTCGCATCAAAACGGTATCGGAAATCCCAGAAGGGTATCATGAGCTTTTTGCACAACATAAAGATTTTACAATTATCAATGATCCGGACGATCCGCAAAAGTTTCACATGACTCGCAGCATGAATCGCTTCGAGGATCAGGCACAGATCGGCGCCATCAGTCTGGAGGTCAAGTGGGCTGAGTTCAATCAGACCCTTGAGCTGCTGGATAGCAGGGGGGATTATGCAGTATACATCGCCGACAGTGCGGGCAACCCGGTCTATCAGCCGAATCAAAACATCCAGCCGTCCGCTGAAGCATTGGAACAATTGGCAGGCGCCAAAGAAAGTTCCGGTTTCATCCGTACAGCCAAGGAATACGTATTCTATCATTCCATCGACCCGTCAGGACTGCGTGTGATCAAGATTGTACCTGCCCATGTGATTAACGAGAGTGCCTTGGAAACGATGAAATACGGACTGGTTGTAGGTGGCCTGGCAACCGTCATTTCTGTGGGAATAGCTGCGCTCGTGGCCTGGCGTACATCGAAGCCCATTGTCAGACTGGCCAATTCCATGAAGGGTATTCAGTTGATTAAGGACAGAGAAGTGGTACGAAGCGGCCGGGTGGATGAAATTGGTCTGTTGGAGAAAAATCTGCATGGCATGTCAAGCCGTATACGGGAACACATTCGGGACAACTACCTGATGAATCTGGAGAAGCAGACGGCGGAGCTCAAAGCTCTGCAATCCCAGATCCATCCGCATTTCCTGCAAAATACGTTGCAGATGATTGGCGGCATGGTCTACTCGCAAAAACCGGCAGACAGTTATAAAGTCATTCGAGCCTTGAGCGAGATGTTTCGTTATATTGTGAGAGCGCCGGATGGACTTGTCCCTTTACAGTCTGAACTCGATCAGTTGGAACATTATATGCTCATTCAGAAGCAGCGTTTTGGGGGCAAGCTTGAATATACACTGGAGATTACCGGAGAACTTCGGGCGTGTTATATTCCCAAGTTGTCTTTGCAACCCATTGTGGAGAATGCATTTTTGCATGGTCTGGAGAAGAAACCGGGGGAGTGGAAGCTGGGCATTGAGGTCGTCTGTGAACCTAAAGAGGTAACGATTCGAATTCGTGATAACGGTGTGGGTATGGATGCTGAGAAACTAGCGGAGATGCAGTCCAGGCTGGAGCGACTTACCTGGGAGGCTGATCGGGTATGGAGTTCAGGGACGAGTATTGGACTGGTTAATGCAGCCTCACGAATGGTAATGCATTTTGGACCTGAATACGGGATGAGCATGGAAAGTGAATACGGACAGGGGACGAGTGTTACAGTACGAATTCCCTGCAATACAGGAGGCGAAGCCTTGTGAACAAGGAACTGTACAGAGTACTGCTGGTGGATGATGAACCGTGGAACCGGGATATTTTGCGCAACCTGGGGAATTGGAGTGAACTCGGAATGACGGTTGCAGGTGAAGCAGAGGATGGTGAGCAGGCCATACAACTGGTCAAGCAGCATCAGCCTCACATTATCATTACGGACATGCGCATGCCCGGCACAGACGGTGTGGAGCTGCTACAGACGCTGAGCGGACAGTACCCACAGATCAAGGTGATCGTGGTGAGCGGATATGATGACTTCAATTATGCCAAACATGCGATCCGCCATCGGGCTGCGGATTATCTGCTCAAACCGGTGAATCCGGATGAACTGAATGGTGTACTAGCCAAATGTGCCAAAGAATTGGAAAAGGTTCAATCTGCGCCGGAATCATGGGAAGCGTATCCGCCTTCCTTTGCTGGTGATTTTTCTTTGTTTCAACAGCAGGCTCGTTTGCGGTTTAATGACCTGAACATTCAAAGTCTGCGGGAATGGTTCCAGCAACTGCAGCAGAAGCTGGAACGCAGCGAGATTAACAGACCCCGGCAGCTTGGACGAGTGGCCTATGAACTACAGGCTTTGCTGGATGAACTCTGTGTCTCCAATGGATTGTACGAGCGGGGCGAAGCAACGGTGTTACCCCCTTCAACAGCGCTGGCTTCCATAGAATCCACAATTGCCTGGATATCCGCCCCATATTACCAGGCTCTCGAGCAACTCATTGCGCAGCGCAAATTCAAGAACAAGCTGAACCTGGAGGAAGTGAAGCAATACATGGAGCAGCACTGTATGGAGATGATTACGCTGGAGCAGCTCGCCCAGATCTTTTTTGTCAGCAAGGAATATCTCAGCAAGGTATTCAAGAAAGAGTATGAGGTGAATGTGACCGATTATGTCGTCCAGTTACGCATGACACGAGCGAAGGAATGGGTGATGGATGATCAGATTCCGTTCAAACATATTGCCGAGATGGCGGGGTATGAGGATGTGTCCTACTTCTATCGGGTATTCAAGAAACATTTCGGAGTTTCACCGGGGGAGATGCGCAAGGGACTATCGCGTATGCCAGGCAATTCAAGCAGTGGCACGCAATGAGCCGTTCAAGAAAGCCCTTTGGGCTGGATTAAGGTTTAAAATAATCCAATACACAAGTCTAATTTTGTCCAATGAAGCGCTTTCATTTTCTGATATATAATGAGCCTATGAAAGACAAACCAGTCACACACCGGGAGGTCATAAGAGATGAAAGTATGGAAAAGCGTAGCAAGTGCGGTACTGGTCAGTGTTCTGCTCGCAGGTTGCGGTTCCAATGCAGGAACGGACAATGGGCAGGAAGAATCGGCATCAGGCAGCACGGTGTCCCTCAAAGTATTCGTTGCACAACCTCGGCTGAAAGAACACTACGATAAATATATAGAACAGTTCAAAGCCAAGGAGAAAGCAGAGAAAAACATTGAGGTGAACGTGCAACTGGAGATGCCGCCAGCAGACAATGCACCTCAGATTCTGAAGACACGTCTCGCCTCCAATGATGCACCGGATGTGTTCGCCCTGCATGCAGTCAA
This sequence comes from Paenibacillus sp. FSL R5-0713, assembly GCF_037973325.1. Taxonomy (NCBI): domain Bacteria; kingdom Bacillati; phylum Bacillota; class Bacilli; order Caryophanales; family Paenibacillaceae; genus Paenibacillus; species Paenibacillus sp. FSL R5-0713. Next base: position 6,144,937 of record NZ_CP150229.1, on the reverse strand, counting down.
TGAGATTCCACCGTTCAGCAAAGCTGGTTATCTGGAAGATCTGTCGGATCAACCTTTTGTCGATAAATTACTGGATTCGGTGAAACCTTCCGTAACCAATGCGGAGGGCAAAGTCGTAGCTGTTCCATTGGAAACGTTATCATGGGGCTATCTGTACAACAAGGATATCTTCGAAGAGCAAGGGCTGGAAGTACCAACAACGTTAACAGAAATGAAGGCGGTCGTGGAGAAACTGAAAGCAGCCAACATCACACCGTTTGAACTGTCCTACAAAGAATCCTGGATTCCGCAATTATTCCTGCCGCTCACTGTGGGGGCTTTAACACAGTCGGAGCACAAAGACTTCATCGACAAGATGAATCAGGATCAAGGCTCCTTCTCGGATATGAAAGCGTTGTTCGATGTCTTCGATCTGGTCAATGCGAATGGTACAGAGAAAGCGCTGGAAGTCGGCGGAGATGATGGTTCAGCAGCCTTCGCTTCAGGAAGCGCAGCGATGTGGATTCAGGGACCATGGTTTGCCGAGACGATTCTGAAATCCAACCCGGACCTGAACTTTGGTGTGGCACCGATGCCGATCAATGATAACCCGGATGATACTAAAATCAATCTGAGTACGTCCACTTCACTGGCAGTATCGTCATCCAGCAAGAATAAAGAAGTGGCACTCGATTTCGTGAACTACATTCTCGATGACAAGGATTCAAGTGCCTTCTATGAAGCACTCAAATTCAATCCGGTTGCCAAGATCCATGACTTCAAGAGCTTCCCATGGGTAGACGATGCACTGAAATATGTGAACGAAGGCAAAGCCTATCAGGACCCTTCTATCCCTCAAGCAGTTAAAGATGAATCAGGCAAAGCGTTACAAGGCTACTACTCCGGGCAATTAAATCAACAGCAGGTTATCGATGCGCTCGACAAAGCGTGGAAATCCTACAACAAAGTCAACAAGTAAGGAGCTGCGAGGCCCAAGCAGATGAAACGGCTGGCAGAACGTTCTTCGTTCCCCCGTTTACAATCGATTATCCGCTTCGAGTGAAAAGGGGGAGAACCTATGGCTACGAATGTGTTCAAGAAGTATCTGTCATTGCTTGCGTTCACTGCGCCTGCCTTTGTCATCTATGCGATTTTCCTGCTGTACCCTACGTTTAGTGGCATGTTCTATAGTCTGACGGATTGGAACGGACTTAATCGGGATTACAGCTTTATCGGTCTGGGCAACTTCGTGGAATTGTTCAAAGAAGATCCGGACTTTCTGAACTCCCTGTGGTTCACGATGAAATATGTAATATTTATGCTCATTCTGCAAAATGGAATTGCCTTGCTGCTCGCCGTGTTGATCGAATCACGGACGCGCAGCAAAGGGCTATTCCGGACCTTGTTCTTCATGCCTAACATGATCAGTACAATCATTAGTGCCTTCATGTGGACATTCATCTTCTCTCAGGTGCTGCCACAGCTCGCACAGAAACTGGCCATTTCATTCTTGGACCAGCAATGGCTGGGAGATCCGAAGTTTTCATTTTACTCCATTCTGATCGTATCGCTCTGGAACGGTGTGGGGTATATGATGATCATCTATCTGGCCGCTCTCCAAGGTGTGCCAAAAAGTCTCAAGGAAGCGGCTGTCATTGATGGCGCCAACGCGTTCCAAGTGCTGCGCAATGTGGTGCTGCCAATGATTACTCATGCTGTGACCATCTGTTTCTTCCTGACGCTGAATGGAGCATTTAAAGTGTTTGAAGTGGTGTATGGACTGACTGGTGGTGGACCGGGCCGTGCTACACAGGTTATCACGATGAATATCTATGAAGAAGCGTTCTCCAATAACTTCAGGTACGGCTATGCGAGTGCCAAATCGGTTGTGCTGTTCATCATCGTTCTCATCTTCACACTCATCCAGATCACCGTCATGAAGAAGAAAGAGGTGGAAGCATGAGGATGCAACGACTGAACAGTTATCTGATCCGCCTGCTGCTGATCTTGGGATCTCTTGTGGCCATGCTGCCGATCTACATGGCGGTAGTGAACTCTTTTAAAACACAAGGAGAGATGTTCCAATCCTTTATCGCACTGCCGACCACGCTGCACTGGGAGAATTATTCGGACGCATTTAACAAAATCAATCTGTTGGGTAGTTCGATGAACTCGGCGATTGTATCCTTTCTAGGGATTGGTGGTATCGTCTTCTGTGCCTCATTGGCTGGATACAAGCTGTCACGTACCTCTGGTCGACTGAGCAATCTGATCTTCTTCCTGTTTGTGGCATCCATGCTAGTGCCGTTCCATTCGATCATGATTCCGCTGACACGGGTAGCCAAAGGCATGGGTGTACAGGGAAGCACGTACGGATTGGCCTTAATCTATATCGGGCTTGGTGTGAACATGGCCATCTTCCTCTATCACGGGTTTGTCAAGTCCATTCCGCGTGAATTGGAGGAATCGGCTCAGATTGATGGATGTAACGAGTTCCAGACGTTCTTCCAGATTATCTTCCCGCTCTTGCTTCCAATCACAGTCACCATCGCGATTCTGGACTTCCTGTGGATCTGGAATGACTTCTTGTTGCCACTGCTCATGTTGACTGATGTGAATCGGTATACGCTGATTCTGTCCACGAACATGTTGTTTGGTGAATATAACAAGGAATGGCCTTTGATTCTGTCATCCTTGGTTCTGACTGCGATCCCGGTTATCCTGATCTATGCGTTCTTCCAGAAGTTCATTATGGAGGGGATTGCAGAGGGTGCTGTAAAAGGATAGCGAATAGCAGGATGAAACGATGAAATCCCAGAGCGCTATTGGTATCGACCCGCTTTTGGTATTCGTCCAAATGTACAAAACTAACGCAAAAAGCCTTGATCTAAAGGACTCGGTCCTTTCAGGTCAAGGCTGTTTTTTGGTTGTGAAATCTGGAACCCACATTCGAATTCAGGAACCAGAATCCATGAGCCTGTGTACAGCTTCTGCAAGGCATTGTAGTCCACGCTCCATCTCCTCAGAAGAAGCATAGGCGTAAGACAGCCGAATGTGACTCGCATCCAGCCGGTCATATAGGTAGCCCGGGTGGATAAGCACATCCTGCTCCAGACAGGTATGGAACAATTGGCGGATAGAGAGAGGGGACACAGTGAATTGCAGCCAGATATAAAAGCCGCCAGCAGGTATTTTCCATTCCGCAATTCCATGAAAGTGACGTTGCAACAGATCCAGCATGAAGTCTCTGCGTCTGCGTAACTCAGGGCGAAGGCGTTCCATATGTTCTGCATGATGTCCTTCTGCGAACCACAAGGCAGCGGCTTCTTGCGCGAGTGAGCTGGTACCATAATCGGTCTGCATCTTGATGTCTGCGAGCCGGCGTATGACCGGCTCTGGCCCTACCAGCCATCCGAGGCGTAAGCCGGGACTGACTGCCTTCGACAAGGTTCCCATATGCAGCACCCGTCCTTCCTGGTCACGTGCCTTCAGTGATGGCGGAGGTGGGTTGTCCAGCCACAGATCACTGTAGGCCGCATCCTCCAGAATGGAGATGCCTAGCGTTCGAGCGGTGGCCATCAGTTTATCCCGGCGGGGATCACTCATCACAGAGCCCGTGGGATTGTGAAAGCTCGTAATAGTATAGAGAAGCGAGATGTGGTCTTGAGCTTTGACATGCTGTGAGGCATCTTCCAGGCGTGCAATGTGCAGTCCTTCATCGTCCATCGGGATTCCGCTCATTTTCAACCCTGCCGATTGAAAGGCGTGAATCGAATACAGGTACGATGGTTTTTCCAATAGAACTGCTGATCCGCGAGGGAGCAGTCCGACCGATATTAAGTTCAATGCCTGAAGAGACCCGGATACGATCAGTATGGAATCTGGAGAGGCTTGAATGCCAGCTGTCTGCAAATGGACGGATAAAGCCTCACGAAGCTCCAGACTTCCCTGAGGTTCCAGGTAGTTCAGTGTACGAGAACGTTGGGACAGGTCATACAGGATGTCGTTAAAAGCATCCTGAGGCATCAGCTCCGGGGCAAGCTCCCCTGTACCAAGACGTATGATGCCAAGCCGAAATTCAGCCTGATTAATCTGTTGGATCTCAGGCAGGTTGGGATAATACCAACCCTCCTCAATGGCTTCATTCCAGTTGGGCATCGCTCCGTGAGCCATGCCATGCCAACCGGAGCCAGAAATATAAGTTCCCCCGCCATGTCTGCCTTCAATCAGACCCGCGGCGGCCAGATTATCAAGGGCAGTGACCAATGTACTGCGGTTTACCCCCATGGACTCAGCCCATATTCGCTGTGAGGGGAGACGGTATCCTGCGGACCATTCACCTGTTGTGATTTTCTGGCGGATATAGGCTTCAATCTGGCGATATAAGGGCAAGTCGAGAGAAGGATTTGGCTTCCATCCCATGTTTAGTCGAGAATCAGAACGTTCCATGACAGGCAGAATCACCTCTGTTTGTCTTTTTAACCAACACTATAACATTTGGTTGGGTCTGATGCCATCCAAGTGGTTGGTTACGTCAGCCATTATCTGCCCTACCATGGAATACAGAGATAAGGGGGAAGAACGATGGAGGTTGTTATTCACGCAGTGATTCTGGCGTTTGGGCTGATTTTGCCACTGGGTGTGCAGAATGTATTTATTTTTAATCAGGGCATGAGCCAGAGGCGTTATATACATGCGCTGCCTGCTGTAATAACCGCAGGGGTCAGTGATACGTTGTTGATCGGGGCAGCCGTTGGAGGGGTGTCGCTTATTTTGCTGCAATGGCCGATGCTGGCGAATGTGTTGTATGCCGCAGGAAGTTTGTTTTTGCTGTATATGGCATGGAGTATCTGGAGGTCGTCCGAATCTGTGCAAGGTTCGCAGACGGTAATGTCAGCGGGACGACAGATTGCGTTCGCTACATCCGTATCTCTACTCAATCCCCATGCGCTACTGGATACGGTTGCCGTGATTGGCACCAGTTCACTTCAGTATGTGGGCGTGGAGCGTATGTATTTTGCCCTGACAGCCGCAGTTGTATCTTGGATATGGTTTCTGGGACTTGCAGGTGCGGGTAGGGTGATTGGGAGAACGGATCGAACTGGACGCATCAGTCTGGTGTTTAATCGATTGTCCGCTGTGGTCATGGTCGGGCTGGCCGTTATGATGCTGTGGAAACTCATCTATGCATAGAAGGACGTGATGTGGCTTATTTTGTTTGGAATTAGAAAACTCCCCGTGACGTTAATCACATGGGGAGTTTTATGTAGGTGCTGAATTTGGTTATCAATAGATGCCTGCTGACCTGGTTATTGATATGAAACATGTAGTGCTTGATAACGCTTCGGTGTTGCGTCTTTTATATATGGTTAATCATTTAAGTAAGGGTCATCGTTTCGAATTTATTCTGCCTTCAGCAGCATGGATTCAATAAACACTTTCAGGTCACGGCTTACACTATTCAACTGATCAATGACCTCGCTGAACTCGGTTACCATCACAGCCTGTTGGTTGCTAGACTGTGAGATGGAAGTGATCTCCTGCTCCATCTGCTGGATGGAATGCTGCACATCCTTCAAGGAACGTTCGATATTTACCGTGGCTTCTTTGGTACCTGTAGAAAGTTTGCGCACTTCAGATGCAACGACGCTGAATCCGGCACCGGCTTCGCCTGCTCGGGCTGCTTCGATAGCCGCGTTCAGACCGAGTAGATTGGTCTGTTCTGAGATTTCACGGATGAATGCGGCGACTTTGTTAACCTCGCCTGAGTTCTGCACTGCCATACGCGTATTGTCCAAAATCTGTGTAGATGAGGCTGTCAATTGTTCGGATTGAGCGGCTACCGTCTGTACCATATCCGTCAATCTGCCGCTGATCCCACCGATTAATTCAGTGAAATACTCCAGTTTCTCCTCATTCTGAAGAGAGAAACCAATGGCAAGTGTGCCCACAATATTTCCTTGCTCATCCCGAAGTGGGGTGGCCGCCGAATTGATTGATGTGCCATAGAATTTTGCATCAATTCGGTTTGCTGAAGTCTCTCCGTGTATAAGTGCCCGGCGGAGTGTAGGGTCATCGAGGGAAACGGGATCTCCGGCCTTGATCCCCAGATCGAGCTCGTTGCTGGGAACATAATACCAGAATTTCTCCGTATCGGTTACTGCAATCATGATATCGTGTTCTTTGAGCATAATTTTAAAATACGGACTCGCTGCAACGAGTGCTTCAACAATGTTCAATAAGGTTCAGCTCCTATAGTGTATGTGTGCATATCATCTAGATGTATTGTATATACATCGTCAGAATTAGCGGAATCTTGAAGACCCAACAAGGGCAATAACATATATTAATTAAAATTTTAATAAATGAAACAGGAGATTGGATTATTTTCAGAAATTTATGAAAACATGACAAAAAAGCAGGCGAGAACAATCAAGTTCTCGTCTGCTTTATTATCCGCCAATCTGGGACATGCGTCGTACAGTCGGCGTATGAGATTGCATTTTTTGCTCCAAAGCCAGAGCCATTTCATGATTCTTCGGTTTCGTACCCAGCGCTTTGAGGAAGAGTGCCGCCATGGCATCCGGATCATCCACGAAACGGCGAACATTATACTCATCCGACCAGTACAGACAGGCTTTGATATGTCCGTCAGCGGTCAACCGAAGTCGGTTGCAATTATCACAGAAGTGATCGCTCACGGGATGAATCAATCCGAATGTGCCTTCGGAGCCCACAATTTTCATATTGCGTGATGGGCCATTGCCCGCAGGGCCTGTTGTATTTTCTACCGTCCAGCCTGCTTCAGCGCATACATCTGTCACGGCTTCCAGCGGCAAATAAGATTTGCGCCATGAATCCGAAGCGTGTCCAATCGGCATATATTCAATAAAACGCACATGAAGAGGTTGATCCATCGTCATTGCAATGAAATCCTTGATCTCATCATCGTTGATACCCTTCATTAGCACGACATTTAGCTTAATCGGAGCAAGGCCAGCGGCTGTTGCAGCTTCAATGCCTTTCAGTACCTTGTTCACATCCCCGCCCCGGGTAATCATGGAGAAACGATCAGCGCGTAGGGAATCCAGACTGATGTTAATCCGGTTCAATCCAGCGTCCTTCAATGCTTGAGCTTGCTTATCCAGTAGGAGAGCGTTGGTCGTCAGTGCAATATCGTCAATACCGTCAATCGCTGAGATCATGCCGACGAGCTTATGCAGATCCTTGCGCACCAGCGGTTCGCCCCCGGTGAGCCGAACTTTACGCATGCCCATCGGAGCGAGCACCTTCAGTACCTGTGCGATCTCTTCGTAGCTCATAATCTCATCATGTGGAGCAAACTCCATGCCCTCTGCGGGCATGCAATACACACAGCGTAAATTACAGCGGTCCGTAACAGAAATACGGATGTAGTCATGTATTCGGCCAAATGAATCCTGAAGCAATTCCATGCAGACCACCCTTTCATCGGTTCAGATTGGAAATCTTCTATTATAAATGATACGACAATTTCAAAAGGAACAGTTGCATCAAATTTTAGCTATTTCTCCAATCCGCGTCAACGATAACGTCAGATGACAGCATTTTTGGCGGGGTGGTTCAGGTGGAATTGTCCCACGAGTTGTTGCAGAAAGACTGTAATGGCTTCCACATTATGCGAAGAATGCTGAACCTGTAACATATCACGAATCAGCTCCATCATCTCGGCTTCTACCTCAGCGGAAGTCGCCCGATTTTGATGGCTGATTGCAGCGATATTTTCCATCAGCATGACCACTTGATCTACGACTTGTGTGCGCTCAGGTTCTTCAGCGGTAGCATTTTTCAGAAGTTGCGAAGCGGCCTGAACCAGTGTCGTTCCTTCAGCAAGTACCTGATCACCCTCTGTGATTAATTGGGACGCAGCTCCTGCTGCTGTTGAGATTCGGTCCAGAATCTGATGAATATTTTCAGTAGAAGAACGGGATAAATCAGCCAGCTTACGAATTTCCCCTGCCACGACCGAGAAGCCCTGGCCATGTTCGCCCACGCGTGCAGCTTCAATGGTAGCATTCAGAGCCAGCAGATTGGTCTGAGCTGAAATTTCGTCAATGACAGCCAGTGCGCGGTAAATCTCTTTCATCGTATCCATAAAGGACAGGATGGTACGATTGGTATCGGATACCGCTCCCGAGATTTGGGTCATTTTATCGCCGATTCGTTCCACTTCCTGCTGGGCCACGCCGATCTGTTCGGTTGCAGAAGTCTCCAGTTGTTGCAGCGTTATGCGCATGTGATCGGCAGCAATTCTGGCCTGATCCAGATCTTCCAGTTGGGTGCGAATGGCCTGAATCATCGAACCAAGCTTGTGGTTCACACGCTCAGTCGTGCCCTGGGTTGTCTCTGTTGAAGTTCGCATCTGAACCTGGTTGTCCATAACGTCTACGGTGGCAAGTTGTACCTTCAGCATAATGCCCTCCAGAGAGTCAATCATGTTGTTGATCCATTTCGCCAGTTCACCCGATTCGTCTTGGGCAAAAGAAGACGTGTCCAGGCGCTGGGTCAGATCCCCCCTGCCTTCCGCATTAATTCGAATAAAACGGCTGATGCGCCGCAAGTCTTCATGAACCCGCCGAAATTGGCTACGATGCAGCTGCAATGCAGTGAAGAATCCGAATAACACGTTAAATGCTGCTATTGCTGCAGCGCTCCATCCACTTCCGGTGAAGGCATAGACAAGGGCAGTTCCTGCAACGCCTGACAAAAGCGTGAAGAGACTATGCTGCTTGAACTGGCGCCAGCCGATATTTCGTATCCGATACACTTCCTCTAAATCCCCTTCACACATCATGCCCCAGCGATCAGGACAGTGTGGCAGCTGGAAGGTGATGCCTTTGCCGATTACAGAAATATGTCGGTAATCCGAGTAGCCGGGAAAGGCTACGAACAGATTGGAACCATTCTGAATGGTGTTTGCTACTCCGGGGTGCAGTTCTCCGGTCGATGGATCGGTGAACATCAGTTCCAGCTCGGTATGCTCTTTAACGGAAACGATGCCCCATTCGGTGGTGACGCCATCTTTGAGGTTTTCCCCATGCGTAAAGGTACGGTCTTCGAAGCGGCTTCGGGATAAGGCAGTGCCGGGTTGCAGATGAGGCCGTAATATCGACTCGGCCATAAAGAGGTAATTGTCACCGGAATCAGGATAGATATGACCGGACTCTCGTTGAATCAGGTCACCCAGTACATCCCCGGGGACACGGCTGCATAACGAACCGACATAGCGACCTTCCTGCAGAATTGGGGAGATAAACAGCAAGGTGACATCATCGTGAAAAGCGGACGAGCGTGGACCAATATCCAGCGTCAGGGGATCAGAGTAAGGACCAAACAAGCATTTTTTTTCCTGCTGACCTGCTCTGGAGTACTTCAATCCTGGTCCTATTAAAGCTTCGTGATCCTCATAGATCTGTCCAATATGTTTCTTATATGTAGAGAATACCACCTGATTCTGTTCGTTCAGCATGAATAGCTCCGTACTATCAACAGCTCGAATATAACTGGCTTGAAACCATGCATCTAGTTTGCTTCCTTGCGGTGTACCTTGTAATACATCCTGTAATTGAAGCGACTGTATCTGTTGAAGCAAACGGTCCAGGTGGTTCCACTGTTCATCTGCCCAGTCCATCATAATCTGCCGTCTCGTTTCGGCAATTCCCTCAAAAATCTGTTCCACATCTTCCTTCATATGTGCGTTCAACCGATACGATCGCCACAGCGGCAATCCTTTTCTCCATCCCAGCCAATCAAACATCATGACCACCCCGATTTCTGGATTTGAAAGCTTCGTTCTACTGATCTTTGGATAGACCTACATATGTGGTTTTCAAAGTGATATATGACAAAGGAAGCCAGCCTGCGTGGTGATTGATCCGGAATAGTGATACCGCCTTCATCATTCAGGAGCCGTGACACGTGGAGGTGCAGCCCTTGTACGTCTATTCAATCTTTATACAAGAAAATGGACAAGAATACGAGGGCATATGTCATATTTTCCGAATATTTATTCAATAAATACAAATGATCGTGCGTTTGTTGTTAAGTGAAATGTATGTTAGCTAAATACGAGGAAAACTCACATGGATATATCTGAGAATACATCTCATTTTACATTGTGTAACATGAACAGGCCCATACTCAAAACACACTGTATAATGTAATCCCCGCCCAAAGCGATATAGTATTATCTAACAAGCAAACCTGTTACGTTCGTGTATATAAACCTCCCATTCAGCCTTGTGTGCCATGAAAATAACTTCCACAAAGGAGAATGCCCATGTCCTCCGCACCCTCAGCTACAGTCCCTGGAGCCTGCCATATTGATGTAGATCATGTGTCCGTTGTCTTTGGCACAGGTACACAACAAGTCACTGCTTTGTCGGATGTTACATTCCAGATCGAGTCCAATGAGTTTGTCTCTCTGCTGGGCCCTTCCGGCTGTGGCAAGTCGACCTTGCTCCGGTTAGTGGGTGATCTGCTTCAGCCCACCTCAGGCACCGTTCGCATTGCCGGTCAGGAGCCTGAGCGGGCTCGACTACAGCGACAGTTCGGTATTGTCTTCCAGACACCCGCCTTGTTCGATTGGCGCACCGTTCGTCACAATGTGGAATTGCCCTTGGAACTGCTGGGTACCCGCCGGAAGGAGTGCCGCCGCATTAGCAGTGAACTGCTTGAAATGGTAGGACTAACCCGCTTCGCCGACCATTATCCGTGGCAGCTCAGTGGAGGCATGCAGCAACGTGTATCCATTGCACGTGCCCTTGCGCTTGATCCGCCACTGCTGCTCATGGATGAACCCTTCTCCGCATTGGACGAATTCACCAAAGAAAAGCTTCAATTGGAGCTGCTTGAGATCAAGCGCTCAACAGGCAAGACCTTCCTCTTTGTCACACACAGCATCCCTGAAGCCGTATTTCTGTCCGACCGAATCATTGTACTCTCTGCACATCCAGGGCAAGTGCATTCCATTCATTCTGTTAATCTGTCCTCTGAACGCCATAGCGAACTGAGAGAAACGGATGCTTTCTACCACATGATCACAACCATTCGCAATTGCTTCTACGAGGAGCGTGATGAATCTCATGTCCCTGCGGTTCTTTAAACCGGGATATCGATCCTGGGTCGTCATCTGGATTATGGCCGTATTGGTGCTGTGGGAGGGAATCGCCTGGATGCTCCAACTATTCCTGTCACCCCAGCAGGCGGCGTCTCGCCTTCCTTATCTGCATGATGTGCTTGCAGCCTTGTTTCGTTACTCGGGTACGCTGGCAGAGCAGGGGGCGGTCACGTTTGGCAATGCGGCCATTGGTTTTGCAGGGGGAACGCTGCTGGGCCTGGGTCTGGCTCTGCTCATGAGCGGAGCTGTATGGCTGGAGCGCACGTTATCGCCATATATAGTCTCCTCACAGATGGTTCCGGTTATTGGTCTCGCACCAATTGTGTACGGCATCATTCACAACGCGGAATGGGCCCGAATGGTTATGGCGGCGTACGTAACTTTCTTCCCGATCATCATCCATACGTTGAAAGGATTAAAAAGTGCAGCGCCAGAGCATCTGGAACTGATGCGTTCCTGTGGAGCTTCATTGACTGCACGATATATCAAATGTCTGTTGCCCTCAGCACTGCCGGGATTATTTTCAGGTATGAAAATAGCTGCTCCGCTGGCGGTGACCTCCTCTATCGTTGTGGAATTGATGGGTGCCCCTGACGGACTCGGTGTCCTGATGGTTAGTTCGTTATATTACGGCCATGCCCAAGTGGGCATGTTCTGGGCAACCATCATGCTTAGCATTGGCATTGGCCTGATCTCGTATCTGGTCATCAGTCTGGCCGAACGTTGGCTAACCCCCTGGCAGCCTGAATTCAGGGCCAAAGGGGGCGATGCCACATGAGTGAAGGTAGGGTAATGCAGCGGAAACGTGATGAAGGTGTGGCAATTGCTGCTGTAACGGGAACTGCTACGCCCCTCCCTGGTTCACAGATGACATCTGCTCCCGGATCGGAAATCCATGGACAACCGGGACAAGCCGAAAAGGAAAGATTGGGCACCGGCGTTCGCAGGCGATCGATTGCACTGAGCATGCTTCCTTGGGGTGCGGGTGTATTGTTTCTCTCCCTCTGGCAGCTCAGGTTGTTTCATTGGATATTCTCGCTGGAAAGTTACCAATTGCCTGTGCCTTCCGCGATTGCGGCATCGATACAGGAAAATGCCAATATGCTCTTTCGATATGCGATGTACAGTGGAACCGAAATGCTGGGGGGATTCCTGCTCGGTTCCCTGTTGGGCGCTCTGGCGGCAGCGGGTGCATCGTTCTTTCCCACAAGTGGCAGGGCGGCGGTTACGGTTCTGTCGGCACTGAACGCTGTTCCGATCGTGGCTCTTGCCCCGATTATGAACAATTGGTTCGGTGACGGGATCTGGTCGCGTATTGCAGTCATCACCGTCATTACGATGGCGGCTATGGCGGTCAGCTTGTTTAAGGGGCTGACCTCCATTCAGCCGCAGTACAGTGATCTGCTGAGTGGCCTCGCCGCAAGCAGGATGCAGTTTTTTTGGAAGCTGAGACTGCCTCATGCTATACCTTCCCTCTTTGCAGGTCTGAAGATCAACATGTCGACCAGTATTATCGGGGCCATTGTGGGTGAGTTTTTCATCGCCTCCCAGGGGCTGGGGTACTTACTCTCCGATCAGATTCGATTGGCGAACATGCCCTTGGCCTGGTCCTGCATTGTCATCGCCGCCGCGCTCGGTATTGTGTTGTATGAAGCGGTTGTCCTGGCAGAAAAGCGACTCATTCCGTGGAATCGTGCACGCACAGATCACTAACGTACATCAGGGTATCAACCATAGATCGTAATACGTGATTGAGGTTGTTCAATAAGTCCACGGTACTGAAAACCAGACTTTTTTGAACACGGACTGATGATTGATAAATCGTATATAAACAGGGGGTTGTTCTGTCCATGTACAAAACGTTGAAGCCGGGTTTGCTGGTATTGGTCCTGTTGGTTGTTACGATGCTGAGTGCATGTTCTACGAAGTCCGAGCCGGCCGCTGAACCTGTTGCTGCAAGTTCAGGAGGGGCGGGCGAAGCAGATCAACCCTTAACCAAAGTGAAAATTCAACTGAAATGGGTGCCTCAGGCGCAATTTGCCGGGATCTATGCAGCGAAGGAAAAAGGTTTTTTTGCAGATGAAGGCATTGATGCCGAGATTATTCCGGGTGGCCCGGATATCGTGATTGAGCAGCAGGTGGTCAATGGCGCCGCCGATGTAGGGATCACCGGAGTGGACAGTCTGCTGGTCAGCCGGGATAACGGTCTACCACTCGTCTCACTCGCCCAGATCTCACAGAAGAGCAGTTATCGCTTGATCGCCAAGAAGTCGCTAGGTATTACCGATCCCGCTCAGATGAAAGGCAAGAAGGTTAGTACGTGGTTCGGCAGTCAGCAGTTTCAAGTGCTCGCGTTCATGGAGAAGAACGGCTTGGATCCGAAGAAAGATATTGAACTGGTGAAGCAAGGGTTCACGATGGATCAGTTTTTTAATGACCAGGTAGATGTGGCGACAGCAACGATCTATAACGAATACCACGTGGTGTTGGAAAGTGGAACAAAAGAATCCGATCTGGATGTGTTCAACATTGAAGATGCCGGTGTTGGCATGCTGGAGGATACGCTGATTGCCAAGAAAGATTGGGTAGACAGCAATCGTGAGCTTGCGGTCAAAGTGACCCGTGCCATTCTGAAGGGCTGGAATTACGCCATCGACAATCAGAATGAGACAGTGGATATCGTGATGAGTAATGTGACGGAGGGCAGCACCACTCGTGAGCATCAGGTCACGATGCTGGAAGAGATTGCAAAGCTGATTCGCCCGGAAGGATTTACGGAGCAGCAAGTCGGCAGTTTTGTAGATGAATCATTTACCCGAACTGCGGATATTGCGCTGAAATATGGCCTGATTAAAAAAGCCGCCAACCTGGATGAAGCACTGGAGAAAAGCATCTATGAAGAAGCGGTGAAATAAACGTGTGGAGGAGGATGACGAATGAGTTCTGTGGATCAGCAGCCTCAGCCGCTTGGCGGTACGAAGGAAGAATGGCTGGAGAAAGATCGCAAATACGTATGGCATCACATCTCGCCTCATAACGATCATCCGATGATTGCAGTAAGCGGGGAGGGCAGCTGGATTACCGATCAGGATGGTACACGTTATCTGGATGCAATGTCTGGACTGTGGTGTGTGAATGTGGGGCATGGCCGTGAGGAAATTGCGAAAAGTGCCTACGAACAGATGAAAGCACTCGCTTATGTACCGATGACGCAGAGTCACGAACCGGCAATTTTGCTGGCGGAGAAGTTGAATGACTGGTTGGAGGGAGAGTATCGAATCTTTTTCTCCAACTCGGGTTCAGATGCGAATGAGGTGGCTTTCAAAATAGCCCGTCAGTATCACCATCAGAATGGTGAGCCTACTCGGCACAAATTCATCTCCCGTCACCGTGCCTATCACGGTAACTCCATGGGGGCACTGGGCGCCACCGGGCAAGCCGCCCGCAAGATCAAATATGAACCGCTCGGCGTAGGTTTCTCTCATGTTCCACCACCGTATTGTTACCGCTGCCCGTTTGGGCGAAACAAGGATGGATGCGGACTCGAGTGTGCAACCATCTATGAAGAGGTGATTCGTTGGGAAGGTCCTGAGACGGTTGCCGCAGTGATTATGGAGCCGGTGATCACTGGGGGTGGCATGATTGTCCCTCCGCCGGATTATATGCGCACCGTGCAAGAGATCTGTCAGCGCTATGGCGTGCTACTCATTGTCGATGAGGTCATCTGTGGTTTTGGCCGCTCGGGGCAGAAGTTTGGTCATCAGAACTATGGTATTCAGCCAGATATGGTGACGATGGCAAAAGGCATGACCAGTGCCTATTCACCGCTATCCGCAACGGCGGTGCGAGCCGATCTGTATGACACGTTCCGGCAACCCGGAACAGATGCGCATTTTCGTCATGTGAATACATTTGGTGGGAATCCGGTGTCCTGTCGGGTAGCGCTGGCGAATCTGGAAATTCTGGAACGAGAGAATCTGGTCAGCCGGGCGGAGGAACTGGGATACCTGCTTCGTGAGAAGCTGGAACCATTGCTGGAGCTGTCCATTGTGGGGGATATCCGTTCATTCGGATTCGCCTGTGGGGTGGAATTGATTGAAGCAGACGGGTCTCCTGCGGAAGCGGATAAAGTAATGAAGGTGCTCGCCAGTTGTAAGCGTGATGGCATTCTGATCGGCAAGAACGGAGATACCGTGCCAGGGTTTGCGAATATTTTGACGATCTCCCCGCCGTTTGTCACCACGGAGGAAGAACTGGATCTGATCGCTGGAAGTTTGTTCGTTGCGTTGCGAAGTCTGGATGCGAGTTAGTAACTGGATATGGATGAGAACACACATGTACGACAAGTACGACAGAAGTGTTGGCAAGCAAAATTAAGCAAAATAAAGTGTTTCAACACATGATGTGATAACAATGCACAAGGAGGTGAGGGACGATGCAGACCACAACAGGCAAACTCATCAATCAGCTTCGGTTGAATGAGCGAATTGAGCAGTTATCACAGATTGGGCGAATCGCAGAGACGGGCGTCTGTCGACTTGCCCTGACCCCAGAAGATATGGACGGAATCATACAGGTTCGCCTGTGGATGGAAAAGGCCGGTCTGACGACGCGACTTGACCCTTTCGGCAATCTGATTGGTCGTCTGGAAGGTGCGGATCAGGCGCTGCCGATCCTCATGATTGGTTCCCATATCGACTCTCAGCCTTACGGCGGTCGATATGATGGAGCGATTGGTGTGCTCGGTGCACTCGAAGCCGTGCAATGCCTGATCGAAAATGGCATTCAGCCCCGTATGCCGATTGAGGTGATTGCCTTTTGCGATGAAGAAGGTTCCCGTTTTAACAAAGGCCTGTTCGGCTCGCGTGGTATAACCGGTCAGTTGGAAGAAGGCGAACTGGAGCGGCAGGATAAAAACGGTGTGACTCGCCGGGAGGCGCTGGAAGCCTTCGGCTGTTCTCCTTCGGATTTTGAAGAAGCGATCTATCCGCCAGATTCCATAGGCAGTTATCTGGAGCTGCACATTGAGCAGGGGCCAGTGCTGGAATCGCTGAATGCTCCGATAGGTCTGGTGACGGGCATTTCGGGCCCGCTGTGGCTTACGGTTACGATGAAAGGTATGGCGGGTCATGCCGGCTCTGTTCCGATGGGCATGCGGCATGATGCTCTGGCAGGCAGCGCCAGAGTTATTTCCGCTTTTGACGATATGGTGAGAGAAGACCCGGAAGCTCCAACGGTAGGTACGGTAGGAAGTCTGAGAGTGTTTCCGGATTCGCGTAATATCATCCCCGAGGAAGTCAGCTTCACGGTTGATTTACGAGACATGGAGATGGAACGCAGGAACCGGCTGGAAGCCCGATTGATGAACATTTTGGATGAAGTGAGTTCCCGATATGGTCTAACGTATTCGCTGACCGAGGATACGAACAGTGAGCCTAGGTATTGTGCAGAGTCAATCCAATCGGTGATTCGTTCATCTGCGGCAGAGGTCGGGGTTACTTTGCCAGAACTGATGAGTGGTCCGTTCCATGATGCGTTGGCCCTTTCACGTGTGTGTGATTATGGCATGATCTTTGTCCGTAGCAAGGACGGCATCAGTCATCATCCCAGCGAATATTCCTCTCCGGAGGATATTGGACTCGGCACGGAAGTGCTGTATCGAACCATTCGAAGGATGTGCGGTGGAGTGAACCAACCAACCATTTTACCTGAGGAGGCGTTGTGACGATATGGGAAAAATCAGCATCGGATTAATCCAGGCATCACATGAGATTGAAGGTTCGGCTCCCGTTGAAGTTCACAAAGAGGCTGCGGTTCAGAAGCACATCACGTTGGTCCGTGAAGCGGCTGCAAGAGGGGCCAAGATCATTGGATTGCAGGAAGTATTTTATGGGCCGTACTTTTGTACAGAGCAGAATCCCAAATGGTATGCATCCGCTGAACCCGTGCCGGAAGGACCTACGACCAAGCTGTTTCAGGAGCTGGCGAAGGAGCTTGCGGTGGTGATTATTCTGCCGGTGTACGAGGTGGAGGGCATTGCTTCGTATTACAATACGGCAGCCGTTATTGATGCAGATGGTACGTATCTGGGCAAATACCGCAAACATCATATCCCGCATGTGGAAGCAGGTGAGGGTACGAATGGGTTCTGGGAAAAGTATTATTTCAAACCAGGCAACCTCGGGTATCCGGTATTTGATACAGCTTACGCCAGAGTTGGTGTGTACATCTGTTATGACCGTCATTTTCCGGAAGGGGCACGATTGCTCGGGCTGGCAGGGGCGGAGATTGTGTTTAACCCGTCGGCTACGGTTGCAGGCACATCGGAATATCTGTGGAAACTGGAACAACCCGCTCACGCAGTAGCTAATGGTTATTATGTGGCAGCCATCAACCGGGTCGGCGTGGAAGCTCCGTGGAATATGGGTGAATTTTATGGGCAGTCGTACTTGGTCGATCCACGAGGCAGAATGGTTGCCATCGGCAGCAGGGATCAGGATGAGGTCGTCATTGGCGAGATGGATACGGAGATGATTCGTGAGGTACGTAATGTATGGCAGTTCTACCGTGATCGCAGGCCGGAAACGTACGAACATCTGGTTAGCCTGTAGGAAGCGGCAACAAGCGATCGGTAAGTGATTCTGTCAGCGGGGTTGAACGTATAATGCACGCAAGTTTGTTCGAGTTTGAGATAGCGTAGATCATTCTCCAGGAGGTGCATGACATTGATGAACAGCTCAGGAACAACGTTATCCGATTATGGGTGGGAGAGTCATTTTGCCGAGATGAAACCCGCCATGACAGGTAAGGAAGCGATGGAGGAATCGAACCGCTGTCTGTACTGTTACGATGCACCTTGTATCAAGGCTTGTCCAACCGACATTAATATCCCGTCTTTTATTAGCAAAATATCAACAGGGCACCTGAAAGGATCGGCCCGCACCATCATGGATGCGAATCCGGTTGGAGCCAGTTGCGCACGTGTCTGTCCCACAGAGGAACTGTGTGAAGGCGCATGTGTGCTAAATGAATCGTCGAAGCCGATTCGCATTGGTGATTTGCAGCGTTACGCCACCGACTGGGCGCGGGCGAAGAATGAGCCGTTATTCCAGGCGGCACCTGCCAATGGGAGAACCGTCGCTGTTGTGGGAGCGGGGCCAGCTGGACTGTCGGCGGCACGTGAACTGGGGCGCGCAGGGTATGAGGTGACGATCTATGAAGCCAAACCCAAAGGCGGTGGGCTAAACACGTACGGCATCGTATCCTTCCGTCTGCCCGAATCGGTTGCGTTATGGGAAGTGGAGCAGGTGGAAGCGCTGGGTGTGCAGATCCGTTACGGGGTGCGCATTGGTGTAGATATTCCTGCTACGCAGTTGCTGGAGCAGCATGAAGCGGTCATTCTGGCTTGCGGCATGGGATCGGTGCCCATGCTGGGCATTGAAGGAGAGACACTGGAAGGTGTCTATGATGCGATTGAACTGGTGGAGTCTACGAAGCAGGGTGTTCCGCCGGCACTGAATGGTCTGAAGGTCGCCGTGATTGGCGCGGGCAATACGGCGGTAGATGCAGCGACCTGTTCGGTGCGTCTGGGTGCCGAGCGGGTGCAGATGTTATATCGGCGCGGGGAAAGCCAGATGACGGCGTATGCGTTTGAATATACGTTTGCCAAGCAGGAAGGTGTGGAGTTCCGCTGGTTTACGATGCCGCAGCGTATTATTGGAGACGAGAACGGTCGGGTTCAGGCTGTAGAATGTGTGAAAATGGAACTGATTACTCCGCCTGGAGGTGGGCGTGCATTGCCTGTGCCTGTGGAGGGATCGGAGTTCATGATTGAATGTGATACGGTCATTCGGGCGATTGGACAGCATCGTTTATTACCATTAATCGAAGCGTTTGGACTGCGTCATCACTGGGGCGTTGTCGAGATTGAGCCGCACACGTACCGTACCTCGCATCCTCAGATCTATGCGGCAGGAGATGTTATTTTTGGTCAGGGCCAGGGTGAGGCGATGGTTGTCTCGGCTGCCCAGCAGGGTAAGTTGGCCGCCGCCGCAGTCATGAAGGCATTGCCTGGGCAGGTGGAAGAGACGGCGTAAGTGGTGCATCGAACCCCCGCATCCTCGTGTCCCTGATGCGCTAACGAATCTTACACACCTTATGGAGGCAATTATGGAGGATTGAAAAATCTAACGAATCTCACACGTCTTATGTTGACAAAAAACCGTCGAAATAAAGCCTAAATGAGCGATTACAGCCCAATAAGCTTTCTACGATTCGTTAGATTTTGAAAGTGCCGCAAATGAGTCGAATAAGAGGTGTACGGTTCGTTAGATTACAGGTGCTATCCAGCAACACCGATACTACGCAGAGATCCTGAGCACGACCAAATATCCAATACAACGGTATACATTGAACTAAACATTTACACGAAACGGAGAGGACAGAAAGGACCTGAAGAAACGAAGTGCTCGCCTTTATTCCCGGATTTTCCCTTTAGAAAAGGAATCAAAAAAATCTGGGAATAACAGCGATCGGAAGGTTGTTCTGTCATCGGATTGTTCAGTGTAACTAATAAGGTCAAACACCAAGGAGGGATCGTTATGGCTGACTTATCCATTAATCTGGCAGGTATTCGATCACCCAACCCATTTTGGTTGGCTTCTGCACCACCGACCAATACGGGGTATCAGGTTCAGCGTGCGTTCGAAGCGGGCTGGGGCGGCGCGGTGTGGAAGACACTGGGTGAGCCGATTATTAATACATCCTCGCGTTTTGCGGCGGTTCATTTCGGCGGACAGCGGGTGGCGGGGTTTAACAATATTGAATTGATATCCGATCGTCCGCTGGAAGTGAATCTGCGGGAGATTGCCGAGACCAAGAAACGCTTCCCAGATCGCGCGGTTGTCGCTTCACTGATGGTGGAACCTACGCGGGAGAAGTGGCATGAGATTGTGAAAAAGGTGGAAGCCGTCGGCGTCGACGGTCTGGAACTGAACTTTGGCTGCCCGCATGGCATGGCTGAACGTGGTATGGGAGCCGCCTCTGGTCAGCAACCTGACCTGGTCGAACTACAGACGATGTGGGTGAAGGAAGTGGCGACCACACCAGTGATTGTGAAGCTCACGCCGAATATCACGGATATTACGGCAACCGCCCGGGCAGCTGTTCGCGGCGGCGCAGATGCGATCTCCCTGATCAATACGATTAACTCCCTGGCAGGTGTGGATCTGAATTCGTGGAATACCGTGCCACATGTAGGCGGCAAAGGAGCGCATGGCGGGTATTGTGGCCCAGCTGTGAAGCCAATTGCACTGAACATGGTTGCCGAGTGCGCACGTAATCCGGAGGTGGGTGTGCCAATCTCGGGTATTGGTGGCATATCCGACTGGCGGGATACGGCAGAGTTTTTGCTTATGGGTGCTACAGGGGTTCAGGTATGTACCGCAGCGATGCATCATGGATTCCGCATTGTAGAGGACATGATTGATGGGCTGAATGACTATCTGGATGAGAAGGGTCTGAGCAGCGTAGCAGAGTTGGTAGGCCAGACGGTTCCGCGATATTCGGATTGGGGCAATCTTGATCTGAACTACAAAGTGGTCGCTCGCATCAACCGCGATGTCTGCATTAATTGCAACAAATGCCATATTGCGTGTGAGGACACTTCGCACCAGTGTATTGATATGTTGACCGACCCGTCCGGTGCCTATCTGGAAGTGGTGGAGGAGGATTGTGTTGGCTGCAATCTGTGTTCGATCGTTTGCCCGGTGGATGGGGCGATTGAGATGGTGGAGCTTGTGCCTGAGCAGGAACCTGTAACCTGGAATGAACGTCAGTCTGCGATTGCCATGCTGCAATCGGTCAGAGATCAATCAACCAAGGAGGCGATATCATGAGTACCCGCAAATTGATTCGTAATGGTGTGTTGGTGACAGCGTCAGATACCTTTGAAGCAGATATTTTGATCGAAAAGGGTAAAATTACACAGATTGGCATCGGACTGGTGCCTGACGAACGAACGGAAATGGTGGATGCAGCCGGCTGTTACGTTATTCCGGGCGGTATCGACCCGCATACACATCTGGATATGCCATTCGGTGGAACAGTAACAGCGGACGATTTTGCAACGGGAACGACAGCGGCAGCCTTTGGCGGTACAACGACGATTATTGATTTCTGCCTGACACAAAAAGGCCGTCCATTAATCGAATCTCTCCAGGAATGGCATGCCAAAGCCGAGGGTAAAGCCGTTATCGACTATGGTTTCCATCTGATGATCGGGGAGATGAATGATCAGGTGTTGGGGGAGTTACCGCAGATCATTGAAGAAGAGGGTGTGTCATCCTTTAAGGTGTTCATGGCGTATAAAAACCAGTTTCAAGCCGATGACGGGATTCTCTTCCAGACGTTGCAAAAGGCAAAAGAGTATGGCGCACTCGTCATGGTGCATGCCGAGAACGGGGATGTTATTGACCTGCTGGTTCGACAAGCACTCGCCGAAGGGCGCACGGAGCCAATTCATCATGCACTGACTCGTCCATCCATGCTGGAGGGAGAAGCGACAGGCCGAGCAGCACGACTGGCTGCACTTGCGGATTCACAGTTGTATGTGGTGCATGTGACCTGTGCGGAGGCTGTGGAGCAGATCGCGCGTATGCGTGAAATGGGTTACCGAATCTGGGGGGAGACCTGTCCTCAGTATTTGACGTTGGATCAGTCGATCATGGATCAGCCAGACTTCGAGGGTGCAAAGTATGTCTGGTCACCGCCGCTGCGGGAAGCAGCGCATCAGGAAGTACTATGGAATGCATTGAAAAGCGGTCAGTTGCAGACGATTGGCTCTGATCATTGCTCGTTTAATTTCAAAGGGCAGAAGGATCTGGGCAAGGATGATTTCAGCAAAATTCCGAACGGAGGGCCTGTCATTGAAGATCGCCTCAGTATTCTGTATTCGGAAGGTGTAGTCAAAGGGCGGATTACGCTCAATCAATGGGTTGATCTATGTTCGACAAGAGCAAGTAAGTTATTTGGATTGTTTCCGCAGAAAGGGACTCTGGCTGTAGGGACAGATGCGGATATCGTTATTTTTGACCCCTCTGTAAACAGGGTGATCTCGGCAGATACGCATCATATGAATGTTGATTACAGTGCATTTGAAGGCATGCAGGTACAGGGTTGTCCGGTGACGGTGTTGTGCCGTGGGGAGTATGTCATTCGAGATCGGCAGTATGCCGGGACAGCGGGAGCAGGGCAATATGTGAAGCGCAACAAATATGATGCAGGTGTACCCATGCCATTGAAACAGCCTGTGGCGGCAGTGAATGGAGGGATAAGCTGATGTCGGATCATGATGTGTTTGAGGCCGAGAGGATCGCCATCGAGCGAATGGTTGCGCAGGGGTATCGAATCTATGCGGTACGGGAACATCTGGAGGGTGCTCATGTCATATGGGAGCACCCGGATCTTCCCGAGGAGAAACAAGAGCAATACGTGGGTACAGCATCTGGACGGAAGTGGTTCAGTCATATCCTGATTCGCCAGCTTCAGGAGCAGCGGGGAGCTGGAATTGCTTAGAACAGATCAACCTAAGGGGCCATGAACATACTCATACGCATAGATCGCGAGCTCAATCGCAACTCGCTTTTCGGGGAGGATATAATCTTCTCCCAGAAGCGCTTCGATTTTGTCCAAACGGTGATAGAGTGTCTGTCTGACAATATAAAGAGCGGTAGCCGTCTCTTGCTTGGAACAGCACAATACGAAATATTGCTTGAGTGTGCGCAGTAATTGGCCTCCTTTCTCCATATCGTAACGGATAAGAGGACCCAGATATTCTTCGATAAAATCTTCCAGATTACCGCTCTGCTTCATGTTGGCAATGATGCGATAACAATGAAGATTACTGTAAAAGGGCTGCTGCATCTCGCCGATGTCCTTCTGAATCCGCAGTGTCTCTTTTGCGGATTCCAGGCTTTCCTTTAGACGGGAGAGATTCGCGCAGCTATGACCGATAGCGAACAGACCAGAGAAGAGACGATGGGTCTGTTCCTGCTCGTGCTGCTGCAATTGTTCAATGCAGCGCCAGAGACTGCTTTTGCGCTGAGATCCAGGTAGTGGGTCGAGAATGATAAGAATGATCTGGTGGTTCAGAACGGTGCTGTAGAGGGTGAAGTTCTCCCGGGCGAACACGGAACGGGCGACGATGTTGCGTTGGATTAATATCTTCTGGAGTCTGAGACTATCTGTGTATGCGGGGTTGCTGTCGAATAGGATGATGTTCGCTTTGCTCGTTGCAAGAAGGGGATTGACCGTGGAGACATATTCATGGATTTCCTTCGTGGAGTGATGTCCGTTAAGCCAGTCAATGACCCACATATCTTCTTTGTAGCGACGTTTCTCTTCCATGTATTTGGTTCGCATCCAGTCCTGGGCGATCGCTGCCGCGCAACGTTCCAGTGCCTGAATGACGAATTCATCCGAAGGATTGATAGGTATATTTGAATCATGCTCCGGCAGTTTTTGGTGCATCAGCACAAGGTCGGCAAAGGTGTAGTCCAACGCCTGAACAGGCAGATAGTATAGATGGCAAGCGTTCCTGGTTAGTGGGGCTTCCTTCGAAATATCTACTTGATCCGATCGTCCTCGCTGCAAAAACCAATCCTGCCGCCGAGTCTCCAGCTGCTCTGGCGAGCAATAGGGAACGCTACTTGCTTCCCCTTCAAGTGGGTATAACGCCACGGCACATCCGGTTGTTCGTGATAGCAATCGAAGTAAGGGTTGTACGCCATCTCCATTCAGAAGAAGTTGGTTAAACGAGGTGGTGAGATGATCGAGTTCGGCGATCATCCGCTGATGACTGCGAATCAGGGTGAAATGCAGGTCTTGTGTAATATCAATATAACGGACTTGTTCGTGGAACCAGATCAATGGGAAATCCGCTGCGACTGCAATTTCTTTCATGGCACCGAGCTGTGACTTGGTGTGATCCCCCAGTTCCATGCAGAGTCCGGCAGCCCCACGTGCAATTAGCTGACGCAGGAAAGACAGACCTTGCTGCTCACCTTCCTGCCAGCCAATGCCTGTTGTCAGCACCAATTCCCCGCCATTGAGCAAATCCCCAACCTCAGGTACTTCCATAATATGAACCCAGCGAACATACCGCTCCAGCGCACGATCACTGGCCAGAACCTCTGCCTTGCGAAACACGGGACGTTTTAACATGTCTCTGACTTGAATATGAAGCGTTGTCTCCCCCACACAACCACCGTCCTTCCCCAATACATGTGATCTATCTGGAGCTGGAATCCGTTAACTTGCATAATTAATCCATATTATAAGTCGATTTACAGGAGATGGGCTGAAATCTCACGTTCATTTGTTTTAAATGACAAATAGGTCTCTTCTTTTTGTAATTTTGATTAAAAAGATATGTTTCTATGTCATTCAATGTGACGCGTTCTCTACTCCAATGAGAGCGAGGTCTATGTTTCTGAAGGTCAATATCTCGTTTGAATTTACATAAAAAAGCCCCTTAGCATTACATCGGAATTCAATCATTCCAATATGCGCTAAGGGGCAAGAGGTTAGAACGTATAGTCTGTATCGAAGTTGTACTCGAACCGTTATATGAGAACAACTCTCTACTTATTAATCTTCAATTCTTTTCTTTTTGAATTTCATCAGGAACTCATACACAATCGGTACGATAACCAGCGTAAGCAGCGTGGAGCTGATCAGACCGCCGATTACGGTAATTCCGAGTCCTTTCGAGATGATCCCTGCACTTTCTTCGAGGCCCGTAACCAATGGCAACAGGGCACCGATCGTTGCGAGAGCGGTCATCAGAATTGGACGCAGACGAGTTGCACCGGCTTCCAGCAAAGCTTCACGGGTAGGCATACCCTCTTTTTCCTTGTGAATAACTCGGTCGATCAACACGATGGCGTTGGTGACCACGATCCCGATGAGCATCAATCCACCCATCATGGCGGAGACATCAAGCGTACCCCCAGCGATGAACAGACCTACCATAATACCAATCACCGTAAATGGCAGGGAGAACAGGATGGCGAATGGTGCCAAACCGCCGCCGAATGTTACAACAAGCACGAAGTATACAATGGCGATAGCTGCCAGCATGGCGAGACCAAGCTGAGTAAAGGTATCATTAATCTGTTCGGTTGTACCGCCGAACTTCACTTCAACGCCGTCAGGAAGATCCAACTTGTCGATCTCAGCCTGTAAGTTATTTGAAGCCTTCGTTACATCCGAAGCCAGGATGTTGGCTGTCACTTGTACAACAACCTTACCGTCAATTTGCATGATGGAGTTCGGGGATGTACCTTCTTCCACTTTGGCAACATCTTTGATCGGTACTTCGATGCCAAGCGGTGAAGTGACGGTTTCATCCTCAATCTCATTAATGCTGCTGAATGTTTTATCGTCGGTTTCTACATATACTTTATACGTTTTGTTATCAATATCAACTTCCGTGAGCACAGGACGTTCGCGTGCCGGGCTCAATGCCATAGCCAGTTGGCCTGCAGTCAAGCCCAGGGAACTTAATTTCTCCTGATCTGCCACGAGCGTATACTGCCCGTAGGTGTCAGCTAGTGTTGTGTCTGCTTTTTCAAAATTATCCGTATCCGCTTCAACCAGTTTCAGAATTTCGTCCGATACAGGTTTGAGTTGCTCTACATTATCGCCATAGATGGATAGGCTCAGACCACTGCCACCCAGACCGCCGGACATGTCGAGCTCACTCCAGGTTCCTACGGTAACTTCTTTTTTCAAACCTTCGACAAGCTGTTCCTTCACTTGAGTAAAGTTCTTCGTATCTTCGTTATATTCAATATAGAATAGCGCTGAGTTTCCGCCACCGCCTCCCATACTGCTCAGTGGATTCGTGCCGCCAATGGAATATTGCATTTTCTCCAGACCTGGTTGTTTCAACAACCACTTCTCGGCAACGAGTGCTTCTTTTTCTACATCCTCACGCAAAGATCCGGTTTGTGGACTGTACGTAATCGTCACATATTTATCCTGTTGTTCTGGCAAGAAGCTTGCACCGATGAATGGGTACAGGAACAAACTGCCGACCAGCAGAATTACTGCAATACTAACCGTGATGAGTTTGTGTGACAGGGTCCAGTTCAGCAGGCGTTTGTAACCTTCGGCCATCTTGCCTGGTTTTTCTTCGTGATTCTGCTTGTTCTTCAGCCCTTTACGGAACAGGGAATGCGCAAGCATCGGCACGATGGTAATGGCAACGATCAGGGATGCCAGCAAGGCAAATACCATGGTCAATGCAAATGGTAGGAACAGCTCGCCCACCATACCGCTTACCAATGCCAGTGGCAGGAATACCGCAATCGTTACGATGGTAGAGGAAAGAATGGGAATGAACATTTCACGCGTTGCTTCGCGGACCAATTCACGGCCTTTCAGTTTCTCACCTTTGAGTGTTAGTCTGCGGTAGATGTTCTCGATAACAACGATGGAGTCATCGACAACCCGTCCGATGGCCACCGTCATGGCACCGAGCGTCATCATGTTCAAGGTAATGTCCATCATATTGAGTGCAGTCAATGCCATGAGCAAGGAGAGCGGAATCGAGATGATGGAGATAATGGTTGAACGGATATTACGCAGGAATAGCAATATGATCAGGATAGCAAACAAAGCACCGAAAACAGCTTTGCCCAGCATCGTGTTCACCGAGTCCTGAATCGGTTTACCTTGGTCGAGAAGTACAGTCAGGTCTGCATTTTTGAACTGCTTCTGCAATTCTTCCGCTTTGTCTTTGACTGCATTCACGACATCAACCGTGTTGGCATCGTTGGATTTTACAACGGAAATACCGATGGATTCCTTGCCGTCTGTCCGGGAAATGGATTCCGCTTGACCGATGACTTCGATCTTGGCAATTTCACTTAGTTTTACAGTTGGAATGCCCGGCGCATTGGCAGCACCAGAAGGACTACCTACACTGGCGTTACCGCCAGTAGCTTGGCCTGCGGCAGGGTCTGTTCCTTGTGCAGAGCCAGGAGCTGTACCTTGGGCTGCATCACCAGCCGCGGAGCCTTCACCTGTTGGTGCTCCAGAGCCTTGTGGAGCTGCGCTTGAGCCATTGCCTGCAGAAGCGCCAGCACCGCCGGGTACGACTGGAATGGCAAGGTTTTTCAGATCATCGATGTCGACGATGTTGCCATCTACGACAACGGCTTTCTGGGATTTATCCAGTTCGAACAGTCCCAGGGGCACACGAATGGATGAACCTTGAACGATGCCGTTTACCGTGTCTTCCGTTAGGCCCAGCTCGGCCATTTTGGCTTGATCGAACTTCAATTGAACTTCTTTTACATATTGACCTGACACCTGAACCTGAGCTACACCTTCAATGTCTTCGAGTGCAGGCTGAATATCCGATTCAACCAGTCGTGTCAATTGTTCCAGGTCACCACCGTCCTTGTCGGACAGGCTTAGAGATACGACCGGGAACGAGTTAATGCTGAACTTGGAAATGGTCGGCTTCTGTACGCTGTCAGGCAGTTGTACTTCATTCAGTGCCTCACGAACGGTTGCCGTTGCATTGGTCAGATCTGTTCCATAATCGAATTCGAGTGTGATGGATGCTGCATTCTCCATGGACGTGGAGGTAACCGTCTTAACGCCATCAACATTCCGCAGTTTTACTTCCAGCGGCTTCGTGACATCTTCAACAATTCCCTCCGGTGCAGCCCCCGGATCAATGGCAGTGACATTCAGAAACGGTACGTTGATGTTCGGAATGGTCTCTTGCTTCATCGTCAATCCGCTGTACAAACCTGCGAATGAGATGATGATTGTCAGAATCCAGATCGCAAACTTGTTGTTCAGTGAAAAATTAATAATACCTTTCATACGATGGTTTCTTCTCCTCTCTGTTTCTCCTGTTTATGTGTGTGACGAGTCAGCAGGGATGAACCGGCTATACATGGCATCCAAAATATGCTGAAGCTCGGAATGCAAGGGTTGAATGGCAGTTACGTTCTCCAGATTGTGCATCATGCCCAGAATAATGGCGCGTCGCGGCGTGAATTCCATCATCTCCTGTCTGAGAATGGCAATGGTTTCAAGTACATCATTCTTCGGTTGCCCTGCGGGCAAATCGGAGGCGGCGACATCCTGCATTTGTTTGATGATATGGATAGGATGTCGCATCACCGTGGAATCTGGATGGGCCTCGGTAATCCAGGCAGGCCATTCCTCCAACGGAATCAAAGGCTCAGGTCGTTGGTTAAGGAATCCATGTGCGGCATAATCCATCATTTGCAGCAAGTTTGTTGCCATTTTGGTAACGGTGAGAGAAGGCATCTCTGTAAACCAGATTTTGACGTAGGAGAGGAACAGTCCGTGTGTCAACAAAATAAGATCAATCGTATATGGTTCAATCTCCGGTCCATACTGCTCTTCCAGCTTATCCTTGAACCAATGTAAGGTACGGATCTCCAGATCTCTTTGCTGTGGATGGCATTGTTCCTTGCGTTGCTGTTCATCATCCATCATCATGCTTCGCAATTGTACCCGCAAAAATTCCTTGAATTCGGCTACATGAATGAGCAGAGTTTCAATCTGCTTGTGCAGGCGTTCTCGCGGGGAGAGGCTGGTTTCATGCTCAATCTGCGTCATCTCGTCCATCAGCGTGTACATGCAGTACTCCAGCGTACTGGCTTCCAGTTCCTCTTTGGATTTGAACATGATATAAAGGCTGCCTTTGGACATCCCGCATAGTTCAGCAATCTCTTGCATGGATGTTGCAGCACTGCCTTTGGATGAGAATAGCTTGAGTGCTGTAGTAATGATGAGTTTTTTCTTCTCATTCATCTCATGTATAGGGTTCATTAACGATACATTCACCTCATCAGGGAACTTGTGAGTTCTTGAATTGACTTTAAGGTCAAACCAAGTATAAACGATCTCGTTAAAGGAATTCAAATGGGAGTAAATTGGAAAAATAATATGGAGGAAAGAGGATGATCAAAGGGAAAAAGAACAACATGTAACAAGGTGTAGCCTGTATGTACGATGGGGTGTTGCTATCAAGAACGTTTAATTTAGGCTCCTCCAGTGAAGGCGTACAAGGCGAGTATAATAATGGCGACTAGCGCGATGAGATAGAAGATAGCCATGCCGATCAGCAGGGCATACCCAGTATAAGAGCCAAAGCGTGCCAATAATTTTTTCAACATTACACCCTCCTTTCTTACGTAGCAGTGTATAGGGAGGTTCCCTATTTCTATCATATCCGAAAAAAGACGACTTCCTGATCGAAGTCGTCTTTTTTATTTTACAGAATTTAATAGATATCCTAATGGAAGCTAAGAAGTACACGATAACGGAGATTACAGAACCAACTTGAAGAAACGGAGTGTTCGCCTTAAAGCTTTCTGTAAGAAAGCTTCTTCGGAAGCATATGCTATCACCGGATTTATCACTCTTCAAAGGAAATCAAAGAAATCTGGGGATAACAGCGGTCGGAAAGTGGTATTGCAATCGGAGTTATAAAGTGTAATTCAGTTGTTCCGTTACGTGATCAGTTTCAAACCAACCGCTGCAACCAAAATCATCGCGATAAACAGGATACGCTTCGCTTCTTTCCGTTCACCGAACAGGAACATGCCTGTTAACGTGCTGCCTACCGTCCCGATTCCGGTCCACACCGCATACGCTGTGCCCATGGGAATGGACGTCATGGCGTAAGATAACAGCGAGAAGCTAAACACAAACGATACCAGCATCAGTACGATATAAGGCCAGCCTTTACGAGTAGAAGCACCATTAATACCGATTACTCCGAAAATTTCACATATGCCTGCACCTACAATTGCCATCCAAGCCATTATACTGCACCTCCTTTGGCTTCTTGCTGATCCGTAACCAGTTTCAGTCCGATTACGCCGCAGAGCAACAATCCAATGAGCAATACTTTGGCCAAGCGGAACGGTTCGCCGAATAAGACCATTTCCGTAAGGACGGTACCTGCCGTACCAATTCCCGTAAAGACGGCATACACCGTACCGACAGGCAGTCTTTTGGAAGCAGCAATAATCAGTCCAAAGCTGATCACGATGGCAATCCCCGTCAAAGTCCACTCCCAGGCATTCGAGGCATGTTTCAGTCCGCTTACCCAGACAATCTCAATAATGCCACCGACAAATACATATAACCAGTTGCGGTTCATGATGTTGAATCTCCTTCCGGCACAACACTTCGTGCCTCTTCGTTCAGATGATGAATGCCATGCCAGAAGACAGGCCAGGATGCTTCCAACCGTCTCTTGTACCGACGGGAACTTCCATAGATGATCTCAACGGTAATCCCGTCGAGAAACGTCATGAATGCAATGGCGGCCTGCTCCGCGGGAATGGGTGAAATATCCCCATGACGTATTGCCCGTTGAAGCAAACGAGTTAGCGCACGTTCCATACCATCGATAAACGGATACACCAGATCCATCACTTCGCTATAAAGGGAAAGTGGTGGGTAGAAACAATTGCGCAGCATCAAGCGAGCAGAGGCGTGTGCATTGTATTCTTGTTCGAACCAGATCAGCAAACCCTTCAGCCTCTGCTCCAATGGCAGATCCTCATGATCACGGAAATATTCGAGTGTGTGCCGTGTTACTTCGTGAAAAGCAAACGCCAGGGTGTGCAAAAACAAGTCATCCTTGCAGCTGAAATGTGCATATATGGACGGTTTTTTAATCCCGACTTCATCAGCTATAGCTCGTAGTGAAGCCCCCTCATAGCCATCTCTGGCAAAATGGAACAGGGCTGCATCCCGAATGGATTGTGCAGTCATTAGATCACCTTCCTAACGGTCGTTAGGTAATTATATTTTCACACTTCACATCACCTGTCAAGATGAAAATATCCGCCTGCACACGAGAGTACAGGCGGATACAGGTATGAATATGGTGCTTGTCTAAAAGGTCGTAAGACCCAAAATCAGCTGTAACTTATAAAGGATACCTTTCAAGAACGTGGTCTTCTCCTGAAACTCATCCAGGTCCAACGTGAACTCGGCATCATCATTATTCCAAATACGCTCAAAATAATTCGCGATATCGCGCGTGAACTTATTGTCTGGAGGTGCAGCA
This sequence comes from Paenibacillus sp. FSL R5-0713, assembly GCF_037973325.1. Lineage (NCBI taxonomy): Bacteria > Bacillati > Bacillota > Bacilli > Caryophanales > Paenibacillaceae > Paenibacillus > Paenibacillus sp. FSL R5-0713. The sequence continues at coordinate 6,113,660 of NZ_CP150229.1, read as the reverse complement.
ACCCATAGATCATTCTCCAGATTGTAGTCATTCATGTTTCGGGGTGTGAAGTTGGTTGAACCACCGAGCACGATATGATCTCCGCTTGCCTTGGCAATATAGATCATCTTGGTGTGGTACTGCTCCTTGGTGGTGTTATACCAGCGGATCTGTATTTTACCCTTGGATTTATCATGCAATTCGGCGGCAACAGGGCGATTAGGAATGCCGATTTTTTCCTGACCAAAAGCATTCTCATTAGGATCAAGTACAAGCCGGATGTCGGTTCCTCGTTTTTCGGCTTCGAGCAGGGCTTCCAATACTTTCGGAGAGGCCACATAGAACATGCCCATCCATATGGTATCACCTTTGCCAGCCTGATTGATTTCATGGAGAACAGCGTCATTCACTTTGCCTTCAGTTAAATAGCGTATTCGCAAATCTCCCGTGTTTGAATCCTTCGAAGGAGCTGTGTAGGCAGGAACCTGGCCTCCGCCCGAGATATCAAGTACAGCTTGCTCTGATTGCAGAATATCCCCTATGACTGGACCTGTTACTTCAAATGCAATGTTCGAGTGGTAAGCACTCGCATCATGGATATTGCCGGAAGAGACAATCGCCGTCTTTTCACTAACAACAACTTTGCGGTGATTCGCCTTCACATTGAGCAGCTTGAGATAGGAACGCACAGTGACATCTGGACCATCTGTGGCCATCAGGTTCTTGATCCAGCCATCCCCGGATTGGCCAAACCACTGGAAGAAGGTTCGCCAGACCGCAGAGTATACCGGAGTTGAATCACGCAAAGGGTCCACATCCGTAATGACTACATGAATGCCTGCTTGTTTCATTTGTTCCAGCAACGGATTCGGTGCTGAGTTATAGTTGGTATTTACTTCATCTGTAATAAACAAAATGTCCATATCAGGATGCTGATTTTTTTTGGCGACCAGAGCTTCGGTAAATTCAGTACTTACGGGAGGAAAGTTCTGTCCCTTGTGTTGATAATTATTGAACAGGAACATATCGACCAGGACAAACTGCTCTGCTTCCTCCACAATCTGCATCATGCGCTGAAAGATCTGCTGTTCATGCTGCATCTGTCCGTCGGAGGAAGGATAGGTCAGGTCATGCAGGAATTCGACCTGATCCACATGATACTCCGGGCTTTCGTAGGAAATGCCCGGTGGCAATGGTTTATAGGTCTGATAGAGCATGACGGCGATGAGCCATAGGACCAATAGGGCGATCCCTGTTCGTATGTATGGAAATTTGCCGCGTGAAGACTTGCGGTCTGATGTATGGCGGCGCAATGAGACCAACGGTGGACTCCCCTTTCTGTACGTGCTGAGTTCTATTACCACACGGATGATAACGTTGACGCAGGATAACCCGGTAGAATAACGAATGTAGGCGTATAGTACATATAGCAAATTGGCAGGATGCAATCGACAGGTGTCTGAGCGTTGTGTATAATGAGTGTATTATTTTTGTAGAATGTTAGGGTTTTCATATGCCTGACAAGGACGGGGAACCAAGGATATAACCTGTGAAATCTGGACAATTAGGAAAGAAAGTGGGTAATAAGGTGTATTCCATCAAACAAGTCGCAGCCATGCTCGATATCAGGGCGGTAACAATCCGGGCTTGGGAGAATCGGTATAATGCGGTCACCCCTGAGCGGACGGAATCGGGTTATCGAATGTATACCGAAGAGAATGTTGAGGATCTGCGCTGGTTGAAAGAACAGGTAGAGCTGCATCAGACTAATATCTCGGAAGCGGTACGGATGTTGAAAGTAAACAAATTAAACCCACCCGAGGCAGCTGCGCCTATTCCGATCATGGCTCCGGTGCCTTCAATGGAAGAAGCATACGAACGGATGGCAGATCAGATCTATGACTCGCTCTACAACTTTCAGGGTGAACGTGCCAATGGTTTGATTGATTTTGGTTTCACCATGTACGGGTACGATTCGATGTTCTATCATGTGCTGGTTCCCATACTGGTTCGGGTTGGAGATGCATGGGAGCAAGGCAGGGCTTCGGTGGCTCAGGAACACTTCATGACTCAGCTGATTTCACAGCGGTTTTATCAGTTTTTCCATCTGTTCCCGATCTATCCGCATCTGCCCAAAGTTCTGGCGTTGTGTCCGGAAGGGGAGCATCATCAGGTTGGGTTGCTGTTGTTCTCTCTCTTTATGCGTAAAAATGGAGCAGAAGTACTGTATCTCGGTGCGAACACGCCGGAAGAAGGCATTTTCCCGATTATCCGGGAGCAAAAGATCAAGTTGGTCTGCCTTTCGATCACAAGTCCGGGGCTGCTTGAACGGTGCGATCAACTTATAGAGCGGATTAAAAATGAATTTCCACATATTCGCTTCGTACTTGGTGGGAAAGGCTATGAGCGTGCAGAACATGCTCGTTACCCGCAATGGATCATGCCAGAGGATTCAGCAGATTGGCAGTCATGGATAGAACGTGAGTATCTCACAGAGCAACCACCTGGTGCGAGGTTTGGACAGGCAAATAATTGAGTATGATCTTAAATGACAATGAATAAGCTAGTGTATACAGGACATCCTTTGACGAAAGTGATCAAGGGGTGTTTTTTGCGTTTTTGATTGGAGTATTCTCGTAATTTGACCGATGGGTCATTTTTTGGTTTACAAGGTCGTATAATATTTGTATTATATTTGTATAATGTTTTTGCTGGTTAACGCTTAAAGTGTTCTTGGGCGGTTTAATAATAGGCTAGGGGCTAGAGAACTATAGGAATTCCCTACATAGAGAGGTGAGTGGCATGATACCGAATCAACAACGCAAACGTGCAGCTGTGATTGGCGCGGGTCCGGGTGGACTCGCAGCAGCGATGCTATTGTCCGGTCAGGGGTACGAAGTAGATGTATATGAGAAACAGCCAGTCATCGGGGGGCGTTCTGCCAGATTGGAACTGGGTGAATATCGATTCGACCGGGGCGCTACATTTTTGATGATGCCTCAGCTGATTGAAGAGATGTTCGACGTGGTGGGTCGCAAGTTATCCGATTATGTGCATATGAAAGAGTTAACCCCACTGTACGCACTGAACTTTGGTGACAAGGTGTTCACACCTTCTCGTAATCGGGAAGATACAGCTGCGCAGATTAAGGAATTGTTCCCGGGCAATGAAGACCATTACCTTCGGTTCATGCAAGAAGAAGAAGTGAAGTTTGGCAAAGTCATGCCTTTGCTCCGCCGTCCTTTTGGCAAGCTTACGGACTATTTGCGTAAAGATGCGGTGTCAGCTCTACCCAAGCTTGATGTCCACAATACAGTCTATGGAATCTTGTCCCGCTATTTTACAGACGAGCGTCTACGCTGGGCATTCACATTCCAATCCAAATACCTTGGCATGTCTGCCTGGGATTGTCCGGGTACCTTTACCATACTATCGTTCATCGAGCATCACTATGGATTGTTCCACCCGATTGGCGGTGTGAATCGGATCTTCCAGGCCATGGCTGATGTCGTGGAAGAATACGGAGGACGGATACATACTTCCACCCCGGTGAAACAGGTCATCGTTCGCAAGGGTCGTGCAGAAGGTGTGTTGCTGGAGAACGGTGAACGCATCGAAGCGGACCATGTGGTCGTGAACGCCGACTTTGCACATGCGGTGAACCATTTGTTCGAACCGGGCGTACTTAAGAAATATACCCCGGAGAAAATGAAACGCAAAAAGTACTCCTGCTCTACAGCGATGCTGTATCTGGGTGTGGATGGTGAAGTGGACCTGCCGCATCACTCGATCTATTTTCCAGAGGACTACCGGTTGAACGTTGATGAGATTACGAAGCACAAAATGTTGTCAGCCGATCCATCTCTATATATTCATAACCCTTCCAGACTCGATTCGACACTGGCACCGGAAGGAAAATCTGCTTTATATGTTCTGATGCCTACGCCTAACCTTACCGCAGACATCGATTGGGAAGCAGAACGTGAGAATGTGCAGGAGGCCATGATGAAGCGCATGGAAGGCATTCCTGAGCTGGCAGACATTCGCAGCAGGATTGAAGAATGTATGCTGTTCACGCCACTCGATTGGGAGAATGAACTGGATGTGTACCGCGGAGCAACGTTCAACATGGCGCATAATCTGGGTCAGATGATGTATCTGCGTCCCCATAACCAGTTTGAAGAGTTGAAAAGTGTATGGTTGGTAGGCGGAGGAACACATCCTGGCAGCGGTTTGCCAACGATCTTTGAATCTGCTCGAATCAGCGTGAGGCTGATCCAGGAAGAGGACGCGCGCACGCGCTCCAAGCCATCCTCTTATGTGAAGACGGCAGAAGCCGGAGGGCATTCATGAAGCGGGCCGCTATTGTAGGGGCAGGGATTGGCGGACTTACTTCGGCGCTGTTGTTGAACCGTCAGGGATGGGATGTCACCGTGTATGAACGGGGATCGCGCGTTGGCGGACGTATTGGATATGAGCAGGAAGGAGAGTACCGGATTGATCAGGGGCCGACCATCGTGCTTCTGCCGGAGATGTTACTTGGCATACTGGAGGAAGCCGGCGTAGATCGTTCGAAGATTGAGCTGCTTCGCTGTGATCCCCTATATAGAGTGCATTATCACAGTGGTCGTGTCATGACCAAGATGACGTCACGTGAGGAGCAGACGGCGGAGATTGAGCGTTTGTTCCCAGGAGAGAGCCGAGGGTTCACACGGTTTATGAAAGACATGGACACGTTGTTTCCTGCAGGCCGGGCGGCGTTTCTGGAACGGGCTTTTCCGCGCAAAAGGGATTTCTTCACACCATCTCTCATGTCACTCATGGGCAGATTACGTGCACACAAAAGTGTCCGGAAAGCGGTGGGTGATTATTTTCAGCATGAGGAATTGCTTGATGCTTACTCGCTACAAAGTCTATACATCGGTGGATCGCCGTTCGGGACGCCAGGCATCTACTCCCTGCTTCCCTATGCAGAGCATGAATATGGAATCTGGATGGTGAAGGGCGGGTATGCAGCATTACCGGCTATTCTGGAACAGGAACTGATCTCACGTGGTGGACGTGTTGTACTGAATGCGGAAGTTACAGGGCTCACGATTAAAAATGGTGTATGTGAAGGTATAGAAACGGCAGCAGGCGCAGAAAATGTGGATGCAGTTATCTACAATGGCGATTTCCCCCATCTTTCGGGTTTGCTTGGTCAATCATCAGAGGTAGCGCGTAAAAGAAAGCCGTATCGTCCCTCTTCCGGATGTGTATTGCTCTATGTGGGCGTGGACAAAACCTGGGAAGATACAACGACGCACCAGTTCTTCCTGCCACCAAGTCTTGAAGGCAGTTTACAGGAAGTGTTCAATCAGCGACGCATTCCGGCAAAGTCCTCATTTTACGTATTTAATCCGGTCGCATTGGATGAGACGGCAGCGCCTTCAGGACAGAGTGTATTGTATTTCCTCATTCCCGTACCCGATGCCGAAGGTGTCGACTGGGAGCAGGAGAGCGAGGCGTTGGCAGAACGTGTACTGGAAGAAGCGGAGCAACGTGGATTCCCGGGACTTCGTGCAGCGATCAAGTGGAAAAAGGTGCGCACACCCGCTGACGCAGAGCGAGACGGGCTCTATGGGGGCGGAAGCTTCGGTATTGCGCCAGTGTTGTTCCAGTCCGGTGTATACCGACCGCAACCCAAACCATTCCCGAATATCAAGGGATTATATGCCGCAGGGGCATCTGTACATCCTGGAGGCGGAGTGCCGATTGTGATGCAGAGTGCACGTATGGCCGTCAATCAACTCACGAAGGAGATGGGAACATGAATGAAGCGATTTTGAGCAGGTGCGAAGAGTTGATGCAAAAGGGTTCTTCCTCTTTTTATCAGGCCTTTAGAGGGTTGCCAAGTCCGCGTCGGGAAGCGGTATATGTCATTTATGCCTTCTGCCGCATGATCGATGACAGTGTGGATGAACCGGAACAATCGGCCTATACGATTCATGAGATCCATGATTTATTTGATCGACTGGACGAAGCGGAAGGACACTTTATCTGGCCAGCACTGAGATGGTTGTTTAGCAGTTTCCCTCATCTGGATAAGGGGCCATTCTTCCGCCAGATGGAAGGGCAACTCACCGATCTTAAAGTAACGCATTATGCAACGATGCAGGAACTGGAGCATTATTGTTATCTGGTGGCTGGAACCGTAGGCGAGATGTTGTTGCCTGTATTGCGGGATGATAATGGCGCGGAAGTAGCCGTAAATGGGATTGCTTTGGGTAAAGGAATGCAGATCGTTAACATTATTCGGGATGTAGGTGAAGATCGGGCCAGAGTGCGCCGGTATGTTCCGCTGGAGATCATGGAGAAGCATGGTTACTCGGAGCAGGACTTTGAAGATGGGATCGTGGACGAACGCTTTATTGCCATTATTCATGAGTTAAAAGCAGCAGCATTGAACTGGTTCCGTATTGGCATGGATCGATTGGATACTTATCCGACGGAAAGTGCGTTTTCGATTGAACTGGCAGCAGCCTTTTACTCCACCATTCTACACGCGGTTGAGCGTAACGACTATGACGTATATACCAAACGGGCATATGTTAGTGATGAATTGAAACTGGAGATGCTGGGTGCGATTGTGAAACGTTACCCGATGCTGGCCTATCAAGCCTCCCGAACGGCGGTATCCTGATGATTCAGTGGCTTTACTGGGCTTGGTATGTCATTGGAGCAACCTTGATGTTGACGATCGGCGTGCCGGACGTGTTGTCCTTTTCCAATGGTTTATTCTTAATCTTCTATGCGTTGTATGTGCTGGATCTGATCTACCAGGGGCGCAATCGGACAGGTCTGTCCGACCAGTCAGTCATCTGGTTGAAACCCGGGCTGTGGATCGCTTCCGTGATCATCTGGTTGGGTGGTATGGGCGTGGAGTGGGTAGGGGTGCATACGCATTGGCCCTTTGGTGAGTATGCTTACTCTGACTTTTTCGGGATTCATCTGTTCAGTGTGCCTGTTACGCTGGGTTTCGCCTGGATTGCAGTGGTGGGTAACTCGGCGCTGTTAAGTGGCGGGGGTTCAACCTGGGCTGGCAAGCTACTTCGAGCCGTGAAGACCGGGTTCTGGGCGGTGGTTCTTGATCTGGTGCTCGATCCTGTCGCGCATGCAAGAGGATTCTGGGAGTGGCAGGCTCCAGGTGGATTCTACGGGGTCCCGTGGACCAATTACATAAGCTGGTTTATCATGGGCGCATTCCTGTCCCTGTTCCTTCCGGCCATGCCTGGTGACCGTAGCTCATTGCTGCGTGCAAAATGGCTGTATCAGCTCTTTATTCTTCTATTCGGCTTACTCGCCCTGAAGGAAGGAATTACAGGCAGCTTTATCATCGCCATTGCAGGAATGCTTCTTGCCGAAGGGAGCTGGCTCTATGATTCGCGCCGTAAAATCAAAACCCTTTAATCGAATTTTTGCCTTATATAATCATTATTATCTGCTGCGTCGGCGCTTCCGTTCATTTACGCTATCGGGGTCACTGGACCCGCAGGTGGATACCAGGGACAACTCCCGGATTGATTCCAATCGCCCGGTGATCTACTTCATGAACCACAGCTCCTGGTGGGATGGTCTGCTGCTCTATCATGCGGCCAGGCAGACATCACGGGGAGATCATTATGTGATGATGGAGGAACAGCAACTTCAGCAATATGCCTTTTTTCGTAAACTGGGTGCATATTCAATCAATAAAGAGAGTGCGTCCGGTATTCGGACCTCTCTACAGTACACCAGTGAACTATTGGATTCGGGCAAAAGGGTATGGATTTTTCCCCAAGGAGAAATTCTGCATCAGGAGGCCAGACCGATTCAGTTCCGTCCAGGCATCGGATTGCTGCTTCGTCGCTCTCCGAATGCCATCGCAGTACCGGTAACCTTGTGCCACGGGATGGTCCAGCACGATTTACCGGAGATATCGATGCAGGCGGGCCCTCCTGTGATGGAAGATTGGAAGACGCTCAAGAGTGAAGAGATTGCCTCCAGACTCGGTCTTGTGTTGGAACAGCAGTTAGACGATCACAGATCAGCGCTTGTACGAATGGGACAGGGGAGCTTGCCAGATGCGCTTCCGCTGATTCGTCATGTACGTTCGACCAGTGAAAAATACGACGCTGCGCGAAAGCGGGTGAACCGTTAGAATGAGTGCATCTGAAACCTTCTGGATTGTGCTGACAAGCATATTGGGAATACAACTGTTGTTCGCTCTATGGAACGTCTCCTGTCTGCCCAAAGTACGTTCATTCCGAGCAGATAAGATACAACCACCGGACCTGCTGGTCTCGGTGCTGATTCCGGCCAGAAATGAAAGACTACATATCGAAGGATGTCTGGAAAGTGTACTCGCGAGTGACACATCGGGATTCCGGATGGAAGTGCTGGTGCTGGATGATCGCTCCGAAGATGAGACAGCGGCCATGGTTCAGGCGATTGCCGATCGTGATGCGCGTGTGCGTCTGCTGCATGGTGTCGATCTACCCGAGGGCTGGATGGGGAAATCCCATGCGTGTCACAGATTGGTTCAGGAGGCCGAGGGAGAATGGTATATGTTCGTGGATGCGGATGTGCGCCTGGAGCCAAGTGCCATTCGGCAGACTCTTGCGGCAGGGTGTGAGCAGAGCGGTGGTCTGGTAACCGGTTTTCCTTATCAGGTAACGAAGACGTGGATGGAAAAGCTTGTCGTACCGATGATGGTCTTCACCATCATCAGTCATCTGCCCATTTTCATGATTCGCAGATCATCCAGTCCGATGTTTGTGGCCGCTACAGGGGCTTTTTTGCTGATTCATCGCTCCAGTTACGAAGCATCCGGTGGTCATGCTGCCATTCAGGCCCATCTGGTAGATGACATGAGTCTAGCCAAGGCGGTCAAGCGTGCAGGTCATCCGGTGATGCTGACTGACGTGCATGACGTAACGAATACCCGCATGTATCAGAACGGTGCAGAAGTGTGGAACGGATACAAGAAAAACATGTACGAAGGTATGGGCCGTAAAGACGTACTGCTGCTTGGCACGATGTTGATGTATACGCTGATGTATATTGTGCCTCCGCTGGGATTAATTTTTGGACTCATGACAGGTAGTTCGATGTCCATTCTGTATGGATTGTTAGGAACATTACTGGGGATGGCTGTGAAAAGAGTAGCAGATCATGCTGGCGGACAACCTTGGTGGCTTGCACTTTTGCAACCAGTTAGCATGGCATGTGTCATTGCCATTGGATTTGCTTCCTGGCAGGCGGGTCGCTCCGGCAAGGGGTATGTATGGAAAGGTAGGCGGTACAGTTGAGAGGTAACGTCATCATTATCGGTGCAGGATTCGGAGGTCTATCGTGTGCGATCCGACTTGCTTCACAAGGTGTGCAGGTGACCATTCTGGAACGGCAGGATCATGTAGGTGGTAAGCTGCAGCAGATTGAGCGAGACGGTTATCATTTTGATCGGGGACCGAGCACGATCACGATGCCATCCACCTTTCGTTCCGTCTTCGATCATGCAGGTGTAACAATGGAAGATTACGTACAGCTATATGAGTTGGAGCCGCGTACGCGTAATGTATTTGCAGATGGCACGGTAGTAGATTTGTCAGGCAATCGCGGGTGGATGAAAGAGCAGATCGCAGCGTACAGTCCGGAGGATGCGGCTCGTTATGATGCGTTTATGGATGAGTCTGCCGCGCTGTATGCGGAAGCCAATCGTCATTTTCTGGGTAAGTTGTTGCTGTCTCCTTCTGACAAATACAATCTTCAGATGCTGCGCAGCCTGCTCCGCGTGAGGCCAACGGTGAAGCTGGATAAGCTGCTGCGTTCGTATTTCCGGCATCCACATACACTCGCTATGTTCGGGCGGTACGCAACCTATGTGGGATCATCGCCGTATCAGTCTCCTTCGATCTTTGCCATGATGGGTCATGTGGAAGCAGAGGTGGGCATCTACGGGGTCAAAGGAGGAACCTATCAACTGATCGAGGGCATGACTCGGCTGGCACAGGAAAAAGGCGTGCAGATCATTACGGGCATAGAGGTCCGGCAGATTGTTGTTCGGAATGGCGCAGTGGCAGGTGTGGATACGAATCAAGGCTTCCGTGAAGCCGATCAGGTTGTTGCCAATGGAGATGTGCTTAGCGTGAATCGACTACTGCTCGCACCGGAACACCGAAAAGAGATGAGTGATGCCCGCATACGGAAGTATGAGCCATCCATCTCGGGATTTGTGACGCTGGCAGGTGTGCAAAAGCAATATGATGCACTGCTGCACCATACCGTCTTTTTCCCGGAACGGTATGAACCGGAGTTCAACCATATTTTCCGTGACCGTAAAATGCCCGAAGATCCCACGATCTACATCTGTTATTCCGGTTATTCCGAAGCGGGCATGGCCCCAGCGGGAGCCAGTAATCTGTTCATTCTGGTTAATGCCCCCTACTTGTCAGATTCATGGAATTGGGAGCAGCAGACGGAACGTTACGGAGCGTTTGTACTGGAACAATTGGCAGCGCGGGGAATTACCGGGTTGAACCAATCCGATGTGTTGATCCGATACACGCCGCGAGATATCGAACGGGATACGTTGGCGCATCAAGGCTCGATCTATGGCATTTCGTCCAACTCGGTGAAGCAGACCTTCATGCGACCAGGTAACCGAAGCAAAGATGTCCAAGGACTCTGGTACGTCGGCGGTACAACACATCCAGGCGGCGGAACCCCGATTGTGACCTTATCCGGGCAGCTTGTTGGTGAGCAGTTGGCATCGGAAATCTTGAGATAAGAAGGCATAAAAGATAGTGGTGCTCCGAGATTTATGTGAGACATTTGGTTTCGGAGCATCCTTTCCATAGCTGGATTGGAACGTTATACTGGATAGAGTTATGCTGCAATGTTTATTTAGATGAATGTTTTTGTCTTTTGCATAGGACATCTATACATAGAAGCAAGGAACGGGCAGGTTATCCTGTCGATCCGCACGATTCTCACATAGGAGGTCTCATCATGAATGAACAAGAGCGAGCCGGCGAACGGCTGCTTCCCGAAGTGGCTACGGGAGAACGGAAGCTGGAACACGTGCGCCTCTGTCTTGAGGAGAATGTGGCAGGAGAAGGGGTAACCAGCGGTATGGAGCGGTATGCGTTTCGTCATCACCCACTGCCGGAGCTGGATTTTGAAGAGGTGCATCTGGAGACTTCGTTTATTGGCAAAAAAGTACGTACACCCTTGCTCATCAGTTCGATGACGGGTGGAAGCAAAACAACGGGCGCCATCAATGAGCGCCTCGCCCGAGTAGCGAACGCCAGAGGCTGGGCGCTCGGCGTAGGTTCGATCCGGGCTGCCGTGGAACAGCCAGAACTGGCAAGTACCTTCGATGTGCGTCGCTGGGCACCGGACATCCCGGTCATTGCCAACCTGGGCGCGGTGCAGCTGAACTATGGCTTCACCACGGCTGACTTCCAGCGTGCTGTAGATATTGCGGGTGCGGACATGCTCGTGCTTCATCTGAACACGTTGCAGGAAGTTTTCCAGCCGGAAGGTAATACCAACTTCAGCGGATTATTTCACCGGATTGAGAACTTGTGTCGTGAGTTAGACGTGCCTGTTGGCGTAAAAGAAGTCGGTTTTGGCATCGATGGCGTGACGGCTCAACGCTTATATGAAGCAGGTGTGGCGTTTATCGATGTAGCTGGTGCTGGTGGTACAAGCTGGGTGCAGGTAGAGAAATACCGTAACAACAACCCGGTACGCCGGGCGGCTGCGGAAGCTTTTGCCGACTGGGGCATTCCGACAGCGGAGTGTATTCAGGAAGTGCGAGCGCTGAATCCGGCGGGTGCTCTGATTGGCAGTGGCGGACTTTACACGGGCGTGGATGCAGCCAAAGCCCTCGCGCTCGGTGCTAATCTGGCTGGTTTTGGCCGATCTCTGCTCGAATCCGCAGTCGCTTCCGACGATGCTCTGAATGAGCGATTGGAACAGGTCGAATTCGAGCTGCGTACCGTGATGTTCGGCATTGGCGCAGGGCGGATTGAAGATTTGAAACAGACGGAGCGGCTGGTTGAACGGCGGTAAGCGCAGGGTTAAAATGAAAATGATATAAACTTCATTGGAGTTATTTCATTATATATTTTGAATCTACTTATATTGCTTCCTACTATAATCTGCAACAAAAATAGTGTAGAAGATACTTCATTAAGAAATATCCTCTACACTATTTATTTTATTAAAATTGTCTGGCACTTATATTCATATCCATTTTATGACCTGTTGAACTATAGATATAAACTTTGACGTTTGTTGTGCCTATAACACCTATTCTTGTTGTTTTTTGAGTTCCTTTTTTGATTGAAATATCAATTGGAGAAAGATTGCCCACAGTGATCTTGACATAAATAGTATCCGTACTAGTGTTGTTAATCCAAAGATTAGAAGTCTCTCCATTGTCAGAATCCAATGTGAATGATTTTTCATATGCATTGTAACTACTGTAATTGAATGGTCTTATAAGTTGTATGTCCAATGGAGTAACAATCGGATCATTAGAGTTCTCCACAGTGATTGGAGGGTTAGTAAAAGCATCTTTGACTCTATCCTCTAATCTAACAGCACTAGCTTGATGTGAAGAAAGTAATAAAGAGAAGACTAAGCCTGCGCCTAAAATTATGTTTAAGGACAATGTAATTTCCTCCTCTATGCTTTTAGTATGTAATGAGGATGTACAAATTACTTATATAATTGTGTTGCCGAAAGATTACATACATTCCTCTTTCACAGTGACATTCTCATTGGTTACAGTAACGTATGAATTGCCGGACAAGTATTCCGTATAACCGCAAACCATTTTGTTATAGGTTTTACCGTGGCTGTCTGTAAACTCTAAAGAGACAGTACCCTCTCCGGAAAGTTTCAGCTGTGGGGCGAATTTCACTTTTGCTCCGCTGGGAATATCCTTTTTGAATACGTAGGTGGAGCCACTCTCGTTGGTATTATACGAGTCGCCTTGGGCTAAGTTAGTCTGAATATTGGTGAGGTTATAGTCAGACTGATTGTGGATTGTGATTCTCAAGTGGCGAAAGGGATCGACTGCATTCAGCAAGCTCTTAGAGGTGATGATACCTATGACGAGTACGATGGCGGACAAGATAATGATTTTCTTTTTGGAGAATCGGCGATGTGTGTACAAGATAATGCACTCCTTTCCTATGAGGTATAAACGACGGGAGGAGATCAAAAGTTATAGATAAAATGGATACATATGAAATTTGAAGTACAAATCGTCAGAATTACTTCATGCGCCAAGCGGGAGAACAGGATACAATAAGATACTAGCAGTGCAATAAGGACTGCACAGGGATCCTACATAATGAAGATCACTCAAAATAAGGAGGGAATAAATGGAACTTTCTCCAATGAATCAGGAAGATTATGCGAGTTTTTGCATTCGATCGATTAAGGATTTTGCACAGGAAAAAGTAGAAGCAGGCACTTGGGCGGAGGAAGAGGCGCAGCAACTGGCCGAGGAATCTTATGAACGTTATCTGCCAGAAGGTTTGAATACACCCGGAGCATATCTCTACAATCTAGTGCATCCTGTGGACGGAAATGTGGGGTATATCTGGTTTAATATCACGGATAATCGTCGTGGTAAAGATGCATTTTTACTGGACATTGTGGTTGAAGAAGCACACCGCGGTAAAGGGTATGGAACAGAGACGATGGAGGCGCTTGAACAGACGGCCTTGAGTCTTGGCGTGGATCGCATCGGATTGCATGTGTTTGGACATAATGTGCGAGCGAGTAGCCTTTATCGCAAGATGGGATATGAAGTAACGGATCTAACGATGTACAAGGAAATCAAAGGGTAAACCGATAGCGGATGGGACGCTGGTCGAATTGGCGAAGTTCCTTGATGCCTTGAGGTTTGTCATATATAATGTATAGGATTATCCATACCGAACAAGTAATCAATGAGGAGTTGTCATATACATGGCTTTGAAAGCTGGAATCGTGGGTTTGCCTAACGTTGGTAAATCTACGTTGTTTAATGCAATTACACAAGCAGGTGCCGAATCGGCAAACTATCCGTTCTGTACAATTGACCCTAACGTGGGGATCGTTGAAGTACCCGATGAGCGTTTGGACAAACTGACAGAACTCGTTGTACCTAAGAAAACAGTACCAACGGCGTTTGAGTTTGTAGATATCGCAGGTCTGGTTCGCGGTGCGAGCAAAGGCGAAGGTCTGGGTAACAAGTTCCTTGCCCACATTCGTGAAGTAGACGCGATTGTACACGTGGTACGTTGCTTTGTAGATGAGAACATTACACACGTCGATGGCAAAATCGACCCGGTAAGCGACATCCAGACCATCAATCTGGAGCTGATCCTGGCCGATATCGAGAGTGTTGAGAAGAAAATCGACCGCTCCAAGAAAAACATGAAGGGCGGCAACAAGTCTGCCTCTCAAGAAGTAGAAGTGTTGGAGAGAGTGAAGGCTGTTCTGTATGATGACAAGCCAGCACGCAGCATGGAACTTACAGATGACGAGCTTTTGATTATACGAGATCTGCACTTGCTTACCCTGAAGCCTGTTCTGTACGCAGCCAATGTAGCTGAGGATGAAATCGGCGATGTGGCGAACAATGCTTACGTGCAAAAAGTAAGAGAATTCGCAGCTGCTGAAAACGCAGAAGTAGTGCCAATCAGTGCGAAGGTTGAAGAAGAGATCTCCGAGCTGGAAGGCGAAGATAAACAAATGTTCCTGGAAGAGCTCGGTATTGAGGATTCCGGTCTGAACTTGTTGATCAAAGCAGCCTACAAATTGCTCGGTCTGTACACATACTTCACAGCAGGTGTACAGGAAGTTCGTGCGTGGACGATCCGTAAAGGCACCAAAGCGCCAGGCGCAGCGGGTGTCATTCACACGGACTTCGAACGCGGATTCATCCGTGCCGAGGTAGTTTCTTATGACGATCTGGTGGCAGCGGGTTCCATGAACGGTGCCAAAGAGCGCGGACAACTTCGTCTTGAAGGTAAAGAGTACGTTGTAAATGACGGCGACGTTATGCACTTCCGTTTCAACGTTTAAGTTGTTACACATTTATATGTAGACTTAAAATTATGACCCTACGACCTTCTTCGTGAAGTTCGTGGGGTCTTTAACTTAGAGCTCTGAAGATGAGGATACAACGGAGAGTAGTCTTCCAAGAGAAACGGGTTCTTTGTTTTCATAATCAAAATCAACTGCTGAGATAGAGATGTGAATAGGCATATTATGGTATAATAGAGGAGACAAAGTAACCGGTGGATAATCGATACGGTGATGCTTACCCGAAAGGGGGTGACGCCGTGTCATTTCTTGCAGTAGTGCAGCATTTCCTAGAAATTAGCGACAAGCTAATTAGTATTGCAGTGGGGTTAATAGCCGTATGCAGTGCGTGGAAAGCAGCGCGGAACAAGAAAAACCACCGGGATTAGGTTGGTCGCCTTGCAATCCGGTGGTTTTTCATTCGTTTGATTGAAATTCGCCGTGGTCGCCCACCGGCCTTTGTTGGAGAAGTCACGATGTTAGCGCATCGTGGCTTTTGTTTATTTTACACTTGCTATACTTGTATTATACCACAGTAGGATCATTTCGGAACCACATCGAACAACAATTTCATTTTGTATCTTGCAGCACCAAAAAATAGTTCATCCGCTTGCGGAACAGTTACTATTCAGAACCATAAGAATATGCTATAATTAAGAGTCGTATACCACGTTAAAATTCGCACTGTAACCGATGAGTCGAAGCGAGTTTCATACAGGGTACACGATTTCTTGATATCACTTTAAAAGTAAAGGATTTGATGACGTTGTAGCGATGTTATACGTCGATCATACATGAATGTGAATACATGCTGCGGTCAGGGGATTCATTGAGAATCCTGTGCGTTGTGGAATATAGATTATAAATGTAATTAATGTTGAATTGAAATCATTATTGAAAATGTAATGTGCTTGGACAAAATAATGCGTGAGGTGACTATACATGTTGGATAAATTACAGGCGTTAGCCGACCGTTATGACAAGTTGAGCGAGCTTTTGTGTGACCCGGATGTGGCAAGTGACAACAAAAAGCTGCGGGAATACTCGAAAGAGCAATCCGATCTGCAACCGACTTATGAAGCGTACACGGAATACAAACAGGTAAGTCAGGATCTCGAAGCTGCAAAGGAAATGCAGGGTGAGAAACTGGATGATGAGATGCGTGAAATGGTCAAAATGGAAATTGAAGAACTGAGTACTCGCCAGAAGGAACTGGACGAATTGATTCGTGTACTCATGCTGCCAAAAGATCCGAATGACGACAAGAACGTTATTGTTGAGATTCGCGGGGCAGCTGGTGGAGATGAAGCAGCGTTGTTTGCAGCAGATCTGTATCGGATGTACACACGTTATGCAGATGCACAAGGCTGGCGTGTAGAGCTGATGGACGTTAACACGAATGATCTCGGTGGATTCAAAGAGGTTGTTTTCCTGATCAACGGCCGCGGCGCTTACAGCAAAATGAAATACGAAAGCGGCGCACACCGTGTGCAGCGTATTCCAACAACCGAGTCTGGCGGACGTATTCATACGTCAACTTCAACGGTTGCCGTTATGCCTGAAGCCGAAGATTTCGATATCGAAATTCATGATAAAGACATCCGTGTGGATACGTTCTGTTCCAGTGGTGCCGGTGGACAATCGGTTAATACCACGAAATCCGCAGTACGGGTAACGCACGTTCCAACGGGAATTGTAGCGACATGTCAGGATGGAAAATCACAGAACTCCAACAAGGAAAAAGCGTTGCAGGTTCTGCGTACACGTATCTTCGATATGAAACGTATGGAAGAGGAAGCAAAGATCTCTGTTGAGCGGAAGAGCAAAGTGGGAACGGGTGACCGCAGTGAGCGGATTCGTACGTACAACTTCCCGCAAAGCCGTGTGACGGATCACCGGATCGGCCTGACCATGCACAAGCTGGATCAGGTGATGAACGGAGAGATTGAAGATATTCTGTCTGCACTGACCATTGCTCAGCAGACTGAAATGATGGATAGAGGAGAATAATCTGTGACCCGAGCGCAGTTTGTCATGACGCCGGAACAGAGCTGTCGGGAAGCCTTCGTGGAGGCTTCCTCTTTTTTGGAGAAGTGCGGCGTGTACGAGCCGCAAAACAATGCCCGGCTGCTGCTGGAACATGTACTCGGCGTCTATGGCGCCGCGTACTACATGATGCAGCCGGAGCCTTTTCCCAGCGAGCATCGCAGCCGCTGGGAGGACGCCGTCACGCGCAAGGCTGCGGGTGAGCCAGCGCAATACATTATCGGCAGCCAGGAATTCTATGGGCTGCCGTTCGAGGTCACGCCGGCCGTGCTGATTCCGCGGCCGGAGACCGAGCTGTTGGTCGAGGCTGTGCTGCGCGAAGCCGACCGCGTGTTTCCTGACGGCGCTCCGCTCGCCGTCGATATTGGCACGGGCAGTGGTGCCATCGCGGTGACGATGGCTTCACTGCGCCCGCGCTGGCAGGTCGGCGCCGGGGATCTCTCGGCGGCTGCCCTGCAAGTGGCCGCGCGGAACGCGGCCGCGAACGGGGTACAGATCGACTTCCGTGAAGGCGATCTGCTGGCCCCGTTCGCCGGGGCGCGGGTGGACATCCTGGTGTCCAACCCGCCATACATCCCGGCGGCAGATATCGCCGGGTTACAGCAAGAGGTGCGCGATCATGAGCCGCGCATGGCACTGGACGGCGGTCCGGACGGGCTTGCACCGTACCGGATCATGCTGGAGCAGCTGGCGCTGCTGCCTGCACCGCCGCAGATCATTGGTTTTGAGCTGGGCCAGGGGCAGGCTCGCGACATCGCGGCTCTACTTGAAACGGCGGGACATTGGCCGGAAATTATCATTGTACCGGACCTTGCCGGAATCGAGCGGCATGTCCTGGGTGTTCGTACTTCGGAACAGGTGACGAAAATGTAAGGTTCCACGGGTTTTCTTTTTGCCGTGAAATCCTCTACAATGAGATATACCGAAGATTTCTGAATGCTTGGGGGAACATAATTACATGCTGCACAAATTTAAAAAGATAGATTATTCTATTGTGTTTATACTGGTTATTCTGATGGTTATCAGTATTTTGTCGATTTACAGTACAACGTTTGGTCGTCCGAAGCTGGAGGGACTCCCGAAAAGTGCAGTGATTTTTTATATTTTTGGATTCATCGTCTTTTTTGGAATGTCGATGATCAATTATAAATTTATAATCAAAAATTATTTATATATCTATGGCGTGGGTATGCTGCTGCTCATTTTCGTAATGTTTTTTGGTAAAGAGTATTACGGTGCAAAAGGTTGGCTGTCCATCTTCGGGGTCAGTTTGCAACCTGCTGAGTTGTTCAAGTTATGTCTAATTGTGTTTTTATCAGCCTTTTTGGCCCGAAAGAAGAATCGTCCGCTCTATTTCGGACGTGATGTTATTCCGATCTCACTCTGTGTTCTGCCGCCGTTACTACTGGTATTGCTTCAAAATGACTTGGGAAATGCGTTAAGTTATGTTGTCATTCTTGTGGGCCTATTGTGGATCGGCAACATTAAATTTACGCATGCCCTCATTGGTTTTATTATTGCTGTGGCGACTTTTATCGGCGGTACACAAGCATATATTCATTATCATGATGAGATCGTTAAATTTCTGAATGACATTGGACGTTCGCACTGGGCGGATCGTTTTGACCCCTGGCTTGTACCAGAACTGACCTCAAGGGATGTACTCTGGCAGACGTATAATGCGAAGCTTGCGATAGGTTCTGGCGGTATTACGGGCAAAGGATATCTGGAGGGCACAACGATTCAGTCGAATCGGGTGCCGCTGGCCTATGCAGACTCGATCTTTGTACAGATCGGGGAGGAGTTTGGCTTCATCGGTGCCTCGGTATTGCTTCTCCTATACTTTATCCTGATTCACAGGCTGGTGCTGATTGCACTGGAGTGTAAGGATCGCGCCGGACCTTATCTTATTGTAGGTATTATAGCGATGCTGCTCTACCAGATCTTTGTTAATATTGGTCCATTCATTGGTCTGATGCCACTTACAGGGATTACGCTGCCATTTATCAGTTCGGGTGGTACCTCCATTATGCTCAACATGATCAGTATGGGGATTGTGATGAGTATCAAGGTTCACACGGAAGAAAACGAGGATATTCTCGGCTCTGCGGAACAACCGAGTATTACCGATCTGGTGATGAAATTGCTGAAACGCAAGCCATCCCAGCAGGAACAATAACGTTCTCGGAATTGAAAAATCTGGGATAACAGCGATTGGAAGTTTATTCTGTTATCGTAGTGTCAGTGGAAATAATCCTTAGTTTAACTTATATAACTACAGAACCCTGGAACAGATCAGCCCTATTCACTTAGGGATGATCTGTTCCAGGGTTTTTATTTTTTACAGTGGGAGATAGGCCGCTGATTTGTTTGATATTCATCCTGAAGCAATCTGATTTCCATTTTATCATCCAATTATATACAATGGAAATATTGAGTTTAATTGGAAATCATAGAATGCTAGATTCAGGGGGATGGACGGAGTCATGTTGAGAATGTTGAAAAAGATGGATGGTGTGATTCTCTTCATCATGCTGTTGCTCATGATTATTAGTGTATTTGCAATTTACAGCGGAACGCAAACAGATGCTCACCTGGCGAGTCACCATGTCAAAACGATTTATTTCTATGTGGCTGGATTCATTGCGGTGCTTGTCATCGGGCTTGTGAATTACAAGTTATACGTGAAATATGCGTTTTATTTGTATGGGTTTGGAATTATACTGCTGATCCTCGCTAATGTCCTGGGCAGTTCGATCAATAATGCCAACGGTTGGCTGAAGCTTGGGGAATTTTCTTTTCAACCGGCAGAGCTGTTCAAGATGATTCTGATTCTGTTCCTTGCTCATTTAATTGTGAAGAGACAACGAGGCACGCTGCAATTTTGGAGAGATATTGTGCCGATTGGCTGCTGGGCGTTTATTCCATTTGCTCTGGTTATGGCTCAGAATGATCTAGGCAATGCATTGGGGTATGTGGTGATTCTGGCTGCGGTATTCTGGATCGGAAATATGAGACTGAAGCACGTATTAATTGTACTGACGATTGTTGGAGTGACCTTCTTTGGTTTTGTTAAAGCCTATACGTTCTACCATGATGAAGTATTCACCTTTCTTGAAAAGATAAAAAGGGAGCACTGGGCGGAGCGAATTGATCCCTGGCTTGTGCCGGAAAAGGCTACCTCCAAAGCGTCCTGGCATACGAAAAATGCAGGTTTAGCCATTGGTTCAGGGGGCATCATCGGCAAAGGTTATTTGCAAGGAACATCCGTTCAGAGCGGTCGAGTCCCTTATACGTATTCGGATTCCATTTTTGTCGTGATCGCAGAGGAGTTTGGCTTTGTCGGTGCATCCGTACTGATTCTGTTGTACTTTATTCTGATTCAACGTATGGTGTGGATTGCTCTGAGTTGCAGAGATCGCGCGGGACCCGTCATCATTGTAGGTATTATCGGAATGTTGTTGTATCAGGTGTTTGAGAATGTGGGGGCGTTCCTCGGCCTGATGCCGCTCACAGGAATTACGTTGCCATTCATCAGTTACGGGGGCACCTCCCTGCTCATTAACATGGCTTGTATTGGTGTGGTCATGAGTATTAAGTTATATGGTCAGGAAGAGGAGGATGAACTTCTCATGGGGGAGCAGCAACCGCGGTTGTCGGAACGTTTATGGAATATGCTCAAGAAAGAGAAAAGTGCTGTGTAACTGCTGAAATAGTTTAATGAAAAGCACAGTGGTGGAGCGACTAACGTGATTGTTCATTGTTCATAAGGATAACGAGGTTGATTTGCCCTGTAACCAGGTGCGGATCAGCCTTTTTAACATGACTGGTGAGCGTGTGTATATCATAGAATCGATTTAGTAGATTTATTGTATATGCTAGGTTTACTTCCGTCTCTCCCGGGCATACTGATAGACATGAGAGAGTTGCAGGTCGCGTGATCAGAGAGCTGAGGGGGAGAACGGAATGAACAGACGAATTGTTAAGCAAATTGGACTTATTATTGTATGTCTTATGATGATGATCATGATGTGGGAAGGTCAGAAAACGGATGCAGCTGTGGCGGCCACAGCGATTCCTGAACAATCGATTCGCTTGCGTATTCTAGCAAACTCGGATGCACCGGGAGATCAATTGGTGAAACGCGAGATTCGGGATGCTGTCGTTGCTCAGATGGGTGAGTGGGTAGCCGAACTGGAGAATCCGCAAAGTCTGGATGAAGCACGCCATGTCATTCGTGAGCATTTGTCCGAGATTGAAAATAGAGTAGGAGAAGAGTTGGCCAGTCGCGGTTTGAAGTATGAGTATCAGGTGGAATTGGGTTCGGTTCCGTTCCCAACCAAGCTATATGGAGGCACCGTGTATCCTGCTGGAGATTATGAAGCGGTTCGGATTACATTAGGCGAAGGCAAAGGTCAGAACTGGTGGTGTGTGTTGTTCCCGCCGCTGTGTTTCATTGATTCAGGGACCGGGGATGCACTGGCGAAACCTTCAAACGTATCGGCCGCAGCGGCTGAACCTGGAGATGCAGAGGCGTCTGTGCAGGGAGAGACACCGGAGGCGAGATTCTTTCTGTGGGATATGGCTGTGAAACTATGGAGTTGGGTCACTGGGTTATTCTCATAACAACGGATTTATACTATAGATGTGGGTGGCTTCAATTCAGGGAGCTGCCCTTTTGATATGAATTGGGGTTGAAGCTACAGTGAGACTCATGCGTGGAGCGAAGTATGAAGGGCATCCGAGGCGGGACAGGTATGTTATAATTACTTATATTGAACATGGAGTATGAAGCGAAGTGAACAAGGATGTGTATGGAGTTTAAAGTGTATTTCTCACGTGCACAAGTAACCTATTATGATGTTTAGGAATGATGGATATATGAATAGAGAGAATGAGCAAGTGCAATCCACCTCAGAAATGAGAAATGACATGGAGGTTCATGACAAGGGAACTCCAGCAGAGATGGTCACAGTCAATTGGGATGTGCGCGTTTTATTAAGCAATGAGAATGATCATGGATTGGGTAATATTGAATTAGCGGATGTGAAAAAGGGGAGCGCCCATCAAAGGGCGCTCGACGACTTGCAGGCTGCCGCAGCCTGTCTTCGTCAAGGTCAGACGGTGGCCTTTCCGACCGAAACGGTCTACGGCCTGGGTGCGGATGCGCGTAGCACGGCAGCTGTGGAGGCTGTATTTGTCGCCAAAGGCCGACCTTCCGACAATCCACTGATTGTGCATATCGCGCACCGTGACCAGTTGGACACTCTGGTCACGGAAGTGAATGAGACAGCGGAAGCGCTGATGGCGGCCTTCTGGCCGGGACCGCTGACGCTGGTGCTGCCGGTTAGGCCGGGGGCGGTGTCCCCGCGTGTCACCGCCGGTCTGGATACGGTGGCCGTGCGCATGCCGGACCACCCGGTGGCCTTGCAGTTGATCGCGGCGGCGGCATGCCCTGTGGCTGCGCCAAGCGCCAACCGCTCCGGGCGGCCAAGCCCAACACTCGCGTCTCATGTGCGCGAGGATCTGGATGGCCGCATCGGCGGCATCGTGGACGGCGGCCCCACCGGGGTGGGCGTCGAGTCCACGGTGGTGCAGGTCGGTGACGACGGTACCGTCACCATCCTGCGCCCTGGCGGCATTACGGCGGAACAGCTGTCCGCCGTTGCCGCCCGTGTCGCCACGGACCCCGCGCTACTCGCGGAGGGGGCCGTTGGCGTGGGAAGCCCGGCGCCGCGCTCGCCGGGCATGAAGTACACGCACTACGCACCCGCAGGGGCGCTGTGCGTGGTGGAGGGGCCGCCCGCAGCGGTGGCGGCCTGGACCAGCGCCGCCCTCGCAGAGGCGGCGCAGCGCGGAGAGCGCACCGCCGTGCTGGCGTTCGCCGAGCATGCGGAGCAGTACCGCGCCGATGCCGTGTTCTCGCTGGGTGACGCCAGCGAGCTGGAGGAAGCAGCGCGCAGGCTATACGCCGCGCTGCGCAGCTGCGATGAGCAAGGCGCCACATATATTGTGGCTGAAGCCTGCTCACGCGAAGGGCTGGGAGCAGCCGTCATGAATCGGCTGCTCAAGGCCGCGGGTAACCAACTCATCCAAGTTGGCGACCCACAGCCCTCCTAAGCTCTCCTGATCATACAGTCAGGAGAGCTACGCACTCTTTTCCAAAACAAATCAATTAAAACATCGCATCCACCTGCCTACAATCTAGCCTTATGCATCATGGAGATGGAGTAGATCCGTCGTCGTTTACCTTTCATCGGTCATGTTTAGGTCCTTGTCCGCATATCGTGTACAAGAACCTTTACGTGATTTGGGGGTATGGGGATGTGGGATGTGTCTGCCCATGTAGGGCAGTTGGTAACCATTTTGATCATGGCAGTTGCGCTTGGCCTCGATGCGTTTTCACTCGGGATCGGAATTGGCATGAAGGGCATTCGGCTGAGGGATGTATTGCGAATCAGTACAGTTACGGCGCTATTTCATATCATCATGCCGCTCATCGGTATGTATATGGGCAAATACGTCAGCTCGCTGCTCGGTGACATTACGACGTATGCAGCAGGTGGATTACTTGTTCTGCTGGGTGGTCATATGATTCTGAATGCATTCCGTGAAGGCGATACCAAGCTGGTGGACCACCGTTCCCTGCTCGGCGTTATACTGTTCTCCCTCAGCGTAAGTGTGGATTCGTTCTCCGTTGGCGTTTCCTTAGGGATGTTTAGCAGTGATCTGATCTTAACCGTACTGGCTTTTGGCTTTTGTGGCGGGGTGATGTCGGTGATGGGGCTGCTATTAGGCCGTCGGGTGAGTCAGAATCTCGGGGATTATGGTGAGGCCATTGGTGGCGCAATCTTGCTTGCGTTTGGACTTTTGTTTATATTTTAAAATAAAACTTGAGATATCCTATCATTCGCATCATATGTAAAATGGGGAGGCTAACACAATGAAACATATTTTATTCGTATGTACAGGCAATACGTGCCGCAGCCCCATGGCAGAGGGGCTTTTGCGAAAGTTGGCATCGGAGCGCGGCATTCAGGTAGAGGTTCGTTCCGCAGGTGTGGCAGCTACGTCTGGTATGCCGATTTCCCGTCATGCGGAAGCGGTTCTGAGAGATCATAACGTTGAAGGTCCACCTCATTCCACACAACTTAGCGCCAACCTGGTAGGTTGGGCGGATCTGGTTCTTACATTAACACGGAGTCATAAGCAGCATGTCATGCAGGTATTTCCCGACTCTGTCCACAAAACCTATACATTGAAAGAGTATGTGGAGGACGACGAGCAGGTATTAAGAGATGTT
This sequence comes from Paenibacillus sp. FSL R5-0713, assembly GCF_037973325.1. Lineage (NCBI taxonomy): Bacteria > Bacillati > Bacillota > Bacilli > Caryophanales > Paenibacillaceae > Paenibacillus > Paenibacillus sp. FSL R5-0713. The sequence continues at coordinate 6,089,221 of NZ_CP150229.1, read as the reverse complement.
CAGGAATTGGACAGCCTGTTTGCAACGCTGGAGATGAAACGTGCCCTTGGGCAAGAGATCCTGGCATCGGAACGTGAGCGAGCCATTGAGATCAGACAACGAATTCCTAGTTTTGACATCTCCGATCCATTTGGTGGGAGTCGTGATGATTATAATATCGCTGCGGCCGAGATTCGGACGGCATTGGACCGGCTTTTGGATAAGCTGGGATAATTCTGATCCTGCGGGGCAGGTTAGAGAAACAGGACACGTGATGTAAATTAACCGTTGATTTTAGACGCGGGTTGTTTTATGATGAAGGGGAAAACAGGGATCCGGTGTAACTGGCGACGAAGTGGGCATAACCACGATGGAGCACCGGAACAAACGGCCGGTCGCCTGGGCAAAAGAGCAATTCTGCGTTACCCGCAGACTGCTCTTTTTTTCGTCTTTCATCTGAATATTCGCTATAATAGTACCTGAGATGCCGTGCAAGAATACGAAGGACAGCCAAGAGACAGCGGGCATGATTTTATCAGGAGGCGATGATAGGATGACTATAGAGTTAGATTCAGAACAACCCGGATTGCAGGAACAGACCGCATCCATTCTGCATGAACTGGCGCTTGCCGGACGGCTTGGGCCTGGACAGATCGTTGTGATCGGTACAAGCACAAGTGAAGTTGCAGGGGCACGGATTGGTACGAGTGGTGCTATTGAAGTGGCGCAACAGCTTCTTGCGGGTATACGCGAAGTGCAGGAGGAATTCGGTTTTGATACCGTATTCCAATGTTGTGAGCATCTAAACCGTGCGCTGGTCATGGAACGTTCTGTGCTGACTCGTCTTGGATTGACTGAGGTTGGTGCAGTACCCGTGCCCAAGGCCGGAGGTTCAATGGCATCCGCAGCATATCGTTCGCTGACCGATCCATGCCTGGCTGAACATGTGCAGGCCCATGCGGGACTGGACATTGGGGAGACGATGATTGGCATGCATCTCCGGCATGTAGCCGTACCTTTTCGTACAGCGCTCCGCTATGTTGGAGATGCGCGTGTGACCACAGCGTTGACTCGTCCGAAGTTAATTGGCGGCGAACGCGCGGTGTATCGTATGGAAGAACAACCAGATTCAACATTTTGTGACTGATATCTTCAACCAATATAAAGCTAAATTAGACTTTACACAAAAACGGAGAGTGCAGCACCAATCTGAAGAAGCAAAGCGTTCGCCTTTATCACCGGATTTTCCCTTTATTATAAGGGAGTTCAGAAAAATCAGGGGATAACAGCGATCGGAAGATGGTGATGCAATCGAAGTGAGGAGTGTAACCACTGTAGTTTCGCTTTATAACTTCACTTATAACTGGGAGGAATTTAATCATGGAACAATTGCGCAAGAATGACCCGGCAGTACTGGAAGCGATGAATCTTGAACTGAAACGTCAACAGAACAACATCGAACTGATTGCATCCGAGAACATCGTGAGTGAAGCAGTAATCGAAGCATTGGGATCTGTACTGACCAACAAGTACGCTGAAGGCTATCCAGGTAAACGTTACTATGGCGGTTGTGAGCATGTGGACGTAGTTGAAGACATTGCGCGTGATCGTGCCAAAGAATTGTTCGGAGCAGAACACGTGAATGTTCAACCTCACTCCGGCGCACAAGCGAACATGGCAGTATATCTTGCAGCGTTGAAACCTGGTGATACTGTACTTGGTATGAACCTTGCCCATGGTGGACACCTCACGCACGGTAGCCCGGTTAACGCTTCTGGTTTACTGTACAACTTTGTGGCATACGGCGTGCAGGAAGATACATTCCTGATTGATTATGATGAAGTGCGCAAAGCGGCTTTCAAACACCGCCCTCGTCTGATCGTTGCAGGTGCAAGTGCATATCCGCGTACCATTGATTTTGAAAAGCTGGCTTCCATCGCCAATGATGTAGGTGCTTTGTTCATGGTGGATATGGCTCATATTGCAGGATTGGTTGCTGCTGGTTTGCATCCAAACCCGGTTCCACATGCGCATTTCGTAACAACAACAACACACAAAACGTTGCGTGGACCTCGTGGTGGTATGATTCTGTGCCGTAAAGCATGGGCAGCAGCGATTGATAAAGCGGTATTCCCGGGTTCCCAAGGTGGTCCTTTGATGCACGTAATTGCTTCCAAAGCGGTAGCATTCGGAGAAGCTTTGCAACCAGAGTTCAAAACATATGCACAGAACGTTGTGAAAAACGCACAGGTTTTGGCTGAAACACTGATCGCTGAAGGCTTGAACATCGTATCCGGTGGTACAGATAACCACTTGATGCTGATCGACACACGCAGTGTGAACATCACAGGTAAAGAAGCTGAGCATGTACTTGATTCCATCGGTATTACCGTGAACAAAAATGCAATTCCATTCGACCCTACAAGCCCGTTTGTAACGAGTGGTATTCGAATTGGTACACCTGCTGCAACTTCCCGTGGTATGAACGAAGAAGCGATGGTTGCCATTGGTAAGATCATTGCCAAAACGTTGAAAAATCCAAAAGATACGGCGAAGCTGGATGAAGCTCGTGCAGAAGTGACTGCACTGACAGACCAATTCCCGCTCTATACCGACCTTAAATACTAAAAAACTTTGCTCATGCTGCTTTCTTTTGAGTTTGTTTAAATTGGAATACAAAAGACGAAGCTGGCAGATTGCAACCGGAGAAGCGAAGCGCTCGCCTTTATCCCCTGATTTTCTCCTTTTATAGGAGATCACAAAAATCAGGGGATAACAGCGATCGGAAGGTCATTCGGTTTGCGGAGCATCTTTAGTGTTTACACGTTTTTGAACATACTCAATGACATAACAGCAGGAGCAAAACAGGACCGGATGGATCATTTTCCGGTCCTGTTTTTTATAGGATTCGGTATTCTGTAATGATTGGGTGCCCTTTGATGGTGTAATTCGTTGTTGGTGATGATATAATATACAGGATTTATCGAGCCCATGAATGGTGGCTAGGTATATTTGGAAATGCTGAACATGAAGAACTTACCGGAGGGACAAATTAGATGGGAAAATTAGTAATATGTGATCACCCTTTGATTCAACACAAACTGACGTTTATACGCGACATGCGTACGAATACGAAAGATTTTCGTGAATTGGTGGATGAAGTGGCAACGTTGATGGCTTATGAGATTACAAGAGATGTTGAACTGGAAACGATTGATGTACAGACACCTGTAGCTGCAACACAAGGTAAAGTCATCTCTGGACGCATGCTCGGACTGGTGCCGATTCTGCGTGCAGGACTCGGAATGCTGGATGGCGTTGTAAAATTGTTGCCAGCCGCAAAAGTTGGACATGTTGGTCTGTTCCGTGATCCGGAAACACTGCAACCGGTAGAATACTACACCAAACTGCCTACAGACGTGACAGAGCGTCAATTGATCGTAATTGATCCGATGCTTGCAACTGGCGGTTCGGCGATTGCAGCTATTGACGTGCTCAAAAAACGTGGCTGTACCCAAATCAAGATGATGAACCTGGTAGCAGCACCGGAAGGCGTTAAAGCTGTACAGGATGCACATCCTGATGTGGATATCTATGTCGCAGCACTGGACGACCGTCTGGATGATCATGGTTATATCGTTCCAGGACTTGGCGATGCAGGAGACCGTCTATACGGCACTAAATAAGCATATCTCATGCTTGTAATCGGAACTTATAGAAAAGGGGCTTTGCTCGAATGTCCAAGAAAATTAAAGTCATGACGATCTTCGGGGTGCGTCCGGAAGCCATCAAGATGGCTCCGCTTATTTTGGAATTGCAAAAACACCCCGAGTCTATTGAATCTATTGTTTGCGTAACTGCGCAGCATCGTCAGATGTTGGATCAGGTTCTTGAAGTTTTCGACATTCATCCCGATTATGATCTGGATGTGATGAAAGACCGTCAGACATTGAATGAAATTACGATTCGTGTATTAGGCGGTCTGGAGCCGGTATTGGCTGAAGCGAAGCCGGATATAGTGCTGGTTCACGGGGATACATTAACTACCTTTGTAGCAAGCTATGCAGCATTCTTGCAGCAGATCCAGGTAGGACATGTGGAAGCAGGACTTCGGACGTGGAACAAGCTTTCTCCATATCCGGAAGAGATGAACCGTCAGCTGACGGGCGTACTGGCTGATCTACACTTTGCGCCTACGGATTGGTCTTCTTCCAATCTTGCCAAAGAAAATAAATCAGAGTCTAGTACGTACGTCACAGGCAACACGGTAACAGATGTGTTTCAATATACAGTACGGGAGGACTACACACACCCGGTACTTGATTGGGCCCAAGGCAAACGCCTTGTGCTGATGACAGCTCATCGCCGTGAATCTCAAGGCGAGCCTCACCGCAACATTTTCCAGGCCGTCAAACGGATTGCCGACGAATTTGAAGATATTGCCATCGTGTACCCGGTGCATCCAAGTCCTGCTGTGAAGGAGCCGGCTCACGCGATTTTGGGGAATCATCCCCGTATTCAATTAATTGATCCACTAGACGTGGTGGATTTGCATAACTTTTACCCGCATACTCACTTGATTTTGACCGATTCAGGCGGTTTGCAGGAAGAAGCACCTTCGTTTGGTGTGCCTGTGCTCGTATTGCGCGATACGACAGAGCGCCCGGAAGGTATTGAAGCTGGAACGCTGGAACTGGTAGGTACCGAAGAGGAACGTGTATATGAACGGACCAAAGCTTTGCTTACAGACAAAAACCTGTATGCAAGCATGAGCCAGGCTGCTAATCCATACGGTGATGGACATGCTTCGGAAAGAATTGTCAATGCGATTCTGCACCATTTTGGTGTAAATAGTGAGCGTCCGGAATCATTTCACAGAAAATTCAAAAAATAATACAATTTTTCTGACGGATTTATAAAGGGCATAGCATACAGTTAAACTGTACGGTTTACGCGGGTTTATGGGCTTTGAGGGTCTGTATTCCCGTCGTTTTCCCCTTTAAAACGCTAAAATCATTCAATTGACAAAGGCTCTCATCATTCAGTAAAATTAACTGGGATTGCAAGGGTGGCGTGGAAAATGGCCGATTCGAACAAACCAAATTCATCCCGTAACCATGACGATAATGTATGGAAAGCGATGGGGCTCGTGACAGCTTTTGGGATCGAGATTGCCATTCTCGCTGTTGCCGGATATTACGCTGGCTCCTGGTTGGACAAGACCATCGGAGGTAACGGAATATGGATCGCCGTAAGCGTTCTCTTTTTTCTTGCGGCTGGCGGTGTAAGCATCTACTTTATCGCGAAAAAATTCATGGGGGAAAGTGATGAGTGAACTAACCAGATACCGCAGATCGATGACTGTTTTCATCATGTACTTTCTTATGATTTGTTTTCTCGCAGCGGCCTTTATGCCACGTGTGGAGACAATTGCTTTGGGACTAGCCCTGGGTACAGGAATTAGCTGGATCAATGCATTTTACTTGGGCTACAAAGTAAGGAAAATGTCTGATGATGCGGCAGAAGGTAACTTGAAGCGTGTGAACCTGGGATTTTTGACAAGAGCGGCACTCGCTGTGCTCGGTATATTCATATCGATGCGCTTTCCGCAGTACTTCAATACATATGCGGTTGCAGGCGGTCTCGTCATTGCACAATTTTCCTTACTGATTATAGGGATTGTCCATTCCCGCAGAGCAGAATGAAGTTAAGGGCTGCAGCTTTCAAGTCGAGAAAGGGGTGAGAAAAATATGCATGAAGCTCCAATTATTATGCTTGGCGGATTTCGACTGGATCTATCGGTTGTGTTGATGCTGGTAGTTACAGGTGCCCTTGTTTTTATTTTTGCTGTACTGGCCACACGAAGACTATCCGTTGAAAACCCCGGCAAGCTGCAAAATTTTATGGAGTGGGCAGTAGAATTCGTCCGCAATCTGATTTCCAGTACAATGGATATGAAGAAAGGTAAACATTTTATCTCTCTCGCTCTTTCCATGATTATGTTCATTTTTGTAGGAAACATGCTCGGACTTCCGTTCCAAGCGGTAACTGCAGTGGACAGCGCAGAACATGCGCAAGTGTTCGGTAAACCGATTGTTACAGCGGTGGAAGCGTTTGAAGAAGCGCATGCCAAGGACCCTGAAGCACACCCACACGTTGAACTGGCTTGGTGGAAATCACCGACAGCCGACTTGTCTGTAACGATGGGACTCGCTCTCGTAGCGTTCCTTGTATCTCATGGACTGGGTTTGTTCCGCAACACCAAAGGATATCTCCAGCATTACCTTAAGCCATTCGCCTTGTTCTTGCCAATCAACTTGATTGAGACGGCATCCAAGCTGTTGACACACGGTATGCGTCTATTCGCGAATATCTTCGCGGGTGAGGTACTGATCGCAACGATCCTGAAACTGACCACATTCAAAGTGTTTGGTGCTATCGCAGCAATTCCGCTATTAATGGTGTGGCAAGGCTTCAGTATCTTTATCGGCGCGATCCAGGCATTTGTGTTTGTTATCTTGATGATGGTGTACATTTCACAGAGCATCGAGACGCACGACGAGCATTAAGTTTCAAGCCCTACGAAGAATTCTTCACCAGGCTGAACAATAAAAAATTCGATTTATCATTTTAAGGAGGATATACAAATGGGAGCAATGGCATTAATCGCAGCAGCAATTGTTGCAGGACTGGGCGCGTTTGGCGCAGGTATTGGTAACGGTATGGTAATCAGCAAAACGGTGGAAGGTATTGCCCGTCAACCGGAAGCAAAATCAACTCTTCAAACAACAATGTTTATCGGTGTAGGTTTGATCGAGGTATTGCCGATCATCGGTGTGGTACTCGCGTTCATGTTCTACGGTATGGCTTAATTAAATTTTAAAGGTTTGGCGGGGAAGGCCATAGCCATCCGCGCCTTCTTTTTAGGTAATGTCCGTTCTAACGGATGACGTTTCAAGGATACCTCCAGGAAGGAGTGAACAGATTGAGTTTCATATGGGAAAATACGCTTCTTGCGATTGTTGCATTTGCAATTTTATACTGGCTGCTTAGCCGTTATGCCTTCGGGCCTTTGTTCTCCATTATGGAAAAACGTCGTGAACTCGTGATGACGCAGATGAATGAGGCTGCACAGACTCGGGAACAGGCCATTGCCTATGTGGAGGAACAAAAACAAGCTCTTGAGCAAGCACGTAAAGATGCTTACGACATCATTGAACAGTCCAAACAAACGGGTGGCAAACAAGCTGAATCGATTTTGGCTGATGCGAAAGCTGAAGCTAATCGTCTGAAAGACGATGCAGTACGCGAAATCGAGAGCGAGAAGAACAAAGCAGTCGCAGCACTTCGCAGCGAACTGGGTACAGCTTCCGTTCAGATTGCATCCAAATTGATCAAAAAAGAAGTTGAGAACGGTCCTGCACAAGAAGAGCTTGTGAACCAATACCTCAATGAGGTAGGAGGCCGACAATGAGCCGCGATACGATTGTTGCCAAGCGTTATGCGAAAGCATTGTTCGAAGTTGCTCTTCAGCAACAGCAGGTGCTTGAGGTTGAACAGGAACTGGTTGCAGTAGTCAGTGCATTGACCGGAGATGCAGATATCGAGAAATTTATCGTATCCCCTAATATCTCTGATGAAGCCAAGCAGAACGTGATTCACTCAAGTCTTGATGGCAAGGTATCCGATTCAGTCCTTCGTACAGTCTTGTTGTTGATTGAACGCGGACGCGTTGAATTGCTGGGAGACTTACTGAATGATTATCGGAAGATCCAAGGTGAGTCGCTGGGCATCGCTGATGCACGTGTCTACTCGACTTATGCGTTGAATGATGAAGAAAAAGAAGCGGTAGCCCGTGAATTCGGTGGCCGTGTGAATAAAAAGATTCGTATCGAGAACATTGTTGATCCGACTCTGCTGGGCGGATTGAAAGTCGCCATCGGCGATACGATCTATGACGGCAGCTTGGCTGGCAAGCTCGAACGTCTTGAGCAGTCTTTTAACAGACGAGTACAGTAGATTGGGGTGAGGACACTTGAGTATCAAACCAGAAGAAATCAGTACATTAATTAAGAGCCAAATCGAACAATACAAGACCGATATCGATGTAGTCGAAGTCGGAACGGTAATCGAGGTTGGTGATGGTATCGCTCGTGTTTACGGACTTGAGAACGTCATGTCCAACGAGTTGGTTGAATTCCCAAGCGGTGTTATGGGACTCGCCATGAACGTGGAAGAAAGCAATGTCGGTGTCGTTATCCTGGGACCTTACTACGATATTCGTGAAGGTGACCAAGTGAAACGTACGGGCCAAATCATGCAAGTGCCTGTAGGCGAAGCATTGATTGGACGCGTTGTGAACCCGCTCGGTATTCCAGTGGATGGCAAAGGGCCAATCGCTACAACGGAATTCCGTCCGGTTGAAGGTAAAGCACCAGGCGTAATGGATCGTAAATCGGTTCATGAGCCGATGCAAACAGGGATCAAAGCCATTGATGCCATGGTTCCAATCGGCCGTGGACAACGTGAATTGATCATCGGTGACCGTCAAACAGGTAAAACATCCATCGCAATTGATGCGATCCTGAACCAAAAAGGTAGCGGCATGAAGTGTATCTATGTGGCTATTGGTCAGAAACAGTCTACGGTTGCTCAAGTTGTGGAAACCCTTCGTCGTAAAGGCGCAATGGAGTACACGATTGTTGTAACTGCAGCAGCTTCCGATCCATCACCACTCTTGTACATCGCACCGTATTCCGGTTGTTCGATGGGTGAGTACTTCATGTACAAAGGCGAGCACGTTCTGGTCATTTATGATGACTTGACCAAACAAGCCTCTGCATACCGTGAGCTTTCCTTGTTGCTTCGTCGTCCACCGGGCCGTGAGGCTTATCCGGGTGACGTCTTCTACCTGCACTCCCGTTTGCTGGAGCGTGCTGCGAAGCTGAATGATGAACTTGGTGGTGGTTCTTTAACCGCACTGCCGTTCATTGAAACACAAGCTTCCGACGTATCTGCATACATCCCAACGAACGTAATCTCCATCACGGACGGACAAATCTTCCTGGAAGCTGACTTGTTCAATGCTGGACAACGCCCGGCGATCAACGTAGGTATTTCCGTATCCCGTGTCGGTGGTTCTGCTCAGATCAAAGCGATGAAAAAGGTTGCAGGTTCCCTGCGTCTCGACCTCGCTCAATATCGTGAGCTTCAAGCGTTCTCCCAGTTCGGTTCCGATCTGGATAAAGCGACTCAGGCCCGCCTGAATCGTGGTGCGCGTATGATGGAAATCCTGAAGCAAGGTGTTAACCAGCCTCTGCCTGTAGAACAACAGGTTGTCAGCTTGTACACTGCGGTTAAAGGATTCCTGGATGAGATTCCAACAGGTGATGTTACTCGTTTCGAGCGTGAGTTCCTTGCGTTCATGGAGAGCAGCCATCCGGAGATTCTTGCATCCATCCGTGATACTAAAGAATTGACTGCAGACAACGAAAATGCACTGAAAGGTGCAATCGAGAAGTTCAGAAAGAGCTTTGCTGTCTCTGTCTAAATAAATGATTGCAGGTGCGGAGTTGTCTAACCGATTCCGCATGTCTGCATGTAATACGTTGACTCTGTCAAAACAGGGTTGTGCTTACGATGTAGTTTTGACTTTGTCAAAACTTTAAGGTGGTGAAATCATGGCAAAAGGCATGCGCGAAATTAAGCGGCAAATTAAAAGCGTACAAAGCACCAAGCAGATCACCAAAGCAATGGAGATGGTAGCTGCTGCAAAACTGCGTAAAGCGCAGGAAAAAGCGGAAGCAGCCCGTCCTTATTCGGAGAAACTGAAAGAAGTTGTAGCGAGTATTGCATCTAGCACGCAAGGCATACAGCATCCGATGCTGGAGAGCCGTCCCGTCAAAAAGACAGCTTACCTGATCATTACATCGGACCGTGGTCTTGCGGGTGGATACAATGCGAACGTTTTGCGTCAGGTTAATCAGACGCTCAAAGAGCGCCACAACTCCCAGGATGACTACGAATTGTTCGTCATTGGACGTAAGGGACGCGACTACTTCAGACGTCGTGAAATGGCGATGGCATCCACAACAACGGATCTGTCGGATTCGCCTTCATTTGCAGATATCAAATCCATCGCACACGAAGCTGTTCATGGGTTTGAACTGGCTGAATTTGATGAATTGTACATTTGTTATAACCGCTTTGTGAATGCGTTGACCCAGATTCCTACGGTAGAAAAACTTCTTCCAATGGAAACACCTGAGGTAACTGCTGCGGAAGGACCAACGGCAAGCTACGAATACGAGCCGTCTGCTGAAGCTGTACTTGAAGTTTTGCTTCCGCGTTATGCGGAAACGCTGATCTATGGTGCACTTCTGAACGGTAAGGCGAGTGAGCTGGGTGCGAAAATGACGGCAATGGGTAATGCAACCAAAAATGCATCTAAACTCATTAATGACTTGTCATTGACATACAACCGTGCCCGCCAAGCGGCGATTACGCAGGAGATTACGGAAATTGTGGCAGGTGCCAACGCAGCACAAGGCTAACCGTTTTTTTATTAATGAAGGCTTGCAGAGCAAAGATAAACGAACGGTACATTATTTTTGCAAAAGTAGCAGGCTTGTAGGAGGGGAACGTTAAGATGAACAAAGGACGCGTTGTGAGCATCATGGGTCCGGTTGTTGACGTCGAGTTTGATCGCGGCGGTCTGCCGGAAATCCTCAATGCCATTACGATCACTACAGTAAGTGAGAGCGGCGTTAGTGTAAACCTTACACTCGAAGCTTCGAAACATCTGGGTGACAACCGAGTACGTTGTATTGCGATGTCCTCCACGGATGGACTTGTTCGTGGTATGGAAGCTTTAGATACAGGAGCACCAATCTCTGTACCTGTCGGTGAAGCAACACTGGGTCGTGTATTTAACGTACTCGGCGAAGCAATTGATACTGGCGGTGCCGTAGCTGCTGAGCACAAGAACCCGATTCACCGTTCAGCACCTGCATTTGATGAACTGACTACCCAAGCAGAGATGTTGGAGACAGGAATCAAAGTTATCGACTTGCTTGCTCCTTACGCTAAAGGTGGTAAGATCGGTCTCTTCGGCGGTGCCGGTGTAGGTAAGACGGTAACCATTCAGGAATTGATCAACAACATCGCACAAGAACACGGTGGTATCTCCGTATTCGCGGGTGTTGGTGAGCGTACACGTGAAGGTAATGACTTGTATCACGAGATGAGTGATTCCGGCGTTATCAACAAAACAGCAATGGTCTTCGGACAAATGAACGAGCCTCCAGGCGCACGTCTTCGTGTAGCCCTCACAGGTCTGACCATGGCGGAATACTTCCGTGATGAAGAAGGCCGTGACGTGTTGCTCTTTATCGATAATATCTTCCGTTTCACCCAAGCGGGTTCAGAAGTATCTGCCTTGCTTGGACGTATGCCTTCCGCAGTAGGTTACCAACCTACGCTGGCAACAGAAATGGGTCAACTGCAAGAACGTATCACATCAACGAAAAAAGGTTCTGTAACATCCATCCAGGCCATCTACGTGCCTGCGGATGACTACACTGACCCGGCTCCTGCAACGACGTTTGCTCACTTGGATGCAACGACGAACCTGGAGCGTAAAATTTCCGAGATGGGTATCTACCCTGCGGTAGATCCACTGGCTTCCAGCTCCCGGATCTTGTCCCCTGAAGTTGTAGGTGAAGAACACTACAGCGTAGCTCAAGGCGTTAAACGTATCTTGGCGCGTTACAATGAATTGCAAGATATCATTGCGATCTTGGGTATGGACGAGTTGAGTGAGGAAGACAGAGCGCTTGTATACCGTGCTCGTAAAATCCAACGTTTCTTGTCCCAGCCTTTCCACGTTGCTGAAGCATTTAACGGTATTCCGGGTAAATACGTTCCGGTTAAAGAAACGGTGCGCAGCTTTAAAGAGATTCTCGAAGGTAAGTATGATGATCTTCCGGAAGCAGCTTTCCTCTTTGTTGGTACAATTGAAGAGGCAGTGGAGAAAGCCAAAACACTGGTTTAGTCTGAATCCAGGATTGTCCTTATGTGGGCTATCCTTCGGATAGTTTCAGGAGGGATGGAATTGAGCACCTTTTTGTTGGAGATTGTAACACCTGAGCGTCTGGTGTATTCAGAACAAGTGGATAGCATCACGGCTCGTGGTATTGAAGGGGAACTGGGCATTCTGCCTGGTCATATTCCTATGGTTACACCTTTGCAGATTGCACCAATCTATATTCGTAACGGAAAAGAAAATAAACAAGTTGCTATCGGTGGCGGGTTTATCGAAGTACGTAAAGATAAGGTTGTTGTACTCGCAGAGAGTGCTGAATTCCCGGAAAACATTGATGTGGACCGTGCGCGTGCGGCGAAAGAGCGGGCAGAGCGTCGGCTTGCAAGCCAAAGCAATCAGGACCACTTTGATCACCGTCGTGCAGAGATTGCGCTGCAAAAAGCGGTTAACCGGATTAACGTTTTTGGCAAATAAACGATTCTTGGAAGCCCGGCGGCTTAGTCTGCCGGGCTTTTTTGAGTTTGTCTGATAGAATTGTTTTATCGAATATATCAAAATGGCTGACCACAAAATCTCATCATATCCCTTCAGTAAACAGAAGTATTTTAAGCAAAATATTCACCAATGATGAGGAATTGCATAGAATATAGGACTAAAGTAGTGGGCGTATTTACCACAAAGAGAACCATTTTTTTCATGAGAAAATTAAAATTATTTCCGAGGAAATGACAGAATCGATATCGAAATAGCGCTCTTTTATGTCGTTTTAGTCACAAAATCCCGGCAATTTAAAATTAAAATATTTGAGAAGTGGAAATCAATGTAATTGACAATGTATGATGAAAGAGCCTATATTCCATAGAGTCAGCAGAAGCAGGAAGCTGCGTAGTAGATTCCATAGTCTTGCACAGCCGGATTGTTGCTGCTCGTTCTTTGGGTATCAGGAGATTCCTGCCTGGCAGGAGTAAATCTGACAGTGCGCTCAGTATGTTGTGCTCAAGACATTCCAGTATACTAACAAGTTATGGGTGCCGGGCATATGATATGCTGATCGCTGCAACAAATGTGGAGGTAAAGAATATATGGATACTGATCTGACGAATCAGGTGAACCAGGCGTTAAGCACCAATGGCTTGGTCTCAATCATCGTCTCCCTTTTATGTATTGCGTTGTCTTGGTGGGCTTTGCAGAATCTCAAACTGGATTTAATCATCAGACAACCACGAGGTGCTCAGGGAAGACTGTTACATTTGTTGCTCGCCATCATTCTGGGGCATGCCGTTGCTGGCTTTGTCATTGACTACTTGTCATGGACTCAAATGTTGCGTAATTTGTTTTAATGTTGAGATGGTTGGTTAATCATCTGTTAGGCCCTTGAAGGAGCTCATTGTCGAATAACATCGATTAATTGTGTTAACAATTAGAGTATGAGTTGTCGGTAAAGAAATTAAGAAAAAAATGTGACGTAAAATTGGATGAATTTGAGATGTTTTATGTAAAAATGCTTGTATCGTACAATTCAACAATGTTATGATGGAAGTTAGGGAATTCACAATTGTTCACTTATTTTGTAGTTATAAACGGGATATCCGGTTCATGCCGGCTAATAACCATCCCACTCTGTCTGTTCTGATGCTCTGCTGGCTTGTAAGACACTAATTTTACATGCTGAATAGCAAGAAGCACGGCACATGGTATCATTGATATGGATTATAAAAACCAATTCTTTTCTGAACAGACATCTGTGGCAATATGCCAGAATATGTCGAAATTCCACACACAGCAACAGTCCTTTCTACACACAGTGGGGCTTACGTATTCCGGAATGAAGAAAAGGGAATAAAAGCGCGGAGGGAACCATGATGAGCAAATTTATCGTCCGCGGTGGCAAAAGGTTGACCGGAAGTGTCAAAGTTAGCGGCGCTAAAAATTCTGTTCTTCCGATCATCGCTGCCTCTCTCTTAGGGGAAGAAGGACAAAGCGTTATTATTGACGCGCCTCCTCTAGACGATGTGATGACGATTAACAAGGTGTTGGAATCGCTGGGAGCGGGAGTTACATACCGGGACGAAGTGATTACCGTAAATGCGGAGAAGCTTACTTCCTGTGAAGCCCCGTACGAATGGGTAAGTAAAATGCGGGCGTCTTTCCTGGTCATGGGGCCTCTGTTGACTCGAATGGGTCATACAAGAATCTCACTTCCTGGTGGATGTGCCATCGGTACACGGCCTATTGATCAGCATTTGAAAGGTTTTGAAGCCATGGGCGCAGAGATCAGCTTGGGCCAAGGTTATATCGAAGCTCGTAGCCAAGGACGGTTACGTGGCGCGAAAATTTATCTGGATGTGGCTTCTGTAGGTGCCACTCAAAATATTATGATGGCTGCAACATTGGCCGAAGGCGTAACTGTTCTGGAGAATGCTGCCAAAGAACCTGAGATTGTGGATCTTGCCAATTTCCTGAACGGAATGGGTGCCATCGTGCGTGGTGCTGGTACTGGAGTCATCCGCATTGAAGGTGTGGAGAAACTCACAGGCGTTACACACACAGTCATTCCGGATCGGGTAGAAGCGGGTACGTATATGGCTGCTGCTGCAATTTCTGGTGGTGACGTGTACATTGAAGGTGCGATCTCTGATCATTTAGGCTCCGTTATCGCGAAGCTTGAAGAGATGGGTGTAACCATCCAACCGGATGAGAATGGCGTGCGTGTAATCGCAGATCGCCCTCTTAAGGCTGTGGATGTGAAAACATTACCATACCCAGGATTCCCAACAGATATGCAGTCCCAGATGATGGCACTCTTGCTCGCATCTGAAGGAACAAGTGTTGTGACAGAGACTGTTTTTGAAAACCGATTCATGCATGTGGATGAGTTCCAATTGATGAATGCGGAGATCAAAGTTGAAGGACGTTCGTCCATCATCACAGGTAATGCCAAACTGAAGGGTGCCAAAGTAACGGCTACCGATTTGCGTGCGGGTGCCGCACTCATTATTGCAGGTCTTGTTGCTGAAGGTACAACGGAAGTGGGCGGTGTTCATCACATCGACCGTGGTTATGTACATCTGGCTGAGAAGCTTAACGGACTTGGCGCTGACATCTATCGGATCTCGGTTGATGAGCCTAAGCTGGAAGCAACCAAAGCTCCTAGTGAAAAAGTGGAGAAAGAAGTACCGATGTTTAAGGTGCAACCAACTTTGGCTTAACACTGGGTTGTATAGTGAAAATATGGTCCCTCTATGATGAACGACACGCTTGTGTGGTTATGAATGCGATGGAACGTATATTGTAAAAAAAATGATAAAGCTAAGCCATCTGGCTTGGCTTTTTTTGTGTTTACTTTTAACAAGATGATGAGAAATTTGATACCTGATTCTATTAATAGCTGGTCCTAATTTATATAACATAACATCGTATTCTGTACCAAGTCTGAACAAAATGAAAGAGCGCCTGTTTTAAGAATTTGGTTTACGGATAAACACCTATTTATGGCGACAAATCAGCATTTGTAAGAGATACACGGCAAAAAAAGCAGGTGAGTGAATGGAAGGAAAAGGGCCTCGTTTCTCTTAAATCAGGTTCTATCAGATCGAGCTAGGTCATAACCTAAACTATGGATTTGAACAACACGACCGGCACATGACCGGCCATAGATAACGGAGGGTTATAGTCGAATGAAAGAAGCTCGTGTACAGGTAAAGGTACCCCTGATCCCTCGTCCAGGTATGCAAGAGCCGGAGGAGAATATCGTTTCTGGAGTGGAAAGAGACAAGCCTGCCCCATTAAATCTGAGGACTGTTCCATCACAGCCTGCAAGATTATCAAACCCAGGACGGGTGTCGACAGATGAGCTGAACCGGCAGGCAACCGAGCATATTCATATACCTGTAATTGAGCTGGATCAATTCCGCCGTGTGAAGCGTCGCCGAATGCGGACATTCGGGCGAAAACCCCGATGGGGACGCAACGCTACACGATGGCAACCTGCTGCCGCTGTATCTGCCTTATTGGCAATGGCTTTGCTGATTCCGGTCATTCTGGTATGGCCACGGACAACCGAATCACCCAAGCCGAACCCTGCTCCAACAGATGCCAGCAGTACAAAAACTCCAGCTCCTGTGCCAGCAGTTCCTGTTACCTATCCAGAACCCCAGGTACGCGTATACCTGTCTGCAACGGGCACAACAATGAATCTGCCGCTGGAAGACTATGTTACGGGGGTTGTGGCTGCTGAGATGCCGGCGGAATTCAGGCTGGAGGCGTTAAAGGCGCAGGCGATAGCGGCTCGCACGTTTATCGTGCGAAGGCTTGCTGCTAGTGATACAAGCGGTGTTCCATCAGGTGCGGCGGATGTGACGGATACGGTCAGCCATCAGGTGTTTATTCCGCCAGATCAGGTAAAAGCAGATTGGACTCGCCTAGGGAAGGCGAAGGAATGGGAGAAGCTGCAACAGGCTGTGCGCGAAAGTCGAGATACGGTGATGACATATCAGGGCAAGGCGATCACCGCATCCTTTTTTTCCACAAGTAATGGGTATACCGAGAATGCGGAGGATGTGTGGGGTAACGCTGTACCGTATCTGCAAAGTGTGGACAGTCCATGGGACAAAAACCTTGCCCCAGGCTACAAACAGACCGTTACCATGAAACGTAACGAGATTCTGCAGAAGCTGAACCTGGATGCCATTCCGGTTACCACCCAGAAGAGTGGGTCGTGGATGGAGGTATTGTCTACAACCAAAGGACATCGGATTAAGGAAATGCAGATTGCAGGTGAAACCTTCAGTGGTCCAGAGGTGCGCAAGCTACTTGGATTAAGATCTAGCCAGTTCAGTTGGAAGACCACAGGTGATGAGGTCCAGATTACAACGTATGGATACGGGCATGGTGTTGGCATGAGCCAATGGGGAGCAAACGGCATGGCGCAGGAGGGACACACAGCCACCCAGATTCTCAAACACTACTATACCGGCATCTCATTCGGACAGGCATCCAAGATGCTTGCATCGAAGTAGGTGAGATGAACAAGGATGGATAGATAAATGCTTTGACATATGAGGACGTCAGGAAAGCCTTAGTCGGCCGGTATCCAGTCACATCCTATATCATTTCGCCTTTAGCCGATAAATGCACTTCATAGAAGGATTGGTCTCTACAGCCAATCCAGACCAGTCTACCAACCGCCCTTTCCGGAGGTTTTAAGACTTGGCTATATATGCGGAGAGTGCTAACGTATGGAGAGCGCAGGGGACAGAAAAGACCTGAAGAAACGAAGTGTCCGCCTTTACTACTGGATTTCACCTTTGAAGGAAGGTGATAGAAGAAATCCGGTAGTAACCAGCGGTCGAAAGGTTTTCTGGCCCCGAAGCGGCGCACGCACTAATCACTCCCCCCACACACATATATAGCACTCTTTGAAACCTCCGTGAAAATAATTAGAGTCGCGCGTGTATAAAAGAGTTGCACCCGGTAACACTTGTTACTGAGGTGATCAAGATGAATGAACAAAACAAAAAAACAGTCCAAGAAGAAACTCCTAAAACAACTCAAGGAGTACCGGCTAGCCAGCCCTCTTCATGGAAAAGAGCAATGTCCAAACGCTGGGTCTTCCCGGCAGCCTACATCGCAGCAGCAGGCATTATACTAACCTTAGTGTGGGTCTATCAGGGAACAGGCGACAAAGCTATGAACCCGGACTCTGCTAGCGGGGTAGTAGAAACAGGTGCATCGGCGGGTACAGAAGGAACAGCAGCAGGCGGAGAAGAAGAAAGTGTGGAAGTTGTTGCCAAGTCGGAGAATTTTGTATGGCCGGTAGCGGTACCGTCCGAAATTTCGGTCGTAAAACCTTTCTATGATAGCGAAGCTTCAACCGAGGAACATGAAGCGGCAATGGTGCAGTACAATGATACATTCATCCCGAACACGGGTGTGGATCTGGCACGTGGGGATAACAAAACGTTTGAAGTCAAAGCAGCGCTTGCCGGTAAAGTTACCCGGGTTGAGCAAAATCCGCTCACAGGTCAAGTTGTGGAAATCACACACAGTGATAACCTGAAAACGGTATACCAAAGCTTGGCAGACGTCAAAGTGAAACAGGACGACGAAGTGAAACAGGGAGATGCGATTGCATCTGCTGGTGTCAATGAATTGGGTAAAACGCTTGGCAACCACCTTCACTTTGAAGTGTACGAAGATGGACAGCCGGTTAACCCGCAAGGATATCTTCCGGAAAAATAAATGATTTTTACCGCAGCAACATGATGGGCAGAGGGTTCAACCTCTGCTCTTTTTGTGCTTTTCAGAAAATAATGGGACCTTCGAAGCTTGTCACACCTCTAAACCGCGAATATATAGGCATGCTCCTCATATAATGTACCAAACTATCCACACAGTAGGGAGGCGGGAGCGTGCACGATTACATCAAGGAACGGACCATCAAAATTGGTCGCTGCATTGTTGAGACGAGGAATACGGTCCGTACCATAGCCAAAGAATTCGGCGTGTCAAAGAGTACTGTGCATAAGGATCTGACGGAGCGTCTGCCGGAAATCAACCCTGATCTTGCTGACCAGGTGAAACACATTTTGGAGTATCACAAATCAATCCGCCATTTGCGGGGCGGTGAAGCGACCAAAATTAAATACAAAAAAACGAGTGGCAAGAAACGTGAGGTGTTGGCTTCCGCCAAATCGTAAGCATCTGCACAAAGACGTAGGTCAAAAAGCTCACACATGCATTGAATCCCTCCCCTGAAGTATGATATGTTAAAAGCTGGTACAGGATCGAATTATGACATCTTATCAGCCCGATTTTTACATATATATGTTGCACTTTGTCGAACGAGCGGTGACGTGATAAGGGACTCTTTTTCACAGGATACGCTGACCAAATAATATCACTTTGGGGGCTCTTTTATGTTTAGCAAGGATATCGGTATTGATCTTGGCACGGCAAACGTGCTTATTCACGTGAAAGGAAGTGGGGTTGTCCTCGATGAACCTTCCGTCGTGACCATTGAAAGAGATACGAAGCGTGTCCTTGCTGTTGGGGAAGAAGCGCGTCGTATGGTGGGGCGTACTCCAGGTAACATTGTTGCCATTAGACCGCTGCGTGACGGCGTTATTGCGGACTTCGAGATTACGGAAGCGATGCTCAGACATTTCATTAATCGTGTGGGTGCAAGAAGCTGGTACAGCCACCCTCGGATTTTGATCTGTGCACCAACGAACATTACTTCCGTGGAACAGAAGGCCATCCGCGAGGCGGCAGAACGCAGCGGTGCCAAAGAAGTGTTTCTGGAAGAAGAGCCGAAAGCGGCAGCGATCGGTGCGGGAATGGATATTTTTCAGCCGAGCGGCAATATGGTCGTGGATATCGGCGGCGGTACGACTGACGTTGCAGTCCTGTCTATGGGCGACGTGGTCACCGCCTCTTCTATTAAAGTCGCAGGGGACAAGTTCGACGAAGCTATTATCAAGTTTATTAAAGCCAAGTACAAGCTTATGATCGGTGAACGGACCGCGGAAGATATCAAAATTGCGATTGGTTCCGTACATCCGGGTGGACGTCAAACCGAGATGGATATTCGCGGACGCGATATGGTATCCGGTCTGCCTGTTACCGTAACGGTATCGGGAAATGAAGTACAGGAAGCTCTCTGGGATTCTGTGCAATCCATCATCGTAGCAGCGAAGTCGGTATTGGAACGTACACCGCCTGAATTGTCAGCGGACATTATCGATCGTGGTGTTGTATTGACAGGTGGAGGTGCATTGCTGAACGGACTGGACGAGCTTTTGTCCAATGAATTGCATGTACCGGTATGGGTTGCGGAAGATCCAATGCACTGTGTCGTGAAGGGGACAGGCATAATGCTTAATAATTTGGATCAGGTGGTTAAGAAAAAGTTCTAATCTGCCGATATAAAAAGCAAAGGTTCGCCATGCTCGGAAAGCAGAACGGACAAGCAGCCAACCTGCGATGCAGTGCAAGCGCTTGAGGAGAGGGGTTAATACATGTTAAGAGGTCTGTACACCGCTACTGCGGGGATGATTACGCAACAACGCCGCCATGACACAGCAACACAGAATATCGTAAATATGAACACCACGGGATATAAACAGGTCAACAGCGTAAGCCGTTCCTTCCCGGAAATGCTCATTACCTTGGTAGGCGGAGATGCAAATCTCCCGACAAAGCGGCTGGGCAAGCTGAACACGGGGGTGTTCGCGGAAGAGAGTTTGTCCATGAATTTGCAGGGGACCATTATGGAGACGGGGCAGAAAAATGATTTTTCCATTTCATCCAATATGACGGTCAATGATCCGCAGACTGGACAACCTGTCCCTTTTGATGCATCAGGCAAATTTGTACGGGCCGATGGCACGGTAACTTATCAGCCTCAGGCGTATTTTACAGTTCAGGATGCAGAAGGTAACACCGGTTATACACGTGATGGTCACTTCGAGATTACAGGAACGGGACAACTGCTGAGCTCAACAGGTTCACAAGTGTTGGATAATAATGGACAACCTGTAGTGTTGACAGGTTCCGTAGAGCAATTTAAAGTGGATGAGCAAGGTCGTTTGGTGGATGCAGCAACCGGTGCACCGACAGGGGTTACTCTCGGCATTAGTGTCATTGACCAGCCGAATCAACTGGTTCGTCAAGGTGATGGCAATTTCAGTCTCAGTGATGAAAATGGGGCAACTGCCCGGATGATGGCTGCTGGTGATAATGTGCAGATCCGTCAGGGTTATCTGGAAGGCTCCAATGTTGATGCTTCACAGGCAACAGTCGATATGAACGCCGCATTCCGGGCGTATGAAGCGAATCAGAAGGTCGTACAGTTCTACGACCGCAGTTTGGATAAAGCCGTCAATGAAGTCGGGCGTGTATAACGCCGACGTTTAAATATAACCGCGCAGCGGGAGGGTAACCACCGATGAATAATTCGATGATTAGTGCCAAGGTTTCCATGACTGCCATACAGCAACGACTGGATGTCATTGCCGATAATATTGCCAACGTGAATACGGCAGGCTATAAGAGCAAGCAAGCGGCCTTCGAGGATGTGCTGACCCGGGTGCAACAACAACCGGACAAGTACAAACTGGATGGACGCTCCACACCGATGGGATATAACCTCGGTTTTGGTGCTCGTTTGGCGGATGTGACGAAGGATATGTCTCAAGGCCCCTTGAACGAGACCGGTCTTCCGACTGATCTGGCCATTGAAGGAAATGCCATGTTTGCAGTTGAAGCGAACGGGGAGAAAATGTGGACACGTCAGGGTGCATTTCATTTTGTACCGGATACAAGACCAAAAGCTAATCCAAATGCACCAGATATGATGGTGATGGTCAATGGTGAAGGTCACTTTGCTCTGGATCGTCAAGGTAATCGCATTACGGCACCGAATAATAGCAAAGTTGCTTTTGATGAAAATGGCAACCTGTTAATCCGACGCGGTAATGAGGCGAACGCAATCATTGGGGCACAACTCCAAGTGGTAGACATTGAACGCCCTGAAGGTCTGGTACAATATGCGGATAACCTGTTCGGCCTGGATGCGGGATTAACCGAGGATGATGTATTTGGCGCGAATGCAGCTACACGTCAAGCAGCTGCCTTAATCCGTCCAGGATTTCTGGAGCAATCCAATGTGGATATGACACAGGAGATGACTCTGCTTATGCAAGGACAGCGGACATATCAACTGGCGGCCAAGGCGCTAACTTCAAGTGATTCCATGTTGGGTCTCGCCAACAATATGAGAGCATAAAAGGTGAATGTGATGACAGAAACACAGCAGCAGAACAGTAAGCCAGAGAAAAAGGAAGTCAAGAAGAAGAAGAGTGGATGGCGCATCGCTAGATGGTTCCTGGTCCCGGCCCTGCTTGTTCTTGCCCTCGCTGGCGGAATGGTAGCTGGATATGTGGTACTGGGCAAACAGGATATCGGTTCCGTATGGCAATGGAGTACATGGGAACATGTATATAATCTAGTGTTCGCTCCATAATGTAACGAGTTAAGCGAAAACTCCTGCGTAGGCAGGAGTTTTCTTTTTGACGTTGAAAACAGTATAATGATGGATGACGTTTGACGTCAAAAGAGGCCTCCCCTGCGAAAGACATTCGTCATCGCGAAGA
This sequence comes from Paenibacillus sp. FSL R5-0713, assembly GCF_037973325.1. NCBI lineage: Bacteria > Bacillati > Bacillota > Bacilli > Caryophanales > Paenibacillaceae > Paenibacillus > Paenibacillus sp. FSL R5-0713. The sequence goes on along the minus strand of NZ_CP150229.1, from coordinate 6,067,045 downwards.
GAGACCCCTTATCTTAACCTTCACTACTGCAGTCATGAAGGATATAACTAGTGTTAACCGAAAATATGCTTTCCATACAAAATTTAAATTAAAACATTTTATATGAGCTTCGCCTTTGTCATGTGGGGGTTGACCTTGCAACACCGAAGTAAGTGGAGGGAACGGAATCGTTCAGAAGAAGCGAAGCGCTCGCCTAAAAGCTTACTGTAAAGAAAGCTGCTTCGAAAGCATAAGCTGTTTCCTAATGTTATCCATCTGAGATATAGTTCAGAAACATTAGGAAACAACAGTGATCGAAAGAACGATCCGTAACCGTAACGGTCACCTATGCGCACATGAGAATTTTACGATGAAGAACGCTCATATAAACATCCCGAGAGGAGATTACACTGTGCTCGATATCAAACAGATTCAAGAAATCATCCCGCACCGTCCCCCGTTTTTGCTGGTGGACAAGATTCTAGAGATTGAGGATGGCAAACGTGCCGTTGGTCTGAAGAACGTAACCATTAACGAACCATTCTTTATTGGTCATTTTCCAGAGTATCCGGTAATGCCGGGTGTACTGATTACTGAAGCGCTGGCTCAAGTTGGTGCAGTAGCCATTCTGAATATGGAAGGCAATAAAGGCAAAATCGGCTTTTTGGCGGGACTGGACAACTTCCGATTCCGTGGACAAGTCGTGCCCGGAGATACGTTGATCCTGGAAGTGGAGATTACACGTTTGAAGGGTTCCATTGGTAAAGGTAAGGCAACTGCCCGAGTGGACGATAAAGTAGTCGCTGAAGGCGAGATTATGTTTGCACTGTCTGACCCAAGCTGATTACATACGTGAGCATTGACATCATTTCGGAACATAGACGGGCCGAATGATGCACGATGCTGAAGTAACTCAGCACACCTGAATTTATATAGACGGAAGGGGTTTATCAGAAATGGAACAGTTAAGCACAGCAGCATCAGAGACGTTGCAGCAATGGTTGGAGGATGCTTCGATTGATGAAGCAACGAAACAGGAGCTTCGTGACTTGCAGGATCAGCCGAAAGAGCTAGAGGAACGTTTTTACAGAAACCTGGAGTTTGGTACAGGGGGATTGCGCGGGGTCATTGGTGCAGGAAGCAACCGGATGAACCGTTACACCGTAGGTCGGGCGACGCAAGGATTTGCGCGTTATTTGCTTGAGCAGCATGGTGACCAAGAAGGCAAACCTTCTGTGGTCATTGCTCATGATTCCCGTCATTTCTCACCTGAATTCACACTGGATGCTGCGCTTGTACTGGCTGGAAACGGCATTGTAGCCAAGCTGTTCCCATCCCTGCGTTCAACTCCAGAGTTGTCATTTGCAGTGCGTAATCAGAAGGCTACTGGCGGAATCGTTGTAACAGCGAGCCATAACCCACCGGAATACAACGGATACAAGGTCTACAATCATGAGGGTGGTCAATTGGTACCAGCTGAAGCGGAAAAAGTCATTCAGTACATCCAGGAAGTGCCTTCCCTTGCTGACGTGAAGAAGCTGACGCAAGAAGAAGCAGAAGCGCAGGGGCTCCTGATCTGGTTGGGTGAAGACCAAGACCAAGCATTCGTGGATACCGTAGCAAGCCGCAGTCTGAGCCGCGAACTGATCCAATCGGGCATTGGTCGTGATTTCAAAATTGTATACACACCGCTGCACGGAACAGGCAACATCCCTGTACGTCGTGTATTGGAGCAGATCGGATTCGAGCAGGTGCACATTGTAGCCGAACAAGAACAGCCAGATGCTGAGTTCTCTACTGTGAAATCCCCCAACCCGGAAGAACGCGAAGCGTTTACGCTTGCAATGAAGCTGGGAGAATCCGTGGGCGCTGACATTTTGATCGGAACAGATCCGGATGCAGACCGTATGGGTGCTGTCGTGAAAGACAACGATGGCAAATATTTCGTCTTGTCTGGTAACCAGTCTGGTGCCATTATGGTACATTATCTGCTGAGTCGCCTGCAAGAGACAGGAACACTGCCAAGCAATGGCGCAGTTGTCAAAACGATCGTAACTAGTGAGATGGGTGCTGTTATTGCTGAACATTACGGTGCACAAGTGATGAACACACTGACAGGCTTCAAATATATTGGTGAAAAAATGAACCAGTTCGAAGCAACAGGCAGTCATACCTTCTTGTTCGGATATGAAGAGAGTTATGGCTACCTTTCAGGCAACTATGCCCGCGACAAGGATGCTGTTCTTGCCTCGATGCTGATTGCTGAAGCTGCTGCTTATTATAAGAGTCAAGGCAAGACACTCTATGATGTCTTGCAAGAGCTGTACAACCAATTCGGATACTTCCTGGAGAAGCTGGAGTCCCGTACGCTGAAAGGCAAAGACGGCGTAGCTCAGATTCAGGCCAAAATGACGGACTGGCGTTCCAATCCGCCACAAGAAGTAGCGGGAATTGCTGTACAAGATGTATTGGACTACTCCCTTGGTCTGGACGGTCTTCCGAAGGAAAACGTACTGAAGTTCATTTTGGCAGACGGTTCATGGTTCTGCTTGCGTCCTTCAGGAACAGAACCGAAGATCAAAGTATACTTCGCCGTTCGTGGAGAGAGTTTGGAAGATGCGGAAAGCCGGATCGAGCGTCTGGTGACCAACGTAATGTCGCGTGTAGACGCACAATAATACGAATGCAACAATGAGCAAGAACATGAGAAGGCCTCTCCGCACCGTAAGGTTGGTTGGCGGAGGGGTTTTTCTTTGAAATAAAAGTGTAGATAGACTGGCATATATCAGGGCTTGTTGACACAAGCTGTTTGTAACCTATTGTATGAATGTTAAATGAACGAATTACTTGAGCTGAACGTGCATTTGGTTCCAACACTTGAGGAGGTACATGTAGTGCGTCAAAAATGGCTTTATTGGAATAACGCTTCTCGGAAGTGGTTGTGGCTCGTCGTTATTATCGGTCTGGTTGCGTCCATCCCTGTAATCAGTGATCGGGTGCAGACAGAATCTTCTGCCAAAAAGGTAGAGCTTGTTTTCAACTATCGGGGTCTGCTGGATATCTCCGCGTATCAGGCACATCCGCAAGATTTCATGAATGAACAATTGACTCGTCTAAAAGACGCAGGCGTAACAACGATGGCAGTGTTCGAAAGTACATTGGACGAGCTGAGAAAGACACGCCGACTGATGGTATACAACGGCCAGGATCTCGCCAACCTGACCAAAGATGTGATCCCTTCTAACGCAAATTACACGTATGTGTTATTTACATCAGAGGAAAACGCACGGACGTATACCCCTATTATTGAACAAACGTTCGCTGATCGGCAGATTCCGGTACAACCATGGGAATATGAAGGTCGTAGCGGCTTAATATTGCAGACTCCTCCAGAGAATGCCAACATGCAGCCTTTGCAGCCCGATCCGGTTGCCGTGAAGATGCTGCGTGATAAAGGTTTTTACATTTTGCCGCGGATCTCAGACAGTGTGCCATACAGCCAGGAATCGATGGAGCGCTTGCTTACCTTCTTCGAAGAGAATGGCGTAAAGCGCATCTTGTTTGATGGTGATGCTGTGAAAGGGTACAATGATAATGCAGAGATGAGAAGTCTCGATCAATTCGCACAGTTGCTGAACAAGCACAATATTGGTCTTGCAGCCATTGAGAACTTGAAGAAACCGCAGTCTGGATTCCAGACCCTTGCTTATAAAACGGATTACAACGTTACGCGTCTGTACTCGCTTAGTGATGGCGATGCCAATCTGGACGTAGACACGATCGCTGACCGTTTTGTACTGGCAACCAAAGACCGCAACATTCGTATGCTTTATATGAATGCATCGCCAAGTCGGAATACAGCCAAGGCCATGATTACAGATCCAATTGAGAATCTGATCAACAGCCTAGGTGAGCCGGGTCATGCGATAGAACGTATGGCGAAGCATGGCTTCGAACTCGGACAAGCTGAAGCATTCACAGTGAAGGATTCGTCGATTCAACGTTATGCCAAGCTGGTTGCTCTCGTTGGTGCGATTGCGATGATTGCACTTATGGTTTCTTATTTTATCCCACTACTGACCTTGATCGCATTTGTGGTTGCTTTGGTGGGCAGTGCAGGATTGTTCCTCTTGAAACCAACGCTGCTGGAGCAAGGAATAGCCTTGCTTGTGGCCATAGCGGCGCCGACCATAGCGATGGTGCTGGCCGTTCGTACCGTGAACTATCAGCAACAGCGTCAACCCGACGCATCTGCGGGTCGTCGTTTGAAACAGACTGTAGTTTTATATGTAAGAACGTCAATTATTTCGTTCCTGGCCGTACCATTTGTCATTGCGTTGCTTAACAGCATTACGTACAGTCTGGTCATTAACCAGTTCCGCGGCGTAAGTCTGTTGCACTTTGCACCTATGGCACTGGTAGCGATCTACATTGTGTTTTATCGTGGTTCTGGATCGTTCTCTATTAAGAAAATTAAAGAAATGCTTCGTATGCCAATTAATGTGTTAATGGTTGTATTGGCACTCGTTGCTGCCGTTGTTGGATACTATTACTTGAGCCGTACAGGCAACTCGGGATCAGTAACACCATTCGAGATGTTCCTGCGTACTACGCTGGAAGATACGTTCGGTGTACGTCCGAGATTCAAAGAATTTATGCTGGGACACCCGCTATTTATCGTTGGCGTGTTCGCCGCTTTAAAATATCGTAAAGTCATCTTTGTGCTCATTATTGCAGCGATTGGACAGTTGTCCATGGTGGATACGTTCGCGCATATCCATACGCCGGCTGTATTGTCACTCATTCGTGGAGTGATGGGATTGGGACTTGGCTTAATCTTCGGTATCATTGCTGTGGGTGTGTGGCAAGTAGCGGAAGGATGTTGGAAAAAATGGTCACCACTTCTCAAAAGTTAGTCATCTCGGGGTATTACGGATTCCGCAATAGCGGAGACGAAGCGGTGCTAAAGTCGATTTTGACAGCGCTGGAAGAGGAAAGCCAAAGGTCGAACATTACGATTGAACCTATTGTTCTTTCGGGTGATCCCGAGTCGACAACCGCCATGTACGGTGTGCGCTCCGTGAATCGCATGAAATTGAAGGAAGTCCGTGAAGCACTCAAGGAGAGTGACGGACTAATCAGTGGCGGAGGAAGTCTATTGCAGGATGCAACTGGACTGAAATCCATTCCTTATTATCTGGGTGTGATCAAGCTGGCTCAGATGCTGAAAAAACCAACGTTTATCTATGCACAGGGTATTGGCCCTGTGAATCGAAAAATTTTTAACCCGATGATCAAATCAGTCTTTAAGGGCTGCACCTATGTATCTGTTCGGGATGAACAATCCGCGGATTACCTGCGTGGACTTGGGCTACAGTGGAATCAGATCCATGTAGTACCCGACCCCGTAATGGGCTTGCCATTACCTGAGACAAAAGTAAAGAGTGGAGCAGCTGCAGTTTCAGCAAATGATACTTCTCAGACGAATCGAGTGGAACCCCTACCTGGAGGACATACCGAGCTTCCTGTGATCGGCATATCCGTTCGGTTCTGGGAGTCTGATCGTAAAGAGCTAACGGCTATTGCCGCAGGATTGAAAAAGCTGTGCTCCAAAAGAGCCGTACACTTGCGTTTTCTACCATTTCATCTGCCAGTAGATGAACAGGCATCACGATTCCTTATGGAAATGCTCGGTGATGTGACCAGTAAAGGCAGTGAGATCAGCATCGCACAGGATCTGACCGACCCTCAGCTTATGCTGGAGGAAGTCAGCAAGTGTGATCTTGTCATTGGTATGCGTCTGCACAGTCTGATCTATGCAGCTTCGCAATATGTGCCACCGGTGGGCATCTCGTATGATCCGAAAATCGATCAATTCTTGCTTCGACTGGATAGTGAACCAGCAGGAGATACGAGCTCACTCGATGGCGACAAACTCGCCAAGACTGTCGTTGGATTGCTGGATCAACGATCACAGTGGCTGAAGGAACATGAAGATGGCATCACCGAATTGAAGCAGGAAGCCAGAGTGCCTGCACAGCAGATTATTAACTATTTAGGCCGCAAAGGATGAGATAAAGATGAGTCAGACCGGATCCATACCTACCGTTTCGATCTACGGCATTCCTTTTTCCAAACTGACGATGAAAGAAACGGTAAAGGTTCTCCAGGAAGCTGTGCTGTCCAAGCAACCACATCAAGTCATTACAGCCAATCCGATTATGGTTATGGCTGCACTGGAAAATCCCGCAATCATGGAAGTCATGCAATCTGCGGAATTAATTGTTCCTGATGGAACAGGGGTTGTATGGGCGGCGAACTATTGTGGAGATCCAGTAGCTGAGCGAGTGCCGGGATTTGAGCTTTTACATGAATTGCTGCGTGTTGGAGAAAACTATCGATGGGGTGTATATTTACTCGGTTCCACCCCTGAGGTGATTCAAGAAACGGCAGTTCGGTTACAACAGCAATATCCGGCGATTCGTATTGTGGGTTATCGCGACGGTTATTTTGGTCCGGCTGAGGATGAACAGGTTATTGCTTCTATTCGGGAAGCTTCACCTGATCTGTTGTTTGTAGCACGTGGGGCCGATACACAGGAACCTTGGATTCACAAACACAAAGATGCACTGCAGGTTCCCGTAACCATGGGCGTTGGCGGCAGCTTCGATGTGATTTCGGGTAAAACCAAACGTGCGCCTATGCTGTTCCAAAAGTTAAGACTGGAGTGGTTCTATCGCTTATTGCGTGAACCAAGCCGGGCTGGCCGGATGCTTGCGCTTCCGAAATTCGCTGTTAAGGTGATGCGTGACAAAGAAAACGTGACAAAAGCCCGTTAAAAACAGGTAATTAAGAGATAAATGCTTGTTTATGCTAGAAATTGAGGATAGCTTTTCGGGTGGGATCGGCGTATAATTCATTCCGGATTACATGTGTGCCACTCAAATGAAACTTTAAGTTGCACGTTGCCACTTCGATGTCAGAATAACCTTTTGATCGCTGTTATCCCTGGATTTCTTTTTCTAACCTTTACAAGGTTGAAATCCCGTGATAAAGGCGAACGCTTCGCTTCTACAGGTTATTTCTGCCCTCTCCGTTCTGGTGCAAATGGCATTTTTCATCAAAAGTGACTAACAATAATTTTTATATATAAAAAGAGATCAGGGGATTTATAATTTCGTACAGGTATTATAATTGGGGGTCGAATGTTCAAATGGTAGCGATCTTTATCATTGGATTTATCGTGTCAATGGGACTGGCTCTTGCCCTGACACCGCTTGTCAAAAAGTTCGCAGTCCGCATTGGCGCGATGGATACGCCGAATGCACGTAAAGTACACACACGGATCATGCCGCGTCTTGGCGGTCTGGGGATATTCCTGGCCTTTATTATTACAGTTGCTGCATTGCTTCCGTTTGTATCGGCATGGTTCACAACTCGGGATATGAGTTTTGTCAGTGCGTTTCTGATTGGTGGAACAATTATCGTATTGATTGGAGCACTTGATGATCGGTTTGAGCTCTCAGCCAAAGTGAAGTTGCTTGGTCAGATCGTTGCTGCTTCTGTCGTTGTATTCGGATTTAATATCCGGGTAGATTTCGTTAACATTCCTTTTCAGGATTCCTATTCTTCACTCGAAGCTTGGGTATCCATTCCGCTGACGATCTTGTGGATCGTTGGTGTAACCAATGCGATTAACCTGATTGATGGTCTGGATGGTCTGGCAGCCGGTGTATCCGGTATTGCGATTGGTACCATTGCCGTGATGTCCTTCCTGATGGGTAACATGATGATCGCCTTGATGTGTCTTGTATTGCTGGGTAGTATTATCGGATTCCTGTTCTTCAACTTCCACCCAGCCAAGATCTTCATGGGGGATACGGGATCACTATTCCTTGGTTTCTCTCTGGCGATGCTGTCCATGCTCGGATTCAAACAAATTGCTATCGTGTCCTTTATTACACCGCTGATTATTATCGGTGTGCCGCTCTCGGATACCTTCTTCGCGATCATTCGTCGTGCGGTACAACGGAAACCGATTTTCGCACCGGATAAAGGTCACCTGCATCATTGCTTGCGTGAACTTGGATTCAGTCACCGTCAGACGGTGCTGATCATATACGGAATTGCCGCATTCTTCGGAGTTCTGGCGATTATTCAATCTTCCGCTGCCATGTTTGAAGCAAACTGGGTAACTTTTGTGGTCATCTGTATCATGATGTTCTTCCTTCAAGTGGGAGCAGAAGTCATCGGACTTGTTAGCAAAACGAGAAGACCGGTTATCAACTTCCTGATGCGCATGCGCGTCAAGCTGAATCCGGAGACTCGTTCGAAATCATAAATAGATAAATGTAATGCTTATAGCTATTCTTGAATATTATTCCAGACCCAACCTTATCCCTCGTGGATAAGGTTTTTTGTTTATTTTGAGATTTTTACTAAATAATTGGAACCTTTTGCCGATATATAAAGGTAACTGACTTAAAAAGAGGAGAGATGATACGTAATGCAACAAAAGAAACGGCCGTTGGTCTGGATCATGTTGGTCACCATGGTGTTCTCATTGTTCCCACAAGGTCTATTCGGTGGGGCTGTTGCTTCAGCTGCAGACGGTGATCCGGTAACTCCAGGATCTAATGCTTATACCACATATTTTACGCCAGATCTTAGAACATTGCGGGAGACCGCTGCTCTATCTATAGTTCAAGATGCAACCAAGGCCTTCTTGACACGTTCGAATGCATACACAACCTCAACTTCATCAATTACAATTACAGGTTCTTATGCGTTTGTATCCAATACGAGCTTGAAGGTTAAGGTTGAACAACTGAATTTGGTTACATCTGGTTCAGATAGCAAATGGGTACCGGACTCCACTAAATCAATCACAACTGCTGTTACTGCTGATCCAAGTGGCAATAACAAATTCACAGCCAATAACCTGAATCTGTTCCCGGGATTCAACCGGGTTACTTTCTCGGGTAACCAGGGATCAGTTGAGCGCTCAGATACATTCTATGTATTGTACGATCAGGCTCCATTTATTGAGAGCTTCCAAGTATTTACGGACAGTTCCGCTACTGGCGGTAACAAGTCCTATAACTTGAATGAAGGTTCCAACACGGTTGTAGATACCCAACGTGTATCTATTCAAGGTAAAGTACAGAACTCTACGCTTGTAAGCGTGAAAGTGAACGGCGGGGATGAAATCAATGCCTCCATGCTGCAAGATGGATCATTCTTCTTGCCTCAGCTAGCATTGAAAGCAGGACTGAACAATTTGAAGTTTAAAATTTCAAGCGCATCCAATGCTATTGAAACAGAACGTTCCATTTATTATTTTGATAAAGATCAACCTTTTACAGATTTGAAAGTACAATTGGGTGGACAGGACAAGTCTATTTTGGGGAGCAATCCTACCTTTACAGGTGCTAGTCAAACCACGGCAACCTTGACTGGACAGGTGCTGCTTCCTTACTCAGCCAGCCCTAATCCATTTAGTCCGACAAATGGTCAGATCACGCTGTCTAATGGCAACCTGACGCAACCAACTAATTTTGTGTTTGATACGGACCCGACTGAAGAAGTACTAATCACGGGATCGGATGGTGTAACCATCGAGTATCGATTGGTGAAATTCAAGGTTACAACCCCTTACAACTTGGAGATGGATGGCGCAGATCCGAAGAAGGATCAAACGCTTCGTCTTCGTCTTGCATATGGTAATTTCAGTGCAGGATATAATGCGAGCTATACCTTCTCTCCAGGGGCACAGGATATCACAGAGATCTACTATTTGCCTGATTATAAAGAAGGCGAAGCCATTGATTCGCAAACGAAGCTTGATGGCACTAAGCTGCAAAGCGATGAATTCTACATCTTGGTAGAATCCAGTGAACCTATCTCAGGGACGCTTGTAGGTGAATACTTACCAACAGGTACTACAAAGCTTACAATTGACCCTGTCAATACTGTGGATGAGATGAAACTGAAAGATAACCAAAAAATCTATAAAATATCGGGTTTCCTTGGTGGAGATCAACAAGTACGTTTTTATTATGGTAGTCCGACCAATTTGCCTAAGGTCGTGAAAATTTCTTATGTAACTGCAAGTTCGATCTATGTGGAAAGTCTTCAGAATGGACAGACATATACATTTAACTCCAAGAGCAACGAACAGAAGCTTACGTTAAAAGGACGTTTCATTGGTTTCAAAACCCTAGACGGGGATAATTTTGTCGCGGAAATACTTGTAAATGGTAAAAAATTCACACCTTCAACCACATTCCCGAAAAAAGAGGATGGAACGTTCAGTGTAGATCTTCCGGTCTTGAAATCAGGACCGATTGTCTATGGTGAGAACACAATTTTAATTCGTGCTACAGATGAGGATGCGAACAAACTTCCAATCACCATCTCGACGACGTTGAAGATTAATGTCATTGACCAGAATCAATCAACAGTGACATCATTCATGCCTGCGCTGATTCCTAAGGACTCACGTCAGCAATTTATTAACAAACCAATTACGCAATATGAAGATGACGAGATGAAGCGCATTTTCTCGGTTACACCTGAATTTGCGTTCAAAGAAGACAAGTATGTAACAAGTGAAGAGAATTATGACCTCGTCATTAATGGCGGTGGTGCAGATATTGTGAACGTCTACTTTGGTTCCGATAAAATTTTCACTAAAGAACTGACAAGTACAACGATTTTCGAAGTGAATCAACCAGCTACAACTGGCTTGCCTAGCTATGATATTACAGGTAATAGTGACCTGTTTATCGCACGGATTCAGAATCTGAAGTTTGATGTACCCGGAACACATGTGTACACACTCGAACTGATCAACAGCACAGGTGCGAGAACGACACAACGTCTTGAGATTGTACGCGAACCTTCCTCTTACCGCATTTTGTCTCCACAACCTACGGTAGGTAACAACATCGTGGTGAACAAAAACTTTGTTCGATTCGATATTGAAGCTGAAGGAGCTTCTCAAGTATTAATTGGCAAAGAGCCAGCTGTTAAACGTACGGATATGAATAACCGTTTTGTATTGGATTATGTAGGACTCAAAGCAGACAAGAATAATGCAATCAAGATTCAGATTATACGTGAGGGCGGCACGATTAACGATACAGTCAATGTGTATTATACAGGTGCGATCGCGATTGATTCACAGTTCATGGCTCCTAAGGTAGCCAACAAATATACTGTGTTTAACAAAAATGTGGTGCTTTCATTCCCGAAAGGAACAGTACTGCAATCGACAACAACAAGTGGCATGGTGAAGTTCTATCCAGACAATAAACTGCTGTTTGGTATCGCTGATCCAAAAGATGGCGTTGTAGAACGTAAGAATGACTACGGTAATGTTATCGGTGTTAATGCAGATGACAGAAGCACCAATGGTGCCAGCGTAATCCGTATTCCTACCGAGTTGTCGAGTTTCTTCGCCTCGGTGATTAATACAGCCAACTTCACTCAAGTATCTGATATTTACTGGATCAACGGTGGTCTGGGTGAACTGGGTGATCGTGGTACGAACGGATACAAGGCAGGAACGAACGGAATTACGCCGTATTCCATTGATGGAGAGTTTACGAGATATGCTCAAGAGCGTATTCTGACCCCATCCCAGCGCGGAACGTTAACGCTGAGCTATGATCCATCCATTGTCGACGACGTAGGGTCTACGATTACGGTATATCGTTACTCGGATGACTCTAATGTAGGCAAATGGGTTTCCATAGGTGGTGCAGTGGATACGAAGAGTCACACCATTACCGTACCGTTTGATGAATTTGGTTATTACAAAGTCATGAAGCAAAGTCAAAGCTACCCGGATATCACGAATCATCCATGGGCACGGAACTTGCTGAATGCAATGTATTCCAAAGGAATCATGAATCCGCTGAGAACCAATGCATTTGGTGCAGATGATCAGACAACTCGTGGTGAATTTGCTACTTTGCTTGTTAAAGGTATGGACATTCAATTGGTTAAACCAAGTAAAACAACCTTCACCGACGTTTCGGAGAACACCAAATCGGATCGTTGGACATATGAAGCGATCGAAACAGCAGCACGCGCAGGTATTGTTCAAGGACTTAGTGATGGTTTCTTTGGACCAGATCAGCCCGTTACACGGGAGCAGGCAGCTGTTATGATTGCACGGGCGATGAATGCCAAGCTTGCAGCCAATGACAGTAAGCTGACGGCTACGTTGGCCAAATCGTTCCTGGATTCAACATCGATCGATTTCTATGCACGACCAGCCATTGTGGCGGTTACCAAAGCAAAAATCATGGAAGGAAGCCCTGTAAACATTCCAGGTGCAGCCAAAACGCAATTCCAGTTCAATCCAAAAGGTAATATGACTCGTGCAGAAGCAGCCAAGATTGCTGTAGAACTGCTTAAGAAGAGCACGAAACTATTCCCTAAAACATTGAGCTAATCTAATTGAGCTGAGTTAATTTTAGGAAGGACCTGTCCCTTTTGCTAAAAGGGGCGGGTTCTTTTTATGACTGTAGAACAGCTTATATAGAATTCATTTATAATAGAAGAAATCTGTTTATTACCAATAACTATTTTTGTAATTTGCTAGAGATTAAGATACAATAACGGTAAATACACAATGATCTAGAGGGTGAAGTTAGCTAATGAAACCGATTTATTCGAGAGCCCAGCTGGGCTACATGAAGGCAAAGACACAATTCGAGAAGCAGGCAGTCATTCTGGAGAAAAAGTTGGAAGATACACGTAAGACAGAAGAGATCTCTCAGGAAGTCATGGAAGGACTCGTACAGTCCACCGGCTTCCATGATGCGTATAACAATCTGGTTCTGGCTGAAAATGAATTGATTGAATGGTCTCATACTACGATGAAGCACGAGAAGACATACCGGGAGAACAGACAACCAATTGACGATATGTATCTGAGATTGAATAGTGATCCCAATATGCGTGCTCAAATTATTGAGCTGGCGATGAAGATTCGCTAAATTATAGTCACTTAGCTAAGAAGAGGGCCCTGAGGGCCCTTTTTTTTATTTTCAGTATTGTAGAATTTGTCGCTTCATTGTGGAAAATAACGGGTATAAATAAACGTCCACAGCATTCCTTACACAGGGTGATTTCGGAAAATAGGTCATGAATTCAACTGCATTAAAGGTTTTGAATACGTTAAAGACCCGCACTGTATCAATACATAAATAAATTCAAAACTTTTTTTGAGGAATCCGCAACTTTTTGAAATCTGCTGCGTTTAAGATGTAGAGTCGAAAACATTGGGCAACTTACCAAGAATGACCTCGTGAAGAATCTTGTCTATTTATTAGAAAAAATTGCTTTACGGCACGAGAGACCCATTGTATAATACGTAAGGTAGGATTAGGAAACTACTCTATTTACGTATGATTCTATCTTTTATTCTTGTTTACAAGTTTCTGTGATATGCTCACAGACATCATTTATATTAACTTGCTCATAACTCTGGAAAGGGGGTGCGACAATAGAATGAGGAATACGAGCGACCCTATTAAAGAAAATTCCAATGTTATGAACGCCCAAGGAGGAGACAAAAAGGTTATGAAGAAAATTTTATCCGTAGCACTGTCTACAGCAATGGCATTCTCAATGTTTGCATCTGTAGCATTCGGTGACACAGCAGTAACACCACAACAACAGTTTGATGCATTGAAAGCAAAAGGTATCTTCAATGGTTACCCAGATGGCACAGCTGGTCTGGACAAAGAGATGACTCGCGCTGAGTTCGCAAAAGTTATCACTAAATTGCTCGGTCTGAAAGAGATCACTGGAACTCTTTCTTACACTGACAAAAACTACAACGCTAATAACTGGGCTGTACCTTATATCGAAGCAGTAACTGCTGCCGGTATCATGGAAGGCACTAACGTTGAGAAAAAACTCTTCAGCTTCAATGGTAAAGTAACAATTCAAGAGATGGCAACAATCTTGACTCGTGCACTTGACCTTGAAATCCCAACTGAAACTAACAACAATGCAGCAGCATGGGCTAAAGGTTATGTTCAAGCAGCGATCAACGCAGGTCTGATCGACGCTAACGCTAACTTCGCTGGCAATGCTTCCCGCGAATTGTTGGTAGGTGCAGCTTACTCTATCGATCAAGCTCAAAGCTTGAAAGTAGAATCTTACACAGTAACTGAAGGTGGAAAAGTTGTTGAATTCAAAATCAGCGACGGCGAAACTGTAAAAGTAACTTTGGATAAAGCTCTTGAAGCTAACAAAGAAACTGAAGTGAAATTCACTTACAAAGATAAAGAGTTCACTGAGAAAGTTACTTATGTAGTAACTGCAGCTACTAAAGTTCAAAGCGTTACTGCTGACAACTTGAAAGAAGTAACTGTTACATTTGATGGTGATGTTGATGCTAACACAGCAGAAGACGTTAACAACTATCAACTGAGCAAAGATATCAAATCTGCAGTTTTGTCTGCTGACAAGAAGACTGTAGTATTGACTTTGGATAACGAGTATTACACAGGTGGTAACAAACTCGAAAACCAAAAAGCAATTAAATTGACTGTTAGCGGAATCAAAAACTCTGACGGTTCTAAAACAATTGCACAAGAAGTTACTTTCACACCAGTTGATGTAACTACACCAACTGTAAAAGAAGTTAAGGGTCTGGGTACAGGAGCATTCCAAGTAGTGTTCTCCGAACCAGTTGATCGCGCTTCTGCAATCACAACTTCCAATTACAAAGTAGACGGTAAAGTAATCTCTGGTACTGTGGAATATGCATTCCCTAACAGTGTTATTATCACTACTGCTTTGACAACTGGAGATCACAAATTGTCAGTTAGCAACGTTCAAGATTTCTCTGGATTGAAAGTAGTTCCTGTAGAATCTGATTTCGCTGTTGCTGCTGATACTGAAGCTCCTACTGTAACTACTACAAAATCTCATGATCTGCAAAAAGTTGAGATTGAATTCAACGAGCCAATCAGATCTTACACTCGTGTATATAACGGTACTTCTTCCAAAACTGGTGAAGTTACACGTTCTGGTAACAAATTGACTGTTACATTTACTAGAGCTAACGCTCTGAGTGTGGGTGAAAACACGATTGTTATCGAAGGCGCTACTGATTACAGTGGTAACACTGCTACTCGTGAAGTGAAAGTTACTCCAACTCTGGATACTGTGAAACCAGCAGTAAACAATGTTGCAGTATCTACTGAGAGCGGAAACCATGTACTGAAAGTGAAATACAGCAAATCTGTTTCATCTGCAACTAACGCTACTGGTACAGCTAAAGCTAACTACACTATCAAAGATAAAGATGGTAAAGTAGTTGTAGGTTACGGTTTGGATGGAAGCGGACACCCAGTTAAAACAATCGGTTTCGATTCTAACACAAATGAAGCAATTATCACTTTGTCTGGATACCTTCCACAAGGAAGCTACACTGTAGAAGTATCTGGAGTACAAGATAATGCTTATGTTCCTAATACAATTGTACCAGTATCTTCAGCAATCACTATTGGAAATACTTCCGAATTTAAAGTAACAAGATTCTGGAGTACAACTGAAAATACAAATGGTGCAAAACGTGACGTGAACTTCTTCGTTACATTCAGTAAAGCTGTTGCAACTGAAGGAACTGGTAACGCTTTGGAGAAATCCAAATATGCACTTAAATGGACTACAGCAGCTACTTCCTACGAAGCACTGCCTAGCAATGCTACAGTAGAATTGGTTACTCCGGAAACTGTTAAAATCACAGTTCCGTACACTGAGAAACAACTTGATGCAGCTGATGCTAAATTGCGTGTATCTTTAGTAGCTGATCAAGCTGGAAACTTTGCTTACACAGACAATAGCTATGTAAGTGGTGAAATCGATGTAGTTGGAACTGCAGTAACACTAGTTGCTGATTCTGTTAAAGCTACTGCTACTAACAAAATCACTGCTAAATTCAATGGTATCCTGAATACAGTTGATGCGAATGACTTTACAGTTCGCGTAGGTACTAGCAATTATGCTCTTGTACTTGACGGACAACCAACATACTCTAACGGTGATACAGTCGTTAACTTTGCACTGACTGGTGATACTAAATTGGATGCAGCTCCTACTGCGAAATTCGGGTTGAAAGCTTCAGCAGCTGATGCAAACGTGGCAATTACTCCTAACACTCAAGATAATCTTGGTGTACGTGTATCTGTTCCACTTGTAACTGCTGGACCTGATGTAATTGATAACATTAAACCTTCAACTGTTAAAGTTGGCGATAATGAGATTCAACTTGCTCAAGGTGCTTCTGCTACTGAGTATGTAGCTAAAGTTAAATTTAATGAGGAAATTGCTGTCGTTCCTGGTACTAACGTTGTAAAACTCAGCGTAACAGGTAAAACAGTTTCCAACGTTTCATACGCAAAAGATACAACTGATCCAACAGTATTAAATGTTACATTCACAACTGATACTGTTGTTGTAGATGATTCTGTTGTAACTGTAGAACTGAACAGCAGCAACACTGCTTCTAAAATTATCACTGATAATTCTGATGAGAAAAATGCTGCTGATGCATTCTCACTGAGCGGTGTAGTTCAAGCAATCAAAACTTTCTAATTAATAACTAAATAAGAAAAAGCCGTGTGTCCCTAGGACACATGGCTTTTTCTTATTTGTTTGAAGAAATAGTTACATACAACAACATCGTAACTTTCTCCCCTTCCCAAACGTTTATACTATAAAGCAACAAGCAACTTATGGGAGGTTTGGAAGTGAATCAAAAGAAAATGTTTGTGAGCTTGCTCGCAAGTGCAATGTTGATCAGTTCAACCGCTGGCATCGCCATGGCAGCGAGCACAACCAATAAAACGTCTGCCACCAGTTCAAATAGCAGTATATCGAAGAAAACAACAACGCAGAAAATTGTACATACACTCGGTAACCTGTCGGCTGTTAAAGTGACAGCACGAAGTTCCGTAAGATTAACAGATGTCAATATTTTGGCGCAGGACGATGGCAATGTGGTTACGTATACATTGTCTTACAAGAATAATGACAGCACCCCAATGATGATGCTCGATTACTGGAGCAAGGTGAAAACCAAGGGTGGAACATTGTTCTCGCCTAAACTGATCGCCAAAGATCAGGAAAAGAAAACCGTCGCGCCTGGATCAACCGTTGAGTTGACCTATGTTATGAAAGTGGGTCGCGAGGTGAAACTCAGTGATCTGAACTTCCTCATCGTGAAGTGGGATTTCAGTCAAGCTAACTATGAACGTACGCTGGGTAAATTTAACGTGCCCGCATCCTATAGCATTACCACACCTGTAGGTAAGCCGAAGACGGTTCGTCTGAGTGATTCTGCCGTGAAGGTGAAAGTATCAGGCATTAAAGTGTTTCCAGGTGAAGATAAGAATCAGTATGTGAAAATTGGCGTGAATTTAAACAATATCAGTTATAAACTACTTGAAAATCCGAATATCAAATGGATTTTGCGTACGCCAAGTGGGACGAACTATCCGCTAACCCCGGATAAAGACAGCACGAATGTTAGCATCCAGGCACAGGCCAATAAGGCACTTAGCCTGATGGCATCTCTTCCTACGTCAGTGAAGCTGCAAAAGTCTGAGTTGTTGCTGGTAGAAGAACAGGGTGAAGAGAAGAGTGTTCTGCCTGTTGCTGCACTGCAATTGCCAGAGGCTAGCAAAACGAATGTAGAGGTTGCTGCCAATCAGCCCAATATCATCTCTGTTGAAGGACAACGACTGTCCACATTGCTTGAATCTGCCAAAGTTCGAATCGATGATGGTGAGTATAGTCTTAACCTTCAAATGAAGCTCAAGAATGAAGGGAAAAAAGCTATTAAGGTGCCAACATATACTTTTGAGGTACGGAATACAGACGGAACAGTCTATCCGATTGAAACTAAAGCATTGGATACATTGAAGTTGAACCCAGGCGATATTAAGACGATTAAGCTCAGTGCAACCCTTCAGGGTAATGGGGATACCAAAAAGATCAAGCTCTATGTAATGAGCCCGGTGGACAAAAATGAAAGTACAGAGTCAGCAACAGCTTCTTCTCCAACCAATGGATTTGTTTTTTCCTATCCTGTAGGTGTCTACGCAATCCCTGAATCGATATCCAGCGGAGATGGATTAACGACCGAAACGGTCATTAAGAATAACAAAGGTACATTTGGTGTGTCTTTTGGATCATTACAGCGTCTGCCGTGGTTGGACAGTGATATTGTTGCTGCCAAAGTAACTATTCGTAATGCTGGTACCAAAACAGTACAGCTTCCTGAGCTTGAAGCGATGTTTATGATTGATTCTGCTGAGATTGAAGGAGACAAGAAACTAATTTACACACAAAGTGGCAAGCTACTTGGAGCCGGAATGACAACCGAGGCTTACCTGTTGACCAAGATTCCTTCTGAATTACGTATATCTCGTCTGGAACTTAGTTTGAATGAGAAAGTTAGTGAAGAAGAAACCAATGAATGGATCACGTTAAATACATCTGGGTTAATTCCACCGTTATCTTATGTAGGAAACGGAAAGACATACACATCGGGTACGGCGGATAAAGAGACCGAAATGGGTGTGCGCAGAACGATTCGTTATCCGGGAACGTCATCGGACATTGTATATACCGAATTCGAAATGACGAACAAATCACTGCGTCAAAGTGGGCTTGGCAAACTTGTAGGTTACTTCAAAACATCGGATGGCCAGTATTACAGAGCAACTGCGAAGCAAGCAGAGCGTCTGCCTGGTCCGGGTCAGAAGTCGATTGTTACATTCTGGGCTAAGATTCCGAAATCCGTTACCTTCTCAGACCTGCGTCTGATTGTGGGTGAAGGAATTGCAGATAGCAAGTTTGTAACGGGTGAAGGGGAAGCAACTGCTTATGTGAATGCTCTGGCATTCGAAGTGCCGCCAACCTCCATTAGTGTTCAAGGCTCGATAACTAATATTGATCTCTATCCTTACTCTTGGACTGCCAACAGTGTGAGAGCATACCTGGCAGGCAGCTCGTCTGTACAGATCGAGATGAATTACAGCTTATCACGTAATGAAGAGATTGAGATGGGTGAGAACGAGCATAAGTTAATCCTTACAATGACGGATCAAGCAGGTAAATCATATGAGAAAGAGCTGACTTTGGGAACCGATCTGAAAGTGGGGACCAACCAGACACTGAGCTGGAGCATAGAAGACAGCTTCTTCGAGAAGCTGCGTGGTGGTTCGTATCGCTTAAGCGTAGATGATCAGTTCCAGGGACAACGTATTCGTCTTGCAGAGCAAAGCTACGGATATGACCTGACCAAACTTCCGAAGGAAGAACCTGTCGATATAAGATAGAGGCATAGATTCATAATCGTTAGATTTGTCTACAAAACCTCGTTTCCACCCCAACGGAAACGAGGTTTTGCTTGTGGCATCCCTATTTTTTCACTATAGTTAAAGTTAATAGATTACCAGAGGAGGAAAATGATTCAGATGAAACCTTATATGAAAGTATCCCTTGCTGCGCTCGCGATCGGTGTTGGCGTGTGGGTTGGGTCGGTATACAGCAATACAGCCATCGGTGCAGGTACAAGCCAGCCAGGAACAGCAGACGATCCGGTTGTAACGAAGAGCTATGTAGATCAGCAGATTCAAAAAGCATTGGGTGGCGGTGCTAGCACAGGTTCTGGTAACTCATCAAGTAGTAACTCAGGCTCTACGGGAACAGGGAACACGGGTAGCACAGGTGGAGATACGTCGCTTCCTCCACTGGTCTCAGGCGCTTCTGATGCCGTTGAGATTGTTACCGTGAAGCCGGGTCAACAGCTGATCGGCAAGTCTGGCGCGGAGTTCATTGTACGTAGCGGCAAAGCTGTGATCGTCAGTGAAGGTACGAATGGTGTAGCTGATCTGACGGACGGGATGGACCTGACGAATGGACAGGCAGCGCCGACCAATCATCTGCTCTCTTTTCCAAGGGATGGACGGGGGATCACGGTATTGGAAGGAAACAAATATAGCCTAACCGTAATGGTTCGCGGTGGATATACTTTGAAATAGGTTTTGCTTCTGTTAAAGGAATTATTCATTCGTCATACATTTCATTTGCTCAGATTACCCAGTTCTAACAAACATTAATACGGCTAGCCAGCCTTGTTCCTGCTCACTCTATAACTGTCGACAACCAATTAACGGAGGTGCAGGAACTATGGCTAGAAGCAATCGCAAAGTGGTACCCGAAAGTCGTCAAATGTTGGATCAGATGAAGTATGAGATTGCTGCAGAGTTTGGTCTTAATGTCGGGTATGGTGGCAGAGGATTGGCTGGTGCGGATACAGAATTTGGATCTGAATTGGGTGAAGTGAGTGATCACTCTTATGGGCAATACAAAGGGTGGGGACATCTGACTTCCCGCGAGAATGGATCGGTTGGTGGAGAGATCACCAAAAGGCTAATTCGTCAGGCAGAGCAGCACTTATAAGGCTTTTTCCTAACCCCAATTCGTTTGACACGTCTTGACAAATACGTTAAGATGGCATTTGAGGTATGCAACCTTTTCCACTAGGGAAAGGTTGATTTTCGTTTGAGGCAATTACCTGAAAAATCCTTATCTTCGGTACTGCGGACTCTGCGTCCTTATTCCATTATGGAAAGCTTCGAGGGTACAGTGAACGAATCGCTGTCATGTTTTGTTCGGGCAATCGCCATACTACTAGTTATGGGAGGTTGAAACTTCATGTCTGTTAAAGGCCGGCATCTATTTACATCGGAGTCTGTAACTGAAGGACATCCGGATAAAATCTGCGATCAGATCTCAGACGCCGTATTGGACGCGTTTCTTGCAAACGACCCCAATGCTCGTGTAGCTTGCGAAGTTTCCGTAGCCACAGGCTTAGTGCTTGTCATCGGTGAAATCAGTTCAGCTTCTGAATACGTGGACATTCCGTCCATCGTTCGTAATACAATTAAGGATATTGGCTACACACGTGCCAAGTTCGGTTTTGATTATAACACTTGTGCAGTTCTGACTTCTCTGAATGAGCAGTCTGCTGATATTGCCCAAGGCGTTAACGCAGCGCTTGAGAATCGTGACCCAGAACAAGTCGCTCGTGAAACAGAAAACATTGGTGCAGGTGACCAAGGTCTGATGTTCGGTTTTGCAACGAACGAGACACCAGAACTTATGCCTTTGCCAATCGCATTATCCCACCGTATCGCACGCCGTCTGGCGGAAGTGCGTAAGAATGGTACGTTGGAATATCTTCGTCCGGATGGTAAAACGCAAGTAACGATTGAATACGACGGTGACAAGCCGGTACGTGTGGATACCATCGTTGTGTCTACTCAGCACGCTGAAGAGACTACACTTGAACAGATACAAAAAGACATCAAAGAACATGTCATCTTGCCTGTCGTTCCAGCTGAATTGCTGGATGAGCAGACTAAATATTTCATCAACCCAACAGGACGTTTCGTTATTGGCGGACCTCAGGGAGATGCAGGCCTTACTGGACGTAAAATCATCGTAGATACCTACGGCGGTTATGCACGTCACGGCGGTGGTGCTTTCTCTGGTAAAGATCCGACAAAAGTAGACCGCTCCGCAGCATATGCGGCTCGTTATGTAGCGAAAAACCTTGTAGCTGCAGGTCTTGCAGACAAGGTGGAAATCCAGCTCGCGTATGCGATTGGTGTAGCCAACCCGGTATCGATCAACGTGGATACATACGGAACTGGCAAAGTCAGCGAAGAGAAATTGGTTGAGCTTGTGCGAAACAACTTCGATCTTCGTCCGGCTGGCATCATTCGTATGCTGGATCTACGTCGCCCAATCTACAAACAAACCGCAGCATACGGTCACTTCGGCCGTACAGACCTGGATGTACCTTGGGAGCAAGTGGACAAAGTAGACCTTTTGAAAGCTCAAGCAGGTCTGTAATTAGCTAACGTTATATGGATCATCAAATGAGGCCCTTGGTTCCGATATGGAATCAGGGGCTTTTTGCATCTTTTTACAAAATAAAGAACCATACATTTCCATTTTATTAATTGAAAATCTCTCTCTGACCGACATAAATATAGAGGTCTGTATATCAGACAATTAGGAAAATGAGATGAGGGGGAAGGTTGGGTGTTTGTGAAAAAAATGGCCCGTAAGGGATTGGCTAGTCTTATGATTTTGATGTTAGTCACTCAAGGGATACTCGCCGGATGGGGAGGAGTAGAGTCCGCATATGCCGCCGATGAGTTGACGGGAAAAGGAATTAACACAACGTCACCTGCTGTGAACGAACAACAGGCGAGTGGATCAGCACCACTGACGATTGATTTTATTAAGCCAGTAAAGAAAATCGACGCTTCTACTGAGGAAATTGTTGTACACCGGGTTCAGGATGACTCGATCGTAACGAGAGTTCCCGTAACGAATGCAGCAGTGACTGTCGTTGCAGATGATGCTGCTATTGATGCATATTTGGGGAAACGTGTGCAAATCCAGCTTCCTGCAGCTCTGCCTGGAGGTTCATTTT
Source organism: Paenibacillus sp. FSL R5-0713 (assembly GCF_037973325.1). Lineage (NCBI taxonomy): Bacteria > Bacillati > Bacillota > Bacilli > Caryophanales > Paenibacillaceae > Paenibacillus > Paenibacillus sp. FSL R5-0713. The sequence goes on along the minus strand of NZ_CP150229.1, from coordinate 6,044,517 downwards.
ATGTTACGATTGGTAGCCAGTCTTTCGTATATGGGGACGGTCAACCGGTTGAGGGTCTGAACAAAGAGTGGACATTCCGCACAGCAGGAGTTAGTACAGCTCAATTAACAGGGCAGTCACCTCTTAATGCGGCATCCAATGTATCTCCTTCAGCCAATATTCAACTAACTTATGATCGGGCAGTGAAGGTTGGTGCAGGCAAATTACAGATCTATCGTGGCAGTACATTATTGGAAGAAATCGATGCCAATTCAACCCGAATTAGTTTCAACACGGCGAGAACCACGGTGACAATTGATCCAGTGAACAATTGGGCGAATAACAGCACGATTTACATAGCAGTTCCGGAAGGTTTTTTGCGTGATGACCTGAACAATGATACGGGAGCCATTCAGCGAACGATGTGGGGATTCAATGTAATATCCGATCCCACAGCCTTGACCGTATCCAGCCTGTCTCCTACAAACGGAGCAACGGGCGTATCACTCACTAATGAATTTACGTTGACATTCAACAAAGACTTGGACCGGAATTTCGCAAGTTCAGCTACGGTTAAGAATGCAAACGGCGGGATTGTGGCTTCCACGACATTAATTAGTACGTCCAACCCCAGACAGTTGCGCATCATCCCGCAAACGACTCTGACAAGCAACACAACGTATACGGTTGATATTCCTGCGAATGTGTTCCGGGATCAGACGGGAAATCTGTTCACTGGTCTGAATGGAGCCACATCGTGGACCTTTAGAACGTTGACCGTAGACACAACACCACCTGTACTGAAAACAGCCAAAATGTACAGCAATACGATCATTCGATTAACGTATGATGAGTTGCTCTCCAGTCTTGATCCGTTTGCTTCCAGCTTCACAGTGACGGTTAACGGAGAGAACCGGAATGTAAGTTCTTCCTATGTTTCAGGAGACAGTGTGTATGTTGTTCTGGATACTGGTGTAGCTGTAGGTCAGGTTGTCCGCATTGCCTACACACCGGGAACAGGAACACGTAAAATTCAGGATTTGTCTCTTAACGCGGCTCCAGCATTCGGAGCCAGAGATGTAGAGAACAGTCTCGATTCCATAATGTCTAAACCACGCGAAGGTACAGCTTATTACAATACAATTAGTCTCTACTATCCAGAGACCGTCTATATCAACTCTAGTGATGCAGTGAGACAATTCAGTGTTACAGCAGATGGGTCAGCGGTGGGCATCAGTAGCATATCCACCAATAACAGTTCGTTGGTAACGCTTAGTCTCAGTCGTTCCATACAGAATGGTGAAGTGGTACAAGTATCCTATGCGCCAGGAACATGGCCAGTGAAAGACAGTCGTGGTCAAGCTCTTGCTGGATTCAACGGATTCTATGTACGTAACAGTATTGATACGAAACCACCTGAGTTCAAGAGTGCAGAAGTGAGTGGTACGACGATGTGGATCAGATATAATGAGCCGCTGAGCCGAACGAATAAGCCACTCAAGAGCCAATATTCCGTATTGGTAGATGGTAAAGCCGTATTTGTAAATGATTCCGAGATTGAGGATGATCTGATTACATTGACGCTAGCCAACACAGTTGCCAGTACTCAAAATGTAACCTTTTCTTATGTGCCAGGTACCCTGCGGTTAACCGATCTAAATAACAATCCTGCAGGCTACGTTAATCTGGCTCCAGTAAAATATACCTTTGGTAACGGAAAAATATTGTCGGCAACTCTTCAAGGGGACAAAGTATATATTAACTTTAGAGATGCACTTCAGGCTCAGACGGCTCTAACTGCTTCACAGTTTAGTGTGCAGCTTGGAGGAACAACAACGAATGTCCTGAATGCTTCCATATCGGGTTCGATCGTGACTCTTAATCTATTGAACTCGGCAACAGCAGGACAGACAGGGACGGTCAGCTATACTCCGGGAGCAGTGCCACTGCGAGATGCGTTGAACAACACCATTACTGCGTTTGGACCGCTTCCCCTGCAACAAAATGGCAGTAGTTCGACAGGCAACCAGACGAACAGCCGGCCTTCCTGGCTGACAGAACAAGACTCGTCAAGTTATGGACAAGCATTGCTTGTGATGAGCACGGATACGGCAGCTACAGCTTCGATGATGTCACGCAACAATCGCTCTACTCGTCAGTTCAATGTAGACGGTGCGAAGCTTTTGCAGGCCTTCCAGTACGCAACAACGACTGGCAAAACAACACAACCTGTTGTATTCGAAGTCCCTGCCAGTGAATCTTCTGCTTATGTAGGATTCCCGTTGAACACATTGGCTCAGGTTGCATTAAGTAACCGTACAGGTTCAATCGGTATCAAATATGGTGACCGTCTATGGATGGTTCCACTATCCAATCTGAATGTACCTGCAATGAGTCAAGCTGTAGGGGGAAACACAACCAACACCGATGCCTCCTACTTCTATGTACAGGTGGAGACAGTTCCTGTCTCCAGTTCAGGAACGATCGACGGAATGCTGGCGGTTGCTGGAGCACAGAAACTTGGTAATGTTACAGACATCTACCTCTCTGTGTTTAGTGGAAATACGAATCAACGGGTAGAACAAAATATTAAAAGCCAGCTGGCGCTGCAGTTGCCTGTAAACACACCTACAGCGACTTCAGGGTTTACGTATATTGATCCGACTACACTGATTCTGGCGAATGTGCCGCATACGTTTGCGAGTACAACAGGAGGAGTGGTTGTTAAAGGACAACTGAACGGTAACCAAACCATCGTGCCTGTCACTCATTCCGTGAGTTATCAGGATACCTCCAGCCATTGGGCAGGTGCAGTCATCAAAGAATTGTCGTCCAAATGGATCATTGGGGCCACGAATGGCTCCTATTACGGACCTAATCAGAAAATAACACGTGCCGAGTTTGCCGAATTGGTAGCGAAAGGTCTTGGTTTGAAAGGAGATCAGAATGCTGCACGTCGTTTCCGTGATATTCGTGGAGGAGATCTGACCAGTGCCTACATTGGTGCCGCGGCAGAAGCCGGCATTATTACAGGCAACACGGATGGTACATTCAAACCGGAAAGCGAAATCACGCGTGAACAGATGGCTCTCATGATGGTTCGGGCGATGAGCTACGGTGGGAAAACGGTCTCACTTCAATCCTCTGCTACGTCGACATTGTCCAAGTTCAAGGACAGCAATAAAATTCAGTCCAAGGATTCTGTTGCCAAAGCAGTGCAAGAGGGAATTATTCAAGGCATGACAGCGAGAACATTCGAACCCCAGGGGAACGCGACTCGCGCTCAGGCAGCAGTCATGTTAAAACGGGTTTTGGATAAGTTGGAATATCTATAAATTAATAGGGACACTTCAAGAGCTCATTCTTGAGGTGTTCCTTTTTATTAAGATGTGTGCAAATCTAACAATCTCTCGAGAGTTGAATTTTTATAGAAAGAGTGAATTTTATGAACATTACTAAGATAATCAAAAAAGCATTATATGAACGATTTCGAGAATTATCATTCGTTTATCAAGAATCTTCATCCAATCCTTGGGTTTTCATTAGATCTCGAATTGGTTATTCCCAAGAAATGATAGAGATTGATAGAAGCGATTGGGAATCTTGTACCATTCGTTGCACTTTCCAAACGGGTTCTAATTCAATTAGTAGTACAAAGCTGGCTGAAGGAAGTATTCGTGAGTGGTATGTATATCAAAGTAAAGAAGAACTGCATCAAATTCTTAACTATTTTGGTGAACTCGTAGAGAAATACGCTTTGCAATGGTTTGCAGAGCATGCAGTCGTCCTTTCGCCCGCACCACCCAATTATCTAGGTACTGAATGGATAGACTTTATGCATGATTTTATCGAGACAAATCATATTAAATTAGAAGATCCAAGTTCGGTTGTTATATTAGATGAGTTGATCAAACAGGAGATAGATCAAAATGAAACATACTCGGTAGGCTTTTGTTTTGGGGAAATTATTATAAAACGTTTTGGTGCAGAATGGGAGTATAATAAAGAACAAGGCCCGATGATTAAAAATATAGCTGGTAATCCTAGATTTAAACGATCACCACATGAATTGGTGAAAAAGGTATTAGAAAGTCGAAACCAATTATCATTGCAGAGGTACTATAATGATATTGAATTTGTGGTAGAAGACTTTTAAGTTAATAGGACATATATGAATTATAAATGGACTTCTGTTGTGCTGACTCGTGCACAGACGAAGTCTATTTTTTGATTAGTTGAACTACATAGCATAAACGTGTGGAATGGATTAACCAATAAATACCTCAAAGTTAGCTAGTGGCGTAACTTTTTCCACTAAAAGCAGTCTATTAATAGAAGAGTATACTAGGGATCTCGCTATCGGCTGCCTACTTGGCAGTGTTCGTGATGTCTAAGATTGATATACAAGATGGGAGAGACGTTTCAGACATGCTGGGGAAACATGGGAAACAGCTGGAAGACGTTAAGAGCAGTAAGGTGAAGAAATGGGCAATTGTGACGCTGGCGGGTGTAATCTGGATTGCACCGGTGATGAGCGCAGGTGAACAGATGTGGTCTGGCACTTCGTGGCAATCGGTGGCCGCAGCGGCATCTACGAATACAAGTAAGTTGAGTGAAGAAATTCTGACTTCCGGTGCGAAGCTCATGAAATACAGATATACGACAACACGTTCCGGTTCCAAGGTCAACGTACTGGCGGATGTGATCCAGGTGGATCTGCAGAACCCGTATGTGAAGCTGGATGTGATGACAGGCAAGGGCGGTAATCTGAACAGTAAACAGAGCACAGGTGCCATGGCTAAGGAAAATGGTGCAGTGGCTGCTGTGAATGGCGATTACTTCAATGTATCCGGTGAACTCGCGCCAATTGGTGGACAGGTCTCTGATGGCGTACTGGTCTCCACACCTTCCGAACTGTCGGGCATGTATGCACTCACGGTGACCAAGGACGGTAAACCGATGATCGACGAGTATTCTTTTGATGGAACGGTGAAGGCCCAGGATGGTTCAACCTTTGCTTTGCGTGGGATAAATAAAGAGGATTATACGGTAGAGTCGGGCGCGGTGAAATATAGTCATGCCAACTCGATGTATATCTATACACCGGCATGGACGTCCACCAAACGTCCGAATGACCCTTCCACAACGCCAACAGAGGTTCTTGTGCAGAACGGAGTCATTACCCAAATCTCGGATAAAAAAGCGTTAAACATGACGGTGCCGCAGGATGGGTACATTTTGCGTGCGCATGGAACAGCAGCGACATGGATCATGAGCCATCTCTCTGTTGGGCAAACCTTGGATGCGGATTACAAGCTGAAAGCCAAAACAACCGGGCAATCGGTTGATCCAAGTAATCTGGAGATGATGATTGGTGGTCATACCATTTTGGTGAACGGTGGCAAGGCAGCTTCCTTCTCCCGGGATATCGCTGCGTCCGGCATTGGTGGTATTCGTGCAAGAACGGCAGTAGGCTACTCTCAGGATGGTCGTTATGTCTACATCGTTGCAGCGGAGAAAAACAGTAACAGCAGCGGGATGTCGCTGACGGAACTGCAATCCTTTATGACCAGTGTGGGTGTCTGGAAAGGTATGAACCTGGACGGTGGCGGCTCCACAACGATGGTAACACGTCCGTTAGGTGAGCAGACCGCAGGTCTGACGTTCAACACAGAGTATGGCACCGAGCAACGTCAGGTTGTAAACACGCTGGGTGTGTTCTCTACGGCTCCAGCAGGTAAACTGAAGGGCTTTGCCGTGAGTGGCAGCCAAACGTTGCTGGTGGGGCAAGAGGGCAAGTACACAGCCAAAGGATATGACACCTACTACAACCCGATCGCAACAGGTGATATCAGCATGTCCTGGAAATCTAGCAACAACGGCATTGTGAGTGTCAGCAACGGCACGATCAAAGGCGTAAAACCAGGCACAGCAACGTTGACGGCAACGAGCAATGGAGCTTCATCTTCCATTAAAGTATCGGTACTGGGTGGAAGTGAATTGGCTTCTCTGACAGCAGGATCAGGTCTCGGTTCGCTCAAAGCGGGCACAACGATGTCCATTCCGGTAACGGTAACAACGAAGAGCGGACAAAGTGTGACGGTTCCGGCCGATTCGCTGACATGGGAATTTATCGGGTTCAAAGGTAAAGTTACGGCGGACCAATTAACCGTATCTTCGGTCAACTCTGGTGCACAAGTGGGATATGCGATTGGACGTTATGATGGTTACAGCACAGTCGTTGTACTCTCGGCTTCTGCAAGCGAAACGATCTGGGAGAACTTCGAAAATGTGAGCTATCCGATCAACTTCACGACAAACGCAGCGGGTGTGACCGGATCGGCAACTGTTACAGCAGGAACGGGTGAGAAAGCCGGCTCCAATGTATTGCAACTTGGTTATGACATGACTGCTGGAACAGGTAAAATGTATGCTTATGCACAACTGAATGGTTCTACCGGCAGAGAGGTATCTGCTGCAGCGACATCAATGTCGATGGATGTTATGGGAGATAAGAGCCTGAACTGGTTGCGCGCTGAATTCACGGATGCCAATGGCAAAACGGTATATGCCGATCTTGCTAAAGCGATTGACTGGAGCGGATGGAAGAAGCTGAGCGTGGACCTGAACGGACTGAATATCGCCTATCCGGCGAAGCTGAAGCGAGTTTATGTGGTGAATGTGGAAGAGGGTCAGGATGAGCGCGCGAAGACAGGTACGGTTGCTTTTGACAATATCGCATTCACGATGCCTTCCAAGTCCAGTGAAGTTGGATTGCCTACGGGAACAGCTTCGCTTGTGCTTGGACAGAAATCGATGACGGTGAATGGAACGAAAAAGGTTATTGATGCAGCACCAGTCCTGAAAAATGGTACGACGTATGTGCCAATCAAACATGTTTTGGACGCTTTTGGTGGTCAGGCAAGCTGGGATAGCAAAAATCAGCGGATCACAGTATTACGTGGTAGCAAGCTGATTGATCTGGTTGTAGGGCAGAAAGAATTCATTCTAAATGGTAAAAGACAAAGCGCAACTGTTGCACCATACGTAACGGGTGGTAGGACTTTAGTCCCGCTCAGACTCGTTTCCGAGCAGCTTGGACTCACTGTAAAATGGGAACAGAAAACGAAGACCGTTACCATCTCATCGTGATATGGTATGATATATACCGGAAACGATAGAAATGGAGTCGAACAAACGTGGATTTACAAGCCGATGCCATAGACCGCGTCATTAAAAACGCCATACAAGTCATGGAAAACAGCAAATATCAAATGTTCGAAATTATGGACGCAACTCGCGATGAGCTGAAGACACTCAACGAGGAGTTGAAGTCGGTACTGAAGGAAACGGCGGAAACGATCGAGAAAGTAGATCAATTGGAGTTGAACTACCGCCGTTCCCGGATCCGGCTGACTGAGGTTAGCCGCGACTTTGTCCGTTATTCCGAGCATGATATCAAGCAGGCGTACGAGAAAGCAACACAGCTGCAGCTGGATCTGATGATTTATCGTGAGAAGGAAATGTATCTGAAAGCCCGTCGGGATGATCTGCAGAAGCGTGCCAAAAATGTGGAAGCTTCTGTAGAGCGTGCCGAGACCATCGGTTCGCAGATGGGTGTTGTACTCGAATACCTGTCAGGTGAACTGGGTCAAGTGACCCGGATCATCGAATCTGCCAAGAATCGACAAATGATTGGTTTGAAAATAATTTTGGCCCAGGAAGAAGAGCGGAAACGTATTGCTCGTGAGATTCATGACGGGCCTGCACAGATGCTCGCAAATCTAGTGCTTAGGACGGAAATTGTAGAAAGAATGCTCATTAAGCAGGATTTTAAGATGGTCCAGGCCGAAATAGTAGATTTGAAAGGCCAGGTTCGTTCCAGTCTTGAAGAAATGAGAAAAGTTATTTTCAATCTGCGTCCTATGGCACTGGATGATCTGGGACTGATTCCAACGCTTCGGAAGTATGTGCAGGATTTTGAGGTAAAAACAAAAATCCGGTCGCTTTTTGAAACAAGAGGTAAGGAACACCGTTTATCTTCCGCGATGGAGGCAGCGATCTACCGCCTCGTGCAGGAAGGTCTGTCGAATGCTGCAAAGCATGCTTATCCCACTTATGTTGTAGTGGAAATTACATACCAGGCTCAGCTCGTCAAAATTGTCGTTCAGGACAATGGGCTTGGGTTCAAACCGGAGCTTCTTGCAAAGAAAAGCAAGGATCATACCCACTTCGGTCTGATTGGGATGAGAGAACGGGTTGAACTGTTAGAAGGAAGAATAGAGATTGAGTCCGGAGAAAATCAAGGAACCAAAATAGTGATTCATATCCCGACAAACGTGGATAAGGGAAAGGAGTAGCAGGATGATGGAAAACCGTGATACTGGTAAAGCATCGATTAAAGTTCTTTTGGCTGATGATCATCAGCTGTTCCGTGAGGGACTGAAACGCATTTTAAATATGGAGGACGACATTGAGGTCATCGGCGAATGCGGCGATGGAATTCAAGTGCTCGAATTCTGCAATCAGGATAAACCGGATATCGTATTGATGGATATCAACATGCCGATTGAAAATGGGGTTGAAGCAACGGAGAAATTGCGTGAGCTGTTCCCTGATGTCAAAGTCATTATCTTGTCCATTCATGATGATGAAAGTTATGTGTTTGAGACGCTTCGTAAAGGGGCTAACGGATACTTGCTGAAGGATATGGAGGCCGAGTCTCTGATCAATGCGATTCGTTCCGTGCATGAAGGACATGCGTTCATCCATCCAAAAGTAACAGGCAAACTGATCATGCAGCTGCGTCGTATGACGTATCTTAATGAAACAGGGGCGATGAGTGAAGGAGCTTCGAAGGAAGCGGGCGTTAAATTTGTCGCTGGTGACAATAACCCGCTCACACGTCGTGAGGCTGAAGTGCTTCGCTTAATGGCAGAAGGTAAGAGCAACAAAATGATTGGTGAATTCCTGTTCATCAGTGAAAAAACAGTAAAAAACCATGTCAGCAGTATTCTGCAGAAGATGGAAGTGGACGACCGTACACAAGCTGTTATCAATTCGATCAAATATGGTTGGGTTACGCTCTAATACCTTATGTTTATCGTAGAAGCAGTATTCTTATGGTAAGTCAGTCCATTGGTTGATTCAACCTTGACGAAGTATAGATTGGTGTTCACTCGCGCCCTTTCCAGAATGCTGGATTGGTCTGCGGGTTAATGGACTTTATCACTGCAAATGAGCAAAGCGTAAGGTTGTGCGGAACATGTGTTCAAGCTTAGGCGTGAATGAATGACCTGGCCTGTCTTTCTTCGTCCGGTGTCGATCAGCGTGGAATATGAGTGATAGGAAATGCAAGTGTAACCCTTCAGGAAGTACAGCATATACTTGTTGTATACAGGGATGTTCGCCATGGGTGAGCATGACCTTCCGAGGAGGTGCAGTTGCCATGGTTGCTCATCTGACTATGATTCTGCTCATATACTTCCTGGCGGCAATGGCCGTTCATGCCATGCACCAGCGCCATCTTTCTCGTCCGGAATCTGAAGGATTCGAGCAGATCTTGCTCATCCCTTCCAATCAGGCAGGGCGGATCGAAGGCATTGTAAGAGCACTTTGCCGGGAATTGTTATACCGTGGAAAGAGCTTCAGATTAACCGTTGTTGCTGATCGTACAGAAGCGGAAACGATTACGATTATTGAAAAGTTGATGCAAAGGCAAGGAATGGAGACATCTTATCTGCCTGCTGTCCCTGCTGATATTGAACGGATAGCACAAACCGATCACACTTTTCGACTGATCGATTTGCGTGAGTCTGAGCAATAAATCATCATCTGAACGGGAAATGGGATTAACATTTCGTAGATCTACAGTGAAAAGATTACAGCAGAAGCTGTAGTCTTTTTTTGTAATTGTAGCCAAGTCTGCTTTTAAATTAAAAATGGGTTTTTATGCAATCTATGGTTATTGCCTGGGTTTGAGGAGTTCCTGATCATGGAAATAAGATTTTCGAAGTCAGAACTCTTAATTTAAAAGTATAGACGATAGAGATTGGAAAAAGTTTCGCAATTTTATAGAAAGATTCTGGTTATTAGAAGAATTGTATGATGCGTGACTAACCTTGTGCTGTGAAGATTCAATTGGTATAGTGATAAGTAGATTGATCATAAGAAGATGATTATGGACATGAAGCACATGCGCCGGCGATTAGCCGGGTAGGCATGTGCTTTTTTGCGTTCGGAAAAATAACGATGGGGGAGGAGAGTAAATGAAGGTTGCCTTATATGTGTGCCGTACAGGTGAAGGGTGGAGCATGATGTTGTCACTCGATATTCGTGTGGATGTGGCCTGGTGGCTAGAGGGAGGAAGTGGGCGACATGTGCTGCGCTGGTTGCTGTTAGATCAGGCATTGCCGTTAAGTCAGGCATCCTGGTTGGTTGAACATTTTGAGATGGAGCGAGGCATGGATCAGTGGGGCCAGTGCGAATGGCAGAGTTATTTTGCGCGGAAGCTGGATGTATATGAACTGGCCTCGGTGGAAGTTGAGGCGAGAAAAGGTATAGCGGGCAAAGCGGGGAGTGTCGCTGCGCGTCGCATTCAGGTAGGCGGGATGCCGGAGCCGTATCCCGCCGGGCAGTGGGCTCAGCTGGAGCGGGACGCGGCCCTGCTGGCTGAGCGGATCAGCGGCCGCCAATTACTGGCGGCCGAGGCGGAGGCGTTGCTGGCGGATACCGCCCAGCCGCCAAGGGAGTGGCGCGCGGCTGCGCAGCTCGCGCGCTTGCACGGGCGGCTGAGTATCACAGCCGCCCTCCAAGGGCCTGCCACGCGCCGTCGGCACGCGTGGCTTGGACGCGCGCGGAGCGCGCCCCGCTGCCACCGTTGTGGCAGCGAAGCCGGGCAGCGCGTGCCCTGCGCTGCCTGCGGCCTGGCGGCGTGCGCCTACTGCGAGGCTTGCCTCGCGCTGGGGCGCAGCCGTGCTTGTGCGCTGCTGCTACGCAGTGCAGCGCCAGGGGCCGTGCCAGTACGCGGCGAAGCACCGCGTGGCACGGCCATGGCCCCCACCGGCGGCGGGCTCGCCCGGTGGGGGCTTAGCGCAGCGCAGAGCGCAGCAGCAGCTGCTGCGCTCGCATTTTTGGCCAGATCGCCCGCAGGGGATGGACCGGGGCGGTTCTTGCTGTGGGCAGTGACCGGGGCCGGCAAGACCGAGATGATTTTCCCACTGCTCCAACATACATTGGATCGCGGTGGACGAGCGCTGGTCGCTACGCCGCGCAGGGATGTGGTGCTGGAATTGGCTCCGCGTCTGGCCAAAGCCTTTCCCGACACATCGCTCGCTACCCTTTACGGCGGCAGTGACGAACGTTGGAAAGATGCTCAGCTCACGCTAGCGACCACACACCAACTGATGCGTTTTTATCAGGGATTTGATCTCGTGATCATCGATGAACTGGATGCCTTCCCGTACCATAACGATCCCATGCTCGCTCACGCGGCGGCATCTTCCTGTAAACCGAATGGGAATTTTGTATATTTGTCTGCTACACCACCAGCTCGGCTACAGAGGGAAGCAGCACAGGGGAAACTCACTCATGCCAAAGTCCCGGTACGTTTCCACCGTCATCCTTTGCCTGTGCCAATCTTGATTAAGATGGTTACCGTTGCTGAATGTATTAGGAAACGAAATCTTCCGTCTTCTTTGAAATCTAACGTCCAAATTTCATTGCAGCGTGACGCCCAGGTATTTGTGTTTGTGACACGCATTGCCCAGATTGAGGCGTTTGTGAATCTGGTGCGCCGTACCTTTCCCGGAATACATATCGAAGGAACTTCATCTCAGGACCCCGATCGCGCCAGCAAAGTTACAGCCTTTCGTGAACGTATAATTCGTCTGCTCGTAACCACCACAATTCTGGAGCGTGGCGTGACCATTCCGCGTAGCGATGTCTTTATATTGGATGCAGACAATGGTCTCTTTGATGAAGCTTCACTGGTTCAGATGGCGGGCAGAGCAGGGCGTTCCATGGATGACCCGGCGGGTAGAGTGGTTTTTGCATCATCTCGTCGGACACGTTCACAGGTGAAGGCCGTTGCACAAATTCGGAAAATGAACACCATCGCTCGTCGCAAAGGCTACCTACATCCGCCATCCAAGACATAATTGTTATCTGCCTAATCTATGAATTAGCATCCATATTTTAAAGTATACAAAGCGTTTATCACCGTAGATACCATTAGATTCCCCAGACCAGATTGGAGGAGGTTTACACGATTATGTTTAACTGGCTCAGCAACATCACCGATCACGCTCAGCTTCTTACCCAACGCCTCCATCATCTGCTCGCCCCACCTGGAGCGACTTGTCTGACATGTGGCACTCGGGCGATCCTATCCTCGCTCTATCCGGGTATATGCCCACGTTGTGTGCAACAGATTCCATGGATTCGTTCCATCCGCTGCCTGCGTTGTGGTCGGGGCGTTGGGTGCCCGGACTGTGCTCGTCCACATATGCAAAACCGTTCTTTTATCCTCAACCGCAGCGCCGTACAGTACACCCCTCTTATGAAAGAATGGATAGGCATGTACAAATTCAGAGGTCATGAACGATACGCGCCGCTCTTAACCGCGCTGTTGATTCAAGCCTTTCAAGCGATGAGCGAGGAACACATTTCTGCTTTGGCAAAAGAACCCTCAGCCCCCGTGGCTCATTCCGCCACACTTGCTCAACCAACGAAGCCGCAATGGCTGCCTGACGCGGTCACTTATGTTCCGGTGAGCAGCGAGCGCCTGGCCGAGCGCGGCTTCAATCAGGCGGAGCGGCTGGCTGCTGGGCTTGCCACCGCCTGCCGCCTGCCCATCGTTGATCTGTTGCAGCGCCAGATCAACACCACCAAACAAAGCTTCAAATCACGCGGTGAGCGTATCGAAACGATGAAGAACGCTTTTTCCATCAACCCCGAAGGCATTCATTTAATTGAAAGACTATACAGGGAATCTCATCTGACAGCAAAAAAGGGCATGTCACATGACGAACCCATACAGATCCTGCTGATCGATGATATATATACAACAGGCAGCACCTTGGACGCTTGTGGGCAGGTTATCTTAAATGATGGTTTTACCATGGGAATTCCGGTTGAGATTTACACACTAACACTGGCAAGATCCTAATAGGCCAAATCAGTCTATTGAACTACTGTTTAAATATTTTTCAAGTCTCCTTGCATACACAACCTACGCTTTATTTTTTTAATAGATAGGAAAATGTGTTCTCTTATTAATAATTTCACAAATACGAATTCCTCTTTTCGTATTTATACCGTGTGAAATATAATTGTTTGATGAAATTATAAATGAAAGCGCAACAAGAAATTTTTTACATGTAAAAAAGAGGAATTGGTTTTCTCGCGCAGAATAGATAGTTTTGCCGTTCATAGAGGTGACAGCATAGGGAGTGGCACAACATATCTTTTGAAGGGGAGAACAAAAGTGGTCGCAGGAAAAAGAAAAAACGGATTTTACTTATGGACTGTCCGTCTACTAGTATTCATGCTGGTATTCGGACAGTTTGGCGTGTACGGGGGAAACCGGGCACATGCAGCGGTAGGAAGCGGGATAGTCTCATCAAGCAATGATTATCAATATGTAATGACCAACAATAACGGCCAATTAGAGGTGAACCAAAAATCAGTTAAACTGAGTTGGGCTAGATCCTACAATATTTCATCAACGGGATATTCTTTCACCAGAATGCAGTCTATCCTGGGTTTCACAAGTGATATTACCAACATAAGCTTTGGATCGTATACATCCAAATATGCCGGACAGATCGATAATGCTTTTCTCATTGATTTAAGCAAAGTTCGTGAGATTGCTACCGAGATGACGTACAGACAACCGTATAACCAAGTCGGACAATGGGAGATCACACATTATAATGTGCTAGGTCAACTGACACCGATTGATGTATATGATTATGATGTCAGACAGTTGAGTTTGGTTGTAAACGCAGATACGGGAGAAGTTGTAGATTTTTACTCTGAACTTAATCCGTACTATACACGTAAAGCTGAACCTGCTTCTTTTACCAAACAGGAGGTAAATCCATTACCGATTAATAATGTACCATCTGTGCCTTCGAATATAACGGGTAACTCCAGTGAAAACACGACTCATATTCGTTGGGATCATGCACAGGAAGCTGTACAATATGAAATTGAGCGTGATGGTACTTTAATGGGTCCTTATTATGGTACCAGCTTCGATGATGCCGTGCTCATTCCTAACCAAAATTACTCTTACAAAATACGTGCCATAAATTCGATAGGAAAAAGTGAATGGAGTAGTGTCTTTACTATTAAAACACTGCTTAACGAACCTGTGATCTCCACGAGCTCTGAGCAAGGGAAAAATATAATAGAGTGGGCTGCAATTAATCATGCCGATGGTTATCAACTTCAGATTGATGGTGAAGCCCCGATTGATCTAGGTAATGTAACGAATTACGAACACGTTGGTTTGGAGGCCAATTCCAGTCATACCTATGCATTAAAAGCAGTATCTTCAGATAATGAGAGCAACTGGAGTAGAACGGCTACGCAACTTGTTGTGCCAGACTCAGCAAGTGGTTTGAAAATTACAGAAGCTACATTCAATAAAATTTCTTTAAGTTGGACTGCGATTAAAGGTTCTAGTGGATATGATCTGGAGGTTGATGGGATCATCGTTCCAGTCTCTGGTACAACATACAGCAAGACGGCTCTTACGCCCAATACCGAGCACACTTTTCGATTGAGATCTAAAAATGCAGGTGGCGTAGGTAAGTGGACTGATATGCTAACTGTTTCGACACTTTTAGGTACGCCTGTTCTTAAAGCAATTTCATCGCAAGAAGAGATGATTTTGGTATGGCCTGCAATTGAGGGGGCTACCTCTTATGAGGTGGAAGCAGATGGAGTTAATGTAGGAATTGTTGTAGAACCAGCTTATACACACTCTGATCTATCACCAGGGACACTTCATAAATATCGTGTACGAGCTTTGAATGATACCAATACAAGTGCATGGACTGCAGTTTTGTCTCAAAGTACACTCCCCGGCCCTGTTTCGAATCTCACTATAAACTCAGTCACTAATGCAGCTATTAATCTGAAATGGACAGCAGTGACAGGGGCGACAGGATATGATTTGGAGATTGACGGTACAAATGTATCTGTTACTGGCGTAGCCTACACAAAGAATAGCCTTGCAGCAAATACAGAACACACCTTCCGTATTCGTTCGAAAAATGCAGCAGGCGTGGGTGATTGGAGTGATCCTCTCAGTACAACGACACTGTTGAATACACCTGTATTAAAGGCTACTTCAGCAGAAACAAGTATCAATCTGACTTGGGCAGATGTACCAGATGCGACTACATACGAGATTGAAGCCGATGGTACGGTTATGACAACATCCAGCGAACTAACATTTGTACACAGCGATCTATTGCCGGGAACGGCACATAAGTATCGTATTCGTGCTTTGACAGAAAACAATACAAGTGCATGGACAACAATGTTGACGCAAAGCACGATACCGGCTTCGGTTACAGGGTTGAATATTAGCTCTGCGACGAACGTAGCCATTGCATTGAAATGGACGGCAGTAACTGGAGCGACGGGGTATGACCTGGAAATCGACGGTATCATTGTCCCAGTAACGGGAGTAGCCTATACGAAAAGCGGTCTTGCAGCAAATACAGATCATACCTTCCGTATCCGTTCGAAGAACGCCGCAGGCGTAGGTGCCTGGAGCGATCTGATTAGTGGAACAACACTACTCAATACACCCGTATTAAAAGCAACATCAGAAGAAACGGCAATTAACCTAACTTGGGCAGCTGTTGCAGACGCTACTACTTATGAAATTGAAGCCGATGGTGCAGTAATTGCAACAATTAGTGATCCAGCGTATGAACATGTTGATCTGTTACCAGGTACTGCGCATAAGTATCGAATTCGTGCTCTTACGGATATCAATACGAGTGCATGGACAACGATGTTGACGCAAAGTACAATACCGGCTTCGGTTACAGGGTTGAATATTAGCTCTGCGACGAACGTAGCCATTGCATTGAAATGGACGGCAGTAACTGGAGCGACGGGATATGATATAGAGATTGACGGAACCGTTGTCCCAGTAACGGGAGTAGCCTATACGAAAAGCGGTCTTGCAGCAAATACAGACCATACTTTCCGTATTCGTTCGAAGAATGCGGCAGGCGTGGGTGCCTGGAGTGATCTGATTGGTGGGAAGGCATTACTGAATACACCCGTATTAAAAGCAACATCAGAAGAAACGGCAATTAATTTAACTTGGGCAGCGGTTGTAGACGCTACTACTTATGAAATTGAAGCCGACGGTACATTGATTGCCGCAGTTAGTGATCCGGCATATTCACATATCGAGTTGTTACCAGGAACAGCGCACAAGTATCGTATACGTGCTCTAACGGATAACAATACGAGTGCATGGACTGCTGTACTGTCGCAAAGTACGATACCTGCTTCAGTTGCAGGACTTAATATTAGTTCTGTTACGAATGTGGGCATCACTCTAAAATGGACAGCAGTAACGGGAGCCACGGGATATGATCTGGAGATCGACGGAACGGTTGTCCCGGTAACGGGAGTAGCCTATACGAAGAGTAGTCTTGCTGCGAATACGGAGCACACCTTCCGAATTCGTTCAAAGAACTCCGCAGGAGTAGGTGCTTGGAGCGATCTAATCAGTGGTATGACTCTTTTGAATACACCTGTATTAAAGGCAACATCGGAAGAAACAACAATTAATCTATCATGGTCGGATGTAGAAGATATGACCGCGTATGAAGTTGAGGTCGATGGTACAATTGTTGGCATAGTTAGTGAGCCAGTATATATACACGATGGTTTATTGCCCGGAACAGCACACAAGTATAGAATTCGTGCTTTAAAAGGTGAAAACACAAGTGCATGGACAGCAGTGCTGACGCAAAGTACCATCCCTGCTGCAGTTAACGGTTTCATGTTAAATAACGCTACACCTGTTGCGATCTCAATGAAATGGAGCCCAGTTACAGGTGCTACCGCTTATGATATGGAAATTGACGGTGCTGTAGTTTCTGTGAGTGGATCTGCTTATACGAAAAGTGGTCTTCTAGCGAATACAGATCATACCTTCCGCATTCGTGCCAAAAATGCTGCTGGCATTGGTAGCTGGAGTGAGGTCGTAACCGCTTCGACCCAATTAAATGTACCAACAACGCTGAAAGTTGTACCTGAAGAAACGGCAGTTACGCTGACATGGAATGAAGTTGCGGGTGCAACAAAATATGAGATTGAGGCCGATGGCATAGTGGTTGCAACAGTGAGTGATCCCTTGTATATCCACAATGGACTACTTGGTGGGACGGCGCATAAGTACCGTATACGTGCCCTGACCGATACTAATGTGAGTGCCTGGACAGCAATACTGTCCCAAACTACGTTGCCTGCCAGTGTCTCAGGTTTAAGTATTACCTCTGCAACTACAGCGGCTATCGCGCTGAGATGGACTGCTGCAACTGGAGCTACAGGATATGATCTAGAGATTGATGGTACAGTAGTTGCCGTGAGTGGAGTCGCTTATACGAAGAGCGGACTTGCCCCAAATACGGAGCATACCTTCCGAATTCGTGCTAAAAATGCTTCTGGTGCAGGAGCTTGGAGTGAGATTATAACGGGAATGACTCAATTAACTACACCTGTGCTGAAGGGGACTTCCGACAGAACAAACGTTATTCTGACATGGGGTGCGGTTATGGGGGCCTTGTTTTACGAAATTGAAGCCGATGGGCAAATTGTGGCGACGGTCAGTGATGCAACATTTACTCATTCTGACTTGTTACCGTCCAGTTTGCATAAATATCGCATTCGCGCATTCAACGATCAGAACACAAGCGTATGGTCTTCTGTACTAAGTATTAGAACATTGAATTAGGAATATAAAATTGGGGAGCAGGGTTGCGTATATGTGCATCCTGCGCCCCTCTTTTGTTTTGCAAATAGACTATGGATTCATCAGAGAAAATAAGGTAATGTATAGTTATTATCTATTCGGAAATGGAAGTTTGAGAGGGGCGTTTTAGCGATGAATCTAGGTAATTGTCCTCGCTGTGGTAAATTATATGCGTTGAATTTTCGAGATGTATGCTCAAATTGTATTAAGGAAATGGAACAGGAATATCAGATCTGTGTAGAGTATTTGCGCGAAAACAAAGGCACCAATATACAGGAACTATCTGATGCAACAGAAGTTTCGATCAAAACCATTACCAAGTTCATCCGTGAGGGACGGATTTCCATCGAAAATGCCCCGAATATGATGTATCCTTGTGAAGTGTGCGGAACATTGATTCGTGAAGGTCATATGTGTGACTCTTGTCGTCATCGCTTGACGAAAGACTTGGCTAGTGCAGCTCGCGATGTAGGTCAGAAGGATAACAACAATGTAGGCGGACGAACCTACAATGCTGTCGACAAACTACGCGATTAATAGGAGTCAGGGCTCAAATACATGTTTTGCTATAACAAATGTTTTGAAACGTACCGATAAACTTATTAAAGATTATCGGTTTTTTTTATTATCCTAATCATTTCGATAACATAAAGATAAAGTAAGAAAAACGTATATCAATGTAAAATTCTAACGTGGAAGGAAGTGCATTTTAAATGAAAATCAATGAACCGAGTAGAATTGGCGCCATCAATTCATATCAAAGGAACGTTGAATCCAATCAGCAGGCTGATGCCAAGAAGAGCCGCCGTAAGGACGAAGTATCCATTTCTCCGGAGGCGATGAAGATGCTTGAGGAACAAAGTCGTACACAGGATGCAGGACGCATACAACGGATACAGGAACTTAAAGAACAAGTGAGTTCGGGAACGTATCAGGTAGATAGTAGTAAGCTTGCTGACAAATTGCTACCGTATTTTAAGTCTTTTGATAAGGAATAGGTGATCACGTAATGGCAGCACTGGACAGATTAATTGCAGTTTTGCAGCAAATGGAACAAAGTCACCGCGATATGCTGGCACTCAGCGAGGTCAAGAGACAGGTCATTGTCAAAAACGATGTGGATGAACTCATTGCCGTTCTGAACAAAGAGTCCCGTTTCATGAAACAACAGGAGCCATTGGAGATTGAACGACAGAGTGCGGTTCACGAATTGCTTCAGGAGCGTGGAATCAAGTCCATGCTGAACCTGAACATTACAGAGATCTCCAAACTGATTTTTGATCCGGCTGACAAACAGCGATTGCTCGAAGTCCAGAAGAAGCTGGCGGGAACACTACAGGAGTTAAAGGAAATCAATCAACTGAATCAAAAGCTGATCGAGCAATCGTTGATGTTTATTGATCTTTCAATGGACATCTTTGCTTCTCGGCCAGAACAGGATGCCACATATCAGCATCCTGCTGATAAGAACGGCAATCCAGGGCGAATCGGTCTGTTTGACACGCGTGCCTGATTAATTAGGGGGAAACCAGGTGACATCTACATTTCATTCAATCGAAACGGCTAAACGCAGTTTGTTCACACAGACGACAGCTCTTAGCACAACAGGCCATAACGTAGCCAATGCCAACACGGAAGGCTATTCACGTCAAAAGGTAAACATGCAGGCATCCATTCCAATGGAGCCATTTGCATTTCTGCATAGCACAACACCAGGACAGCTTGGTACAGGGGTAGAGTTCGACTCCATTACCCGTGTGCGTGAGAAATTCTTGGATGACCAGTATCGTAATGAAAACACCAACTTCGGGAGTTGGTCTATTCAACGAGATACACTTGAGAAACTTGAAGCCATTGTGAACGAACCTTCTGACACGGGATTTCGGACGGTTATGGATAACTTTTACAAATCATGGTCAGATCTGAGTAAAAACCCTGAGGACGTTACGGCACGGCGGATTGTCAAGGAAACTACACTCGCGCTTACGGATGCAATGAATCAGATTAGCCGCCAATTGGATGCGCTTAGTCAGGATTTGGACAGTAACATCGCTGTGAAAAGTAATGAGATCCAGGGTTACCTGGGTAACATTGCAAACCTCAATAGTGCAATCGTGAAAATTGAGTCTCTTGGCGACAATGCCAACGATTTGCGTGACCAACGCGACTTAATGACGGACAAGCTTTCCAAAATCATGAATGTTACCGTAACGGATTCCCCGCAAGGATATGCTATCCAGATGAATGGACAGGCACTCGTTACAGGCGGGGCAGTACAAGTCGCGGTAGATCCTGCTTATCTTAATGATGCATATACTGCGGGTACACTCACCAATGGTGAAGTTCACGGCATGATTAAGTCCAGAGATACATTGGTAAGTGATTACCGGAAACAAATGGACGATTTGGCCAATACCCTTGCTAATGGAGATATCGAGATAACTCTTCCTGCGGGTTCTGTTTTACCAGACAATACTGTACTGGATGGTGTTACATACACAGGTGCAGCGCGTACACTTGCTACAGACTTGAAGGTTACAGTCAAGGGTCTGAATGGACTGCATCAGCTAGGATACAGCATGGATGGTACGAACACGGGAGGTGTCCCATTCTTTACAGCAGCGGGTGGTGGAACAACCATTACAGCCGGCAATATCTCATTGAACGCAGAGATCCTGGCTGATCCGAATAAAATTGCGACTTCACTACGAACATCGGATGCTTCTGGTACAGAGACTGTAATCAAAGGTAATAATACACTTGCCATCTTGCTTGCGAATCTGAAAGATACACCGATGAAATCAGCGGACGGTTTACGTAATGCAACGATCGGTGCGCAATTCAGTGCCATTGTGGGACAACTTGGGGTTCAATCTCAGGAAGCGGCTCGTCAGACATCCAACTCGGAGTTCCTGGTAGAGCAAGTGGACACTCGACGCCAATCCGTGAGTGGTGTATCGCTGGATGAAGAGATGGCGAACATGATTAAGTTCCAGCATGCCTATAGTGCATCTGCGCGTTTTATGACCACATATGATCAACTTCTCGATAAATTGATTAACTCTACCGGCATGGTAGGCAGATAATAGAAGGGAGTGACCTAACAACTATGAGAATTACGAATAACATGCTTAGTTCACAGTTGCTTTTGAACTTGAACCGGAATGCACAGCAGATGAACAATACTCAGACTCAACTGGCAACAGGCCGTAAAATTAACAAACCTTCGGATGATCCGGTAGGGATCACATACTCCCTTCGTTATCGTGCAGAACTTTCATCCAATGAGCAGTATCAGAAAAACGTAGATAGTGCGGTTTCCTGGCTTGAGTTCAACGATACTGTTATGAATCAGGCGGGGAATGTCGTGCAGCGTCTGCGTGAGTTGACGGTACAAGCTTCAACAGGTACGAATCCTCAGTCTGCTCTGGATAGCATTAAAGAAGAGGTAAAACAACTTAATGAACAGTTGATTGATATCTCCAATAGTAAGCTTAACGGCAAATATGTTTTCAATGGTGAGACATATGATGTGAAACCGTACGATTTCCCTGCAAATCCTGATGGTACGTTGGATACAACGAATGCTGCCTCTGTTGTTACGGATAAAGGAAAAATTAACTTCATTGTAGGGGAAAGTGTTCAATTGCCTATTAATGTGAGTGGTAATGAAGTATTTGGAACAGAGACGGAAGAAGATAATCTTTTTGTCATTATGAATACCATTATGCAAGCCTTGACTGAAGGTGATCAGAAAGAGCTATCTGATCAGTTGGATAACATCGATAGTAGAATGGGTAAAATGTTGTCGATTCGATCCGAAATTGGAGCAAAGACTAACCGTGTTGACTTGATGATGGGGCGCTTGGAAGATCTCGGTATTAATCTGACAGATCTGCAATCCAAGGTGGAAGATGCGGATTACGCAGAACTATCTTTGCAATCTAAAATTCAAGAAAATATCTATAATGCTTCTCTTTCAGCAGGTGCCAAAATCATCTCGCCATCTCTGGTGGACTTCCTGAGATAATATAAGGAGGAGCCATGTTATGAACACTCTTCCTGTTGTTCAGATTCGAACTACGCCATCTATTTTAAACATCGATGCTGACCCTGGACAGTACTCCATTCGTCAGCCTAAGGCGGAGGTTCAACTTCATACCAAACCTGCGAAACTGACTGTACAAAGCCATCCAATTGAGCTGAACGTTGATCAAAGTAAGGCATTCTCTGCATATACCGGTGGCAACATGATTGATATGAACGCTCGTATCTATTCGGGGATCCAACAGAATTTTCTGCAGAATATAGCTTCACGTGTAGAGCAGGGTAATCAGTTAGCAGCTATTCATAAACCGGGAAATACGATTGCTAATATTGTGGGTACCGACTGGAAACCGCAACCTTTTCCAGAGACGAGAACCCCTGCTTCTTTTGATAATGTGGATATTCGTATCAACACAAGACCTCCAGATATTAGCTATGATCCGGCGGTCTCTGAGATGAACGTCATCGTGAATAAGCCGGAGATTGAGTATCAGAGAGGTAAACTGGACATTTATGTAAAACAGTACGCATCAGTGCAATATACTCCACCAGCCATAGATATGGAGTTATAAGTTATAATGAGCTATAGACGGTCTCGGACGCAGCCCTCTATGGCTCTTTTTGTATAAATTCATCGCCAAGGAGGCGTTTATTATTCATATTCAGACAAGCATGTGGGGAGAAGTAGAGGTTCAGGAGAAAGACATATATCAATTTCCAAAAGGTTTACCTGGGTTTGAAGAGGAGACGGAGTTCGCGCTTATCCCATGGGATGATACGCCATTTAGTTATTTACAATCTGTTCGAGAAAAGGACTTGTCTTTCTTGTTGGTAAGTCCATTTACGTTTGTTACGGATTATAGTTTTGAATTAAGCGGAGTGGATAAGGAAGAATTGGAGATTGCAGAGCAAGTATCAGTATACTCCATGGTCACAATTCATTCCCAGGCGAATCATTCCACAATGAACTTACTTGCACCTGTTGTGCTCAATCCCGAAAAGCGTCTAGGTAAGCAAGTTATACTCCATCAGTCGATCTATGAGACGCGCCACCTGATCTGGTCAGAAGACGAAGAAGCTAAATCCGTGAAGGGTGGGGTGTGACATGTTGGTATTATCTCGAAAAAAGGGCGAGTCTATTATCATTCAGGACCACATCGAAGTGACGGTACTTGCAGTTGAGGGAGATACAGTACGTATCGGGATATCTGCACCCAAACATATTGATATCTTTCGTCAGGAGGTCTATGCCTCTATTCAAGAGACTAACAGAGAGTCTGCAACACCGCTTGCGGCCAATGTTGAGGCCTTTATGGAGCGTCTTAGAAATAACGGAATAAAAAAAGATTAAAAAATATTCCAATTTGCTATAAACAGTTGTTCACCTTCCGTCGATATATAATTTAGACGCTGCTTCGGCAGGGCGGCCGACCTTAATGTCGCGGCGTTTACCACATGGATGTGGAACTAATTTATTTTCAGGGAGGAAATACTCTAATGATTATCAACCATAATATTGCGGCGTTGAACACACACCGTCAACTGTCTGCAAACACTGCTAACACTAACAAAAACATCGAAAAATTGTCTTCCGGTCTTCGCATCAACCGTGCTGGTGACGATGCTGCAGGTCTGGCAATTTCCGAAAAAATGCGCGGTCAAATCCGTGGTTTGGACCAAGCTTCCCGTAATGCTCAAGATGGTATCTCTTTGATCCAAACAGCTGAGGGTGCATTGAACGAAACTCACTCCATCCTGCAACGTATGCGTGAGCTTTCCAACCAATCTGCGAACGGAACGAACACTGATACAGATCGTCAAGCTCTGCAAGACGAAATGAACCAATTGACTTCCGAGATCAACCGTATCGGTAACACTACTGAGTTCAATACTCAAAAATTGTTGAACGGTGGTATTGGAAGCAATGATGGTGCAAAAACTACAAAAGCAACAAGTGCAACTCTTACATCTGATACAGCTGTAACTGCTACAACAATCGCAGCTGGTAAAATCACTGTAGACGGCACAACATTTGATCTTGCTGGTACAGACTTGAGTGATGGAGCTGCAACTCCTGCATTTAACGGCGCTAACGCGGTAGCAAACTTGGGTAATGTTACGGCTGGTGGAGTGAAGCTATCTGACCTTGTTGACATTACTGAATCTGGCGGGGAATTCACTTTTACTGCAAAATCTTCTGGATCGACCAGTGATATTAAGTTTGACGCAGCTGGAGCAACGGCTGTTGGAATTACTGGAACAAACCCTACAGAGAATAAAGGTACTCCATCAACAGTTGAGCGTCATGGTATTCAAGGTGGAACTGCCCTCGGTGATGGCGGGACAGCTAATACGATTGCAGCAAACTCTACTTTTAAAGTAACTGTTGGTACTGAAAGTGCAGTAACCGTTACTTTGAAAGAAGGAAAAACTTACGATACTGCCAATGCTGATAAAAACATAGCAAATGCAGCTTCACAAGACTTAATTAAAGATTTGAACGCTGCATTGCAAGAAGCTGGTATTTCCGACAAAGTAACAGCTTCGCTTTCTGCAGATAACGAAATTCAGTTCATTTCAGAATCAGGAAAAGATATCTCTCTTACTGAAGGAACAGGTTCGCCATTAACAGCAATTGGTGTTGACGCAGCGGCTGATGTGGTTGGAAATGTGCAACAGGTAACTGGACCGGGAGTACAAGGTGTAGGCTTCTCTACGAAATTCCAAATCGGTGCTAACACTGGCCAATCCATGTCCTTACAAATCAACGATGTTCGTTCCGCTGCCCTGGGTATTACAGGTAACGCTGGACAAGCTGGTTTCACGAAAGAGAACTCCGTTACTAACGGAACAAACGATATCAAAGCTGAAGCAGCTCTGAATATCTCCACTCGTGAAGATGCTTCCAAAGCAATCAACATCTTGGACAAAGCAACTTCCCTGGTTTCCAGCGAGCGCGCTAAACTGGGTGCTGTTCAAAACCGTTTGGAGCACACAATCAACAACTTGGGAACGGCTTCCGAGAACTTGACAGCTGCTGAATCCCGTATCCGTGACGTTGACATGGCGAAAGAAATGATGAGCCAAACGAAAAACAACATCTTGGCTCAAGCAGCTCAAGCAATGTTGGCTCAAGCTAACCAACAACCACAAGGCGTTCTGCAATTGCTTCGTTAATCTTAATTTGCTTCATACTAAACCTTGGATCTCTGATCCAAGGTTTTTTTATTGGATTTTACATATTTCCTAAAGCTGGACAGGCGATACGCCGATATATATTATAAATGCGAAATAGTTGGAGGTCGTTCAAGGGTGAACATTCAATTTTCCTTATCTGCTGCCTCATCTGCAAGTAATCCTGCTATAGAGGTGCAGCACCCGGCAGGCGCTTCTCAAGCGGGAACCGACACATTAAACATCAGGACAGCAAAAGAAGCCTATAGCAAAGAAAAGCAGGGTGTAAATCTATCGGTGGGAGAAGAACTGCTGATCCGCAATATTGACCGAGCGGTGAAAGCACTACAAGGTCCGGAGACAACGCTGGACATCAGCATCCATGAGAAGACACATGACATTATGGTCAAGGTGCTGAACAAGGAAACGGGAGAAGTGCTTCGGGAGATTCCACCTGAGAAGACATTGGATCTGGTAGCCAAGATGATGGAAATAGCGGGCATCCTGATCGACGAGAAAGTATAGAAAAGTACTTAATATATCCTAAAAGCAAGGAGTGAATTTATGCGTATTAACGGATTTTCCGGTATGGATGTTGATAGTATGGTCAAAGAACTCATGACAGCCAAACGTGCTCCACTTGATAAATTAAACCAGAAGAAAACATTGCTCGAGTGGCAAAGGGACAGTTATCGTGAACTGAACAGTAAGATGTATGAATTCCGTAACACCAAGTTGCAACAGACATATAGACAGTCATCAGCACTTAATACACAAAAAGCAGTAGTAACCGGTAATACCGACGCAGTCAAAGCTGAGGCAGGTGCGGCAGCTAACGGAATTAAAATGGAAGTTTCCGTTGAACAATTGGCTACTGCTAAAATGCAGGTAACTGATGGAAAGGGTCAAGGCTTTAGTTCAAGACAATCGTTAGCTGAGCTGGCCAACGGTATTAAATTCGGGCAGCCTACAACAAGCTTGGGAACAAGTGACTATACCAAAGAATACAAAATTAAGATTAACGACGTGGAAATGACCTTTACGGGTCAAGACACGGTGTCTTCCATTCTTGCAAAAATTAATAGTAAAACGGATTTAAACGTCAAAGCTAGTTTTGATGATCTAACAGGGAAGTTTACTGTTGCTGCTAAAGATCTTGGTACTACGGGGATCCTTGATGTTCAGCCCCCAGATGCCGGAAATAATTCTTTACTAGATATTTTTGGACAAGGTGCTACTGCGGTGATCACTGACGTTGCAGCTAAAGATGCAATAGTTAAGATTAACGGATTAACGCTAAATCCAGCTCCAACGAGTAATGTTATTACTTACAATGGTGTGCAGATGAACCTGTTGGCGGAGACTGTTACAAGAGATACAAATGGTATCATAACTGGCGACAAGCCATTCACCATAAATACTCAGAGTGATCCAGACAAGGCCCTTAGTACAGTTAAATCCTTTATTGAGGATTACAACAAAATGCTGGACCTCATGAATACGAAGGTTGGAGAGGCGAAATACCGTACCTTCCAACCACTAACTTCTGAACAGCGAAGTGCGATGTCGGAGAGCGACATTAAGCTGTGGGAGGAAAAAGCCAAGAGTGGTCTTCTCAAAAATGATGATATTCTCTCTAGTCTGACTTCTACCCTAAGAACGATTATGGGCGAGAAAATGGGAGAGTTAAGCAACATAGGGATTACAGCGGGTAAGTATTACGAAAACGGTAAGATTTATCTCGATGAAGAGAAGTTCAAAAAAGCGATTATTGACAATCCGCAGCAAGTCTCCGATCTTTTGCAAGGGTCTGGTGCTAATGCGGACAACTCAATATTTGGAAAAATATACAAAGAGATGGATACTGCAATGACCAAAGTTGCAGAACGTGCCGGTACAACCAAATTTAGCGGTGACGTTAACAGTCTCTACAAGGAAGAAAGCGTTATGGGTAAGGCCTTGAAAGGTTATAATACTCAAATCACAGCGCTTGAAAAACGCCTCGCAGACCTTGAAAATCGTTACTACAAACAATTCACGGCTATGGAAACGGCGATGAGCAAATATCAAAGTCAGGCTTCAAGCCTATCCAGCTTCTTCTCCAGTTAAGTTAATTTAAAGATTGAAAGGGTGTAAATATGATTAAGTCTCCATATGATCAATATCGTCAGTCGTCCGTTCAGACCTCTTCACCGGGGCAGTTGTTGATAATGTTGTATGATGGGGCTATTCGTTTTGTACGGACAGCGATTGATGGATTAGGTGCCAAGGATTATCAGAAGGTTAGTTTGAATCTTGGAAAAGCACAAACGATTGTTAGCGAGTTATCAGTTACGCTGGATCGCTCTTCTAATATTGCAGAGAATCTTAATGCTTTGTACGAATATATTAATTATCTTCTTATTGATGCTAATACGAAAAAGGCTGCTGAGCCAGCTGAGGAAGCTTTGGGCTATTTGAAAGAGCTAAAAGAGACCTGGGTTCAGGCAAGTAAAATGGTAACCTCATCTGAACTCGGAGCCGTTCATGGATGATTTGCTTAAGGAGCTAGAGCAGCTAACGCAAGATATCATGCTTCAGATTAATGAAGTGAGTTCAGATGAATTAGAACTATTTGTGAACAAGCGTCAGAGCATTATTGATTCTATGCTAAAGCAAGGTCAGGGTAAAGCTTCAATACCTCAACAAGCACGGCTTAAGAAGATCATGGATAATGATCATGCTATTCTGATGAGAATGAACAGCTTGAAGATCGAAGCTAAAGACTGGCTCATTCAACGCAAACAGGCTAAAGTACAGAAGAATGCATATGAGACGTCCTACGCAGTGGACAGCATTATTGTAGACACGAAAAGATATTAAATATTACAGAAGGATGTAAGATACCTATGAGGGATATTTTACGTCCTTTTTCTGTTGTGTTATATTTTTTTCTATAAAAAAGTGTATCTATTTCTCGTTATCTGAATAGTAAACTCTCATCCGAGTTTCTATTATTAATACATAAAAAATAGACTTATCAACCCTCCGATTACCTGATATATTCAAGTTATCCCACCATTCAACACAATCCCCAATTAATCTACAAAAAATTCCAAGAAAACATTTACTTTTCCAATTGACAATGGATAACTTTGGATGGTATTATCTGAATTGTGGGCAGAGGTTAAGGCCGAAAGCTTCACTTCATTTGATGACGAAGGGAATGTTAGTGCATGCAAGGTAAAGTAAAATGGTTCAACGCAGAAAAAGGTTACGGTTTCATTGAGACTGAAGATGGCGGCGACGTATTCGTACATTTCTCCGCAATTCAATCCGAAGGATTCAAAACTTTGGAAGAAGGTCAATCCGTAGAATTCGACATCGTCGAAGGCGCGCGTGGACCGCAAGCAGCTAACGTAATCAAATTATAATCATCCGGACAATCCGACCTACATATATGGTTAGATGGTTACCAAATTGAATTATCGCTAGCATCAGACTCCGGTATGTTCCGGGGTCTTTTTTTGTTTCAATAGATTCGAGATTAAGATCATTCCGGGAACAGTATTTTTGTGAGTTTAATAGATTAAAGCAGTAGATCCAAGAGATCGAGTGAAGTTCATTTTACATATTAGATTGAGGTGGCTCAAAAACGGTTAATTACATCATCAAGCGCCTAATAATTCATACCAACTAAATATTCGATTATGGCTGAATATGATGAAATATCGCGAAATATGGCGTTATGCCTATGTTGGCAGATGTGGCTTCAACAGATGTCATTATTCGGTCACCGGGAGTTTTTACATGGCGCTTACATTCGTGTTATAATGAAGTGGCAAAGGAAAAAGGAGGAGTGCCCTATGAATTTAAGTATTCGAGGTCAACAAATCGAGGTTACTGATGCTTTGAAGGATTATGTCGACAAAAAGTTGAGTAGACTCGAGAAGTATTTCGATGCACCCCTTAACTCTGACGGTGCTGTTACATTGAGCACGACGAGAGGTTTGCATACGGTAGAGGTGACGATCCCTTTGAAAGGCATTGTGCTCCGTGCTGAGGATGAGAGCGACGATATGTACGCATCCATTGACTCCGTGGTGGACAAGCTGGAACGTCAGATCCGCAAACACAAAACTAAAATTAACCGTAAATTCCGCCAGGAAGGCAGCCTGAAAACACTCTTCGTTGAAGATCCAACAGGTACTGTAGCTACAGCTGAACTGGATGCGGACACGGATGAAGATGATTTGGAAGTTGTACGTACGAAACGCTTTATGCTGAAACCAATGGACGTGGAAGAGGCCATCCTCCAAATGAACATGGTTGGTCACAATTTCTTCGTATTCTCCAACATTGACAGTGAAGAAGTTAGCGTGGTTTATAAACGGAACGATGGTAAGTACGGTTTGATCGAACAAGGTTAATTTTAACGTACAGGATCATCGGAACTGAATAAGAATATCTAAATTTTAATAATGAACTCAGGAACTGTAGTTTCCTGGATTAGAGTTAACAAGAGCTTCCATCCCTTAGGGGATGGGGCTCTTTTGTGCGTAGAGGGACGGGGAAACGACCTTTGGAAATAAAATGGTGAAACTATTCCCTATGCTGCTGCGTCTAATAGATAGTATGAAGAATCAATAATCGGTACAATTTAACCACTAGATTCCGATGGTTACGAAAATATTCGTACACCTAATATCGAGAACTTAATTTTGAGATTATCATCCAAATTTACCATCAAAATTCGCTGACAGGGCAGTCTGCCTTGTAAAATGAAACAAGACAATCGAACGCTTCCGCTAACGACTATGATCTTTTGCACTTAAACTCCATTTGATATGTCTCAGAAGTTCAAAGAAGTGTGCCGTGGCGTGTTGCGGCGACCCTTACAAACTGTTACAATTTATGCAAAGAGAATCATTGTCCTGATGAGGAATTGTCAACGAATGATCGCTAATCATAATCAATGACAGGCACAGCACCATGAACATGATTCGCAAGGCTCGGGCTTCGGCTAGTTTCTAATAACCGAATCCGTTTGAACACCGAATCAGCTTCATGAGGAACCCTTGGCAAGCCTGGAGTTGATTCATCATATTACTTATTAGCATATGATTTGAATTTGATTTTTACACGGATGACGAAGAGGGCAGAAATGACCTGTAGAAGCGAAGCGTTCGCCTGAAAGCTTTCTGAAAGAAAGCTACATCGGAAGCATACGCTTATCCCCGGAATTCCCCCTCTGAGAAGAGAGTTTAAAAGAAATCAGGGGATAACAGCGATCAAAAGGACATTCTGGCAACTGAGTTGATGAAGTGTAACCTTCATAAGCTCAAATTATATTGTTTGTCACCCCCGGGCAAGTGGAGCAACATCCATCCGATGGTGTCGCGTGGCGGCAACAGGGGGTCTATTCTGTTTTGCACGAAAGGGGTATACCATGCTAGGACTTGTCAAAAAGATCTTCGGCGACATGAATGAACGTGATGTTAAACGTCTGATGAAGACGGTCGATGTGATCAATAAACTGGAACCACAATTTCAGGCGTTGTCTGATGAACAACTGAAAGGTAAAACGGAGGAATACCGTGCTCGTATCGAAAAGGGAGAAACAACAGATGAGCTTCTTCCAGAGGCATTTGCAACTGTACGTGAGGCATCACGCCGTGTACTGGGCAAGCGCCACTACGATGTACAGATGCTAGGCGGTATCGCGCTGCATGAAGGCCGTATTTCCGAGATGAAAACGGGTGAAGGTAAAACGCTGGTAGGAACACTTCCGGTATACCTGAACGCGTTGATGTCCAAAGGTGTTCACGTGGTTACGGTCAATGACTATTTGGCACAGCGGGATAGCCAGGAAATGGGACAAATCTACGAATTCATGGGCATGACGGTAGGGGTTAACCTGAGCGGTATGGACCATGCTTTGAAACAGCATGCATATGCATGTGATATTACGTACGGAACGAACAATGAGTTTGGTTTTGACTATCTGCGTGACAACATGGTGCTATACAAAGAGCAAATGGTACAACGTCCATTGTTCTTCTGTATCATTGATGAGGTGGACTCCATCCTGGTCGATGAGGCGCGTACGCCACTCATTATCTCTGGACAAGCTCAGAAATCGACAGATCTGTATTATGCGGCTGACCGTTTTGTGAAGCGTTTGGTACCAGAGGAAGACTTTACGGTAGACATTAAGGTGAAATCCGTAGCGTTGACTGAGGCGGGTGTGGCCAAAGCAGAGAAAGCATTTGGGATCGAGAACTTGTATGATCATGCCAACGTTACGCTCAACCATCACATCGTACAGGGCTTGAAAGCGAACGTAATCATGCGTCGTGACGTGGATTATGTAGTCAGTGACGAAGAAGTTATGATCGTTGATGAATTCACAGGTCGTCTGATGTCTGGACGTCGTTACAGTGATGGATTGCACCAGGCGATTGAAGCCAAAGAAGGAATTGAAGTACAAAACGAGAGTATGACGCTTGCTACGATTACCTTCCAGAACTATTTCCGGATGTACCGTAAACTTGCGGGTATGACGGGTACAGCGAAAACCGAGGAAGAAGAGTTTAAAAAAATCTACGGCCTCGAAGTACTGCAGATTCCAACCAACCGTCCGAACAAACGGGATGACATGGCAGATGTCGTGTACAAGAGCATCGATGGCAAGTTCAAGGCGGTTGTAGAAGAAATTGTGGAGCGCCACAGCAAGAATCAACCGGTTCTGGTAGGTACAGTATCCATCGAGAACTCTGAACGCTTGTCTGATATGCTTAAGCGCCGTGGTGTAAAACACCAGGTACTGAACGCCAAGTACCACGCGGAAGAAGCAGAGATTATCTCAGGTGCTGGCCAAGCGGGTGCAGTAACGATTGCTACCAACATGGCAGGACGGGGTACAGATATTATCTTGGGTGAAGGTGTAGCTGAAGTAGGCGGCCTTCATATCATCGGTACAGAGCGTCACGAATCACGCCGGATTGATAATCAGCTGCGTGGTCGTGCGGGACGTCAGGGTGACCCGGGTTCAACACAATTCTACCTGTCACTGGGTGATGAATTGATGAGACGTTTCGGTGCAGACAATGTATTGAACATGATGGAGCGCCTTGGTTTTGAAGAAGACCAACCGATCGAGAGCCGGATGATTACCCGTGCAGTAGAATCGGCGCAGAAGCGTGTTGAAGGTAATAACTTTGACGTGCGTAAAGTCGTTCTTCAATACGATGATGTCATGAACCAACAACGTGAAATTATCTATAAACAGCGCCGCGAGGTACTGGAGTCCGAAAATATCAAACAGATCGTTATGGATATGATCAAACCTTCCATTGAACGTATCGTTGAAGCACATTGTAGTGACGATATTCCGGAAAACTGGGAGTTGCAGGAAGTTGCCGATTACATGAACAGCAAATTGCTGGATGATGGTTCGGTAACGAAAGATGATCTATGGGGTAAGGAAGCAGAAGAGATCATCGAGTACCTGTTCACGAAAGTTCAGAACAAGTACAATGCACGTGAAGAGCGAATTGGCGAAGAGATGGTTCGTGAGTTCGAGAAAGTGGTTGTGCTGCGTGCAGTAGACAGCAAGTGGATGGATCATATTGATGCAATGGATCAATTACGTCAAGGTATCCACCTTCGCGCTTACGGCGGTACAGATCCACTGCGTGAGTACCAGTTCGAAGGCTTCGAGATGTTCCATCAGATGATCGCTTCAATTCAGGAAGAAGTAGCGACTTATGTAATGAGAGCACAGATCGAGAGCAATCAGGAGCGTCAAGCGGTTGTTGAGGAAAGTCAGATCTCGACAAGCGGTGAACCTGCTGAGAAACGTCCAGTGAAGGTTTCTGACCAAATCGGACGTAACGATCCATGCCCATGCGGTAGTGGCAAGAAGTTCAAACACTGCCACGGTCAAGAGTAGTACAACGATTTTTATATACACGATGACATGAACGGCTCCTCGCAGCCGGGTATTCCATAGGATGAAGTGAAGGATGCAAAACCGATGAATGGTGCATAGTTATAATAATATGACCATGATCACGGAGGAGAGAGATACTGATACAACAGTAGTCTCAACACCAGGGTGGTGCATCTGATACCTGATCTGGAGGAATGCCCTGGATGCGGGGAGCTTATCTTAATGAAAAGAGGAATTGCACATGATCGATCCAAATGTGAAGCATGACCTGCGTGAAATAGGCAAGAAACTAACAAACCTTAGGGGGTCTCTTTGACTTAGATCTGAAGCAAGAGATGATTGGCAACTTCGAAGTGAAGATGTCTGCCCCGGATTTTTGGGACGACAGTGACAAGGCGCAATCTGTAATCGCTGAGCTGAATGCGGTAAAGGGATCTGTAGATCAATACACCAAACTACAGCAGGATTATGATGATGCAGTGATGATGATAGAGTTGGCGGATGAAGAAGGCGACGAAGACCTCGCTACCGAGATTGGTAACAGTATTACAGCGATCGTGAATAAGGTTGCAGAGTTCGAGCTTCAGCTTCTCCTGAACCAGCCATACGATAAGATGAATGCGATTCTGGAGCTTCACCCGGGTGCGGGTGGTACCGAGTCTCAGGATTGGGGCCAGATGCTTCTTCGCATGTACACACGCTGGTCTGAGAAGCGAGGTTTCAAGGTGGAGGTACTGGATTATCTGCCAGGTGATGAGGCTGGGATCAAGAGTGTTACGTTGTCGATCAAAGGACATAACGCTTATGGTTATCTAAAAGCCGAGAAAGGTGTACACCGACTGGTGCGGATCTCTCCTTTTGACTCATCTGGCCGTAGACATACATCCTTCGTATCCTGTGATGTGGTACCGGAGATTGATGACACGATTGAAGTCGATATCCGTACAGAGGATCTCAAGATCGATACGTACCGGGCAAGTGGCGCGGGTGGACAGCATATCAATACCACCGACTCTGCCGTACGGATTACTCACCTTCCAACAGGTGTAGTTGTAACGTGTCAGAATGAACGTTCACAGATCAAGAACCGTGAGCGAGCGATGACGATGCTTCGTTCGAAATTGTATGAGCGTAAAATTGAAGAGCAAAAACAACAGCTGGATGAAATCCGAGGAGATCAATCGGATATTTCATGGGGTAGCCAGATTCGCTCCTATGTGTTCCATCCCTATAGTATGGTAAAGGATCACCGTACAAGTGTAGAGACAGGAAACACAGGAGCAGTAATGGACGGCGACCTCGATGCATTCATCGATGGTTATTTGCGTAGCCAGATTAAAGTAGAAACCGATTAATAGAAGTTCCTGTATGGACCCATACGTCTAGGCGTATGCTGGTGTATACAGGAGCTTTTTTTTGAATCATTTTATAAGATATAGAGAACATGAACGAACAACTGATCAGTCACAACAAAGGAGAGCACGAGAACATGCAACAACGATCACAATTTCATAATAATCGCAAAAAGAGGTTAACCAGCCTCATCCCCCTAAACGGGCCATGGAGAAACGTCGTGGATACGTTATCCATTATTGTAGGTTCGTTTTTAATTGCAGTGGCCTTTAATTTATTCCTATTACCGAATCAGATTGCTTCAGGCGGGGTGTCTGGTTTATCGATCCTGGGCAAGGAATGGCTTAATTGGGAACCGGCATATACCCAGTGGGCGATTAACATTCCACTTCTGATTGCAGGATTTCTACTCATTGGTAAACAGTATGGAATTCGCTCAGTCCTCGGCAGTATTGTCCTGCCATTATTAGTCTATCTGACGAAGGATTGGGCCATTCCAACAACAAATCCGTTGCTTGGTTCACTGTATGGCGGTATTGGCGTTGGTTTGGGGATCGGCATTGTATACCGCGGTCGAGGATCAACGGGGGGCATGAGCATTCTGGCCAGAATCGTTCAGAAATACAGTGGGCTGAGTTACTCGATCTGTGTGGTGATTATGGATGCTACCGTTATTATTATGGCTGCATTTGTATTGTCATTAGAGCAATCTCTCTATGCACTGATTGGATTGTATGTTACGGGGAAAGTGATCGATGCCGTTGAGATGGGGCTGGGTTTCTCCAAGGTGGCTTATATTATCTCCAACCAGACTGAAGCGATTAGCAAAGTGATTTTGGATGATCTGGATCGCGGTTTGACGAAGCTTGAAGCTAAAGGTGGTTACACCGATGATCAGCGAACCGTACTGATGGTGGTGGTTGGGCAAAATGAGGTGCCGAGGCTCAAAACGTTGATCCGGTCCGTAGACCCGGGAGCTTTTGTCATTATTAGTAACGCGCACGAAGTGCTCGGCGAAGGTTTTAAGCGGGGAGAGCATGTGTGAACGGTGTGAGAATTAGGTGAGTGAGCCGTGTAGGACTCATACGTTTGGGAATAAAAATTCAAAAAAAAGCAGGTACATCCTTCTCTGCAATGGCAGAGAGGGAGTACCTGCTTTTCTACTATTAGAAGTTTAATTTAACATTCCACATAACGGAGAGGACAGAAATGTCCTGAAGAAGTGGAACGTTCGCCTGAAAGCTTTCTAAAAGAAAGCTACTTCGGAAGGATGTTCTGTCATCGGAGTATTATCACTACAGAATCGGAGATAACAGACGGGAAATCGCTTCTTTGAAACGAATAATCAGACTGCGTTTTTGGTACTCCTCGAGTGTCATCTCGCGCGATACATGCAGGTC
This sequence comes from Paenibacillus sp. FSL R5-0713, assembly GCF_037973325.1. Lineage (NCBI taxonomy): Bacteria > Bacillati > Bacillota > Bacilli > Caryophanales > Paenibacillaceae > Paenibacillus > Paenibacillus sp. FSL R5-0713. The sequence continues at coordinate 6,008,615 of NZ_CP150229.1, read as the reverse complement.
GTGCTCAAAGGTTTGTACAAGTGCTGTCGCAATCGTTTTATCGTACATAAAGGCATTCACCTCAAAGTTCAACCGGAAACTGCGGTAGTCAATATTGGCGGTTCCCACGGATGCAACCAAACTGTCAATGATAAGTGTTTTGGCATGAATGAAGCCATTGTCATATATAAATACCTTGGCGCCAACCTTCAACAACTCGCCAATATAAGATAACGTTGCCCAATAGACGAAAGCATGGTCTGGTTTATTCGGGATCATAATGCGAACATCGATACCGGACAGACACGCGAGACGAATCGCTTCGAATACGCTGGCATCCGGGATAAAATAAGGCGTTTGGATCAGAATCGAATGTTTGGCACCATTAATCATCTTGAGATAACTGTTCTTGATATGCTCAGTCTCTGCATCCGGTCCACTGGAGACAATCTGCATGGCCGTATTGCCCGTACCCTCAATATGAGGGAAATGTGCCGGAACATATGGTGTGTCGTGTTGTTTGGACGCTTCATTCCAATCCAGGAGGAAACGGGTCTGCAATGCATGAACGGCATTCCCCTGAATACGCAGATGTGTGTCACGCCAGTAACCGAATTTTGAGTTCAAGCCAAGATACTCATCTCCAACATTAAATCCGCCCGTGTACCCCAGGTTACCATCAATGATGACAATCTTACGGTGATTACGATAGTTCATACGCAAGTTGATCAGACTGAATTTGGATGGGAAAAAGACTTCAACCAATCCGCCTGCTTCGCGCAATTCTTTGAAAAAGCGTTTGGATACCCGCCGCGAGCCGAGCGCATCATACAGCAAACGAACTTTGATGCCTTCCCGCGCTTTGCGGATGAGTGCATCCCGAATTCTTTTGCCCAGTCGGTCGCCTCTATAAATGTAGTATTGCACGTGCACGTGATCCTTGGCCGCTTCGATGTCATCCAAGAGCCGCTGGAATTTGTCAGTTCCGTCCGTAATGATCTCAACCGCATTATCCTCGGTCAGCAGGGCACCGTTCTGCTTCAGGTTCATATAGATCATGTCTTGGCTACTCTCGGTTGCCTGGTTGCGGAAAGGGGTACGGTTATCATGCAACTGTGCGAGCTGAGCTTCAATACGTTCCTCCAGCCCGAGTTTTTTGCGTTCCTTCCATTGGAAAAGCCGGTATCGGGTCAGATTCTGACCGGTTAAAAGATAAAGTACAAACCCAAACACCGGAATAAAGTTCAAGACAAGCAGCCAAGCCCAGGAAGCACTAGCATCCTTCCGTTCGAAGAAAACAACGGCTGCCGCAAAAATAATATTCAGGCCCAGGAGTACAATAAGTAAAATGGATTCGATATGCACTATAGTCCCCCACGTCTCATAATGACCATCATGAATCTATTCATATGTCCTTGATTAGCAGGTTAGTTATGAATAAGACCCTGATTGTAATGTTTCCTACTAATACGTATTTTAACAGAAGTATACCTGTTCGTCCCGGATGTTAAAAAAGATATGTTCGGATTGGGTGGAAATCCATGTGAAATTGATGATAGAGTGTTGTATTTATATAACCAGAGTCGTATAATAATACACAAATATGCATATAAGCGACGGAATTGCTGTGTTCGAGCCTGATTCATGCAAGAACATAGCACAAGTAGCGCATACATCGAGATTGGGGGAGCGAGAGTGAATAACAAATTAAAAGTAGCAATCGTCGGTTCCACCGGCTACGGCGGGGTGGAGCTGATTCGTTTTTTCCAGAACCATCCGCAGGTTGAAATCACATCGGTGATCTCATCATCGAGCAGTGGTGAATCCATCGCAGATGGGTTTCCGCATTTGACGGACGTGATTCACAGGCCACTTGACGGCGTAGATCCGGCTGAGATTGCGAGTCGTGCGGATCTGGTATTCACAGCGACCCCGTCCGGCGTAAGTGCGAAGCTCGTACCAAGTTTGCTGGCAGCAGGGCTTAAGGTCATTGATCTGTCTGGCGATTTCAGACTCAAGGATGGAACGGTGTATGAAGAGTGGTACAAACATCCGGCGCCTTCATCTGATTTGCTGGAACAAGCGGTGTACGGCATGGCTGAGGTGTACGGTGATAAGGTGAAGGGACAGAATTTCATATCTAACCCAGGCTGTTATCCAACGGCTACACTTCTTGGACTGATTCCTGCAGTAGAGGCAGGCTGGATTGATCCTTCTACTATTATTATAGATGCCAAATCAGGTGTATCCGGAGCAGGACGCGGAACAAGTCTGACGAACCATTATGCAGAGATGAATGAGAATTTCAAAGCCTATAAACTGAACAAACACCAACATATTCCCGAGATCGAGCAAGTGCTTGGCAACATAACGGGAACGCCCGTTACGGTTACCTTCACCACACATCTGGTGCCAATGACACGTGGAATCATGAGTACGATGTATGCAAAACTCATTGGGGAACACAGCGACCGGGAGATCGTGGATTTATATCGCAAATATTATGAGAACAGACCTTTCGTACGTGTACGTGAACCGGGCATCTGGCCTTCTACCAAAGAAGTGTACGGATCCAACTATTGTGATATCGGATTTGCGGTAGATCCTCGCACAGGGCGTTTGACGATTATTTCGGTCATCGACAACCTGGTGAAGGGTGCATCCGGGCAAGCGATTCAAAATATGAACCTGATGATGGGATGGGAGGAGAACCTCGGGCTGAACATGACACCTGTATATCCATAAGGATTGGAATTCAGAAGGCACTGGAATATTCAAAGTTAAAGTAAGAGTGCATTCTTGGAGTGAACTTAGGGAGATCGGATCAGGTTAAGCAGGCGGATCATCGGCATATAGCTGAACGCATACGGGGGATAAGATATGGGAACGAATGTGGAGCAACAGAGTTTTACCGTGATTGAGAACGGAACAATTGTAACCCCTGGGGGATTCACTGCTGGTGGACTTCACTGCGGATTGAAAAAAACTTCTCGTAATGACATCGGAGCGATCCGATGTGATGTACCGGCTACAGCTGCTGCTGTGTATACAACGAATGTGTTTCAGGCCGCGCCACTCAAAGTAACGCGCGAAAGCTTGAACAACGGACGACTCCAGGCTGTTATCGTTAACAGCGGTAACGCTAATGCATGCACAGGGCAACAAGGGGAAGAAGATGCATATGCGATGCGCTCGGCTGCTGCGCGTGAGTTGGGTGTGGCAGAAGAGGACGTGGCGGTGGCTTCCACAGGTGTCATTGGGGAATTGCTCAAAATGGATGCTGTACATTCAGGCATCACCGGCCTTCCGGCGCATATGGGCAAGGAGCCGAATGAGGCGGAACAATTTTCACAAGCTATTCTGACAACGGATTTGGTGAAAAAGGAAGCCTGCGTCTCCGTTCTGGTTAACGGCAAGACGGTTACGATTGCGGGAGCCGCCAAAGGCTCGGGAATGATTCATCCGAATATGGCGACGATGCTCGCTTTCATGACCTCTGACGCGGTCATTGGTGCAGAAGCGTTGCAGCGCCTGCTGCGCCAGGCAACCAATCACACATTTAACATGATTACCGTCGATGGGGATACAAGTACAAACGACATGCTGGTAGCCATGTCCAGTGGATATGCAGGCAATGAAGAGCTGACAACAGAGCACCCGGATTGGGACGCTTTTGCAGCCGGCTTCACCTATGTATGCCAAGTGCTGGCCAAAGCCATTGCTCGCGATGGTGAAGGAGCAACCAAACTGGTTGAGGTAGAAGTTACGGGTGCGGTAAGTGATGAATCTGCGCAAGCGATTGCCAAAACGGTTATCGGGTCCAGTCTGGTGAAATCCGCCATGTTCGGCGCTGACGCCAACTGGGGACGGATTATTGCAGCCGTAGGACGTGCAGGGCAACCAGTGAACCCGGATACGGTAAATATTCGTTTGGGAGAGATTTCGGTACTCGAACAGTCCCGTCCCGTCGTTTTCGACGAAGAATTGGCATTGGCCTATTTACAGACCGATACAGTACGCATTGTGGTGGATCTGCACCACGGCGAAGGAACGGCAACAGCCTGGGGCTGTGACCTGACGTATGACTACGTCCGAATTAACGCAGCATACCGTACGTAATACGTCTTAGCATTTATTCTATTGAAGCTAACAGCTTCCCTATGAGAAGCTGTTTCGTAAATATATAGAAAATCTTTAAGGATTGAACTTTATTTGGTCTTTGAGATAACTGGCGAAGGCAGTGGAGAAGACGGAATCGATTCTGTAGAAGCGAAGCGTTCGCCTTTGTATCCGGGTTTCCTCTTTATAAAGGGAATCAAAAAACCTGGAGACAACAGCGATCAAAAGAACGATCCGGATTCGGAACGGTCAGCTAACGAATATCGCATCAATTAAGTGTTAAGCCTTTAAGAATATTTGAACGAAAGGAGCTTGCCCTCATGAATTCAACAATGCCAAACAACAGTACCGCAACGGAAGCGAGCACAGAGAAACAGATGTTTGTCATGAAATGTGGAGGCAGCACACTGGCGGCATTGCCAGAGTCCTTCTTCGCGGATCTACGTGATTTGCAGTCTCAGGGCACACAGCCGGTAATCGTGCATGGTGGAGGCCCTGCGATTTCGGATAACCTGGCGAAGCTTGGTATCGAAACCGAATTCGTTAATGGCCTGCGCAAAACAACTGAACCTGTGCTGGATGTAGTGGAGATGGTGCTTGCGGGCAGTATCAACAAACAGATCGTGCGCCTGATCCAACGTGTGGGCGGTCGTGCACTAGGTTTATCCGGCGTGGACGGTGGTTTGATCCAGGCTAAACCTGTTACAAATCACGCAGAGATCGGCTGGGTAGGCGATGTCACGGGTGTGAACGCAGAAATTATCCAAGGCATTGTGAACATGGGTTACATGCCGGTTATCGCGCCAGTTGGTGTGGATGCCACCGGACAACGCTACAACATCAATGCAGATACAGCTGCGGGTGCTGTGGCGTCTCATCTTGGCGTAAGCCGGATGATTGTTGTAACCGACGTTCCTGGCATCATGAAGAACGTAGGCGGCGAGAAAAAAGTACTGCCATCCGTCTCTGTACAGGAGATCGAGGATATGATCCAAACCGGAGAAATCTATGGTGGCATGATCCCCAAAGTGCGTGCAGCTATTGCATGTATTCATGGTCAAGTACGTGAGGTCATCATCGTAGACGGCAGCGAACCACAGATCCTGAGCCGAGTGCTCGGCGGAGAAGTCATCGGAACAAAAATTATCCGTATGCAATAATTGTTCTCAGTGCGCTAGGGTCTTCATGGTCTTATATTAAATAAAAAATATGTGCACGGCATTTTTATGTGAAGATTGAACATCACACAATAACGTAGAGGACAGAAATAACCTGAAGAAGCGAAGCGTGCGCCTAAAAGCTTTCTGAAAGAAAGCTACTTCGGAAGCATACACTATCCCCGGATTTTCCCCTTTAAGGGGCAATCAAAAAATCCGGGGATAACAGCGATCGGAAGGTTGTTCTGGCATCGAAGTGAAAAGTGTAAAGTTAAGGTGTTCTCATAATTAGTGCCGTTGCACCAACCAATAGGAGTGATATGGTGATGGCAAAAGGCAACGAACAGCCAGGTTCTGGCACAGCGGTAGCGGGCGCAGCAGCAACAGGTGCAGCGGCACAGACGGAAAGCTCGCTTTTTCAAACATATGCGCGTTATCCAATCAGTCTGGTCAAAGGTAAAGGAAGTTGGTTGTGGGATGACCAAGGCAACCGTTATCTAGATTTCATGTGCGGACTCGCTGTAACCAGCCTGGGCCATGCACCAGAGAAAGTCGGTGCCAAGCTGAAAGCTCAGATTGATGAGCTGTGGCATGTGTCCAACCTGTTCCAGATTCCGGGCCAGGAGAAAGCAGCATCACTGCTGACAGCCAATACATGTGCTGATGCCGTGTTCTTCTGTAACAGTGGTGCCGAAGCGAACGAAGCGGCAATCAAAGTAGCACGTCGTTATCACCAGAAAGTGAAAGGAACAGATCGCTATGAAGTGATCACCTTTGCCCAGTCCTTCCACGGACGGACACTTGCAACATTGACGGCAACTGGACAGGATAAGGTGAAAGAAGGATTTTTGCCATTGCCAGCCGGATTTGTAACTGTACCTTTGCATGATATTCCTGCACTTGAAGCGGCAATTGGACCTAAGACGGCAGCAATTATGCTGGAAATGGTTCAGGCCGAGGGCGGTGTATATCCAGTTGAGCCGGAATTCGTCAAGCATGTACGGAAACTGTGTGACGAGCATGGATTGTTACTCATTGTGGATGAAGTGCAGACTGGAATGGGACGTACTGGTAAATTGTTTGCGCACGAACATTATGGCATCGAGCCAGATGTGTTTACTGTGGCTAAAGGTATCGGCAGTGGTTTCCCTGTAGGCGCGATGTTGGGTAAAGGCTTCCTGCGGGATGCGTTCACGCCAGGTAGCCATGCGACCACCTTTGGTGGAACACCACTTGCTTCATCCGTTGTGATTGCGACCATCGAAACGATGTTGGAAGATCGTTTGCCAGAGCGTGCAGCGGAGATGGGTGAATACCTGATGAGCTCCCTGCGGAATCGTTTGGCAGGCAATTCCTTTGTGAAGGAAGTACGTGGCATGGGATTGCTCGTTGGTATTGAATGTGCTGAGCCGGTAGGTGATATTGTGCTTGCTGGGCAAAAACGCGGTATTTTGTTTGTCTCTGCAGGACCGAATGTGATTCGTTTGCTTCCGAACCTGTATGTGAGCAAAGAAGAGATCGACGAGGCCGTATCGCTGGTAGGCACATTGATCGAAGAGTACGTAGCGGCGAAAGCCTAATATAAATGAGAACCTTTCTGTCTCGGGGCCATTACCGGCCTCGAAGCAGAATGAGATGATGAATCCCTGTAGCCGCGCGGTGAACTTGCAGAAGGCGGAAATGATTACAAAACGTGAGAAGCACCCAGATAACGTGTCAACGTTGCTCTCTCTTCTGCCCATGCGGGTGCAGGGAACCGGAAATAAGGAGGACATTATAGATGACAGCACAACAGACGGAAAAGATTCAGAAGATTGATCTGAGAGGCCGGGATTTTATCGAGTTCACGGACTACACGGCAGAGGAGATTCGTTATCTGCTTGATCTCGCGATCGAGATTAAAGGGAAGCAAAAACGCGGTGTACCGTTTCAACCGTTGAAAGGCAAAACGATCGGACTTATTTTTGAAAAATCATCTACACGTACGCGTGTATCCTTTGAAGTAGGCATGTTCCAATTGGGTGGACACGCGCTCTTCCTGAGCAAAAATGATATCCAGCTGGGTCGCGGGGAAACCACACATGATACAGCCAAAGTATTGTCCCGCTACCTGGACGGCATCATGATCCGTACCTTTGGACACCATAATGTAACTGAACTGGCAGAGCATGCGGATGTTCCGGTCATTAACGGCCTGAGCGATGCAGCGCATCCTTGTCAGGTACTGGCAGACTTTCAAACGGTGCTGGAGCACAAAGGCAAGCTCGCAGGTCTGAAAATGGCTTACATCGGAGATGGCAACAACATGGCACACTCCCTGATGCTCGGTGCAGCGAAGATGGGGATGCATGTTGCTGTAGCAACGCCAGAAGGCTATGAGCCGGATAGCGCAGTAGTGGAGCAGGCACGTATTATCGCACAGGAGAGCGGTTCTGAAGTGACTGTAACGTACAGTGCACAAGAAGCCGCGAAAGATGCCGATATCGTGTATACGGACGTATGGGCGAGCATGGGCTTTGAGGAAGAGCAGAAGATTCGTGAGAAGGCGTTTGCGGCATACCAAGTGGATGAGGAACTGATGAAAGGCGCGAAGCCGGACTACATGTTCTTGCACTGTCTGCCAGCACACCGCGGCGAAGAAGTGAGTGCCGGTGTAATTGACGGACCGAACTCCCTGATCTTTGATCAGGCGGAGAATCGCTTGCATGCACAGAAAGCATTAATGGCTGCGTTAATGAGCGAATAGATGTTGTTTGCCTTTATGGGTTGATTTTAGGCGCAGATTTCGCGATGATAGATTCATCTATAATGTACTTTAAAAAGTTAATTAAACAAGAAGCTCGTAGGATTCAGTGTATGAAGGCTCTGTTTTAACTTAACTGATCTTGGGGAGGACCATCGAACATGGCTAAGGAAAAAATTGTACTCGCGTATTCAGGCGGGTTGGACACATCTGTAATTTTGAAATGGTTGAAAGAAACATATGATGCTGAGATTATCGCCTTCACAGCGGATATCGGACAAAAGGACGAACTGGATGGCTTGGAGGAAAAAGCACTCGCTACTGGCGCTTCCAAAGTATACATCGACGATCTGCGCGATGAATTCGCGAAAGATTTCATCTATCCAATGTTCCAGGCAGGTGCCCTTTATGAAGGACAATACCTGCTTGGCACAAGTATCGCTCGTCCACTGATCGCTAAACGCATGGTGGATATTGCTCGTGCAGAAGGCGCTACAGCCATCGCTCACGGCGCTACGGGTAAAGGAAATGACCAAGTTCGCTTTGAGTTGAACGCGGCCGCGCTGACACCAGACATTAACGTCATTGCACCTTGGCGTTTGGAAGAATTCCGCAACCAATTCCCGGGACGTGCCGAGATGATCGCGTATGCTGAGAAGCATGGCATTCCGGTAACTGCATCTGCGGCTAAACCATACTCCACAGACCGCAACCTGCTGCATATCAGCTATGAGAGCGGTGTGCTTGAAGATCCTTGGTTCGATCCAAGCGCGGACGAGAACAAAGACATGTTCCTGCTGAGCAGTGCACCTGAAGATGCACCAGATCAAGCGGAATATGTCGAGCTTGAATTCGAAAAAGGCGACTGTGTTGCACTGAACGGTGAGCGCTTGAGTCCGTTGCAAGTGATGGAGCAACTGAACGAGCTGGGTGGCAAACATGGTATCGGCCGTGTAGATATGGTTGAGAACCGTTTTGTTGGTATGAAGAGCCGTGGTGTGTACGAAACACCAGGTGGAACGATCTTGTTCACTGCACATCGCAAAATGGAATCCATCACGATGGACCGTGAAGTGATGAACCTGCGTGATAGCCTGATCACACGTTACAGTACATTGGTGTACAACGGTTTCTGGTTCGCACCGGAGCGTCTTGCATTGCAAGCGCTGGTAACAGAGAGCCAGAAGAACGTAACAGGTACGGTTCGTGTGAAACTGTACAAAGGTAACATCATCGGCGCAGGTGTGAAAAGTCCTGTCAGCCTTTACAACCCGGACATCGCAACGATGGAAGCTGATCCAACGCAAGCTTACGATCAAGGGGATGCAACAGGCTTTATTCGCCTGAATGCACTGCGTTTGAAAGTAAACTCCGGCGTGGAGCAAAACAAAAACTAAGTTCAACCTGCATACTAGAGCTACATTAATATAATTGACAAGGCAGGCCGTTCTTGCACATCTGGCAGGAGCGGCTTTGTCCATGAGCGAAAGGGGAGTACTCACTGTGAGCAAGCTGTGGGGAGGACGTTTTACGAAACAAACCAATCATTTGGTTGAGGAATATACGGCATCCATCAATTTTGACAAAGCATTGGCTGAAGAGGATATCCAGGGAAGTCTGGCCCATGTGACGATGCTGGGCAAATGCGGCATTCTGCCTGCGGAAGATGTGGAAACGATCAAAGAAGGTCTGATCACCGTTCTGCACAAAATCCGTGCAGGCGAAGTGGAATTCTCCGTATCGGACGAAGACATTCACATGAACATTGAGAAAAACCTGATCGATACGATTGGCCCTGTAGGCGGTAAATTACATACAGGCCGTAGCCGGAACGACCAGGTTGCAACGGATATGCACTTGTATCTGCGTGAGCGCGTGGTTGGTTTTGTAGGCATGCTGCATTCCTTGCAGGAAGCATTGATTGGACAAGCAAAAGATAACCTCGATACCATCGTACCGGGTTATACGCATCTTCAGCGGGCACAGCCAATCTTGTTCGCCCATCACCTGATGGCGTATGTATCCATGTTCCAACGTGATGCGGAGCGTTTAATGGACAGCTACAAACGAATTAACATCCTGCCACTGGGTGCAGGTGCGCTCGCGGGCACAACATTCCCGATTGACCGTCATTTTGTGGCGGAACAACTGGGCTTCGATGGCGTGTACGAGAACAGTCTGGACGCAGTAAGCGACCGTGACTTTATCGTTGAGTTCCTGGCGGCAGCTTCGCTGATTATGACTCACTTGTCCCGTCTGAGTGAAGAGCTGGTATTGTGGAGCAGTACAGAGTTTGGATTTGTTGAATTGGACGATGCGTTCTGCACAGGCAGCAGCATTATGCCTCAGAAGAAAAACCCGGACGTTCCTGAACTCGTTCGTGGTAAAACAGGACGTGTGTATGGCAACCTGATTGGTTTGCTGACTGTACTGAAATCTCTTCCACTGGCATACAACAAAGATATGCAGGAAGACAAAGAAGGCATGTTCGATACTGTAGCAACGCTGGAAGGTGCACTTCAACTGTTTGCTCCAATGATCGCAACAATGACTGTGAACAAGGATCGGATGCGTCAAGCGGTCAACCAGGATTTCTCGAACGCTACGGATATTGCCGATTTCCTCGTAGGGGAAGGCTTGCCTTTCCGTCAGGCGCATGAAGTGATTGGCAAAACGGTGCTTTACTGCATCCAGAACAGCAAGTATTTGCTGGATCTGACGATCGATGAATTCAAGCAGTTCTCACCACTGTTCGATGACCGGATCTATGATGTACTTCAACCGGAAGCGGTAGTGAACGCTCGTAACGTTTACGGAGGAACAGCTTCGGGTCAAGTTGCCGAAGCCATCGCACGCAGTGAGAAGGTATTGGAAATTACCGAGCAATGGATTACGAACCGCGGTTAATACCACGGTCATTATAGGGATTTGTACAGATACGACAGGACAATAAAGAAGCAGGCCAGAGAACTTTGTTCTCAACGGCCTGCTTTTTTGTGTTTTACAGCGATTTGATGTGGATCATTCCAGCTCCATAGCAACAGAAGGTTGTTGCCATCTGAATGCCAGTCTTCATTGTCTGCAGCGGTTATTAATGCTCTACTAATCTCGCTTGGGCAAAGGCAACCATTTCAATACATCCTGGATCTTGGCATCCCAGTAGCCCCATTCATGTTCACCAGGCCCTTCCTCGTACGTCAATTCGAAGTTTGTTTGTTCGCAGGCTTGACGGAAAGTTTGATTATCCTCATACAGGAAATCTTCCGTTCCGCAACATTGGTAGAGCAAAGGTCGTGGGCTTTCGCCAGATTGATTTTCTTTTAACAGATGGATTAGATCGTTCTCTGTACCTGTCACATCGGGTCCGAAAATCCGCTGTAACTCCGTTTGTTGTAAGGCCGAGGATGCGTTTCTATCCATATGTGCAGACATATCGAGAGCTCCAGACAAACTGGCAGCAGCCGCATACTGCTCTGGTTTACGAAGGGCCAGCTTGAACGCTCCATAACCACCCATGGATAATCCAGCAACGAAGTTATCCTCACGCTTTGGTGACAGAGGGAAGAAAGAACGAGCAAGTTTAGGCAGTTCTTCGCTGATAAACGTCCAGTATTTTCCGCCTTCGACCATATCTGTATAGAAACTGCGATGTACTTGCGGCATAACAACGGCGATTCCTAGGTTGGCTACATAACGTTCAATCGATGTGCGGCGCAGCCAGATGGAATCATCATCCGATAGACCGTGTAACAGGTACAGGGTTGGATGAAGTCCTTTGCCAGTCACGTTCTCCATACCGATCTGATTGTGGGTTTGTTGCGGCAGAATGACATGCATACTGGTACTCAGCCCAAGTGTATCGGAGTAAAAATCACATTTAATAAGTGCCATGAGTATAAGAAACCCCTTTCATAAGTTCGTTAACCACGTGTTTTTGACTTGAGAGGATGAGCCGGGATTGCTCCCTATTAGCTTTTAAGTATCCATATTTAACAGGTTATACGCATTGCTGGTGCAATGCAATAACAAAGATGCACATTAAAAAATTATGCAGAAGTATCTCTAAATTGTAAGGTTTCAACAGGCTAAGCCAGATGAGTGGCGTGGAGGGAAGATCAACATTGTTACGACGTTATTTACAACGTAACAATGTTATGTTACACTGATTTCACGATAAAGGGGGACCATATATGACGGATGATTTGATCTCCAAAAAAGAACTGCTGGACCTGACAGGAATCTCCTACGGCCAGTTATACCGCTGGAAGCGGAAAAATCTCATTCCGGAAGAATGGTTTATTCGGAAGTCGTCCTACACCGGACAAGAGACCTTTTTTCCCAAACAACAGATTTTACTGCGCATTGACAAGATTCTCAATATGAAAGACGGATTATCGCTGGATGAGCTGGCGGACGTGTTCTCACCTACGTTGGGTGAAGTGGAGATGTCCGCACAACAGTTGTTAGAGAGAAACATTGTTTCGCAAATCTCGCTGGATTTGTTGAAAGAAGCAGGTCGGGAACAATCGCTATATGCTTTGGAGCAGATCATGATGCTCTACGTCCTTGATAAGCTGTTAATGAGCGGAGATATTACTCGGCAAGAGGGTGTGTTGCTAATCGATGTGATGTCCGAACATTATTATCGTTTTACAGGCAAACCTAGCGAACTGGTGCTTATTCGTAAGATGGGTGTTCCTTCATTCATGCTGGTAACAGCAGGAACGGAGTTTTATTTTGACAATGGTGTGAAGGTGGTTGTTAGGCAGCCGATGGGAACATTTATGGAAGAATTAAAACTCAAATTGGGATAAGGAGAGGGATTGCATGGAAGAACGGAATAAGCGGAATGATCTGAATGTATCGGGTATGAGTCAAACGGCAGGTGGGGAGTTTCACCGTGTATCGATTGATGGCATGGCTAAGGTGAATGGTAATCTGGACTGTACCTCTATGGAAGTGAATGGAACATTGAAGATGCACGGCGCTTTAAGCTCCGAGAGTGCGACGATTAACGGCATGTGTACGTTGAACGGCCCTTTAACCAGTTCGCGTGTTCGTGTGGATGGCATGACAACAATTAACGGAGATCTTCATAGCCCTGAGCTTGAAGTGAACGGGAAATGCACCGTACGGGGACGAGTGGATGCGGAACGAATTGATATTGGCGGTGTGATTGATATTGAAGGTGATGTGCAATGTGAGTCCCTGAACGTACAGGGAAATATCAAGATCAGCGGCTTCCTGAATGCGGGAACAGTGGAGATCAGGCTTCACACCTCTTCTTCGGCTAAAGAGATTGGCGGAGAGCGTATTGATATTCGTCGCAAGGAACAACAAAACGGGTTCTGGAAAAGTATTGGTCTGGGCGGAACTCCATCATTTAAGACATCCTTGATTGAGGGCGATGAGATTGTGCTGGAAGATACCGAAGCTGATATTGTTCGGGGGAGTAACATTTTCATCGGTCGCGGCTGTAACATCCGGCTGGTCGAATATTCAGGTGAACTTGAGGTAGATCAGGATGCCAAGGTGGGCAGCAGTCAGCGAATTTAAATTTTGGATATGGAGAGAAAGGGATGGGATCGACATGAATAACAATCCTGGGCGTTCATTGGACAAAAAAATGGATATCAGCATCGTTGGTGATGGCAGTTCTGCTGGGGGCGTGTATGGCAAGGTTAAGGTCATAGGGGACGCATCCTTCAACGACAATCTATATTGTGATCAATTCAAATGTACGGGTACATCAGTCATATACGGATCGCTTGAATCAACAGATATTAAAATCACGGGAACCCTTACTTTGACAGAGCGCGCGGCCAACAACGAAGGTGAGGATGGCATCCAGGCTTCTGCCCTGCACGCCAAAGCTGAGCATATCAAAGTGGTCGGTGAGCTTCATCTGCCCGGTGATTGTCAGGTGGAAAACATCAAGCTGAACGGACGGTTGACGATAGCGGGGATGCTTAGCGCCGAACATATGACACTCAAAATCATGGGTCCATCCGAGGTCAAGGAAATGGGCGGTTCCATCATCTCGGTGAAGAGTGGCCGGTTGAATGACTTGTTCACGGGGAATAAGTCAATTCTCAAGGCACAGATTATCGAAGGTGACGATATTGAATTAGAAAATACCGAGGCCGAGATTGTGCGTGGCGATAAAATAAAAATCGGTCCTGGCTGCCGGATCGGTAAAGTGGAATACCGTTCATCTCTGCAAATTCATCCGCAATCGGAAGTTTTACTGCAAAGCAATCGGTCCTTGGACTGATTAACGAAAACTTCTTTTCGGATATACTAATGCAGTCATATGAATAGAGCGTGAATGGAGAGATTGAGTACAATGGTTGCACGTAAAAACAGTATTGGATTGGTGCTGGCAGGGTTACTGCTCAGCATACTAATGGCTTCGATGGATAATACCATCGTGGCAACAGCTATGGGGGATATTGTCGGGAAGCTGGGTGGGCTCGACAAGTTCGTCTGGGTGACCTCCGCGTACATGGTGGCTGAGATGGCGGGGATGCCAATCTTCGGTAAGTTATCCGATATGTATGGACGGAAGAAGTTTTTTGTCTTTGGTATTATTGTATTTATGCTTGGCTCAGCACTGTGCGGAACGGCAACGTCTATTGTGGAATTGACGATGTACAGAGCAATTCAAGGTATTGGTGCAGGTGCTCTGGTACCGATTGCCTTTACGATCATGTTTGATGTCGTAGCACCAGAATCTCGTGGTAAATTGGGAGGATTGTTTGGAGCGGTCTTCGGTCTGTCCAGCGTCTTTGGACCACTGCTGGGTGCTTACATTACTCAGTATGCGACATGGGAATGGGTATTCTATATCAACCTGCCACTCGGCTTGATTGCATTTGTGTTTATTGCGTTCTTCTATAAGGAATCTCATCAGCATCAGTCCCAACAGATCGACTGGCTGGGTGCAGTAACGCTGATCGGTGCTGTTGTGTGCCTGATCTTTGGTCTGGAACTGGGCGGCAAGACGTTTGCCTGGGGTTCGTGGCAGATTCTTGGCTTGTTTGCCGGATTCGTAGCACTAGCGCTGCTGTTCCTGTTTGCAGAAACAAAAGCGAAGGAACCTATCATCTCTTTCGGCATGTTCCGCAACCGGGTCTACTGGTCCAGTAACGTTATTGGGATGTTCAGTGGTGCGGCGTTCATTACAGCATCCGTGTACATTCCGATCTTCATACAGGGCGTACTCGGTGGTAAAGCGACCAACTCCGGTCTCGTACTTTTACCGATGATGCTGGGGTCCGTTGTGACGGCATCCCTGGGCGGGGTGCTCATGACCAAAATCAAATATCGCAATATCATGATTCCTACGTTGGCCTTACTTGTCATTGGACTCGGATTGCTGACTACGTTGGATGAGAGTTCTTCCCTCTGGACGATACGTATTTACATGGTGATGGTTGGTCTGGGTGTCGGGGCTTCGTTCTCGGTACTCAGCAATGCAGCCATGAACGCATTTGAACCGCGAAGACGCGGAGCAGCAAGCTCCACGCTTAACTTTTTGCGGTCCCTCGGCATGACGATGGGTATTACGATCTTTGGTATCGTGCAGAGCCAGGTATTTACGCGTAAAATGAATGATGCTCTCGCAGGAGCAGCTGCGGAGACAGGTGGTGCTTCCGCGGGTGGTATGCCTCAGGGAATGGATCTGACCGATCCACATGCGTTGCTCTCACCAGAACTCAGACAGGCGATTCCGCCTCAGGTGCTGGATAGCATCACACATGCTCTATCTTCTTCCATCGTGCAGTTGTTTGCTTGGGCCGTGATTCCAGCTGCACTCGCGTTGGTTGCTTCTTTCTTCATGGGAAAAGAGAAGATGGTCGTAGGCGAAGAGCAAGGCGAATACACAGGCGGTCACTAAACCGTAATGCAGTAAACCTCTGATTAAAGAAGTAACCCTAGTTTATTAAGACTCCAATATCCTAAACAAATGAAAAGACACACTTCTGGCGTATCCTAAAAAGGGACGGGAAGTGTGTCTTTTCGTTTGGGTTTGTTTCGAACACATCCTTTTATGGCCGTTTCGTATCGCTGATTCCATCTTCAACCACAGAAGGTTCTTGTGGATCGGGCAGGCTGCTATGACCTGAACGGGCAATCAGACGATTCTGGGCTTTGTACGTATCTCGTGTAATCGTTTTGGATTCGACCACTTTGCCGTCCAGCCTCTTGGTTCTTACCGTCTCGACAATATAACCAGGCTGTCCGTCTTGCAGCACCTGCTGAGCGCCATCAGGCAGTACCGCACTGGACACATATTTCACCGGAACACTTAATGTTTCAATGGTGCGAGATTCAAGTGCATAGCTGACATTCTCCGGGAATGTGCCGAAAAATTTCACTATCAATTGGTGGTTCTTCACTTCTGCATGAATGAGTAGGGATTTTCCAGTATTGTTCTTGAAGCGAAAGTTAATGGCTCCGGAGGCAAAGGTGGCATCCAGTCCTTTCGGCAAATATTTGACCGGCAGGGAGTGGTTGCGACGCTCAATAATATCAAGACCCGTCAATAGCGCTGCGTTATACACCGTACTTGATACCTGGCAGATTCCCCCGCCAATCCCGGGGGTTAGTCTTCCATTGACAATGACCGGGGCCTCACGAAACCCATAATCCTTCTCCGCTTTTCGGATGACCTTCTCATAATCGAATGTGGCATTCGGTGGCAGAATCATGCCGTTAATCGCTTCCGCCGCTGCGCTGACATTATGTATCCGGCCTTCACTACTATTGCCCAGACCTGTGGAGAACTGGATGATCTTTCGGTCAATGCCTTCCTGACGTAGCGAATCAAGGGTTACTTCAGGTTTCAGCGTATACAGTGGTACCTGGATCAGCAATGGGGTGGGTTTCTCATCCGGGCTCAGTACACTGAAATCCCTGTGCAGCTTCGTCTGAATGAGACTTGCGAGTGTTTCCCAATCAATCCGGCGGACACCCTTTTCCGGGATATACTGCACTTTGTCACTTGCGGTAATGCGCCGAACAGCGTTCGCAGGTGTACCGAAGGTTTCTTTTTCCCAAGCAGGGCTTAGATGTTCTTTAAGTGGTTCTAAGTTGTAACTCATATGAAGGGAGAACTCTTTCGGAAAATGATAACGTGCATATGCGCGTTCCCACAGGTTACCTTCCTCCAGCTGCTGTATGGCGGATTCCACGCTTTTAACGTTGTAGCTCACCCCCACCTGATTTGCGGTATACGTCATCATCTGGGGATCGGGTTCAACCACTTCAAAGGTGACAGGCCAGTCCTCCAGCTTTTGAATCTGTTCGTTCAATTCATGCAATACGTTCTTACGATTGCCTTCCACCAGCATGCCGCCAACATGCACATTCTTGGGCAGCGCAGGCTGGTTCACATACATATACAGCAATCCATATGACGCGGAGCCGATCAAGAGGATGGAGAATAGAACAATGACCGTTAAATGTATTTTTTTCATAACCGTACGCTCCTTTATACTTCTGTTGTTCCCGATTTTGTAACACTTTCTATATATATGATCCAATGCAGGAAAACTTTCGGGTACTCAATAGGTAACAAATTTGTTACAATAAACTTCATATGAATCCATGCTTCACCATCGAAACAGGAACGAAGTGGATTTTTTCCTGATGAAATTCAGGTCTTTTTAAAGGAAATGCCGGGATTGTGTCGAAATGATAATGGCTAACTATGCGAGCAGGAAGTGATGATGTGATAGAAATGCAGGACGTGTGGAAGACCTACGCCAATGGGACCCACGCATTACAAGGGGTGTCGGTGAAGATCGACCGCAATGAATTTGTCTATATCGTCGGTCCGTCCGGCGCAGGCAAATCGACATTTATGAAATTGATGTACAGAGAAGAAGTTCCGACAAAAGGACAAATATCCATTAACGGATTTAATATTGGTAAGTTGAAGCCAAGAAAGATTCCTTATGTGCGCCGTAACATCGGCGTTGTGTTCCAAGACTTCCGTCTATTGCCGAGAATGACGGCTTTTGAGAATGTGGCATTTGCCATGGAAGTCATTGAGGCGCCCAAGCGGCACATCAAGAAACGGGTCATGGAAGTACTCGACTTGGTGGGATTGCGCAGCAAAGCGAATCGTGAACCTTCTCAGCTCTCAGGCGGGGAACAGCAACGTATTGCCATTGCGCGGGCTATCGTCAATAACCCATCGGTTATTATCGCGGATGAGCCTACAGGTAACCTCGATCCGGAGACGTCGTGGGGCATTATGCAGCTGCTGGATGAGATTAATTTCCGGGGAACAACCATTGTTATGGCAACCCACAACAAAGATATCGTGAATACGATGCGTAAACGGGTTATCGCCATTGAACGTGGACAGATTGTACGGGATCAGATGAGAGGGGAATACGGTTATGAATTTTAGTACTCTCTTGCGCCATCTGCGGGAGGGATTCAAAAACGTATTCCGCAACGGCTGGATGTCTGTGGCCTCCATCATGTCCATCATTGTGTCGCTATTGATTCTTGGTGTGTTTATGCTGCTGGTGCTTAATGTGAACTCCATGGCGAATCAAGTGGATAGTCAGGTGGAGATCAGCACGTTTCTCGAACTGAATGTGGACGAGAACCTGCGTAACACATTGGAACAAGAAATCAGCGCGATGCCGGAAGTAAGTGAGATTCGTTTTGTTTCCAAGGAAGAAGGACTCAAGGAATTCCGTGATCGTCTTGGAGAGAGTGCAGATAATGTGCTTAGCGGTTTCGATGTGGACAACAACCCACTGCCGGAGACCATTGAAGTTGAGGTCATTGAACCGGAAACCGTCACTTTTGTGGCGCAAAAAATCGAAGCTTTGAACGAAAAACACCCGGAGAAGCCAATCATGAAAGTGAATTACGGCAAGGAAACGGTGGAAGTGTTGTTCAAATTTACGAAGCTTGTTCGTAACATCGGATTTATTTTTGTTGGGGGACTGGGTCTCATGTCCATGTTCCTGATCTCGAATACGATTCGCGTAACGATTCTGGCCCGTCGCCGGGAGATTGGTATTATGAAGCTGGTTGGTGCAACCAACACCTTTATCCGTTGGCCTTTCTTTATTGAAGGTGCACTCATTGGATTTATTGGCTCTGTGATTACGGTTGCGGTACTGTTCGTCGGATACAGCCAGTTGATGTCCACGATTGGTCAGGATGTCTTCATGCAGATGCTTAACTTGATTCCGCTCAGCGATATCTGGCTGCTGTTTGGAACCCTGTTGATCGGACTCGGTGTGCTGGTAGGTATTTTGGGAAGTACACTGTCCATTCGAAAATCACTTAACGTTTAAATTTTGTTTTGAAACGATCAAATTGCAGAATATGTCGAAAAGAATGGTAAAGCAGGTTCATTAATGGGCGCTGTTTGACGATATGTAGGAATGACGGAGTCTTTAAGATGGAAGAAAGCAAAGAACATGCTGTTCGCCACCTGTGCAGGTTGCTTTCTTGTGAAATCATAGGATGGGGGATCATCATTTTGAAAAAAACTGCTTCGCTGCTGGCCTTTACGTTATTGGCCAGTTTGACGCTTCAACCTTCTGACGGATATGCCAAGAGCAGCATCAGCGATATTGACCAACAGATTCAGCAACTGGAGAGCAAGGCAGCTTCTGCCAAGCAGGAGCAAAAAAAAGCGGCTTCCAACAAAAAGGAAGCGCAGCATTACAAGAACAAAACCAACGCTTATCTGAAGGTTGTCATGGAACAGATTAATGTCGTTAGTGATGAACTGGCTA
This sequence comes from Paenibacillus sp. FSL R5-0713, assembly GCF_037973325.1. NCBI lineage: Bacteria > Bacillati > Bacillota > Bacilli > Caryophanales > Paenibacillaceae > Paenibacillus > Paenibacillus sp. FSL R5-0713. The sequence continues at coordinate 5,988,840 of NZ_CP150229.1, read as the reverse complement.
GTGTATCCTTGCAAATCGAGAACACGGAGGAAGATCTCCGTACAACGAAGAAAGATCTGCAAGCGGCAGAAGAACGCATCGTTGCAAGGGAGAAATTGTTGGAGTCACGTGTACGCCTGATGTATACAGACGGTGCTGTATCCTATCTGGATGTATTGTTGTCCTCCACCAGCTTCACTGACTTTCTGACCCGTGCGGATTCACTCAAAACGATCGTGGATCAGGATCAGCATCTGCTGGATGAGCACAAAGCGGACAAGCAACTTGTCGTGGACAAAAAGGCAGAATTGGATGTGCAATATGCGGAAGCCAAGAGCCTGTATGCACAGAAGAAACAGCGCAAGTCCCAATTGAATGAAAAAGAAGCGGAAAAGCAAGTGCTTCTCGCTTCATATGATGCTAAAATCGAAGAGTCAGAAGAGTTGACACAAGAGCAGGAAGACGTATTGATGCAGATTGCCAGCAAACGTTCGGCCCTTCTTCAAGAGAAAAATAAATTGCGTGAACAGCAAGCAGCCGCAGCGGCCAAAGCCAAAGCAGCAGCTGCTGCCCGGGCGAAAGCTGCTGCCAAGGCACCAACCAGAGTCAGCGCGGATAGCAGCAGTGAGGTTACCTATTCATCCGGTAATGGTATCTTCTCAAAACCGGTATCTGGAGGACGTATTTCTTCTGGATTCGGTCCCCGTACCCATCCAATTACGGGTGTAGTGGGTAAAATGCATGCGGGTGTCGATTTTGCTGTTCCTCAGGGAACTTCAGTTCATGCGGCCTCTGGCGGAATCGTGATCATGGCTGAATGGTATAGCGGTTATGGTTATACCGTTATTGTGGACCATGGCGGTGGTCTTTGGACGTTATATGGTCACTTGCGCGAAGGTGGATTTAAAGTCAGCAAGGGAGACACTGTAAGCAAAGGTGATACCATTGCTGAGTCAGGTAATACAGGAAATTCCACGGGACCTCACTTGCACTTTGAAGTAAGAGATAACGGTACCGCGGTAAATCCGATGAACTATTTGTAATTATTGCTCCATTGACCGAATGGAAAAAACATATTCCGTACAAGCTAGACATATACTAAGCTGGCATGTTCAGGGAATGGGTCCAAGCAACAATGGAATCGGACACGCTTTAAAACGAAAGGCGGTGACAAACGGATGATGAAAAAAAGATCGGCGCTACTGCTTGTCATTTTGGGTCTTCTGGGTGGTAGTTTGCTAACCCTGGTACTAATGACTTACCCGGGAATAGCGAACCAGACCACAGCTGGCGAGGGTTTGCTAGCCAGTGTAACCGGCAGTACGCAGCAGAAGAACGATTTGAAGAAGATTGAAACCGCGATGGATTTGATCTCAAGCAACTATTATAAAGACGTGGATCAGACCAAATTGATTGACGGTGCGATCAACGGCATGATGGAATCCCTTGGTGATCCGTACTCCAACTATATGGGGCAGGAAACGGCTGCTCAGTTTGAAGAGTCGATCGAAGGTTCATTTACCGGTATTGGTGCAGAGGTATCCTCACAGGATGGAAATGTCGTGGTTGTTTCCCCAATCAAAGGATCACCTGCCGAAAAAGCGGGTATTCGTGCGAAAGACATGATTATGTCAGTCAACGGCGAATCCCTGCAAGGGTTGGAACTGAACAAGGCTGTCAACAAAATCAGAGGTCCTAAGGGTAGTGAAGCGAAGGTACAGGTCAAACGTGCCGGATCTACCGAACTGATTGAGTTTGTTATTGTGCGGGATGACATTGATCTGGAGACCGTATATGCTCACATGGAGGATGGCGGAATTGGCGTCATTGCCATTACTCAATTCTCTTTGAATACAGGCGATCGCTTCAAGGAAGAGTTGGCGAAGCTTGAGAAGCAGAACATGAAAGGTCTGGTCATCGACGTACGGAATGACCCAGGCGGTGTATTGCAAGTCGTGATTGATATTGCTGAACAGTTTGTTCCTAAAGGCAAGGTTATTGTGCAAGTCGAAGACAAGAACGGCAAAAAGGAACAAAGCAAATCCAATGGATCAGCCAAAGCTTATCCAGTCACAGTCCTGATGAACAAAGGCAGTGCCAGTGCGTCGGAGATTTTGGCCGGTGCATTACAACAGTCAGCAGGTGCGAAGTTGATTGGTGAAAATTCCTTTGGTAAAGGAACCGTGCAGACGAGTTATGACAAGCAAATGGGTGACGGCAGCTTGCTGAAGATTACCATTGCCAAATGGCTCACGCCGAACGGGGACTGGATTCATGAAAAAGGAATCAAACCAGATATTGCGGTAGACCAGCCGGATTATTTCTCGGTGGCACCGATTAATAAAGAGAAGTTACCACTGAAATATGACAGCAATAGCACGGATGTGAAAAGTGCGCAGACGATGCTGAGAGGACTCGATTTCAAACCAGATCGTGTGGATGGATACTACGACCAGAAGACGGAAGAAGCGGTCAAGGCATTCCAGAAGCAAAAAGGCATTCAGGCCACAGGCCAGATTGACGAGAAAACCGCTGAATCACTGGAAGCGGCTCTGATTGAACGTATTGCCAATCCTCAATATGATGCACAGCTGAAACGCGCGATCGAAAATGTCTCAAAGGATATTTCGTCCGCTGTGTCGAAGCCATAAAGAAGGCTGATTTTCAGCCTTCTTTTTTTCTGAACCGGCTGAAAGAGAGGGGTGAAGAACCACGATGGAATGGGTATGGCCGTGGTTAACTACATTAGGCGAAGCAGTGTTGCAGTTGTTTATTCAGCCGTTTTATTATATTGCGGTGATCCTGATTGCGCTCATCTATCATCGTCAATTACTGCAGGAGCGTAAATTGTTTCATGTTCGTTTGCAAAGCTCAATTACACAGACGATTCGTGCCGTACTGGGAGGCATACTCATTGGTACCATCGTCTCGATTGTATCCCTATTCCTCGGTGCACATCTTACACTGGGAAGCCTGATATGCATATGGGCTGCAACGTTAATTCTATCCTTGTTTCGTATCCGGTATCTGTGTTTTGCCTACGCGGCCGGGTTACTGGGTGTGCTGCAATTTGGTTTGAATCTGGCTTCAGGCTGGCAACCTTCAGGTTGGATAGGGAGTATAACGGAAACGTTACGTACCTTGGATATGCCTGCACTGCTTGTCCTGGCGGCCCTTCTACATATGGGTGAAGCCCTGTTGGTACGCATGCAGGGAGTATCCATGGCATCACCGCTTCTCTTCGAGGGAAAACGCGGGAAACTGGTTGGGGGATATCAACTGCAACAGTTCTGGGCCATTCCCTTACTGATACTTGTACCAGTCACAGGAGGTGGCGCGGAGCTGGCATGGAATCCATTTATGAATGCCGGTCAGAGCTATATGCTGTTTGCGTTGCCCATCATGCTCGGATTTGGTGAGATAACGCAGAGTATGCTTCCGGGACAAAAGGTGCAGATCTCATCCAAGCGATTGATGATGTATGGAGCAACTTTGCTCGTGTTCAGTTTACTTGCTGCATGGTGGTCTCCACTCATGGTGGTTGCGGCGCTGATTGCATTTATTGGACATGAATTTCTGGTATGGTATAGCGCATTTGAAGAGCAAAACCGCAGCCCGGTATTTGTCCATCCGCAGCATGGGTTGAAGGTATTGGCTGTTATACCGGAGAGTCCTGCTGCAGATTTGGGGATCGAAGCAGGAGAGACATTGTACAAGGTGAATGGCAAGTTGGTTCATTCACCGGAAGAGTTGCATCGCGCCCTGCGTATGAACCCGGCTTTTTGCAAGCTTGAGGTACGAAATCACCAGGGAGAAAGCAAATTCATGCAGCGAGCAATCTATGAAGGGGAACATCATCAGCTTGGGGTCATTATGGCACCGGACAATCACGAGGTCTGGGCGATTCGGTTGCGTCCACTGACGCTGTTCCATATCATCAACCTCAAGTTGCTTGCCCGTCTGAAAAAACCACACAGGGACGAAGCTCCCTTGGCATTACCGCCAGCTCCTGTGGCCAGTGATAAAGGGTCCGTAGAGATGTAACTAACATACGTGATGAAGTATGTTGCATACATCAAGCAATGAAAAAGGTATTTCCGAGCGCCGTCGCAGGCAAGGGAAATACCTTTTTGTTATTTTTTTAACATGAAGATAGCGATTTGGGTCCGATCACGCAAGTTCAGCTTGCCCAGAATATCGGTTACGTAGTTCTTGACCGTGCCTTCACTGAGGAACAGTTTGGCGGCAATTTCCTTGTTGGATAGCCCCTCCGATATGGCCTCGGCAACCGCCAGCTCCATACGGGTCAGTCCATAGGCTTCGATTGGGTGATGAGTCTGGGAAGTTGGAGAAGGACGAAGAAGGCCTGTTAGCTTGCGGGCAATATCCGGATGGATTAACATATCGCCATTATGTACGGTCTTGATGCCTTGAATAATCCGTTCAGGCGGCACATTTTTAAGCAAATAACCGCTTGCTCCATTCTGTAATGCCTGAATGATATACTCATCGTCGTCAAACGTAGTCAGCATGAGCACCTGAATTTCAGGAAAGCGTGCCTTGATCAGCCCAGTACCTTCAACTCCGTCACATTCCGGCATCCGAATATCCATCAACACCACATCCGCAGGTGTGCCTGCTTCAAGCAATTCCAACGCTTCCTGTCCATTTGAGGCCGTACCTGTAACGCGAATGCCAGAGTCGAGTCCAAGCAGCACTTTCAGGCTCTCACGGATGAAGTAGTCATCATCGGCGAGAAGCAGCCGAATAAGTGGGTGCTGGGCTGAATCCTTTTTGTTGTTCATATCATTCCGTTCGGACATGAGCACATTCACTTCCTTTTTTCAAAGTAGATCCATCTGGTTCGTTATTGGAATGCGTGTAATCACGGTATACGGATAAGCTGATTGAATCTCCAAGGTTCCTCCCACCATTTGTGTACGTAGACGCATGCTTTCCTGTCCTATGCCACTTGATTTAGACGAATGCGGATTAATTTTGCCATCATTACTTACGCTCATACAGATTTCCTGATCCGCGAATACCAGCTCCAATGTGATAGAAGAGGCATTTCCGTGTCGTAGTGCATTCGTTACGGCTTCTTTGGCATTTTTGTATAAAACGATTTGTATGCTGGGGTACAGCACATGGGATGCGCCTTGAACTTCAAAATGTGTCTTCACCCCGGTATCTCTGCCCACTTCCTCCAGAAGACGATCCAGTGCATAGGCATTGGAACCATAGGAATCCGGTCGCAGTTTGTGAAGTGTACTTCGCATATCATCCATACTGGTGGCCAATTGATCACGAATCTGTCTCACCATTTCCGTTCCTTTTTCCCGATCTCGGGGGAGAGTCATCAGAGCGGCTTCCGACATCATTTTGGTGCGAATCAGTCGATGTCCGATATCATCATGAAGCTGTCTGGAGATACGTGTGCGTTCCTCTGCCTGAGCTACTCCTTCAAGTTGCTTTGTAAATAACAGGAGCTGTGCACGTGCTTCTTGAAGCTCGTAATGTTTACTGCGGAGCTCGTCATAGACTTGTTCCAGTTGTCCGCGGCTGCTCGCTGTTCTTGATCCCTGCCAGGAGAGAGCCGCTGTGATGAGCAGAAGCAGGTTGCCAAGGACCATCGTTGTTGCCTCTGCGGAGAATAATGTGGTGGTGATTGTATTTAGTGTGGTTAACCCTGGCTGCGTTACCTGTGGCACAGAATAATACCATCCCAAAGCGACATTGCTTGCGGCAAGCTGAATGGCAAACATCAACCATCTCCGGTTTCCCTCGAGTCTGTATATATACACGTAGAGCACGGATAGAGAGAGGAATAGCAGGATGGGTCCATACGAAGCAATCAGCCAACAGCTCCAGAGTATTTCGGCCAAAAGTAACAGCCACTGCTGTGTACTTGAACGGTTGAAATCTTTCCACACGGAGAGTCCGAGCGCGATGATGATATATAGGGTGTAGACAGCTTCGTTTTCCAAGGGCAGCATCAACATGTATAGTACGGCTGGAATGATAATTAATCCGTATTGCAGAAACCGCATCGGCATAGGGTTGTGACATCCTTTATATAAAAAGTGGAGTAGAAAATCTCTCGGTAATGCGCCCTTGATTATACCATAAGCAGCATTCGAAGCAGGAGATGACTTAAGTCACCTTCGATTCATGACTTTTCGTACCTTCGCTAAAGAGTGCGATCCGTTACAATACAAATATGAAATCCAGCGGCAGAGGCCGAAACGGAAGAGGGGCGTAAAAGGGATGGGTATACTTGAAGTACATCATGTTGTGAAACGATACGGCAGCAGGTTGTCCGTGGATCATTTGAACCTTAGTGTTGGCAAAGGCGAAATTTTTGGATTACTCGGTCCCAATGGAGCAGGAAAAAGTACCACCATCAGCATGATAGCCGGGCTCCTGAACATGGATCAGGGGGAGATCAGATTAGATGGGATATCGGTCAAGGAGCGGCCACTTGAAGTGAAACGCAAAATTGGACTGGTTCCGCAAGATTTGGCTTTATACGAAACGATGACGGCTACGGAGAATGTGACTTTTTTTGCCCGGCTGTATGGATTACGTGGCAAATTGCTTAAGGAAAGAGTGCAGGAGTCCCTTGAATTTGTAGGGTTACAGGACAAAGCAAAGGATGCTCCCTCGACCTTCTCTGGCGGTATGAAACGCAGGTTAAACATCGCATGTGCGATTACCCATCGCCCGGATCTCATTATTATGGATGAACCAACAGTAGGCATTGATCCGCAATCGCGAAACCATATCCTTGAATCGGTGCGCACACTCAACAAGATGGGTTCAACGATTATATATACAAGTCATTACATGGAGGAAGTGGCGGCGATTAGTCACCGGGTTGCGATTATGGATCAAGGGCGAATCATTGCCTGTGGCACGGAAGCAGAGCTGAGAGAACGGGTGGCATCGGAGGAAAAAGTAGTGCTCTCCACTTCCGGTATCGGTCCGGGCGTCGTGGAAGAATTGAAACTCCACCCTCGCGTGCGATCGGTAGACGTTTCAGAGAATACACTGACCATTACGCTGCCTTCGGCACAGCAGGATCTCCAGGATCTGCTCTTCATTTGCAGCAAACATGAAATATCCATTCAATCACTTAAGGTTGAAGAACCGGATCTGGAAACATTGTTCCTCAATCTGACCGGGCGTACGCTTCGGGACTAGGGGGAGCAAGAGATGAATATATGGCATATTTGCATCTTTGAGTTAAGACGTATTCTTAAGATTCGATCTGTGGTATTGAACCTGTTCATCCTGCCGTTGTTACTGATTTTTATATTGGGCACGGCTCTTTCCAGTACGATGGGTACGGCGGATGATGTTATTCCAGATAGTGTACGTGTGGGAATTATCCATTTGAGTACTGAATCTGGTGGAGGATCAGATACGCTTAATCAAGCGCTGGATACATTCGTTGCATCCCCGGGAGTGGCTGAGATGGTCAAGGTGCAGAACTTTAAGACAGAAGAAGAGGCTGTCCATTCGCTGCGTACCGGCAAGCTGGACTTTGCTGTAATGATTCCTTCGGAGCTTGAGGAAAACGTGATGAGGGGGAAAGAGGCCAGGTTACAGTGGATACGAGGAAAGGACAACACGCTTAACACATTGGGTGAAACTTTGTTCACGCGATTTACGGATGAATGGAACCGACAGATGGCGATGACCAGAGTGTTAGGTCCTGAAGTGATTGCTGCCATGTCCTCTTCTTCGAAGTCTGGTGCGGCGAGTTCCACCTCCATTGCTGTGGTTAATCCCGGAAAAACAGGCACAGCCTACAGCGCTTCTCAATACTATGCCGCATCCATGCTGGCCATGTTCATGTTGTACTCGGGTATGACGACAAGTACCAGCCTCTTTGGAGAGCGGGATAACCGAACGTTGATTCGCCTTCAGGCTGCGCCGATTGGTAACGGAGTTATTTTCGCTGGCAAAATTGCAGGCAATAGTCTGCTCGCTTTCTTGCAGGCAACGACGATTATCCTTATGACGTCTTGGTTCTACGGTGTAGATTGGGGAACCCATCCCTGGTATATTGTGCTGACTTGTGTAGGAATCACATTGGCGTCCATGACCCTTGGCGTGATCGTGGCATTAATATGCAAAACCACGGCATCGGCCAGCGCAACCATCCAAGGTATCATCATTGCTATGACATTTATTAGTGGCGGGTTTAGACCCATTCCGATTGATTTTGTACAACGGCTTAGCGAATTCACGGTTAACCACTGGGCGCTCCAGAGTTTTCTGAGAATGATGCTGGATGCACCAGTAGGCGAGATTGTATATAGCATTCGGATGTTAGGCGTGGTATGCGCTGTATTACTGTTGATCTCAGGATTAATCTATAGAAAGGCAGGATACCGATATGAATAGTCTGCACATCGCCTGGTTGATGATTAGACGTACACTAGGTCGTAAAATGGGCTTCATTACGTTTCTACTTCTGCCTTGCCTGGTGGTTACAGGGGCGGTTGCTCTTTTTGGAAACGAGCAGAGTGCACGTACTGTTATCCCCTATGTCAATGAGGATGGAGGGGCAGCAGGAGCGTGGATGATTCAAGAACTTGCTGGCAAAGAGGAGTACCTGCTCAAGCCGATGACTAACGAAGCAGAAGTGAAGGAAGCCATGGCTCAGCAAAAAGGAAGTTCTGGCATCATTATTCCAAAGCGATATACGGAAGATCTCTTACAAGGCAAGGCAACTGAAATTCAACTGGTGGAGCTGCGGATAAGCGAAGCTTCCTACACACTGCGAGCAGCTGTTGAAGGTTTGGCGAGTGGATTGCAACAATCTGCTTCAGCTATTACGTTGGCCGCAGGTCCTGTCTCAAGTGAGACTGATAAACTATCGAGTATACAGAAGCGATTTGAACAGCTTTTACAGGAGATAGGAAAGCATCAGGTTGCTGGTGAAGTTACCGCTCTGCAGATCTATCCCAAGCCAGGCCTGAACAATGTGACTGGATTTACAATCATGTTTATGATGGGGCTGCTGACCAGTGCAGTGGCTGTGATCATGGAAGATCGCAGGAAACGTACGATGGCGAGAGTATATACGGCACCCGTTCGTGCATATGAGATTGCGCTTGGCAATTTCCTGGGTAGCTTTGTCATTGGTATGATTCAGATTGTAATCGTTTTGGGAGTCAGCAGGTGGCTGATTCATTATGATGCCGGTATTCCTTTTGGCATTCATTTCCTGATCTTGGCAGCATTCATGTTGGTCTCCATGGGGCTCGCAAGTACCGTGGCAGGATTAATCCGTAATCCCAAAAATGCGAATATGCTGAATTCACTTGTCATTATGCCTACCTGTATGATAGGCGGTTGTTTCTGGCCCATCTCGTTCATGCCTGACTATATGCAAAAGCTCGCCAACTTTGTTCCGCAGAAATGGGCGATTCAGGCGGTGGAGACGATCTCTGCTGGTGGTACACTGTCGGATATTACACTGCCACTATTGATTTTGTTTGGCATGGCTGCCATTTTGCTGACTGTAGGCTCGGCTATTCTGCGTCCTAGCCAGCCAGGAGTAGAGGCATAGGCATAAGGTGTAGATCAAGATCAAGACGAGTTTTGGAGAGCTAATGTCAACCGAAAAAGATATCAAACAAAAAGCACGTTCTGCCTGAACTTGATTCAGCAGAACGTGCTTTTTGTTTTTTGTTTTAAATAAGAATGAAGATTGAAGAATGTTAATGATGCATTAAACGAGATATAGATGATTAAGGTTGGAGTTGACGCAAGACAGTGATTTCGACCCGACGGTTCTTTTGTCTTCCGGCCGCTGTGGTGTTGTCACCCGTTGGGCGAGTATCCGCATATCCGGCATACTGGAATCCGTCCGGGTTAAGTTTCTCTGTATCCAGAAAAAAGCGTAATACAGACAGTGCGCGTTCCCCGGAAAGCTGCCAGTTATCGGTATAAGCGGAGTTTGCTCCGACAGGAACGTTATCGGTATGACCTTCAATGCTGACAACGGTATTTAGATCCCGGAACAGGCTGGCAAGCTTACTGAGCGTTGGTGCTGCACCGTCCTTCAGAGCGGCTTGTCCCTGATCAAACAGGAAGCGGTCACTAAGTGTAATGGATAGGCCCTGTGGCTTGTCCGCAACAAAAATCTGATTTTCCAGTTTATTATCCTCGATATATTGGGTAATCACATTGAACAGATTTTGCAGTTCCTGCTCCTGTGATCTGAATTGTTCTTCCCGTTCTGTGAGGGGCTTGTCATCATCATCTGGAGTTGCCGTTCCGGAATCGGAAGGGTTTCCTTCACCTTTTGAAGAATCTTCCCCTTGAATTCCGGATGGTGGAGTCTCTGTAATCGTCTGTCCGGGTTTCTCGCCGAGTCCTTCACCAAGTTCAAGGATCGAGTCGGACGCATTGAATGTATTTTGTAACGACTGAGTAACGACGTCATATTTACCGGAATCCAGATTGCTCATGGCGTACATGATGACAAAAAAGATCAGAAGCAAGGTTATGAGATCGGCATAAGTTATCATCCAGCGATCCCGATGATCAACTGTTTCACGTTTTCCGCGCCGTTTACTGCGCCGACTCATCCAATCCCTCCTTTGCTAGGGGGCGTATAGGCTGACGGTGCGTAAGGGTGAAAGACTCCAGTCTTTTGCGTACAAGCTGGGGATTCTCACCGTTCTGAATGGCAAGTACACCCTCAAGAAGCATTTCCATGGTCTGCACTTCGTCAGCACCTCTGGATTTGATTTTGGATGCAATGGGCAAAAAGATAAGATTGGCACTGGCGACCCCATACAGGGTTGCGGTAAAGGCAACAGCAATAGCAGGTCCGAGTCCGGTGGGATCGGTCAAACTGCCAAGGACCTGAATAAGTCCCATCACGGTTCCGATGATCCCCATGGTTGGGGCATAACCGCCAGCAGATTCGAAAATTTTGGCGTAGCCCTCATGTTTTTGTTCAATAGAGTCAATCTCCATCTCAAGGATCTGGCGAACCACATCCTGATCCGTACCATCGACAACCATCTGAATACCGTCTTGCAAAAATGGATGCGGATGATCCATAACCTTGCGTTCCAATGCAAGCACACCTGAGCGGCGTGCGATCGAAGACATCTCGACCAATTCTTCAACCCACAAGCCTGAATCATTATTGTGACGTCCAAAAGCCATACGCAGGGCAGCTGGAATCGTACGAAGACGATGCGCTGGGAAACTGGCAACCACAGCAGCAATCGTTCCACCGAATACAATTAAAGCAGCCGTTTTTTGCAGGAGACCGGACAACTGGCCGCCTTCCCACAAAAAACCGCTAATGACTGCGGCAATTCCGGCAATAATACCGATAAGTGTCGCAATATCCATAAATTAACCCACTCCTATCTTCATTTCACGTTTGCATCACTAAAACGAACGAGGTATAATTAAAAGGGAACAAATATTCCTATTACTATAAGTTTTCCCATATGAAAATTCGGGGAACTTCGACAATATATAGTGACTATTATTTTAGACGATAGGGTGAGATACGGCAATGAGCGATATTATAATGAGCGACAAAACGTTCGAAATCGAGTCAGAGTTTTCTCCCCAAGGTGATCAACCTGCTGCCATTAAAGAATTGGTGAAGGGTGTTCAGGAGGGGAAGAGATACCAGACACTGCTGGGTGCAACCGGTACGGGTAAGACGTTTACGATCGCCCAGACGATAGCCCAACTGCAACGTCCTACGCTGATTATTGCACACAACAAGACGTTGGCAGCGCAGCTTGCAAGTGAGTTCAAAGACTTTTTTCCTAATAACATGGTTGAGTATTTTGTCAGTTATTACGATTATTTTCAGCCAGAAGCATATATTCCGTCCTCCGATACGTATATCGAGAAGGATTCAAGTATTAATGAAGAGATCGACAAACTGCGGCATGCAGCGACAAGTTCGTTGTTTGAGCGTAGGGACGTCATCATTGTAGCGAGTGTTTCTTGCATCTATGGTTTGGGTTCACCGCACTCGTATTCAAGCATGTTGCTGTCACTTCGGGTAGGCATGGAGAAACCGCGCAATCAGATTTTGTCCCGTCTGGTAGAGATTCAGTATCAGCGGAACGATATTAACTTTGTACGGGGTACGTTCCGTGTTCGTGGGGATGTTGTTGAGATTTTCCCTGCTTCCAAGGGTGAACATGCAATTCGTGTTGAATTGTTTGGTGATGAGATCGAGAAGATTACGGAGATTGATGTGTTGACCGGAGAACTGATTGGCGAACGTGAACATATTGCCATCTTCCCGGCGTCTCACTTCGTAACGCAAGAAGAGACGATGAAGGTTGCGCTGGTGAACATTGAGCGTGAACTGGAGGAGCGTCTTGAAGTGTTGCGTGAACAGGGGAAACTGTTGGAGGCTCAGCGACTGGAGCAGCGCACACGGTATGATATCGAGATGATGAAGGAAGTCGGATTCTGTTCGGGGATTGAGAACTATTCCGGTCCCCTGACTTTCCGCGAACGCGGCGATACTCCATATACATTGATGGACTATTTCCCGGATGACATGTTGATCGTGGTCGATGAGTCTCACGTGACTCTGCCACAGATCCGTGCGATGTACAATGGTGACCAAGCGCGGAAGACAGTACTGGTTGAACATGGTTTCCGCCTGCCGTCAGCGCTGGATAATCGTCCGCTCAAATTCGAAGAGTTTGAAGGCAAAATGGATCAGATTATCTATGTATCAGCAACACCAGGCCCGTATGAGATTGAGCATACCGATACGATGGTGCAACAGATTATCCGTCCAACCGGATTGCTTGATCCAATTATTGAACTGCGTCCAACAAAGGGACAGATTGATGATTTGATTGGTGAGATTAATGACCGGATTGCCAAAGACGAGCGTGTGTTGATTACAACATTAACGAAGAAGATGTCTGAGGACCTGACGGATTATCTGAAGGAAATTGGAATTAAGGTACGTTACTTGCACTCCGAGATTAAGACGTTGGAACGGATGGCCATTTTACGTGATTTAAGGTTGGGTGTTTTCCATGTCCTGATCGGGATCAACTTGTTACGGGAAGGTCTCGATCTGCCCGAAGTATCCTTGGTAGCCATTTTGGATGCTGATAAGGAAGGATTCTTGCGTTCTGAACGCTCACTGATCCAAACGATTGGTCGTGCGGCGCGGAACAGCGACGGTCGCGTTATTCTATACGGTGATAAAGTAACCGATTCGATGGATAAGGCGATAAAGGAGACCGAACGTCGTCGTGCAATCCAGATCGAGTACAACGAGAAGCATGGAATCACACCACAGACGATTCGCAAAAAAGTGCGTGATGTGATTGAGGCAACCAAAGTTGCCGAATCCAAGAAAGACTATCTCACCGGCGCTGCCGAGAAGATGTCGAAGAAAGACCGTCAGACGCTTATTCAGCGCCTAGAGGTAGAGATGAAAGATGCAGCCAAAAACTTGCAGTTTGAGCGTGCTGCCGAGCTTCGTGATGCGTTGCTGGAACTTCGCGCTGAATAAGATACAGCTCATTCATATGCTCCAGTAAAGATGGATCTGTAACAAGAGAACGGCCAATTGGCCGTTCTCTTGTTGAGTAAGGAAATCGTTGATATGTACCGATAATAAGAGATGTTGAAATCTTGAATTCGGGTCTATACTGATAGAAATGTTGAAATTGGTTAAAAGGTTTATAGGAAAGCAATTGGGAGTCGTGTCCCCCTGATAGCCAAGAGGTACGATGTTATTGACCTTGGAGCCGAGCCGAACGCAATGGCGACCTGGCGCGAACGAGGCGAAGCCGAGAGCGTCTCGCTCTTGACCTTGGAGCCGAGCCGAAGGCAATGGCGACCTGACGCGACCAAGGCGAAGCCGAGAGCGTCCCGCTCTTGACCTTGGAGCCGAGCCAAAGGCAATGGCGACCTGACGCGATCAAGGCGAAGCCGAGAGCGTCCGGCTCTTGACCTTGGAGCCGAGCCGAAGGCAATGGCGACCTGTCGCGACCAAGGCGAAGCCAAGAGCGTCCCGTTCTTGACCTTGGAGCCGAGCCGAAGGCAATGGCGACCTGTCGCGACCAAGGCGAAGCCAAGAGCGTCCCGCTCTTGACCTTGGAGCCGAGCCGAAGGCAATGGCGACCTGACGCGATCAAGGCGAAGCCGAGAGCGTCCGGCTCTTGACCTTGGAGCCGAGCCGAAGGCAATGGCGACCTGTCGCGACCAAGGCGAAGCCAAGAGCGTCCCGTTCTTGACCTTGGAGCCGAGCCGAAGGCAATGGCGACCTGTCGCGACCAAGGCGAAGCCAAGAGCGTCCCGCTCTTGACCTTGGAGCCGAGCCAAAGGCAATGGCGACCTGTCGCGACCAAGGCGGAGCCGAGAGCGTCCCGCTCTTGACCTTGGAGCCGAGCCAGAGGCAATGGCGACCTGTCGCGACCAAGGCGAAGCCGAGAGCGTCCCCTCGCAGTAGAGCGGTCTGATAAGGTTCCGGCAATAGGCCGGAACCTTATCAGAAACCGCGGGCACACGGCAACCCTTCACATAGCAAGACCCGACCCCTCACCGTTGCACCGCTTGTTTCGGGTGTCCAGAGGGCTGCGCCCTCTGGGGCCCTCCCTTGGAAGGGAGGGTTTGGGAGGGATCGAAAAGCCTTTTAAAAGGTTTGGATAGTAAATTTGAGAGGATGAATACTATTGGCGAGCGATAACATTGTCATTAAAGGCGCACGAGCGCATAACCTGAAAAATATCGACATTACCATCCCGCGTGACCGCTTTGTTGTATTGACCGGCCTGAGTGGCTCAGGCAAGTCCTCGCTGGCTTTTGACACCATATACGCAGAAGGACAGCGACGGTATGTCGAATCATTGTCAGCTTACGCACGGCAGTTTCTGGGACAGATGGAGAAACCGGATGTGGATTCCATCGAAGGATTGTCTCCTGCCATTTCAATAGATCAGAAAACAACAAGTCGTAACCCGCGTTCCACGGTAGGAACCGTGACGGAAATTTATGATTACCTGCGTCTGTTATTTGCACGTGTGGGTCATCCACATTGTCCAGACCACGGCGTAGAGATCAGTTCCCAGACTGTAGAACAAATGGTTGACCGTATTATGCAATATCCAGAGCGTACTCGGTTGCAGATTTTGGCACCCATTATCTCGGGTCGTAAGGGTGAGCACAAGAGTGTGTTTGCTGATGTGTCCAAGCAGGGCTTTGTCCGTGTACGGGTGAACGGGGAACTTCGTGACCTGTCAGAAGATATCCAATTGGAGAAAAATAAAAAGCATACGATTGAAGTCGTTGTTGACCGGATCGTTGTTAAGGATGATGTACAGGCGCGTCTGGCCGACTCTATTGAAACAGCACTTAATTTGTCCGGTGGACAACTCCTGGTGGACATTATGGGTGAAGAAGAGTTGCGCTTCAGTTCCAACTTTGCCTGCCCGGTGTGTGGATTCAGTATTGAAGAGCTTGCACCACGGATGTTCTCATTTAACAGTCCCTTCGGCGCTTGCCCGGATTGTGATGGGTTAGGTGTCAAAATGATCGTTGACCCTGATCTGCTCGTACCGGATCGCAGCAAGACGATTGAAGACGGTGCTTTTGATGCCTGGACAGGTGGCACATCTACTTATTATCCGCAGTTTTTGAAGTCGGTATGTGAGCACTTTAACATTCCGCAAAATGTACCTGTCGAAGATCTACCCGCTGAGCAGATGAACAAGTTGCTGCAGGGTACGGGTTCGGAGAAAATCCGTTTCCGATATGAGAACGATTTTGGACAACGCAAGGAAGCACTGGTTACCTTTGAAGGTATCGTGAACAATCTGGAGCGTCGTTACCGTGATACAGCATCGGAAGGTATCCGTGAATTCATTGAGGGTTACATGAGTGCAAAGCCTTGTGGTACGTGTAAAGGTCAGCGTCTGAAACGCGAGAGCCTTGCAGTTACAATCAATGATCACAACATGGCCTATGTGACTAGTTTGTCCATTGGTGAAGCCGGCCGATTCTTCGAAACATTGGATTTGACGGAGAAGGAGCGGACGATTGCCAAGCTTATTTTAAAAGAAATCAACAGCCGTCTCGGCTTCCTGGTGAATGTTGGTCTGGATTACCTTACACTGAGTCGTGCTGCCGGAACCTTGTCTGGTGGAGAAGCCCAGCGGATCAGACTGGCTACACAGATCGGTTCCAGCCTGATGGGTGTACTGTATATTCTGGATGAGCCGAGTATTGGTCTGCATCAACGGGATAATGACCGTCTGATCTCAACGCTTGCGCATATGCGTGATATTGGTAACACGTTGATCGTGGTTGAACATGATGAGGATACGATGATGGCTGCGGACTATATTATTGATATTGGGCCGGGTGCAGGTATCCACGGAGGCACCATTATGTCACAGGGTACACCGGAGGAGATCATGAACGATGAGAACTCCTTAACCGGTCAATATCTGAGTGGTCGCAAGTTCATTCCTGTACGTACAGAGCGCCGTAGTGTAGGAGACCGTTGGTTGGAAGTGCGCGGAGCCAAAGAGAATAACCTCAAGAATCTGAACGTGAAGATTCCGGTAGGTGTATTTACGGCGGTAACAGGTGTGTCTGGCTCAGGTAAATCCACATTAATTAATGAAATTTTGTACAAAACGCTGGCACGTGATCTGAACCGTGCCCGGGTACGTCCGGGTCAGCATAAAGAAATTCGTGGTCTCGAACATATTGATAAAGTTATCGATATTGACCAGTCGCCAATCGGGCGGACACCACGTTCCAACCCGGCTACGTATACAGGTGTCTTTGATGATATCCGGGATCTGTTTGCCCAGACGAACGAAGCCAAGGTACGTGGATACAAGAAAGGCCGATTCAGCTTTAATATCAAAGGTGGACGTTGTGAAGCCTGCCGTGGAGACGGTATTATCAAAATCGAGATGCACTTCTTGCCGGACGTTTATGTGCCTTGTGAAGTCTGCAAGGGCAAACGATACAATCGGGAAACGCTTGAAGTGAAATACAAAAACAGAAATATTTCCGATGTGCTGGAAATGACGGTGGAAGATGCAACCCAATTCTTCGAGAACATTCCGAAGATCCATCGTAAAATGCAGACTCTGATGGATGTGGGCCTCGGTTATATCAACCTGGGACAACCTGCAACGACCTTGTCTGGTGGTGAAGCCCAGCGGGTGAAGCTCGCTTCCGAGCTGTATCGCCGCAGTACAGGGAAAACCATCTACATCCTCGATGAACCGACGACCGGTTTGCATGTCGATGATATCGACCGTTTGCTCAACGTATTGCACCGTCTCGTTGATTCAGGTGAATCAGTCTTGGTGATTGAGCATAACCTGGATGTAATCAAAACAGCAGACTATGTTGTTGATCTGGGTCCGGAAGGCGGTAGCGGTGGAGGAACCATTGTTGCAACGGGAACCCCTGAGGACATCATCAAAGTGGAGGCTTCGTATACGGGCAAGTATTTGAAGCCAGTTCTGGAACGGGATACCGAGCGGAGCAAAGCACTGCAATTGGTGGACTAAGATTCTCTAACCAGTAGTTAGAACCATATGAATGACAGTATTGGCCCTTCTTTTCGAAATGGTTGAGACGTTGGATTACGATCTAACGTGCTCTGCTTCGGGAAGAAGGGCTTTTTAAATTGGAATGATGCACAGTTTTGATCGGTCTACGGTTATCGCGTGAAAGTGTTTACATATGCATTATGACGAGCGTTACAGGAATATTCGGCCAATTTGGATTTTTTTCATTTTTATGGATGATAGGGCTTGCATTACAAGCAGGGTACAGATAACATAGAGGAAGATATTAGGGTATGCGTTAGCTGTTCAACTATGGTAAGGAGGTCTGTCTATCCATGCTGTTTGCAGAAGCTGCCACGGCGAGTACATCGAATTTTAATGCATTTGATATTTTTGTCATCTTATTTACGATCCTGATTTTCATCGGAGTCGTTCGGCTTCTTCGGGCACCGAAGAAGAATCTGTTTGCGATCGGATTTGCAGTAGTCAGTCTACTTGTATTTTTGATGACGGATTATGCGATGATAACCGGTTGGTTTGCTCAGTAGAAAGGCCACTGAAGTGAAGGATCTATAAGCGATTAGTGCATGTTCAAAAAGATCGGTTTTCAGTGCCGAGAAGATGGAATGAAGCTAGAAATGGAGTAGCGGAGCGTAGGCAAACTACGTGAGCAACGGACATTTCGGCTGAATTTCAACTTCGATGCTGATGATGCCACTAGGCATCCTTCGTAATCAAAAGCGAACTTATTGAACAACCTCTAAAAGAGGTATGAAGGAACACTTTCCACGGGAGACATGGAGGGTGTTTTTTTTTCGTTTATATCGAGCGATTGATTAAGATTCTATCTTCTCTACTAAAATAGGACTTAAAACAATTGTATATCCAGATTTTGTATGATACATTGAAGGATACCGGAATTGCAGATGAGAGAAAGAGAGAATAGATTCAGCGATGAATCCGATGTCGAGTCGCGCAAGAAGGATGTATAGAGAGGGTCAGGTGAGAATATGAGCGTGTTGGGTAAAAAGGGAATAGCCATACTGATGGCTGCTGTACTCTCGATTAGTGTAGCGGCAACGGCCGGTGCGGCTGAATCCAAAGCGGCAATGCAAGCGAAAGTGGTGGACGGTCAAGTCTATGTGAATACCAAAGATCTGCTCAAGGCAGTTGGTGGAAGTGGACAATATGATGCCAAATCAGGAACGTACACGTACAAGGGAAGTGAAGCCATCCCCAAAGTGATCGAAAAGGTATCTCCTTCGGTTGTAGGCATTATTGGGAAATCTACCGAAGTGCAAGAAGGTGCATCATCAGACAACCGCTATAATCTTGCCCATGGTACAGGTGTCATTATCCGATCCAACGGATGGATCGTAACGAATGCCCATGTGGTGGATGGATTAACAAACCCTGTGGTCGTAACGACGGATGGCAATACATACAAAATTACGAAAACATACAGTGATGCACTCAGTGATCTGGCGCTAATCAAAATCAATGCCCAATCACTCCAATCGGCGAGCTTCGCCAAAGCTTCACAAACCTCTGTTGGTGAAACGGTGATCGCCTTGGGTACGCCGATTTCCTTTTCCTTGCGCAACTCGGCAACGGTAGGGGTCATTAGCGGCTTGAATCGTGGTGTTGAGGCGACCTATCGGTTAATTCAGACCGACACGGCCATTAACCCAGGAAATAGCGGAGGACCGCTGGTCAACATGAAGGGTGAAGTCGTCGGTATCAATTCCATGAAATTTTCTGCGGTCGGCGTAGAGAGTTTGGGATTTTCGATTCCGGTGGATACCGTTCAATACATCATCGATCAGTTTTTTAAATATGGCAAAATAAAACGTGCAAGTCTGGGACTACAGCTGGAAGAAAGCTGGTCTGCGATTGTGGGCCTTCCTACAGATGATCCTTTAACGATCACGGGTGTACTGTCTCCTGAAGCGAAGAAAGCCAAAATCAAAGAGGGCGACTTCATCTATAGTGTGGCAGGTACACGTGTCTCCTCTGTAGTAGATATCAATGAGCTGCTCAAAACGTATCTGCCTGGGCAAAAGGTAAAGTTATTGATGCAATCGGATGGCGATATCGTCACCCGCACGTTGGTACTTGCTGATCGCGCAGACATCGTAGACGAGGAAGATGAAGCGTTCCTTGCAGATGAAGAACAATAAAGCCCGGCGATCAGCCCGGATGGAGAGAGGACGAAAGAACGGAATGAAAAAGTCATGGATACGTGTGCTAAGCACAGGTGTATTAACCGGGATGCTGACCATTGGAGCGGCATTACCTGTATGGGCATCTGATCTGACGACAAGTGAACTACGGGTCAAAGCGGGCAGCACAAGCGCTTATATTAACGGCGATAAGCAGGCCATAGCCAAACCTTACAAGGTCAAGGGTGTTACGATGGTGCCTGTTGGTGTGTTCAAGAAAGCTTTTGGCAGTGAAATCCGGCTGGAGAAAAATGATATTGTCAAAATCAAGGAAGGTCCGCACACGGTTACCCTAACGATTGGCAGTTCAATTGCCTGGGTAGATGGTGTAAAGCATGAGATGGGTGCCGCTCCGAAGATGGTGAATGGCGTACTTATGGTTCCACTTCGTCCGGTTGCCGCCGGGATTGGAGCAACGCTAGCTCCGAACAGTTCCGGAGAAATGGTGATTCGTCTGTTACAAACCGATGATTCGGTAGACGATGAGGACGGCCTTCATCCCGATGAAGGCAAAACTAGAATTGGCAACAGCTTTTACGGCTGGTCCATTAACTATCCGGCAGACCTTATGGTTTTCCAGACCGGTGAGCAGGAGCGCATGATGACTTTTGGCGCTGCGGACAACAGTTATTATCTTGAGGTGTACGTCAGCGATCAGGACGTGGCTCTGGATGCGGATGATTTGTTGCAGCAACTTATCCAGGAGGCCAAACAATCGGGAGATACGGTGCTGGATCGTGAAGCGGTGTCGAAAGGCAAAACGCCTTATGCACGCATTATCGTGAAAGATGTAGATGGCATGTTGTGGGAGATGCGTCAGTATCTGAGCGAAGGTCGTCAATATGATGTGTACCTCGCAGATTACGAAGCCCTGAATTATAAAGATCTGGGCAAGCGTGCGGCGCTGCTCAATTCATTCCAGCCAACCTATGCCGAATCGGATCGAACGATCAAGGATCTCTCCACTGTAGATAACGGCATGCGCTCCGCATGGAATGATGACTATGGTATTGAATTGAAGATTCCTGCCGGCTGGTCGATGGACAACAATCAGATGACCTATGAAGCCAAAGATGGTGCATATCTGCAATGGCGTGTCACTTCGGCGAAGGCAGGTACAACGGTCAAAGACTGGAGCGGCCAACTGGATAAGTGGATGCGCGAGACATTTACACTAGAGAGTTATGAGCCAATTGGCTCATATACGATGGATATCTCGGGAGAGACTGCCGAGGTGAACGAATTCCGTTATAACTTTGGCGGCGGCTGGCAGACCGAATTCGATGTTCTTTTGCAGAAGAATGGGTATCGATATTATGCAGAGTATACATTCCCGGAAGAGCAAAGTGCAGATCGGGCATGGTTTGAACGGATTATGAAGAGTGTCGAGATTGATTTTGATACGGTTGCCGATAATTTCGGTCAGCTGGATGAAGATCCGTATTTGACAGACAAAACGAAGACACTTACACGTACGTCCAAACGTTATAAATACAGTGTGGATATCCCCCGTTACTGGACGCCTTACAGTGATCGATTCGAGTATTCACCTGTGGTATACACCTTCACGGGCGGAGAATTCTCCATTGCGGCGAGCGAGGACAAGTCGATCGAGATGACGGTCAGTCAACTGAGAGAAGCTTACGCTGAAGCCACCAAAACGCGGAAAAACTTTCAGCTGCTTCGTAGTGAGGAACTGACGTTTGCGGGTGTGCCTGCATTTTCCTTCACGTATCATGAGCTAGACAAAGGCGTGCCATATGCGGGTCGCCAGATCGTGTTTGAAAAGGACGGAACGACCTATACGATCACAAGTGGTCTGAATGATGCCAACAAGACAGAAGTTCAGGCGGCAGCCTTGGAAAAAGCAGTGAACTCATTTACTTTTATTAAATAAAATTGTAGTGAAGCCGGAGGGTCTAATGACCTTTCGGTTTTTCGTCGTGCTGGAAATGAAAATGGTAAACGGTTTTTTCAGGAAAACGTAGAAGAGTCGGTGCAGAAGTGGTACACTATACTAGTTCAGGAGTTATGACTGCTGATCTGGTAAATATGAATGACTGTAAGCTTGGAGTTCAGGCAATACAGACATAATAGATAGATATGGTAATACTTTGACAATGCAGGTGTACCCGATAAGGTGCAGTCTCAAGATTAGTATGTTCAGGCGCTTAAGGATATAGGGATGAAATCCGGCGGATAGCCGGCTATGGGGAGGATCTACATGAAAACAGCAACAATACGAAGAGAAGACGTTGAACTTCTGGCACCTGCTGGTGACTGGGATTGTATGCGTTCGGCGGTAGCCAATGGCGCAGATGCAATTTTCTTCGGAGTCGAAAAGTTTAATGCACGGGCACGGGCGAACAATTTCCGCATGGACGAGCTGCCGGAGATTATGGCGTTTTTGCACAGTTATGGCGTAAAAGGTTTCTTGACCTTTAATATATTGATTTTTGAAAATGAATTGACGGATGCCAAAGAACTGATTGATGCATGTGTCGATGCAGGTGTAGACGCTGTAATTGTTCAGGATTTGGGTCTGGTGAAGATGATCCGCGAGATCTCGCCGGATTTCCCGATTCACGGTTCAACACAGATGACGATTACGTCACCGGAAGCGGTCGAGTTTACGAAGCCGTTTGATATGGAACGTGTCGTTCTGGGACGGGAGAACAATCTGAAGCAGATTCAGAAAATCGGCGAACAGGCGAAGCTTCCCATGGAAGTATTTGTTCACGGTGCGCTGTGTGTCTCATACTCGGGGCAATGTCTGACTTCCGAAATGTGGGGAGGACGTTCGGCGAACCGCGGGGAGTGCGCACAAGCTTGTCGTCTTCCATACGATCTAATGGTGGATGGAGTGCACAAGCCGATGGGTGATGTAGCCTATCTGTTGTCTCCGAAGGATCTGGCAGCGATTGACCTGATGCCGGAACTGATCGAAGCAGGAGTGACTTCTTTCAAAATTGAAGGACGTCTCAAAACGCCGGAATACGTAGCGAACGTAGTAAGCAAATATCGTAAAGCGATTGACCGTTATTTTGATGGAGATAACACACCGCCAAGCAAGGAAGAAGTACGCGAATTGCAGCAAAGCTTCTCCCGTGGATTCACGCATGGTTTCCTGAGCGGTACAAACAACAAAGAACTGGTGGATGGAACGTTTCCGAAAAGCCGTGGTGTCTACCTTGGTCGTGTAGATCAAGTGTTGCGCGATGGTGTGGTCCTGAAGCTGGATGCACCCGTGAAACGTGGAGACGGGATCGTATTTGACGCTGGAGACCCAACGAAGAAGGAAGAAGGCGGACGGGTATACGATGTGCGTCGCAAAGGTGTAAAACTCGAAGGCGAAGCCGAAGAGGGCTGGATCGTTGACGTTGTGCCAGGCCGCAGTGACGTGGATCTGCGCCGCGTGAAAGTTGGCGACAAAGTGTGGAAAACGAATGACCCGGCGCTGGACAAACGTCTGCGTCAAAGCTTTGAGACCGAGAAACCGTTCCGTGTATTCCCCGTGAAGGTGAAGGTCATCGGCAGCCCAGGCCAGCGGCTTAGCACCTGGTGGACAGACGTGCAGAAAGGTACGACTGTCCGGATTGATTCCGAGATGGAACTGGACATTGCACAGAAGCGTCCAATGACACATGAATTGCTCGAAGAGCAGTTCGGACGTCTGGGAGGCACCGTGTTCCAGTTGGAAGGAATGGACGTCAACTTGCACGGTGATGTTATCATCCCGATGCGCGAGTTGAATAACATTCGCCGTCAGGCTGTAGAACAACTTGCGGGCGAACGTCCTAAACCACCTGTCTACGTGAAACGGGCGGTCGATGTGTACGGCGATTCGGTTAAACCGGCATCGCCAGTCGCTCGCGGTCAAGCAGAGCTGACCGCGCTCTGTCGCAGCCTGCCACAAGTGGAGGCAGCGATTGAAGCAGGAATCGGCATGATCTATGCCGACTTCGAGTTTATCAAGCAGTTCCCGGCAGCTGTGGAAGCTGTGCATGCCGCTGGTCGCAAGATCGCGCTGGCAACACCGCGTATTCACATGCCTGGGGAGAACGGTTATCACAACAATATCTTGCGTCTGAAGCCGGATGCGGTATTGGTACGTAATACAGGTGCACTGTACTTCTACCTGCGCCACCGTATGGAAAACCCGGATGCAACGCACCCGGAACTGATCGGCGACTTCTCATTGAACATCGCCAATCACAAAGCCGTTGAATTGTTCCTGGAAGCCGGATGTGACTGGATTACGCCATCCTATGACCTGAACATTCAACAAATGGTTGATTTGCTGGGCCACTCCCGTACAAGTCAGACCGAAGTGGTTATCCATCAGCATCTACCGATGTTCCATACCGAGCACTGTGTGTATTGTACGTTTATGAGTGAAGGAACGGACTATACGAACTGTGGTCGTCCTTGTGAGGAACAACGTGCATCCCTGCAAGACCGAATTGGTATGTCCCACCCGGTACGTGTGGATGAAGGTTGCCGCAATACGGTATACAATGCAGTGGAGCAGTCAGGTGCAGAGTATTTGACTAACTTTATGGATCTGGGTGTATCTCGTTACCGTGTGGAGTTCCTAGAAGAGACACCGGATCAGGTGCGCGAAGTCATTGATCTGTACAACCGTGCATTGCGCGGTGAGATCAGTGGTACACAAGTGTGGAAAACACTCAAAGCAACGAACCAACTGGGCGTTACACGTGGTCAATTGGTGAAATAATTAGATTGTATGGTACAACAACAGTTACAGCATGAAGGAACCCCAATCTCTGCTTCAAGGAGCTCTTGGGGTTTTTTTACATCATGACACAGGAGGCGAAGAAGCGTGGCGCCATTCACAATTATGGATATCAAATTGCTGTGCGGGGTCACGGCATTCAAGCGCGGAGAAGATTATAACCAATCTGGCAGGGTGACCAATCTGGTGGTCAGTAAGGATCAGCTTCATTATGAAGCACAGGTACGTGGATCGGAGCGCTATCAGGTGACGGTGGATATAGATGAAATGGGAGAGGTTGTGGCAGGCTGCAGTTGTCCGGGTGACGGCAGGCATTATGACTATTGTAAACATGTGGCTGCTGTCCTGTTGGCTATTCACGAATGGGGTGAGCAACAGGAGCGTAATGTCACAATTGAATCTGGGAAGCCTGCTCAATCTGCTACAGGTCAAGGCGTCAATACCAGTTCTAGCATAGGTTCCAAGTCCAGGGTTGGGACGCTGGTCGAAGAGAGCAAGTGGGAGCGCCCCCAGTCTTATTCACAACGAGAGCAACTGGATGATCCTTCAGAGCATCCGCCCGTTCACTTTGCCCAAGCAGGTCGTCCAAGTTCAGCTTCGGGGTGGGGCCGCTCGGCAGATAAACCTTCGTACCGTACGGCAGATCAGATTCTGTCCATGTTTGCCAAGGATCGGAGACCACTGCATGGAAATGATCGTAAGTACACGGCTCCTGTCAGCCGTTCCTCCCTGCGGGAAGAATTGCAGGTCCAGTTTATATGCAAGCTGACACAGGTTCATAAGGGTGGGGGGAAACTTGCTCTTGAACTGAAAGTGGGAAACAAACGTCTGTATGTGGTGCAAAAAGTGAAGCAATTCCTGAATTGCATCGAAAAGGGCGAGCCAATGTCATTTACCAAGCTGTTCCACTATGATCCATTGATGCATGTGTTCACTCCGCAGGATCAGGCCATTCTCTCGATGCTTATTCGAATGAGACAGAGTGAGGAGGCCTATCGCCAATCCATCTCCGGATATCTGGGGGCTTCGGACGGACGGAACATACTGATTGCGCCACTCGTATGGAAGCCGCTGCTGGAATTGCTACTACAGGCCGACAGTCGGATGGAGGGTACAGGATTTGCCAATGGACCACTCACGCTCGGTGAGGGAGTATTACCTTTGTTTTACCGGATCGCCCAGGGAACGAATGAAGGGTATCAGCTTGAGATTTCCGGACTACGTGAGCTGATTCTTCTCCCTGCTTATGATGCTGCTGTGGTGGAAGGACAGTTGCACATGTTGGAGCCGATGCAGATGCGAAGTCTGGAGGACTTGAGTGCGGCACTCACTTCATATGGGATTAAGGAGAGCATTGATATTTCGACCCAACAGGTGGATGAATTTGTGCAGCATGTTGTGCCTGAACTGCGTACGCTTGGACATCTGTCCATTGATTCGCAGGTGCGTGAACAGATCGCGGAACCGGAACTTAGACCGAAGTTATACATCGACTTCTATCGTGAACGCATTACAGCACGTCTGGAATTCGACTACGAGGTCATGGTTATTAATCCGCTGGCAGAGTATTTGATAGATGAAGAAGAGAAAAAGGTTATTTTGGTGCGTGATCGATACAAAGAGCGAAACTTGATTGAACGGCTTGATCGATCTTTTCTCGAAAGGGAGGGTAGTGTCTGGGCGAGCGAACGCGAAGATGCCATCTATGATGTCATGTATCATCTGTTGCCTGAGCTTGAGAAACAGGTCGAAATCTATATGCCAAACGCCGTGAAGGCGATGGTGCAATCCTATCCAACACCGCCGAAAGTACGAGCAGATTTGGGAAGAGGATTGGACTGGCTGGAGATTTCATTCGAGATGGAAGGTGTGGACGAAGAGGAACTTCAGGAACTCATGCGCCGCATTGTGGAAAAGAAACCATATTTCCGTCTCAAGAGCGGTGTCTTTCTCTCGCTTGAAAATGAAGGTGCAGACAGCTTCGCTCACATGGCTGATTCGCTTGGACTTGGAGCAGATGACATCAAGAGCAGCCATATCCGGCTGCCAGCTGTTCGGGCGTTGCAATTGCCAGGCAGGGATGAGGTTTCTGGTCATGTGAAGTGGGGAGGCTCCCTGAAACGTTTCCTCGATGATCTCCGAGATCCCGAGCGGATGGATTTTGCGTTACCAAAAGCATTAACCCCCATCCTACGGGATTATCAGAACAGCGGATACCAGTGGCTGAGTACCCTCGCTTATTATCGGTTTGGCGGCATTCTGGCGGATGATATGGGACTTGGCAAAACGTTGCAAAGTATCGCCTATATCACAGCGGTACTTCAGGAGAAGCCTGAGTACAACGCTGACCATACGGGTAGTGATAAGTACCGAGAGAGCGGATCATTATGGGATGGTGAAACGTTGGCGACTACCGACATTGATCCCGAAACTGGGCTCCCTTTGGATAAGATGACTTCAGAGAATACGGATGGCTCATGGTCCACGATGCAGCAGGATGGATTGACGGTCCGAACGAAGGTTATTCATCCTCCGGTACTTGTCGTGGCCCCTGCTTCGCTGACCTATAACTGGGCGAATGAGTTTGCGAGGTTTGCCCCGCATTTGAACGTCCTGATTGCAGCTGGGCAAAAAGAAGAGCGAGCCAATATGCTTTCAGGTATGGATGAGGCAGATGTGATTGTGACATCGTATCCTTTGTTGCGACGGGATTTGGACACGTACCTGGGCCGAACCTTCCATACGCTCATTCTGGATGAAGCTCAGGCAATTAAAAATGCTTCCTCCCAGACTGCGCAGGCAGTGAAACAAATTCAGGCACCGCGCCGTTTTGCACTCACAGGCACACCTGTGGAGAACTCGCTGGATGAATTGTGGTCCATTTTCGAAGCGGTATTCCCTGGACTGTTTCCAAGCTACAGAAGATTCCGCGACCTTCCTCCGGAACGGATCTCGCGGATGGTACGTCCGTTTATTCTGCGCCGCCTGAAAAAGGATGTGCTGGAAGAATTGCCTGATCGAATTGAAACGGTACAGCGGTCAGAGCTTACGGTTGAACAGAAGAAACTGTACGCCGCATACCTTTCCCAGCTTCAGGATGAAGCATCGAAGGACATGGAGGATAATGGATTCCAGAAGAATCGTATCAAAATTCTAGCAGGCATCACCCGTTTGCGTCAGTTGTGCTGCCATCCGGCCCTCTTTGTCGAAGGCTATCAAGGCGATTCTGGGAAAATGGAGCAGTTGCTTGAAATGGTCGAGGATTGTTTGGCCGCAGGCAAACGTATTCTTATTTTCTCCCAATTCGCGAGCATGTTGAACCTGATTCGTCAGACACTCGCGGCACAGGGAAAAAACCTGTTTTACCTCGATGGTCAGACCCCTGCGCAGAGCCGTGTCGAGATGTGTCACAGATTTAATGAGGGTGAAGCTGAACTGTTCTTAATCTCCCTGAAAGCTGGCGGTACCGGATTAAACTTAACAGGTGCAGATACCGTTATATTATATGATCTGTGGTGGAATCCCGCGGTGGAAGAGCAGGCGATTGGCCGTGCCCATCGTATGGGACAAAAACAGGTGGTGCAAGTCATCCGCTTGGTTACCGAAGGTACAATCGAAGAGAAGATTCTGGAACTCCAGCAGCGGAAGAAGGACTTGATTGCCGAAGTGATCGAGCCGGGAGACGGGGGCTCAACGACCTTATCCGAACAGGATATCCGCGAATTGTTGATGGTATAATGAAGTCCGAGCATCGTAGCAATGAGAATCATTAAATATATGAAACTATACAAGATGAACTAATGATTTACACGAGAAACGTAGAGGACAGAAAAAACTGGAGAAGCGGAGCTACAAGCTTTCTGCAAGAAAGCTACTTCGAAAGCGTAGACTTCGCCTAAAAGCTTTCTGAAAGAAAGCTGCATCGGAAGGTTGTTCTGTTATCGTAGTGTCAGTGTAAATAACTTTTAGTTCAACTTGTTTAGCAAAAGGAGTGGGTTCGTGTGCGTATTCGCAAAGCGATTATTCCAGCCGCAGGGCTGGGTACCCGGTTTCTGCCTGCCACCAAGGCGATGCCTAAGGAAATGCTGCCCATCGTGGACAAGCCAACGATCCAGTACATTATTGAAGAAGCCGTTGCTTCAGGTATTGAAGATATCATTATTGTGACAGGTAAAGGGAAGCGGGCCATCGAAGATCACTTCGACTATTCGTTTGAGCTGGAGCAGAACCTGGCGGACAAACAGAAGTGGGACTTGCTGAACGAAGTACGTAAACCCTCCGAGATGGCAGATATCCATTATATCCGTCAAAAGGAACCGAAGGGACTTGGTCACGCCATCTGGTGCGCCCGCAAGTTTATCGGCAACGAGCCTTTTGCCGTCCTGCTAGGGGACGACATCGTGGAATCGGACCATCCCTGTCTGAAGCAGATGATCGAGGTCTACGATGAATTGCAATCTCCGATTGTTGGTGTACAGCCAGTTGATTGGAATGAGGTATCTCGCTACGGGATTGTGGACGGAGAGTTGTTGACCCCTACCGATGATCGTGTCTTTCGTGCTCGCCGCCTAATTGAGAAACCAAAAACTGAAGATTCTCCATCCAACCTGGCTATTATGGGACGTTACATTCTTACACCGGATATTTTTGAAATACTAGGTCAACAATCTGCTGGCGTTGGGGGCGAAATTCAGCTCACGGATGCCTTGTCCCGATTGAATGAACAGCGGCAGATTATCGCGTATCATTTTGATGGACTGCGTCATGATGTTGGTGAGAAGTTGGGTTTTATCGAAACGTCGATTCACTACGCATTGCAGCGCCCGGATCTGCGGAAAGATCTTTTGAAGTATTTGGAACAGGTTGTAAAGGGTCAATAATTGGTTACTGCATGTCCTTGAAGTCCAGCCGAAGAATGATATCGCGGCTGGGCTTTAATTTATTTTATGGAAGGGTAAATATGAGAATTATACAGGCCAATGAACAAACACTTACCTGACACTTTACATATACATAGTCAATATGAAGAAATGATGTCAACAGCAAAACGGAGGGATGTCATGAAGGTACTTCCGCTGTTTATGGATGGCGCTGCCATCTTGGAACCCAAGATTTATGGTGATCACCGTGGATATTTTATGGAGAGTTATAATGAGCAGGTTCTGCATGAACAGGGAATACAGCACGTCTTTATTCAGGACAATCAATCCTTGTCGGCTGAAGCAGGTGTTTTACGTGGGCTTCATTACCAGCTTCAGCCCAAAGCGCAAACTAAATTGGTGAGGGTTATATCTGGGGCTATATATGATGTGATCGTGGATGTCCGCACTTCATCCCCCACTTTTGGCCAATGGAAAAGTGTCATTCTAAGTGAGTACAACCAGCGGCAGCTGCTTGTTCCTCAAGGCTTTGCTCATGGATTCTGTACCTTGGTGCCTCATTCCCAGGTAACTTATAAGGTAGACGCCTATTATTCTCCTGAACATGACCGTGGAATTCTGTGGAACGATCCGGCACTCGCCATTGATTGGCCTGTGACGCAACCTATATTATCGGAGAAGGATCAGAAGCATCCTTTACTGAAAGATGCTGAACTGAATTTCGACTAATTAATCAGACTATTCAGATACTTCTGTATCTGGAGGCAGAGGGAGAGTGACAGCATGAAACTACTGGTTACGGGTGGGGCCGGATTTATCGGCAGCAACTTTGTGCTATATATGCTTCGTGAACATCCGAGTTATGAGATTATCAATGTGGATGCATTAACATATGCGGGGAACTTGGAGAACTTGCATACGGTAGAGTCCAATCCCCGATATACCTTCATCCAAGCAGATATTGCAGATGTACAGCAGATGGAAACTGTTTTTTCCCAAGGCATCGATGTGGTTGTGAATTTCGCTGCCGAGTCTCATGTGGATCGAAGTATTCTGTCCCCGGATATCTTTGTACGTACCAATGTGATGGGTACTCAGGTTTTGCTGGATGCGGCAAAGAAATATCAAGTCACCAAATTTGTTCAGGTATCGACGGATGAGGTATATGGATCACTAGGTCCAACAGGTTTATTTACTGAAAATACACCTTTGATGCCAAACAGTCCTTACTCTGCAAGTAAAGCTGGCGGGGACCTGCTTGTAAGAGCCTATCATGAAACATTTGGACTTCCCGTAAATATTACACGTTGCTCCAATAACTATGGGCCTTTTCAATTCCCGGAGAAACTGATTCCGCTGATT
The DNA here is from genome assembly GCF_037973325.1 of Paenibacillus sp. FSL R5-0713. NCBI lineage: Bacteria > Bacillati > Bacillota > Bacilli > Caryophanales > Paenibacillaceae > Paenibacillus > Paenibacillus sp. FSL R5-0713. Next base: position 5,958,068 of record NZ_CP150229.1, on the reverse strand, counting down.
ATATCCCGGGCATTGAATGATGAAGCCATTCCGGTATATGGTGACGGGCTCAATATTCGTGACTGGCTTTATGTCGAGGATCACTGTAGCGCGATTGATCTGGTAATTCATAATGGACAATCTGGAGAAGTGTACAACATTGGTGGTAATAATGAACGTACTAATATATATATTGTGGAGAGCGTATTGGAGCAACTGGGTAAGCCAGCGAGTTTGATACAATATGTACAAGATCGGTTGGGACATGACCGACGTTACGGTATAGATCCTACCAAGATACGTACAGAGCTTGGCTGGCAACCCGCCCACAATTTTGAGACAGGGATCAAGGAGACGATCCAATGGTATCTGAAGCATCAAGACTGGTGGACGAGAATTCAATCAGGCACATATCAGGACTATGTTCAGCTTCAGTACGGTAAACGGATGGGTGATTCATCCAAATGAATTATAGAGTTATGGTGACTGGCGCGGCGGGACAGCTGGGTTATGATGTGGTGAAGACCTTCGAAGCAGAGGGTCATCAGGTATTGGCCTGTGACAAGAACCAGATGGATATTACGGATCAACAGCAGTGCACAGATATAATTACAACGTTCCGACCGCACATCATTATTCATTGCGCTGCTTTTACGGCTGTCGATCAGGCTGAGGCAGATGAGGATACAGCATTCGCAATCAATGCATCAGGTACTAGAAATATTGCAGTTGCCGCCGAGAGTATGAAAGCAAAGCTGGTATATATCAGTACCGATTATGTATTCGATGGGAGCGGGAGCACACCATACCAGGAGTACGATGTAACGAATCCACAGAGTGTTTATGGCAAGTCGAAGCTTGCCGGGGAACGGCTGGTTCAAAGTTTGTGTACGCAATGGTTTATCATTCGAACATCATGGGTGTTTGGCGTGCATGGCAATAATTTTGTCAAAACCATGCTGGAACTTATGGTGAAGCGTCCACAACTTCAAGTGGTTCATGACCAACAAGGTTCACCTACCTATACGGTGGATCTTGCCCGATTCATCCATCTCCTTTCCGTAAGTGAAAAGTATGGCATCTATCATGCTTCCAATTCAGGAACTTGCACATGGTACGAGTTTGCAAAGGTAATAAGAGAAGAAGCCAGTAAGCAGAGTGTATTCGAGCCTACAGCCGAACTTACACCATGCACAACTGAACAGTTTCCGCGTCCTGCCCCTCGTCCTGCATACTCGGTCATGGATCATTTGGCGATTCGAACGAACGGTCTGCAACCTCTGAGACACTGGCGTGAGGCGCTGATTGCATTTTTGAATGAGTTGAGTGTACAGCAAAAGGACTGAGCATGTTGATGGTCCGCGATTTATCTAAAATATATCCTCTATTTAACAGCCGCCTTCAAGCGGCTATTTTGTTTTACATCTCCTCAATTCGGGTAGTTAGCTAACAAAAAGGTACTGAGGATGTGAATGTGATATGAAACGCATTGCCGCCGTGTTAATACTACTGATCGTTACCGTGGGCACACTCTTTTTCGCCTATGAAAGCGAGAGTGAGGAACAACGGGACGGATTTACCGCTTATAGATTAATTGCCCATGCGATGGGCAGCATTCGGGATCAACCATATACCAACGCCTATGAAGCGATGATTGCCAATTACGAGAAAGGCACACGTGTTTTTGAGATCGACTTTATGTTGACCTCAGATCGCAAAGCCGTAGCCAGACATGAGTGGACCGCGAATATGAGCAAAATGCTAGGACAAGACGAAGAACTTTCGGAGGATAAACAGGCCGGGGCGCTAACACATGATGAGTTCATGAATACGCCTATTCTGGGTATGTACCAACCCATGGATGCCGACGGCATTATAGATGTACTGGCTAAATACCCGGATATGTATATCGTAACCGATACCAAGGAACAGAAGGATGAAGATATACAGCAGGTGTTAAGGTCCCTCGTGGATGCAGCCAAAGAACATGATCCCTCCGTGCTCGATCGCGTGGTTGTACAGATCTACAACGAACCCATGCTTGAAACGGTGAAAGAAGTCTATGCATTCCCTTCCATTATCTATACGTTATACGCCACACAGGATACAGAAGATCAGGTTGTTGATTTTGTGCAAAAAAATGATATTGATGCCGTGACCATGCCGGAATATAAAGTAAACCAGAATTTCGTCGCCAAGCTTAATAGTGCAGGCTCAGTTACTTACGTGCACACCATCAATGACACTGAACAGGTGGCTAACTATGAGAAGTGGGGTGTGTATGGGGTGTACTCGGACGTGCTGACGGAGCAGGAACTGGATGAGATGAATACACGGTTTGCCTGGAAACCGTAAAATGTCGTAATTACAATCATTACAAAATCCAAATCACAGGCTTTTCCATACCAGAACAGGGAAATGTCTGTGATTTTCTGTTCCCCTTTTTATACGAACATTGACACTCACTGTCTGCTGACTTAGACTTAGTTTACAAGCTTTCTAGGATGCAGAAGAACCTCTGGAGGAATGTTCGTTGATAGACATGATTAAGCAGTGGAGACATGTATTTAAGCTTGACCCGGACCGGGAGATTACGGACGAAGAACTTGATCAGGTCTGCATGTCGGGGACCGATGCAATTATCGTCGGTGGATCTTCAGGAATTACTTATGATAACACGGTAGACCTGATGTCCCGTGTGCGTCGCTATGAGCTGCCCTGTGTGCTTGAAGTATCCGATCTGGAGGCTGTTGTTCCCGGGTTTGATGGATATCTCATCCCGATGGTCCTGAATGCAACGGACAGCAAATGGATGATTGGGCACCACCAGAAGGCTATAGAGCGTTACGGTTATCTGATCCCATGGGATCTGCTGATTGCCGAGGGTTATATTGTGCTTAATGCAAACTCCACGGTAGCGCGGTTGACGGGTGCGGATACGGATTTGACGACAGGAGCTGCGGTGGCATATGCCCAGGCTGCGGAACGTCTGCTCAATCTTCCCATTATATACATGGAGTATAGCGGAACGTTCGGAGATATGGAGCTTGTTGGTGAGACACACAGACAATTGGAGCGGGCACATCTCATCTACGGCGGCGGAATTGATGATCCAGAGAAAGCCGCGCAAGCTGCTCAGGTTGCAGATACCATCGTTGTAGGTAACATATTGTATAGTGATCTGAACAAAGCACTTGAGACGGTGTTGGCTGTAAAAGGAACCATTTAATCGGTTTAGTTTACCATTCCCCCATTTTCCCCTTATGATCTGTTAAAATAGAACTTTGCCCTTACTAAGTTTAAGAAGTTATATGAGCGTAATGTCGTTTACACGAGTAGGAAATTCGTATAAAGGAACTATGTTTACACAAAAACGAAGTTTTCTCTTTTTTTTTACTACCCTTAAATATAAGCTAAACTAATTTTTACACGAGAACGAAGAGGACAGAAATAAGCTGGAGAAGCGGAGCGTTCGCCTTTATTACCGGATTTTCACCTTTGAAAAAGTAGATCGAAAAATCCGGGAATAACAGCGATCGGAAGATTATTCTGTCATCGGAGTGGCGAGTGTAACCTATTAATTTTGCTTTATAGACCAACCAACGAAAGGAGCATGCATGCATGCAACCTGTAAATATACATGATGCCGTTGCACGGCTTAACACCCCTCAACGGCAAGCCGTCGAGGCGACGGATGGCCCGCTGCTGATTATGGCCGGAGCGGGTTCCGGCAAGACCCGGGTGCTGACACACCGGATTGCCTATCTCATTGCAACACGGAAAGCACCTCCGTGGGGCATTTTAGCGATTACCTTTACGAACAAAGCCGCTCGTGAGATGCAGGATCGGGTTTCCCAACTCGTAGGTGGCTCCCAGGGCCGCGACATTTGGGTATCCACGTTCCACTCCATGTGCGTGCGTATTTTGCGCCGAGATATTGAACGTATTGGCTTCACCTCCAACTTCAGTATTCTGGACTCATCGGACCAATTATCTGTTATTCGCAGCTGTATGAAAGACCAGAATATTGATACCAAGAAATTTGAACCCAAAGCAGTTCAATCGATGATGAGTACGGCCAAGAATGAACTGATCAGTCCGGAGCAATATGAGAAGCAGGCAGGAGACTATTTCGAGGGTATTGTAGCCAAAATATATAAGATGTATCAGAAACGGTTAAGAGCCAACAACTCACTCGATTTCGATGATCTTATTATGCAGACGATTCAACTGTTCAAGGAAGTACCGGAAGTCCTCGACTTTTATCAAAAGAAATTCCAGTATATTCACGTGGACGAGTATCAGGATACGAACCGTGCACAGTACATGCTGTGCCGCATGCTTGCTGACAGTCACCACCGCATCTGTGTTGTAGGGGATAGTGACCAGTCGATCTATCGCTGGCGCGGGGCCGATATCAGCAATATCCTGAACTTTGAGAAAGACTATCCAGAAGCAAATACGATTTTGCTGGAACAGAACTATCGTTCTACGTCCAATATCCTGAATGCAGCGAATGAAGTGATCGGCCTGAATACAGGGCGTAAACCGAAGAAACTGTGGACGGACAAAGAGGGCGGTTCGAAGATCAAGGTGTACCGTGCGGATTCCGAACATGATGAGGGGTACTTTGTAACCTCCGAGATTAGTAAAAATGTGAAGAACGGCAAATCCTATCAGAACCATGCGATTTTATACCGTACCAATGCCCAGTCCCGGGTTATAGAGGAAATTCTGATCAAGTCTGATATTCCATATCAGATTGTCGGCGGCATCAAGTTCTATGATCGCAAAGAGATCAAGGACATTCTGGCGTATCTGCGCCTGTTATCCAACCCCGACGATGATATCAGTCTTACCCGGATTATTAATGTACCGAAGCGTAGCATCGGGGATACAACAGTAGCGAAGCTGGCGGCTGCGGCAGGAGAGCGTGGAATTTCCATTTTCCGAGTACTTCAGGTTGTGGATGATCTTGGTTTTGCTGGTCGTACGCGTAATGCGCTGGTGGAGTTCTATGACATGATTGCTGCGTTGCATCAGATGGTAGAATATCTGTCTGTAACTGAATTAACCGAGAAGATCCTGGAGATGAGTCAATATCGTCTTGAGTTGCAAAATGAAAATACACTCGAATCTCGTGCACGACTGGAGAACATTGATGAGTTCCTGTCTGTAACCATGGAATTTGAGAAAAATAATGAAGACAAAACACTTGTATCGTTCCTCACCGATCTTGCATTGATTGCGGACATCGACAGCATGAACGATGATGAAGAGGATCAGAGTGATGCGGTTACCCTGATGACCATGCACAGTGCCAAAGGTCTGGAGTTTCCGGTTGTCTTTATCGTGGGTATGGAGGAAGGAGTCTTCCCGCACAGCCGTGCTTTTATGGATAATGAAGAGCTGGAAGAAGAGCGCCGACTTGCTTATGTGGGGATTACTCGTGCAGAAGAGCAACTCTTCCTGTCGTGTGCCCAGATGCGTACCTTGTTTGGACGCACCACAGCGAATCCACCTTCCCGCTTCCTGGACGAAATTCCGGATGAGCTGAAGGAAGACACTTCCATGGCTCGTGATCGTTACCGCCGTGGCAGTAGCGGAGGCGGCTCATATGGTGGACGGGGACTAGGTTCCAGTGGAGGAAGTAACTTCGGTGGTGGCACCAAGCTCTTTGATCATCAAAGCAAGAGCGGTTCATCTGCTACCTCATCCACGCCAACTTCGCGTGTGACTACAAGTACTTCCCGCCCGACATACTCTACGCCATCATCGGCTTCCAAGCCGGCAGCTTCGAATGGTGAAGCAGGGTTTAAGGCAGGAGACAAAGTGCAGCATGGCAAATGGGGGACAGGCACAATCGTTGCAGTCAAAGGGACAGGGAATGACACCGAACTGCAGATTGCATTCCCGGCTCCGGTTGGCGTGAAACGTTTGCTTGCCGGTTTTGCCCCGATTACCAAAGTAGAATAAGAACGAAACCTCCTTTTGCACTAAAACGGAGAGAACAGAAATAACTTTTCTAAGGAAAACTGCTTCTTAAGCATCTTCATCGTTTTTGTCATGTCATTTCTAAGCTTGACTTGACTGATATGATTAGAAATCTGTATAAATTCAATGTAACATCGGCACGGTAACGGAGAGAACAGAAATAACTTGTAGAAGCTACGCGTTCGCCTTTATCCCCTGATTTCTACCTTTTAACATGAATTAAAAGAAATCTGGGGATAACAGCGATCGGAAAGTTGTTCTGTTATCGGAGTGTCAGTGTGGATAATCATTAATTGAAATTATATAGTGACACCAGTGATTGAAAAGTTATTCTGTTATCGTTGTTCAAGTGCAATAGGAGTGTTCGTTCTACATATATAGATCAAATTAACGGAGGGATGGCCCTGTATGGACCCGATGCACCGGATGGAGCAACTCGTTACCGAGCTGAACCAGCATAATTATCAGTACTACACGATGGATCAGCCACAGATCAGCGATAAGGAGTATGATCTTCTGTACGACGAACTGGTTACGCTGGAACAGGAAAGCGGCATGGTTCTGCCTGATTCTCCAACCCAGCGTGTGGGTGGTGAACTGCTCAAGGGATTTACCCCACATCGCCATTTATCCCCATTATGGAGTCTGGACAAAGCGCAAAATATTGAGCAGCTGCGCAGCTGGAATACCCGTGTACTGAAACTGATTAATGATTATAACAGTAAAAATCCCGATACGCCTTTACCGGAACCAGGTTATGTCATTGAGTTGAAGTTTGACGGATTGACGCTGAACCTGACGTACACCAACGGTGAGTTGGTGCAAGCCTCTACACGAGGGAACGGTACTGTAGGCGAAGGTATTTTGGCCCAGGTGAGAACAATCAGATCGGTACCGCTCAAAATCCCTTACACAAGCGGCACAATTGAAGTACAGGGTGAAGGTATCATGAACCTTTCTGTCCTGGAGCGATACAACGAGACAGCGGCAGAACCGCTCAAGAATGCGCGGAATGCAGCAGCGGGAGCACTGCGTAACCTGAATCCAAAGGCGACGGCTGAGCGTAGACTGAATGCTTATTTCTATAACGTAGGTTATTCGGATGACATTCAGTTCGCCAATCATCAGCAGATGATGGACTTTTTGCGTGAGAACCGTTTCAAGGTGAATCCATCGATTACTTATTTCCATGAGTTTGATGATGTGATGGAACAATTGGCTGCGATTCAGGAGAACCGGGGTCAGTTAGACTATCTGATCGATGGAGCTGTTATCAAAATTACAGACATGCGTACCCGCGAGGTATTGGGTTATACCGATAAATTCCCTCGCTGGGCAGTGGCATATAAATTCGAGGCAGAAGAGACCACGACAGTTCTTAATGCTGTGGTATGGAATGTGGGACGTACTGGCAAAGTAACTCCGCTGGCACGCGTAGAACCGGTTGAACTTGCCGGGGTAACGGTACAGAACTGTACCCTGAACAATGTTGGCGATATTGAGCGCAAAAATCTGAAGTTCGCTCTGGGCACTCGGGTCTTTATTCGCCGCTCCAATGATGTCATTCCAGAAATTTTGGGTAAAGTGACTGAGGAAAGTGATGGCGAGGAGATCGTCTTCCCTGAGCAGTGCCCAGCATGTGGATTCCCGCTCGAGCAACGTGGAGCGCACCTGTTCTGTAACAACAGACTGGCATGTAAACCACAGACGGTGGCGCGTATTTCCCATTTTGCTTCCCGTGATGCCATGGATATTGAGACATTCAGTGAGAAAACAGCGATTCAGCTGTACGATGAATTGAACGTGCGTGAGCCTGCTGACCTGTATACATTACAGTTTGATGATCTGGTGAAGCTGGAACGGTTTGGCGAAAAGAAAGCGAACAACCTTCTCGCTGCGCTAGAGCTCAGTAAGGATCGTGATCTGGCTTCGTTCCTATACTCACTGGGTATTCCGAACACAGGTAAATCTACCACACGTATGCTTGCGGATCATTACCGAGATCTGCACGCCATTATGAATGCAACTGTAGAAGAATTGGTTGAACTACCTGACGTTGGTGGTATTGTGGCGGAGAGTATCGTAACTTTCTTTGCAGATCCGTTTACACAGGCTGCGATTGAGAAGATGCTCAACTTGGGTGTGAAAGTCCAGGCACCTGAGGTGTCAGAAGTTGTTGTTGTGGAAGATTCCTTCTTCAGTGGTAAAACGGTCGTCCTGACCGGAACGCTGCACCAATTGACGCGGGAAGAGGCGACGCAGAGACTGGAAGCGCTCGGAGCGAAGGTGACTGGCAGTGTATCGAAAAAGACAGATCTGGTTATTGCCGGAGGGAAGGCAGGTAGTAAACTAACCAAAGCCCATGATCTCGGTATTCCAACGATAGAGGATGAGGACGAACTTGTACGCCTTTTGAACCCACAGGGTTAGAGGATAAACGAACAAAAGAGTTTCTATAAGAAAGCCCCCGAAGACACGGATACGTGGTCGGGGGCTTTTGCTGTTATTGAAATTATTAATACAACGAATGAACAATCAATCAATTTTAACTGAACCGATCATGATCCAGTTATATTATTAGGGATGCGCTGAGATGCGCCTGTAAGCCATGCATCCTTGTCATATCCTCGCTCTTCCCAGTAACCAATATGTTCACTGTCGATGAGTTCAATGCGATTCAACCATTTTACTGATTTGTATGCATACATTTGAGGGATGACGAGCCGTACCGGACCGCCAAGATCAGCTGGGATGGGTTTGCCATCATGCATAACAGCCACCATAATATCCTCCATTTGTGCTTGATCCATTGTAATCGCATCTGTATACACACCATCACCGGAATAAAACTTCACACTATGAGCCTCGGGTTTGACCCCGGCTTGCTTCAAAAGCTGTGCAAGTGAAATCCCTTCCCAGGTATTTTTATACACAGACCATCCTGTTACACAGTGGAAATCACTAACCTGTACGGTACGCGCGAGCTTCACGAACTGTTCCCAGTTCCAGACCTGTGCCCGTTCAACCAATCCATCAATACGGAAAGACCAGTTAGCATTGGAGAAGGACGGGATGGGCGTAACCGTATATACGCGGAAATGACCTTCAGCTCCGCCTCCAATGGGAGGTGAAGATGCAGACAACGGTTGTGGCAAAGGAACCATACGGTTAGGATCGTTCTCCAGCATACTGTCGATACTGTTATCAATTTTGAGATTGCGTCCTACCCAGGATATAAAAGTAGGTCCGAGTGTGACAGCAAGACCAATCCCCACGGCAGAACGGATGAAAGCTCGGCGTGTATACACAGGTTGAGGTCGCTGCTCTGGTTTGAGAGAATCTCTCTCGGGATTACGATCAAACTGGGAAGAATATATAGCAGCCGGAGTTTCTTTTTCATCTAATATTGAATCAGCTGGATCAGCTGCATTTTGAGCTCGTGTTGAAGTTGTAGTGGTTTTAACCGCACGACGTGCAGGGTCCTTTAACCATTTGGTCCGAGTTATTGAGTGATAGATAATATAAGGTAAGCCCACCCAAGTCAGCAGGTCATGGATCAAGAGTGCAGCATTCGACCATCGGGGTCCAGCCAGCTTGAACTGCCATAATACTATACCTGAGAGTAGCCATCCTACCAGCAGCGCAAGAACAAAGACGGTGTTCACCCTTTGCCAAGGTCTATTACGAAGCTGTTTCCAGTGCTTTCCGGCCAAAATCAAGTAATATACGACGGGTGCTAGCATAGCCAGCCCAACGATGATATGCAGCCATTTTAACCATACACGCCCGATTCCAAGGATCTCACGCCAAAAGCCTCCAACTAATATAAGACCTGATATAGCAAGGATTACAACAATCCAGGCATTCCAAGCATGAATGGAAACCAACTTTTTGCCGTAACCTTTGCGTCTATTCTTCAGCCATTGTTTCAAGTGTGATCACCCCATATAGATTTAGTAATGAGTTTATTCAGAAATTGGTTATGTAGTAGCCGGTTGTGAATGGAGTGCGATATCTGAGTTAAAAGTTCGTATGAGACAGTTAACGTATGTTCATGAATTAACCACACCACATGAAGAGTTACATTTAATTGCTTACCTATCCTATCCCTATATCTATATACCTTATTATAGAGTTTTTGGATCACTTTCTTCAAACCAACAGGAGGGCAAGGGTGTTATACCGATCGGGGCTCTAGCTAATCTTTATTTAGATCCTTATTATTCATGGTTATAGATGTATACAATGTATATAGAAATGATCGTTTCATTAGATATAGAGCAGCCTTTCTAAAATTCCATCTTTGTTTCAGATATTGTGTTAATGTGTCGCATATAGGTTGGAAGCACGGTGCCGTTTAAGAAGATTTTATGATAATAGATGGTTGATAAAAAATGCTTGCTAAATAAATCATGACATGATATATTATTTCTTGTCGCTTCAAACGAATGATTGTCATAATCACTTGAAAGGTGACAAAAACAAAGTGTTGACAGTAAGTTAGTTAACATGATATGATAAGATTCCTGTCCGGTTGACAAACATCAACAAAAACGGACATACAAGTTCCTTGAAAACTGAACAAATGGATAGTAACTTTTGATTCACAATGAATCGTCAGATTCAAAATGAGCTTATCGCTCTTTTCAATACTTTATTGGAGAGTTTGATCCTGGCTCAGGACGAACGCTGGCGGCATGCCTAATACATGCAAGTCGAGCGGAGTTGATAAGAAGCTTGCTTCTTTGATGCTTAGCGGCGGACGGGTGAGTAACACGTAGGCAACCTGCCCTCAAGTTTGGGACAACTACCGGAAACGGTAGCTAATACCGAATAGTTGTTTCCTTCGCCTGAAGGAAACTGGAAAGACGGAGCAATCTGTCACTTGGGGATGGGCCTGCGGCGCATTAGCTAGTTGGTGGGGTAACGGCTCACCAAGGCGACGATGCGTAGCCGACCTGAGAGGGTGATCGGCCACACTGGGACTGAGACACGGCCCAGACTCCTACGGGAGGCAGCAGTAGGGAATCTTCCGCAATGGGCGAAAGCCTGACGGAGCAATGCCGCGTGAGTGATGAAGGTTTTCGGATCGTAAAGCTCTGTTGCCAGGGAAGAACGCTTGGGAGAGTAACTGCTCTCAAGGTGACGGTACCTGAGAAGAAAGCCCCGGCTAACTACGTGCCAGCAGCCGCGGTAATACGTAGGGGGCAAGCGTTGTCCGGAATTATTGGGCGTAAAGCGCGCGCAGGCGGTCATTTAAGTCTGGTGTTTAATCCCGGGGCTCAACCCCGGATCGCACTGGAAACTGGGTGACTTGAGTGCAGAAGAGGAGAGTGGAATTCCACGTGTAGCGGTGAAATGCGTAGATATGTGGAGGAACACCAGTGGCGAAGGCGACTCTCTGGGCTGTAACTGACGCTGAGGCGCGAAAGCGTGGGGAGCAAACAGGATTAGATACCCTGGTAGTCCACGCCGTAAACGATGAGTGCTAGGTGTTAGGGGTTTCGATACCCTTGGTGCCGAAGTTAACACATTAAGCACTCCGCCTGGGGAGTACGGTCGCAAGACTGAAACTCAAAGGAATTGACGGGGACCCGCACAAGCAGTGGAGTATGTGGTTTAATTCGAAGCAACGCGAAGAACCTTACCAGGTCTTGACATCCCTCTGATCGGTACAGAGATGTATCTTTCCTTCGGGACAGAGGAGACAGGTGGTGCATGGTTGTCGTCAGCTCGTGTCGTGAGATGTTGGGTTAAGTCCCGCAACGAGCGCAACCCTTGATCTTAGTTGCCAGCATTTCGGATGGGCACTCTAAGGTGACTGCCGGTGACAAACCGGAGGAAGGTGGGGATGACGTCAAATCATCATGCCCCTTATGACCTGGGCTACACACGTACTACAATGGCCGGTACAACGGGCTGTGAAGCCGCGAGGTGGAACGAATCCTAAAAAGCCGGTCTCAGTTCGGATTGCAGGCTGCAACTCGCCTGCATGAAGTCGGAATTGCTAGTAATCGCGGATCAGCATGCCGCGGTGAATACGTTCCCGGGTCTTGTACACACCGCCCGTCACACCACGAGAGTTTATAACACCCGAAGTCGGTGGGGTAACCGCAAGGAGCCAGCCGCCGAAGGTGGGATAGATGATTGGGGTGAAGTCGTAACAAGGTAGCCGTATCGGAAGGTGCGGCTGGATCACCTCCTTTCTATGGAGAATCGTTTCCCGAGCGGAAACATTCAAATATGCAGGTTCTTAGAACCTGCAACAGCAACACAGTTACTTATCCATTTGTTCAGTTTTGATGGAATTTGAGGGGCCATAGCTCAGCTGGGAGAGCGCCTGCCTTGCAAGCAGGAGGTCAGCGGTTCGATCCCGCTTGGCTCCACCAAACAATTTCATCTATTTGGATTGTTCTTTGAAAACTAGATATCGAAACGAAAGTAAATGCGAATTAGAACATTCCTTTTTAGCTGAACTTGTGTAAACAAGTTTCAATAAAAACGGTAGTTAATTGCTGTTGCGATGGTATCGAGTGGGAGCGACTTTTGGCTTTGGACGCAGTCCAAAACAAGGGAAGCGAGCGATCGAAACCGGAGCAATTTGGTTAAGCTACTAAGAGCACACGGAGGATGCCTAGGCGCTAGGAGCCGATGAAGGACGTGGCGAACAACGAAACTGCCTCGGGGAGCTGTAAGCAAGCTTTGATCCGGGGGTGTCCGAATGGGGAAACCCAGCTGGGGTAATTTCCAGTTACTCACAACTGAATACATAGGTTGTGTAGAGGCATACCAGGGGAACTGAAACATCTAAGTACCCTGAGGAAGAGAAAACAATAGTGATTCCGTCAGTAGCGGCGAGCGAACGCGGAGAAGCCCAAACCAGAGAGCTTGCTCTTTGGGGTTGTGGGACGTCTCACATGGAGTTACAAAGGAACCGGTTAAGCGAAGAGGTCTGGAAAGGCCCGCCAAAGAAGGTAAAAGCCCTGTAATTGAAAGTCTGTTCCCTCCGAGACGGATCCCGAGTAGTGCGGGGCACGTGAAACCCCGTATGAATCCGGCAGGACCATCTGCCAAGGCTAAATACTTCCTAGCGACCGATAGTGAAGCAGTACCGTGAGGGAAAGGTGAAAAGCACCCCGGAAGGGGAGTGAAATAGAACCTGAAACCGTGTGCTTACAAAAAGTCAGAGCCCGTTTTAGGGGTGATGGCGTGCCTTTTGTAGAATGAACCGGCGAGTTACGTTCCCGTGCAAGGTTAAGGTGAAGAGCCGGAGCCGCAGCGAAAGCGAGTCTGAATAGGGCGATGTAGTACGTGGACGTAGACCCGAAACCGGGTGATCTACCCCTGTCCAGGGTGAAGGTGCGGTAACACGCACTGGAGGCCCGAACCCACGCACGTTGAAAAGTGCGGGGATGAGGTGGGGGTAGCGGAGAAATTCCAATCGAACTCGGAGATAGCTGGTTCTCCCCGAAATAGCTTTAGGGCTAGCCTCGGAAAACAGAGTCGTGGAGGTAGAGCACTGATTGGGTGCGGGGCCCGCAAGGGTTACCAAGCTCAGTCAAACTCCGAATGCCATAGACTTACTTCCGGGAGTCAGACAGTGAGTGCTAAGATCCATTGTCAAAAGGGAAACAGCCCAGACCATCAGCTAAGGTCCCCAAGTGTGTGTTAAGTGGGAAAGGATGTGGAGTTGCACAGACAACCAGGATGTTGGCTTAGAAGCAGCCACCATTGAAAGAGTGCGTAATAGCTCACTGGTCGAGTGACTCTGCGCCGAAAATGTAACGGGGCTAAACACACCACCGAAGCTATGGCTTGATGCTTGCATCAGGGGTAGGGGAGCGTTGTATAAGGGTTGAAGGTGTACCGTAAGGAGCGCTGGACATTATACAAGTGAGAATGCCGGTATGAGTAACGAAAAGATCAGTGAGAATCTGATCCGCCGAAAGCCTAAGGGTTCCTGAGGAAGGCTCGTCCGCTCAGGGTAAGTCGGGACCTAAGGCGAGGCCGAAAGGCGTAGTCGAAGGACAACAGGTCGAAATTCCTGTACCACCGTAAGCCGTTATGAGCAATGGGGGGACGCAGTAGGGTAGTGACGCGGACTGATGGATGTCCGTCTAAGCAGTAAGGCTGATGTGTAGGCAAATCCGCACATCATTAAGGCTGAGCTGTGATGGGGAGCGAAAATTGTAGTAGCGAAGGTCATGATCTCACACTGCCAAGAAAAGCCTCTAGCCAGGTGAAGGTGCCCGTACCGCAAACCGACACAGGTAGGCGAGAAGAGTATTCTAAGGCGCGCGGAAGAACTCTCGTTAAGGAACTCGGCAAAATGACCCCGTAACTTCGGGAGAAGGGGTGCCCCGGTAGTGTGAATAGCACGAGGGGGCCGCAGTGAAAAGGCCCAAGCGACTGTTTAGCAAAAACACAGGTCTGTGCGAAGCCGTAAGGCGAAGTATACGGGCTGACGCCTGCCCGGTGCTGGAAGGTTAAGGGGAGTGGTTAGGAGCAATCCGAAGCTGTGAACCGAAGCCCCAGTAAACGGCGGCCGTAACTATAACGGTCCTAAGGTAGCGAAATTCCTTGTCAGGTAAATTCTGACCCGCACGAATGGCGTAACGACTTGGGCGCTGTCTCAACGAGAGATCCGGTGAAATTTTAATACCTGTGAAGATGCAGGTTACCCGCGACAAGACGGAAAGACCCCATGGAGCTTTACTGCAGCTTGATATTGAATTTGGGTACGATCTGTACAGGATAGGTGGGAGCCTTTGAAACGGGAGCGCAAGCTTCCGTGGAGGCAACGTTGGGATACCACCCTGATCGTATCTAGGTTCTAACCTGGTACCGTAATCCGGTGCGGGGACAGTGTCAGGTGGGCAGTTTGACTGGGGCGGTCGCCTCCTAAAGAGTAACGGAGGCGCCCAAAGGTTCCCTCAGAATGGTTGGAAATCATTCGAAGAGTGCAAAGGCATAAGGGAGCTTGACTGCGAGACCTACAAGTCGAGCAGGGACGAAAGTCGGGCTTAGTGATCCGGTGGTACCGCATGGAAGGGCCATCGCTCAACGGATAAAAGCTACCCTGGGGATAACAGGCTTATCTCCCCCAAGAGTCCACATCGACGGGGAGGTTTGGCACCTCGATGTCGGCTCATCGCATCCTGGGGCTGAAGTAGGTCCCAAGGGTTGGGCTGTTCGCCCATTAAAGCGGTACGCGAGCTGGGTTCAGAACGTCGTGAGACAGTTCGGTCCCTATCTGTCGTGGGCGTAGGAAATTTGAGAGGAGCTGTCCTTAGTACGAGAGGACCGGGATGGACGTACCGCTGGTGTACCAGTTGTTCCGCCAGGAGCACCGCTGGGTAGCTATGTACGGACGGGATAAACGCTGAAAGCATCTAAGCGTGAAGCCCCCCTCAAGATGAGATTTCCCAGTATGTAAGACCCCTTGAAGACGACGAGGTAGATAGGCTGGGGGTGGAAGTGCAGCAATGCATGGAGCTGACCAGTACTAATCGGTCGAGGGCTTATCCAATAGCAAGTTGTAATTCGCATGTTTCGTTTCGAATCTAGTTTTCAGAGAATGATCTCTGAAATGAAAATTGGTACATCACAGAACGTGTGTATGATTTTCAGTTCCATATCTGATTTCAAGAAGCTTTGCTTCGACAAATCGCGTTTGGTGGCGATGGCGGAGGGGTTCCACACGTACCCATCCCGAACACGACCGTTAAGCCCTCTAGCGCCGATGGTACTTGGACCGCAGGGTCCTGGGAGAGTAGGACGCCGCCAAGCGAAGAACCACTGCCGATGTTATTCGGTGGTGGTTTTTATTTGTTTATTTTAAGGGATGCGCAAGCATCTCTTATTTGACTTTATAGGAATCCTCTGACACACTCAAAGGGGTACATATATCAGATATCAGGCCATCATGGATTGATAACAACTCTAGTGAATGAGGTGTAGGAAGACATGGAAATTCAAAAATTGACGGTAGATGATTTTGAACCGGCGATGGCACTCTCCGAATACGCTTTTCAAGTAGTAATGAGTGAAGAACAAAAAGAAAAACGGCGGAGTCAATTTTCGTCACAGGATATATGGGGTGTATATGAGGACGGGCAGTTAGGAGCCAAACTTCACATTATTCCTTTTCAAACCTATATTCATGGTAGATCGTTCGAGATGGGCGGTATTGCGGGTGTAGCCACCTGGCCAGAGTATAGACGCAAAGGCTGGGTAGCGGGTCTGCTCAAGCATGCGTTGGAAGAAATGAATCGAAACAAACAAAGTATATCGTTCTTGCATCCATTCTCTTTTGGTTTCTATCGAAAGTATGGATGGGAGACATATGTTGAATTTAAACGGTATAAAGTGCCAACTGCTCATTTGCCTTCGAAAAAAGCGACACCTGGAACAATTCGGCGTGGGGATCCGGGCCTCAGTGTATTAAAGGAAGTATACAGTGCTTATGCTGAACGCTATAACGGAACGCTGGTACGGGACGATGCAAGGTGGGAGAATTCAGTTCTGGTTAATGGAAGCAGCCAAAAGGCTGTATATTACGATGAAGCTAATGCAGCACAAGGTTATCTTTTATATGAGGTTAAGGAAAATAAGTTTACCATTAAAGAGATTATCTATCTAAATGAAGAGGCTAGGCAAGGACTATGGACCTTTATTGCTAACCATGATTCCATGATCCAGGAAGTTACGTTACAGGCACCTGCCAGTGATACGCTTGCTTTCCAGTTGGATAATCCACGGATTCAGCAGGAGATCGTACCTTATTTTATGGCGCGTATCGTTAGTGTGGAACAGTTTATATCTCAATATCCATTTGCAAGTCAGGACTCACCAGTTCAGATTGTTCTACAGGTAGAGGATTCCCACGCTCCGTGGAATGAAGGAGTATGGCAATTGAACGTAGCAAAGAATGGAACAGCATCCATATGGAAAACTTCGGAGCCAGTTACTGATGATCAGACTATTAAGGTAGATATTCAAGCCCTTACTGCGGTGCTGATGGGATATCGCAGACCAACGGAAATGGCACGAATGGGAAGAATTCACGGACCGAACACAGCAATCAAGGCTTTGGAACAAGCAATTCCTGAACGGGAAACTTATTTACTCGATTTCTTCTGATTACTCTTCCCACTGTTCCTTTATCTTGATTAGCTTAGATAGAAATACGGAGTGATTGAAAGACAAAAGGACTTCTCCAGCAATTTTGGAGAGGTTTTTTTGTGTCTGGGGAATATTTCGTGTAAAATCGTAAAAAATGAATAGTGATCCCACTTGGCAAAACCACAAAATATGCTATAATGTATATAAAGTCAAAGAAAGTCAAAGTCAACTAAAGGTTTAATACTTAAGTAGCTTTCTTTCTACAATCTGATGCATGATCGCCACTATACGTGATTCATCTCATCGGAGGATCAAGGGAATATTAAAGGACCTTCGTGCTTCCTTCGCTCTCCTGTTGACTCCTGTGGAAGCAAGATTCGCTGTTTCCCTGATTGGTTAAATGGGTAGAGAAGGTGTACTCTGTGGGGGCGTGTGGGTCCTTATTGACTTAACGTTTCAGACAGTGGAGGATGATTGGATGCGTAATATCTCTGATATTATCGAACGATATCTGAAGAGTATTTTGCATGAAAGTCCCGAAGGAATGGTTGAAATTCAGCGTAATGATCTGGCAGATCAATTCTCATGTGTACCTTCCCAGATCAATTATGTCATCAGCACACGTTTTACACTCGAGAAGGGATACCTGGTAGAGAGTAAACGCGGCGGTGGTGGTTATGTTCGCATACAGCGCATTGAATTACCAGCCCAATCAGCTCTGCATAACCATTTGCACCATAGTATTGGTGATGAGATCGGGCAGACAGCTGCCGAAGGTTTGATTTATCAATTGGAAGAAGCACGTTTCTTGAGCAAGCGTGAAGCTGGGTTGATGCGAGCTGCTGTATCTAGAGAGGTTATATTGGTCAAACTTCCTTACCGGGATCAAATTCGTGCCAGAATGTTAAAGGCGATGCTAATATCTTTGCTCGGTAAATGAAAACTATCGGGGTCAAAGGAGGTACATCATTATGCTGTGCCAAGAATGCAATAAACGTCCGGCGACACTGCATTTTACGAAGATCGTAAATGGAGAGAAGACGGAATTCCATATTTGTGAGTCATGTGCCCGTGAAAAAGGGGAAATGATTCCTGGAACAGCAGGTGGATTTTCCATTCACAACTTGTTGTCCGGGTTACTTGATTTTGATCCAGCCGGCAAAAGTGGATCGGCAGGAACACCACCTGCAAAGGCACTTCAGTGTGAAGAGTGCGGTATGACGTACGCACAATTCAGTAAGATAGGCCGATTTGGCTGCAGTTCATGTTATAAATATTTTGACAGCCGTCTGGACCCTTTGTTCAAGCGGGTTCATGGTAGTACGTCCCATGTAGGTAAAGTACCTGCACGAGCTGGTGGTCGCATCAAGGTGAAACGTCAAATTGCTGATTTGAAGCGTGAGCTCCAAGAGAGCATCGCCCAAGAGGAATTTGAAGAGGCGGCTCAGATCCGTGACCAGATTCGAGAACTTGAAAAAGGAATAGCTCAGGAGTAAAGTTTGTCATGAGTAGGAGGGATGCGTAATGCCTAATCTGCGCTTTACAGAGAAGGCGCTCAGCGACTGGATGCGCAGTGATGCGGCTGATTCCGAAATTGTCATAAGCAGCCGTGTCCGGATTGCGCGCAACCTTCAGCATGTTCCGTTTCCGATGCTGGCTTCCAATGAGCAATCGGAAGAGGTACTGAATAAGCTGAGCGAAGTACTTCAATACGACGATGTTCATGCCTTTGGGGATTTTCATACTTTGGATCTAATCGATATTGACGAACTCGACAAACGGGTGCTGGTGGAGAAACATCTCATCAGTCCAAGTCTTGCGAATGAATCCAGACATGGTGCGGTTATTCTCAGTGAGGATGAGTCTGTCAGTATTATGATTAATGAAGAGGATCATCTTCGTATCCAGTGCCTCTATCCGGGGTTCCAGGTGAAAGAAGCCTGGGAGAAAGCTTCCGCAATAGATGATGCTTTTGAAGCGCACGTGGATTATGCTTTTGATGATCGCAGAGGATACTTAACCAGTTGTCCTACGAATGTAGGTACAGGTGTCAGAGCATCTGTCATGATGCACCTGCCTGCCCTGGTGATGACGCAGCAGATTGGCCGTATTTTAACCGCAGTTTCCCAAGTGGGATTGACTGTAAGAGGCATATACGGTGAAGGCAGCGAAGCTATGGGTAACCTGTTCCAGATCTCGAATCAGATTACACTGGGACAGACCGAACAGGAAGTCATCGAGAACCTGCATGGTGTTGTGTTACAGATGATTGGTCATGAACGTACAGCCAGAGAGCGGTTAATTACCGACTCCAGACTTCGAATTACGGATCGTGTCATGCGTTCTTACGGCATATTGTCTCATGCAGCTATTGTTGATTCCAAGGAAGCAGCACAGCGCTTATCGGATGTACGCCTTGGCGTGGATCTCGGCTTGTTGGATGGACTGTCGATCACGGTCATGAATGAGTTGAATGTGATGACACAGCCGGGATTTTTGCAGAAAACATTCGGGGAAGATATGCGCACAGATGAGCGTGACATCTATCGAGCTCAGTTGATTCGTGATACGATCAATGCAGCGAAGCAGTCCTAGCTTACTCTGATATTGTATTGAATTATGGTTTCATGCCGCATTGCGGCTTTTATATAATAAGGCATGTACGATGCCGAATGACTTTATTCGCAGCACGGCTGCAAACAAAAATGATATGAAGAATACGGCGGGGATGGTTTGAACCCCTCGTTTTATCCAAAACCATGGAGGTGCAGGAGATATGATGTTTGGAAGATTTACGGAACGGGCCCAAAAGGTGCTCGCACTCGCGCAGGAAGAAGCTGTCCGTCTCGGTCATAATAACATCGGTACTGAGCATATTTTGCTCGGCCTCATTCGTGAAGGCGAAGGCATCGCAGCCAAAGCACTGATCGGCCTGGGACTCGGATTGGAAAAAATTCAGGATGAAGTAGAAACGCTGATTGGCCGTGGCCAAGAGCAACCTACCAACATTGCATATACGCCACGTGCGAAAAAAGTAATTGAGTTGTCTATGGATGAAGCTCGTAAATTGGGCCATACCTATGTAGGCACAGAGCATATCCTGCTCGGATTGATTCGTGAAGGCGAGGGTGTTGCAGCACGTGTGCTCAATAACCTGGGTATCAGCCTGAACAAAGCACGTCAACAAGTGTTACAGCTGCTTGGCAGCAGTGAAGCTGTATCCAGCCATAATGGAACACCTGCCAATGTCAGCACACCAACGCTGGACAGTCTGGCACGTGACCTCACGGCATACGCCAGAGAGAATAACCTTGACCCGGTTATTGGACGTAGCAAAGAAATTGAGCGTGTCATTCAGGTACTCAGCCGTCGTACCAAGAACAACCCGGTATTGATTGGTGAACCAGGTGTAGGTAAAACAGCGATTGCTGAAGGCCTTGCACAAAAAATTATTGCAAATGAAATTCCGGAAACATTGCGCGACAAACGTGTGATGACCCTGGATATGGGTTCAGTAGTTGCTGGAACCAAATATCGTGGTGAGTTTGAAGATCGTCTGAAAAAAATCATGGATGAGATTCGCCAAGCAGGTAACATTGTCCTGTTTATCGATGAATTGCATACCTTGATTGGCGCAGGCGGAGCTGAAGGTGCCATCGATGCTTCTAACATTTTGAAACCGGCTCTGGCCCGTGGAGAATTGCAATGTATCGGTGCGACAACACTGGATGAATATCGCAAATACATCGAGAAGGATGCAGCGCTTGAGCGTCGTTTCCAACCGATTACGGTAGATCAGCCCTCTCCGGAAGAAGCGATTCAGATCTTGCACGGCTTGCGTGACCGTTATGAGGCGCATCACCGCGTGAAAATTACGGACGAAGCGATTGTGCAGGCGGTTAAGCTGTCTGACCGTTACATCACAGACCGTTTCCTGCCAGACAAAGCGATTGACCTGATTGACGAGGCGGGTTCCAAAGTAAGATTGAACTCTTACACGATCCCACCAAACCTGAAACAGCTGGAGAGCCGTCTGGAAGATATCCGCAAGGAAAAAGACGCTGCAGTTCAAAGCCAGGAGTTCGAAAAAGCAGCCGCTCTGCGTGATACGGAACAAAAAATCCGTGAAGAGCTGGATGTAACGAAGAACCAATGGAAAGAAAAACAAGGTCGCACGGATTCCGAGGTAACACCAGAGGATATCGCACAAGTGGTAGCCAACTGGACAGGAATTCCGGTGAACAAGCTGAAAGAAGAAGAGACACAGCGCCTGATGAATCTGGAATCCATTCTGCATGAACGTGTCATCGGCCAGGATGAGGCTGTGAAGTCGGTCAGTCGTGCGGTTCGTCGTGCGCGTGCAGGACTTAAAGATCCAAAACGTCCGATGGGTTCATTTATCTTCCTCGGTCCTACAGGGGTAGGTAAAACAGAACTTGCTCGTGCTCTGGCTGAAGCGATGTTTGGTGATGAAAATGCAGTAATCCGTATTGATATGTCCGAGTATGGTGAGAAGCATTCGACTTCCCGACTCGTCGGTGCGCCTCCAGGATATGTTGGCTATGAAGAAGGTGGCCAGCTGACAGAGAAAGTTCGTCGCAAACCATATTCCGTTGTCCTGCTCGATGAAATCGAGAAAGCACATCCGGAAGTATTCAATATCTTGCTGCAAGTGCTTGAGGATGGTCGTCTGACTGATTCCAAAGGTCGCGTTGTTGACTTCCGGAATACGCTGATTATCCTGACATCCAACGTGGGTGCTGAAGCGATCAAACGTAACTCGACACTTGGTTTCACAGCAGTTGTGGATGCAGGTGCGGATTATGATAACATGAAGGGTAAAGTCATGGATGAGCTGAAGAAATCCTTCCGTCCAGAGTTCCTTAACCGGATTGATGAAATTATCGTATTCCACTCTCTGGAACAGAAACACATTGCAGAGATTGTTACGCTCATGAGTGAGGAGCTTCGCAAACGGCTGCGTGAATATGAGGTTGACTTCGAACTTACCGACAATGCGAAGGAATTCCTTGCCAAGGCAGGTTTCGATCCAGCCTACGGTGCGCGTCCGCTTCGTCGGGCAATCCAGAAGCATATCGAGGACAAATTGTCTGAAGAGTTGCTTACAGGCAACGTAACCAAAGGGGATTCATTACTCATTGACGAAGAGAACGGTGCACTGTCAGTAACGAAAAAAGACGTGATTGTTCCTTCTAACGAGGAAATCGAAACTAAATAATATGTAACAAGCTATGGAGTTGAACTCAAGCTTGTATTGATTGTTAATCCTTCTCGGCTTCGGCCGGGGAGGATTTTTTGCATTTTGGACAGAAGACGGACATGATTATGTCAGGAACATGTGTAAAGTTTGCGATAATCCTTTACGAAAAATCTCAAACAATGGTAAACTTTTAGTGACCCTGCACGTCAGGGAGTTTGGGCAAAATTCGTCGAATAATGCAAAATGCTGTTATAAAACTAAATTATAGGAGTGCTGAAGTGGCCAAAGTTAAAACCAAGTTTCAATGTACGGAATGCGGCTATGAAGCCCCCAAGTGGTACGGGAAGTGTCCGGGTTGTCAGTCATGGAATTCAATGGTGGAAGAAACAGAGACGGTGGTCAAAACACAAGGGAGAAATTCTCCTCTGTTTGACAGTAAAGATAAACCGCTTCCTATCATAGATATAGATAGCGGTCAGGAACCGCGTGTACAGACTGGAATCGGCGAGTTGAACCGGGTATTGGGTGGCGGAATCGTTCCGGGTTCACTCGTTCTGGTGGGTGGAGACCCAGGTATCGGTAAATCAACGTTGATGTTGCAGACGTCTCATGCTTTGACGCATTCGGGTCTACGTGTGTTATATGTTTCTGGTGAGGAATCAGTCAAGCAAACCAAATTGCGGGCGGATCGTCTCGGGGCACTCTCTGCCGAGTTGTATGTGCTGTGTGAAACCAATATGGAACGTGTAGAGGAAGCGGTGGATCAGATCCAGCCGCATTTTCTTGTCATCGACTCCATTCAGACGGTGTATCTTCCCGAAGTTACCAGTGCGCCGGGTAGTGTAGCCCAGGTAAGGGAATGTACGTCTAGGTTCATGCGGATTGCCAAAGGCAGAGGCATTGCAACGGTTCTTGTGGGGCATGTTACCAAAGAAGGTGCCATTGCCGGTCCACGTATGTTAGAACATATGGTGGATTGCGTGCTTTATTTTGAAGGAGAACGGCATCATACGTATCGACTGTTGCGTGCGGTGAAGAACCGTTTTGGTTCAACCAATGAGATTGGCATTTTTGAGATGGGCGAGGATGGACTTCGTGAGGTGGGCAACCCGTCAGAACTCTTTTTGTCGGAACGGCCACTGGGTGTAGCGGGTTCTACGGTAGTTGCCAGCATGGAGGGCACACGTCCTTTGCTCGTGGAATTGCAGGCGTTGATCTCGACCACCCACTTCCCTTCTCCCCGCCGTATGGCAACAGGAGTAGACTTGCATCGATTAAATCTGATCATTGCCGTGCTGGAGAAACGGATGGGCATGTTTTTACAAACCCAGGATGCATATCTTAACGTGGCTGGTGGAGTAAGGCTGGATGAGCCCGCGGTAGATTTGGCGGTTGCGGTCAGCATTGCCTCCAGTTTGAGAGATGTACCGACCAAGCCGGATGACGTCATCTTTGGCGAGATTGGTCTCACAGGTGAAGTTCGAGCCGTATCACGAGCAGAACAACGAGTGAAGGAAGCCGCGAAGCTGGGCTTCAAGCGTGTTATTTTACCAGAAAAAAGCTTAAAGGGCTGGAAACATCCTCGCGGGATACAACTGATCGGTGTGAATACCGTGGCAGATGCACTAGCGGTTGCTTTAGATTAGGGGGCATAACAAGATGAAAGATTCGAGCCAACTGGATAATATGAATGAATTATTAAGGCTGATTGCACCAGGTACACCTTTCCGCGAAGGTCTGGAAAATGTGCTGCGCGCCAAGACGGGCGCACTGCTTGTTGTAGGATACAGCCCTGAAGTCATGGAAGTGGTGGATGGGGGATTCTCGATTAACTGTGACTTCTCCCCCAACTATCTGTACGAACTCGCTAAGATGGATGGAGCCATTATTCTTAGCGAAGATTTGAAGCGTATTCTTTACGCCAATACCCAGTTAATTCCCGATTCCTCAATCTCTTCATCAGAGACGGGCATTCGTCACCGGACGGCGGAGCGTGTAGCGAAGCAAACGGGTAAATTGGTCGTATCCATATCACAGCGCCGGAATATCATTACCTTGTATCAGGGAACACTTCGTTATTCCCTCAAGGAAATCGGGGTTATTTTGACCAAAGCGAATCAAGCGATTCAAACCCTGGAGAAATACAAAGCGGTATTAACACAGTCCCTTACGAATCTGAGTGCCTCTGAATTTGAGGAATTGGTGACGATTCCTGAAGTGGTCAATGTGATTCAGCGTACCGAGATGGTGATGCGGATCAAAACGGAGATCAAACGATACATTCATGAACTCGGGAATGAGGGACGACTCATCTCCATGCAAATGGAAGAGCTTGTGGGTACAACGGAAGAAGAAGCCTGGTTGTTGTATAAAGACTATGCTCGTGACGACAGTGATGACAAAATCCGTGAAATTATAGTAGGACTGAAAAGATTGTCGGACGATGAATTACTGGATGCACACCATATTGTCCGTCTGCTCGGTTATCCTTCATCAGCGGCCACGTCAGAGGATTCGGTTGCACCTCGCGGATTCCGGGTATTAAATAAGATCCCCCGTCTGCCCAATGTCATTATCCATAACCTGGTGGATCAATTTGAACAACTACCTCATGTTATTATGGCTACAATTGAAGAACTGGACGAAGTGGACGGTATTGGTGAAGTTCGAGCTCGGACCATTAAGGAAGGCCTCAAACGTTTGCAGGAGCAGATGTTTATCGACAGACAGATGTAAGGTTTTGCCTATATAAAGGCTTGAAATGGATGAGGTGAAACAACGATGCTAACCAGATTCATTCCGAATCTCTTTACCCTGGGTAATCTGTTTCTTGGAATGATGGCAATTTTGCTTGCGATTGATGGAAATTACAGTTTGGCTGCCATTATGGTCATTGTAGCGATGCTGCTGGATGGTCTGGATGGCCGAGTGGCACGTGCACTCAATGCCCAGAGCGAATTCGGTAAGGAACTTGATTCCTTGTCTGACATGGTTTCCTTTGGTGCCGCACCAGCCCTGATCATATTTATGGTGTCGTTTCAAGATTCGATGCCGATCCTCGCCTGGATTGCAACAGCGGCTTTTCCGATCTGTGGGGCGATTCGTCTTGCCCGGTTTAATGTTCGTCCGGGGATCCCCGGGTACTTCACAGGTTTGCCGATTCCGGCAGCCGGCGGAGTGCTGGCCACATTGTCCTTGTTTAACAAGGATATCGGTCCCATCAGCATGATGATTGCTACATTGCTGTTATCGTATCTGATGGTCAGTTCGCTTAAATATCCCAATTTCAAAAAGGTCGGGTTGCCACGCAAGGCAATCTGGATTGCCCCATGGGTTGTGTTATTTGCCATAGCCGTAGCCGTGATTTTCCCGGAGCAGCTATCCAAATTGATCTTTATTCCGTTGGTGTTATACGCCTTGTATGGAATGAAGCATAACCTGCGAACAGCGGCCTCGCGTAGTCGGGCGAAAAAGCGCAAGGATGAGAAATCATCCCGTCCTTCCGATCGTTAAGTAACCTTGGTAACAGACACTAGACAAAGAAAGCACGTACTCTCCTGCATTGGAGAATGCGTGCTTTTTGTTTATTCAGATCTATTTACGGTAAAAGAAACCCTTGCGAACGACCTACATATCTTCTTACGACAGATTAAACATCCCTAGCGTTGAACACTTCTGTGATTCGTGATTTACGACCTCTTCCATGTTAATGTCCAGCAGATTGCAGAGAGCCGACATGTAGAACAGATTCCGCCCTAGTTCAGAGCTGATGACCTCTCGGCAATTCTCACACAATTCACCTTCCACATGCGTTTCCAGCAGGCCCTTGGTTTGAGCGATATCGCTCTCCGGGGCATATTTCTGCTTGGTGGCGTGCAGCTCGATGCAGCCGCATTCGGTAATGGCTTTGGACACGGCACGGTTAACAGACGCTCCGGCTTGTCCCGTTTTGGACAGTACATCAATCAGGCTGCGATGACGCAACAACAGTTCAGAAACTTGATCCTGGAAAGCCTGTAAACTTAGCGTACTCATTTTTGCCACTCACCTCGGGATATGAATTGAATTCATTATATGCCAATAATTTACCTACTTTCAACTGACGATTGCAACATTTCCAAAAAGTTCTTCCGGAAGGGATTAGCAAATTAGGAATTGGATCATACTGGATATCAAGATCAAGATACATTGAAGGAGGTGCAGGGACTAATGTGGAAAAAAGGCATTTTAACTTTTACAGGATTGTGCGGTGCATGGTTCGGCTACACGGCATATCATCTGGCAGGAAAATCAGTCCCATGGATGGCGGAATGGATTCAGTCCGCAGGATTACTGGGAGCTGGTATATCGACGCTGCTGGGAGCTGTAATGTTTATGGCTGTATGTAATATTGGTGGAACATTGATGGCAGACAGGCTGCATAGTGGGATCAATTCATTGGCAAAAGTACCTATGAACGAATTGGCTGCAGGTGCCGCAGGTACCGTTGCGGGATTGCTGGTGGCCTTGTTGCTCTACCCTGTTGTGAGATGGATGGGGACGCCAGGAGAAGTGCTGCAAGTGGCGCTGACGGTGATTAGTGCTTATTCCGGTTATGCCCTTGCCATGGCGAAGAAAGACGATCTGGGGGCCTTCTGGATGTCTGGACGATGGGGTCATCCCGAGGTGGACGAGGATAGACGGATGGAAGAACATAAAATTCTGGATACCAGTGTTATTATCGATGGGCGTATTGCTGATATATGCAAAACCGGATTTATTGAAGGCACGATTGTAATTCCGGAATTTGTTCTGGAGGAGTTACAGCATATTGCGGATTCATCGGATCTGCTCAAGCGGAACAGAGGACGGCGTGGACTGGATATTTTGAACAAAATCCAGAAGGAACTTGATGTAAAAGTCCTGATCTACGAAGGGGATTTCGAGGAAATCTCCGAGGTGGACAGCAAATTGGTTAAACTGGCTAAAGTGCTTCAGGGCAAAGTGGTCACCAATGACTTTAATCTGAACAAAGTGTGCGAACTCCAGGGTGTATCTGTGCTGAACATTAATGATCTCGCCAATGCCGTTAAGCCAGTTGTTCTGCCAGGTGAGGAGATCATGGTGCAGATCATCAAGGATGGCAAGGAGCATGGTCAAGGTGTAGCCTATCTGGATGATGGCACAATGATCGTTGTGGAGGGCGGACGCGAGTATATTGGCATGATGATGGAAGTGCTCGTGACCAGTGTGCTGCAGACTTCAGCGGGACGAATGATTTTTGCCAAGCCGAAACTGTTGGAAAAAGCCCAATAAAGCGGTATGATGGGTAGTGTATCGTTGAATGATATTGTGTATCTTTGAACGATAAACTGACAGACAAGGCAGGGATTGCGGCATGGATAAAGGGTGGGGCGTTGTCATTGTGGCAGCAGGTCGCGGAACCCGTATGGGGACGACCGAGAGCAAACAGTTTCTGTTGCTGCAGGACAAGCCCGTTTTCATACATACGCTTGAGGTATTTGCTGCGCTGGACGAGATCCGCGAGATAGTGCTGGTCACAGGAGCTGCAGATGTTGAACGCTGCCAGGATTGGGTAAAAAAATACCAACTGGATTCACGTGTCCATGTTATCCCCGGAGGGAAAGAGAGACAACATTCTGTCCATAAAGGCCTTGAGGCACTTGGGACGGATTGGGTTCTCGTTCACGACGGGGTACGTCCTTTTGTGAACCATGAGCAGATCAAGGGATGCATGGCGGCTGCCATAGCCGGTGGTGGAGCAGCTGTACTGGCGGTTCCCGTGAAGGATACGATCAAACAAGTGAATGCGGAGGGAGTCGTTACGGCGACACCAGATCGCAGCAGTCTGTGGAGCATTCAAACCCCGCAGGCTTTTCGTCTTTCTTCCCTGCTCTCCGCCTACGAATCAGCCGAGCAGGACGGTTTTCTGGGAACAGATGACGCCATGCTGGCTGAACGTCAGGGTATGTCGGTCAAGGTTGTGGAAGGCAATTATACAAATATCAAATTAACAACGCCGGAAGATTTGCAATACGCTGCGTTTTTGCTGGGGGGAGAGAAGAAGCGATGATACGTGTAGGACAGGGATTTGATGTACATCAGCTGGTAGAGGGACGCCCGTGTATTATTGGCGGAGTAACGATTCCTTATGAAAAAGGACTGCTGGGTCACTCGGACGCAGACGTGCTGTTGCACGCGATAAGTGATGCCATTTTGGGTGCGCTGGCACTTGGGGATATCGGCAAGCACTTCCCGGATACCGATCCGGAATTCAAGGATGCCGACAGCCTGAAATTGCTGGAGCATGTATGGCAGCTTGTGAAGGATCGCGGATATCGGTTAGGCAATATCGATTCAACGATTATTGCCCAGAAGCCGAAGATGGCTCCTTACATCCCGCAGATGGCTGAGGTTATTGCCAAGGCACTGGAAGCGGATGTAACACTGGTGAACGTGAAAGCAACAACGACAGAGCAACTGGGATTCCCGGGACGGGGAGAGGGCATTGCTGCTCAATCCGTTGTTTGCCTGGTTCGTGTGTGATATCATCAATTAATTCATGACGGAGGGGATCATATGAGCACGGAAATTCGTGTGCGTTACGCGCCGAGCCCAACAGGACATCTGCATATCGGGAATGCCCGTACGGCGCTGTTTAACTATCTATATGCCAAACATAATAACGGTAAATTCATTATTCGTATTGAAGATACGGACGTAAAACGGAATATTGCCGGTGGTGAAGAAAGCCAGCTGAAATACCTGAAATGGCTCGGAATCGAGTGGGATGAAAGTATTGATGTGGGCGGAGAATACGGACCATACCGTCAAACGGAACGTCTGGACCTCTATCGTAAATATACACAGGAATTGCTGGATAAAGGTCTGGCCTACCCTTGCTTCTGCACGGAAGAGGAATTGGAGCAAGAGCGTGAGGAGCAGTCAGCACGTGGAGAAACACCGCGTTATTCAGGCAAACACCGTGATCTGACTCCAGAGCAGATTAGTGCATTTGAAGCGGAAGGCCGCGTAGCGAGTATTCGTTTCCGTGTGCCCGAAGAGCGCGTATATACGTTTGATGACATGGTTAAAGGTACAATCTCGTTCAACAGCAAGGAATCCGGTGACTTCGTCATTGTGAAAAAAGATGGCATTCCCACGTACAACTATGCTGTTGCTGTGGATGATCACTTGATGAAGATCTCCCACGTCCTGCGTGGGGAAGATCACATCTCGAACACGCCGCGTCAACTGATGATCTATGAAGCGCTGGGCTGGGAGCCACCGCAATTCGGTCATATGACGCTGATCGTGAATGAAAATCACAAGAAGCTGAGTAAACGGGATGAGTCCGTGATTCAGTTTATTGAGCAGTATGATCAACTCGGCTATTTGCCTGAAGCGATGTTTAACTTCATTTCCCTGCTCGGCTGGTCGCCGGAAGGGGAGGAAGAGATCTTCTCGCAAGAACAACTGATCTCCATTTTTGATACGAAACGCCTGTCCAAGAGCCCGGCCGTATTTGATACACACAAGCTGGCTCACTTGAACAACCACTATATCAAACATGCTGACCCGGAACGGATTGCCGAAATGGCCATTCCGCAACTGCAAAAAGCAGGACGTCTTCCTGGGGATCTATCCGCTGAGCAAAAAGAGTGGGCGCATACCCTCGTACATCTCTATCAGGAACAGATGAATGCCGCATCCGATATCGTAGAATTGTCGGAAGTGTTCTTCCGTTCGGAGATTGAGCTGGAAACTGAAGGTGCCGCAGTTCTCGCTGAAGAGCAGGTGCCGACTGTGCTGAAGGCATTTGCCGATAAAGTGCAGGCAAGTGAAGAGTTCACGCCAAGCAAAATGGCTGCATTGATCAAGGAAGTACAGAAAGAAACCGGCTTTAAGGGCAAACAGCTCTTTATGCCAATTCGTGTAGCCTTGACCGGACAGACGCATGGACGGGATCTGAATCAAACGATCGTGCTTCTGGGTCGTGATACAGTGATCGAACGATTGCTCGCACAAGTAAAATAAGATTATCCGAGGGGCATTCCGTTTAATCGGAATCTGCACACAGTCTGTTCAGGTATGGATTACGTAGGAGGCTGTTGTCAGTCTGAGGCCTTTTCGCTATAATAACAACACAACGAATAATTGATATGATTTATCTAATAGAACAGCAAAGATCGGGAGGAGTAGACTGACCCGGGCAGATTCAGAGAGGATGGTCCCGCAGCAAAGAAAGATTTCTTTGATTGCGGTGGCTGTGAACCATCCACTGTCCATCAGTCGAAATGCGCCCGTGAGCTGCACAGCCGAATCCAGCCCCGCCTTTGTCGATCATGACATGGGAAAACGTTAGGATAGGTTGTGACGATTGGTTTCCGTTACCAAACCGCTTGAGGGCTCATTCTATTTAAGAATGGACCGAGCAGAGTGGGACCGCGATAAACGCCTCTGCAGCTAAATGCTGCAGGGGCGTTTTTTGTTTAGGCGAGTGTGCAGTACACTACCAAAGGAACGCGCCGTCCGGTAAGCCGGAGGACGGGAACCTGAACAAGAGGGGAACGAGCATGTTCAAGAAGATCAGATCAGATATCCAGGTGGTGTTTGAAAACGATCCGGCGGCCCGGGGGTGGTTTGAAGTGGTACTAACCTACTCAGGGCTGCATGCGATATGGGCACACCGGATGGCTCATTTTTTATACAAGCGAAGATGGTTCTCGGTGGCCAGGTTCATTTCGCAGGTTAGCCGTTTTATGACAGGGATTGAGATACATCCTGGAGCTACGATCGGGAATCGGTTGTTTATTGACCATGGAATGGGCGTCGTTATTGGAGAAACATGTGAGATTGGCGATGATGTTGTTATCTATCAGGGGGTTACGCTTGGCGGAACAGGGAAAGAAAAAGGAAAGAGACATCCGACCATTGGTAATAATGTGGTTATCTCATCTGGAGCAAAGGTGCTGGGTTCATTTAGCGTGGGGGATCAAAGCAACATTGGGGCGAACTCTGTTGTGCTTAAGGAGGTCCCTTCCAATAGTACCGTGGTAGGTATACCGGGCAGAATTGTTAAACAGGATGGCCGACGGGTAGACCGCCTCAGTCAACAATTGCCCGATCCGGTCGTTGACTCCTTGCGTGGTATGCAAAAAGAACTCGAACGATTGCAGGAAGAAGTACGTACACTGCAGAATGCCCGTGCAAATGAGACTGTGCATGATACGTGATACAATAAATAAAGGCAGTATAGGATGAAAGGATAAGTGACCATGACGCTTCAGATTTATAATACGATGAGTCGTACAAAAGAAGAATTTGTTCCCCAAGAGCCAGGGAAAGTAAAAATGTATGTCTGCGGACCAACGGTATATGACTATATTCATATTGGAAATGCACGCCCGGTTATCTTTTTCGACACGGTTCGTGGATACCTGGAACAGACAGGACATGATGTAAACTATGTGGTGAACTTCACGGATGTGGACGATAAGCTGATTCGCAAAGCCGAACAACTTGGAACAGACGTTCCTCACGTCGCGGAGAAGTTTATTGCAGCCTACTATGAAGACCTTGAGGGATTGGGTATTCCCAAGGCAAGTAGCAACCCGAGAGTAACGGAAAACATGCCGCTCATTATTGATTTTATCCGTGAGTTGGTTGAAAAAGGTTTCGCATACGAAAATGGCGGTGACGTCTATTACCGTACAGGCAAATTCAGCGAGTATGGTAAGCTATCGAAGCAAAATTTACAGGAGCTGCAATTTGGAATCCGTGTAGGTGTGGACGAGCGCAAAGAGCATCCCGAAGATTTCGTGCTCTGGAAGGCTGCAAAACCAGGTGAGATCTATTGGTCCAGTCCTTGGGGCGATGGTCGACCAGGTTGGCATATTGAGTGCTCCGCCATGGCTAGGGAGTACCTTGGGGACACACTGGACATTCACGGGGGTGGACAGGATCTGCAGTTCCCGCACCATGAGTGCGAATGCGCCCAATCCGAAGTGTTAACAGGTAAACCACTTGCGAACTACTGGATGCATAATGGTTTCATCCGGATTGATAACGAGAAGATGTCAAAATCTCTCGGTAACGGTGTTCTTGTTAAAGATTTGCGGAATCAATATAAACGCGAAGCGATTCGTTACTTTATGTTGTCTACCCACTATCGTAACCCGTTGAATTTCACGGATGATACGATGGAGCAGGCACAGAATAGTGTGGACCGGATTGCGAATGCTGTAGGTAACCTGAACCATCGTCTGAGCGCGGTAACCGTAGATCAGGATATCACAGCAGAGTTTGCGGCAAGACTCGACCAAATCCGTCAGCAATATCATGAGAAGATGCAGGATGATTTCAATACTCCTGATGCAATCACTGCTATGTTTGAGTGGGCAGGGGAAGCCAATCAACTGTTACAGCAGGAAGTTGTCAATGCGGCAGACATACGTGCGCTCCTTGAATTGTTCAGTGAATTGAATGCTGTGCTTCGCATCTATACAGATGGAGAGCCAGAACTTCTGGATGAGGAAGTAGAACAGCTGATTGAAGAACGTGTAGAAGCGCGCAAGTCCAAAAACTGGGCAAGAGCGGATGAAATTCGTGATGAGTTGTCTGCACGGGGCATTCTGCTTGAGGATACGGCGCAGGGTATGAGATGGCGGCGCAAATGAGCGAAGGACATCCAAATACACCAAAACAACAGGAGCAGGTCACGGAGGGAGGATGGTTCCCGTATTCTCCGTCCAGACCTGCGAAGTTGATTCCACCTATTGCACTGGCCTATATTGGTGACGCGGTATATGAGGTAGCTGTTCGTCAATATCTATTGTCGAAAGCCAACATGCGTCCCAATCATCTGCACCGTAGTGCAACCGGATTGGTATCAGCGAAGGCACAGAGCCGCATTCTTGCAATGATTGAGGCTGAACTGACAGAGGAAGAACGCGATATTGTCCGGCAAGGGCGGAATGCCAAGTCGGGTAGTGTACCCAAAAATGCAGATGTGTTGGAGTATAGACATGCCACGGCTTTTGAATGTCTCATTGGTTATCTCTACAGCAGTGGTCATCATGATCGCATGATTGAACTGATTAGGCTTGGCATTGAACACGCGGAACAACAATCGTCTTCGCCGACAAAAAAATAGAAATTTCAACAAAACAACGCATTACAGAGAGGAACGAACAACGATGGAAGAAGAATGGATCGCGGGTAAACACTCCGTGACGGAGGCGCTGCGTTCAGGCCGGACCATTAATAAAATATGGATTGCCGATACAGCACAGAAACATCTGACTCAACCTATTATCTCGGAAGCCAAAAAACTAGGTATTGTCATTCAACATGTGGACAAGCGTAAGCTGGATCAAACGGTACCAGGCATTCAGCATCAGGGGGTAGTTGCACAAGCTGCACCATACGCTTATGTGGAGGTAGAAGACATTCTTGCCGCAGCGAAAGCGAAGAATGAGCATCCTTTCCTGATTCTGCTGGATGAGATCGAAGATCCTCATAACCTGGGGTCGATTTTGCGGACAGCGGACTGCACGGGTGCACATGGCGTTATTGTACCCAAACGTCGCTCGGCAGCAGTAACAGCAACGGTATCCAAAACGTCAGCAGGCGCTGTGGAGTACGTGCCAGTGGCTCGTGTAAGTAATCTTGGTCAGACCATTGATCGCCTCAAAGAGGAAGGTGTATGGGTTGTAGGGACAGATGTCACGGCTCATGAAGGTGTCTTTGGTAATGGAGTCTTTACTGGCCCTGTTGCACTGGTAATCGGGAATGAAAACAAGGGAATGGGACGACTTATTCGTGAGAAATGCGACGTACTGATCAAATTACCGATGCAAGGTCAGATTAACTCCTTGAATGCTTCCGTGGCAGCGGGTGTTGTCATGTATGAAGTGCTCCGCTCGCGTCAAGCGCAGGAATAGAAGGTATGGCTGATTCCCGTGATGTGCTTCTTGTAGACGGGTACAACATGATTGGCGACTGGCCGGAGTTAACCAAACTGGCAGAAAGTGGGCTAGAAGAGGCGCGCAACAGGCTTCTCTTTCGTCTTGCCGACTATCAGGCTTTCTCCGGCCGGCGAGTCATTGTTGTGTTTGACGCCTACCTCGTGCCTGGACTCGGTAAATCCTTTACACAGAGCAAAGTGCAGATATATTTTACAAAGGAAAAAGAGACGGCAGACGAATGCATTGAGAGACTCGTTCGGGAACTAAGCATGCGAAGACGCCAAATCTATGTGGCTACGAGCGATATGGTAGAGCAACATGTCATTTTCGGACAGGGAGCGCTACGCGTATCTGCAAGGGAACTGCTCATTGAGGTTGAGCAGAACGAAAAAGAATTAAAAAAACGACTGGAAGAAGATCAGGCGAAGACCACGCGTAACACACTCGGGGGCAAGTTGAGTCCGGATGTATTGAAAGAGTTTGAGCGGTGGCGCCGGGAATAACAGTTCGTTTTTACAAAAATTAGAATATTGAAACTCTTGACATTTATGTTATTGATGTTCTTTTTTAGGCAGAGCGTGGTTGACGGTGTGAGGTACCATCATATATACTGATCCTATATTTCATAGAGTAGAGTAACGGGGTACCTTGCGTTGCAGCCGGAGGGATTGTCTGTGAGTGTCGACCTCAAAGATATCATGTTATCTAAGTATGATTACCAAAGTGACGAAGACATTGTCGAAGCTTTCCGTGAAGGCGAAAGCGAAGCGTTAGAGTTTTTGATTAACAAGTATCGTAACTTTGTACGCGCCAAGGCTAGATCTTATTTTCTGATTGGGGCAGACCGGGAAGATATTATTCAAGAAGGAATGATTGGCCTCTATAAATCCATTCGAGATTTTAAAGGGGACAAGCTGGCTTCATTCAAGGCTTTTGCTGAACTGTGTATTACAAGACAGATTATCACGGCGATTAAGACAGCAACACGTCAGAAGCATATTCCGCTTAATTCTTATGTATCTCTGGACAAGCCCATTTATGACGAAGAGTCTGATCGTACGTTACTCGATGTGATTTGTGGAACCCAGGTCAGTGATCCGGAAGAATTAATCATCAATCAGGAAGAGTTTGTGGGCCTGGAAGATAAAATGTCCGAGATTCTAAGTGATCTGGAGCGTAAAGTATTGATGTTGTATCTGGACGGGAGATCTTATCAAGAGATTGCAGTAGATTTGGATAGACATGTGAAGTCCATTGATAATGCACTTCAGCGCGTCAAGCGCAAACTTGAAAAGTACCTGGAAGTTCGAGATAATTGAACACATGTTGTCGTTGATGGAAAAGGCTCGGTGTTTGAGTCTTTTTTTACTGTCTCAAGTTTATAAAATCAAAGAATGTTTATACTAGTAATCGCTCGGTCCGTATAGGAGAAGAGAAAAACAGAGATGCGAAACGAATGTACGTTGTACGGAAGTAATACCCAATGAATGAAAGGCTATTCTTTCATTGACATGGTTATACCCTTGTGATAAAGTGTTTTAGGTAGGCCTAAATTTATGGCTTTTTTTCAGGATCAATTTAGAGACTCTGCTTGAATGTGGAAGTCTTCGGGAGGTGTACATCATGCGGGTAATTATTACTTTGGCTTGTACTAACTGCAAACAAAGAAATTACACTACGACAAAAAACAAGCGTAATCACCCCGACCGCATGGAGATGAAGAAATTTTGCAAGTTTTGTAACGAGCAGACTTCTCATCGCGAAACCAGATAGTTTTTGGAGGTGTCGGCGTGAAACGAAGTTTCAAATCTCTGATTTCCTTTTTCTCAGAAAGCTGGGCTGAACTTAAAAAAGTTCGCTGGCCTAATCGTAAAGAGCTGACCAACTACACATTGATCGTACTTGGTACTGTTGTGGTTATGACGCTGTTTTTTTGGGTCATTGACATTGGCATCTCCTTTGTGATCGAAGCGATTATTTAAGAAGGGTTCCGGTGGCTTGATATGGAAAAAAGATGGTACGTCGTTCATACCTATTCAGGGTATGAGAACAAGGTCAAGGCCAATTTGGAAAAACGCGTCGAGTCTATGGGCATGGAAGACAAGATATTCCGCGTTCTTGTTCCTATGGAAGAAGAAGTGGTAAACAAGGACGGTAAGAAAAAAACCGTTATGCGTAAAGTTTACCCGGGTTATGTCTTGGTGGAAATGGTACAGACGGATGATTCTTGGTATGTTGTTCGCAACACACCAGGTGTTACAGGATTTGTCGGTTCGACAGGTTCTGGGTCCAAACCAACTGCTTTGTTGCCTGAAGAAGTGGAACAAATTCTGAAGCACATGGGCATGGTTGAACCTAAGCCGAAAATTGAGTTCGATATTAAGGAATCCGTGCGTATTAAAGTCGGTCCTTTTGCGAATTTCGTAGGCTCCGTGGAAGAAATTTTGGTAGACAAAAGCAAGTTGAAAGTGCACGTGAACATGTTTGGACGGGAAACACCGCTTGAGTTGGAATATACCCAAGTGGAGAAGATATAGTTTCTTCAAGTTTCTTGTGGGAGGGCTGCAAGGCCCGTTAACCACTATTTTGCAAGGAGGTGTCAATCATGGCAAAAAAGGTAATCAAAATGGTAAAACTGCAGATTCCAGCAGGTAAAGCAAATCCAGCGCCACCAGTAGGTCCAGCTTTGGGTCAAGCAGGTGTCAACATCATGGCATTCTGTAAAGAATTCAACGCTCGTACAGCTGATCAAGCAGGATTGATTATTCCAGTTGAAATTTCTGTATTCGAAGACCGTTCCTTTACTTTCATCACTAAAACTCCACCAGCAGCAGTTCTGTTGAAAGTGGCAGCTAAAGTTGAAAAAGGATCCGGAGAACCGAACAAGAAAAAAGTTGCTACTGTTAAACGTGATGCGGTTCGTCAAATCGCAGAAACAAAAATGCCTGACCTGAATGCAGCAGACGTTGAGTCCGCTATGCGTATGGTCGAAGGTACTGCCCGCAGCATGGGTATCACCATCGAAGACTAATTTTCATAAGAAACATGGCTTCGTAAAACCGGTCGATTCGCGACCGGTTGATGTGGGAGGTATATCCGCTAACACCACAAAGGAGGAATAAAACATGGCTAAACACGGTAAAAAATACCTGGAAGCTGCTAAGCTGATTGACAGCGAAGCAACTTACGAGCCTTCAGAAGCTGTAGAGCTTGTGAAAAAGGCAGCTACTGCAAAATTCGATGAAACAATCGAAGCGGCAGTTCGTTTGGGTGTAGACCCTCGTAAGCAAGACCAGGCTGTACGTGGTGTTGTTGTCTTGCCACACGGCACAGGTAAAACACAACGCGTATTGGTATTTGCAAAAGGTGACAAAGCGAAAGAAGCGGAAGCGGCTGGCGCGGACTATGTTGGTGATGCAGACATGATCAACAAAATCCAACAAGGCTGGTTCGAATTCGACGTCTGCGTAGCGACACCAGATATGATGAGTGAAGTAGGTAAATTGGGCCGACTGCTCGGCGGTAAAGGTCTGATGCCTAACCCTAAAGCCGGAACGGTAACTTTCGATGTAACTAAGGCTGTTCAAGAAATTAAAGCCGGTAAAATCGAATATCGTCTGGATCGTGCAGGTCAAATTCATGCACCGATTGGTAAAGCTTCTTTCTCTTCTGAGCAACTTAATGAGAACTTCAAAGCTCTCATGGAAGCTCTGAATCGTGCTAAACCAGCGGCAGCAAAAGGTGTTTATCTGAAGAATGTTAGTCTTTCTTCCACGATGGGCCCTGGAGCACGCGTGAACGCAGCAGCTTTTAGATAATATCTCTTGACAGGCTTGTCCTGTTTTTGATAAGATATAAAAGTTGTGAGTCCGAGTGACTGACCGTTGACATTTGAATATGCTTGCCGTAGACAGTAGGTGCCATTAGGCTTAATTTCCTGCCGAGGTGTGATTATAGAACTTAGAACGATGCAAATCGATGATGAGTATATATCAAGCCTTCGTGATTCTACGGAGGCTTTTCTTAATGGGATAAATTTGACCAGGAGGTGTACAGATTGGCAAACGCAAAAGTGATTCAAGCAAAACAAGAGTCCGTTGATGCAGTAACAGCAAAATTGCGCGAGAGCGTTACAACTGTTGTTGTTGACTATCGCGGATTGAACGTTGCCCAAGTAACTGAGTTGCGTAAGCAACTTCGTGAAGCAGGGATCGAATTCCAAGTGCTGAAAAACTCGTTGCTTCGCCGTGCAGCTGCAGCAGCAGAACTGACAGAACTCGATAGTGTTCTTACAGGTCCTACTGCAATTGCATTCAGCGCAGACGACGTTGTGGCTCCCGCTAAAATTCTGAACGACTTCGCGAAAAAGAACGATGCACTGGAATTGAAAGGTGCTATCGTAGAAGGTCGCGTAATCGGAGTACAAGAAGTTAAGGCGTTGGCAGAATTGCCATCCCGCGATGGACTCCTTTCCATGCTCCTCAGCGTGCTTCAAGCGCCAGTGCGCAACTTCGCGCTTGCGGTTAAAGCAGTTGCAGAAAAAGAAGAGCAAGGCGCGTAAGCAACTTGATCTGAACGCTGCTTAGGCGGCAAATGAATTAAAAAAAATAATATTATATATGGAGGTTCACTCATGAGTAAAGAGCAAATCTTGGAAGCAATCAAAGG
The DNA here is from genome assembly GCF_037973325.1 of Paenibacillus sp. FSL R5-0713. Taxonomy (NCBI): domain Bacteria; kingdom Bacillati; phylum Bacillota; class Bacilli; order Caryophanales; family Paenibacillaceae; genus Paenibacillus; species Paenibacillus sp. FSL R5-0713. The sequence continues at coordinate 5,919,113 of NZ_CP150229.1, read as the reverse complement.
CATGACTGTACTGGAATTGAACGATCTTGTTAAAGCAATCGAAGAAGAATTCGGCGTAACTGCTGCAGCTCCAGTAGCTGCTGCAGGTGCAGGCGCTGCTTCTGCTGAAGCTGAGCAATCCGAGTTCGACGTAATCTTGACTAACGCTGGTGCTTCCAAAATCAACGTTATCAAAGCAGTTCGCGAAATCACAGGTCTTGGCCTGAAAGAAGCAAAAGAACTGGTTGACAACGCTCCAAAAGCATTGAAAGAAAAAGTTGCTAAAGAAGAAGCAGAAGCGGTTAAAGCTAAGCTTGAAGAAGCTGGCGCTACAATCGAAGTTAAATAATTTAGCTTTTATAAGCTAGATGAACAAAACAACAAACCCCTTGACTTATATCAAGGGGTTTGTTGCTGTAATTGTAAATGGAAAGTGAGTGAGGACATGTCCAATCATTATTATTCGGACAAACCGCAAGTAGCGCATGATCGCAGAGCAACTGAAGCGATTCTTCGCGGATTCAGTCTGCGATTCGTGACGGACGCCGGTGTGTTTTCCAAAAACGGAATCGATTATGGCAGCAGAGTATTGATTGATGCGATAGAGTTGCCATCAGGGGCTCATGTTCTCGATGTGGGTTGTGGATATGGACCGATGGGTCTTACAGCAGCCAAACTTGTACCGGACGGACATGTCACCATGATCGATATCAACGAGAGAGCCGTTGAACTTTCCATGGAAAATGCAAAAGCGAACGGGATTAACAATGTTACCGTATTGCAAAGTAATCTACTGGCTGAAGTAAAAAAGCAAGATTTTGACGTTATCTTAACCAATCCGCCTATACGGGCTGGGAAAGAGACGGTTCATACTATTTTCGAACAGGCACATCGTCATCTGAAGGTAGGTGGTTCGTTGTGGATTGTCATTCAGAAGAAACAAGGGGCTCCATCAGCAAAAGCGAAGTTGGAATCTTTGTTTGGAAGAGTGGAAGAAGTGACGAAGGATAAAGGCTACCGGATTTTCAAAGCGATGAAATCGGAAGAGGATTCTACTAAAAGCTGAATCCGAGTTTGTAAAGTAAGCAGGGGATCATTTTTTTTGCAATAGGACTATTGACTTGAAATTCAGGTCGTGGTATTATTGTAAAATGTCAGTATTAAGATGCCCTACTTGGCTTTAGCTAACTGAAAATGTCAACCTTTTTTTACGCCGAACGGGCTTATTATGCCTACGTTTGGCGTATAATATGTACATTTTGGGCAAACTGGGGATAAGAATGTTTTGGAAAGACATCCGCCGATCAAAGTTGCTCTTTTTTCGAACGACATTTCGAGTAAGGGCTTTTCTTTATTTGTGGATGCATTGCTTTGCTCTGTATGTGTACCATTATAAGGTTACAAACAGAGGTTCGCAACGAAATTTTTAAAGTGAGTAGACATTGAGGGGTGAGTTTAAGTTGGCAGGACATCTTGTTCAATATGGTCGACGCACTCGGCGCAGTTATGCACGAATTAACGAGATACTCGAAGTTCCTAACCTGATTGAAATCCAACAAAAATCATATGATTGGTTTTTGGAGGAAGGGTTGCGCGAAATGTTCCAGGATATCTCGCCGATCCAGGATTTCACAGGCAACTTGATTTTGGAATTTATCGATTACAGTCTCGGTGAACCGAAGTATACAGTAGACGACGCGAAAGAGCGTGACGTTACTTATGCAGCACCGCTTCGGGTCAAAGTCCGGCTCATTAATAAGGAAACCGGCGAAGTCAAAGAGCAGGAAGTATTCATGGGAGATTTCCCGCTGATGACCAACACGGGCACATTTATTATTAATGGTGCGGAACGGGTTATTGTCAGCCAGTTGGTTCGCTCTCCTAGCGTTTACTTCAGTACCAAAGTAGATAAAAACGCCAAAAAAACGTATACCGCTACAGTTATTCCTAACCGCGGCGCTTGGCTCGAACTGGAGATGGACGCGAAGGATGTTGTTTACGTCCGGATCGACCGTACACGTAAAATACCGGTTACGGTTCTCCTGCGTTCACTTGGTTTTGGCACAGATGCTGAGATTCTGGATCTGCTCGGTAATGACGAATATATCCGCAACACACTGGACAAAGACAACACGGATTCCACTGAGAAAGCACTCATTGAGATCTACGAGCGTCTTCGTCCGGGCGAGCCACCAACATTGGATAATGCGAAAAGCTTGCTCGTAGCACGTTTCTTTGATCCAAAACGTTATGACCTTGCTAATGTAGGTCGTTACAAAATGAATAAAAAACTTCACATCAAAAACCGTTTGTTTAACCAACGCTTGGCTGAATCACTTGTTGACGCTGAAACAGGTGAAATCATTGCTGAAGCAGGCCAAATGGTTGATCGTCGTTTGTTGGATGAAATCATGCCGTATCTGGAGAAAAGCGTTGGATTCCGCACGTATCACGTGGGTAACGGCGTTTTGGATGCCAATGATATCCCTATGCAAACGATTGATGTATTCTCACCAACTGAAGATGGTAAAGTTGTTAAACTGATTGCCAATGCAAACATTGACAAGTCCGTTAAAAACGTGACTCCGGCGGATATTATTTCGTCTATCAGTTATTTCCTTAACCTTCTGCAGGGAATTGGTAGCACGGATGATATCGATCATCTGGGTAACCGTCGTTTGCGTTCAGTGGGTGAACTCCTGCAGAACCAGTTCCGTATCGGTTTGTCCCGTATGGAGCGTGTGGTTCGTGAGAGAATGTCCATTCAGGATGCCAACGTCATTACACCACAGGCATTGATCAACATACGTCCTGTTATTGCATCCATTAAAGAGTTCTTTGGTAGCTCTCAATTGTCACAGTTTATGGATCAAACGAACCCGCTGGGTGAGTTGACACATAAACGTCGTTTGTCCGCACTCGGACCCGGTGGTTTGACGCGTGAGCGCGCAGGTATGGAAGTGCGTGACGTCCATCCATCCCACTATGGCCGTATGTGTCCAATCGAGACTCCAGAGGGACCAAACATCGGTTTGATCAACTCCTTGTCAACGTTCGCCCGTGTGAATGAATATGGCTTCATTGAAGCTCCATATCGTTGGGTTGATCCGAAGACAGGTATTGTGACCGAACAAATTGATTACCTGACAGCGGATGAAGAGGACAACTATGTCATCGCGCAAGCGAATGCGAAGTTGAACGAAGACGGTACATTTGAAGAAGAAGCGATCATTGTACGTTACAACAAACAGTCGGATAACATCCTTACGATGCCGAGTGAGCGAGTTGACTACATGGACGTATCTCCTAAACAGGTTGTATCCGTCGCTACAGCGCTTATCCCGTTCCTTGAGAACGATGACTCCAACCGTGCACTCATGGGATCTAACATGCAGCGGCAGGCGGTTCCACTCTTGATTCCTAAAGCACCACTTGTAGGAACAGGTATGGAGCACAAAGCTGCAAAAGACTCTGGTGTATGTATTGTCTCCGATTATGACGGAATTATTGAACGTTCTTCTGCGAACGAGATTTGGCTCCGTCGTGTTGAAGAAGTGGACGGTCAGGAAGTTAAAGGCGATATCGTTAAATATAAATTACACAAATTTATGCGTTCGAACCAAGGAACATGCATTAACCAGCGTCCGATTGTCAAAAGAGGTGCTGCTGTCAAAGCTGGCGATATCCTCGCTGACGGTCCTTCAACGGAAATGGGTGAATTGGCTCTGGGACGTAACGTTGTTGTTGCCTTCATGACTTGGGAAGGTTACAACTACGAGGATGCGATCTTGCTCAGTGAAAAACTCGTTAAGGAAGATGTATACACATCCATCCATATCGAGGAGTATGAGTCTGAAGCACGTGATACCAAGCTCGGACCTGAAGAGATCACACGTGACATCCCTAACGTTGGGGAAGAAGCGTTGCGTAACTTGGATGAGCGCGGTATTATCCGCATCGGTGCTGAGATCAGTGCTGGCGACATTCTGGTTGGTAAAGTAACACCTAAAGGTGTAACAGAGCTGACAGCAGAAGAACGTCTCCTGCATGCGATCTTTGGTGAGAAAGCACGTGAAGTACGTGATACTTCCTTGCGTGTACCACATGGTACCGACGGTATCGTAGTAGACGTAAAAGTATTTACCCGTGAAAACGGTGATGAACTGCCTCCAGGTGTTAACCAACTCGTTCGTGTATATATCGCTCAAAAACGGAAAATTTCCGAGGGTGATAAAATGGCCGGACGTCATGGTAACAAAGGGGTCGTGGCCCGCATCTTGCCGGAAGAAGATATGCCTTTCCTGCCAGACGGTACACCGGTTCAGATCGTTCTTAACCCACTGGGCGTACCGTCCCGGATGAATATCGGTCAAGTACTTGAGGTTCACTTGGGTATGGCCGCAATGCAACTGGGTATTCACGTAGCAACTCCTGTATTCGACGGAGCGAAGGAGTATGATGTCTTCGATACGATGGAAGAAGCAGGAATGCAACGTAATGGTAAAACCGTCCTGTATGATGGTCGTACAGGTGAAGAGTTTGAACGTGAAGTTACCGTTGGTGTCATGCACATGATCAAATTGGCACACATGGTTGATGATAAAATCCATGCCCGTTCCACGGGTCCTTACTCACTTGTTACGCAACAGCCATTGGGTGGTAAAGCCCAATTTGGTGGACAGCGTTTCGGGGAGATGGAAGTATGGGCGCTTGAGGCGTACGGTGCTGCTTATACACTGCAAGAAATCTTGACTGTTAAATCCGATGATGTTGTTGGTCGGGTTAAAACATATGAATCCATTGTCAAAGGCGAGAATGTTCCTGAACCAGGTGTTCCTGAATCATTCAAAGTATTGATCAAAGAGCTGCAAAGCTTGGGTATGGACGTTAAGATTTTGAGTGAAGATGAGCAAGAGATTGAAATGAGAGAAATGGACGATGAAGATGACGCTGCGAGCGATAAGCTCAGCCTCAACCTTGAGGGTACAGAGGTCGGAGCGGAATAATTCGCTTCGAGCGCATGATGACCGGCGTTTTTCATCAGGCTCGCGTCTTGCTCCGGCTTCGGCCGGAGAGGGCGTAACCTAGATTACAGGAATTGGTTAAGGAGGGTTGCTCCTTGTTGGACGTCAACAATTTCGAATACATGAAGATCGGGCTTGCTTCCCCAGAGAAAATTCGTTCTTGGTCCCGCGGAGAAGTGAAAAAACCGGAAACGATCAACTATCGTACGTTGAAACCGGAAAAAGAAGGGCTGTTCTGCGAAAAGATTTTTGGCCCTACAAAAGACTGGGAATGTCATTGCGGTAAATACAAACGCGTTCGTTATAAAGGCGTTGTCTGTGATCGTTGTGGCGTTGAAGTAACACGTGCGAAAGTACGTCGTGAACGGATGGGCCATATTGAGCTCGCTGCTCCGGTATCGCATATCTGGTACTTCAAAGGTATTCCGAGCCGTATGGGTCTTGCTCTGGATATGTCTCCAAGATCTCTTGAAGAGATTATCTACTTTGCATCATATGTTGTAACGGATCCAGGAGAAACTCCACTGGAGAAAAAACAGCTGTTGTCCGAGAAAGAATACCGCAGCTACCGTGAAAAATACGGTTATGGTTTCCAGGCTGGCATGGGCGCAGAAGCGGTTAAAAAACTGCTTCAAGATCTTGACATAGATAAAGAGCTCGAGTTCCTGAAAGAAGAGCTCCGGACTGCGCAAGGACAACGTCGTAATCGTGCAATCAAACGTCTGGAAGTTATCGAAGCTTTCCGTAACTCTGGCAACAAGCCAGAGTGGATGATCATGGATGTACTTCCTGTTATCCCACCGGAACTTCGTCCAATGGTACAGTTGGACGGTGGACGTTTTGCAACGTCTGACCTTAATGACTTGTATCGCCGTGTAATTAACCGGAATAACCGTCTGAAACGTCTGCTTGATCTGGGCGCGCCAGATATTATCGTGCAAAATGAAAAACGGATGTTGCAGGAAGCTGTTGATGCATTGATCGATAATGGTCGTCGCGGTCGCCCGGTAACGGGTCCTGGTAACCGTCCATTGAAATCCCTCAGCCACATGCTGAAAGGTAAACAAGGACGTTTCCGTCAGAACTTGCTCGGTAAACGGGTTGACTATTCTGGTCGTTCCGTTATCGTTGTCGGACCTTATCTGAAAATGTATCAGTGTGGTCTGCCAAAAGATATGGCACTTGAATTGTTCAAGCCTTTCGTTATGAAAGAGCTTGTAAATAAAGGGCTTGCCCACAACATCAAGAGCGCGAAACGTAAAGTTGAGCGTGTAAGTCCTGAAGTATGGGATGTTCTTGAAGAAGTAATCAAGGAGCATCCGGTTCTGTTGAACCGTGCCCCTACGCTTCACAGACTCGGTATTCAAGCGTTTGAACCGATTCTCGTTGAAGGTAAAGCAATTCGTCTTCACCCACTCGTATGTACGGCATACAATGCCGACTTTGACGGTGACCAAATGGCCGTGCACGTTCCGTTGTCCGCTGAAGCTCAAGCGGAAGCACGTATTCTGATGCTTGCATCAGGAAACATTTTGAACCCGAAAGACGGTAAACCGGTTGTTACTCCTTCCCAGGATATGGTGCTTGGTTCTTATTACCTCACTATGGACAACAAGGAAGAAAAGGGCACAGGTATGATTCTGCGTACAGTGAACGAAGCAGTATCGGCATACCAACGTGGTACTGCTGGTCTGCACGCTCGTGTAGCTATTCCGGTTAAGGCGCTTGGTAAAACAAGCTTCACGGAAGAGCAACAAGAAGGAATGTTGCTGACTACTATCGGTAAAATTATCTTCAATGAAATTTTCCCGGCAAGCTTCCCGTATATCAATGATGCGACTCGTGCGAACCTGTACCAAGGTACTGCAGATCACTCATTTGTATATGAAAAAGGTGCTGACCTCAGAGAGGCTATTATGAATGCTCCTCTGGCTGGCGGTGTCGGCAAAGAATATCTCGGTTCCATCATTGCACGTTGTTTCGAAATTTATCACACAACGGAAACAGCCGTTATTTTGGATAAAATCAAACAACTTGGATTCACATACTCTACCCGTGCCGGTATCACGGTTGCGGTATCTGATGTTATCGTTCCGCCTGAGAAGTTTGAAATTCTTAGACAGTCTGAGGATAAAGCACAAATCGTTACGAATCAGTACCGTCGTGGTCTGATTACGAATGAAGAGCGCTATGACCGTATCATTGATATCTGGTCAAAATCCAAAGATGACATCACTGAGATTCTGATGAAGTCCATGGACCGTTACAACTCGATCATGATGATGGTAGACTCCAAAGCACGGGGTAACAAATCGCAAATCACCCAATTGGGCGGTATGCGTGGTCTGATGGCCAACCCGTCTGGTCGAATCATCGAACTCCCAATCAAATCGAACTTCCGTGAAGGTCTGACAGTACTCGAGTACTTTATCTCCACTCACGGAGCGCGTAAAGGTTTGGCGGATACAGCCCTGCGTACAGCCGATTCAGGTTACCTGACTCGTCGTCTCGTAGACGTAGCCCAAGACGTAATCGTGCGTGATGATGATTGTGGTACAGATAAAGGCTTTACGGTAAGTCGTATTCAGGATGGTAAAGAGGTTATTGAAGATCTCTATGACCGTATTGAAGGCAGATACTGCTTCGAGACAGTTCGTCATCCGGAAACGAAAGAAATCATTGCAGGTCGTAATGAATTGATTGACTCCGACAAAGCAGAGGCAATCATCAAAGCGGGCGTAACCAAATTGCAAATCCGTTCCGTACTCAGCTGCCGTGCAAGTCATGGTGTCTGCAAGAAGTGTTACGGTCGTAACCTTGCGACAGGTAAACATGTGGAGATCGGTGAAGCAGTTGGTATTATTGCAGCACAATCCATTGGTGAGCCAGGAACACAGTTGACAATGCGTACGTTCCACACCGGCGGTGTAGCCGGAGACGATATTACGCAAGGTTTGCCGCGTATCCAGGAGTTGTTTGAAGCTCGTAATCCTAAAGGTCAAGCAACGATCAGTGAAATTGATGGTGTAGTTAAAGAGATTCGCGAAGCGAAAGATCGTCGTGAAATCGAAATTCAAGGTGAAGCGGAGTCCAAAGTATACTCTGTTACCTACGGTTCCCGTGTGCGCGTAAGCGAAGGCATGGAAATTGAAGCTGGTGATGAGTTGACAGACGGTTCCATCGATCCAAAAGAAATGCTGCGCATTAAAGGCGTACGTGGCGTACAAAACTACATTTTGCAGGAAGTACAGCGCGTATACCGTAACCAAGGCGTAGAAATCAATGACAAACACGTTGAAGTTATGATCCGTCAAATGCTGCGTAAAATCCGCATCGTAGATGCAGGGGATACAACGCTGTTGCCAGGGTCGTTCGTAGATACGCATGAGTACGAAAGAGCTAACAAAATTGCGATTCTTAGTGATAAAGAGCCAGCGGTTGCTAAACCAATCCTGCTCGGTATTACGAAAGCATCCCTGGAAACAGACTCGTTCCTCTCAGCGGCTTCGTTCCAAGAAACTACACGTGTACTGACAGATGCAGCGATCAAAGGTAAAGTCGATCAGTTGCTCGGTCTGAAGGAAAATGTAATCATCGGTAAATTGATCCCTGCAGGTACAGGTATGCACCGTTACCGCAGCATCAAGTTTGCTGAGCCAGAAGATGGCCAATCTTCAGTAGAAGAACTCGAGCCAGTTTCGGTTGATTAAATAGATTTCTTCTCATTTAGAGAGGAAGAAAGTTTTGTACGTCAGGAGGCGGACGCTTGTATAGTGCAGGCGGACGAATCCTGATGTACGTAAACTTTTATAAAATCTTTTAGGATTAGCATTGACAATGCTTGCGCTAGATGCTAATATATCAAAGGTGCGTGGGCAGCTGATTGTACATGGTTCTATTCGGAGGAATGCACAATGTCTAATGAAAAAGCCTTGCAAGATGCTCATGTCAAAATAGGTACCAAACAGACCATGCGGATGGTGCAGACAGGTATGGCTTCTGAAGTCTATGTCGCAGAAGATAGTGATCCGCAGCTCACTTCCAAAATCATTGCCTTGTGTGAACAACACAATGTAAAGTACACGAAAGTGGATACAATGAAAAATCTCGGCAAAGCTTGCGGGATTGGAGTGGGAGCAGCTATGGCTGCTGTCGTAAAATGATAGTGTAAGGAACGTTTTTGTCCGAGAACTTTTAGGGATTCTCCAAGGCAAAAACTTTTCATTTGTCTTTTTATGAACCGCCTGGGTCTGTGGACTTAGCGAAAAGAGGTTTATAAAGAAACATGAATATTTGAGGAAGGGGGTGGCAATCACATGCCAACTATCAATCAACTGGTTCGTAAAGGACGTCAAGCAAAAGTTGAGAAGTCAAAATCTCCAGCTTTGCAAAAAGGATTCAACGCTTTGAAACGTGAATCTACTAACATCAGTGCCCCACAAAAACGTGGTGTCTGCACTCGTGTAGGTACAATGACTCCACGTAAACCAAACTCTGCACTTCGTAAGTATGCCCGTGTTCGTTTGACGAACCGTCTCGAGGTAACTGCTTATATCCCGGGAATCGGACATAACCTTCAAGAGCACAGTGTGGTATTGATCCGCGGAGGTAAAGTTAAAGACCTTGCAGGGGTTCGTTATCACATCGTTCGTGGAGCTCTCGATACTGCAGGCGTAAACAACCGTATGCAAGCTCGTTCGAAATACGGTGCAAAACGTCCAAAAGCTAAAAAAGCCTAAACCATTATAAGCAGAGAACCTGAAAGCCTTCTGGCTTAGGTCTGGAAGGTACAGGGTCTGCTGAACAAGAAAGAAAGGGGGATATCCATGCCACGCAAAGGTCCAGTTACGAAAAGAGACGTGTTGCCAGATCCGGTATACAACTCCAAGTTGGTTACTCGTTTGATCAATCGCATCATGCTCGACGGAAAACGCGGTGTTGCTCAAAGCATTCTGTATAATGCGTTCAAGTTGATTCAAGAACGTACGGGTAATGACCCGATGGAAGTATTTGAAGCAGCAATCAAGAATATCATGCCAGTCCTGGAAGTTAAAGCTCGCCGTGTCGGCGGTGCCAACTACCAAGTACCAATCGAGGTAAAACCAGAGAGACGTACTGCTCTGGGACTACGTTGGCTCGTGAACTACTCCCGCAACCGCGGTGAGAAAACAATGGAAGAGCGTTTGGCGGCTGAGATCATCGACGCTTCCAACAACACAGGCGCTTCCGTTAAAAAACGTGAAGATACGCACAAAATGGCTGAAGCGAACAAAGCGTTTGCTCACTACCGTTGGTAGGATTCAGTTCACAATAAAAAACTTCTATTTTGAAGGGAGACCCATTTCATGGCTAGAGAGTTCTCCTTAAAAAATACACGTAATATCGGGATCATGGCTCATATTGATGCGGGTAAAACCACGACAACTGAGCGGATCTTGTTCTACACAGGACGTACGCACAAAATCGGTGAAGTACACGAAGGCGCTGCGACAATGGACTGGATGGAACAGGAACAGGAGCGCGGAATTACGATTACTTCCGCTGCGACTACCGCTGCTTGGAAAGGCCACCGCGTTAATATTATTGATACCCCGGGACACGTTGACTTCACTGTTGAAGTTGAACGTTCCCTTCGTGTATTGGACGGAGCAGTTGGTGTATTCAGTGCGAAAGAAGGCGTTGAGCCTCAGTCTGAAACTGTATGGAGACAGGCTGACAAGTACGGCGTACCTCGTATCGCATATGTAAACAAAATGGATATCATCGGTGCTGACTTCTTGAACGTTGTATCCGACATGCGTGATCGCCTTCAAGCGAACGCTGTTGCGATTCAGCTTCCAATTGGCGCTGAAAATGATTTCATCGGTATTATCGATATTGTTGAACAAAAGGCTCATATGTACAAAGATGACCTTGGTCAAAATATCGAAGAAACAGAAATTCCTGCGGAATTCAAAGAGCAAGTTGAAGAACTCCGTAATGAATTGATTGAGCGTGTTGCAGAACTGGATGAAGAATTAACAATGAAATACCTGGAAGGCGAAGAAATCTCTATTGAAGAGATCAAAGGCGCTCTCCGTAAAGGTGTTGTAGATGTTAAGATCTTCCCTGTTATCTGTGGATCCTCATATCGTAACAAAGGTGTTCAACTGATGTTGGATGCTGTTATCGACTACTTGCCAGCTCCAACAGATGTACCTTCAATCACTGGTCATCTTGAAGATGGAACTGAAGCAGTTCGTAAGTCCTCTGATGAAGAGCCATTCTCCGCATTGGCATTCAAAATCATGACTGACCCTTACGTTGGTAAATTGACATTCTTCCGCGTATATTCCGGTATTCTTCAATCCGGTTCATATGTATTGAATGCAACTAAAAACAAACGTGAGCGTATCGGTCGTATCCTTCAAATGCATGCGAACAGCCGTCAAGAGATCACTGAAGTTTACTCCGGTGATATTGCAGCTGCCGTAGGTTTGAAAGATACCGGTACAGGTGATACACTATGTGATGAGAAAAATCCGGTTATCTTGGAGTCAATGAACTTCCCTGATCCGGTTATCGAAATCGCCGTTGAACCTAAAACCAAAGCTGACCAAGACAAAATGGGTGTTGCTCTCGGTAAGTTGACTGAAGAGGATCCAACTCTTCGTGCTCATACTGATGAAGAAACAGGTCAAACTATCTTGGCAGGTATGGGTGAGCTTCACCTTGATATCATCATCGACCGTATGCGTCGTGAGTTCAAGGTTGAAACTACTGTGGGTAAACCACAAGTAGCTTACCGTGAAACATTCCGTGCTCCAGCGCGCGTTGAAGGTAAATTCGTACGTCAATCCGGTGGTCGTGGTCAATACGGTCACGTATGGGTTGAATTCGAACCTCTCGAGCCGGGTACAGGCAGCCAGTTCGAAAGTAAGGTTGTCGGTGGTTCCGTTCCTAGAGAATACATTCAACCTGCACTGTCAGGGATTGAAGAGCAAATGAAAAACGGTGTTATCGCAGGCTTCCCGCTTGTTGACGTTAAGGCTACAATCGTAGACGGATCTTACCATGATGTCGATTCCAATGAGATGGCATTTAAAATTGCCGGATCAATGGCGCTAAAAGCGGCTAAAGACAAGTGTAAACCAGTTCTGCTTGAGCCTATCATGAAAGTAGAAGTAACAGTTCCAGAAGAGTACATGGGTGACGTAATGGGTATGTTGAACTCCCGTCGTGGCCGCATCGAAGGTATGGATTCCCGTAGTGGAGCTCAAATCATCCGTGCTAAGGTACCTTTGTCTGAAATGTTTGGTTACTCTACAACTCTTCGTTCCGGTACTCAAGGACGCGGCGTGTTCTCCATGGAACTCTCTCATTATGAAGAAGTTCCTAAGAGCATCGCTGAAGAAATCGTTGCCAAAACAAAAGGCACCGAGTAGTTTTCTCACACTGGATGTAAGTGCATAAGAATTCATTTCGGAGCACTTCATTCAGTGAAAACATAAAATTATAATTTTAAGGAGGCCACGTTCAAATGGCAAAGGCTAAATACGAACGTAATAAACCCCACGTTAACATCGGTACTATCGGTCACGTCGATCACGGTAAAACAACTCTGACTGCTGCAATCACAACTGTATTGTCCAAAACTTACGGTGGTGCTGCTGTAGCATTCGACCAAATCGACAAAGCTCCAGAAGAGCGCGAGCGCGGTATCACTATCTCCACAGCACACGTTGAGTACGAAACTGACACTCGTCACTACGCTCACGTAGACTGCCCAGGTCACGCCGACTATGTTAAAAACATGATCACTGGCGCGGCACAAATGGACGGAGCTATCTTGGTAGTATCCGCAGCTGACGGCCCAATGCCACAAACTCGTGAGCACATCTTGCTCTCCCGTCAAGTAGGCGTACCTTACATTGTTGTATTCTTGAACAAATGTGACATGGTTGAAGACGAAGAGTTGTTGGAATTGGTTGAGATGGAAGTTCGCGACCTTCTTAACGAATATGAGTTCCCAGGTGACGATACTCCAATCACTCGTGGATCTGCTCGTGAAGCACTGGCTAACCCAGATGGCGAATGGGCTCAAAAAATCGTTGAGATGTTCAAAGAAATCGACACTTACATCCCACTGCCTGAGCGTCAAACTGACAAGCCTTTCTTGATGCCTGTCGAGGACGTATTCTCTATCACTGGTCGTGGTACTGTTGCTACTGGCCGTGTAGAGCGTGGTACTGTTAAAGTCGGCGAAGAGATCGAAATCGTTGGTATCACTGAAGAAACTAAAAAATCTGTTGTAACTGGCGTTGAGATGTTCCGCAAATTGCTGGATTCCGCTCAAGCAGGTGACAACATCGGAGCACTTCTTCGTGGTGTTGACCGTAACAACATCGAGCGTGGCCAAGTTTTGGCTAAACCGGGTTCTGTTAAGCCTCACACAGAATTCACAGCTCAAATCTACGTTTTGACTAAAGAAGAGGGCGGACGTCACAAACCATTCTTCACTGGTTACCGTCCACAGTTCTACTTCCGTACAACTGACGTAACAGGCATCATCAACTTGCCTGAAGGTACTGAAATGGTAATGCCTGGTGATAACATCACAGTTACTGTTTCCCTGATCTCCCCAATCGCGATTGAAGAAGGAACTAAGTTCTCCATTCGTGAAGGTGGACGTACAGTAGGTGCCGGTTCCGTAGCATCGATCCAAAAATAATTCGGCTTAACGCTGAATAAAGCATATGCAACAGTGTACTGGAACGAGTAACATTGTATTGTAACGAAGCTTCGGAAGAGTTCTTTATCCGACATCGGATAAAGAACTCTTTTATTATGTGTAAAGTTTCGGAACCTGCGTCATATAAAATGAACATCATTTACGAGTTTAGAAGGATTGGCAAGGCAGCCTGGATATTGAAGATAAACACTACAATAAACGAAGTCATTTCATCAGAAAAGATAAGTTTAAATGTTTTTCTTAAATATGCTTGCAATACGCCTATCTTTTCTATATAATAATGAATGTTGTTCTGTGACGTTGCGATGATGTGAGAGGTTACTGGCACACCCGGCCCCTTTGCCATGGGACAGTGGCTAGAAAATTTTCACGGAGTATGTCCGATAAAAAATTGGGCGATAGAAGGAGGGACTAAAATGGCAAAGCAAAAAATTCGTATTCGTTTGAAAGCTTACGACCACAGAATTCTTGATCAATCCGCGGAGAAAATTGTTGAAACAGCAAAACGTTCGGGTGCAGGTGTATCCGGTCCGATTCCGCTTCCTACTGAAAAACAAATCATTACTATTCTTCGTGCGGTGCACAAGTACAAGGATTCTCGGGAACAATTCGAACAACGCACACATAAGCGTTTGATCGACATCGTTAACCCGACTCCACAAACTGTGGATGCCTTGATGCGCTTGGATCTGCCGTCCGGTGTAGATATCGAAATTAAATTGTAATACAAGCTACAACAAAGACCATGTATAGAGGAAAAGAGGTGTCAACATGAAAGCAATCTTAGGAAAAAAACTCGGAATGACTCAAGTATTTACTCCTGAAGGTAACGTTGTTCCAGTAACGGTTATCGAAGCAGGCCCTTGTGTTGTTTTGCAAAAGAAAGACATTGAGAACGATGGCTACGAAGCAATTCAAATCGGTTACTCCGATAAGAAAGAGAAAAATGCTAACAAGCCAGAAGCAGGTCACGCTAAAAAAGCAAACACTGCCCCTAAGCGCTACGTTCGTGAAGTTCGCGGTATCAACATCGCTGAATATGAAGTTGGCCAAGAACTGAAAGCTGACATTTTCGCTGAAGGCGAATTCGTTGACGTAACGGGTGTTTCTAAAGGTAAAGGTTTTGCCGGCGTAATCAAGCGTTGGGGACAAAGCACTGGACCTATGTCTCACGGTTCTCGTTATCACCGTGGCCCGGGTTCGATGGGTTCGATCCAAGCTAACCGCGTTCCTAAAGGCAAACGCCTGCCAGGACACATGGGACATGATACAGTTACAATTCAACGTCTTGAAGTAGTTAAAGTAGACGCTGAGCGTAACGTGTTGCTCGTGAAAGGTTCCATTCCTGGACCGAAAAACAGTCTCATCAAAGTTAAAGAAACGGTGAAAAAATAACCACTGAAGAAAGGAGGAACACAAAATGCCAAAAGTATCAGTTTACAATGTAGATGGTAGCCAAGTAGGCGAAGTAGAATTGAATGATGCGGTTTTCGGAATTGAACCGAACCAACACGTTCTGTACGATGCAGTTCTTATGCAACGCGCTTCCCTTCGTCAAGGTACCCACAAAGTAAAAGGACGTTCTGAAGTACGTGGCGGCGGACGTAAGCCTTGGAAACAAAAAGGTACAGGTCGCGCTCGTCAAGGTTCAATTCGTTCACCACAATGGAAAGGCGGCGGTATCGTATTTGGTCCAACACCACGGAGCTATGCGTATAAACTGCCTAAGAAAGTTCGTCGTTTGGCGATCAAATCAGCCCTTTCATCCAAAGTGCTTGACAATGACATTATCGTTTTGGACGCTCTCGCGTTGAGCACGCCTAAAACTAAAGAATTTGCAGCCATCTTGAGTAACCTCAAAGTGGGACGTAAGGCTTTGATCGTAGCTCCTAGCTATGATGATAATGTAGCTCTTTCCGCACGGAATATTCCAGGCGTGAAATTCGTAGCTGCTGACGGCATTAATGTTCTTGACGTGCTTTCGCACGACAAATTGATCATTACGAAAGAAGCAGTTCAGAAGGTAGAGGAGGTGCTCGCGTAATGAAGGATCCTCGTGATATTGTAAAACGTCCGATTATTACGGAACGTACTGCTGACATGATGAATGACTTGAAATATGTATTTGAAGTCGATATCCGTGCAAACAAAACCGAGATCAAAAAGGCAGTAGAAGCTATTTTCAACGTAAAAGTGAAAAACGTGAACACGCTTCGTGTTCCAGCTAAGCCAAAACGGTACGGACGTTATTCCGGATATACAAGCGAATGGAAAAAAGCGTTTGTAACGCTGACAAAAGACAGCAAAACGCTTGAGTTCTTTGAAACTGTATAATTGAATTTTTGAAGTAAGGAGGGAAACCCAGTGCCAATCAAAAAGTATAAACCAACATCCCCGGCAAGACGGAACATGTCCGTTTCTACATTTGAGGAAATCACCACAAATCAGCCGGAGAAATCGTTGTTGGCCCCGTTGAGCAAACAAGCAGGCCGCAACAACCAAGGTAAAATTACAGTTCGTCACCATGGTGGTGGACACAAACGTAAATACCGTATCATTGACTTCAAACGTACTAAAGATGGAATACCGGGCCGCGTTGCTACGATTGAGTATGACCCGAACCGTACATCTAACATCGCTCTGATTCATTATGCTGATGGTGAAAAGCGTTATATCATCGCTCCTAAAGGTTTGAAAGTTGGAGATCAAGTATTCTCCGGACCTGAATCAGACATTAAAATCGGTAACGCACTGCCACTCGAAAACATTCCAGTAGGTACCGTTATCCACAACATCGAGTTGAAACCAGGTAAAGGCGGACAATTGGTTCGTGCTGCTGGTACAGAAGCTCAATTGCTTGGTAAAGAAGAAAAATACGTATCCGTTCGTCTCTCTTCCGGAGAAGTTCGTCGTATTTTGAAAGTTTGCCGTGCGACAATCGGATCTGTTGGTAACCAAGACCACGAGCTCATCAAAATCGGTAAAGCCGGTCGTAGCCGTTGGTTGGGTAAACGTCCTGAGGTTCGTGGTGTAGTAATGAACCCTAACGATCACCCACACGGTGGTGGTGAAGGTCGTGCTCCAATCGGACGTAAATCGCCAATGTCACCATGGGGTAAACCTACTCTTGGTTACAAAACGCGTAAGAAAAATAAAGCTTCTGATAAATACATCATTCGCCGCCGCACGAAGTAATACACACTGTGCATAACTTCGTGAGGCATCTGCGGATGCATAATAGCTACGTTTGAAGGGAGGATCTCCACATGGGTCGCAGTTTGAAAAAAGGGCCATTCATTGATGGCTACATGCTCAAAAAGGTAGAAGAGATGGAAGCTTCAGGTAAGAAGAACGTTATCAAAACCTGGTCCCGTCGTTCTACAATTTTCCCACAATTCATCGGACACACATTTGGCGTTTACGACGGTCGTAAACACGTGCCAGTGTATGTAACTGAGGACATGGTTGGACACAAACTGGGTGAGTTCGCTCCAACCCGTACGTACAAAGGCCATACTGATGATGATAAGAAAACAAGAAGATAAATGAACATCTTTAATGTTTGAGAGGAGGTTACACAATGGAAGCAAAAGCACATGCTAAGTTTATCCGGATTGCTCCTCGTAAAGTTCAACTCGTTGTTGACTTGATTCGCGGCAAGCAAGTAGGTGAGGCGGTTGCCATTCTCCGTCACACTCCGAAATCCGCTTCTCCAATCGTTGAGAAGTTGCTTAACTCCGCTATTGCGAATGCGGAACATAACTATTCTTTGGATGTTAACAACTTGGTTATCTCGCAAGCTTACGTGAACCAAGGACCGACAATGAAACGTTTCCGCCCTCGTGCAATGGGACGTGCAAGTCGTATTAACAAACGTACTAGCCACATTACTTTGGTGGTATCTGAGAAGTAGAAGGAGGGGAAATGTGTGGGCCAAAAGGTAAATCCAGTCGGACTCCGTGTCGGAATTATCCGTGACTGGGAATCTAAGTGGTATGCAGGCAAAGACTTCGGTGATCTTTTGATGGAAGACGTGAAAATTCGTGAATTCCTGAAGAATAAATTGAAAGACTCCGCTTTATCTCGTGTAGAAATTGAGAGAGCGGCTAACCGCGTAAACGTAACGATTCACACTGCTAAACCAGGTATGGTAATTGGTAAAGGTGGTTCGGAAGTTGAAAATCTTCGTAATCAAATTACGAAAATTGCTGGCGGTAAAAAAGTACACATCAACATTTCTGAAATTAAAAACCAAGACTTGGACGCTATTCTTGTAGCTGAAAGCATTGCACAACAATTGGAACGTCGCGTTTCTTTCCGTCGTGCTCTGAAACAAGCGATTCAAAGAACTATGCGCTCCGGTGCTAAAGGTATCAAAACTCAAGTAGGCGGACGTCTTGGCGGTGCTGAGATCGCACGTTCTGAAGGCTACAGCGAAGGAACTGTTCCACTGCACACACTGCGTGCTGACATTGACTATGGTACAGCAGAGGCTCATACTACTTACGGACGTATTGGCGTAAAAGTATGGATCTATCGTGGAGAGGTTCTTCCTACGGCTAAGAAACAAGCTGCTAAGGAAGGAGGCAACTAATCATGTTGGTACCAAAACGCGTAAAACACCGTAAGCAACAACGTGGACATATGAAAGGCCAAGCTAAAGGCGGAACGACTCTGAACTTTGGCGAATACGGTCTGCAAGCTACGGAACCGGCTTGGATTACGAACCGTCAGATCGAAGCGGCTCGTATTGCAATGACTCGTTACATCAAACGTGGTGGTAAAGTTTGGATCAAAATCTTCCCAGACAAACCAATCACTCAAAAGCCTCTCGAGGTTCGGATGGGTAGCGGTAAAGGTAACGTAGAAAAATGGGTTGCAGTAGTGAAACCAGGTAAGATCATGTTTGAACTTGCTGGTGTACCGGAGGAAATTGCACGCGAAGCAATGCGTCTTGCCGCTCACAAACTGCCAATCAAAACGAAGTTCGTGAAACGTGAAGAATTGGGTGGTGAAGCAAATGAAAGCTAGTGAATTTCGCAACCTAACCTCTGCTGAAATCGAGCAAAAGATTGCCGGATTTAAAGAAGAACTCTTTAACCTCCGCTTTCAATTAGCTACCGGTCAGCTGGATAACCCGACTCGCATCCGTGATGTGCGGAAAGAAATAGCTCGTGCTAAAACCATTATCCGTGAGAGAGAATTGGGAATCGGTTAATTAGGGATAGGATGGACAATCCGTCCGTAATCAGGAAGGAGGCCAACAATGAGCGAAGAACGTAACGCACGTAAAGTGCAAACTGGTAAAGTGGTCAGCGATAAAATGGACAAAACAATTGTTGTTGCTGTAGAAACTTACAAAAAACACAACTTGTACCATAAGCGCATTAAGGTTACTAAAAAATTCAAAGCACATGACGAAGAAAACACTGCGAAAATCGGTGACACGGTGAAAATCATGGAGACTCGTCCGCTTTCGAAAGATAAACGCTGGAGACTTACTGAAATCGTAGAAAAAGCGGTTATCATCTAATGCTCAGCAGCACTGCTGAAAGGAGGAATACTAAATGATTCAACCATTTACACGTTTGACTGTGGCTGACAACTCCGGTGCGAAGGAACTGATGTGTATCCGCGTACTCGGCGGTACGGGACGTCGTACAGCTCAAATCGGTGATCTGATCGTTTGTTCTGTTAAACAAGCAACACCAGGCGGCGTTGTCAAAAAAGGTGATGTAGTTAGAGCGGTTGTCGTTCGTACGAAACGTTCTGTACGTCGTAAAGACGGTTCCTACATCGGTTTTGATGAAAATGCAGCGGTTGTTGTAAAAGACGACAGAAGCCCACGTGGAACACGTATTTTCGGACCAGTTGCTCGCGAACTTCGCGATAAAGACTTCATGAAAATCGTTTCCTTGGCTCCAGAAGTAATCTAAAGCTTTAATCTCGTGATGTTAGAAACAGGAGGTGTACGAAATGCCAAGAGTGAAAAAAGTTCTGGAATCCCATAACAACAAACTTCACGTTAAAAAGGAAGATACGGTTATGGTGATCAGCGGTAAAGACAAAGGTAAAAAAGGCCGTGTCATCGCTGCTTATCCTCGTGAGAACCGCGTCCTTGTGGAAGGTGTTAACATGGTGAAAAAACACCAGAAGCCTAACCAGCAAAACCCGCAAGGCGGCATTATCGAGAAGGAAGCTCCGATTCACGTTTCCAACGTAATGCACATCGATCCGAAGAGCGGAAAAGTAACCCGTGTAGGTTACAAAGTTTTGGATAACGGAAAGAAAGTGCGCGTTGCTAAACGTTCCGGAGAAATTATCGACTAATTGAACCGAATGAGAAAGGAGGGCTATGATTCATGGCATCAAGAATGAAAGAACGTTACCTGCAAGAAATCGCTCCTGCTTTGATGCAGAAGTTTAACTATACAACGGTAATGCAAGTGCCGAAAATCGAGAAAATCGTTATCAACATGGGTGTGGGCGACGCTGTCCAAAACTCCAAAGTGTTGGATTCCGCAGTAAACGATTTGCAACTGATCGCAGGTCAAAAACCTGTAATCACTCGTGCAAAAAAATCAATCGCAGGATTCAAACTGCGTGAGAATATGCCTATCGGTGTGAAAGTAACATTGCGCGGCGAGCGTATGTACTTCTTCCTCGATAAACTGTTCAACGTTACGCTTCCTCGTGTCCGCGACTTCCGCGGTGTATCGAGCAAAGCTTTCGACGGACGTGGTAACTACACACTGGGTCTGAAAGAGCAATTGATCTTCCCAGAGATCGAGTATGATAAAGTTGATAAAGTCCGCGGTATGGATATTGTCATCGTAACAACGGCGAAAACAGACGAAGAGTCCCGCGAATTGCTCACGCAAATGGGAATGCCTTTCGTTAAGTAATGTTGGCATAACGTTTCCGGGTGTCTGGAAAGACTCCCTTTTCTCCGAAATTATTTAGGAGGTGTCAGGCTAAGTGGCAAAAACTTCGATGAAAGTTAAACAACAACGTACACCAAAGTTTAAAGTACGTGCATATACACGCTGTGAGCGTTGCGGACGTCCACATTCGGTCCTGCAAAAGTTCAAAATTTGCAGAATTTGCTTCCGTGAATTAGCTTATAAAGGCCAGATCCCTGGCGTGAAAAAAGCAAGCTGGTAAAAAGTCCTGAACGGGAAGGAGGTTAACTCACAATGACTATGTCTGATCCAATTGCAGATATGCTTACTCGTATTCGTAACGCGAACACTGTTCGTCACGAAACGGTAGAAATGCCTGCTTCGACAATGAAAAAACAAATCGCCGATATCCTGAAGCGTGAAGGTTTCATCCGTGACGCTGAAGTTATCGATGATAACAAACAAGGGATTATCCGTGTTTTCCTGAAATACGGTCAAAATAACGAGCGCGTTATCACTGGTCTGAAAAGAATCAGTAAACCTGGTCTTCGTGTTTACACGAAAAGCAATGAAGTACCTCGTGTACTTGGTGGCCTGGGAATCGCGATCATCTCGACATCCAAAGGTATCATGACGGACAAAGAAGCTCGTCAATCGAAATCCGGCGGAGAAGTCGTTTGCTACGTTTGGTAATATAACGTCACAAGATAGGAGGTGCAACATATGTCTCGTATTGGTCGCAAACCAATCACAGTACCAAGTGGTGTAGACATCACCCTGGACAACACCGTTATTACGGTAAAAGGACCAAAAGGAACTTTGACTCGTGAGCTTCATAAAGACATGAAGGTTACAGTTGAAAATAACGAAATCACAGTTGTGCGTCCTTCCGATAACAAAACTCACCGTTCTTTGCACGGCACAACGCGCAGCGTTGTAAACAATATGGTGAGCGGCGTTACTGAAGGATTCGCGAAATCTCTGGAATTGGTTGGGGTCGGATATCGTGCAAGCAAATCCGGAGATAAAATCGTTCTGAACGTTGGTTACTCTCACCCGGTTGAAATTACACCGGAAGCGGGAATTGAATTCGAAGTACCTTCGAATACAAAAATCATCGTTCGCGGAATCGACAAAGAGCGCGTAGGTGCTTACGCTGCTAAAATCCGTTCCGTACGTGAACCTGAGCCATACAAAGGTAAAGGTATTAAATATGAAGGCGAGCGTATCATCCGTAAGGAAGGTAAAGCCGGTAAGAAGAAATAAGATTTCTCTTACCGCCTTTGCGCGGCTTTCGGCTTGCTTGCTTCGTGTGTTTCTAATATACCCCGTGGCTTCTGCTTTGAAGCCAGCGAGGTAACCTGAAAGGAGTGAATCTTTGAGATGATTACGAAACCAGATAAAAATAAGGCTCGTCTGAAAAGACACCTTCGTGTTCGTAAGAAAATCCAAGGAACGGCAGCACGTCCTCGTTTGAACGTATTCCGTTCTGGTAAACATATGTATGCTCAAATCATCGATGATGTTGCTGGTGTAACAATCGCTTCCGCGTCTACCGTAGACAAAGAATTGAGCACTGACATCAAAAATGGTGCATCTGTTGAATCAGCTCGTAAAGTTGGCGAACTCGTTGCTAAACGTGCGAAAGACAAAGGTGTTTCCAACATCGTATTTGACCGTAGCGGATATCTGTACCATGGTCGTATCGCAGCTTTGGCTGAAGCGGCTCGTGAAGCAGGACTTGAGTTTTAAGATATTTTTCAAAAGGAGGTTAACGACTTGCGTGTAGATCCGAATACTTTGGAACTGACTGAAAGAGTTGTAAATATTAATCGCGTAGCTAAAGTAGTAAAAGGCGGACGCCGTTTCAGCTTTAGCGCACTGGTTGTAGTCGGCGACGGCAACGGCTGGGTTGGAGCTGGTATCGGTAAAGCGGGCGAAGTACCTGATGCAATTCGCAAAGGTATTGAAGACGCTAAGAAAAACCTTGTACACGTTCCACTCGTAGGAACATCGATTCCTCACTTGGTAACAGGTAAGTTCGGCGCAGGACGCGTGCTGTTGAAACCAGCATCTGAAGGTACTGGTGTTATCGCTGGTGGTCCTGTACGTGCGGTTCTCGAACTTGCTGGTGTGGGTGACATTTTGACAAAATCTCTGGGTTCTTCGAATTCCATGAACATGGTCAATGCGACTTTGGAAGGTTTGTCCCGTTTGAAGCGTGCTGAAGACGTGGCTAAACTGCGCGGAAAATCCGTCGAAGAGCTTCTGGGTTAAGGAGGGAATTCTCATGGCTAAATTAGAAATTACCCTCGTCCGCAGTTTGATCGGACGTCCGGAGACGCAAAGAACAACTGTGAAAACATTGGGTTTGCGCAAAATCAATAGCAAAGTGGTTCAAAACGATAATCCTGCCATCCGTGGTATGATTAACAAAGTAAGCCACTTGGTTGCTGTTAAAGAAGTAGAAGCTTAAAAACGGGTTAATCCCACAAATCTTTAAGGAGGTGCAACGAACGATGAAGTTACATGAGCTTTCACCATCTCCTGGATCCCGCAAAGAACGTAAACGTGTTGGTCGCGGTCCAAGTAGTGGTACAGGTAAAACATCAGGTCGCGGTCACAAAGGACAAAATTCTCGTTCTGGCGGTGGAGTTCGTCCAGGCTTCGAAGGTGGACAAAATCCATTGTATCGTCGCTTGCCAAAACGTGGTTTTGTAAACCCAACTCGCAAAGAATATGCAGTTGTGAATACTGAAGACCTGAACAGTTTTGCAGCGGGTACTGAAGTAACTCCAGAATTCTTGATGACGAATGGCGTAGTTAAAAACGCTAAATCCGGAATCAAAATCCTGGGTAACGGTGATGTCACTGTGAAGCTGACTGTTAAAGCTAACAAGTTTTCTCAATCTGCTATTGAGAAAATTGAAGCTGCTGGCGGTACAACTGAGGTGATTTAATGTTCAAGACCCTAAAGAATATCTGGCGGGTTGAAGATCTGCGCAAAAGGGTATTATTTACCCTTTTTGTACTGATCATTTACCGCATCGGCTCCTTTGTCCCCGTGCCGGGAGTTAACAAAGATGTGTTCGAAGCGACAAATTCTGCGGGTAAAGAAGTTTTTGGACTTCTCAATACGTTCTCGGGTGGAGCGCTCTTCCAGTTCTCGATATTTGCGCTCGGGATCGTGCCTTACATCACTGCGTCTATCATAGTACAGTTGCTTTCCATGGACGTTATTCCTAAATTAGCGGAGTGGGCAAAGCAAGGTGAACAAGGTAAGAAGAAATCTGCACAGTTGACCCGTTATTTAACCATCGGGCTGGCATTGATTCAAGCGTTTGGTACGTCGATCGGATTCAACCGCTTGTACAATACAGAGATGGTGCCTAACGCTACATTTGCAGATTATATCTTGATCGCGATTGTACTTACGGCCGGTACTTCATTCCTGATGTGGCTTGGTGAGCAAATCACCGAGAAGGGCATAGGAAACGGAATTTCGATCTTGATCTTTGCAGGTATCCTATCTACGGTGCCTAATATTATCAAACAAACGATCGAATCTGACTTCATCCAACCTGACCAACTGTTTATGAATATTCTTAAAGGTGTAATCATCGCAATTGTTATTGTGCTGATCATCATAGGGGTCATTTACATTCAGCAGGCGATTCGGAAAATTCCTGTACAGTACGCTAAACGTGTCGTAGGTAACAAAATGTACGGTGGACAGAATACACATATCCCGCTGAAAATTAATGCAGCAGGTGTTATCCCTGTCATCTTTGCTTCATCGCTGTTGATGTTCCCAACGATCATCGCCAACTTCTGGGCAGATCGCATCTGGGCACAGTGGATCGGACAGAATCTGACTACACACAAACCTCTGGGTATGTTACTGTATGTTGTGATGATCTTCGGTTTCACATTCTTCTATACTTTTGTACAGATGAATCCACAGCAGATGGCTGATAATATGAAAAAGAACGGCGGTTACATCCCAGGCATTCGCCCGGGTAAAGCAACCGAGAAATATCTGACCCGTGTCATGACTCGTTTGACAATGGCCGGAGCCATCTTCTTGGCAGTCATTTCCGTTCTGCCTGTATTCTTAGGGGCACTTTCTGGTTTGCCTCAATCTGCGCAAATTGGAGGAACATCCCTCCTGATCGTTATCGGTGTTGCGCTGGATACGATGAAGCAAATCGAAAGCCAATTGATCAAACGCCACTACAAAGGTTTTATCAATAAATAGGCAATAGGTACCGGTCGAGTGAAGATTTACTTGCCGGCACCTATTGTGCTGTTTGTTGATGTAGGGTAGTCTTGGAGGGAGTGACATAACGTGAACATCCTATTCATGGGCCCTCCTGGGGCAGGAAAAGGAACACAAGCAGACGTCATCGTGAAAGAGTTCGGTATTCCCCATATTTCAACAGGCGATGCATTTCGTCTAGCGATCAAACAGGGAACTCCCATTGGCCTGAAAGCCAAGGAATATATGGATCAAGGATTGCTTGTACCAGATGATGTAACCATTGGCATCGTTGAAGAACGTTTGCAGCAGCCTGACTGCAGAGAAGGTTTCCTCTTGGACGGATTTCCAAGAACCCTGTCACAAGCAGAAGCGCTCGATGGCATTCTGGACCGATTGAACTCAGGTCTCGATCATGTAATCAACCTGAAAGTGGATCGCAACAAATTACTCGCTCGTTTGACGGGTCGTCGGATTTGTAAAAACTGTGGTTCCACTTATCATGTGGTATTCAATCCGCCTAAGCAGGAAGGTATTTGTGATAAATGCGCTGGTGAGTTGTATCAACGCTCTGATGATAATGAAGAGAGTGTAGGTACACGACTGGACGAGTATATCAACAAAACAGCACCACTCCTCACGTTCTATGAGACTAAAGGTCTTCTTCGTCAAGTGAACGGAGAACAGGATATCGATCAAGTTTCTCAAGAAATCGTGTCCTTACTGAGAGGTTAATTGATGATCATTGGTAAGTCCGAAACGGAACTGGGCTTGATGAGGGAAGCAGGGAGAATTGTTGCGGAAACGCATCGTCTCTTGGCAGAGCATATCGCTCCCGGTATTACGACTGGTGAACTTGACCATATGGCTGATCAATATATCCGCAGTCAAGGAGCTGTGCCGTCTTTCAAAGGTTATAACGGTTTCCCTGCCAGTGTGTGCGCTTCAGTAAATGAAGAGTTGGTACATGGATTTCCCGGCAAACGCAAGTTGAACGAGGGCGATATCGTTACGTTTGACATTGGCGCGCAGTACCAGGGGTATCATGGAGATTCCGCCTGGACTTATCCGGTCGGCCGTATTTCCGAAGAAGCCCGTCGTCTTCTGGACGTTACCGAGGCTTCGTTATACGCAGGTCTGGCGCTGGTAAAACCGGACGTTCGCTTGTTTACAATATCTCATGCGATTCAGAAATATATTGAAGATGAAGGGTTCTCAGTTGTTCGTGAATATGTCGGTCACGGCATAGGCGCAGATCTGCACGAAGAACCACAGATTCCGAACTATGGTCTTCCCGATCGGGGACCACGGCTCAAAGCGGGCATGGTGCTGGCCATAGAGCCGATGGTTAACGTAGGAAGACGGTATGTGAAAACGTTGGAAGATAACTGGACTGTCGTCACGGTTGATGGAAAGTTATGTGCCCACTTTGAACACACCGTAGCAGTTACACCAGATGGTATGGAAATTTTCACGAAACTGAATGCGTAGGTGATGAGGCATGAACAGTCAGTCTAATCCGCAGCTCGGTCAACTTGTGAAGATCCGTAAAGGCCGCAATGCGGACCAAGCCGCAGTAATTGTTGCTATAGCGGACAGTAAGTTCGTATATATCGCGGATGGAGACAAACGTAAGTTTGATCAACCCAAGAAGAAGAATCTTCTTCATCTTGAACTCCAGCCCATGATTAGCAGCGAGGTTGTGAACAGTTTAAACGAGAGTGGTCGGGTGACAAATGGAAAGCTCCGCTATGCGGTCCATTCATTTCTGGAATCCACCAACATTCAAGCTGAAGAGAAAGGAGACTGACTAATGGCCAAGGAAGATGTCATTGAAGTGGAAGGTACGGTTCTTGAACCGCTACCGAATGCAACATTCAAGGTTGAGCTTGAGAACGGTCATCAAATTCTCGCTCACGTTTCCGGAAAACTACGGATGCACTTTATTCGTATCTTGACTGGAGACAAAGTAGTTGTTCAGTTGTCGCCTTATGATTTAACAAAAGGTCGCATAACTTACCGTAAATAGTAGTAGACAGTTGCAATGAACTGTGAAGCTTATGAAGCGGGTTTTGCCCGGCAAAACTTGCGAAAGCTTCGAAGCCGGTTTTACAATAGTAGAACAAGGTCAATGCTTACGAAGAGGGTTTTGCTTAGCAAAACTTTGAGGAGGTAATTCACATGAAGGTAAGACCTTCGGTCAAGCCGATTTGCGAAAAATGCAAAGTCATTCGCCGCAAAGGGAATGTTATGGTTATCTGTGAAAATCCGAAACACAAACAAAAACAAGGTTAAAGAAGGGGGTGTAGCGTAAAATGGCACGTATAGCTGGTGTGGATTTGCCACGTGATAAGCGCGTTGAGATCGCCTTGACTTATATTTTCGGAATCGGTAAAACGACTTCCCAGAAAATTCTGAGCACAACAGGCATCAATCCGGACACTCGTGTTCGTGATTTGACGGAAGATGAAGTCAGCAAATTGCGTGAAAGTATCGATAAAGAGGTCAAAGTAGAAGGTGACCTGCGTCGAGAAATCTCTTTGAATATTAAACGTTTGACGGAGATCGGTT
Source organism: Paenibacillus sp. FSL R5-0713 (assembly GCF_037973325.1). NCBI lineage: Bacteria > Bacillati > Bacillota > Bacilli > Caryophanales > Paenibacillaceae > Paenibacillus > Paenibacillus sp. FSL R5-0713. Next base: position 5,891,648 of record NZ_CP150229.1, on the reverse strand, counting down.
GTTACCGTGGAGTTCGTCATCGTCGTGGTCTGCCTGTTCGTGGACAACGTACGAAAACGAATGCTCGTACTCGTAAAGGTCCTCGTCGTACAGTAGCGAACAAGAAGAAATAATAAGGGGGGATAAGAGAAAATGGCTAAACCGAAAAAAGTCGTACGTACTAAACGTCGTGACCGTAAGAATATTGAATCTGGCGTGGCACATATCCGTTCCACTTTCAATAACACTATCGTTACTATTACGGATCCTCACGGAAATGCAATTTCGTGGGCAAGCTCCGGCGGTCTCGGATTCAGAGGTTCCCGTAAATCGACTCCGTTTGCTGCACAAATGGCTGCTGAGACTGCTGCCAAAGCTGCAATGGAACATGGGATGAAAGCCGTTGAGGTTATGGTTAAAGGACCAGGCGCAGGCCGTGAAGCAGCGATCCGCTCTTTGCAAGCTGCTGGTCTTGAAGTTAACCTGATCAAAGACGTAACTCCAGTCCCGCATAACGGATGCCGTCCTCCAAAACGTCGTCGTGTCTAATGAGATTTGCCCCTGCGTGTGGTATATTTCCGGCACAATCTGCTAATAATGGTTGTTTAGGCATACTACTACATGTTTTCGCAAGAGAAGGTAAATGTTTCATAGAGGACCGACGTTTTGAAGGAGGGGTATTGCAGTGATTGAAATCGAAAAGCCGAAAATTGAGACGGTAGACGTCAACGATGATGGCACCTATGGGAAATTCGTAGTAGAACCGCTTGAGCGCGGATACGGTACGACGCTTGGAAACTCGCTTCGCCGAATCTTGCTCTCGTCACTGCCGGGTGCGGCAGTGTCTTCGGTTCAAATCGATGGCGTTCTGCATGAATTTGCTACAGTTCCTGGCGTAATGGAAGATGTTACGGAGGTTATTCTTAACCTGAAAGCTTTGTCGCTTAAGATTCATTCGGATGAGGAGAAAGTGCTCGAGATTGATGCTGAAGGCGAAGGAGCAATTACGGCTGGAGATATCCGTGCTGACTCCGATGTGGAAATCCTTAACCCGGATCTGCACATCGCTACGCTCGGACCAGGTTCGAGACTTCACATGCGTATTTTTGCCAATCGCGGTCGCGGCTACGTCCAGGCAGATCGGAATAAACGCGATGACCAGCCGATCGGCGTCATCCCAGTCGATTCCATCTTCACCCCGATCAGTCGCGTTAACTACGCTGTGGAAAATACGCGTGTCGGTCAAGTGACCAACTATGACAAGCTCACGTTGGAAGTTTGGACTGATGGAAGTATTCGTCCTGAAGAGGCTGTAAGCCTTGGCGCTAAAATTTTGACTGAGCATTTGATGCTCTTCGTGGGTCTTACAGACGAAGCGAAAGATGCAGAGATCATGGTCGAAAAAGAAGAAGACAAAAAAGAAAAAGTACTCGAAATGACGATCGAAGAGCTGGATCTCTCTGTTCGTTCCTACAACTGCCTCAAACGTGCCGGTATTAATACCGTGCAAGAGCTGACTACGAAAACGGAAGAAGACATGATGAAAGTCCGTAACCTCGGACGCAAGTCTTTGGAAGAAGTTCAAGAGAAGCTTGAGGAACTTGGTTTGGGACTCCGTACAGAAGAATAGACAGCCGAGTGCTTGAAGTGAAGGAGGGAAAACAATGGCATACCAAAAGTTGGGCCGTAATTCCAGCGCACGTAAAGCTTTGTTCCGTGACCTGGTAACCGACCTGTTCTTATACGAACGCATTCAGACAACTGAAGCGAAAGCAAAAGAGGTTCGCTCTATTGCTGAAAAACTGATCACTAAAGCGAAAAAGGGAGATCTTCATGCCCGTCGCCAAGTGGCAGCTTATGTTCGCCGCGAAACTATCGATGGTGAGCAAGATGCAATCCAAAAACTGTTTAGCGAATTGTCCGGTCGTTACGCTGAGCGTCCAGGTGGATACACTCGTATCTTGAAACTGGGACCTCGTCGTGGTGACGCAGCGCCAATGGTTTACTTGGAACTGGTAGACCGCGCGTAAAACAGATGAGATGAGGAAAGGGGACAGAATCAACGATTCTGGATTAACCCTTTTTTTCTCTTCATTTCGGAATTCGTGCTGTAATAGAAGCTCCGTAAGGGGCTTCTTTTGCTGTTCGGGATAGGGATATGTATAGTATGGAACAAAGGTGTGGTATTAATGCGGAACTTATGTATGACGTTAACTTATGATGGCACTGCCTATTACGGCTTCCAAGTACAGCCGGGTGGGAATACCATTCAGGATCATCTTGAAGATGCGATTCGTGCTTTAACCGGTGAGAAGGTTAAAATTACAGGTTCAGGCCGAACAGATGCAGGCGTTCACGCTCGCAGACAGATCTTCAATTTTCCTACGGAATCCCAGATCCCGATTGAACGTTGGTGTATTGCGCTCAACTCCAGATTACCCTCCGATATTGTCGTTATTGATGCGATTGAAGTTTCGGCTGATTTTCATTCTCGCTATGCAGCGAAAAAGAAAACATATCGTTACACAGTCAATGCGAATCAGTTTCCGGATGTATTCAACAGAAGACTGCAGTATCATCATCATGCGAAGCTTGATATTACGGCAATGCAGGAGGCCTTACGACATTTCATAGGGACCTATGATTATACCTCTTTTGCTTCACGCAAGTCTCAGAAAGAGAATCATGTCCGTTCGGTATACGAAGCATGGATTGAAGTGGACCGATCAATGTGCAGAGACCATCCGCGTGATCAGGGTGTCATTCACATTTATGTGAGTGGTAACGGCTTTTTGCAGCATATGGTTCGAATCATTGTAGGCACACTGCTGGAGATCGGAGAGGGCAAACGGAAAGCCTCTGATGTACCGAATATGATTGCTGCATGTAATCGATCTGCTGCAGGACCTACTGCAGTTAGCTGCGGTTTAATGCTCTGGGATCTTGAATATACAAAAGATTAAAATTGGTGAGTGAAAAGCTTAATTAACACTTGCGATTTAATCGCCTATCATGTAATATAAAAGTTGTGTTTTCTTAATGGCTTTCCCACAGCCCCAATTAAGAGGTTCACATCAAATTTACAATCCATCAACACCTAAAGTTATAACTTAACGAACGAAGATAAATGAAAATGATGATTTTGAACATTTTAAGGAGGAACTTTTCATGCGTACTACGTACATGGCGAAGCCTAACGAAGTTGAGCGCCAATGGCACATCATTGATGCTGAAGGCAAAACCCTCGGACGTTTGGCGAGCGAAGCAGCTGCTTTGATTCGCGGCAAACACAAGCCACAATTCACTCCACATGTGGACACTGGCGATTTCGTTGTTATCATCAATGCTGAGAAAATCGTATTGACTGGTAAGAAAATGCAAGGTAAAAAATACTACCGTCACTCGATGCACCCAGGTGGTTTGAAAGTAACTACTGCTGAAGAGATGGTTAAAAACAAACCTGAGCGTATGTTGGAATTGGCTGTTCGCGGTATGCTTCCTAAAACTCGCATGGGCGAGAAAATGAAGTTGAGACTTAAAGCGTACAGAGGCACTGAGCATCCACATGCAGCACAAAAACCAGAAGTTTACGAACTTCGCGGTTAATTAAAAGGAGGACAGTTTCATGGCACAAGTACAATACTATGGGACAGGTCGTCGTAAACATTCGGTAGCACGTGTTCGCCTTGTACCGGGTGAAGGACGCATTGTCATCAATAAACGTGATATTAATGAATACTTCGGTTTGGAAACACTCAAACTGATCGTAAAACAACCACTGAACTTGACAGAAACGCTCAACAACTATGACGTTCTTGTTATTGCTCATGGTGGCGGAATCTCCGGCCAAGCCGGCGCAATCCGTCATGGTATCTCCCGCGCTCTGCTCAAAGCAGATCCGGAATACCGTGCATCCCTGAAAAAAGCAGGATTCCTGACTCGTGACCCACGTATGAAAGAGCGTAAAAAATACGGTCTTAAAGCGGCTCGTCGCGCACCTCAGTTCTCCAAACGTTAATATTAAAAGCCTTTGGCCTCGGCCAAAGGCTTTTTTATATCTTCATGAAGATTTCGCATATAATATATATATCCGCTTATGCCATAATACTCATATGTGTCCGCATGACTGTTCATTGTCGCATCATATGTGTTAAATATCTTCATTAATGTTCCTCAATACAGTTTTTCATATCTGAGTTAATACTTCTTACTACACCTCACTACACCTCATAAATCGTTTATGATGATACGCTATGCTCATTCCCGTCGTTTCCCACACGTTCTAAAACAGCTCTTTATAAAATCTTCTATAGGGCTCAAGCCTGCTTTATTGAATGAATTCGGTTTGCTCTTCAAAACTTTATTCTTCATTGTAAGTTTCATCAGTATTTCTTATGAAAACCATAAAAGTCTCTCACATATCATTTGATATATGTTGTCACGCTGAACTACTTATAACTTCTTCTTCTCTTTATTTCATGTTAATTGAAGATTGATAATCTGATGCTTTTCCTGGCGATATAAACTGTTCAAACTCAGCACCAGCAAAGCATTTCTAGGCTTTGAAATATATTCTAACCAGCCCAATGACTTGGGCCAAGTTCACTTTTTTATCTCATGAACAGAGAAAAGGATAAATTGAACCAAATTATTTGCGATAGCAACGATCAAAAAGAGAAAAAAATGATCTATTTTACCATATGGCAGGCATTGACATCCACAATGAAAGATTTATACTAAACATAATTCATATTAGATTAGTCGGCTTTAACGTTTATTGAAATGCAGAATGGGGGAAAATACGCAGATGAACTTATTGGAGAAAGAAGAATTGGCACGCACGAAGGCAGAGGAACTGGAGCTGGCGAGTCCAGAGGATATTATTCGGTATGCTATTGAAACATTTCCTAATATCACTTTTGCATGTAGCTTTGGTGCGGAAGATGTTGTACTTGTAGATATGTTGCAGAAGATCAGCCCATCGACAGATATTTTTTATTTGGATACTGATTTCCACTTCAAAGAAACATACGAAACACGGGATAAGATGCAAGAGAATTACAACCTTGAGTTTGTACGCGTGTCACCTAAGATTACTCCGGAAGAACAGGCAGCTCAACACGGTGAAGAATTGTGGAAGTCTGATCCAAATGCGTGCTGTAACATTCGCAAAGTTGAACCGTTAACACGAATTCTTTCTCAGTATGATGCATGGATTACAGGTATTCGTAGAGATCAAGCACCAACTCGTGCAAACTCCAAGAAGGTTGAATATGATACTAAATTTGGCCTGATGAAGTTTAATCCGATTGCGCATTGGACCACAGAGGATGTATGGCAATATATTCGTGATAATAACGTTGTGTATAATCCTCTTCATGATCAGAACTACCCGAGTATTGGCTGTGAGCATTGCACACGTCAGGTTATGCCTGGTGAGGACCCTCGTGCTGGACGTTGGTCTGGTAATGATAAAACGGAATGTGGCCTTCATAAATAATAGATACACAAGGAACTGACAAGATGACATCAATTCTGTCACATGGAGGTACGCTGGTTCAGCGTGTCGTACAAGGAAAAGAACGTGAGCAATTGTTGGAAGACAGTAGTCGGCTTTCAGACACGTAATCCGGTCCAGCGGGACTCATGAGTACATTCAAAAGAGCGCTATGGAGATTGTAGACGCACTAGGCATCCAGCAAAACTTGTCCACATGATAAAGAGCACCTCATGGCGCTTTCCAGCACCAAAGTAAGCGGGTTGCTCCGAGACGGTCAGTGCCCTTCTCCTGAATTTACACGTACTGAGGTAGCTGAGGTGCTGATTGAAGGAATGGCGGAGCAAGTCCCGTCCTAGCGGTATAATTGTCCATCTTGTCCCATATAGATGATTAGAGTCATTTATAGGGACGAGGTGGTTTTATTATGCGTAAAAATATGGGGAAACACTTTGTAGTCTGGATTAGGTTAAAAACAATCAAAAGAGTCATGCTTAGCCTCTGTCTGCTGGCCATGTTAGTGGCGGTGATGTCTTATGAGCTGCCTTCTGCCAAGACGTCAGGCTACTGGAGTCTACCGATGGCAGGCAAAGTCATTGCTATTGATGCAGGGCACGGAGGTCCAGATGGAGGAGCGGTAAGTAAGCAGGGGGTTATTGAAAAAGATATTAACCTGTCTATCGCCTTGTATGTGAGAGATTATTTGCAGCAGGCTGGGGCCTTGGTGGTTATGACACGAGAGATAGACACGGATCTGGCAGAAGCGGACACCAAGGGGTACTCCAAACGCAAGACGGAAGATCTGAAACAAAGAGTACGGCGCATAGAGGATAAGCAAGCAGATCTCTTTATTAGCATTCACATGAACAGTGTCCCATCCAACCGATGGAGTGGAGCGCAGGTTTTCTATACACCTAACCATCCGGATAACGAAGGTTTGGCTAATCTGCTTCAACAAGAGATGGTTCGTAATCTGGAGAATACAGATCGGATCGCCAAAACGGTAAACACGGTTTACCTGTTACAAGCTTTGAAGATTCCCTCAGCACTGGTAGAAGTGGGCTTCCTTTCTCATCCGGAAGAGGCACGTATGCTTGCTGATGAAGCTTATCAACGCAAGGTAGCTGCATCGATCTATAATGGGATTCTCAGATATTCCTCAGGAGAACGGCCTAAAAGTTAGTCAGAATAAGAAAGGTAATGATATAATTGGATCAGCATACCTAATTACATGCCAATAGATAAAGCTGAGGTGCTGTCTGATGTTATCAAAAGAACAGATACTTGAACTATTACAGCCATTACAAGAACCACAATTGGGAGTAAGTCTGACCGAACTGGAATGGGTTCGAGATATTATGGTGAAAGAAAATCATGTGGCTCTGACCATAGTGACACTGGAAAATCGACCTGAGGATTCAACAGCCTTGAGTGATGCAGCACGTAATTTGTTGTCCCAGCACGGACTGAGGGATGTACATATTCGCGTACGTGCAGCTTCTGAGCATGATCGTGAGAGCCTGAATATGGGACAACCTGATAAAGAACCCGATCGGGACGAAGTGCTCGTAAAAGGTCACGCAGCGGGCCTGGATGGACATGAGTTGTTAAGTCCTGAATCAGGGGTTCGTTTTATTGCAGTGGCCAGTGGTAAAGGTGGCGTTGGTAAATCAACGGTGACCGTTAATCTCGCTGCAGCCTTGGCACGTCAAGGCAAGAAAGTAGGCTTGATTGATGCGGATATTTACGGCTTCAGTGTACCTGACATGATGGGGATTGAAGAATATCCGCTCGTTGAAGATGGCGTTATCCAACCGGTTGAACGTTTCGGAGTCAAAGTGATGTCCATGGGCTTCTTTATTCGGGAGAACAATCCAGTGATCTGGCGAGGACCCATGCTCGGCCGGATGTTGCGTCAATTCTTTACTGATGTCCAGTGGGGCGAGTTGGATTATATGTTACTGGATTTGCCACCAGGTACGGGAGATGTTGCTTTGGATGTGCATCAGTTGTTGCCACAGAGCAAGGAAATTATTGTGACCACGCCACATGCAACAGCTGCTTTTGTCGCTGCACGTGCGGGTGCAATGGCCATTCAGACCGATCATGAGTTGCTTGGTGTGGTTGAGAACATGGCTTATTATGAATGTGGCAGTTGCGGCGAGAAGGATTATGTCTTTGGACGTGGAGGCGGGGGAAGACTTGCGGAAAGTCTGCACACAAGCTTGCTTGCCCAGATTCCACTAGGCACGCCGGATAATCATCCTTCTGAGCCTGATTTCTCACCTTCCGTTTACAAAGCAGATTCTCGTATAGGGGTCATCTACGATGAAGTGGCCCGGTCCATTGAATCCCAGTTTTAAGGGTTGGGTGTTATAAATACAAGTAAAGCCTGCGTCCACTTGGATGCAGGCTTTTCAGTATCTGTGGTGCGCAATTAAACACCTACTGTTTAAGAACCTCCGCTGCCCGAATCTCCACTGCTTCCACCATCTCCGCCATCACTACCACCTTGGCCCTGACCGTCTTGCTGTCCGCCTTGCTCTTCCCCTTGTTTTCCGCCACTTTCCACTTTCGGTTGCAACTCTTCCTGTACAACTTTCTTGAGCAAAGTGAGTACTTCCATGCGGAACAATGGGTTTTGCATCACTTCCTGCATGACAGTCATCGTCTGTTTACGGTAATCTGGAGTCTTTGTCATATCCATGAACATTTTGGATACCTCAGGTGACTTCATGATGTCTTCAACAGACTTTTGATATGTGGGATCTTTAATCAATTGCATATGAAGTTGTTTACTTTGTGCGTTGATCACCTTGGCAAATTCCCCCGCAAACTGCGGATCAGTCATAATCTTTTCGAATTCCTTCTTATATTCGGGAGCTGTAATGGTATCTTTTACTGCAATACGTATTTGTTCCGAAGATTGCACAGGCATTAACATTTTCATACCAATGGATCCCGAAGCACCACCCGAGCCGCCACCTTCTTCCGAACTGCTGTTTCCGCTGGATGAGCTCTGACCTGTAAGAGCTTCCTCCACTGCTTTCTTGCCTTCGTCACTTTTCAAAATATCTACAACCATTGTTTTCATCTCTTTATAACTGCCCTGAGGAGGCGAAGAACTCTGATCTGAACCGCAGCCGGCAAGCATGACGGATAGCCCCAGTACGACACAGCATAGCTGCCACAAAGGCCGTTTCATGTGTACAATCCCTCCTTGATTAGATACTGGATGTAGTATGTGATGGGAAAGGGCGAAATATGTTGAGCAATGATGGTTTTTTGCTGAGAAGGTTGGTAAAATAAACACTCGGGGGTGGAAAACATTTGAATTTACGTAAATGGTTTTTCCTGTTTTGGACAGCCTTGCTTATTGGGGCAGCGGGAGCATTAGGTACAGGATTGATTATGATGCTGGTGAACGGGGAGAAAACAAATGGATTAAATGATTTTCTTCTGTATCTTTTGATCCTATTTGGATCAGGGGTTATGATCAGCGTGTATTCACAAATGGGTTTCTTTGCATATCTGATATTGAATTACATGGGTAAAGGTGTATTTCCTAAGCGTAGTTGGCAGATCGTGCAGATTGTACTAACGGTTCTAGCGCTGCTTGACGTAATGTTTTTACGCCTGTTTGTTGGCGGAGACCGGGAGCGCATGTCGGATATTGTGTTGGGTATCATTATTTTGGCAGCTGCAATTGTTACCGCTTACGTTAAAGTAAAGCTGACTCATCTCTCCGCGCTTGTACCTACACTGTTCTTCATGATTGCGGTCACCATAGTGGAGACGATTGGCGTATTGCGTATTGATGTGAATGCGGCAACCATATTTATTGTGGTACCCTTGCTCTTATGTAATGCATACCAAATGCTGATATTGCATAGGCTTGTGGATGTATCAGCGAAGCCCAGCGTAAGTGGAAAGGCAGAACAGTTGAATGAAAGTCGAGCATAAATTTCGTTTAGTATAAAACATACCAAAAAGAGCTAACCTGGTTAGCTCTTTTCAACTTTTAAGCTCGTATAGAGTCTGTAGATCCGGCAATCTGCCAGTTACTGACCACTGGCTTGATCACGAACTTCCTTACCTTCCACACTGGAATGGTTAAGCAATTCTGATACAGTTACGAATTCATAGCCCTGATTTTTTAATTTGTCGATAATGACAGGAAGTGCCTCATGAGTCTGTTTAGAAGAATCGCTTGCATGCAACAGTACGATGTCCCCTGGATGTGCTTTGCTTACTACGCGATCAACAATGGTCTGTACTCCGGGGTTTTTCCAATCCAAAGAGTCGGTATCCCACTGAACAACCTGATAATTCAGACTATTGGCTACCTGAAGCACTCGCTTGTCAAAGTCCCCGTTGGGCAGACGCAGTAATTTCGGTTCTTTTCCCGTTAAATCGGTTAAAATGCTATGAGCTGTCGAAATTTCTTTGCGAATTTCTTCCTCGGTCAGGCTGCTGTAGTTCTCATGTCTGTGACCATGGCTGCCAATTTCATATCCTGCCTCTTTGATGGCAGTAACAATTTCGGGGTGTGTCTTGCTCCAGGGGGAGGAAAGGAAAAAGGTTGCCTTCTGCACTTTATTCTCCTGAAGAACTTTCAGAATCGGCTCTGTCCGTTTATCTCCCCAGCTAATGTCAAAGGTAAGTGCAATTACCTTCTTCTCGGTTGGAACGCTGTAGACGGCTGATGGTGCTTCCTCCGAGAATACGGAGACATTGCCTCTCTCCAGATAAATAATACCGATCGCAAAGATGGCAGCAACGAGGACAATCAGGTACCGTTTAATCTTTTTGCCGCTAAATACATAGAACGAGTTCATTTCAATAAGCGCCCCTCTCCCATAAGAAATGCTTGTTTACTCTCCAATGTATGCTCGTACTCCCCAGTTATTCGTAACGGCACCTTGTTTGTCCAACATTTTAGATTCTACAGGAGGTTATTATGTTAAAATTCAGTACATTTCTTAGAGATCTTGGTTCCATCCGCAGTGCATTAATCTGGTCCGTGGTATTGTTTGCTGTTGGAATAGGAACAGGATGGGTGAGCACAGGGCCACTGGAAGAACTGTTGTTGAATCAAATCGGAGGATTACGTGAAGTTAGTGAGCGGCTGGAGCAGGGGGGGAATGTGCAGTGGAACTTCTTCCTGTTTATCTTTTTTAATAATGCAATCAAAAGTGTGCTCGTCATCTACGCTGGTATATTTTTCGGTATTCTGCCGGTCATCTTCCTGCTAATCAATGGGATGGTCCTTGGATTTGTAGTGCACACCACCATGAATTATGGAGCAACTTTCTATGATATTGTGGTTAAAGGCCTGCTTCCGCATGGCATTATTGAGATTCCCGTCATTATTATTGCTTGCGCATTCGGACTGAAGTTTGGTGGTCTGGTTATTAAAAGTCTTGTAGAACTTGGAAGTGACAAACGAAATACGTTGGGTACCCGGTGGAGAGCATTCATGAATAGGACGTTAACGGCATCCTTCTGGGTTGTTATCTTGCTTCTTGTTGCAGCAATCATTGAAAGCACACTTACCTATACTCTGGTGAGGGGTTAAAATTTTGTGATGGTTGGCATTCATAAATTTTCAGAAAGTTGACCATAACAATAAAACGGGTTCCAGCAGCACTCACAAAAGCGAAGGCACGGGGTGCTGCATGGAACTTGTGAAAGTGTGTGATAAAGAGGCTATGCACAAAAAGGAGAACTCTAATGCTGGGTATGCTGTTTAACGAGAAGGAATGCAAGGAACTAGACTATGTGCTGCGTAAAGAATTAGATGAGATGCTTTTTGATCTGAGTGATAATCGTCTTGACCAAGAGATTAAATACGCCATTGCGAGCCGATATAAGACTGTGTTCCGCATGTATGCGCGATTTGCCCCGCCAAAAGAGTTGTCCAAGTATGCAAGAGGTGGGAAGCTGAAAAAGTCGAAGCCTTAATGCTGCAGCTAGTCATATATTCGATTCACAGTAGTTAAAGTGAGGTGCGGCTCTTGATAGCGGGGGCTGTACCTCTGAACCGTGAAAGTGTGAAATTGTTGAGGGGATCATACTTTTTGTCGAAAAAGGGTTGACCTTTCTAAATTCATATGGTAAATTAATTTTCGTTCCTTTTTTAGGAGCGGTTCGCCAAAACAAGCATGAAAATGAAACGATTGAAAATAATCGAAAAATAATGCTTGCAAAGAGAACTTGAACATGATATATTATAAAAGTCGCCGCTGAAACGACGACAACATGAAAAACAGCACTGAATTGGATGTTTGATCTTTGAAAACTGAACAACGAGTGAGTAAACATTCTGCTTGCAGAATGAACGCGAAAGTTTGAAACAAGCCTTGGCTTGGATCGACTGGAGCACAAATGAGATGTTTAATCTCGTCAGATTCAAAATGAGCTTATCGCTCTTTTCAATACTTTATTGGAGAGTTTGATCCTGGCTCAGGACGAACGCTGGCGGCATGCCTAATACATGCAAGTCGAGCGGAGTTGAGAAGAAGCTTGCTTCTTTGAGACTTAGCGGCGGACGGGTGAGTAACACGTAGGCAACCTGCCCTCAAGTTTGGGACAACTACCGGAAACGGTAGCTAATACCGAATAGTTGTTTTCTTCGCCTGAAGGAAACTGGAAAGACGGAGCAATCTGTCACTTGGGGATGGGCCTGCGGCGCATTAGCTAGTTGGTGGGGTAACGGCTCACCAAGGCGACGATGCGTAGCCGACCTGAGAGGGTGATCGGCCACACTGGGACTGAGACACGGCCCAGACTCCTACGGGAGGCAGCAGTAGGGAATCTTCCGCAATGGGCGAAAGCCTGACGGAGCAATGCCGCGTGAGTGATGAAGGTTTTCGGATCGTAAAGCTCTGTTGCCAGGGAAGAACGCTTGGGAGAGTAACTGCTCTCAAGGTGACGGTACCTGAGAAGAAAGCCCCGGCTAACTACGTGCCAGCAGCCGCGGTAATACGTAGGGGGCAAGCGTTGTCCGGAATTATTGGGCGTAAAGCGCGCGCAGGCGGTCATTTAAGTCTGGTGTTTAATCCCGGGGCTCAACCCCGGATCGCACTGGAAACTGGGTGACTTGAGTGCAGAAGAGGAGAGTGGAATTCCACGTGTAGCGGTGAAATGCGTAGATATGTGGAGGAACACCAGTGGCGAAGGCGACTCTCTGGGCTGTAACTGACGCTGAGGCGCGAAAGCGTGGGGAGCAAACAGGATTAGATACCCTGGTAGTCCACGCCGTAAACGATGAGTGCTAGGTGTTAGGGGTTTCGATACCCTTGGTGCCGAAGTTAACACATTAAGCACTCCGCCTGGGGAGTACGGTCGCAAGACTGAAACTCAAAGGAATTGACGGGGACCCGCACAAGCAGTGGAGTATGTGGTTTAATTCGAAGCAACGCGAAGAACCTTACCAGGTCTTGACATCCCTCTGATCGGTACAGAGATGTATCTTTCCTTCGGGACAGAGGAGACAGGTGGTGCATGGTTGTCGTCAGCTCGTGTCGTGAGATGTTGGGTTAAGTCCCGCAACGAGCGCAACCCTTGATCTTAGTTGCCAGCATTTCGGATGGGCACTCTAAGGTGACTGCCGGTGACAAACCGGAGGAAGGTGGGGATGACGTCAAATCATCATGCCCCTTATGACCTGGGCTACACACGTACTACAATGGCCGGTACAACGGGCTGTGAAGCCGCGAGGTGGAACGAATCCTAAAAAGCCGGTCTCAGTTCGGATTGCAGGCTGCAACTCGCCTGCATGAAGTCGGAATTGCTAGTAATCGCGGATCAGCATGCCGCGGTGAATACGTTCCCGGGTCTTGTACACACCGCCCGTCACACCACGAGAGTTTATAACACCCGAAGTCGGTGGGGTAACCGCAAGGAGCCAGCCGCCGAAGGTGGGATAGATGATTGGGGTGAAGTCGTAACAAGGTAGCCGTATCGGAAGGTGCGGCTGGATCACCTCCTTTCTATGGAGAATCGTTTCCTGTAACGGAAACATTCAAATATAAGTCTTCAGGAAGCATGCTTCCGAAGCGAGCTTTACTTCGTAAAGCTTTTAACTCACTCGTTGCTCAGTTTTGAGAGCTCAAACTCTCAAACGTTTGGTGGCGATAGCGAAGGGGTTCCACACGTTCCCATCCCGAACACGACCGTTAAGCCCTTCAGCGTCAATGGTACTTGGACCGCAGGGTCCTGGGAGAGTAGAACGCCGCCAAGCGTAACCCATTCTGGGTTCAAAAAAAGTATATATAATGTGGGCCCTTAGCTCAGTTGGTTAGAGCGCACCTCTGATAAGGGTGAGGCCGGTGGTTCGAGTCCACCAGGGCCCACCATCTATACCTTTAAAACTTTATATGGGGCCATAGCTCAGCTGGGAGAGCGCCTGCCTTGCAAGCAGGAGGTCAGCGGTTCGATCCCGCTTGGCTCCACCAAAAATGTTTTACAAGTTTGTTCTTTGAAAACTAGATATCGAAACGAAAGTAAATGCGAATTAGAACATTCCTTTTTAGCTGAGCTTGTGTATAACAAGTTTCAATAAAAACGGTAGATAATTGCTGGAGCGAGTGATCGAAATGGAGCGACTTTTGGATTTGCGCAAGCAAACCAAGCGGAGCGACAGCTCGAACACGAGCGCAATGGTTAAGCTACTAAGAGCACACGGAGGATGCCTAGGCGCTAGGAGCCGATGAAGGACGTGGCGAACAACGAAACTGCCTCGGGGAGCTGTAAGCAAGCTTTGATCCGGGGGTGTCCGAATGGGGAAACCCAGCTGGGGTAATTTCCAGTTACTCACAACTGAATACATAGGTTGTGTAGAGGCATACCAGGGGAACTGAAACATCTAAGTACCCTGAGGAAGAGAAAACAATAGTGATTCCGTCAGTAGCGGCGAGCGAACGCGGAGAAGCCCAAACCAAGGAGCTTGCTCTTTGGGGTTGTGGGACGTCTCACATGGAGTTACAAAGGAGTCAGTTAAACGAAGAGGTCTGGAAAGGCCCGCCAAAGAAGGTAAAAGCCCTGTAATTGAAAGTTGATTCTCTCCGAGACGGATCCCGAGTAGTGCGGGGCACGTGAAACCCCGTATGAATCCGGCAGGACCATCTGCCAAGGCTAAATACTTCCTAGCGACCGATAGTGAAGCAGTACCGTGAGGGAAAGGTGAAAAGCACCCCGGAAGGGGAGTGAAATAGAACCTGAAACCGTGTGCTTACAAAAAGTCAGAGCCCGTTTTAGGGGTGATGGCGTGCCTTTTGTAGAATGAACCGGCGAGTTACGTTCCCGTGCAAGGTTAAGGTGAAGAGCCGGAGCCGCAGCGAAAGCGAGTCTGAATAGGGCGACATAGTACGTGGACGTAGACCCGAAACCGGGTGATCTACCCCTGTCCAGGGTGAAGGTGCGGTAACACGCACTGGAGGCCCGAACCCACGCACGTTGAAAAGTGCGGGGATGAGGTGGGGGTAGCGGAGAAATTCCAATCGAACTCGGAGATAGCTGGTTCTCCCCGAAATAGCTTTAGGGCTAGCCTCGGAAAACAGAGTCGTGGAGGTAGAGCACTGATTGGGTGCGGGGCCCGCAAGGGTTACCAAGCTCAGTCAAACTCCGAATGCCATAGACTTACTTCCGGGAGTCAGACAGTGAGTGCTAAGATCCATTGTCAAAAGGGAAACAGCCCAGACCATCAGCTAAGGTCCCCAAGTGTGTGTTAAGTGGGAAAGGATGTGGAGTTGCACAGACAACCAGGATGTTGGCTTAGAAGCAGCCACCATTGAAAGAGTGCGTAATAGCTCACTGGTCGAGTGACTCTGCGCCGAAAATGTAACGGGGCTAAACACACCACCGAAGCTATGGCTTGATGCTTTGCATCAGGGGTAGGGGAGCGTTGTATAAGGGTTGAAGGTGTACCGTAAGGAGCGCTGGACATTATACAAGTGAGAATGCCGGTATGAGTAACGAAAAGATCAGTGAGAATCTGATCCGCCGAAAGCCTAAGGGTTCCTGAGGAAGGCTCGTCCGCTCAGGGTAAGTCGGGACCTAAGGCGAGGCCGAAAGGCGTAGTCGAAGGACAACAGGTCGAAATTCCTGTACCACCGTAAGCCGTTATGAGCAATGGGGGGACGCAGTAGGGTAGTGACGCGGACTGATGGATGTCCGTCTAAGCAGTGAGGCTGATGTGTAGGCAAATCCGCACATCATTAAGGCTGAGCTGTGATGGGGAGCGAAAATTGTAGTAGCGAAGGTCATGATCTCACACTGCCAAGAAAAGCCTCTAGCCAGGTGAAGGTGCCCGTACCGCAAACCGACACAGGTAGGCGAGAAGAGTATTCTAAGGCGCGCGGAAGAACTCTCGTTAAGGAACTCGGCAAAATGACCCCGTAACTTCGGGAGAAGGGGTGCCCCGGTAGTGTGAATAGCACGAGGGGGCCGCAGTGAAAAGGCCCAAGCGACTGTTTAGCAAAAACACAGGTCTGTGCGAAGCCGTAAGGCGAAGTATACGGGCTGACGCCTGCCCGGTGCTGGAAGGTTAAGGGGAGTGGTTAGGAGCAATCCGAAGCTGTGAACCGAAGCCCCAGTAAACGGCGGCCGTAACTATAACGGTCCTAAGGTAGCGAAATTCCTTGTCAGGTAAATTCTGACCCGCACGAATGGCGTAACGACTTGGGCGCTGTCTCAACGAGAGATCCGGTGAAATTTTAATACCTGTGAAGATGCAGGTTACCCGCGACAAGACGGAAAGACCCCATGGAGCTTTACTGCAGCTTGATATTGAATTTGGGTACGATCTGTACAGGATAGGTGGGAGCCTTTGAAGTGGGAGCGCAAGCTTCCATGGAGGCAACGTTGGGATACCACCCTGATCGTATCTAGGTTCTAACCTGGTACCGTAATCCGGTGCGGGGACAGTGTCAGGTGGGCAGTTTGACTGGGGCGGTCGCCTCCTAAAGAGTAACGGAGGCGCCCAAAGGTTCCCTCAGAATGGTTGGAAATCATTCGAAGAGTGCAAAGGCATAAGGGAGCTTGACTGCGAGACCTACAAGTCGAGCAGGGACGAAAGTCGGGCTTAGTGATCCGGTGGTACCGCATGGAAGGGCCATCGCTCAACGGATAAAAGCTACCCTGGGGATAACAGGCTTATCTCCCCCAAGAGTCCACATCGACGGGGAGGTTTGGCACCTCGATGTCGGCTCATCGCATCCTGGGGCTGAAGTAGGTCCCAAGGGTTGGGCTGTTCGCCCATTAAAGCGGTACGCGAGCTGGGTTCAGAACGTCGTGAGACAGTTCGGTCCCTATCTGTCGTGGGCGTAGGAAATTTGAGAGGAGCTGTCCTTAGTACGAGAGGACCGGGATGGACGTACCGCTGGTGTACCAGTTGTTCCGCCAGGAGCACCGCTGGGTAGCTATGTACGGACGGGATAAACGCTGAAAGCATCTAAGCGTGAAGCCCCCCTCAAGATGAGATTTCCCAGTATGTAAGACCCCTTGAAGACGACGAGGTAGATAGGCTGGGGGTGGAAGTGCAGCAATGCATGGAGCTGACCAGTACTAATCGGTCGAGGGCTTATCCAATAGCAAGTTGTAATTCGCATGTTTCGTTTCGAATCTAGTTTTCAGAGAATGATCTCTGAAATGAAAATTGGTACATCACAGAACGTGTGTATGATTTTCAGTTCCATATCTGATTTCAAGAAGCTTTGCTTCGACAAATCGCGTTTGGTGGCGATGGCGGAGGGGTTCCACACGTACCCATCCCGAACACGACCGTTAAGCCCTCTAGCGCCGATGGTACTTGGACCGCAGGGTCCTGGGAGAGTAGGACGCCGCCAAGCGAACTCTTTCATCATACATAGAAAACAGGCTCTGCATGTGGACGTTGTACGATGAATTGCATTTGCCCTGCAAATGCATATTATTCCCTGATAGCTCAGTTGGTAGAGCACTCGACTGTTAATCGAGTTGTCACAGGTTCGAGCCCTGTTCGGGGAGCCATTTGCTCTCATAGCTCAGTAGGTAGAGTGCATCCATGGTAAGGATGAGGTCACCGGTTCGATCCCGGTTGAGAGCTTTGGAAATGGGGCCCGTTGGTCAAGGGGTTAAGACACCTCCCTTTCACGGAGGTAACAGGGGTTCGAATCCCCTACGGGTCATATAGATGGAGGCTTAGCTCAGCTGGGAGAGCATCTGCCTTACAAGCAGAGGGTCGGGGGTTCGATCCCCTCAGCCTCCACCATCTAATTATTGGGGATTAGCCAAGCGGTAAGGCAACGGACTTTGACTCCGTCATGCATAGGTTCAAATCCTATATCCCCAGCCATTTTATGAGTCATTAGCTCAGTTGGTAGAGCACCTGACTTTTAATCAGGGTGTCGAAGGTTCGAGCCCTTCATGACTCACCATTATATGCGCGTGTGGCGGAATTGGCAGACGCACTAGACTTAGGATCTAGCGTCTTTGACGTGGGGGTTCAAGTCCCTCCACGCGCATCCTTTATTTGCGGAAGTGGCTCAGCGGTAGAGCATCGCCTTGCCAAGGCGAGGGTCGCGGGTTCGATTCCCGTCTTCCGCTCCAATATTTGCGCCCTTAGCTCAGCTGGATAGAGCGTTTGACTACGAATCAAAAGGCCGGGAGTTCGAATCTCTCAGGGCGCGCCATTATCTTCATTAATATCGGGATGTAGCTCAGCTTGGTAGAGCACCTGGTTTGGGACCAGGGGGTCGCATGTTCAAATCGTGTCATCCCGATTGTTATTATGCGGGTGTAGTTCAATGGTAGAACTTTAGCCTTCCAAGCTAATAGCGTGGGTTCGATTCCCATCACCCGCTTACATTATTTATAAAAAACTCTCCGCATATGTGGAGGGTTTTTTATTTTTTTATGCGCGAAGAAGCAGTTATATTATGTAGCTTTACAGGTTTATTATAAAGAGCCAAAACGACCTCTGTATGCTAAATAGGGTCGCTTGGCTCTTTTGTTTACTATTTGGGAAGAAGATGCTTTTAGAGCATCAGTTAGACTGGGATTTGGGCCAATTAGCGCTCGTTGTGATCGGTTACTCTTCTACGCATACCTGCTAAACCGAGGAGTCCCAGCAGACCGAGCCAGCCCCAATCCATGCCATTATCCCGATTGGTTGTTGCGGCGTTAGCACGAACACTGTTCGTACGATAGTCACCATTGTTGCGGTAGTTCCCATCCATGTTCATGTTCATGTTGGTATTTGTGCGATTCATGTAGTTGCTGTCCTGATAAGACTGGACACGTGAACCGTTGGTGTCCATTCCTTTGGTCATATGATTATCAGCAGCAGCAGGACCAGCTAAAGAGGCGACGAGAAGCACAGAAGCAATAATCGTTGTAGCTTTTTTCATTAAGTTGAGTCCTCCTTTTTTTTAGAGCTACAGATTAATCTGCCCAAGAGGACAAGAAAACTATGTAGGAATGATCTGTAAAGTTATCCCTTAATTACAGTATGTTAGGGTGAAATACATAAGAAACTTTTCTAAAAAGCAGACTGTACTATGAAGAAAATTATATTTACATCTTTAATTTATTGCGTCACTGTGGTAAAGTATACAAAAGCTTGCTTTGCCGGTCATGTTTCTTTGTATGAACCTGGTTACGAATAATGAAATTATGCGGTTTTACCTTATAAACATGTACGGTTACTCATATCTAGATTAATTGTATATTTATGAGTTTTTAGGTATAGGTATGAGACCTTAGGTTTATCTAAAGTATGTGAAAAAGGTATCATGCGACAGCATATGACCATTAATTGAAGCAGAACAAGAAAATGAATAAAAAAGCGTGTTTTTGTGCTGTAAATCGGGGATAATCCCCATTTTTTCTAGTAGAAAAATGAAGATTTTCGTACCATTTTATTGTATGATGTTATGAAGGTGTCAAATTTGCGTGTACGAATGGAACGATCAGATGGGAGGATAAGCATGACTGAAACTATGGTAACCGCCAGCAAAAGCCAATCCAACAACCTGCTTCGGCGAGACGTGCGGTTCCTGGGCAATATACTCGGAGAAGTTCTTGTCCATCAAGGCGGCACGGAGCTTCTAGATATCGTTGAGAAGATTCGGGAAACGAGCAAATCGTTGCGTGCAGAATTTCTGCCAGAACTCTATGCAGAGTTCAAAACGATGATCCAGGAATTAGACTCGGACAATCGTCATCAGGTTATTCGGGCATTCGCTATTTATTTTCAATTAGTTAATATTGCTGAACAAAACCATCGGATCCGGCGTAAACGGGATTATGAACGTTCTGCAGGGGACGCTGTGCAGCCAGGATCGATTGAGAAAGCAGTACAGGATCTTAAGGAACGTGGATTGTCTCATACAGAGGTGGAAGAGATTCTCGACGATTTGTCGCTGGAACTCGTGATGACAGCTCACCCAACCGAAGCCATGCGCCGGGTTATTCTGGACATCCACAAACGGATATCCGAAGATGTCATGCTACTTGATAATCCTACGCTGACGTTGCGTGAACGTGAACAGTTGCGTGAGAAACTGCTGAATGAGGTTATTACACTCTGGCAGACAGATGAACTTCGCGACCGCAAACCGACTGTACTCGATGAAGTGCGGAACGGGATGTACTACTTTCATGAAACGTTGTTCCACGTACTTCCGGATGTATATCAGGAGCTGGAACGCTGCCTGAACAAATTTTACCCTGACCATGACTGGCATGTGCCGACGTATTTGCGGTTCGGTTCCTGGATCGGTGGAGACCGGGATGGAAATCCTTCGGTAACTTCAGATGTAACATGGCAGACGTTGTTGATGCAGCGCAAGCTCGCTTTGCGTGAATACCAACGGATTATGATTGAACTTATGGGCCATCTCAGCTTCAGCACGAACATCATCCACGTATCGGATGAGCTGGTGCAGTCGATTGAGCAGGACCGTAGTTGTGTAACGTTGAAAAAAGTGGATATGTGGCGGAATGAAAAAGAGCCATATCGCATCAAATTGGCCTATATGATTGCCAAGTTGAACAATGTATTGGATGAGAACAAATTAGGTCAGGCTGACCGTTATCATAGCGCTCAGGATTTGATTGATGATCTGATGATTATTGATCGAAGTCTGCGCCATCATTTTGCCGATTACGTAGCGGATACAACTATTCGCAAAATGATTCGTCAAGTTGAGTTGTTTGGTTTCCATACCGCAGCATTGGATGTGCGTCAGCACAGTCAGGAACATGAAAATGCGATGTCGGAGATTTTGGCGAAAATGAACATTGTAGAAGATTATGCGCGTCTGACTGAAGACGGTAAAATCGATCTGCTTGCTCGTTTGCTGGATGATCCGCGTCCGCTTACTTCTCCTTATCACCAATACACGGAGGGAACCAAAGAGTGTCTGGATGTTTTTCGTACCATTAAGCGTGCCCAGAACGAATTTGGGACCGGCTGTATCACAAGTTACCTGATCAGTATGACACAGGGCGCAAGTGACTTGCTGGAGGTTATGGTATTTGCCAAGGAAGTAGGCTTATTCACCAAAGGAAACAATGGTGAGGTTGTATCTACACTTCAAGCGGTACCGCTGTTTGAAACGATTGATGACCTTCATGCGGCTTCGGACATTATGCAGAAGCTATTTAACCTTCCTGTATACCGTGCAAGCGTAAAAGGACGGAATGAACTACATGAAATCATGCTAGGTTATTCCGACAGTAACAAGGATGGCGGAGTGGTTACAGCCAACTGGGAACTGCGTGTAGCAATGAATGCGATCACGGCTGTAGGTAATGAACACGGCGTTAAGTTGAAGTTCTTCCATGGACGTGGCGGAGCTCTTGGACGTGGCGGCATGCCACTCAATCGCAGTATTCTTGCTCAACCACCACATACCATTGGTGGAGGCATCAAGATTACAGAGCAGGGAGAGGTTATTTCTTCTCGTTACTCCCTTCAGGGAATTGCATACCGTAGTCTGGAGCAGGCAACTTCTGCACTGATTACAGCAGCACTGAATGGTCTTGAGCCGCAAGAATCAGAATCCGAGCGTCATTGGGACAGCATCATCAAAGAGATTTCACAAGTATCTTTGACGAAATATCAGGATTTGATTTTCCGTGATCCGGACTTCTTTACCTTCTTCAAGGAATCCACACCGCTTCCAGAGGTGGGTGAACTGAATATTGGTTCGCGTCCGTCCAAACGGAAAGGTAGCGACAAGTTCGAAGATCTGAGAGCAATCCCTTGGGTATTTGCTTGGACGCAAAGTCGTTATCTGCTTCCAGCATGGTATGCGGCAGGAACAGGGCTACAAAGTTTCTATCAGGATAAAGAGGAAAATCTGGTTGTCCTAAAAGAAATGTATGCAAGCTTCCCATTCTTCCGCACGCTGATTGATACGGTTCAGATGGCTGTAGCGAAGGCAGATCTGGTAATTGCCAAAGAGTACTCAGCCATGACTTCCAACAAGGAAGCACGGGATCGCATATATGGACAAATCGAATCTGAATTCAAGCTTACAAAAGAGCTTATTCTGAAAATTACCGGAGAAGCTGAAATTCTGGATGATGTACCAGTTATTCAAGAATCCATTCGTCTTCGTAACCCTTATGTTGATCCGTTGTCCTACATGCAGGTCCAGCTTCTGAGTGAGCTCAGAGATATGCGTGAACGTGGTGAGGACGATACGGAACTGCTGAGAGAAGTGTTGCTGACCATCAATGGCATCGCTGCAGGGCTGCGTAATACAGGTTGAGGATTCAACTGCTGCATCTGAAAAATTATATGTAACAAAGTACCCATTACGTTGTTAAATAATAGCTCCATTCTCTACTCCACGGAGTGAGAGATGAAACGGGACTCCTGCAGGAGTTCCCGTTTTTACTGTTTTTGGCGGATATTTGTCATACAGTCTTGATTTTTGACCAAAGTTGATTTACGATTTGATTGGTGAATTACAAGTGTGGACGGGTATCAGAAGACGGAAGACCCATCAGCATGTCTGGGGGAATAAGGGTGGACAATTTGGAGAATAGGCTTGTGAGACTGGTGCTTAAAGGCGACCAGAGAGCCTTCGCAGAAATCGTTGAACTATATAAGGACAAGCTGTTTCATTTGGCATATCGGATGCTGAACAATCGTCATGAAGCTGAGGACGTTGTGCAGGAGACGTTTTTGCGTGTGTTTCGCAATATGGAGAAGTATGATCCGAACCAGAAGTTTTCAACCTGGATCTACCGGATCGCGACCAATCTGTGTATTGACCGACTGCGCAGAAAGAAACCTTCATACTCTTTGGATGCTGAACTGAATGATCAGGAAGGATCGGATGGTTATGCGATGCTTCCGAGTGATGATCGTACACCAGAGAGTGAGGCACTGCTGTCAGAGACGCAAACGCTCATTCGTGAAGCCATTGACAGTTTGCCAGCCAAGTATAAGTCCGTTATGATTCTAAGGTATTTACAGGACTTGTCGTTACAGGAAATCAGTGACGTGACAGGTATGCCCGTAACAACGATCAAGACACGCGTTCATCGGGGCCGTGATTTTCTACGTAAAAAATTGGAATACAAGTTATAAATGTTATACGCCTTGAAATATGGGCAAAATTATTTGAAACATATCCGAAACGGATGCGTATGTAATGTATGCAAGTCTTATGCGTGCTTTTTAATGGCTCATGGACTAAGTGATTTAAGAAAGGATTGGCTCTCATATGGATTGCAACTCGGCCGTCTCTTTAATGCATGAATGTTTGGATGAGTCGTTGTCCCCGGCCCAGAAGGTTGAATTAAAAAGTCACCTGGTGATCTGTCCGGATTGTCGCATGCGCTTTAAAGAGTTGGAACAGACGGAAATGCTACTCTTTGCCATGAAACACTATTCACCGTCTGCCTCTGATGAGCTGACCAATCGAATTATGAATGCTCTGCCCCAGCCCAAGAGACAGCAAATATGGCTCAAATGGGTCAAAGGACATCCCGCGCTGACGGCGGCAGCCTTCTTTTTGGTCGTGATGCTCTTTAGCGCCTTGAATTTCTGGAATCAGAATAACGAAATGGTTGTTAAGGGAAATAATCTGGACCAGATCGTGATTCAAGGTAACACGGTTATTGTTCCTGAAGGTAAGTCAATTGCTGGCGATCTTACGATAGAAAATGGAACCGCACAAGTATATGGTGATGTGAACGGCAATCTGACGGTTATCGACGGACAACTGTTTCAGGCTTCAACGGCGCATATTTCGGGTCAGGTGAAAAGTATTGATCAAGCGCTGGACTGGGTCTGGTACAAAATAACCAATATGGTAAATGAAGTGGCTTATCGCTAGAACAGGGTAAAATCTTCAATGGTATATACCAAGCAGGGTACCTCCAGATTGCATGGGGTACTCTTTTTTTATACGTAAACTTTGTAATTCATGGTAAATGTGATGTTTATGTGCAGTTTGAGACTGCCGTAACTTGCAACCTGAACGTTAACGTTATAACCTAGATACTAAAGAGAACATACTACTACATATAGATAAGCATTTTGTATATATCGAATGATGCAAAAATGCGTAGACAAAGGATTATATAAAATCCTAATGGGTTAATATGAGATCAGGGTTTACTCATCAATGGGGATAGCGGGGGCTGGCTTATGAATTATTTTGCTGACTTAACGTGGACAGAGTCCATTAAGGACGTTATCGATATATTGATCGTTACCTATATTATGTACAAACTGATTTTGCTTGTGCGGGGTACACGTGCTGTTCAGCTCCTGAAAGGAATTCTGTTCCTTGTGCTGATCTGGGCATTAAGTACGTGGCTAAACCTGTATACGCTCAAATGGTTAATGAACCAAATGTTTACGTTTGGTGTCGTTGCGGTGTTCATTATCTTTCAGCCGGAACTGCGTCGTGGTCTGGAGCAATTGGGACGCGGTAAGCTATTTGGTCGTTCAGCGGCAGCGAGTGATGAAGAGTTAACGGTGTTAATTGGTGAGATTATTAAGTCTGTTAATTATCTGTCACGGCGTAAAATCGGCGCATTGGTCGTATTTGAACGTGAAACGGGTCTGAACGATTACACAGAATCGGGTATTAAGATGCACTCTCTGGTCAGCTCGGAGCTGATGATTAACATCTTTATTCCAAATACACCGCTCCATGATGGAGCCGTCATTATACAAGGGAAACAGATTTCGGCGGCAGCTTGTTATTTGCCATTATCAGAGAATCCGTTTATCAGTAAAGAATTGGGGACACGCCATCGTGCAGCCATCGGGATCACCGAAGTTGCAGATGCGATCTGTTTGGTTGTCTCCGAGGAGACCGGACAAGTATCACTGGCGATGAACGGGCAGGTCGTTCGTGATATTAAGGAAGAATCACTGATTGCCAAACTGTATGAGGAGTTGCGCCCTACATCCAATCTGAAAAAGAATGGTTGGACAACCTTCTGGAAACGGAAGGGAGGACGTAACAATGGATAAGTGGTTTAACAATAATAACTTCGCCAAAATACTTGCGCTTGCGGTGAGTCTGCTGCTCTGGTTCATGATTCATCTGGATGAAGTACCAACCACCCCTACGATTACAACAGGCACAACCAATAAGGTTGTGGAACGTACGGTGCCTGTTCAACCTTATGGATTAGACAGCAACAGCTATGTGCTTACTTCATTAAGTACGGATGAGGTCCGGTTGGAGATTAAAGGACAGCGTTCGATGCTCACATCGATTTTTACCAATGATGATTACAAGGTACTGGTGGATCTGAGCCAAGTGAAAGATGGGTCGAATACACTGCCGCTTGTACCTGATTTGCCATCCGGGGTGGAAGTAGTCAGTATGGAGCCTTCCATGGTTACCGTAAATGTAGAAAAATTGGGCACCAAATCCTTCAATGTGAATATTGTACCCGAAGGGGAACCATCCGCCGGATACAGCGCTGGAGCGCCCGTGATTGAACCTTCGACGCCGGTCAAGGTAACTCTGCCGGAAGGACAACTCGAGGCAGTAGCGAAGGTCCAGGGCAGTCTGAGCGTAAAAGATGCCAAGGAAGATGTCATACAGAAAAAAGTGAAGCTTCAAGCATACGATGCTGAAGGTAAGGTCCTTGAAAACGCGATTATAACGCCTCAAACGGTTGAAGTCCGAGTTCCGGTCAGTCAGCCCTATACATCTATACCCTTAAGAATCAAATATTCGGGACAGCTACCAGAAGGCCTGGTTCTCTCCACAGTAGAGCCTAGCGTGAAAGAAGTCTCGGTTTATGGATCTGAGGATGCGCTTGCGGGTATACAGTCCTACGACCAAGTAACCCTTGATCTTACCCAGTTTGATCAGTCGGGTACATCGACAGTTAACGTGGACTTGACGCCGCCTTCCGGTTTTGAGAAAATCGAGCCTAGTTCGATTCAGCTCAAGGTAACCATATCACCATTTGACGAGGCAGAGGAGACAACGAAAGTCTTTCCGAACGTCCCCATCACACTTACCGGTGCGGGAAATGGACTGGAAGGGACGCTGGTTACGCCTCGAAGCGGCGGTCTGAACCTTACACTCACAGGCTCACCAAGCATGCTTGAGGGTCTGAGTAGTGAGGATATCAAGTTGACAGGTGATCTTGCTGGACTTGCGGTTGGAACGCATGAGATCAAGCTTGAAGCCGAACTGCCCCGTTTTGCCAAACTGGATGAATCGTCCAATGCTCTGAGTGCAACGGTCAAAATTAGCGAAAAGGCTGAAGACACAACGACTACTCCTAGCGAAGAGCCGACTGACGAGGGAACGGTAGCACCTGATCCTTCACCAGCCGAGGTCGAAAATGGGGGAACTGAGCCTGTTCCTGATGAAGAAGAAACGGAATCGAATACGGATACTCAGGATCAGGGCCAACAGGGGAACACAAACAGTCGAGGTAATTTAAATAATAATAACAGCGGTACTGGCAGTAAAAGTGGCACGAATCCGTAAACGTTCTAATTTTAAAATTCTCAAAAAATAATATTAGTGCTCGTATATGATGCGAATAGAAGGAGTTAAATCATGGGGAAATATTTTGGTACAGACGGTGTAAGAGGAGTTGCCAATAAAGAGTTAACGGCAGAGCTTGCTTACAGCATTGGACGTTGTGGTGGTTACGTGCTTGCAGGTGGTGTGGAAAGACCAAAAGTGGTTATTGGCATGGATACTCGTATCTCGGGATTGATGTTGGAATCCGCACTGGTTGCAGGTCTGTTGTCCATTGGCGCTGATGTAATTCGTCTGGGCGTTGTATCCACTCCGGGAGTAGCATATATTGCACGTTTGCTGAAAGCTGACGCAGGTGTGATGATCTCGGCTTCCCACAATCCTGTAGAGGATAACGGTATCAAGTTCTTTGGGGGAGATGGCTTCAAGCTGTCCGATGA
Organism: Paenibacillus sp. FSL R5-0713; assembly: GCF_037973325.1. Taxonomy (NCBI): domain Bacteria; kingdom Bacillati; phylum Bacillota; class Bacilli; order Caryophanales; family Paenibacillaceae; genus Paenibacillus; species Paenibacillus sp. FSL R5-0713. Next base: position 5,864,757 of record NZ_CP150229.1, on the reverse strand, counting down.
GACAGAGAACCGGATTGAAGAGCTGATGGATGCGGAGACAGATCAATTGCCACGACCAGTGGGTGGCGGTCTAGGTACAGTAACGATGGATGAGGAATCCCGTTATCGTTACCTCGACTTCCTGAAAACGACGGTTAATGAGTCGTTCTCTGGTCTTAAAATTGTTTTGGACTGTGCGAACGGAGCAGCTTATGAGCTGGCACCGAAATTATTCAGTGAACTTGGTGCAGAAGTCATTGCCATTGGCGCTGAGCCAAACGGCCTGAATATTAATGAGCAATGTGGCTCAACGCATCCAGAGAACCTGAAACAGGAAGTGCTCAAACATAAAGCGGATCTGGGTCTTGCTTTTGACGGGGATGCAGATCGTCTGATTGCTATTGATGAGACTGGCGCTGAGGTGGATGGAGACTTCATTCTGTGTATCTGTGGTGATGCCATGAATCGTGCAGGCAAGTTGAAGGACAGCACCGTTGTATCAACGGTTATGAGTAACATCGGATTCTACAAAGCAACAGAGAAACTTGCACTGAAAACAGCTAAAACTGCAGTAGGTGACCGTTATGTGATGGAGGAAATGCGTCGCGGCGGTTACAACCTGGGCGGAGAGCAATCTGGCCATGTTATTTTCCTGGATTACAATACAACGGGAGATGGCATGCTGACTGCGATTCAACTCGTGGATACGCTCAAGGCTTCCGGTAAAAAACTGAGTGAGCTCAAAGCGCTAATGACCCAGTACCCACAAGTATTGGTGAATGTGCGTGTTGAAGATAAGAGCAAATATGAGGGCAATTCTGCAATTGAGCAAGCTATTGCTACAGTAGAACAACAACTTGGCGATAATGGGCGTGTGCTCGTTCGTGCTTCTGGGACAGAATCTCTGATCCGTGTTATGGCAGAAGGACCAGACAAAGACGAACTTGAACAATTTGTGTCTCAAATCGCAGATGTAGTTCAAAAAGAACTGGTATAGGATTGGTACGTGTTCAAAAAGTCTGGTTTTCAGTACCAAGAAGATGGAATGAAGATAGAAATGGAGTAGCGGAGCGTAGGCAAACTACGTGAGCAACCACAATGTTTCCAAAGGAAACATACTTCGTAAGCCTCCTGCTTATTTCGGCTGAATTTCATATTCGATGCTGATAATGCCATTAGGCATGATTCGTAATCAAAAGCGGACTTTTTGAATTTCCTCTATTCATGAATATTCCTGCGTCCCGGCCTGATGAGACCATAGGTCCGATTATCCGGTCGGGATTGTGGGTAAATATGCTGAAATTGTCACAGGTACTTTGCTCCATTGCAAAATGGACCTGACGTGCATATAATGAGTGGAGTCGTCATTCAGACACAGAAAGTGAGGAACGTAAGGTTACAGTTACACAAGCGCCAGAGCTTGGAGTTGCGCGGGAAGATGTTGATCAGGATTTCTTCTAGGTTGAAGAACGGCTGATTAACATCAACGGCAATCAAGCTGACGAGGTGGAGGTGTTCGGATTGTTCGGCGGGGACCTCCCGGTGAAGCACCAGAGCCGTAAACCGGATTGCGGAAAATGGATAGGTGACTGTCCACACAACGCGCCGGTGCAGGTGCAAGAGTCATACTAAAATTCAAATGAATGTGCGTGAAGAGCGTAAACAGTACGCGGACGGGAAAATGATGTACATTCATGATTGCGTTCATAACAGCTTATGATGACAGCGGGGCGACACGAGGTCGCTCTGATCATTGATAATTGAATAAGTACCAAGTATTCAAGAAACGCTAGGCAATCACTCATTTTTCCGATATGCCGCCTCTGCCTGTTTCTCTTCGTGACACAGTATTCATATACAAACGGAGGAAATAAACTATGTGCGGTATTGTTGGATATATTGGTAATAAGAACACTCAATCGGTATTGGTCGAAGGATTGAAGAAACTCGAGTATCGTGGTTATGATTCTGCAGGTATTGCGGTATTCACACCAGAAGGTCTGCAAATCACGAAAGCTCTGGGTCGCCTTGCGAACCTTGAAGCCAAGCTGGATGGTGCACCACTGGTAGGTAATGCCGGAATCGGACACACACGTTGGGCTACTCATGGTAAACCATCGGATGAGAACTCTCATCCACACACAGATGGAAGTCAGAAGTTCTCTGTTGTGCATAACGGTATTATTGAGAACTACCTGGATCTGAAGGACGAATTGATGGCTCAAGGTCATACGTTCACTTCCGAGACAGATACTGAGGTTATCTCTCACCTGATCGCACGTGAATACAATGGTGATATCGTTAAAACAGTACAAAAAGTGATCACGTTGTTGCGTGGCGCATTTGCACTGGGTGTGTTGACTGAGCATGAGCCTGAGAAACTCGTAGCTGTGCGTCAAGCAAGTCCATTGATTATCGGTATTGGTGAAGGCGAGAACTTCATTGGTTCCGACATCCCGGCAATTCTGGAACATACACGTAACGTGTACATTCTTAATGATGGTGAAATGGCTGTATTGACACATGATGCTGTCGAATTGATGACGATTGAAGGCAACTTTATTTCTCGGGAAATGATTCGTGTCGATTGGGATGCTGTAACCGCAGAAAAAGGCGGATTCGAGCACTTCATGCTGAAAGAAATTCATGAGCAACCAAAAGCATATCGTGATACAATGTTGGGTCGCATCGATAATGAAGGCAAAAAAGTTCAACTTCCTGAGTTGAAAATGACTGAAGAACAAATTAAAAATATCCGTAACGTTCAAATCATTGCATGTGGTACAGCGTACCATGCAGGTCTGGTTGGACGTACAGTGATTGAGCAATTGGTGCGTATTCCGGTTGAAACAGATGTGGCTTCCGAGTACCGTTACCGTTCCCCAATCGTGCACAAAGATACACTCGTAATCGTAGTGAGCCAATCTGGTGAAACTGCCGATACGCTTGCTGCATTGCGTGAAGCACAATCCAATGGCGCACATGTACTTGCAATCACAAACGTCGTGGGCAGCTCCATTGCACGTGATGCAGATGATGTTATCGCAACATTGGCAGGTCCTGAAATTGCTGTAGCTTCTACCAAAGCGTATACTTCACAGTTGATCGCGTTCAACTTGCTTGGTCTGTACCTTGCACAAGTTCGTGGTACTCAAACTGCAGGAGAAATTGCACACACGCTGGCAGCGATGCAAGCATTGCCTGAGCAAGTGGAATCCATGTTGGAACAAGCGGAAGCAATCAAAGGATATGCAGAGCAAATCTCCAAACATGAACATCTCTTCTTCATCGGCCGTGGTCTTGACTATGCAGTAGCTCAAGAAGGATCGTTGAAACTGAAAGAGATCTCTTACATTCACTCCGAAGCTTATGCTGCAGGTGAGTTGAAACACGGTACGCTTGCATTGATCGAAGACGGTATCCCTGTTATTGCCCTGGCAACGCAGGAGAACGTACTTGAGAAAACAGTGAGCAATATCAAAGAAGTGAAAGCACGTGGCGCGGATGTACTGGCGATTACGTACGAAGAGCACGTAGCACCATTGCTGAAATCCGTAGACCAAGCGTTTGCGATTCCTAAGACGCTGCCACTCTTGAGCCCGGCTCTGTCTGTAGTTGCGCTGCAATTGCTGGCATACTACGCTTCCCTGGCACTGGGTCACGATGTGGATAAACCACGTAACCTGGCGAAAAGCGTAACGGTTGAGTAAGGTTGATTCTGAATTTATTTTTTAAAAGTAAATAGGTATTTAAAAAGATGATATGACCTGGTCATATCATCTTTTTTTGTTATTCAGTATACTGATTATAGGAATTTTCATCATCAATAGATCTAAGTTGAATGAACATATTGCAAACGAAGAGAGGTTAAAATGATGGAGACATGTGCGGATGTGTTGATCGTGGTCGATCTACAAAATGGCGTTTGTTATGATGGAAATCATTTGTATGATTTGAATAACTTACTGAATAGAGTGAATAGAAGAATTGCATTGTATAGAGAAATACATAAACCGATTATATTTGTTCAACACTGTGATGAAGCATTAGTGCCAGGAGAAGAACCATGGGCGATACATGCCGATCTTGATGTTCAAGAGCAAGATTTTTTTGTGCAGAAAATGCATGCGAATTCGTTCTACGAAACAAATCTGAAAAGTCTGTTGGACCAATTAGCTGTAAGTCGTATCGAGTTCTGTGGCGCCCAAACAGAATACTGTATGGATGCTACAATAAAATATGCTCATGGATTGGGATACGACAACTATATGATACAGAATGGCACTTCCACTTTGGATAATCCATGGATGTCTGGAAAAGAAACGATTTCTTTTTATGAAAACATATGGAACCATAGATTCTTGAAATGGATAGATGGTGGATCGTAGAACAACGGATCGTACAAAACTCGCCACATAAAATCTCTAAATAAGACCAAATCTCTGTATCACTAACATAAAATTGAAGGCATATAGAAGAGGTCCTAATGACATTAAATATGGTCATAGGACCTCTTTTTTATTTAAATACAAGTACGCGTTTTCTATATTAACAGTGGTCTAGATAAGAAGGAATGTTTAAAGCTATGGGTTACGCCCAACTCGTAATCGTTTCAACCGGAAGACGATAGGAAGGATAGCCATCTTTGGCTGCTTTACCTATGGAAATCAACATCACGGGCTGGAAACGCTCTTTATCCAGGCCGAAGGCCTCAGCAATCTGGGCTTTATCATAACCGGCCATAGGATTCGTATCATAGCCATGAGCACGGGCAACGAGCATGAGTTGCATGGATATGAGGCCTGAGTCAATGAGGTTCATATCACGCAGTTCGGCTGGAGTTATGTTTGCATAATAAGGTTGTACCTGCTGCATCTGCATATCCATGATGTCTTGTGGCATATATCCAAGTTCCACCGATTTGCTGAAAATCTCCTCCATGTACTCAACATTGTTAGCGTCGTAAAATACGGCAATGACAGCGGAAGACGTTAGTGCCTGTGTCTGGTTAAAAGAGGCCAGTGGTGCAAGCTTTTCTTTGCCTTCAGCACTGTCGATGACAAGAAAACGCCACGGTTGCATGTTAATCGCCGAGGGGGCACGTGAAGCTTTCGCCAATATTTCGGTCATCTCCTCGCGGCTGATTTTCACTTCAGGGTCGTAAGCTTTAACGGAATGGCGCTCCAAGACGATGGTATCAAAATCATTGGTTTTGTTGAATTGGCCGGTAATTGTATTCATATCGATCTCTCCTCATATCTATATTGGTGAGATTAGGATATCGGTGGTTATATCTGCATCCGTCTCACTATGAGGATTGTAAACTATGAAGTATACTTTATAGCAAGAAGAAGAAACGGGGCGATTTAGATGAAGATTAGTGAAGTAGCGAACAGTGTAAACCTTCCGATTTCCACGATTCGGTACTATGAGAAAATAGGAATTATCACGGATGAACATGTGCTTAGAGATCAAAATAACTATCGGAAATATGCGCAGAGCATTATTCAGCATCTGGCTGTGGTGAAACAATGTGTGGCTGTAGGCTTTACGATTCATGAGATCCAATCGATGATCTCTAAAAATGGGTTTTCAAGTAAAGATCAGGCAAGCATCATCCAAGCGAGAATATCAGAAATTGAAGAGGTGCAAAAAAAATTAGAGAATTCCAAACAAACTCTGTACGAGCTTCTTAAATCGGATATCACGTGTGAGGATGGATTTGGTAAGTACTGAGCGGGACGTACCTCTTGAGCTTCTCAGTCAGTATATTTTTACATCATATTGAAACAATAGAGTACCGACCCTTTTGTAAATGTAGATTACCGGGCTTGCCAGCTTCCACCTTCACCTCAGTGGCAAATACACCGGGCATCCGCCCGTCTGGGAACCAGGGCATCTTTTTATCAATCACAATAAACATGCCTTCTGCATTACCTGTGGGGGAGAATTTCTTTCCATCTCCCGCAAAGGGATCAAGGTGATAATGCTCATTCAATGTGCTCATCGTCTCAGGAACATCATCCACAGGCAGACCGATTTCACTAATACATATCAGATGCTTCGCTTCGAAAGCTTCATCGACTGCATTATCGAGTGAGTGGTGAGCGATGAATTCCATCAAGTTGCCGCTTGGGTCATAGAAATAGAAGGCTGTTGCATCCCAGTAGGGGAAATAAAATTGATCTTGTCCATCCTTGGAAAGCAACGGAATGTTACGGTTTTGGGCCCACTTTTTTGCATCAGCGAGTGTATTCGTTGGAATCGTAAACGCTATATGATAGTATGGATTCTCTTCCTCCGGTGCCTTCTTGAATGCAAGGACCGAGTCTCCTGCACGGAATGAAACGAATGTTGTATCATCCTCCACAAGCTCCAACTCCAGTAGTCTACCGTAAAACTCTCTCATGGCCTCGATCTGATGTGTCAACAAACTAACTTCTCTTATTTTCAATTCAATACCTCTCCTTCTAAACTCATCATTGATTGAAATACTCGATCGTTTTCTCAATAAATGCCTTAGCCGATTGCGTCAGGTAACGGTCGGACCGATGGATGATCTCAAAGTGTCGGTATGGTGGATCATCTGTAATTCGAATGCATCTTAGCGTGGGTTCATTCATGGCTTGGATCAGAGGATAAGGCAGCAGTGTTCCTCCAACGTTGGCTTTGACCAGACTAATGATGGAGGTTGCCGAACTGGTCTCCATGATGGTATTAAGGCTAAAACCATATTTACGACAATAGTCATCGACTAATTCCCTGCCGGTAAATCCTTCGGGGAACATCACCGTTTGAATATCACGTAACTCCTGAATTTTAATCGTGCTGCGGTCAGCCCAATCATGATTCTCGGAAACGACAAGTACGTATTCTTCACTGCACAAAGGAATGCGTACAAGCCGATCATCAGGGGCAGATGTGATCTCTATACCGATGTCGACTTCATTCTCCAACACTTGATTCACGACATAGATCGAAGAAATAACCTTCAATTGCACCTTGGGGAACCGGGCATGAAAATCAACGAGCAATGGAGTGATACGGTAATCCAAATCGGATGGAAGAACACCGATAACCAATCGTCCCCGCTGATCATTGCGGAATTCTGCTAGCGCATCCTGGGTATTCTGTAAATGCCGAATCATCTGTACACAGTGCTCCAGAAATAGGGTACCTGCCTGGGTCATCACAATTTTTTTGCCGACACGGTCAAACAAAGGAACACCAAGTTCATCCTCCAACCCACGTATTTGTTGACTCAACGTAGGTTGAGATATACCAAGTTTCTCAGCCGCCCGAGTAAAGTGAAGCTCCTCGCACACGGTAATAAAGTTTTCCATCTGACGAATTTCGATGGGGAATCACCTCGTATCATTGGTTTTAGTAATCATTTTAATAGAAATAATAGTATTGTTCAATCATTCTAATGATTCTATACTTAATCCTATACCACTCGAAGATCATGTCATTAATGATTTGGATCTTGGATAAGGGCAAAGATATTACTACCATGAGGTGATTCATAATGAAACTACTTTATATTGTATTGGCACTGATTCTGGCTTCACTAAACTTAAGACCATCCATTACCTCCATATCTCCTCTGATGAGTACCATACAGAATGATCTGGGTTTGAGTGGCATGACGGCCAGTCTGTTAACAACACTACCGGTATTATGTATGGGCATATTCGCTCCGTTCTCCGTAAGACTAAGTCGAAGGTGGGGGACCGAGGGTGCTATTGTACTGGCTTTAATTTTTATTGGAATAGGTACAGGATTACGATTGTTCGTGGGTGCAACTCCGTTGCTGATGTTTACTTCTTTTTTATCCGGTGTAGGGATTGCATTGGCAGGGCCGCTGTTGTCCAGCTTCATTAAGCAGTATTTTCCTAACCGAGTAGCGGCCATGGTCGGCATCTACTCTACTGCGATGGTGATGGGGGCCAGCATTAGTGTAGGATTATCCGTTCCGCTCCAGCATATGCTGGGTGGATCTTGGAGAGGGTCTTTGGCCACATGGACATTACTTGCAGTCATTGCATTGCCGATCTGGTTAAAGTTAGCCTGGTCTGCGCGTAAAGATCGACAATCCGGACAAACTCCGTCTGTCATTCATGCGCCACTACCAATGAAGAACAAGCGTGCATGGGTGCTGACCTTATTCTTCGGACTGATGGCAGCGATCTTCTATTCATTAACCGCTTGGCTTGCAGCAGCGATTCAGGGTCTGGGATATAGCCAAGAGACTGCTGGCAACGTCCAAACGTTATTTACGTTAATATCACTGCCCTCAACGTTATTCATTCCCATGCTTGTACACCGATACCAAAGACGTGTGTTCTGGCTTGTTGGATGTGCGTTGCTGGAATTGATAGGGGTCCTGATGCTGAATCTCTCTGTCAGTCCGTGGCTCGCGGCGATCCCGCTTGGGATTGGTGCAGGTGGGTTATTCCCGATTGCACTGATGCTGCCGATTGATGAGACAAGCAATGCTCAGGAAGCCAGCAGCTGGTCTGCCATGACGCAATCTGGTGGTTATATTCTTGGCGCACTTGGGCCGCTGGCAATTGGTTGGCTTCACGACCTGACAGGCAGCTTAGTGCAAGCATTCTATGGTTTGGCTATCATCATTGTACTGCAGATCATCGTGCAAATAGCTGTTGGCAATAAGAAGAGCACGGAAGTTGTTGGCCAGAAGCGGAGCTAAAAGTCATGTGAAGAAAATGTGTATAGAAAATATAGTCTTTATACATGATCTAACAAGTCCATATAATACTGTCGCAATGATTCCTTTAACGTGTCGGGTTCCATAATTCGAATGGATTTACCGAATCCTGCGAGGTATCTCACTATGAAATTAAGTTCATGAGGCTCATACGAACCTGCAAGAAGCATGTGTGCCTGTTCACTGCCCGATTCGTTGACGTGTATGATCTGCATGGAGGGAAAATGTTCTTGCCGGAAAAGTTCAACCCCGGCTTCGTCAATCCGACATTGAAATGGAATAGCATCTGGTGATGGTTCCCATAACAAATGGGTATCCTGTGCATGAAGCTCAATCACGTGAGCCAAAGGTTCAATGTCGGACACTTCGGCTGATATGATCCGGTCACAACGGAACACCCGGTACGCTTCTTTTTGCAGATCATAAGCCTGGCAATACCAGTAGCCTTTCCTCGCATAGAGTGCTATGGGTTGGATGGTGCGAATACTGGTGTTGGACGTGCGGGATGATGGATCTGATTGTTCAGACTCTGCAAGATTCGCAGGGGATGGCCTATGATCAGGGGATATCCGCTGATTAGCGTAAGTAACCTGGATCACTATATTCTGCACAGCAGCCATCAACAGAAACTCCAAATGTGCACTATCTCGGATCTGCTCCGTATGTCGGAAGGAAACCCGGTGTTGGATATTCTCAATATTTTGTCGTTGCTTGTCGGATAACGCACTCATAAATTTCTCATGAATGGTACGGAAAGAGACCTCAAAGGGTAAGCTGGAGAAGCTTCGGAGAGCCTGCATCGCAAAATAAAGGGCATGAAGCTCACCCGTATTGAACGAAATGGGAGGCAGCTGCATCTGTTGCAGCAGTCGATATCCGCCGTAGCGTCCATATTCGACATAGATGGGCGCACCCAACTCTTCCAATGAAGCGATATCTCTAATCGCGGTTCGTTTGGAAATCTGAAACTCCTGCATAAGATCTTGCAGGGTGAACTGTTGTTTTTGATTAATATAGCGCAGCATCTGGTTCATGCGTTCTGATTTTTTCATATCTAACCCTCTTAATGGTGCCATGGTATGGCACCTTTCGTTGTTATAGTGATAAGTGTAATTCAATAGGAACAAGGAGGCAATAACATGAACTTTGAAGTGGTACCATTTTTGTCGATGAACGGGGATGCGGCGGCAGCCATTGCTTTTTATGAGGAGTTTCTGGGCGCTAAAGTCATATTCAAAAAAAGTTATCAAGAGATGAAGGAGATGAACCCGGGCTTCGAGTACCCTGCTGGTCAAGATGAGTATATTACACATTCGGTACTTGAGATTGGGGTTAACAAAGTCATGATTGCGGAAGAAGCAATGGACACGGAGAGAGCATGGCAGCTGGGGAACAGCACATCACTATGTATTCAATCCAAGGATAAACATACGATCGATCAACTGTATCATTCTCTGATGCAACATGAGGGCGTGAAGGTACTGGTACCTTATGAGCAAAATGAATTTAGCCCAGGTTATGGCATTGTACGGGACCCGTTTGGCATTGCGATTCAGCTATGTGTGACGGTACATGATTTTTAGATGAGATGAGAACCCTTGGGGCTCAATTGGTACGTAACTATAACTAACTTAAAAACATTACAAAGAAGAGCCATGAATAACATGCGCTCTTCTTTGGCTTTTCTATAAAAGGTCGTTGGAGTAGCCAGAAGGTCCCGCAAGTCCAAAACGTTACTGCATATCATTTATCAGATCACTATCGTTCATTTATGTGCTGAGCGTTACCGCTTGAGCTAGTCATTTTTTCACACCTGGGGATGTCGACCTTGATGGCGCATGTAGGGGAATGGGTAATGATTATAGCGACACAAAGGAAAGAAGGGATAACATGATTACGAGAGGTATCGACCATATTGGAATAACTGTACCGGACATGGAGCAGGCGACCCTATTTTTACAAGAGGCTTTTGGAGCCCAACTTGCCTATGACCATATAACGCCGGATGATCCGCCACAGGAAGGGCCTGAGACAGAGCGTAAATTAGGACTTCATTCAGGGGCAAAGGTTATTCATATTCGAATGTTATCGCTCGGGGAGAGCGCCAGTATGGAGTTATTTCAGTACGCAAATACAGTACAATCAGAGACAGTCAGAGCATCGGATTACGGATTACAGCATATGGCGTTGTATGTGGATGATATGCCGGAAGCTGCACGACGCTTCAAGGCAGCAGGAGGAGTGTTGTTAACAGAGCCTGGAGCGCTGTCCGGGCATATTGAAGGCGGGGAAGGGAATGAGTTTGTGTATGGAAGAGCGCCATGGGGGATGCTGATTGAGCTGATCTCCTACCCAGCAGGTATACAGTATCCACATCACAGTGAAGCGAAGCGCTGGACACCACAAAAAAAAGTATAAAGATGAGAATAATTAAGAAACAGGGCGATGCGCGATGAATCGTCCTGTTTTCCTCGTATATAACGGCCAGGCGGTTACTAAAAAACAGAAAAAATGTTAGAAATACAGAAGTGTATGCTGCTTTGCTTTATGTTACGATACGTAAAAGTAGATACAGAGACATTTTACGGATGGAATAAGTGGTTGTCAGCGGATATAGTGCAGCAGTTTCTCTTATAAAAAAATAAATGACAACAGGTGATCCAAAATGCTGCAAATTGGGTATCAATAGTAGAGTCATTAGAACCTGATGGATACATATGTTGTTGTGATTGTTGTTTTGCTTAGTTAAAGGCTATCTATTATGGAATGAACTGTGGGGGTTATCAAGTGCCTATATTAGCTATGGAAAAGAAAGATGTTGTCACCGATGCACTAGTCATCAAGGCGATGGAGAAAAGTCTGGCTATTATTCGATTCGATCTGAATCGACGGGTAACTTATGTGAATGAAGTTTTTGCCCAGACCATGGGATATACGGTAGATGAAATGTATGGAATGAAGCATCAGCAACTATGCTTCGGCAATTTTGCAAATACCCCGGAATATGACGCTTTTTGGAATAGTATATTAAATGGTGTCAGCTACCAAGATAAGGTTGAACGCAAGGATGCAAAGGGGAATTCCGTATGGCTTGAAGCGACATATATGCCGGTGTACGATGAGATGAATCAGAAGATACTGGGTGTCTCCAAAATCGCCACTAACATCACCAACCGTCAGAATAACATCTCAGTCGTAGTGAATGAGCTGAAAACGATGTCACATGAGCTGAATGGGCAGGCAGATGTAGGCATTGAACGGAGCCAGGAATTAATGTCCAGTATTTCCTATATCTCAGAGGTGTCGGCCACTAACCGTGCGACACTGACTCATCTTCAGGAACAAGCGGGATCGATTCAGGGCGTGGTGCGAACCATACGCGAGATTTCATCACAGACACAGTTGCTTGCATTAAATGCCGCCATTGAGGCTGCACATGCTGGGGAATACGGACGAGGATTCGATATTGTGGCGAAGGAAGTCAAGAAACTATCCGCAATGGTAGAGAGTTCGATCAATGAGATCCGTGATAGTGTGACTGGAATAACCAAGGAAATTGGTAATATTACAGGTGGCACCAAAAAAGTAGAGGAATACGTCGAGCGGAGCCAGCAGCAGATTGAAATTGCTTTGAATGACTTCATGGCAATCGCTGCATCGGCTCACTTGTTAGATGCCAAGGCAGAGCATGTAACCAGAATCGTATAAGAATATAATATTATTTATTGTTAGCGGTTCCTCACAGAGGAGCCGTTTTTTGTCTTTGGGTAGATTACTACCCACACAATGAGATTACGGGTTTGTCCTTAACGCATTTTAGGTTAGAGGGTCCGCAAAAAAACGGGAATTATTGTGATCAAACGGGGACACAATACTTGGGAATACCTGCAGCTTCGCATGCAGAGAAATGTTGGGGTGGGAACATGTGGTCAACAATTCTATCCTACGTGCCAGAAGGGCCCATATGGATTCAGGCATTCCTGGTTTTCATTATTCCAATTGGCATTACCATGACTACGCGCTGGATCAATGCCGCCATTAAGCGCGGAAGCTTCTCTCGTTCTAAGAAACCCTCGATATCCTCGAAGGATATCTCTCCAGCAGCCAAAGGACAGGGTCAAGGAACCGAGACAGGCCATTATGCCAATATTAAGTTAACGGAGAAGTATAGTACCAATCTGATTAGCGTGAAAGAAAGCTTCGGACAAAATGCAGATGTGCATATTCGGGAATTTACGATTAGGGGAACGAATACACGGGCTGCGGTCATCTACACCGAAGGTCTGGTAGATCAGGACTTGGTAGATGATCACTTGATTTCCCCTTTAATGTTAGAGGGCGTTCCCCTACTTAAGCAGGAGGGGTTTCTTCATCCAGACAACGCACATCTGTTGTCGGCATACCTGAAGGATCAATTACTTCCTGTCAGCCTGGTTGAGGAGACTTCGTCTCTCCAAGAGCTCTCAATTGGCGTGCTTTTCGGAAAAAATGCACTGTTGGTTGATGGGTTGCCAGGTGCTTTATTAATTGGAGGCCACAAGATCAAAAGTCGAGGTGTGAATGAACCGCTGTCAGAGGGATTGATTCGTGGACCCCGGATTGGTTTTACAGAGCAATTAAGCGATAACACAGGCATTTTACGTCGTTACGGAAGTGATCAGAGTCTCTTTATTCAAAAGTTTGAAGTGGGTTCACGGATCAAAAAAGAATTGGCGATAGCTTATATTCAGGATATTGCCGATCCCAATCTCGTTACTGAAGTCTGTAAGCGAATCGAAGAGATGGATATGGATTCGATGCTGGAATCAGGCTATGTGGAGCAACTCATCGAAGACAGTACCCTGAGTCCTTTTCAACAGGTACTAAATACGGAAAGGCCTGACCGGGTAATGGGTGCTTTGCTGGAAGGTCGGGTAGCTATTTTGTTGGATGGAACGCCATTTGTACTCGTTGTACCCGTGACCTTTAGCATGTTGCTTCAATCTCCCGAAGATTATTATGAACGTTGGATTCCAGGAACCTTTTTACGTATGCTGCGTTTTGTAGCTGCGATGCTGGCATTGCTCGCTCCTGCACTCTATATTTCGTTTATTTCGTTCCACCCTGGTCTTATCCCGACCAAGCTGGTTCTGACGATTATTGAAACGCGGACAGGGGTACCGTTTCCTTCGATCATCGAAGTACTGATCATGGAAATTTCCATTGAAATTCTGAGAGAGGCAGGGATACGGCTGCCTAAACCGATTGCGCCAGCGATGGGTATCGTGGGAGGTCTGATTATTGGACAAGCAGCAGTACAAGCAGGAATCATAAGCCAATTCCTGGTTATTGTCGTTGCGGTTACGGCGATCTCTTCCTTTACCATTCCTGTCTATAGTGCAGGGCTAACTCTGCGAATTCTGAGATTTGCCGCAATGTTTAGTGCCGCAGTTCTTGGTTTGTATGGCGTGGTTATGTTCTTCCTGCTTGTGTGCACGCATCTGGCACGGCTCTCAAGCTTTGGCGTACCTTACGTAGCTCCGGCCGTCCCTTATCACATCAATGAATGGAAGGATTTCGTTATTCGTGCTCCGTTGAACATGATGAGAATGCGTCCCAAAATGACAAATCCGCTCGATGAGGATCGTAAAAAGTAATCAAATTTTCCATCTACAGAAGCTCTGGAGGTGAACTAAAGTGAATGGCTCCCCACAAAAGATAACCACGACACAGGCCGTTATAATTATTGTGAATTACATGCTTGGTGCCGGAATCCTGACGTTACCTCGAACGACCAGTAAGGCTGTCGGAACACCGGATGTCTGGATATCCATTATTCTGTCGGGACTGATTATTGCAGGTGTCGGCATTATTCTGGTTACCTTGTGTCGCAGATTTCCGGGGAAAACGGTATTCCAGTTCACCCGTGAAATTACGGGGAGCTGGATTGCTTACATATTGGGATTTGCCATGATTATGTATTTTATGGTGATTGCCGCATTCGAAATTAGAGTCATGGCTGAAGTAACAGGGATGTATCTGCTTGAACGTACGCCCACATGGGCGATTGTTATGGTCTTCATGTGGATCGGTATATATATGATCTCAGGCGGACTTGGTGTCATAATACGGGTGTTCGAGATTATTCTACCGATTACAATCATTATATTTGTCATTGAAATTCTGCTGAGTAATCAGCTATTTGAGATTGGAAATCTTAGACCAGTGCTCGGCGAAGGTCTTATGCCTGTTTTCAAAGGACTTAAGCCTTCTCTATTATCATATACGGGGTATGAGGTGATGCTAATTATGACTGCTTATATGAAAAATCCGAAGAAAAGCAATAAGGCGATGAGCTGGGGCATACTTATATCCACCATTATATATTTGATTACGGTTGTCATGGTTGTAGGTAGCCTGTCCCTGGATGGAATCAAAACTCGAACCTGGCCAACGCTGGATTTGGTGAGAAGCTTCGAGATACAGGGATTAATATTCGAACGATTTGAATCCTTATTGCTGGTCATCTGGATTATGCAGATTTTTTCGACTACCGCGATCACACATTACTGTGCTTCGGTGGGTATTCGTGATTTGTTCCGTTCCAAAAAAATGAAGGGGATTATGTATGGTCTGCTTCCATTCATTTATGTGACAGCCATGATGCCCAAAACGGTTGATGATACTTTTGCACTTGGAGATATGCTGGGTAATGCATCTGTGTTTTTATTTGGCATTCTTCCTATGGTGTTACTGATGATAAGTCTGATTCGCAAAAAAGGAGGCAAACATGCATGATGCCATTCCGTATGCTCTTACGTTTAGCTTCTGCCTTTTGTATTCTGTTGACGCTGTCCGGATGCTGGAGCAGTCGGGAAATAGAGGATCTAAGTCTCTATGTTGGTCTTGGAATCGATGTCGGCAAAGAGACGGAATTCGAGAAAGACATCGCTGCTCAAGGAGGCTCATATCCTAAGAAGAACTATGTAACTGCCACGGTGCAGATCGCTCCGGGCTTCTCCAACAGTCAATCGAGCCAGCAATCCGGTTCTCCTTCTTCCGGCAAAACATCCTATGCCAATGAACAGCTCAGTGGAGATTCCATGTTGCAAATCTTCCGTCAGTTTGCGTTAAGGCGGGATCGACCACTTATTGGACATCATCTGAAAGTTATCGTCGTTTCCAAGGATATTGCCAAAAAATATGGTTTGGACCAATTGCTTGATTTTGTACTACGGGATAATGATATTCGACCGAACTGCCTGGTGCTGATCAGTCATCATTCTGCATTAGATGTGTTGACTTCACAGGACCCGTCTCGGATTCCGGCATTTTATCTCACAGGAATTACGAACAATTCGTACTTGTCCAACAAAATATTGGATCCTGTATTATTGTCTAAGTTAGATGCACAGATGCAGTCCGGTTCCAGCTTTCTGCTGCAAAATGTGTTGAATTCCCATGGAGAGGACAAGTTCTCTGGAGGTAGCATTTTTGATGGAAAAACAACGAAATTCATTGGAGAACTTAGTCAAACAGATCTTGAGGGTTTGTCATGGCTCAATTCCAAAAAAAAAGGAGGTGTCTTAAAAACACATAACAAGCAAGGATTCACCGTGGTATATGAAATCAAGAAGAAAAAGGTGAAAATTATTCCCAAGGTGGTCGGCAATGATATTTCATTCCATGTGAAGACTGAATCCGAAGGCTGGCTGATGGAGGATTGGCGGGCTCCGGAGGAAGAGGAGAAAGGTGAATATCTAAGAGAATTGGAAAAGGATTTTGCTGAGCTGGCCGAACAACAGATTCGTCAGGTGTTGTACAAACTTCAGCATACTTATAAAGTCGATGTAGCGGATTTTCGGGACAGCTTGCGTATTAAACATCCAAAGACATGGAAGAAAGTCAAAGGTGATTGGGATAAAATTTTCAGTACCGTGCCGATCACGTATGAGGTAAAGACCACCATTACCAATCCAGGGTCTTCCACAGAATAGCGAGATGTGCCATTTATGATATAAATATTGACACATTCATAATCAATCGCTATATTTATAAAAAATCATTTTCTTATCCAGAGAGGTGGAGGGACTGGCCCTTAGAAACCTCAGCAACAGATCTGAAGGATACTGTGCTAATTCCAGCGGGTGAACAGCCTGATAGATAGGAGCGTTTGTTTTTATTTGTCAGTAACGGCGCACTCTTTAGGAAGAGTGGGTCTTTTTTGTTTTTCTGGATGAAGAAGTAGGGAGCAGCAGGTATGGAGAACAACAACGACAAAGGGCATTTTCAGCGGAAAATGCAGGCACGGCATGTGGTCATGCTCTCTCTGGGTGGCGTCATTGGAACGGGATTATTCCTGAGCTCGGGTTATACGATTCAGCAGGCGGGACCACTGGGAACTATTCTTTCCTACTTGATTGGAGCGATCGTAGTATATCTGGTGATGCTCTGTCTTGGTGAACTGTCTGTTCATATGCCAGAGACGGGAGCATTCCATAGTTATGCGGCAAGATATATTGGACCAGCAACAGGCTATACGGTGGCTTGGTTGTACTGGTTAACCTGGACTGTTGCGCTTGGCTCCGAATTCACTGCCGCCGGTCTGCTGATGCAGCGTTGGTTCCCATCGGTAAACGTATGGATATGGAGCGCACTTTTTGCACTGATGATCTTTTTGTTCAATGCTTTAACGGTAAAACTTTTTGCGGAATCCGAATTCTGGTTCTCATCTGTCAAAGTAGTTACTATCGTAATCTTCATTATTATCGGTGGCGCAGCCATGTTTGGGTTCATCCCCATGGGGGATGCTGAACCGGCTCCATTCCTTTCCAATATTACAGCATCCGGGTGGTTCCCTCATGGGGCTACAGCGATATTGATGACTATGCTTGCTGTAAATTTTGCATTCTCAGGCACTGAGTTAATCGGTATTGCCGCCGGGGAGACGGAGAATCCAGAAAAGACGATTCCCAAAGCTATTCATACCACACTGTGGCGTTTGGTTATTTTCTTCATCGGAACGATTGTTATCTTGTCGGCCTTGCTGCCCATGTCGGACGCCAGTGTATTGGAAAGTCCTTTTGTAGCGGTAATGGAGCGGGTGGGTGTACCCTACGCTGCAGACATTATGAACTTTGTTATTCTGACGGCAATTCTCTCTGCTGCCAATTCGGGCCTCTATGCATCTTCACGGATGCTCTGGTCTCTGGCTGACAAAAGAACGATCTCTCCGTGGTTTGCCAAATTGACCAAGCGCGGGGTACCGCTGAATGCACTTCTGATCAGTATGGTGGGTGGTGCACTGGCTTTGCTGTCCAGCATCATTGCGCCAGGTACGGTGTATATTACGCTGGTCTCCATATCAGGTCTGGCTGTCGTTGCCGTATGGATGAGCATCAGCGCTTCCCAGTACATGTTCCGCAGACAGTATATCCGGGAAGGACATGCGATCAAAGATCTGGTCTACCGTGCACCACTGTATCCGGTGGTACCTATTGTTTCATTTATATTATGCCTGGCTTCATGCATAGGTATTGCCTTCGACCCGACACAGCGAATTGCGCTGTATTGTGGGATTCCATTTATCGCAGTATGTTACGCAGCTTATTATCTGACAGAACGTGTGAATAAGAAAAGAGGACAAGTACATGACACAAACACAACCGACTAACCCCATAGAACAGATCCTTCGTGAACATCCGGTCATGATTCTGGATGGAGCGCTGGCAACAGAACTTGAACAGCATGGATGTGATCTGGATGATCCATTATGGTCTGCACGTGTGTTGCTTGAGAATCCGGATGTTATTGTTCAGGTCCATACGGATTATTTTCGAGCAGGAGCCGACTGTGCGATTACATCCAGTTATCAGGCGACAGTGGATGGCTTCCGCAAGAGAGGCATCGGCGAGCAAGCAGCGTTGGACCTGATTCGCAAGACGGTGGAACTGGCTGCACAGGCGAGAGATGACGTATGGGCAGAAGTGCAGGAAGACGGAGTTGATAATACGGAAGCCAAACTGGATGGTGATCTGGTCCTCGGAACAGCACAACAAACGTCTGATGTCTTGGGGACCGGGGGCTTGGCTCGGCCACGACCGTTGGTTGCTGCATCCGTTGGACCCTACGGCGCTTATCTAGCTGATGGATCGGAGTACATCGGTCACTACGGTGTATCAGATGAAACGCTGGCTGCATTCCATCGTCCGCGGATGGCCGCGTTGCTTGAAGCGGGTGCTGATATTCTGGCTTTTGAGACCATACCATCCTTGCAGGAAGCACAGGTGCTGGTTGATTTGCTGAAGGAGTTTCCTCATGCTTATGCCTGGCTATCCTTTTCATTAAAAGATGGGACAAGCATCAGCGAAGGTACGCCGCTTAAGACATGTGCACAATTGTTTGGCTCCGAGCCGCAGATTGCTGCGATTGGCCTGAACTGTGCTCCTATGGAAGTGGTGACGGAAGCGGTGAGTATTCTCAGCCGTGCCAGCGATAAACCTGTTATTGTGTATCCGAACTCGGGAGAAGTATACGATGCTGCAACGAAGACGTGGAGTGGGCAGGGTACCTGTGGCAGTATGAGTGATGCTTCGGAACAGTGGGTTGCTGCGGGCGCACAGATTATTGGCGGTTGTTGCCGTACTACGCCACATCAGATTGACGAGCTTGCGAAGAAGTGGCGGAGCTGAAGTATATTTAGCCGATCCAGATCTGCGTGGAAAAGCCCTTTCTTATCTTATAAAGGATAGGAAAGGGCTTCTTTTGCATGAGCATACCTTCTTGCTACACTTTATTCCACGACAAGAATACGCGGCGATGCCTGACGAATCACCTTGGACGATACCCAGGATCCTAGAGCTGCGGCAACAATACTCAGACAAGCAAAGAGTATAATGCCTCCCCAGTTCAGAATGAGAGGAATCTGTACGATACCGTATCCGGATAGGACTTTTTCAAGTAACAGGGGGAGAAGGTATACGCCTACAATGACTCCAAGCATTGAACCAATCAGAGCTAATGCAACTACTCCGGCAGCAATGGAGAATCGGATTTTTCCAGATGTCATTCCAATCGACTTATATATGCCATATGTCTTGCTCTCTTTGCGAATGCTGATCCGGCAGGTGCTGAAAATAATAATGAATGTAACCAAAATGAACAGCAGACCCATTAGAGCCATGGGGTACACCAGAATGCTTGCAGCTTCTGCATAAACAGAATCCAGCAGCGTTTTTTGCGTGACGATGGAAGCAGAGTCTTTGAAACGCTCATTCAATTGGTTAGCAATGACATCCGCCTGTGAAGGATCGTTGACATTGATAAACGCGACATCTACATCTCTGTAATTCGGATTTACGCTTCGAACCGCTTGAGCTGTGATTCTTCCGGATACCGACAAGTCGGAGATGGCCTGATAGATGCCCGAAATCATAAACGTTCGCTTTTCTCCTTCAATGTAGAGATCCATGAGATCTCCTATATCCTTGTTAAACATCTTGGCAACACTAACTCCGATTGAAATTTCATTTTCGAGTGTCGGATTGTCTCCTCTCAACGTCTCAAAACCAAGATCCTGATAGCTTCCATCCAATACTCTTAGATAAAGACTGGTAGACTGGCTGGCCACATCGGTTGGATCATCTGGAAGGATAACTCCGGTGATGTTCCCTTGCCAGCCCACATTTTTGATGCGAGGGTCTTCTTCCAATACGTTCTGCAGCTCTGCTCTCGGAAACGTAGTTTTGTTTACAACGACTGCGGCAATGTTAGCATTGTCATAACCCCATTTGGCCGCCGTCTGATAGATTCCGGTAATGCTGGTCAGTACAACATACCCGAGAACAAGTACGGAAGCAGCCATCGTGGTTAGCAACAACATCAGAACCGAGCTTTTGCTGTTTTTGATCAGATTGCGTATACCGATGACAAAAGAGACGGGCAATTGTCCAAACAAGGCCTGGTTTGCGAGCGGTGAATTCATTCGTTGCGCCATGCGTACATTGTCGCTCTCCGACATACCGTACCGAATGGCCTGTACAGGCTCAATCATGCGAGCTTTTCTGGCGTATAACACGACGAATAAAATAACCAAGACGAGTAACAGCAGCCCTACAACAATAGCAACTCCAATGCCCTCAATTGGAAGATCACCCTGGCCAGTCCGCAGGGACGATACGGAGATGTTGATGATGAATTTGGAGACGATTACGCTAAGTACCAGCCCGGGAAGAACGGCGATGATGGACAGCAGGGCATATTGAATGACGTAAGTACCAATGGTGCCCCGGGAAGTGAGTCCCAGCGATTTAAGGATACCTATCGTTTTGTAGTTGGCCAGAATGGCGTCGGATATGGTGAAACCAATCGTAATGAGGGCAATAATCATCATGACGGCCCCTAAGAATATCATAATGAACCCAACGATCTGATTGATGATCAGATAAAAGGATGAGATACTTTCAAATTCCATTTTGGTTTCCATAAATGGACCACCCGTCTCGCTTGTATAACGATCCCAGTAGCTGGAGTTCGTACTGTAATCATCAAAATGGATGCCCATCATGTGAATATCTTTTCCCGCAACCGTACTAAAATCATTTTGGTAATCCGTACTGTTCATCCAAATTCTTGCCGTATTGGTGAACGGTGCTCCATAAGGAACATCCACAACAATAGCTGAAACTGCGAGGTCAAGTGTGGTAGATCCGGTTTTGAATTGAATGGTATCACCGACAGCAATGTTATAACCATTCGCCATGGAAGTTGGGATCCATATGCTTCCTTGTTCAGGAGCCGAATGCTGTGTACCACTTGCAAATACAAGTTCATCTACCCCCCACTGCGGAGGCGGCGTATTCATCATGTACACATACAGGTTAGGGATGTCAGTGCCGCCAAAAGTGATGCCCGACAAGATGCGGTAAGTAAGCAAAGGCGAGACTTGAACACCGTTCTGAGCAGCCCACCAGTCATGCACAGCTTGGGGACCATTCAGTCCTTTGTCGAACGTCAAGATCTGATGGGACCCGTTGGTCCGACTATGCATTTCCTTGAACTGGTTACCCGTATTGGCCATGATGATGACAGATGTGGACACCAGAAGGGTAGACAGCAAAATAAGCAGGGTGATGAGCAGGTTTTGAATTTTATTTTTACTCAGATAAGAAAAGCTCAGCTTTAGAATGACTGCCATAGGTTACTCCTTCCCCGTAACCAAAGCGAAGATGATCGCTTCACGATCCTGAATTTGATGTTCGTCATAGGTGTCAAACTCAAGGATTCCGCCTATCTTGCCGTCCTGAATATAGATCAGACGATCTGCCCGGCAGGCTGCCTTAATATCATGCGTAACCATAACTACGGACTGTCCTTTCCGGTGGATATCCGTAAGGATATCCAGAACGGCGGTGCCGTGTTCCAGGTTCAAACTTCCGGTCGGTTCATCCGCAAAGATGATATCCGGCGAATTGATCAAAGCTCGTGCAATGGCTGCTCGTTGCTGCTGTCCTCCAGACGTTTGGGAGGGGAGGCGGTTACGCTGTCCATCAATATCCATGGCATTCATCAGCTCAGTAGCCCTGGATTGGATGTCTTTCTTTTTGTTTCCAGCGATATATCCCGGTAAAGCAATGTTCTCTTTGATGGAAAGGTCCGGGACCAAGTTTATACTTTGATAAATATAACCGATTCGGCGCGTGCGGAAGTCTGACATTTCTCGTTCACCATAAGCGTCGATCCGCTGGTCACAAAAATAAACCTCACCAGCTGTAATCTGATCCAGTCCGCTAAGCAGATATAAGAGGGTTGATTTGCCAGAGCCAGAGTTACCCATGATGACCGTGAATTCCCCTTCATAGATATCGAGATCGACATTACGGATGGCATGATGTTGCTCACTTCCGCTGTTGTACGTCTTGCACAGATTCTGTGCACGAATAATCGCTTTCTTAGGCAAGTCGAATCACTCCCGAGTGCAGTATAGGATTCATTCTAGCGGAGGGATGTTGAGGAAGCCTTATCAAATTATGAATAAAGTATTACTGACTTCCAAGTTGAAGCTGAAATTAAAGGCATTTGGTAAAATAGCCACGCCAGTGTGGCTCAGCAGATCGGCAGGTAGAACCGGAAGGTCGTACCTTGTCCTTCTTTGCTAGTGAAGGAAATACGGCCTCCGTGTGCTTCAATAATGCTTTGGCAGATGGAAAGTCCCAGTCCCGTACCTTCCTGCACAAGTGGGTCTGCATGACTCGCTTGTCCTCTGAAATAACGCTGGAAAACAAACGGCATATCCTGCACACGTATGCCCTGACCCGAATCGGCGATGGTCACTTTCAAGTACCCGGATTCCAGTTCCGTGGCCATACGTATCGTGTCTCCCGGAGCTGTATGCTTGAGAGCATTGGCGACAAGATTGGAGATCACCTGTTCAATTCGGATAGGGTCGATTGCGACCAACACATTGGGGATATGGTTGGAATGAGGTCCGTCGTAGATCAGACCTTTCGTAACAACAACATGTTTAATAGGCTTCAACATAGCTTCAAGGACAGGACCAATGTACATTTCACGAGGTTCCACAGAGATCTGCCCTAGTTCTTGAAGTGCATGAACCAGTAGGTCTTCCACAAGTCGGGCCGTTTTATCCGTATGTGTCCGCATCACTCTCATGTATTCCATAAGCGTTTCCTGATCGTAACATAGCCCTTCCTCAATAGCTTCTATGTATGCTTTTATCGTAGTAATCGGTGTTTTAATATCATGAGATATATTGGTGATGAGTTCCTTTTGTGCTTGTTCCTGCTGGATGCGCAGCTCGTTCATATGTTTGATTTCTGTGCGCATCAAATCCAACATGGCGTAAAGGCCGCCCATTTCGTCTGTCCTGTTGTACTGGATCTGATCATCATAATTCCCTTTGAGGATGGATTCCGCATGGAGCTTCAAATGATGAATGGGAGAGAGGAGCAGCTTGTCCAGAATTCTTTTCATCCAAAATAAAAATAAGCCCAGGATCAGTGACAGGAGTAGTAGTACGCTAATCCATATAACCGTAAAAGTCATCGGTTTCTGAACCGTAACCATAGCTTGGGGGATGGAAAAGATAGCATTGCCGATCTGACTTCCCACGGGACCGTCCATCACGGGAAACGCGATATCAAGTGATTCACTATCGTCCACAGTCTGCGCGGCATGATGCAGATCATAATGAAGGGAAGAACGCAGATTAACCTGGGTTCCTTCAGAGGTGGGATCGGAGGACAGAGCTACGGTTCCATCCAGGTTCACATAGGTAAGCAGAATCCCGCTTTCTCTGGCAATGGAACGTATGTCTTCTCGGGTAGTTTGTTTGTCCAGATGTTGATGATTTTGCTCCAGAGCGAACAGAGTTGGATTAATCTTGAGCCGAACCTGATTTATGGACGGATTGGATTGTTCCGAATTTCGGTTTTGGAATAGTATTAACGCCAGTGCGAGGATACTTATAATAATCAGAAGGCTAAGTGTTGTTAACAGCCAGCGTCTGAACCAGGTGTTTAATGACATGTGGATGTCTCCAATCTCGATTATTCATAAATGAACTTGTAACCGACACCCCATACTGTCTTTAGAACAGTTGGATGTGAGGCGTCTTCCTCGATTTTTTCCCGCAGTCTGCGAATGTACACGGTTACGGTGTTTTCATCACCATAGGTTGCATAACCCCAGATGGCGTCAAGCAACTGGGCTTTGGAGAATACCTGATTTTTATGGCTTGCCAAATAATGAAGTAACTCGAATTCCTTGGCAGACAGAGACACTTCCAATCCGTTCAATGTAACTTTGTAGGCTTTTTTATCGATCACAAGATTTCCAAGGCGCAGTAGATCCGTTCTGTCCAGGTCTGAGGTCATGCTGTCGTAACGTCTAAAGTGGGCATTAATTCGTGCAAGTAATTCACTTAGGGAGAAGGGTTTGGTCATATAGTCATCTGCGCCAAAACCAAGACCAAGTACCTTATCCGTATCACTGCCTCGGGCACTTAGAATGAGGATGGGGATATTATTGCGCCGTCGAATCTCGCGGCACACCTCGATCCCGTCCATGTCCGGAAGCATAATGTCCAGAATGATGTAATCTGGTTGAATAAGCTCCATAATCTGAAGCCCGTCTTGTCCAGTGGCTGCCACAACAGCTTCATATTGATTTTTGGTCAAATAATCTCGCAAAATACGTGAGATATCCGGTTCATCCTCGATGATGAGGACTTTGCGCGGGTGGGTTAGCATATGTATCGCTCCAGTACTAGGGTAATCTATTATAATTGTGTGATTGTTTGAAACTGTAAGAAGCCTTTGGTTTTAACTATACAGGTTAGATTGGGATGCGTCATGAGGGAAATATGAAAAATAAAATGTGATTCTTTGAATTCATAAAAACCCGCCTCTTCAAAAGAGCGGGTTTCTGTCTAATCATAAGTTTAGGGAAAGACAACATTATTTCAAATTATACTTGGAAATATTCTTTTCAATGTTATCTAATAAGAAAATTTGAGTTCTGTTATTTAAAATGAAGGAGTATCTGTCTCCCATGTGGTCTCTATCATTCATATTAAAAGGAATTCGGGATATAATCTTTAAATTACTAGAATCAATTAGTTGGTGTTCATAATTATTTCCTTTCTTAACAGTGTACATAAAACTCTTCTGATCGCTGGCAATTTTAAAGACTTCTATAAAATCTCTTATGTAATCATACTTATAATCAAATGGTTTACTTGCTAATAGAGCACCTTTGGAATTATAAAGAGTGAGTTTGTTTTTCTTTCTGTCAAATAACAAGAAGTTGCTTTGAATAATTACAAGGTCAGTTTTGGAATGTTCATACGAAAATTTTTTATTCCATTTCAATGTTCCCTTAGGGCTATAAGCTTTGACGTGCAGCGTGTTTTTGACGATATTCTGATAGAGAAGTGTACCATCTCCCATAACAGAAACAGGGACAAAATTTTTTCCATTCGGGAAAGTTCTTATTTTTTTGCCAGTATCCAAGTTTATTACGTAGGTATTGGGATCATCACTATAAGTTTTAGCGAAGAGATAATCTCCATCAATCTGAATTTCCGAGTATGGCAGGGTGTACTTTTTAGTTTTTCGACCTTCTGAATTATAATGATAGATTGTACTACTTTTCCCATCGCGTGATGCAATAGTTGCATATAACGTGCCATTCTTGCTTGGATATTTCTCGCCATAATAGTTATAATCTTTAAATTCAGGCGGCAGTTCTCTAGTCCAAATCGTGTAACCTGTTGCCAGATTCATTACGGTGATCTGATTATTCTCAAACATAAATAGATAACCATCATTGGATACATTGTAAGTTCCATTCAGTGGTATGGACCACTTTATTTCACCTGTTTTTCCATCCATATTTTCTAGAAAACCTTGATTTCCTTTTTCCTTTAAGCCAATGATATGCTGATTTCCTTCTGCATCTGTTGTAATTGTTGGCGATGTGTACTGACCCGTGCTCCATCCGCGATCGGGAATCGTGCTTGTCCATTGTGGTGCAGGCAGACTTTTAAAATTGGCGAAACTACTCAGTGCCAACATTGAACTAATCATACTTGCGATCAGCAAGCAATTTAAAATTTTCATTCTCAAAGAATAAACAACTCCTTTTAATTAGGTATATTCTACTATAATATATCATATAAAACGTTCATATATGATTCCAAGGTCACGTTCGCTGTTGTAATGCCTCATCCTGAACAATGATATGCTCTTTGTCCCGATACTCGGCCGGAGACACACCGAAGTGTGCCCGGAATACCCGGTGGAAATAGGAGTAGCTCGCAAATCCGCAGGATTCGGCAATATGCTCCAGGGTCATTTCACTGTATTTCATGCGTTCCAGCGCCGCATTCAGCCGGATCTCAATCGCGTATTGAATCATGGTCTGATTGTAATGTTCCTTGAATAAACGGACTGCACGGGACAGGCTGAGTCCGGCATAACGTGCCGCTTCCTCAAGCTTGAACGTAACCGTGGCATGCTCCTCAATATAACGTTTTAACTTCAGCGCAGAGGAAACTGCCCGATCGGTCTGAATATTCTCTTTGATTGCCCGGTCAATATATAGACATAATCCGCGCAGTAACGCATCCTTTAGCTCCGCATTTTCCTCAAGAGGTCCGCGACGTTTCTCAAGCAACATATTTCTCCACAGGCTGATGAGCTTATCATCAAGTCCAATCCGGCTCACGGTAGAACGTTGCTGCCTTTTCCACCAGTTCTCGATCCAACTGCCCTCGCAGAACAGATAATAATCTCCGCTGGACAAGCGTCCTTCCTTATGTGGTTCATCCACCACGAGATGATAGTCGTCGCCAGGTTTGAGCAGCAGCAGATCCCCGCTAGTCATCCTGAACTCTTCATCCTGTACATACACTTTGCACGAACCTTCTGTCTGTAGACGGAACAGATAGGTTTGCAGCTCACCCTTCATATTATGAGTGAACGCTTTATAGTGGTATGAGTAGTCACAGATCAGTACAGATGTCTCTAACGTATCCAAAGATAAAATCCCCCAATATGTACATCCTGCATGCAATCAAATGGGTACATTGAATAGATGCAAAATGATGGAAATAAAATTTGACCAGATAGTTCATGTTCTGACTATATTGTATATGTTCATTCTAGCCTGTTTTGCGTTAGGATGATACCAGATAGAGCAATGAAAGCAAATTTGAGAACAGAGGTGTATCCTACATGAAAAAACTTAATATTGGTTTGCAATTGTTTACACTCCGTGATGAAACTGCAGCAGATTTTCGTGGTACGTTGCGTAAGGTAGCGGCCCTTGGATATGAAGGTGTGGAGTTTGCCGGATATGGTGATATTCCAGCTGAGGAAATGAAAGCGCTACTAGACGAACTTGGGCTGAAAGGCTTCAGCAGCCACGTTTCACTACATGCGATGCGTGAAGACTTGCAAAAACAAATCGATTACCTGAAAACAATTGGTGCACAATATATCATTTGCCCTTACCTGATGCCAGAAGATCGTCCTGAGAATGCAGAAGGCTGGACCAAGCTGTTCGCCGAATTGCAACAATATGGAGCTGAAGCAGCGAAGCAAGGATTGATCTTCGGATACCATAACCATGATTTTGAATTCCATGGGCAGGTTGGCGATGCCAATGCCTTTGACGCCATGTTCGCTCAAACATCACCGGAAGCGGTAAAAGTGGAAATGGACGTATGTTGGGTACAATTTGCGGGACAAAATCCGATCGAGTATATTAATAAATATGCGGGTCGCTTGCCGCTGCTTCATCTGAAGGACTTCAGCAAAGATGAACAGGGCCAGATGAAAACGCTGGAACTGGGACAAGGTTCGGTTGACCTGCCAGCTGTTATTGAAGGCGCTACGAATGCAGGCGTGGAATGGCTGATCGTGGAACAAGACGTGTGTCAGAATCCTCCACTTGAGAGCGTATCCAATAGCTACAACTGGTTGAAAGAAAACTATTTGAATCAATTCTAACAGAACCATCGAACGCTGCTAAAATGCTAATCTATTTTTCAAAGGAGACTTATATACATGAGTAAAATTAAAGTTGCTGTATTCGGCTGTGGAGCCATTGCCCAGCGCAGACATATTCCGGAGTACGCTGCCAATGAGAACGTGGAACTTGTCGCTTTTGCCGATCCGATCGTGGAGCGTGCGGAAGAAATGGCCGAAACTTATGGAGGTAAAGCTTACTCCAGTTACGAAGAATTGCTTGCTAATGAAACGGTGGATGCAGTCAGTGTGTGTACACCGAACTATCTGCATGCGCCAATGGCGATTGCTGCTGCCAATGCAGGCAAGCATGTATTGGTTGAGAAACCAATGGCAGTATCCACTGAAGAAGGCGAGCAAATGATTGAAGCTGCCAAGAAAAATGGCGTGTATCTGATGGTTGGACACAACCAGCGTCTGATGCCTCCTCATGTCAAAGCAAAAGAAATTCTCGACTCCGGCAAACTTGGTAAAGTCCTGAATTTCCGTACATCTTTTGGCCACCCGGGTCCGGAAGGATGGAGTGTGGACGGTGCTGAAAGCTGGTTCTTCCGTAAAGAAGAAGCTATTATGGGCGCGATGGGTGACCTGGGCGTGCACAAATCAGACTTCATCCGTTACTTGCTGAATGATGAAGTATCTGAAGTGGCTGGTTTCATCAGCACACTGCACAAGGAAGGTACTCAAGTTGACGATAACGCAACTTGTCTGCTGCGTATGAAGAGCGGTGCGATCGGAACGCTGGTAGCAAGCTGGACGCAATACAGAGCTGGAGACAACAGTACCGTGCTGTGGTGTGAGAATGGCGTTATGAAGATCGGAACAGTGGAAGGCGATGAAGTGATCGTTGAGCTGATCAATGGTACAGTTGAGACGTACAAAGTTGGTGCCATGGCTACTAACGAGAAACAAGTGCCGAGTGGTGTAATTGACGCATTTGTAGAGTCCATTGTAACGAAAACACCTCCAGCGATTTCCGGGGAAGAGGGCTTACGTTCCCTGCAAGTGATCCTGGCAGCATTCGAATCCGAGAAAACAGGTCAGATCGTTAAACTGTAATCCATACGAATGACAGTGCAATTTCTAACATTCTATATGTCCTAATCCATGATATAAGGGACTTACCTTCGGAGATCTGTTCTGGGGTAAGTCCTTCTTTATTTGAGTTTAGAGATATCACAAAAAAAGACTGACACTTCCGATACCATACGGAAGTGTCAGTCTCAATATGAAGGTCGAACCGTTCCATTGTTCAACCGAAAATCCGTCTTAGATGCCGGCAGGTACATCACTTCCCAGATCCAGCCATGCGATTTCAGCAGGAGTCAGTGTGATGCGGGAGCCTTCGTCACAGGAGAGCAGTTCCGCCTGATTCTGGGCACCGATCAGCGCACAGGTTGGGAACGCCTGATTCAATACATAAGCGAGTGCAATCTGAATGGGTGATGTTTTCTTCGAATTAGCCAATTGTTCTGCCCGGCGTAACCGTTCCCAGTTGCCATCACTGTAGAATACACGCACCAGATCTTCGTTATCGCGAACTTCAGGTGTGAATCTTCCCGTGAAGAAACCACGCGCTTGGGAGGACCAGGATAGCAATGGCAGCTTGGTTTGCTCATGCCATGCCAGTGTCTCTGCATCTGCCGACACACAGCCTGCCCAGAAAGGTTCGTTTGCTTTGGCGAGACTGAGGTTCGGACTGCTGAATGTGAAGCCCTTCAAGCCATTTGCCGCAGCGTACGCATTGGCTTCCTCGAGCCGCTGCCAGGTCCAGTTGGAGGCGCCAATTGCGCCGATTTTGCCAGATTCAATATGTTCGTTCAGTGCTTCAAGAATAACACTGACAGGCATATTTGGGTCATCCCGGTGCAACGCATACATCTCTACATGATCTGTCTGAAGACGCTCCAGACTTTCCATCAAGTCACTGCGGATGGCATCAGCGTTCACGCGTGGTCCATTCTGGTCATGATGCGCGCCTTTGGTAAGAATGACGATCTGGTCACGGTTACCGCGTTCCTTCATATAACGGCCAAGGACTTCTTCACTCTGTCCACCACAATAAATATGTGCTGTATCGACAGTGTTACCGCCAATCGACAGAAAAGCATCCATGTTCGTAGCTGCTTTATCGTAAGCACTATGCACGAAATAATCGGTTCCTTTAATCAATCTGGAGACGCGTTTACCTGCACCAGCAATTTCGATATATTCCATAAGTCAGTTCATCCTCTCAATTATAGTGTAATTCGTGTACGTTCTTCCGCTGAACGAAGGCAAGCTTCCAGCACTTTCATATTAGCTACTGCATCGGAAGGGGCGAAGCGCAGATCCTTGCCCTGAAGTACGGCACGAGCCATATCATCTCCTTGCAGTGAGTAGTGGTTTACTTGTGGAACTTCAATCTCCCTGCGTTCACCACCTGCTGTGACATAGAAGTTGGAACTGCGATCCTGACGACCGATAAAGGCCGATGGTACCTCAATGATGCCATCAGAACCTAGAACTTCGAGCGTGTTGCGAAAGGCTGCCCACATGCTGCTGTCAAACGTCACGCCAACATGATTATCGAATTCCAGCAATCCGGAAGCCATCATATCGACCTGATCATGCTGTGGGGAGAACATGCCAATAACGGTAACTGCGCTTGGTTCCTGACCAAGTAGTAGACGTGCTACGCTGATGGAATAACATCCGATATCATACAGTGCACCTCCGCCCCACTCTTTCCGAAAGCGGACATTGCCGGATGCATTGGAGTTATTAAATGAAAATGTGCTGTGAATACCACGGATCTCACCGATCTCACCGCTGGCGATGATATCCCTGATCTGCTCATAACGTGGATGATGACGGTACATGAATGCTTCCGCGAGATGCACACCTGCATCTGCACAAGCTTGAACCATCTCCTGAGCTTCCTGCTCTGTCAGAGCCAGTGGTTTTTCGCACAAAATATGTTTGCCTGCTTCTGCAGCCCGGATCGTCCATTCCCGATGCAGATGATTCGGCAGTGGGATATATACGGCATCAATGGAATCGTCAGCGAGCAAAGCTTCATAACTGCCATAAGCCTTGTCGATCCCAAGTTGTTCGGCCGTTTGTTTGGCTTTATGTTCGTCTCGACTGGCAATCGCGGTTACTTCATTCAACTCGGATTGCTGCAATCCAGGAATGACGGATTCCACAGCAATGCTAGCGCTACCAAGAATGCCCCAACGCAATTTTTGAACTGAATTCATGTGTTGTATCCTCCTGTGTATAAATGTATATTGTGATTATAATGAATAGACCAATGAATTAAAATGATAATATATTGAATTTAGTTAACACAATATTGTTGATCAAGGAGAACCGGCTATGATGAGACAAACCGTATTGCTTACCCTGCAGGATATTCCATATTTTTGTTATCCCGAATCCGTTGGACACTATATGGATCATCCCCAGCATTCCGTATTACGGGAGGCAGGTGTGCTAAACAATTTTAATATTCACTATGTTGCTTCGGGCAAGGGATATGTGGAAGTGGACGGGGTAGAGCATGAACTTCGTGCAGGTCAGGCCGTACTTTATTTCCCGCAGCAGCGACAACATTATTATAGTAGTGAAGATGATCCATGGGATGTACGATGGGTTCATTTTTACGGTGAACGTCTGCATGATTATATGATTGAACGGGGGTTACATCGTAATCTGTTATGGACATTGCGGCAGCGCAGCTCTTGGGAAGAGGCTCATCTGGCCTTGCTGACTGAAGCGGAACAGAATACCATGCTGCGTCCGGCTCAGCTATCCACATTGACCTATTCCGTACTCGCCGAATTCGTGCAGCATGCGGTACCTTTAAAGAACACACGTACCACAAGTAAGGCGGAGAGTCGGGTACTTGCGCTTCTTCCACAGATGCAGCAAGAGGCCTGTCAACCTTTCCTGTTACAGGACTGGGCAGATCTTGCAGGTGTGAGTTCGTATTACTTTTGCAAGATGTTCAAGAGTGCTGTAGAGATGACGCCTATGGAGTTTATCACTCGTTCACGACTACAGATGGCGAAGCAATGGTTACTGGAACGACCTTCGGCCAACATTGGACAGATTGCAGAGGAAGCGGGATATCCCAATGCCAGTTATTTTAACCGCCAGTTTATGGCTCATGAGGGGATGACACCTACGGATTATCGCGGATTGTATCACAATTAACTCTTACCCTTTCGATGTTGTCAGCGCTTGAAGTGTAGTAGTTTGACAGAGAGCCCAATCAAGTCTATTATGGATAAATTAAATCCGTGTATAATGAGGTGCCCTCATGAAATATTCAAAAGCAACAAATTATGCTTTGCATACCATGCTTCATCTTGTTAGCACTGCCCCTGAACAACTGGTTAGTGTTCACCAACTTGCAGAATTGCAGAAGGTATCACCAACCTACCTGTCCAAAATATTGACCAAATTGGTTAAGGCGGGTATGATCGAATCCACATCCGGTGCCAATGGTGGTTATCGGCTTAGTCGTAAAAATCCTGATCCTTCTTTCCTGGAGATCATTCATGCGATTGAAGGTCAGGCATCCCTGTTCGAATGTTCCCAGAATCATAACGCAGGCTGTTTGATCCAGCAGGTAATGGTTCAGGCGGAAGAAGAGATGGAGAGTTTCCTGAACAATAAGAAAATGTCAGAACTCGCTTCCCAGATGAAAAGTTGGAGTGCACAGCAGTAGCTTGGGGCTGGAAGTGAGGCTTGAATTGATGGGATTAACTCGTCTACCATAGGTATATCCAGATCTTTCCTCAACCTCACAAGAGGTAAGGGAAGATTTTTTTGTATCGTTGTGCCTAATAGAAGTCGAATGGTACAATAAGGAAGCTATAGGTGCATACATACTTGATCCAATCATATATCACATTTTACATCTCTGGAGGGACAACACATGAGCCAATCAACGATCACAGGACTGGAACAATTGCTTGCGCTGGAAAACATTCGGAACACCAAGGCGCGTTATTGCCGCTATATTGATACGAAACAATGGGACACTTTGGGTGATGTGTTTGCTCCCGATGCAGTGGCTGATTTCAGCACAGAAGGCAATCCAATTCCGGTATTAACCGGTCGCGACACCATCGTACAAGTATTCCGTGATCTGGTGGATGTTGCCGTAACCGTACATCATGTTCATAGCGCGGAAGTTGAATTCGTATCCGAGAATGAAGCGAAGGTTATCTCCCCAATGGAAGATTGGGTGACGTTCCCGGAGGGCAATGAGAACAAATCCTTCCACGGATTTGGGCACTACCACGAAACTTTTGTCAAAATCGACGGCCAATGGTACATCAAACATACAAGTCTGAAACGTCTTCGTCTGGATATATTTTGATCAAAAGAAATCTGAAGATATTTATAAAGAACCTGAATAATTTCAGGTTCTTTTATTTTTTTGCGTTCCCAGAGGCACACATGATCTTGTTGGTGGAAGTCCAACCGAAGGAGGGGCCAAGCCACCTTGGTAGCTAGCTAGGTGGCTTGCTTGCATATGGCGAAATCTGTGTGTAAAAGCGCATCAACAAAACTACACCTGTCAGAGACAGGGCGAGCAACAAGCCAGGCCGCAACATGAAGTGAATCCTGTCGCGTCGTCAAAAAGGTCCTGCAAGGGGGAAGAGAAGGTGCCGAGTCTCGAGAAAATAGACGAAGGCCAAGGAAACTGTACAGAACTTGGAGCAGCAGTGAAGAACCTTCCGGCGTAAAGGGAGCGGCATAGCTTGAAAGATCATACAGTGAACTGGGGAGACCTTCCCCCACACGAATTTTTTTTAGGAATCCATAAAGAGATGCTCTATAAGTCCAAAAGAAGAAGTGAAACGTCTGTGGGAAGGGAGTCCGAGGGGCTCATAGTACCGAAGAACCCAAGGACAACATAACTTTGGGGAGGGAAGGAGCCCTGCTTTGTTCACGTTTCACCAAGAGGTACGAGTTTGTGACTGGCAAAATGGCTAACGACACGCTAGAAAACACTCAACAACTCTCATAGGGGAAACTAGGTCATGAGGCCAAAGTAAATATGCTGCATGCCCATGAAAGACGAACATCGGAAAGCCGTATGAGGGAAAATCTCACGTACGGTTTGATGAGGAGGGGCTGGGTTTTGCCCAGCCTTTTACTCTAGATGGGTTAGATGACACTGTATTTTTTAAAAAGAATTTATGGAAAAAGAAGGGGTATATAGTTTTATATTGAATAGATTATATGTATTGTAAATATATTTGGAATGATGGGAGGATAGGGCTTCATATAAAATTTTAATCTATTATAAAGGAGATGGCGTTCAAATGAAGAAGATTTTAATTAGTTCTATAGTGATTAGTTCGTTGCTTTTGGGATCTGAAGTAGCAAGTATAAGTGCTCAAAACGTGGAAAATGAGGCACAACAATTAAAAGATTTGACTATAATTGAGTCGTCTCAGATATTCGATCAAACTACACTGATGTCTGAAAAAGTAACAACCATTCCGATTAGAGGTGTTGACAAAGAAACCGGTGAGATTACTAATAGAGCTGCATATGCACAGTCTTTATTAAAGTTTTTTAACTCTGATCCACAAAAATATGGAGACAGTATAAGAGATATTGATACAATTGTTGAGAATGCAGTCATCACAACATCTCAAAATATTTCTAACACTAAAAATGGGGATATCTCTCCGTCTGCTATTGTTGGGCAAGGCTGGTCCAAGGAACCTGCCATTACTTCTTCAAAAGATTTGATCACTTATAGCACAACTTGGATCACAGAAGATAATTACCGTTCGAGTGTACCCATAACCGCGACGTATACTAAAAAACTTACAACAAGTGTTTCGCTCGGCTTCACGGGTGCTAATGTGATAAAAAATAAAATGGGATTCAATGCTACATTTAGTGCTACGCAAGAGTCGACAATAGCTCAGGGAGCTACAGTACCGGGATGGACAGTTTGGGGGACAAGACCGTATATTAAATGGACTGAGGAAAACTGGACTGGAACATATTATTATATTGATTCTACAGGTGGCATCGTTCAAGTCATTGAAGGACCTGTGTCTGGAATCAACAAAAAATTAAGAACAAAATCTAACGAATATTGGTCTCGAGAAAATAGCAGTAAAAATAGCTCTGCAACAACTCCTGCTCCTCCAACGGGTGCTCCAAGTGCCTAAATTCTAAACCACTGAATGATTTGAAGGGAGATTATTTTATATGAACAAGATTCAAAAAAGAATACTTATTACATATGGAGTTTTACTAATCTTGTTTGGTGTAATTCTCGTCCCATTCAAATTGGTGTATGGTCCTGAACATATGATTTTTGATGTGAAATATGCGCCATTGTGGTCATTAGTAGATCAATCTAATTCAGTGAACGGATTTAACCCGATGTACGAGTTGCAAACTTCACGTCTTGTATATACCATCTTTATTTTAACTTTATTGGGAAGCATCATTTTATTGCTCACAAGCAATGGTAAATTAAAAGAGTCATAAAAAATAAAACAAAGGAGGCCAATGACAAAGTTGGCTTCCTTTGTTTTATTGGAAATACTTGAACAGCTTGTTTTTCTAATACAATAGTACCGGAATGTAAACGATCCTGAAGAGGATCGTTTACACAAAATTTTTATTTTTCCGTGACTGCATTCTAAGATACACCTGAGAGAAAATAACGGATGCCAGTGCAACTACGGTCATACCCCAGAAAATATTGGTGTACGCCGAGGAGAGTGGCAAGTTCTGCATAGCTGTTAATGCTACACCAGTAACTGCAACGCTGAAAGCACCGCTGAAGAACTGACTGAGTTGGAACAGTCCCATACCTGCGCCCACCTGATCCATGGTCAGGTTACCAGACAATTCATTGGACACGCTGGTGGTCAGGGATGAGAAACCAACGCTGAGCAGGACATACACAGCCATAATGGCGTAGATGTTATTGTCTGCAAATAAGGCGAACAATCCGGCTGCGGCCAGTAGCAACCATGGTGCAAACTTCAGCAGCAACGTATTGCCGTGGCGGTCAATCATTCGACCGATTCGATTGGACAACAGCATGGACACGACTGCGCCCGGGAAGATGACAAGTCCGGATTGAGCAGGGGTCAGTCCATATAGATGCGCCAAAATTTGCGGCAGCAGGAACAGCGTTGAGAAGTTATTGATATACGATACAATCCCCAGCGAGCTGAGCATCATATATTTTTTGTTTTTGAACAAAGCAGGCTGAACAAATGGATCTGCCGCGCGCCGAATTCGGAGCCAGAACAGAAGCAGTGCCGCTGCACCGATAACAAGCGTGAACCACTGACGTGAAGTCAGGAATAACAATACACCGGTAGTACCGATCGCAAGAAGCACGGCACCCAGCAGGTCGAATGAACCTTTTTGCGGGGTTTCCCGCGGAAGTAGTTTAAAGAATACAGGAATCAAGAATAACGTTAGTCCCGTAACGATAAATAGATCATGCCATCCCAGAAATTGAGTAATACTTCCCCCAATGACGGGACCAAGTCCAAGCCCCAGTGAACTGGCGGACATGATGACAGCCATCGATTTACCCCGGCGATCATTGGGAATGTATCGTGTAATCAGTACAATGGCGAGACCCGGAACAGAAGCAGCACCCGCAGCCTGAATCAGACGTGCAATAAGCAAAATGATGAAATGATTACTGAAGAACCCGAGAACGGATGCTGCACCAAGTAACGTAAGCCCGGTTGTGAATAATGTACGAATGGGTATGAAATCCGATAGACGTGAGAACGTAATCGAGGAGATGGCAAATACAATGGAATACCCTGTAACAATCCATGAGGAAGCGACGGAAGTAAGCATGAATTCGGCTGCAATTTTGGGCAGCGCCAGATTAAACATCATTGTATTCATAACAACGAGTACAACGGTGAAGCCAAGCAAGCCTACAATTAATCCTTCCTGTATTCCGGTCCGTTCCCCTGATGATGCGGTTGCGGTGTTGTTCATAAAAACCTCCTAAAGTGATGTGTATTTCGCAACATTTCAGAAACGGTGTGTAACATTTGCAAAATGTAGTATGATGTCAATCCCGTGCCTAACAGCAGGGGTTTCATAACGAAATCATTAAAGTTCGATTGGTGTCGAACATTAGAAATATATCATGGATCTGTGTTAGAATACAATGCATAGTCTGAAAAAAGGAGACTACCGTATGAAAATTTTACATCATCCACAGGTGTCAGATATTGAACTTTCCTCCGTACTGTATGCGCTGAGTGACCCGACTCGCCTTGGGATTGTTGCGGAAGCAGCCAGAAGCGGGGAGCAGCCGTGCAGCCATTTTCATGCACCTGTTGTGAAGTCAACGATGTCACACCACATTCGAACTCTGCGGGAAGCCGGAGTTATTCGGGTCAGAGTGCAAGGCACCCAGCATTTTCTCACCCTGCGGTCCGATGATTTGGAAATGCGCTTTCCAGGACTCCTGCAACCATTATTGCAGGCCGCAGCTCAGTCGAGCACAGATATTTCCTAAATGTTGTCCTTTCTTCAGGTCGAAGAGGGGACATTTTTTATTTTCTGAAACACCTTTAAAACTGATGCGACATTCTGTGTCGTACCATGCCCTATATAATAACGGTGAACACACAAACCATATTGAAAAGAGGTTCACAACCATTGGCAAAAACCAAAAGAGGACGCGTCTTGTGGAGTCTTCCTTCCAGGGGCCGGGGAACATGCCCGGTATGTAGCAGTACCCGAATAAAGTTGTTATATACGCAAACAAAAACAGACGGTACAAGTCTGAAAGTATGCAAGAAATGCTCCAAAGCAGTGCAATCCAGAGTGGATAAGGCACACGTCTGACATATCAGGCCTGTTCTTCGGAACAGGCCATGTCTTTTGATATAATAAGTGAAATAGGATCGGAAAAGATCGGGGGCGGGAAGATGAGTAATATGCATCGGATTCACTGGTTTGACGAACAGATTCGGGGTGGACGTTTTCCGAATAGCAGCTGGCTTGCCCGTGAATTTGAAATCTCCCGTCGTCAGGCTCAGCGTGATATTGAATATATGGCAAGTTCCTTGCGAGCCCCTTTGGTGTATATGGCAAAATATCGGGGCTATTGTTATGAGGATCAGACTTTTCGATTGCCCCATTTGTATATGACAGAAGAAGAGCAACGTGTGTTGAAATATCTGGCGCATCGATATCGACATTACGATTATGATCAAGCAGACGCGGTGAAACGTGTAGCACATTTGCTGGAGCGTTTTACGTTGGAGGAACAACAGATGGGAAGTAGCGAGCTTCCGGTGTTTTCGGCGCAACCGAAGCAACTGCAATTCTTTGAATTATTGTCCCATGCCATAACTGACTTGCGCAGAGTACATATTCATTACAGGGATCATGATGGAGAACGGCAGTTTTCCTTGTGCCCATTAAAGATGATATCCCAGTTTAACGCCGATTACGTGGTGGGTTATGAAGCAGACCCAGTACAGCAAGTGGCCATTCGATTGGAGGGTGTTGTCCATGTATCAATATCGGATGAGAGATTTGAGTATAGATCAGACGCCTTGCTAGGTGGATGGGAAGAATCATTGCCTGTGCGAAAACCGTTTGTAGCTGAGATTCGTTTGAAGGAAGTGCAGCAAATGGAGATGTGGCAGGGGTATCGTATTCGGGCAAGCCACGATCGGATTTATTCGGTTGAATTTTATGACACGGACGCTTTCTTGCAGCATTTGTTTATTAGCGAATGGGAAGAGCTTTTGTCTCCTGGGTGGCTTAGACGCAAGCTTCAGCAAAGCGCAGAAGTGTTGATCCACAGGCTTGGAACATAGAGTGAGTCTGTAAACACGCAACAAACGAGCAGTGCAGAGCAAGCTGCTGTTTCTCGTAAATACATCAGGCAAACCACCATGGAGAGGAGCTTTTTCTTTGGCTGAAGTCGTGTTAAATAACCTCATCATGAAGCGGGAGTCCAAATCATACGTGGATAGTCTGCATGCGATACTAACCCATACGGGCCAGTTTCAAGGTTCCAAATATGTACTTGCCGGATATACAGGCATGGCTTTCAAGCTGGCAGTACATCGCCGGCTACTTCCCATGTCGGTTACAGCGTATGGACAATGGGGGGAAGCACATCGTCCCGGAGTTGATAACCTGGGGATATTCACGATCTGGGATGGGGGACGTACACGTCATTCCACGTTTGGTTATTACCAGCAGGATGCAGTGAATTGGGTGAGACGCAGTATTGATGAAGGTACTGGTGTGATCTACTGGATTCCTGAGTTCGGTGTTATTTCTGGATATGATGACCGTGACCGCATCTTTTATGTGCAAGACGGATGGAGCAAGGAACCGCAGATTTTGTTGTATGACAATTTCGGTTTAAACTTTACCGGATTTTGGTATTGTCAGGTATTTGGTGGTCAGGTCCGCATTTCTGAACAACAGATGCTGCTGGAATCCCTGCGACTGGCGATAGAGGATTGGGATATTCCCTATCGTCTGTTACCTGATCAGAATATTGCTTCAGGTAGAAAGGCATATGATGAGTGGGTGCTGGCTTTACGGAGTGGGGATTTTGATGAGTCGGGTGCGGGTTATATTTTGGAATCCTTCTGCCATTCGCGAACCGAAATAAGAATGTATCTGCAGGATGTTCGAGGGATATGGAACGAACTGGATCAGGCTTATACATGTTATGAACAGCTTGGGACGTTAATTGACCAAATGAAAGGATATATGGTTCAGCAGGAGAATAGACGTGTCTTGAGACCAGATATCACAGAAGATCTAGCACAGTTACTAGTGAAGGCGAAAGCACTGGAAGAGCAGGCTATTGATTATTTTCGATTGATATCCAGGAAGTATCCTGACCGTAAAAGGTCTACTATACCACGGTGGGGAGCACATTCAGCACGATAGGATGAGAGAGGAAGGGAGTGAAGGATGATGGCGACAAAAGTAGTATTGCAGGACTGGATCCGCTTCCCGCAAGCCCCAACCTCTGCTGATGCACACCTATCATGGAATAGTGTGGGTTCGTATACAGATGCGATGTACCGTATTTTATTGCACACACAGTGGATGGATTTCCCTCGCCACATGATTGCAGGTATGACGGCAAGTGCATTCCGATTAGTGGTGGATCGGCGTCTGACCGCAGAATCAATCTCGGCATACAACTGGATGGCAGAGAACTTTGTGGCGGCTGATTTTCTTGGCGTAACAACGGGACAACATGGTGGATTTTCATTTGAACCGACTTTTCCGCTCTATCAGAAGCAGGCCGTGCTGGACATCAAGGCGTCCATTGACCGGGGCGTAGGTGCGATTCTCTGGCATGATCAATTTGTCATTGCAGCCGGATATGATGATGCGGAGCAGGTGCTATTCATCTGTGAAAGTAAAGGCAATGAAATCATTCGTCTTTCTTATGATTCATTTGGCAGGAACAGTACGCCATACTGGTACTATCAGGTGCTGGAATCTCATGAATCTGTGGATCTATGGGAAGTTTGCAAGGAATCATTAATTCAGGCCGTATACAAATGGGAAACCCATGACTACATGCTGCCCTCCCAGGATTATGCCTGTGGAGCGGCTGCGTATACGGTTATGGCTGCTACTTTGCAGGCTGGAGCATATGATACAGAACAAGCGGCGACTGTACTGCGCTATTATGCCAGATCAAGACTGGACATTGCCTCTTATGTTGCAGGGCTGGCGTACCTATCAGATCGGATGGTTCATGTCATGCATGAGTATGCATTGCTCGCAGAACTGTATTCGCGGATTGTTGATGTAGTTAATGATTCGATCTCATGGAATACGAAGGAACCGAAATGTGTGCAGAACGTGATTGAGCTTATCCGAGAGGCAGGAGTGACCGAACAACGTGCCATTGATGCCATTAAACGTGCCTTTCCAGAGACGATACACAATCGCTTTGATGACGTAGGTTTAAGATGAATGAAGCATGATAGCTAACATATTGAAAAGCGCAGCTGAATAAAACCGGAGAGGCGACAGCCGATCCGGTTTATTTGATTTGAACAGATGTGTAACATCAGTTCATGTGAACCCCGCCATAATAAATTTTACAAGAAAAAATAACCAAAATTTTAATTTTGGGGTAATCCAAACCCCCTATTGTTCCGAATATTATATTAGATGGTCTTTTTTGGATGATGATATTCAAGGATAACAGGGGGCGGGAGTATGGTACATAATCCGGAAACCATTCAGGAATGTATCGAACATGCACGGCAAAGGCTCTACCAGATTGCTGATCAATATGCGGAACTGTGGCATCCGGAGGTTATTCGCCAATCCATGGTGCTGGATGAATTAATTAATGAATATAACAACGCTATTCGCGGCAGAAAAATCTCAAAACAACTGAAATAATGAGCTTATAGAGTGCACTTATACAACGGAGAAGAATCCCATGACGGGATTCCGTGTGTTTGCCTTACTCTTTTACCGCCCCGAGCACAATTCCCTTTACGAAGAAACGCTGCAAGAACGGATACACAAGCAGAATCGGCAGAGCGCCAATAAAGATCTGAGCCGCATTCACCGTACGCTGAGACATGTTCTGGAGCTGCGTTGCATCCACGTTCATGTTGGAGAAATCCTGCTGTACGATTATGGTCTGCATTAACGTGGCGAGTGGATATTTGGAAGCATCATTCATATAGATCAGCCCGTCGAACCAGGAATTCCACTGACCTACCATGGTGAATAAAGAGATCGTCGCAATCGCGGGCATGGAGACTGGCAGATAGATTTTGAACAGGGTCGTGATATGATTGGCCCCATCGATGAATGCAGCTTCTTCCAGTTCTTTCGGTACGTTGCGGAAAAAGTTCATCATCAGAATCAGGTTCCAAACAGCGACCGCTCCCGGCAAAATGAGAGCCCACATCGTATTAATCAGTCCAAGCTTCTGAATCAAAATATAGGACGGAATCAATCCCCCGCTGAACAGCATCGTGAAGATGAAAAACCATGCATATAACGAGCGCCCCTTGAAGTGCAGACTTTCCTTGGATAATGGATAAGCCGTCAGGAAGACAAGTGTCATACTGAGCAGTGTGCCCAGAACCGTACGCTGGACTGAGATCCAGAGTGCACTGAGAAAGTTACTGTTACCAAATGTTTTGGTGTACGCGTCCACCGTAAAATCAATCGGCCAAAGTGTTACCAGATTGGCGGATGCTGCCGCCTTACCACTGAAGGAAACGGCCAGAATATGGACCAGCGGCAGGATGCACAGGATCGAGACGGCCGCGATGAATATCAGGTTAAAACCATTGAATATACGGTACCCGGTTGTTTTATGATACACCTTGATTCCCCCTTAATGCATTATGCTAACCCTTTTAGAAAATACGATAATTGGCGATTTTGTACGCCATTCGGTACGCGGAGATGACCAGGAACATCGCGACAAATGATTTGAATAGTCCAACAGCGGTCGCAAAGCTCATTTTGCCATTCAGAATCCCCATCCGGTAGACAAAGGTATCAATAATATCGCCTTTCTCATACACCAGCGGATTGTACAGGTTAAAGATCTGGTCAAAACCTGCATTCAGGATATTGCCCAGTGATAACGTACCTACCACGATAATCATCGGCACAAGTGCAGGCAGGGTAATATGTAATGTCTGTCTGAGCCGCGTTGCTCCATCTACCTCAGAAGCCTCATACAATGCGGGATTAATGCCTGCAAGTGCTGCCAGAAATACAATCGTGCCGAATCCAAATTCCTTCCATACATCACTGACCACCACCGTTACACGGAACCAGTCGCCATCCCCCAGAAAGAAAATTGGTTCAACACCAGCCGCCGCCAGCACCTGGTTTACCAGTCCACCTTCCGGTGATAACATATCGAGCAGAATGCCGCCCAGGACTACCCAGGATAGGAAATGGGGCAGATACACCAAGGTCTGTGAGAAACGTTTGAACGTGGAGTTCCGAACCTCATTCAGTAAAATGGCAAATACAACAGGGGCGATAAGTCCGGCCACAATTTTCATTGAAGCGATCAGTACCGTGTTCCAGATGACCTGAACGCTGTCGGGATATTCGAACATGAACCGGAAGTTGTCCCAGCCCACCCATTTGGAGCCAGTGAACCCCAGCCACGGTTTGAAATCCTGAAAAGCAATAATAATGCCGCCCATGGGCACATAGGCGAACAGCAATGTGAGCAGTACAGCAGGCAGCAGCATCAGATGCAGCGGCCACGTGCGTTTGAAATTCCAGCGGGTACGTTTGCGTGGATGGGGTGTCATTTTTCGTACCGGCGTATGGGTTGTTAACGGTTGTTCGATAGCCATCAGGGTCCCTCCTTTATCTC
Source organism: Paenibacillus sp. FSL R5-0713 (assembly GCF_037973325.1). Taxonomy (NCBI): domain Bacteria; kingdom Bacillati; phylum Bacillota; class Bacilli; order Caryophanales; family Paenibacillaceae; genus Paenibacillus; species Paenibacillus sp. FSL R5-0713. Next base: position 5,821,121 of record NZ_CP150229.1, on the reverse strand, counting down.
GTCCAACCCTGGAAACATGAGGCGAGCAAGCCTCTGCACAGAGTGGAGCAACTGAATTATAGCAACGGAAAAGGGCGGACTATAGAACAACATTTCAATGCGGATGTTGAAATATTAACTTGTTAATGGAAACAGGGGATTACAAGTTGCAGGAAAGCGTGCGAATATAAAATCAACTAGAAATGTAAGGGTTTTCAATATAAAATAGGACTTCGGTATAGAAGGACTTCAAATTCAGGGACAGGGTGAAACGATGAAATTCACAGTATTTGCGAAGACGGTCATTCTCTTAATCTGCCTGCTTGTGCCCATTCTGCTGCTCTATACGTACGCGAACCAAGCAAATGTGGATATGGTCGTCGAAGAGAAACAGCAATCGAGTCTGAACCAGTTCAATTATTTCAGTTCTCAGGTAGATAAAAATATCGAGCAGCTTTCGCTGTATGGCCTGACGTTGCTGCGAGATCCGAGTATTCTGCATTACCGCTACATGACGGACTCAACCAGCCAATATGAGAAAAACAGCATCTATCTGGATATTCTCGACAAATTATCGTTGTACCAGTCCACCAGCCGTTGGAAGAACGATATTACCATTGTGCTGCCACAAGCGGAACTTGTGTTATCTACCATGTCCAGCCGGACGGTCTACGATGAGAAAATGTTGACGTTCCCGCAACCTGGCCAATGGCAGCTGGAGAAGGGGAGTTTCACCTACTTTTTCACGGATAACTACGAGTGGAATGAAAAACCGGTGAACGCAGGCGTGCGAACGGTGATGGAGATTGATTTTGACCCGATGAACGTGGTTGCCATGTTGGATGATTTTAAAGAAACGCAGGGCGGAGATCCTTTCTTGCTCGTACCAGGTAACGATCCGTTGCTGAACCGTACGGCAGACCCCGAACTGGTCGAAGCGATCATGCGAGATATCCCCTTTAACGGACCGGAGAGGGAAGGTAATCATCAGCTGGAGGTGGGCGACAAACAGTATCTGGTCAGTTACGTGCACTCCAAACAACTGCAAGCAGTGTACGTGAACCCGGTGGTATTGGATGATCTGCTGAACCCGATGGATAAGAGCCGAAATATGTTTATTATCTCCATTCTGTTATTGCTCGTGCTGAGTATCGGTGCTGCATTACTTTTGTATCGAAAAGTTCAGGTGCCCATTCATCGCTTGATGAGAGGGCTGCAACAGATTCGCAAAGGCCAGTTGTCCACGCGGATTCCAGTCGATCACTCCCGTGATGAATTCGCGTACCTGACCCAGAGCTTCAACCATATGGCGGAGCAGATTCAGGAATTGATCGAGAAAGTATATGAGGAACGTATCCGGTCACGGGAAGCCACACTGAAACATCTGCAATCACAGATCAATCCCCATTTCCTGTACAACTGCCTGTTTTATATCAAAAATATGACCCAGCTTGGCAACCGGGAAGCGGTGATTGCCATGTCGCTAAGTCTGGGAGATTACTATCGCTACATTACGCGGGGCGAGAATGACATGACGACAGTGGAGGAAGAGATCCGGCTATTAGACCATTATCTGTCCATCCAGCAGATGCGGACCAATCGGCTGACCTACGAGATTGCCGTACCGCAGCACTTGATGCAGCTCCATATTCCGCGGCTGCTCATTCAACCCATCGTAGAAAATGCGGTGATCCACGGCATTGAGCCGATGGAGGGCAGTGGGCATGTCGTCGTAACGGGGATGGCGGTACCCGAACATATTGAGGGGCGGAAATATACAAGATATAGCCTGTTTGTAGACAATGACGGTGTCACGCTGACAGCGGAAGAGATTGCGGAATTGGAACGGGAGATCAATGAACCGATGGGTGAGGAGATTGGAACAGGCACGTGGAATGTGCACCAGCGTCTCGTTACGCGTTATGGGCTGTCGTCTGGTCTTCATTTTGGAGCGATTCCCTACGGTGGACTTAGTGTAGAAATTCGATGGTTTGAGGAGGAACAACCGCATGATGAATCTGATGGTCGTGGATGATGAACATTCCGCAGTAGAGTCAATCGCTGTCTCCATACCCTGGAGAGAACACGGGATTGGTCAGGTATTCAAAGCTTATTCAGTCAAAGAGGCACTGGAACATATGGCAACACATCAGATCCATATTATTATCACGGATATCCGCATGCCGGGTATGTCGGGTCTGGATCTGGTCAGTCACATTCGGCAAAAGTGGGAACAGACCAAATGTATTATTTTATCGGGGCATGCTTCCTTCGATTATGCGAAGCAGGCGCTCAAACATGGGACAGTCAGTTACTTGCTCAAACCGGTCCGGGATGAGGAACTGATCGAATCCGTGCAGCAGGCCGCCGTGCAGATTCGCCTGGAAGGTGAGAAACAAATGCTGCATCAGCGGGCCATGTATTCGGTAAGGGAGCATCTGCCCGAGAAGCGTGCGGAACTGATGAAGGATGTACTGTTAGGACATAAATTTGCGGATGCTGAACTCGAAGGCAAGCTGAGGCAATTGGAGATCGGGTTCCGGCCACAGGATAAAATGCAACTGCTGCTCATCCGGTATGATGACCATCAACCCACACATAGAGCATTTCGACTGATGAAGTACGCCATCTCCAATGTAGTGGAAGAGATCTACGGCAGTACCTATCACCTCTGTCATACGGATGACGCCTATGATGATCTGGTCTTTATGGCCAGTCCCAAACAAACCCAAGCCGAACCGGAAATGCTAATGGGCCGACTTGGAGAACGGTTGCTTCACAGTGTGAGGCAGTATCTGAATGCGACCATTTCCCTGTCCGTTAGTCGTATGGGACGTTTTCCAGATCAGGTGCCTCAGCTATATCATCAAGCCGTCAGTGCACTTCGCAAGCAAGCCGATGCGGGCAAAGGATTACATCTGAATCCGGCAGCGGGAACCAATGGAGCCACGTTGAAGTCACTTGCGGCGCTGTATGAACCGCCAGGTCTGACGGCGCTGCTGGAAGCGGGGCGCATGGAGGATGCACACCGCAAGATTGATCAGATCTTTGCTGAACTGTCGAACAGTGTGTTCCCGGAACATGTGTATGTGGCTTTTCATTATCTGGCGGCGGCCTTCTCCTATATGGCTCATCGGGAAGGAAGGCAGTTAGCCGAAGTGCTTGGCGAGCAGTACCAGCAGTTGCTCAAGGATGGCTATGGCATCTCACTGCGTAGTCTGGAAACGTGGACTCGGTCTGTGATGCAGCAGTGGGCTGAGAGCACCAGCGATGCGGGTCAGGATGCCGGATCAACGCTGATTCGGCAGGTGCAGCAATGGATTGATCATCATCTGGGCGAGGATCTGTCGTTGCAGGTCATTGCCGGAGAGGTGCATCTGCACCCGGTATATCTGTCCAAAATGTACAAACAATCCACAGGCGAAGGCATTAGTGATTACATTATCCGTTCCAGAATGGAACGTGCGGTTCATTTGCTTAAGCATACGGCGATGAAGATCTATGAAGTCGGTCAGGAAGTGGGGTACAACAACACGCCTTATTTCATTCAGGTGTTCCGCAAACATTATGGACTGACCCCGCAGGATTTTCGGAACGGTTAACAAATCGATATGAACATTGAAATTGTGATATATGTTTGCCTCCCCGGCTGCACTATCCTTTTCATGTAAGGTGCATTTGGCACATAAGGGTATCCAAGTTACCTGAGGAGGGGTTAGTTCATGTATAGAAAAATGATGACGGCATTACTCGCAATAACGATGGTTGCTGTAACGGCATGTAGTTCGGGGGCCAAGGAAGAACCGGCCAAGGAAGCTGCTGCACCACTTGCTCTGCAAGACGGGAAGTATGAACCTGCGGTACAGATGAGTTATCTGCGAGCCTGGAATGATGATACGAAATTCAAGAATGGGGAAACCGCACAGAACAATGTGCATACGAAATGGGCCAAGGAACGACTCGGCATCGATCTGACCACACCGTGGGCTGTATCGGTAACGAATGACGCATTTTACACGAAATTGCGCTTGTCCCTTTCCGCTAACGAAGAGTTGCCGGATATTGTCTCCATTCGGGGAGACTACAATCTGGTGCGGGAATTAATTGAGTCCGGCAAATTTGCGAATGCAGGCGAGTTGTTTGACAAGTATGCTTCGGACACATGGAAACAGGCATCCGAATCGGCACCGGAAGAATGGTATCCGTACATGTATGAGGGCGAGCGTTACGGCATTCCAATCTTCGATTATGCCTACAATGGTGATTCGGTCATGTTTATCCGGGAAGACTGGCTGAAGAAGCTGGGACTGGATGAGCCGAAAACGATCGATGAGCTGGTTACGGTCATGGATGCTTTTACGAATCAGGACCCGGATGGGAACGGTAAGAAAGATACGTATGGTCTGACGGTGGGCATGAAAAATGCGCTGAATACCTGGATGACGGAATCCGGCTGGATCTTCGGCATGTACAACACGATGCCTGGACAGTGGAATGATGCTGGAGACGGAACACTGCAATATGGTTCCATTCAGCCAGGCGTGAAGGAAGGCCTCGCGACAATGAAGGATTGGTTGTCCAAAGGTTACCTGCCCAAAGAAGCTGGCGTGTATGACGAGATCAAGGCAGCAGAACTGTTTACCGCAGGTAAAGCAGGCATTATCGTTGGACCACACTGGATGCCAAATTGGCCGATTGATGATGTGAAGAAAAATGTGGATGGTGCCACGTACAAAGCCATTGCATTACCTACTGGGCCAACAGGTGAGAGCCACCAACATGGATCTGGTGCAAGCAATGGCGTTGTGTTGATTAACAAAGACATGGCGAACCCGGAGATTTTCTTCACATATCAGAATTATCTGTTCGACAATTTTGCCAACCCGGAAGTAGGCAGCGAGTTCGAGCATGGCTTCGCGCAAGGATATGACTATGACATCGTGGATGGCAAAGTCGTTGGTGAAGCTGAAGTGAAGGATGGCGTATCACCACTCAAATATACGATTACGTATGATGGTGCCCGAATTCCGAATCTGATGATGGATACGCTGGCGGAACTTGCGAAGGGCAAAGAGCCAGAGACTCCTTTTGAGAAAAATACGAAGATTGCCAACAAACCTGAAGTATTTGCGGCCGCTGAAGTGGTCGTTGCGAATAAAGATAATGCGATCAAGAACAAATTCACGGGGGCTCCAACCGAGACGATGAAAATGAAGAAGGACGCAATCGACAAGCTGGAGAAGGATACGTTCAGCAAGATCATCTATGGCCAGGTGGGCATTGAGGAATTTGATGCGTTTGTGACGAAGTGGAAATCCATGGGCGGCGATGATATTACCGCCGAAGTGAATGAGTGGTATAAGACAGTTAATTAATATTCAAAGCAGGTTAGAACTGATGAATTCATCAGTCTAACCTGCTTTTTGGTATGTCTCAGATATATTATGACTCGCAGCGGACAAAGGTAACGTTTTTGCCTAAAATCACATTATCCACCTTCCATCCGGCATTTAACCAGGATAGCGCCTGTGTATGATTCATGGCATTATTCACCCACCATTGCTCGCGATTATAGGCTGTCGGGGGTAACTTAAATCCGAGAATTTCCTCAAGCTCTGCATATGTAAGGGTGATTGCAACCTGATTCAAATAGTTTTCCAAAGGGAAGTATTTGCTGTAGCTCATTTCGTCTGACCTCCTGAAAAGGAATATCATGATTATACAACGTGGGCATGATGATAGCGAGGGCATACCGAGAGCCTACATAGATGTGAAAGGCATCCGTAGATCTCTTTGACTAGGGCATGTCTTAAATACCACTTATGGTTATCTTTCACCACCTTTTCTCCCCCTGCTGCCTTATTGTTCCCCATGTACTTGAGAGAGTAAAATAATAGGTAGTATACGAACATCAATACGTATTTATAACAGAGATGCCCCGGATTGGTCCGGGATTCATAGAGGTTCAAGTTTGGTTGATGAACATCATTAGATGCATGGGAAGGCAGGAGATTCGATGAGTACACTTTATGACCAGGCAATGGAAGAGATGATGACGACAATTCATGAATGGTTTGATGAACAGGAACAGCGGGATGACTTGGAAAGTGTTGTGAAGCGAACTACGCTGCAAATGGGCATTTTCAATGATATTTTGCTGGATTATAGACCTGGACGGACTACAGTAGACAGTGTAGATCTGGGTTTGGATGATGGTCTGAAATCGAAGCAGGCAGGAGCCTTTACCGAGGAACAGGTTCGTAACGAGATTGGACCTAGGCTAGTAGAGGTTGTTCAGGGAAGACTGGACAAGCTGGCCGATTCCCCGTTGATTGACTATCGATTTACCTTCCGTGGTAAATTCCCTACAACAGAAGGAAAGCTGCAACTGACTTTGCTGGAATATATCAATGAAGAGAAAAAGCAGCAGTTGCTTGAGCGTATTCATACATACATTGATCAGAAGCTGGAGAATGGTGCATATCCAACAAAGCCGTTAGAATCCTTTTTTTTGACGCGTCATCTGCTTGACCCTAAACTGTTTCCTGAACTGGATGTGGCATGGATTCTCAGGCAGTATGACCGGATTCAAGAGTTGAATCAGGGTCGTCCGAAGGCGCTTGCCGAACATCGGGGTGATATTACTCGTGCGTTGAAGGCATGGGCGGAGAGTCAGTTCTTGCCACAGTATTATGATGTGCAGTCTTCTGCATATCGTACCAATGACTATTCGCTTAAGCCAGGAGCGACGTTGGAATGGGATGTTGAATCACAGGCAGACCAATCGTCGGATAAGAAGCAGAAGGCGCAAGTAGCCGGGACTCAACCGATAGATCTACTGTTATACGCGGCGGTGATGATTCTACGATTTGAGCCGAATTATAGCAAAGCCGAAGGTCAGACTTACCTGGAACTCGCGAAGCAACTCGGCAGCAGACGTGCAGCACTGATGATGACGGAAGGCAGCGGGACGTATGCGAAAGAGGATATTCATGTGAAAACGGAAGAAGTGGAATGCAAAGCAAATGATGTATTCGCTCTGATGACCATTCACATTCGGAAGGAAGAGCCGGGTGCCTATCAGCAGGCACTTACCTTTATCACTCATTTGTTGAAGCAGGGCTTTCCAAAAAGTTATAAGATCAAGCTCAAGTCCAGTGTAAAACAGTATTTGCCGATCAAAGGACTCGCCAAGTCGGATACGCACCGATTCTTTGCCAATGCATTGGAGTACCCGGAGCTACATCCACTCCTAGAAGAGTATGCGCGTGAGGCTATCCAGGAGTTTGAGTTTTACGAGGATACCGAGGGAGAGAAAAATGGTATGCCAGGCAGTTATGCAACCTTTGGACTGGGTCTTGTGGATGAGCGGTATTTCCCGCTGATTGAATATTACATGGGCGAAGTGGATGATGAGCATCAGTTAATTCAGGATAAGTTCATTGCGGCATTTGTGGAACAACAGGGTGTAACGGCTCAGTCCATACCTGCGTTAGTCGCCAGCTTGCGTCGTTCAACGGATAGTCTGAAGCTGAAGATTCAGCCTGAGCTGGAGAATGATGAAATACTCGAACGGTTGGTTAGGCAGATTCAAGGACTTGAGCATTACGAAGTGGAACGTGTACTTTACCCAATCTTCGGCAAGGTGGAGAAGCTCACAACGCTCGCTCGCAAAGCGGAAGGAAGACGGAAGGAATTATTGCTGAAACTGTTGCAGGCCGCAGGCAAATAAAAATGTAACAGGGCAAGGAAGATTGTACTGGGCCAGACAGTGGAGCATTTTAGCGAATTGAAAGTGCATTAGGAGAGGCGGGGGAAGTTGTGGAAGCTTTGAGTCGAGACATGTGGCAGGAGTTGAATGCCCAGGACAAAGAGGCTTGGATGCGTAAGCTGATTCATCAGTTACCGGAAGGTATGGTATATGAGGGTCTCGAGACATTTGAACGTTTCGGTCAGCGAATCCAGACAGGTGTGTTTACGCATGAAGAGGAGAGGTTTGTATTTGTGCCTGGGAACCGCATAACCCTCGGCTGGGATCGTTGGCAGCATGGTATGAACGAAGAAACCTCAGGCGACCTACATGAAACGGTCAGTGAGTATGGTGTAGAGGACGTGGATTCGTTTCTGGCGAGTCAGATGTCACCTGTCAGAACGGTTAACATTGCGCCCATGCTTGTGGAATGTGAGACCATTTCGCTGGGCTGGATTGAAGTGTCCGAGGAGGAAGCCTTCGCGCAGGAAGATTCTGATTTTCCGGCAGCACTGGAGCAGTTTAAACAGTCGGAGATCCGTGAATATGAATTGCATCAACAATTCCGTCTGATTCGCCAAAGTGAAGATGAAGTGCGAATCCTGTGGTTCAACGAGGGAATAGAACTGGAAGACGTCGTGAGAGAGGAAGCAGCGGCGGGCTTTGGTCTGCTGACTGAAGACGAATGGGAGTATATCTATGGTGGCGGTTGTCGCACGTTATTCCCTTGGGGAGACAGCTTCGACTATACGATGAGATTGAGGCATTTTGGAAGTGTGGAAGGCATGGATGAAACTGTGGATGGATCGGCAGAGACGGCCTCTTCACGAGTTGAAGAAAAGGATGATCGTGCTTATGATCTGGAACTGCCGAATTTCTTTGGCATAAAGTTTGCTGGTGATCCCTACAAATATGAGCTTACGCTCGATTCGGCTGGGGATGTGATGCCCAAAGGCGGAGACGGCGGGAGTCTGATATGTGGTGGTACAGGGCCTCTGGTTGGTTTCTTGCCTGCTGCTGCGGTCTATTATCGAGACGTTAATGCCAGTGAATTCGACTGGGAGGATTTGATGGATGCGATGGTGTATCGCAGGGTTGTTCGTTTAACGGAGTTGGTACTTTAATTATGATGAAACGTATCTATCAAGCTGTTGCTCCATATACGGATGAGGAAATTCAGATCATCATGGAGCGGCAGTTGTTGGAAGAGTTATTATATCTGCCCTTATCCGTTGGCATGTTTCATCAGGACTGGAGGGTCGCACAGAATATATGTCTTCGGGTGGCAGATCATCCGAATGCCAATGTCAGAGCCAGTGCAGTCATGGGTTTGGCTCATACGGCACGTACCAAAGGAAAATTAGAAAAACGGCTAGTAAAGCCTGTTGTGCTGAAGGAACTTAGGGAGAATAGTGCATTTAGGGGAACTATCCTAGACGCCATCGAAGATATCAATATGTTCATGAATTGGAGACTAGGGAGAAAGCATTTGGAGAAAGGAGAGCACGATGTTTAAAAGATATTTCCTCACATACATTGCGACACATAAAGGGCAAGGATAAAATACACATCAAATCAGCCCCAGCTCATAGAGTGGGACCAAAATGATGTGTGTTTATATTTCCTATTTCGATCTAAGGATCGCGCATCAATTATTTCACTTTTTGTACGGATACCGCCATCTGCTCCAGTTGAGTGTGAGTCAATTGGTTATTCGGTGAGCTGAGGGTTACATAACGATCATCCAGCTTGAACGTGAGCATATCCGTTTGGTCTGGTGTATACCATTTGGCGGATACGCCATTAGGCAGTTTAACCGTTTTGCCATCATAGCTGAACGAGTAGTCTTTAGGAGATACCGTAACATTCATGCGATTAAAAACAAAGTTTACACCATCGCCGCCTGCACCTACGCTTTTGAACGTGTCTCCGGCAACCATATGTTGTGGGGCATAAGCTGTTGTAAACCCGTCAAATTTCGCAAATGCTTTGCGAATGTTATCCAATTGTTGCTTGCTGTAGTTCACATCTGCGAATGCAGTGATCCCTTGATCATTGTTGCTGTTAGATTTTTGAACAGAGACAGCGACTTGTTGCAACTGAGCTTGACTCAATTTATGATCCGGCGAGCTAAGGGTAACGTAGCGATCATCCAGTTGGAACGTGAGCATGCCCGTTTGGTCTGGTGTGTACCATTTGGCGATAACGCCATTGGACAGTTTCACGTCTTTGCTCGTATAACCGTCCGAATAATCTCTTGGAGATACATCCACTTTCATATGGTTGAAAACAAAGCTGACGCCGTCGCCACCTGCCCCTACACTTTTAAACGTGTCACCTGCAATCATCTGCTGAGGAGCATAAGCTGTCTCGAACCCATCGAATTGTGCAAAAGCCTTTTGAATTGCCTCTTTTTGTGCTGCGCTATACGTTACATTCGTCAAGGCCGAAGGATTGCTCGTGGCTTGGCCGATAATGACCTGACCTTTTTTGCCGTCATAGGATACAGGCACATGCAGCGCATCGGCAAGCGCACGTACAGGCAGATAAGTAGAGTTGTTATAGGTAATTGGAGCCAGTTTTTTGCCATTGCCATCGGTTGGTGAGTAAGCCGCGCCATCTACATTGAAGCTGATTCCATGGTTAAGGTATGCCGAGATCTTCTCCAGCTGCGTTCCGGCAAATACGCCCGTTGCTCCTGTTAATGTCATGCCCAGTACCATCATCGTTGCTACGGATTTCTTCATGTTCTTTTTCATCATATATCTCTCCTTCAAGTTGGGGTTTGGTTTAATTTAATGGGCTCGCTGTCCCTTATGGCTTTATATTAAACCCCGAACATATCCAGAATAATTCTGAATTATCTCCAACTTGTAAACATGTGTGTAGAGACAGGAGACTAGCATCTGTCTGTTGAATAGATCGCTTAGGATCAGGAAACGAGGTGAAGGCATGACAATTTTTCATTACGTGGTAGTTCATTATGATATTGGGAATATTGTAGGATTTAATGCCATAGAACACGGTAATAGTTCTAAAGCGATGTTAATCGAGTCTACACAAGGTAAGTTCGTGTTACGTAAACTGAGGAACGAACAACAGGCGTGGATTGAGTATGAAATGCTTCAGGCATTGGCATCGGTAAACATTTCACCATCCATGATACAGACAAAATACAAGATTCCGTATATTACATATAATAATGAGTTTTATAATTTGCAGATCTACATAGAGGATTTGCTTCCGCGTTCCCAAAGTGACATTGACTTTGTTCGGTTAGGTCAGGTGATCGGTCTTTTTCATCGTACGACGAATCATCTTAAGGTTGCTGGTATGGAAGATCGTTTCGATTTATCTCAATTATGGGGTGAGGTTTCCAATGTAGTGTTAGCTTCGTCATCTGAACAAGTTCGTACGTTAGCCCAGCTTACAGAGGAGTGTCTGGAATTTCGCAAGACGAACCACTCAGTCGTTCATGGGGATCTGGGCATGTGGAATTTGTTGTTTACAAAAGAGTCTATCTACATTATTGATTTCGGTGAAGTAAGAATGGACGATCATCATTTCGATCTGGCAGCAGTACTAACTTCTACAATTCCCGCGTCAACACATAGGCAAGAACTTGGAAAGATTATGGCTGACTTTGAAGAGGGCTATGTGCAGGAGAATGCTAATTTTAACAGGAGGCAGCTTTACGAACAGTTACAAATATGGATGTTACGAGGATTTTTGGCAGTAATAAGGGAGAGGGGAGATGGCCCCTCAACCATTGGATATGTAGAACGAAAACGTAAGCTGCTAGGCATGTTTGAACGTATTCTTTGCTGAATCGAAACATTTTAGTTGAAGAGATAGAGGACTAGTCCGCCAAAACCAAGTACAATCGCACCAACGTATACATAGGAAAGTTTACTGAGGTTTTGCTTTGTGCGTCGATCATATTCGGGGTTGCTGGTCTGATTGGCTTTGGAATTACCGATAATCAGGGTAGCAATACCCCCAAACAAGGCGATACCGACAATTAAAACATAAGGCAACCAGGTCATGAATGGACCTCCTTCGCGAATAAGTTGATATGTCTTCATTGTACTTCAGGATAACCTTTGATGTAAGCTTTAATTGAGAAATATAGGGAAATAAAGTATCTGTCTTACAGTATGTAGGTAGTCTTGGAACGGAAAGATCACTATAATTTTAGTTTTTTTTAATTCAAAAAAACCTTGATACATCAGGCATCTACAGCTTTCTTCACTGAAGGCTGTAATTTTTTTTGCCCACAGAGTGATCCAGAATAGAAAACCCTGCGTTACACCCTATGAAGACGACGACGAGGAAAGAAATTATACACAAAACATAATCGAGGAGTGAACACGTAATGAAAATGAAGATGAAGAAGTTTATCGCACCTGTACTTAGCTTGACACTGTTGATGCCGGGGATCGCTGGAGCAGCATCCGCTCCACAGACACCAATGACAATGATGAAAGCTTCCGTGAATACACCTGCGGCTGACTTGAGAGCAAACCTGGACCACCTGCTGTCCGAACACTTTGCACTCGCAGTAACGGCAATGGCCAAAGCATATGACGGAGCAAAAGATGCAGATGCAGCCTACAAAGCACTCGACCAGAATGCACTGGATATGCAGCCAGCAATCGCTTCCCTATATGGTGAGGCAGGTGCCAAAGAATTCGAACGTATCTTCCGTGCTCATAACAAATACACCGATGATTTGGTGAAAGCAACCAAAATGGGCAACCAGGCTGGCATCAAACAAGCACAGGCAAACATCAACGGTTTCGTGGATGAGTTCTCCACGTTCCTGAGCACAGCTACCGAAGGTAAATTGCCAAAAGCAGCAGCCAAACAAGCTCTGCAAGTACATGAAGATCTCGTGCAAAAAGTATTTGATGAGTATGTAGCTGGAGATTACGCTGATGCATACAAGGCTTACCGTGAAGGGTTCAAAGAAATGTTCGACGTAAGTAAGGCACTTTCCACAGCAATTACTACACAAATGCCTGAGAAATTCGAAAATAGCAAAGCAGATACAAAAGCAGCTGATCTGAGATCTGCACTCAACCATTTGGCTTCCGAGCACTTTGCGCTTTCGGCTCTGCAAATGCAAGAGGAATATGATGGACGTACAGCCGCTTCCAACGCACTGATTACAGCTGAAGCTGGAAACACAGCTGACTTCAAAGCAGCGATTGCTTCCGTTTACGGTAACGATGGTGCCAATGCTTTCGAGAAAATTTGGGTAACCAATCACGTTAATGCGCAAAGCGATTATGTAAAAGCTGTGAAAAACAACGATGCTGCGGCTCGTGCAGCAGTAGAGAAACGTATTGACGGATTTACAACAGAATTCGCAGCATTCCTGGATTCCGCAACAGCTGGTAATCTGCCAAAAGCAGCAGGACAACAAGCGCTGACAACACATGAAAATCAAGTGCAAAACGTATTGAATCAATATGCAGCAGGCAATTATGATGCTTCTTATACAACCAATCGTGAAGGCTTCAAAGTGATGTTTGGTGTAGGTCAAGCCTTGGGTAACGCAATTGTGACTCAATTTAACGACAAATTCCAAGAGCCAGCAACACCTGCACCAGCGCCAGAAATGACAACGGTGTGGATGCAACTGAACAGCAAAATGCTGAAAATTAACGACAAAACAACCAACATGGACACCACACCAGTGCTTTGGAAAAACACAACATACATTCCATTGCGTTTCTTGAGTGAAGGTATTGGCGCAACAGTGAAATGGGACAAAAAAGCACAACAAGTAACGGTAATGGCTGGCGATGATACCCTTGAATTCTGGGTGAACAACAACGTTATGGAAGTGAACGGCGTGAAGAAAAACGTGGGTGCAACGGTATTCGTAAACAAAGATGGACGTACGCAAGTACCTCTGCGTTTCATTGCTGAACTTCTGAACTGGGATGTAAAATGGGCACAAAAAGATGGTTCTATTACACTGACTAAATCCATGTAATACAACGTTTTTTATAACAGAATCAACCAAAAAAAGCTGCCCCATACGGCAGCTTTTTTTGGTTTCACCCATAAGTTCAAATATTTGGTATAATCATCGAGAATGACCTACATAACAGCTGGAATAGCCGATGAAGTCCAGAATGAGGTATGATAATTTGGCATAAGCAAAATGAAGAGGGGGACAGAGGAATGAGTACATCATCAAAATCGGAGCGTCCAGCGAAAAATGTGGATACCCGGTTATTTGTTGCTTGGGCGGTATCGGTTATTGCAACAGGGGGGAGTCTCTATTTTAGTGAGATCAAGGGCTATCTTCCATGTGATCTGTGTTGGTATCAGCGTATATTCATGTATCCACTAACCATCTTGCTGGGCATTGCCTACTTTAAGGATGACGTGGGCATCACGAAATACGTACTCCCACTTAGTTTCGTCGGTGGCGGCATTTCGTTATATCATGTAACGATCCAGCGTATTTTTTCGGCTACAGGTAATGCCGTAGCGTGTGGCAAGGTTCCATGTTATACCGACTATCTGAACTGGTTTGGTTTCATCACCATTCCACTACTGGCACTGATCGCCTTTATTATCATCATTGTGATGCTGTGGGGTATCGGCAAAACACCCAAATCTTCTTGATAAGAAAGGATAGATGGTGATGAGCGTACAAGCTCGTTGGTTCATGCCCTTTTTGGTGCTAATGTTTTTGGTCGCTGGCTGCTCCTATGAGGAACAGGCTGCTTCCGGGGAGATGCCAGAGATGGTTCGGGTGAAACTTGACGTTCCGGAGAAGGCTACTCTTCATAAACCAACACGGTTGCAGGTGAAGCTTACACAGGGAGATGCACCGTTAAGTCATGCCGACAATGTGCAATTCCAGATCTGGAATGAGCTTGATGATCCGCCTTCTGTATCTCCGGAGCAAGGTATGATGACAGCTGAAGAACTGGAGAATCAAGGGGCTATTACTGCCAATGAGACAGAGGAAGGGCTGTATGAAATCCAGCATACCTTTGAAGAACCAGGTACGTATGTGGTACAGGTCCATGTTACGCACGGAGCAATGCATAGCATGCCGAGAGCAAGAATTGTGGCGGAATGAAGCAGCGGGCGGATACCAAGGGTTTGGTTCAGGGTGAGCAATAGGTTTATAATGTTAAAGGTATGAAGAATGTTGTAGGAAAAGAGGCTGTTATGGCAACTATTCATGATGTTGCACTCAGGGCAGGAGTTTCTGTAACTACCGTCTCGCGTGTATTAAACAACCGGGGATATATCAGTCAGAAGACTCGGGATAAAGTGTATCAAACCATGGACGAACTGAACTATCGACCCAACGAAATTGCCCGTTCTCTTCTGCGTAAGCAATCCAATGTTATAGGCTTGATTATTCCCGATGTATCTCATCCGTTTTTTGGAGAACTGGCTAACTATGTTGAGTACCATGCATACCAGAATGGATTTAAAATTATGTTATGCAACTCCCACATGGACCCTTCCAAAGAGCGTGAATATGTGGAAATGCTCAAGGGGAATCGCGTGGATGGCATTATTATGGGAAGTCATACACTGGAAGTCGATGAGTATATGAACCTGCATTCCCCAATTGTGACCTTTGATCGTAAGATCGGTGAAGACATCCCTTTTATCTCATCTGATAACTATCAGGGAGGGGTTATGGCTGCTGAATTGCTACTCTCGAAGAACAGACGGCATTTGGCACATATTTGCGGTAATTTGGAATTACAAATGCTCTCCAATCGCCGGACGACAGGTTTCGTTGATACATTGCAGGCTCATGGAGTCAAGCCGGTCATGATTCATGAAACCGATCTGAATGTGTTTGATCAGCATCAGTATACGGAATTGGTGGATAAGCTGCTTGCACAACACCCGGAGGTGGATGGGCTGTTTGTAACGAGTGATCTGATGGCGGTGCATGCGCTGAAGCAGATCGTGTTAGGTGGGCGCAAGGTACCTGATGAGATCGCTATTGTAGGTTATGATGACAGTCGTGCGGCAGGGTATACGGTGCCTGGCATAACAACGATTAGGCAGCCGGTGGAGGCTATGGCTAAGCTGGCGATTGATCTGATTCGGCGTCAGATCGCGGAAGAGAAGATCGGAATGGAGCATATTTTGCCAGTTACCTTAGTGGAGAGAGAGACGACCTGATACAGGTCGTTTTTTCCTGTTTGTCCTTTTGCCTCGAAAAAATCAAGGCGCAATATTTTTTTTAAATGGTATGTCAAACGATTGACATGTCAAACCTTTGACATTATAATTCGATTTGTAAGCGTTTCCTTTTAAACTACTGATCGGGGGCCATAACAAGATGAAAAGAGAACAGAGATGGATGATGAAATTATCGGTATTGTCTTTGATTATGATGCTTGTATTGTCAGCATGTGGAAGTAAAGCAGCGACGGAGTCCAACACCTCCTCAGAGGGGAGCAGCAGTGAGAGTGTCAAAATCACCTTGCTCAATTCCAAGTCGGAAATTAACAGTCAGCTGGAGCAAGCGGCTAAAGACTTCCATGCCGAAAATCCAAATGTCACACTAGAAATTGTACCTGTAGGCAGTGGACAGTCTCCGTTTGAAAAAGCGTCTGCTTTGTATGCTTCCGGCAGTCCTACAACGATGATGATGCTGGATACAGGGGATGTCGAGAAATTCAAGGATCGTGTTCTGGATCTCACATCCGAGTCTTGGATGAAGGACGCTGTGGAGAATAGCACAGCAGCTACGACGTTTGATGGCAAAAATTATGCCTTCCCGTTCTCTATTGAAGGATATGGATTCATCTATAACCAGAATGTTTTGGATCAGGCGGTAGGTGGAACATTTGATCCAAAGTCTGTACAGACCACTGCACAACTTGATGAGCTGTTCCAAAAGATCGCTGCTACTGGAAAATCACCTTTGATTGTATCTCCGATGGATTGGTCGCTTGGTGCGCATTATCTGGGGCTTGCATATGGTGGGCAGTCGCCGGACCGTGCGAAGGTGGATCAATTCATAACTGATCTGAAGGCAGGTCAAGTGGACCTTGCTTCCAACGCCGTGTTTAATGGCTTGTTAGATACATTTGATCTGATGAAAACCTACAATATTGACAAGGCTTCTCCCCTGTCCGGAACTTATGAACGTGGACCTGAGGTGCTTGGCAAGGGTGAGGTTGGCATCTGGTTCCAGGGCAACTGGGCATGGCCGCAAATTTCAAGCTTTGATACAGCAGATGGAAAATACGGCTTCCTGCCAGTACCTGTGAGCAATAATGCAGATGATTTCGGTAATACGCAAATCTCTGCTGCCGTATCCAAACGAATATTGTTGGATAAGGAAAAGAGCACACCAGCACAACAGGAAGCTGCGAAGAAATTTTTGGAGTGGATTGTTTATAACGAAAAGGGTCAGGATTTCTTGGTGAATCAAGCCAGTATTATTCCGGCATTCAGCAACATTACACTGGAGCCGACCGATCCGCTTGGCAAGTCCATTAGTGAATACATCAAGGCAGGCAAAATCGAGGAATCAATGAGTACACTCCCTGCGGATCACTGGTCCAAACTGGGTGCGTCCATGCAGAAATACTTGGCTGACGTCATTGACCGTGCCGGACTTGCGAGCGAAATTCAGGCATACTGGAGCAACGTGAAATAAAGGATAAAGGAATTAATCTTAGCCCTGAGCAGCACATAGAGAGAGACTTGCGGTAAGCCGGAGATGATGAATGTACAACTTGCACACGAGGTCTGTTCGTTGTTTCCGGCACAACCGTTAGGCTAATTATTTGGATAGAGTGGAGGTTGACAATGCTGACCGAAAAAGGATTATGGACACGTCTGCGAACCCGCCTGATCTTTACTGGCCCGACATTATTTGCGTTTGCTACAGTAATGATTATTCCATTTCTGTATGGTATTTATTTGACGTTTACGAACTGGGATGGCATTGCCATCGATCAAAACTTTGTTGGCTGGGATAATTATATTGGTGTGTTCAAGGACACCGTGTTCTGGAAATCATTCGGGATGACGCTGGAGTACGTATTTATTACCGTTGTGCTCACCAATGCGGTTGCTTTCCTGCTCGCTTACGCGGTAACCCGGGGAATGAAGGCGCAGGGCTGGTTTCGGGCCGGATTTTTCCTGCCGAATCTGGTGGGTGGAATCGTGCTTGGTTTCATCTGGCAGTTTATTTTTAATCAGGTACTCGTCTTTGCAGGACAAAAGATGAACCTCACTCTGTTTTCCACCTCCTGGCTGGCTGACCCGGACAAAGCGTTCTGGGCACTCATTGTGGTGACCGTTTGGCAGTATGCCGGCTATATGATGGTTATCTACATTGCAGGACTGATGAATGTGCCGAAGGATGTTATGGAAGCAGCCAGCATAGATGGGGCAAGTAATCGCAAAATGCTGGCGCGCATTGTATTGCCGCTGATGGTTCCTTCGTTTATTGTCTGCATCTTTTTGTCACTGCAACGGGGTTTCATGGTGTATGATCTGAACGTCTCCCTGACCAGTGGCGGGCCCTTCAAGAGCACCGAGATGGTATCCATGCATGTCTATGAGCAGGCCTTTCTTGCTCGTGACTACGGATTGGGGCAGGCAGAAGCCTTTGTGCTGTTTATCCTTGTAGCCGCCATTACACTGCTCCAGGTTTATTTCAGCAAAAAACTGGAGGTCGAGGCATGATGGCTGGACAATCGCGCATTCTTAACTGGATCAAGTTTAGTGCATTAATCGTTGTAATGATTTTGTTTGTATTTCCGTTTGTACTTCTCATCGTCAATTCGTTCAAGGCTAACCAGGCAATTACTTCCGATCCGCTAGGGTTACCAAGCTCCTTTCAATTCGATAATTATGTCAATGCGTTTGACAAAATGGGATATGTATCCGCCTTCAGCAATTCGTTGCTCATAACCATTGCAGGTGTGTTACTGATTGCTCTTTTTGCGGCGATGACAGCCCATTACTTTGTTCGTCACAATAGCAAGGTGAACCAGTATCTCTTTTTCCTGATGGTAGCTGCGATGATTATTCCGTTTCAGGCTATTATGATTCCGCTGGTTAAAATATACGGCTCGCTCAGCCTGCTGGATAACAAGTGGTCGCTGATCTACATGTATATTGGCTTTGGCAGTCCGCTCGCCGTATTTATCTATCATGGCTTTATCAAAAGTATTCCCCTGGAGCTTGAAGAGGCGGCTCTAATGGATGGCTGCGGCAGAGTGCAAACCTTTTTTCGAATCGTACTGCCGGTGTTACTGCCAACAACCGTAACGATTAGCGTGCTGAATGTATTGTGGATATGGAATGATTTTCTGCTGCCATCCCTGGTGCTGACATCATCCGAGCAGCGTACGCTGCCGCTGTCCACGTTTTATTTTTATGGGACATACACAGTTGATTACGGTCCATTGATGGCTGGTCTGGTCTTGACCTTGCTGCCAGTACTGACCGTGTATCTGTTTGCGCAGAAGTACATTATTCAGGGGGTCATGCAAGGGGCTATCAAATAAGTTCAGTTGGGTGATATAGAGAGAGACAGGAGTGAAGGACATATGAACCAGGAACGATACGAGAAACAGGAAATAGACACAAGGCAAGAGACAGACCTTGGACTGACGAGTGCTTCGGCTCACACGAAGGAGAGTTATACACTCGCCCGGGCCAACGCATATATCAAGGAACATCGGCACCAGGTTGATCCAACCTATAGAATGGCCTATCATTTGATGCCAGAAGTGGGCTGGATGAATGATCCCAACGGCTTCATATACTTCGGTGGGATGTATCATATGTTCTATCAGCATTATCCCTACGAACCGGTATGGGGGCCGATGCACTGGGGCCATGCGGTGAGCCGTGATTTGGTTACGTGGTCTTATCTACCTGTTGCACTGGCACCCGATCAGAGCTACGACAGTGGAGGCTGTTTCTCTGGAAGTGCAATCGTGCAGGATGGCAAGTTGGTGCTGATGTACACGGGGCATGTGGTGACTGGACCCGACAAGGATAACGATTACTTGCAGACACAGAATATCGCTGTCTCGGAGAATGGAATTGATTTTGTCAAAAGCGCAATGAATCCGGTCATTCGGCTGGATCAAATCCCAGAGCATACCAGTCCGAAGGACTTCCGTGATCCGAAAGTGTTTGAACGAAACGGTGTGTACTATTGCGTCCTTGGATCGAATGATGCTGCGGGCAAAGGTGTCATTCTGTTATACCGTTCAGTGGACTTGCTGGATTGGAGTTATGTTAACATTATGGCCCAGAGTGACGGGACGCTTGGCGACAATTGGGAATGTCCCGATCTGTTCACACTGGATGGCCGAGATGTGCTGATCATGTCTCCGCAGCGTATGCCTGCTCAGGGAGATAACTATCGCAACTTGCATTCAACCGTTTATATGATGGGAACGCTGGATGAAGACCAAGGTGTACTGAAATACGAGGAGTACGTTCCGCTGGACTGTGGCTTCGACTTTTACGCACCTCAGACGATGGGGGATGCACAGGGACGACGAATTATGGTGGCCTGGATGGATACGTGGGAAACAGAAATTCCGACACAAAAGTCTCATGCCTGGGCTGGAGCGATGACTCTGCCGAGACAGCTAATTCGTAGGGGAGACCGATTGATATTCCAGCCGCTTCCCGAACTTATACAGTACAGGTCGGATGGCAACGAACAGTACGGTATACAACTAAATGGTGATGAACATGATCTTGATCTTGGAATCAGCGGAGACCGTTACGAAATGTATGCTGTATTCGAAGCGGAACAGGCACGACAATTCGGATTGAAGCTGCGCACGGGTGAGGATGAAGAAACCGTGATTTCCTATGATGTGCAGCAGCGTCGTCTATGCATAAATCGCGAGCGAGCCGGACAAGGGCCGGGGGGAGAACGTGCTGCGACCGTGGAACTGCTTGACGGGAAACTGGAGCTTCATATTTTTATGGATGTCAGCTCCATTGAGGTGTTCATTCAGCAGGGAGAGCAGGTAATGACAGGGCGGATATATCCTGGGCCGAACTCAACAGGTATTAAGGCTTTCGCGTCCGGAACGTGTACATTGACCGAACTTCGCAAATGGGATATACGAATTCCTCGATAAATTGTTTCTAAAATTCAGCCTTGACCTTGAAGTATACTTCAAGGTTTATTCTGGTTTCATCAACAATGTTTGGAGGATGAATGATGAAACTAATGGAATGGATACTGGTACTTGTAACGATTGGCGCAGCGTTGTGTATACCTATGTACTCAAAGCGTCGGAAACTTGCGGCAGGAATGTCGGCTGCCTTGATATTAGCATTGCTGCTTCACGGTATCTTAGATTCGTTTCGCGTGATGCTGCTGCCAACGTATCTTGTTGCAGGCATAATCTTCATCGTATTAATCATTAAGGTAGTGAAAGAGTATCGTAACAGAGTCACCGGGCATTTTGCAGAGAAGCAGAAACCAAGATGGCGTTCTTGGCTTCAACTCACGCTGGTTGCGATGCTGGCGCTGGTCTCCGGCGCTGGCTCAGGACTGCTCACTTGGTATTTTCCAGCATTTAAGATACCTGATCCTACGGGGAAGTTTGCGATCGGTACTTTTTCGCAACAATTGGTGGATGAAACCCGGGAAGAGACGTTTACACCCGAAAGTGGGGACAAACGGGAACTGATGATTAACGTGTGGTATCCAGTGAAACCGGAGGATGCAAAGGGAATAACTCCTGAATCTTACCCGTCTGAACTTGGAGAAGCTATCAGTCTGGTATTTGGGATCCCGCCCAAGGTGTTCAGCTACCTTGATACTATTCCGACACATGTGGTTAAAGGCGCAGCCATATCAGACGCAAGCCCTTCTTATCCGGTGGTGCTGTTCTCTCCCGGTGTCCGTTCTG
Organism: Paenibacillus sp. FSL R5-0713; assembly: GCF_037973325.1. Lineage (NCBI taxonomy): Bacteria > Bacillati > Bacillota > Bacilli > Caryophanales > Paenibacillaceae > Paenibacillus > Paenibacillus sp. FSL R5-0713. Next base: position 5,799,473 of record NZ_CP150229.1, on the reverse strand, counting down.
CCCGTTTCCAGAGCATGACTGCTGTCGAGGAACTGGTCAGCCATGGCTATATTGTTGTTGGTATGGATCATCCGTATACCTCAGCTCGCGTTACCTTCCCCGATGGGCGTAAAGTGTCTTATGAAGCCGGACCTGAATTTGCAACGTCAGAAGAACTGTATCAATATAATGTGGAGGGAGTAGGCATTCGTGCAGCGGATGCACGATTTGTACTCGACACGCTTGAACAGTGGAATCTGAATGATCCCAATCAGGTGTTGGAAGGCAAGCTTGACCTGAATCATACAGGCATTATGGGGCACTCTTATGGCGGGGCTACAACAGCCGAAGCACTCGCACAGGATGAACGTTTACGTGCAGGACTCAGTTTGGAAGGCGGCTTCTGGGGCAGCATCTCCAAGACGGCATTAAAACAACCCTTTATGTACATCATGTCTGGCGAAACGGCTAAAAGCTTCGATCCAAATGCTACATCCAAAGATAACGTGTTCTACCCTGAGTTTGAGCCGGATTTGGACCATGTGATGACAAGCAGTCTGAATGATACCTATTATCTGACGGTGGAGAATTTCTTCCATCAAAGCTTTACGGATATTTCATTGATTTCACCGAAAATGTTTGCCAGAGGCATGACGCCAGAACATAATGTGGATATAACAAGATCCTATGCGCTCGCATTCTTTGACCGGTATCTCAAAGGGGAGGAGCAGCCGTTATTGCAAGGCCCTGCATCTCAATTTCCTGAGGTCACTTACGATGCCAAATATACCAAGATACGTAACGAACAAGCACAATAAGTCTGCAGAAGGGTGGAGGGGTAGGCATGGAAACCATGACAAGAGGAATGTTGGCCAAGCGTACCGGTGTGAGTATGGCAACCCTCCGTTACTACGAGGATAGTGGTATTCTGCCTGCTCCCCGTCGTTCCTCCAACGGATACCGGGTGTATACCGAGGATTATCTGGTCAAAATTAAGTTCATTAAGGATGCCCAGTTGCTGGGTTACTCCTTAAAGGAGATACAAGAGACCCTGCAACTGCTTAGCCAGGAAGACATGGAAAAGGATACGTTAAAAACACTCGTCCGTGACCGAATCGCTGATATTCAGAAGCATATTGAGCATCTGGAAGAGATGCAGATTCATCTGGCTAGACTGTTGCATACACCAGAGGACGATATCGACAATTATATTCAATCGTTCAGGGTGCAAAAGAAAGAGTTATAAACTGTAAAACCTCGGACAAAGAGCGCCTTAAGATGTACTTCGGGCACGCTCTGTTCGAGGTTTATTTTATCTCTATCTTAATGGTCTTAATCATGACATGCCCGCTTCACGCAGAAAATGGTGCACAATCTCCGTTTGATACTTGATACGGGTCGCGCGCTTCAGACTCCAGCAGGTCTCCACGGTAACAGAACGGGCTTGTAGTACTCTTGAAGCCGCTGTACGGGCAGATCCCGGCAATTCATGCTGCTTCAGGTTAAAATGACGATCACGAATGGCAATCGACCGATTCATCCGTTCAATAACTTTCCTGCAAGCTGGAATGGTGCGACTGCCGGGATTGGTGATCAACGTCTGTCCAAGCACTCGGGAACTCAGTTGAGACAGGCCATTGGCTTCATGCAGATCAAGCCACCAATCGGCCCGATGTTCACGCGCCAACCGAAAAACTGCAGCAGCGAGCGGATGCTTGGCCTTGCCTGACATACGGCGTGGAAACGTACGATTCAGATCTGGCTTGCCTCTGATTTTCTTGGCGTAGGCTTGCTGGTTCACACGTGGCACGATAATTAACAGCCCTCGCCGAATGCTGTGGCGACCAGTCGCACAATCATCTGCGAGTTTTTGCGCAGCAGCCATGCTCGCCGTTTCGTTCCCGTGAACCCCGGATGTAATAAACATTACCGGTCCCGGCATCATGCCACGTACGATGAAATAGGGAGTGGCGTGTACACTGGATGCTGCAAGGACATGTTTGGTCACAAGCATGACGCTTCACCTCCATTAGTACAGTACGCCATGTCCCTCTCTCATGTAACGGCGTAAGAACAGGTCTTCATCCTATTTCCTCACAAAATGGGCAAACTAATACACCCGGTGGATGATATCTTCGAAGTCGGGTTCCTTCATCTCCACATCTTCAATCTCACCCCATTGTTCAAGTTGCTTCAGAATGTCCATCGTTCTCCATTCCTTCCGGTTAACTTCCACAGTGACAATCTGCCCTTCCACTGCTGTGATCTGAATGGGGGACGGTATGGTATCAGGCATAAGAAATGAACCCCGATACGTAACTCGGATAAGTGTCGGCAGACCGATAGTGTCACGCAGAGAAGGGATCGAGCCGTCATATGTAAGCTGACCATGGTTGATCACCATGACCCGGCTGCATAACTGTTCGATGTCGTCCATGTCATGGGTGGTCAGCAAAATCGTTTTGCCAAACTCTTCATTTAATGTACGTAGAAATTGGCGTATGTTCCGTTTGGCGTTCACATCCAGTCCAATCGTGGGTTCATCGAGAAAAAGCAGTTCGGGATCATGCAGCATGGAAGCTGCGAGATCCGCACGCATGCGTTGTCCAAGCGAGAGCTTGCGGACAGGCGTGGCCCAGAACGATTCAAGGTCCAGCAGCTCGGCGAACTGGGACAGCCGTTTCTTTTTGTCCTCGGTCCGGACGCCGTACATCTCAGCCAGAATATCATATGAATCTTTCACAGGCAGATCCCACCAGAGCTGGCTCCGCTGGCCAAACACGACGCCGAGTCGACCAACGGTTCTGCGCCTGTCCAGATGCGGGTTCATACCGTCAAGCCGTACCTCGCCCGAGGTGGGGTGCAGGATACCTGTCAGCATTTTGATCGTTGTAGATTTGCCGGCCCCGTTTGGACCGATGTAGCCTACAAACTCACCTGGGCCGATATCAAAACTGATATCGCGCACCGCTTCCTTGGACACATACTCACGTGAAAATAATGTACGTAATCCGGAGAAACGTCCTTCGCGAATAACAGGAGTTTTGAATTCCTTTTGCAGATGTCGTGCTGTGATCATGTTCATAATTCTTTTCGCCTCCTTAGCTACCTGTACTTTGATATTTGGTCAAGCCGAATTGCCAGAAACGCAGACTTGCAGCCAAGCTCAGTACGGCAACCGCCGCAACAACAATAAGAATCCACGCTCCTCCTTCACCCCGCAGTAGATAGAGTGATGGGATATAGTTGACGAACCCTACGGGAATCACCGTTAGCAGAATGCCAGACATCCATTTGGGATATAACGTTAGCGGATATTGGGCAGCCGTTCGTGCTGCATCTTCAGTAATCGTCTGTAATTCCTCGATGCGTGTGGTCCAGAATCCGAGTGTGGCAGTCGCGAGTCCGATAGAAAAGAGAATGACTGCTCCCGTCAGAATAATGAGCAGGGAGAAGGGAATGGCGATCCAGCCGATCTGTCCGCTGTGCATCATGCCTGTCAAAGACCAGCAGAGAATGAATCCGCCTTGTAGGACTTCTCCAGCCATGATGCGGAAGTTTTGCGGCAGCAGTGCCAGCAATATGGGCATGGGACGTGTTAACAGTTGATCAAGCTCACCATTAACCAGATATTTTTCCAGATGATGCACCTCATTGCCGAATGTCCGATACAGTGTTTTGGATAACGTCATGATCGCAAAGAGATAACCGATCTCATGGAGGGACCAGCCCTTAATTGCTCCGAATCGGTGCAGTACAAGAGCAACCATCAGGAACTCGGAGATCTGAATTAAAGCGGCCAGTACGGACGCCATGATGAAATTGAACTTGTATTGCATCCGGCTGCGGATGCTTGTTCGAATGAGCATTTTATATAAATGGAACCAGGAAGTTCGCTTCATCCGCCCTGCACCTCCACTTTACGACGTAACACTTGGGTGATCACAAGACAAATCAACGTCATAAAGACGCACCAAAGCAAGGTTCCCCATAACAAGGAGCCATCTTCGAAACCAAGATAGATTCGGGTAGGTACATAGAGAAGGAATGGGTAGGGGGATATCCAGGCAAGTTGTTCAAGCCAGTTCGGCAGCCATTCCAGCGGAATGAAAAAACCAGCCAGCAGATTCATCATCGCGTGATTGCCCCAGTGAAGCCAGGAGGACTCTGTGGTCCACATCGACGTGACACCAATGATGTAGTTCATACAGATGGACAAGTATGCGGCGCCGGCAAGACCAAGTGCAGCATAACCAAGTGTTGAAACGTCTGAGGGCCAATGCAGGGAAAAGACAATGGAGAAGAGCAGGTAGATTGGAATACTTTTGTACACGAACTGGTAGGCAATCTGCCCCCATTCGCGCGCCATCAGGTGGGTGAACAGATGAACAGGCCTCATCAGATCCAGTGCAATCTGCCCTGTCCTGACGGATAGGGGAATCCCCAATCCATTCGTGAGAAAACCCGAGATCCAGAGAGAAGATTGCGTGAATGCAATGTAACTGATCATCCCCTGTGTCCCGTATTCCCCGAGCGTATGGTCGGCCCCGATGCCGATCCAGAGGCAGGCATACATGTAACCAAACATGGCGCTTGCCAAGTTATGTACCATGTGTGCCCCGCGGTATTGCAGATTCCGGGAGTAGGCTTTGGAAGCCAGAGTGAAATAAAGCATGTGACACCTCCGATAAGTGGATTGAACGGCGTTTCCGTTCACTTCAGTCAAGGCGAAAAAGAGAGAAGGACAACAGCATACCAATTTATTCCTTCACAGGCAAGACATTTTTTTAGCTAATAATGGGATTAATAGGGGCGTTCATGATTGCGCCACAAGACAACGGTCTGTCCAGTCATTTATAATTGAGGGGCAGTATCGCAAACGTTTACAATGTAAAATATTCAAATTTTAAATAAACCGCCGGGCTTGTGCCTGACGATTGAGGATACAGAACGAACAATCCGGCAAGAGAGAAGGATGTCATGAAGAAAATTGCATGGGTCACCGATAGTACCAGTACACTGGATCCCGTTTTTGCGGAGCAAAATCATATCTACATCGTACCGCTGCGCATCGTATTTGGAGAGGAATGTTACCGGGAAACCGATGACATTACATCTGAAATGTTCTATGAGAAACTTGCGGAGGCTTCACGTGCGAGCAGTTCGCAGCCACCTATTGGCGAGTTCATTGAACTGTATGAATCGCTCAAAGACAAGTACGATGAGATTATTACGATTCATTGCTCTACAGCGCTTAGCGGAACGCTGCATACGTCCATGCAGGCTGCAGAGATTGCAGGAGTGACGGTGACCGCAATTGATTCAAAGGCAGGTGCCTATCCTCTTCGTGAGATGGTTATGAAAGGATTAGAATGGCAGAAGCAGGGATGTTCGGCTTCCGAGATCAAAGTAAATATTGAACAAATGATTGATAACATGTCCTTTTACCTCATACCAGCGAGCCTTCAGCATCTTCATCGCAGTGGCCGGGTATCCGGCACACAGCTGATCATCAGTCAACTGCTCAAGATCCATCTGCTGCTACGATTTGAAGAGGGCAAAGTAGTTGTGAATGAGAAGATTCGCACGTTCAAGCGAACGAAAGATCGCATGTTGGATATGCTTAAGCTGGATATGGAGAAAGTAAAGCATGTATGCATTATGCATGCGAACAATCAGGAAGAAGCCGTCACGATCAAGAAGCAGATTGCCAATCTGCTCCCCAAACTAAAGACCGAAATCATGCCGTTCATCCCTGTGGTGAGTATCCATGCAGGTGCAGGAACCATTGGACTATGCTGGATACACAGCGAGAACGGATATTGAGATTAAACGAACAAGCATTCATCTATAAACGCTCATAGACCTGGCAGGAAAACACACTTTATATCGAAGTGTACTTCCTGTCAGGTTTTTTCGTATGTCATTGCCAATTCAACCAAACTGTGAGGTAATATAGGAAAAAATGTTCATGTTGGAGGGAAACACGTGTCAAGTCACCGCTTGTTGTTTGTTGAAGATGATCGTTCCATTAGTGAAATGGTCGGACCTTATCTGAAAAAAGAGGGCTACGACGTCACGTATGCATATGACGGCTTAGAAGCAGAACGCCAGTTCAGCCAGTCACAACCTGGATATGATCTGGTTATTCTGGACCTGATGCTCCCTCGCAAGAGTGGGATGGATGTACTGCAAACCATTCGGGCAGTGAGTTTGGTGCCTGTGCTCATTCTGTCTGCGAAGGATGGGGAGGTGGATAAAGCGCTCGGTCTGGGCTTCGGCGCAGATGATTACTTGAGCAAACCTTTCTCGTTAATCGAACTGACCGCCCGCATTAAAGCTGCCATTCGTCGCGCCAATTATACCGCTCAGCCTGTGGCAGAAGTGGCTAAAGATCAGCGTATTCACATTGGAGGACTTGTTGTCGACATGGAGACGTACGAGGTGGAGCGTGAAGGTACACCCGTCAAGCTAACCTCCAAGGAGTTTGGCATTCTGAAGCTATTGGTCACCCATCCGGGCAAAGTGTTCACCAAGGCCCAGATCTACGCCTCGGTCTGGGATGATCATTACTATGGGGACGAAAATATCATTAACGTACATATGCGTCGTCTGCGTGAGAAACTGGAGGCTGATCCTTCAGATCCCCAGTATATCAAGACACTCTGGGGCATCGGATATAAGCTGGAGGCGGAGCAGACATGACACTGATTTTTGCTATCACAACAGGTATTCTAGCCATTATGGTCATTGGATTGTGGATGAGATTGCGGAAACGCAGCCAACACCTGTCCTATATTCATGAGAAAATATCCGCAATTCTGGATCAAGGCACCTTTGAGCGTTTGCTTGTATTCAACAGTGATGAGCAGGTTAGCCAGCTTCTGAAAGACATGAACCAGCTGTTGGACCATGCGCATCGCGCTAAGGCCGGTTATACGAATCAGGAGAAGGAAATGCGCAATATGCTTTCCAACATTTCACATGACCTGAAAACGCCGCTCACAGTTGTGCTGGGTTACAGTGAGACCTTGCTGCACAGTTCATCACTGACCGATCAGGAACGGAAGATTATGACGGAGAAAATCCAGGATAAGGCGCAGGAAGTTTTGCGTTTGATCCATTCCTTTTTTGACTTGGCGAAGCTGGAATCCGGAGACACAGAGCTGGTGCTTAGTCGGGTGAATATAAGCGAATTAAGCCGCGTGAAGATGCTCTCCTTTTATGAAATGTTGACGAAGCTCGGGTTGCACGTTCAGTTGGAGATACCTGAGGGGGATATCTTCGTGCAAGCGAATGAAGAAGCTCTGGACCGAGTGTTGGATAATCTGATTACCAATGGGATGAAATATGGAGCAGAGGGTAAGGTGTTGGGTCTATCAATTGAACGATCGACAGATGGACATGTTACGCTGCAGATCTGGGATCAAGGCAAGGGGATTCCGGAAAGTGAGCATAATCGTGTGTTCGAACGCATGTATACGCTGGAGGATTCCCGTAATCGACTCTATCAGGGCAGCGGTCTTGGTCTAACGATCACGAAGCGGTTAGTTGAGCGGATGGGTGGAAGCATTCATTTACATAGTGTGCCAGATCAACGGACTGTATTTTCAGTGACCTTCAAGGCTTGGTAGAGCTGTTTTGGTGTTATCGGGCAAGCTTAAGGTTTTTGTAAGATTTGATTAATAAAAAAGCAGACTTTTCTCTTTACAATACAGATATAGGAACCCGGACAGGGGACGTAAAGGAGAACAAGACGATGAATTATATCGCACGAACGATAGATGTGACCAAAGTATATGAAGGGGCAGAGGTTGTATCCAACGTCAATATGAGTATTAAGCAAGGTGAGATCTATGGGTTTCTTGGTCCGAACGGTGCAGGTAAAACAACCATCATGAAGATGCTGACCAATCTCGTCAAACCCACCTCAGGGGAGATTGAATTGTTTGGGGAGAAGCTTACGCCGACCTCCTATGAAGTGCTGAAGCGAATGGGCAGCATTATTGAATATCCTTTTTTCTATGATAGACTGTCTGCTCGCGAGAATCTGGAGCTTCACTGTGAATACATGGGATTCTACAACAAAAAGATCATCGACAACACGATGGAGATGGTAGGGTTGAAGGATACAGGCAAGAAATCGGTCAAGGATTTCTCCCTGGGCATGAAGCAGAGGCTCGGACTGGCTCGTGCACTCATAACCACACCTGAACTGCTCATTCTGGATGAACCGATCAACGGATTGGACCCTGTAGGGATCCGGGAAATGCGAGATTTATTCAAGCGCCTTAGCAACGAGTATCGCATCACCCTGTTGGTCTCAAGTCACATTCTTGGCGAGATAGAGCAGATTGCCGACACGGTTGGTGTCATTCGCGGTGGCCGCTTGGTCGAAGAAGTATCGATGGAGAGCATTCGGGGAAGTCAAAATGAGTACATTGAGCTACAGGCGGTAGATATCCGCAAAGCGACCTATGTCATTGAACATCAACTTAGTTTGAGTAATTATAAATTGGTCGATGACCACACGGTACGCATTTATGATCCGGGAATCATTCCTTCGGAACTAAACACCAAGCTGATCCAGTATGACATTGAGATCGAATCCTTATCCAAACGGGCTCATTCCCTTGAGGAACACTTCATGAAGCTTGTGAAAGGGGATGATGACGTTGCTTAAACTGATCAGGCTTGAGATGCGGAAGCACCGCTTTTCGCGGAATTTTGCAGCTGCAGGTATTGCCAATGTGGGCATTCTTCTTTTTCTGATTATGATAGGATTTGTGGATATTGGAGCAGACGATTATGCCTATGCCGATTATCAGATGGCCTTTATGATTGTTGATACGTTTGTAAGGGCAACCTTTATCGTGTTCGCAGGAGCTTTATTATCCAAGCTGGTGATCAGTGAGTATCGAAATAAAACGATGAACGTGATGTTCACCTATCCAATCCAGCGTCATAAAATCATTGCAGCCAAATTGATTATCGTGTTTCTTTTCACCTTTGTGATGATTATGGTTACCGACCTGTTGATGGGCTCACTGCTGTTGATTGCTAATCAATTCTACGCTTTCATTCCTGGCTCGTTGACATATCAGGATATATTGGGATTTCTGTTGAAGTATGGTATTAGTTCCTTATCGGCAGCCAGCATGGCACTCATTCCCTTATTCTTTGGTATGCGTAAGCATTCAGTTACAACTACTATGACCTCTTCCCTTCTGCTGGTGTTGATTGTCTGCTCCGGATTTAACGGGGCGGAGTATTCCATTCATTCACTGATTATTATCCCTCTGACCCTAGGAGCTGTAGGGATATGGATTGCTTCGTTGTCCATGTTTCGTCTGGAGACCAAAGATGTGAACTGAATCATCCTGAAAACCATGCTCCGTATGGCTTCAGATGCCATTGACATCCGCTCGTACAAGGGATAGGATAATGTCAACTGAGACACGAAGGAGAATGCAACGATCATGACGATTCCAAAAACATTAACAATAGCTGGTTCGGACACGAGCGGCGGTGCAGGGATTCAAGCTGATTTGAAAACTTTCCAGGAGCTGGGTGTGTATGGTATGACCGTACTGACTACAGTTGTGGCGATGGAGCCCGATACATGGGATCACCAGGTCTTTCCTGTGGAATTAAATGTGGTTGAAGCCCAGCTTCGCACGGTTCTGGACGGCATCGGTTTTGATGCCATGAAGACAGGCATGCTCGGTTCTGTAGATATTATTGAATTGGTGGCAAAACATATTCGCCGCAGTGGCCTGCCACAGATCGTTATTGATCCCGTGATGGTCTGCAAAGGTACAGATGAAGTGCTGCAACCTGAAAATACGGAAGCGATGATCGAATTCCTGTTGCCAGGTGCGGATCTGGTTACACCTAATCTGTTCGAAGCATCTCAACTGGCGAAAAGTGGACCGATTCGTTCCAAGGAACAGATGGAAGCAGCAGCAGCAACCATTCATGCCCATGGCTCGAAACATGTTCTGATCAAGGACAGAGGTGTAATTAGCCCGGGTAAAGCAATGGATCTACTCTATGATGGAACCAACTACGAATGGTTTGAAGCCGATGTTGTCGGCTCTGGATATACGCATGGTGCGGGCTGCACTACGTCTGCGGCGATTACCGCAGGCTTGGCTCGTGGTCTTTCAGTGAAAGAGGCTGTTCGTGAAGGTAAAGCCTTCGTGACTAAAGCGATTGCCGGCGGATTCCCGTTGAATCGTTTTGTTGGTCCTACACTGCATGTGGCACACCGTCTGGAGCAACAACGCTAAGTGTTACCTGTGAGCGCGCAGTAGCGCTTCAATTCTGGATAACACACGTCGATTTCATTCAAGTAGCTGTCAATGAGCAAGAGCTTGCTCGTTGACGGCTTCTTTTTTGTGCGAATTTTGATAAAAATTAGTAACTTTTGGCTTATATTAATCGTATATATCATGGAGTTCATTCCAAAACATGTCTGGACACATGAACGACACATGGAATAGGTATGTTATCATCAGAATCTAAAAAGGAGAGTCGGCCATGATCAGAACAGTGCTTCTGGTGGAAGATGAAAGCCGCATTCGTGAGATTGTGGCCGATTATTTCATAAAAGAACAATGGAACGTTATAGAAGCAGAACATGGAGTACAGGCATTGGAACTGTTGGCTCTGCATGAGGTGGATCTGGTCATTTTGGATGTTTTGATGCCGGAAATGGATGGATGGACGTTATGTGAGCATATTCGATCCCAATCCACCGTACCTATTATCATGCTGACTGCACGGTCCGAGGATGACGATAAAATTCATGGATTTCAGCTGGGCGTAGACGATTACGTCACCAAGCCGTTTAGCCCACGTGTGCTGGTTGCACGTGCAGAGACATTAATGAAGCGTGTTGAAGGCGCAGTTGGACGAGAGCAAGGTGTCATTCGCTTCGGACAGGTAACGCTTGATCCATGGGCTCGGCGGCTGGAGAAGGACGGAGTTGAAGTTGAGCTTGCGCCAAAGGAATATGACCTGTTGCTTTATTTGGTGCGAAATGCAGGCATTGTGTTGTCCCGAGATGCCATTTTGAATCGGATCTGGGGATTTGATTTTGAAGGAGACTCACGTGTTGTGGATACTCATATCAAGAAGCTGCGCGGCAAATTAGGTGATGAAGCCAAGTGTATCCGGACGGTAATTGGCACCGGATATCGTTTCGAGGCAGAAGCATGAGAAGAAATGGCGTAACGATGAAGCTTTTCCTGGTCATGGCAGGATGTCTGGTTCTTCTATATGGAACAACGGTATTTGCCCAGTTGGTCTGGTTCCCGGACTTCTATCAGCATCAGAAGGTCAGCAGTATGAAGAAAAAGCTGTCCAAGTTCGAACAGCAATACTCTAATGGCCATTGGAGTGATCTGCAGCTAGCCAAGGAAACCGGTAAGTTCATGCGTCAGAATCAGTCACATCTGGTGATTCTGACCAACACCGGAAGACTGGTTAATGACCCGTTCCATATTACGTTGTTACAGCAGGATGGGAGTCACGTGAAGGTGTCCTTGTCCTTGTTTATCAATAGTGAGAATGCTGGCTGGATTACATCTCATCTGAAATATGGGCAGGAACTCACGGTGAAAGGCCCGGCCAGCGGGTCCATGGTCTATCCATACAAAATCCAGGATGCTACTTCTGCTGCATGGGGAACAGAAAGCTTTCAGGAATCCATTGAACCGGTAAAGGAATGGTCAGGCGTACTGACCGAGGTAGTTCTTCCCAATCTGGCAACGTGGAGCCAGAGGCAGGGATTGCTGGTGCAGGCACTGGATAGTCGGTTCCCTTTGTCCACAGAAGACCAACTTGCGTTGGCCAACGGCAAAATGCTCAACGAAGAATGGATGGATAGCTGGAGTGGTGTTCGCAATGTGATCACTATTGCTCCAGTGCATCGTTCCGGACCTGAGCAGCAACTGATTTTCTCACTCACCTCTCTACAGGAGATGAGGGAAGCAAATGAGGCAACACGTTTGTTCTATGCATATTTTGGCATTGGGGCATTTATATTGATTCTGTTGCTGGCGTTGCTTCTGTCCCGAATTGTAACGAAGCCGCTCTTGGCCTTGAACCATGTTGCCAAGAAAATGTCTACGCTGGATTTCACGGTGAAATCACCCATCCGGCGTAACGATGAAATCGGCAGTCTGTCTAACAGCCTTAATGCTTTATCGGGGACATTGGGTCAGACACTCGAAGAGCTGAGGCAGGCCAACACACAGATGCGTACGGATATGGAAATGAAGCAGCAGATTGAACAGCGACAGCGCAAGTTTTTTGCCGATGCATCTCATGAACTAAAGACACCAATCAGCATCATTAAGGGATATTCCGAAGGGCTGAAGGACGGCGTGAGTGAGAGCAAGCGGGAGCGCTACATTGAGATCATTGCCGATGAGGCGATCAAGATGGAAACGATGGTTGAAGAGATGCTGGATCTGGTGCGACTGGAATCCTCAGCGGTTCAATTGAATACGGATGCTGTTGCACTAGCTGACATGATTGAAGATATCGCCGGCCGTCTGGGTCCGCAACTGAAGGACAAAGGATTGGATGTGGTGCTTGTATCCACAACAGAACAGACGGTTGAAGGTGACCGCAGCAAGCTGGAGCAAGTTATTTTCAATATCATGATGAATGCTATACGTCATGCATTACCACATACCGATATAACTATTGAGATCAGCAGGCGTGAAGGTTTTGTCCATATTTCCATTGAGAACAAGGGCGAGCACATTGCTGAAGCTGAGCGGCAGTATATATGGGAGAGGTTCTATCGGGTCGAGCGCTCACGTAATCGCAAAATGGGGGGAACCGGGCTCGGTCTGGCCATTGCGAAGCAGATTCTCGATCTGCATGGGTGCAATTATGGAGTGGAGAATACACCGGATGGAGTCCGTTTTTATATTATTTTTCCTAAAGCCTAGTACGAAAGGGAGTCAACTCTTATGAAGTCTTTACCATCGATTTTAACCTTGGGGAATCTGAGTTCAGGCATGCTGGCAGTCATTATGGCTATTCATGGTGAATTTGCCCTGGCTGTGATGATGATATGGGTAGCGATGTTTTTTGATCTGTTTGACGGCTATGCAGCCCGCAAATTGCACTGTGAGGGTGAGTTCGGGAAAGCCCTGGACTCGCTTGCGGATGTAGTTTCATTCGGAACAGCCCCTGTGCTGATTCTGTACCTGAACTCCATGAATGAAGTGAGTGTGCTGGGAATGGCACTGACCGCATTGTTTCCAGTTTGCGGTGCATTGCGCCTGGCCCGTTATAACTGTCAGAAGACAGCAAGCAGCGGTTTTGTCGGGATGCCGATTACATTTGCCGGAGGTCTGATGTCCTTTTTCGCCCTCTGGAGTCCTTATTTCACACACGGTGTAGCCTATCTTGTCATTATTGTATTATCCGGTCTCATGGTGAGCCAAATCCGATTCCCGTCTCTAAAACAAGTGCTAGCCTCACATGAGAAGGATATTGTGGAACCGAAATAAGGAGCGAGTCAGTATGGAATTTGCAAAAGAATTTATTGGTCAATATGGTTATTTCGCAATATACGGACTACTGGCTCTTGGCGTTATCGGGATGCCGATTCCGGATGAGGTGATGATGACCTTTGTCGGTTATCTCGCCTCCATCTCGGTATTGAATTACTCGGTATCCATCGCCGTCAGTTTCGGTGGCGCATTTACCGGAGGGCTGCTCAGCTATACGATTGGTAAGAAGGCCGGCCGACCACTGATTGAAAAATACGGCAAGTGGGTCGGCGTGAATGCCAAACGATTTGGCAGGGTGGAGTCATGGTTTCTCAAATATGGGTATTGGTCCATCATCCTGGGTTATTTCATTCCAGGCATTCGTCATCTGATGTGCTGTTTTTCCGGGATTAGCCGTATGGCGATTGGCAGATATGTAGTGGTATCCAGCATCGGCGCATTTGTATGGTGTGCTGTCTTTATTTCAATTGGTTTTTATGTTGGCGTGTTAACTTAAAATGGGACAGCCTGCTGTCAGAACGGGCATAGATGGAAGACCTCTTGAGTGTAAGGTGGTCTTTTTTTGTTTTCTCTGTAGGATGGGAGGCCTCTTCTAAGTAATTTAATCAACTTCAAGTAACTTACTTCTCGGAACTGTAGACTATCCCATAAGCTATTGCAGGGAGTTCAAGTTCAGAGCTAATCCAGCTATTTCTCTGATTAATTCTTCGTGTAACAATTCATATAACAATCCAAGTAACTCTATTATGTAACTCTCCATGTAACTCTTCGTGTAAATTTCCGTTTAACTCCCCATGTAACTCGTTAGTGACTCAAGGATCTGAAACCCCAGTAACTCCAGTGGTTCGCATTGAGCTTTAAGAGTAGTCTAGTAACTCTGAGCGTTTCAAAACGTTTCAAAGGGCATATCCAAAAATGCTGACGAACTCAGGTGAGCTTATTATCGAGATATGAGGCATGTTGGAATTCTAACGAATCCGGTAAACCTTATTTCACGAAAATGCCCCTCCAATTGCCCTGATTTACTCCATATCATCATAATAAGGTGTCCTGAGTTCGTTAAAAAATGAACATGTGCTGTACGGGTGAAATAGCGTGTCTCATGTTCGTAAGATGTAGGTTCGATATCGTTGTGTGCCACTTGCGACATGTAATACCTCTTGAACAATTAGACTGTGAAGAACTCTTCGAGCGTGCTGATCTGTGATTCGCAGATGCGTAGCAAGTTCCGACGGGGCAAAGGGACGGATAATGCGTCTGGCATAACGAACAGTCTCGGCTTCCAGCCAATTAAGGGACGGGGGCACATCTGTGGCCATGAATTTTCCCATAAAAGACAGCACTAGCTGCTGGCACCGTTTCGGTTCATCCTTAATGGAGAGATACGCGATCGGCAGAAAAATCCAATCATCCAACGTCAGCAGACAATGTCGCCAGCATAAATCTTTGAAACGCCGTACATCCAGATCACGAGCATGTGGTCCGTAACCTTGAATCTCAATCCCCCCTTTGATACCGTTTCCTGGCAGGTAAGCTAGATCCAGATACCGATAGCCGTTATGAAAATCACGAACCTCCCATTCGGGTTGCAGATGGTTAAAGTTTTTCATCACTGGAAACCAAACGGAACGCAAAAATTCCAATGTGCTATGTTCCAGTCCATTTTTTATTCTGGAAAGCACTCGAGGGTTCGTCTCCTTCTCCAAAAGGGAGTGCATCCAAACTTCATAAGCCTCATCAAAATCAATGCTCATCGTCTTTCATCTCCTCTAAAAATAAAATAAATTAAAACGAACGTGAATAGTGCTTCAAGTCGTTATGTGAAAATACAAAAAGCCGCTCTGACCCTCTCCAACCTTCATGTCGAAGGGGAAGAATAGATCAAAGCGGCGTGTGCTTCACGACCGATATATTGCTTTTCTAAATCAAGTATAGCTTCAAATACGGAATGATTTCAATACCTTTCAACTAGACCGTATCTCAACTCCTAGTCTGAAAGCCAAATCGAGACTGGCGTATTCGGATCTGATAAGTGCTACACTTTGAACGTGAGTGAACGCCGTCCTTAATGTGCGAATGCAATGTAGACGCTGTAAAAGTAGAGTATTCGCCCTTTCAAGGCGGTTTACATTTAATTAAGTTCTCCGTAGAGCCGATATGCGTCGTCCGTCCGGGCCTATGCTTGGAAAAAAAGCGCAGAGCGTCAATAAAAACTAAGGAATCTGAGACGTCTTATTCAGGGATTCGAAGCACTAGCAGTAATATAAGGAACCTGAGAAACGCTATATCGGAATATACAGCCATTTTCAGCGTTTTGCTATGGAAATTTGGAAAATAAAGTGTCTGATGTTTCTTAGAATTGAAAAAGAGAGCCAGAGGACCAAATAAGACGTACTGGGTTCCTTAGAAAAAGTGATCAATCTTCAGGCCCAGCCAGCCCTCATCCACCAAGATGTGATTCTTCAATTCCTTTTTCGACTCGCTTTTCACCCTTTTTGCGTGCAAAGGTAATTTTGAGCAGAGGAGGCGTGACCAATGTGGTTACGATAACCATGATCACGACGCTGGTAAAATACTCCGGATCAAGCAATCCGGAAGCAAGTCCGGTTGAAGCGATAATGAGAGCAACCTCACCTCTTGAAATCATTCCTGAGCCAATGGCCAATGAAGATGACATATTAAATCCAGTCAGTCGTGCACCGGCTCCTCCACCGATAAGTTTGGTTACAATCGCGATGATACTGATAACGACAATAAACCAAATTTGTGAACCCACACCATCAAACGTGACATTCAAACCAATACTGACAAAGAACACCGGAACAAAAATTCCGTAGGCGATCGGTTCCAGTTTGGTTTCAACTTCATGTTTGAAGTTGGTTTGAGAGATCGCAATACCTGCTGCAAAAGCACCAATAATTCCTGCAACACCCATCCACTCCGCAAAGTAGGAAAATCCGAAACAAATGATCAGTCCCGCAGTAATAACGGTTTCCGTTACCTTCAATGGTGCCATCCACTTCATGATGCGTGGAACAAGGAACCAGCTGGCAGCGATAATGATAACAAAGAATAATAACTTCTTACCAATGAGTAGAGAAATCGAAGTGTCACCTCCGCCTGTACCCAGCAAGCTCATCATAACGGCAAGAATCACAACGACCAGGACATCATCGACAACAGCTGCACCAAGGATTGTTGTACCCTCACGAGAGCTTAGTTGATCCATGTCTTTTAGTGTCTGAACGGAAATGCTGACGGACGTGGCACAGAATAAAAGTCCAAAGAATAATGCGTGTGTCTGTGACATACCGAACGCCATGGCCGAACCGTATCCTCCGATGAATGGTAAAATAATACCACCCACAGCAACGGCAAAGGCTGCTTTCCAGTTTTTCTTCAATTGTTCCAGATCGGTCTCCAGTCCAGCGATGAACATCAACAATAGTACCCCGATTTCGGCCATATAGTGGACGAAATCACTTTGCTGAACCCAACCGAGAATAGCAGGTCCGAGGATGACACCCACAATCAGTTTCCCTAGTACCGATGGTTGGCCCAATCTAACGGACAAATCACCCGCAAGTTTGGTGAAGATCAAAATAAGTGCAAGAACCAAAATAAATTCCATAGGTGTGCTCCTCTCCAGCAGTAGCGTTTATAGGTTTACCTGCCCAAGGGCTATCCATTCTCAGCTTCATAAAACAAAAAGACACAGAAAGGCATTAGGAAAAGTGCCGTTCTGTGCCTGAAAAAGACAAAGAGGGGCCCTTGGTGACAGGCTCCTCCAGTTTCAACGCGTATGTGATTAATTGCATTAATTATACCACAAATAAAGGCATGGGTAAATGGGAGCTGCTGTGGATTTGATTGAAAACAGCAGCAAAGGGGCATTTTATAGGGGAGTGCAACGGTTTTTGTTCAGAGTGTTGTCACTTAACAGCCCGGAATTGCCGAGATATAATGATATAGAACATAGAAGTTAGGATATGAGGAGGATTTTGCATTGGGCAAAAATAACAAAGGGGAGCCGAACATTCCATCCCCGACGAGCAATAAAAATTTCGCAGGCATCATTATTACGATTTCCATTCTCGCTAATGTCATTATTTTATTATTGTTCTTCGCACCGTCCATTGGATACAAAGGTGATGTGACCTTTGATATTACGGTGTTGCCACGGTTTAATGCCGTGTTTAACAGCTTTACCTTCATCTTCCTGCTCGCAGCGCTGATTGCTATTATCAAGCGGAATGTGAAGTTGCACAAACGATTTATTCTTGCTGCATTCTCAACAACACTTTTATTCCTCGTGACCTATCTGACGTTTCACTACCTCTCACCAGAGACGTCCAAATATGGCGGCGAGGGCATCATTCGTTCCATCTATTTCTTCATTCTGATTACCCATAGTATACTGGCAGCCCTGATCGTTCCGTTGGCGTTGTTCACACTTGTGTGGGGCTGGACGAATCAATTAAAGAAACACCGCAAAATTGCACGTTGGACGATGCCCATCTGGCTGTACGTCAGTTCCACGGGCGTCGTAGTATACCTGATGATGGCACCGTATTATTAATGTAATTAAGCATATCTTGCTCATCTTGAGGGTAATGTTTCCATGGAAGGAGGGTTCACGGTTATGTACAGAGTTGTTTTGATTCGTCATGGACAGAGCATGTGGAATGTAGAGAATCGTTTTACGGGTTGGACGGATGTCGATCTCACAACAGATGGTTACGGAGAAGCTCGTAAAGCTGGGAAGATCATGAAGGAGCAAGGGTTTGATTTTGATTATGCCTATGCCTCCG
The DNA here is from genome assembly GCF_037973325.1 of Paenibacillus sp. FSL R5-0713. NCBI lineage: Bacteria > Bacillati > Bacillota > Bacilli > Caryophanales > Paenibacillaceae > Paenibacillus > Paenibacillus sp. FSL R5-0713. The sequence continues at coordinate 5,781,145 of NZ_CP150229.1, read as the reverse complement.
TCTTGAAACGTTCCATCCGTACACTGGATATTGCGCTCGATGAGATGGACCTTATGTGGATTCCCATTACGAAGACCTGGAAGCTGAATGAACGTCATTATGGTGCGCTGCAAGGACTGAATAAACAGCAGACTGCGTTGAAGTATGGGGAAGACCAAGTGAAGGAATGGAGACGCTCCGTTAACGTATCTCCCCCTGCATTGGATGAGACCGATGAACGATATGTACAGGATCTGGACAAGTACAAGCGGCTCGGGTGCACCATCCCCGTTACAGAGAACCTGATGGATACATCCAAGCGTGTGCTGGAGTACTGGAATGCGGAGATTAAACCGATGGTATCGGCGGGCAAAAGAGTGCTGATCTCTGCGCACGGTAACACGCTTCGTTCACTCGTCATGCATCTGGACCAATTGTCCGAGGCAGACGTGGTGGCGCTCAATATCCCGACAGGCATCCCGCTTGTCTATGAGTTGGACGAAAACCTGCATCCCCTCGGACACTTTTATCTGACCGCGGATGGTTCAACCTACAAACATGAAGAAATGACCCATATGGCAACACCGTCCGATTAAGCGGACGGCAAATGTGGCTTGAAAGATGACCTCTGAACGATTCGGAGGTCATCTTTTTTTGTGTGATCAAGCCTGTACTTCGTTTCGTTTTGCTCCCAAAGGGTAATTGTCAAACAAGACACGATGTACATTTATCCTGAAGGAGGAGAAGCACATGTCTAAAAGAAGAGGAATACTGATGACGGCGATCGGCGCAGGTGTGACTTATCTGATGAGGAACAAACAAGCAAGAGATAAGCTGTTCAGCACGGTCTCGGGTATGATGAAAAGCTCCAATTCGTCCAATGGAACAAGTCAATCCAGACCACGCGTGGAAGTGAAATAGATTTTGATCGTTCGTTTTTCGTTTGAATGAACATGATGATCATGAGAAACCTGGAGATGAAGTCCTTCCAGGTTTTTTTGTGCAATCTGAGAGCAACCCCTTGCTTTCATCTATAATGCGATTTTTACCAGCAAGAATGATACAATGGATACTTGCAGAACGTATGGAGGGAGATGCACGTATGAAGAAAAATCGTCTGGGTACATCCGAACTGATGGTGTCGGAGATTGGGCTGGGATGTATGTCACTTGGAACCGAAATGGAACCCGCAATGGGCCTGATTCATGAGGCTTTGGATCATGGGGTCAACCTGTTGGATACAGCCGATCTTTACGACGCAGGACGTAATGAAGAGATTGTAGGACAAGCTATTAAGGGGCGCCGGGACCAAGTCGTTGTGGCGACCAAAGTAGGAAATCGTCGTCTGCCCGGCAAAGAGGGTTGGTCTTGGGACCCATCCAAAGCCTACATTAAGCAGGCTGTACATGAAAGCTTGAAGCGGTTGCAGACCGATTACATTGATTTATACCAGCTGCATGGCGGCACATTGGACGATCCCATCGAAGAGACAATCGAAGCGTTTGAGGAACTGAAGAAGGAAGGACTTATCCGATATTACGGAATTTCCTCCATTCGTCCTAATGTGATTCGGGAGTATGTAAAGAGGGCATCCATCGTAAGTGTGATGAACCAGTACAGTGTTGCTGACCGCAGAGCGGAAGAAGAGGTGCTGCCTTTATTGGAACAAAAGGGGATCAGTGTAATTGCCCGTGGGCCCGTAGCTAGCGGTGTGCTCGCCGATTCCGGATTTGCCAAGGCAGACAAAGGTTATCTGGACTATACGCCAGAGCAACTATATACCATTCGGCAAGGGTTAAGTCGTCTTGTTACGGACCAACGCAGCATGGCTCAGACGGCTATTCGGTATGCGTTATCCCATCCTGCGGTTGCAGCCGTTGTCCCTGGTGCTAGCTCGAGAGACCAGTTGCTGCACAATATTGCCGCTTCGAATTCGCCTGCACTTACCACCGTAGAAATTCAGCAAATACGTGAGCTTAGTCCCGCTAATCTATACAAGCAGCATCGCTAACGCCATTAAGCCTATTTTCAATTGTAACTATACAAGGTACAATGAAGATCAGCCATTAAAAACAACATATAAGGGAGAGAAGACATATGGAAAGAATTCAAAGTGAACAGCAATATTTGGATACAATCAACTCTGATGGTTTTACCGTCATTAAATTTGATACAACCTGGTGTCCAGACTGCAAAAACCTGGATCGTTTTATCGGGGATGTTATCGACCAACATACGGACAAAACCTTCTATGCCCTAGATGCAGAAAAGTTCCAGCCGTTTGCTGAAGAAAATGGTGTACGCGGTATTCCAAGCCTGCTTGTCTTCCAAAACGGCAAGAAAATCGCACATCTGCATAGCAAATGGGCTAAAACACCTGCTCAAATCTCCGAGTATCTGGAGACGCTTGAATCCAAAGTTTAAGCGTATGAAGGCAAAAGCAGCTTGTTAATTAACTTAACTACGGAGACCTCTTCTTGTCCAGCGACTGGAAGGGGTTTTTCTGCTTCATTCCAGCACGCAAAATGTGTATTCGAATAAGTGAAGTTGAGGACTAGCGCTTGTTTAGAATTTGTTCAGTGCTCCCATGTATACTGTGAGAACAAACTGAATATTTGGAGTGAACAAGATCCGTATGAAAAATGAAATTTTTGAGGAAATGCACCAATTAAGCCACAATGATGACCGAAGATACCGATTGTTGATGATCGGAGTCAAGCAATTGCTGCAGCAACAAAAGGAGAATAGATATAATCTGCGTGAAAGATTAAAATATTGGAAGAAACACCGGAGCATTCAAGTGAAAGAGTGGTCCTAAGCCAGACTGTTTTTGGAGAAGTGAACATGAATCTGAATGTCCACGATACATAGTGAACCTAGTCGGCATCACCAATGGTCCCACCCAACCAAAAAGGAAGTCACGAAGAGCAAGACTTCATCTAAGTACAGCTATTCCTGTTTCTAAGTAGCCCAAAAATCATAGATCAACGGAATCGTGAATGAACAGAAGCATGACATATAGCATAAATATGGCGGCCTCGTTCCAAATGGAATGTGAGGCCGCCATTGATTTTGCCTGTCTTAATTCATTGCAATGTAAGGTTACATTAAAATAATAAAGAACACGGCTGCCAAGACGAAGCGATACACGGCAAAGACGGTCAGGCTCAATTTTTTCAAAATGGACAGGAACGTCTTGATCGCAAGCATGGCGACGATGAAAGCAGCGATGAATCCTATCGCAAAGATCGGGAAATCACTGCCGTTCAGGTGATCAATACTTTTGTACAGGTCATATCCCGTAGCACCAATCATAATTGGCACAGACACGAGGAATGTGAACTCCGCAGCGGCTACGCGGCTTACCCCTGCAAAGAGACCGCCTGAGATCGTTGATCCGGAACGGGAGAAGCCTGGCCACAATGCCAAGATCTGAAATATACCCACTGCGAATGCCTGTTTGTAAGAAATATCATCGACATCATGGGTAGTAATTCGTTCACTCTTACGGCTCCAGCGTTCTGCTACGATCATCAATATACCACCTATAACGAGGCTGTACAGCACTGTCTCCGGACCAAACAAATGTGCTTTGATCCAGTCGCGGAATACAAGTCCAATGACTACGGCAGGAACCATCGCCAGGAAGATATGTCCCAGATTGAGGCGGCGGGAGTAAGGTCTGCTGCCTCCGGTGAAGCGGAACATATCAATGAATTTGTTCCAATACAGTACAACAACAGCAAGTACAGCTCCGAGTTGAACAACCACCTCAAACGTTTTGACTGACTCGTTGTCCTCCGATAAACCCAGCAAGTGGGCAGTCAGAATCATGTGTCCAGTGGAGGACACGGGCAAAAACTCAGTCAAACCTTCGATGATGCCCATAATAATGGATGATATAATGTCCAATTCTCTTCCTCCTTGATATGCAGGTGACAGCACAGGCTGTCCTGCTTGACCATGCCTGTTCATTTGAACAAGGCTATCACCTATTATGATCACAAATGCACTCAACTTCAACTTATGCTTGTAATCATTTGTTTAAAACTATATTGACAAAAACCTAGTTATCCCATAGGATATACATTAACTGACTGACTCATCAATCGGGAGGGTTACAGGAATGACCAAAATCAACGGTTTGGAACCCGGTGAAGAACGGCGGGACCAAATAATACGCATAGCAATGGAGCGTTTTGCAACCCAAGGTTACCATCAGACGAAAATTTCCGATATCGTCCGTGAGGCTGGTGTGGCGCAAGGGACGTTTTACTGGCATTTCAAAAGCAAAGAAGCCATTGCTTCGGAAATTATATTAACGGGCAAGGAGGAATTGCTTGAGGCGATTGGACAAGGATACCGCAAGGATGCCGGATCGGTAGAAGATATGGTGAAAGCATCGGAGAGGCTATTCACTGACCTGTTCATGTTCGCCGCACAGAATCGATATTTTATGGAACTGTTGCTTAAAGGCATCGTGACTGAAGAATCCGTACAACGACTGGTCGAGGAGACACGAAATGCCGTCGAGACTGCGTTCCGACACAATATGGAACGTGCCATCGAACTCGGCATGTTGCCTCAGGGCATGGATGTACCGCTGCGAGCAGCGCTGTTGGTAAGCATGATCGAAGGCATGATATCACGCTGGTTGTTCGGTTCGGATGAGTTGCACAGCAAGTTCTCCGCCATGACAGCTTCTTCGTTGGCAGCTGAGGCAGCAAGCTTTGAATTTTACGGACTATTGGGTACATAAGCATGTGCAAAGTCCGCAGCTTTATTTTTCAACGAGAGACCAGAGATTCACATGATTACACAACTAGCAGGGAATAATGGGTACAACTGCTGTTTGATCACAATAGCGTAACCAAATGTACACCCAGATCAATACACGAATGAGAGGAAGTTAACGTAATGAACAAAACATATGGATCGAAAACGCGTAAAGGCTGGTCTTTGACAGCGATTCTGCTGATGACTGTGCTGGTACTTAGTGCTTGTGGAAGTAAGGCAACAGACAATGGGGGCACGAATGGTGCACAGGCAAGCAATGAACTGGAGCAGATCAAGTCTGCTGGCGTGATTAAAGTGGGCATGATGGGCACATACGCACCATACAACTTCCTGAACGATAAGAAAGAAATGGACGGCTATGATGCCGATATCGCACGTGAGGTTGCGAAGCGTCTTGGGGTTAAGGTTGAATTTGTATCCCAGGAGTTCTCTGGTCTGACACCAAGTCTGCAAGCGAAGAAGCTGGATGCTATTATCAGCCAGATGACCATTACCGATGATCGTAAGAAAGTTCTCGACTTCAGTGATCCGTATATTACGAACCAAGTGAAAATCATTGTAAAAGAAGACAATAACGATATCACCAAGCTGGAAGATTTCAAAGGAAAAACAATTGGCGTAGGTCTGGGTACAAATGATGAGACGTATCTGCGTAATGAAGTGTTGCCTAAAGTGGGAGACTTCACGATTAAAACCTATGACGATGTCATCTCTTCACTGAAAGACCTGAATGCTGGACGGATTGACGCCACAATCAACAACATGTACGCACTGAAACCGATTGTTGATGCCAACGGATTAAAGATCAAAGCTGTAGGCGAAGCAATCAAGAGTGACCAAGCAGGTATCGCTGTTCGCAAAGACAATCCGGAACTCGTTGCAGCATTGAATGATGCGCTCAAAGGCATGAAAGATGATGGCACATACAACACCATCTTCAAAAAATGGTTTGGTGAAGAGCCTGCGCAATAATGAACTGGCAAGGCGAAGGGGAGATTTAACCCATGGAACTGGTATTTGAGAATATCCCCTTCTTTCTGAAGGGGGCTTACTATACGTTATACGTAACGGTGATCTCGATGTTTTTTGCATTCATCATCGGATTACTTGTTGCTATTGCTCGTCTGAAGGGTCCGATATGGCTTAGGCTGATCGCAAGGTTTTATGTATCCATCATGCGGGGAACCCCGCTGCTGGTGCAATTATTCGTCATTTATTACGGATTGGTCGATTATGGAGTGACCCTGGGGTCCCTTACAGCTGCTTGTTTGGGACTAAGTCTGAATGCAGGTGCGTTTCTGTCGGAGACGTTCCGTGGAGCGATTCAGGCTGTACCGAAAGGACAGATGGAAGCTGCATACGCAACCGGAATGACCCCGGCTCAAGCAATGAGACGCATTATCTTCCCGCAAGCTGTGCGCATCGCCATCCCGCCGATGGGGAACACGTTTATTGGCATGTTGAAGGAAACATCACTTGTTGCTGCCCTTGGGGTTACAGAGTTGCTGCGTTCGGCACAGCTATTAGTAGCGCAATATTATGTGAATATGCCGTTTTATCTGGCGATCGGTGTGATCTACTGGATTATGAGTATCGGCTTCTCGGCCATTCTGGAACAAGTGGAGCGCCGGTTAGCCCGCGCTTACTGATGGGAGGAGAGAACCGATGATTACAACAACCGGACTTACCAAACGTTTTGGACAAAATGAAGTGCTCACGAACATCGATCTTCATGTCGATGCCAAAGATATTGTTGTATTGCTCGGTCCGAGTGGTTCAGGCAAAAGTACCTTGCTGCGCTGCCTAAATGGACTGGAAGAACTGTCTGGAGGACAGATTGAAGTGAACGGTGTTGTGGTTAACAGTGCTGATTCGCTGCGTGTACAGCGTGCCCGGGTATTGGAGATTCGCCGCCAGACCGGCATGGTATTCCAGCAGTTCAATCTGTATCCGCACAAGACGGTGCTGGGCAATGTCATGGAAGGTCTTGTGACGGTGAAAAAAATCAAGCGTGACGAAGCGGCCGAACGTGGCCGGATTCTTCTGGATCGCGTGGGCCTGTCGGACAAGCAGGATGCATATCCATCCCGATTGTCCGGTGGACAACAGCAGCGGGTCGCCATTGCACGTGCACTTGCGATGGAGCCTGAAGTGATGCTGTTTGATGAGCCAACTTCTGCCCTTGATCCCGAACTTGTCGGAGAGGTGCTTTCCGTCATGAAGGAGCTGGCAGAGGAAGGCATGACGATGCTGGTCGTGACGCATGAATTGAAGTTTGCCCGTAATGTGGCGAACAAAATCGTCTTTATGGCGGATGGATCGATCGTGGAAGAAGCAAGTCCACAGGCTTTTTTTGAACATCCGACGCAAGAACGCACCCGCCGGTTCTTGCAACAAATTACTGAATTTTGATGAAGATAACAGCGATCGGAAGAACGAACGTATCCTAAGCGGGTATTTAAGGTCGTGAACGATATCAGTTCAACTAAACTTTTTGCACAAGAACGGAGAGGACAGAAGAAACCTGGAGAAGCGGAGCGTGCGCCTTTATCCCCTGATTTTCTCCTTGAAGAAGGGAATCAAAAAAATCTGGGGATAACAGCGATCGGAAGGTTGTTCTGTCATCGGAGTGGAAAGTGCAAACCTTTTTCGCTTGAACTTAACCTATTTTAAGAAAGAAGGATAACATCATGAATGTAACAACCGTATGGAAAGGCAAACGCGCATTTACTTCCGAAGGACCGTCTGGCTACGCGGTTGGCATGGATGCCACTGCTGCTTATGGTGGTGACAGCAAGGGTGCAACCCCGATGGAATTGTTACTGGCAGGTCTCGGCGGCTGTATGGGAATCGATATTACGATGATTCTGGACGCATTCCTGGACAAAATTGAGTCGATTGAGATTGAAGCGCAGGGGACACGCAGCGAAGAGATGCCGAAAGGCTTCACATCCATTGATCTGATCTTCAAAGTCGATGGGGATATCCCAGATTACCGTATCTGGAAAGCCATCCAGATGGCTGAGGAAAAATATTGTGCAGTTTCCGCTTCACTGAACGCTGACATTCATCCGAAGCTGATCCTGAACGGCGTTAGCACACCTCGTCCTTAACAGCACGCGCATAAAATTTATACTGAGCAGGCACTTCCAATTGTGGGAGTGCCTTTTTTGGCTTTTTTAACCGATCCATATAGTTCGTAGATAAAGTCAGGCTGAATGTTGAACAAGGTTCCAGATGCCCATGAATTCCGTGATAGCCTCATCGATCGTTGCAAAAGGAACGCCATCGCGGGCTTGTGTAGATATGCCTTGCATAAAGGTATCAAATACGGTGGTTAGCATGGCTACATTCGTGGAAGCAGGAATTTCACCGACATCCACAGCACGCTGGATGCAATCCTGCAGGCGGTTACGAGTCAGCTTTCTTTTCTCAGCGGCAATGTCACGAATATGATTGTTTTTGGAAGAACATGTGCTAGCTGACAGCACAATTAAACAGCCAGATGGATGCGCGCTGTCTGTTTGCATTTTTGCGGTACTTCTTAGTGTTGTTTCAATCGCTTCTCTTGGTGAGAGTGTGAGATCCGAGAAGCTTTCCGTCACACGTCCAAACGTAACCATATATCGTTCTACTGCTTCTTTATACAACGCTTCTTTGGAATCAAAGGCTGCATAAAAGCTGGCTGCTGAAATATCCCCCATAGCTGCTCGAAGCTGAAGTAAGGAAGTGGCCTCGAATCCTTGCTCCCAAAAGAGCATCATCGCCTGTAATAGGGCTTCATCCCGATCGAAAATGCGTGGACGTCCCGTTCTCGCCATAAAATATTCCCTCCTTTTTCTTAATTATATACTAATCGATCCAAAAGTCATTGACAAGGTGAGGCAGTGTGAATAATATAAGGAATGATCGATCCACAATTCAATTATTTATTCCATACTACCTTAAAAGGAGCTGCACAAATGTCGGATATATCTTCTCAACGTTTTCCATGGTTGGGGCTGTTGGCCTTGGCTATGGCGGGTTTCATAGCCATTATGACCGAAACACTTCCTGCGGGTTTGCTACCGCAAATTAAAGAAGGGCTGCAGATCTCTGAGGCAGGGGCGGGGCAGCTTGTCACCTTTTATGCTGTTGGGTCGCTGGTTGCTGCCATACCTGTGGCGGTGCTGACAAAGGGCTGGCGTCGTCGTCCGCTTTTACTTCTGTCTATTATCGGTTTTCTTGTCTTCAACACCATTACTGCCCTTTCGTCAAACTATGTGCTGACACTATTCGCTCGTTCCTTGGCCGGTGTTGCAGCCGGTGTCTCCTGGGGCCTGATTGGTGGTTATGCATTACGGATGGTACCTGAGCATCTCAAGGGAAGGGGGATGGCTGTGGCTATGATTGGCACGCCGATTGCCTTATCATTTGGTGTTCCGGCAGGTACGCTGCTGGGTTCATTAATGGGTTGGCGCTCGGTGTTCTGGCTGATGTCATTGCTGGCGTTTATACTGATTTTCTGGGTGCTTTGGAAAGTACCCGACTATCCGGGACAGTCAGCGGATAAGCGTATCTCTGTCATGCAAGTTCTGTTTACCCCCGGTGTAATTCCCATTTTAACTGTCGTTTTAGCCTGGATGTTGGCTCATAATATTTTATACACGTATATTGCTCCTTTTCTCACCGATTTCGGTTTGGAATCCAAGGTTGGACTCATTTTACTTGTATTTGGTCTGATGGCATTGGTGGGCATCTGGATTACAGGTATTTTCATTGATCGGTGGTTGCGTATGCTGGTTCTTCTGAGCCTTGCGGGTTTTGCTTTAATTTCCCTTGTATTAGGTCTTTGGAGTGAGCATGTGGTTGTCATCTTCGGTTCTGTTGCACTGTGGGGGCTGACATTTGGAGGTGCGGCTACCCTGTTGCAGACCGGACTTGCTCAAGCTACGGGCGAACAAGGTGTGGATCTTGTAATGCCGATTAATACAACCGTTTGGAATCTGGCTATTGCCCTTGGGGGAATGGCGGGAGGTGTTCTTCTGAATCAATGGGGAGCTTCGTCATTTAACTGGGCCATCTTGGCTTTAACATTGATGGCTTTGGTTGTTGCATGGCGTGCCAAAAGATATGGATTTCGCCCATCTAGGAGTCACTAAACTTCTGGCAGCAGAAATAATTCGGTAAATCTGGCCGCCATGTTAATGGCGGCTTCTTTTTTAAAGACTATTTTTAGAGACTATGCTGGCTTGTTGCCCGGCAACAGATATATCCATTGTGATGACAATCCGAATTCTGGCGGTTATGTGGTATGATTAATTTAGAGGACAGAACATCCTGATCCTGCTCTTTATATGTAAGCGCTTATACAGATGACGGAAGGTGCAGACATGTTTAAAAGGCTAATACGAACCACCAATAATCTCAAATTAAAGCATAAATTGCTCATTTCCTATGTACTGGTTGTCATGATTCCGGTATTGATTGTTGGCCTTGCTGTGACAAGTTATTTTCGCCAGCAGGCCCTGGACAATGCGATAGGGCAGACGATCATCAATGTGGACAAGATCAAGAGCCAGACGGCGACGATGCTGCGTGTACCAACGGATATATCCAATCTTTTAATGTTTAATGCGGATCTCAAGGAGATCGTGAATAAACGGTATAAGAGCGTTGTGGAGCTAACCTCGGCTTATCTTGCGTACAAAGACTTTCAGGAGTACAGGCGTTTGTACCGTGAGATCGCCGGCATTCGTTTTTACTCAACTAACCCAACATTGATCAACAACCTCGAATTCATCCCGGTAGACAAGCAGACGGAAGAGAGCTACTGGTACCAACAGGCATTGAAAACAACCAGCATCGGGTGGTTCTACATTCCGGACAAGGAAGATAATCCTGTACACAAGCTCAGCTTGGTACGCAAAGTACCTTTTGCCGAATATCGGACCGAGGGCGTATTGATGATTGTCATCAATCAGGATGAACTGAATGGATTGCTCCGTCAGGAACAGTTTGAGACGATGATTACGGACGAGCAGGGGTATGTGGTTGCAGCAAAGAATACCGAACTGGTAGGGAAAACGCTGGACGAGCTTGATTTTGGCGTTGATTTGCAGAATCAGGCAAAGGGAACCATTGAAGCTGATTTTCGGGGGGAGCCATCCAACATTGTTATTGATGAGTTGGGCCCTGGATCGAGTATGAACAGTCTGAAGGTTATTTCGGTTTTTGCCACCAAAAATATCGTCAAAGACGCGAACACCGTCAGCATGATTGGCATGATTTTCATTATACTTGTGCTCGTTATCGCCCTATTATTCGTATATATCATCTCGTTCCTCACTTCCAACCGATTGCTCCGGCTGAGTAAACACCTCAACAAGCTGGCATTAGGTGATCTGAACGTGACTTCGCGGATTGATGGAAACGATGAGATTGGACAATTGTCACGACAGTTCAACTATATGGTGAAAAGTATCAATGAACTCATGACACAGGTGGTAGAAGCGACAGAACAGAACAATCAATTGGAAATCGCCCAAAAAGAGATTAAACTGAAAATGATGGCGAGCCAGATCAATCCACATTTCTTGTTTAATGCACTGGAGTCCATTCGGATGAAAGCGCATATTAAGGGAGAAGCGGAGATTGCCAACATCGTCAGACTGCTGGGCAAGCTGATGCGCAAGAGTCTGGAGATTGGCAGTGGAAAAACAACCTTCCGGGCTGAACTTGAAATGGTACGTTCCTATTTGGAAATTCAGAAATTCCGTTACGGCGACCGTCTTGCATTCCAGATCGATATTGATCCCGAGGTGGAGAAGATGTACATTCCGCCTCTCATTATTCAACCTTTGGTTGAGAATGCGATTGTCCATGGTCTGGAGAACAAAGAGGGCACAGTCCGTGTTCATATAAGTATTCGTTTAGTAGAGAACATTGTGCAGATCCGTGTGGATGACAATGGTGCAGGCATAACGCCAGAACGACTGGCTGAGGTGATGCAGTTTATCTGTGGACCGGAGGAACAGGAGAAGAGTCGGATCGGCATGCGTAATGTACATCAACGCTTAACATTGACGTACGGGGAGCCATATGGATTGCAGATGAAGAGTGTATATGGGGAAGGAACAGAGGTTTCTTTCACCTTGCCAGCAGGAGGGGACCAACATGTATAAAGTGTTTTTGGTGGATGACGAACCGAGCATACGTGAGGGACTGACAACCATTATCGATTGGGAAAAATATGGATTCCAGGTCATCGCGACAGCTGCAAGCGGGCGTGAGGCTATCTCCCGGTTTGAGGAATTGGAGCCTGATCTGACGATTATTGATATTCGCATGCCCGGTATGACCGGGCTGGATGTGATTGAAGAAGTGCGCCGGAATCATCCGGATTCGCACTTTTTGATATTGAGCGGTTATGCCGATTTTGATTATGCCAAGAAAGCCATCAGTTTTGGTGTGGATGGTTATCTGCTCAAACCGGTGGATGAAGATGAGATCATCAGTGAACTGGAGCGGATTGCTACGATCCTGACCCGTGAACGGGAGACAATGGCACGTCAAGCTGGTGAAGATACTGTCTATCTGGAGCACCAGATTGAGGCGTTGCTCTTTGACAGTTTGGAAGGTGCGGGCAGCATGGAAGAAGATAGCCTGGGGCTGCACTGGCCTCATTATCAGATTATTCTGCTTGAGATGCATGCGGCCCCCGATCTGCAACGAGGAAGTGTTATGAAACGCAAACTGATTGAAGCATTTGACCAGAAAGACCGGGGCATCGTCTTCTCGTTCCATTCCGGTCTGGGGTTGTTAAGCAAGGAAACAATCACATCCGAGTCATCTGCAAGAATTCTTTATGATGAGCTGGAAGGACTTCTGGGAGAATGGGAGATCCACATGTATGGTGCTGCGGGTGAACCCGTACATTTCACTTCTGAAATTGCGCGTTCATTCACGCAGGCGAATCGTACACTCGGTGAACGCTTCTTGTTCACAGAGAAGCGCATCATGCTGTGGACTGAAGGTAGCGAAGGCAAAGGCGTTGCTGAGCCAGGAGCTGAAGCTGTGGATGGAACACATGAGCCCGTTGAGGACGAACTCGGTGACAAGCTGTATTATGCGTTAGACATCCGTAGCAGTGAGTCCGTTATGCGGGTACTGGGTGAGATGGAAGAGCGCTTGGTCCCATATCACCGAACAGAGCAAGCGATCAAAACGGCTTTCTCCCAAGTGTTCTCCCTAGCGTTCAACAAGCTTGCAGCTACGAATCAACATATGCACTCCATTATGCAAGAACATTCGGTTCTGATTAATGAAGTCTATCATCAATTTACGATGTCGGATCTCAAGGTCATGGCATTGGAACATTTTAATCGCCTTATTCAACGTATGGGTGGGGGGAGCAAGGATACTGTATTGAAACAGATGATTGAATTTATCCAACGTAACCCTGGCGAAAATCTCAAGCTGGAGGTCCTTGCTGAAGTGTTTAACTATAACAGCAGTTACTTGGGGAAGTTGTTCAAGAATCATACTGGAGAGTATTTCAATGCATTCCTGGACAAGGTTCGTATGGAAAAGGCCAAGGAATTGCTGGATGAAGGATTGAAGGTCCATCAGGTCGCGGCGAGAGTCGGGTATGCGAATGTGGACTACTTCCACAGTAAATTCAAGAAATATGTTGGGGAATCTCCTTCTGCTTACAAACAGGCGAGAACCCAATCTTCGTCCAAAGCATCAATGGCTGACCTAAACGAGGAATGAGTACGAAGTAATGGGCCTTGCCCCTGCTTATAAAATAAAACGTTTTCGACATCACTGACATGTTCCAGCTTCATCATATTGTCCATGCACTTCCCATGATAAGCAATGGTCACGGAGGGCACTACATCATAGACTGAGTTTACAAGAACTCAGGTGAAGGGATGGTTATACGATATGAATTTGTCTGATATAGCTAAGGCACGTCATACATTGAACTTCAATGGAACATGGCAGTTTCGATTGGATCTGGAGCCCGATGAGCATATTGCACAAAAGATACTACCGCCTTCACAGTGTGAAAATACATCATGGGAGACCATTCAGATTCCCGGTTCATGGGAAGAGCAAGGATACGGAGAAGAGCCTGAATATGAAAGGCTCGATACCTGGACCAAAATACGTGAGTATGAAGGCTCGGCCTGGTATGCTCAGGATGTACATGTTCCATCAGATGACCCTGGCTGCCAGTATGTATTTCGACTGGAAGGGGTTCGCTGGACAACGGATCTCTGGATGAATGGGCATTATGCCGGGCAGCAAGATAGTCTGGTGAATCAACAAAAGTGGAATGTCACCTCTCTGGTGAAGCAGGGAGAAGTGAATCGGGTGGAGATGCGCGTGGATAATACGATGAAACTTCCGCTGGCCGGAAGCCATATACATTCATTGCATACAGCTACAGCCTGGGGTGGAATCACCGGTGGGGTTTATCTGGACTGTCTGCCTCCATGTCGACTAGAGACGTTACGCATTCAACCCGATGCTGAACATGGAACCATTCTGGTGGGCTGCACTGTAAGCGCTCCCGCCAATAGATCGGATAGAGCGGTTCAATTACATGTGGATATCCAGCATCCAGATGGCACGTGGCTTGATCGATATAGTTCTCATGTGAAGCTGGAAGCTCGACCGCCAACTGATTCAAGCTCAGTAGGTTCAACTGAGTGCCACGCTGTAATTGATCATTGGCGATTGGAACTTGGGACGGAGAAGTCTGTCGCCAGATGGTCGGATGAATCTCCCAAAATGTATAAAGCCGTGGTCCGTCTGTTTGATGGTGAACGGGAACTGGATCAGGTAGAGCAAACATTTGGTGTACGTTCTCTGGTTGCAGATGGTAAGCAGCTCAAATTGAATGGAACGCCTGTCTATTTACGCGGCTATGTGGATTGCTGCATCTTTCCACTCACAGGTTATCCCGTCTGGGACAAGGCACATTACATTCGCCAGTTTCGAGTCGCCAGATCGTATGGCTTCAATCATGTTCGGCTGCATGGGTGGAGCGCGCCGGAGCCTTTCTGGGATGCGGCTGATGAAGAGGGCATGCTGGTGCAGGCAGAGCTGCCCCATTGGTCTCGATTCTTTGAAAAGTCAGATCAGTCAGCGCCGGCTGAAGTGTTGACCTATCTGACACAGGAACTGGACGGGTTGCTCCTGTCATTGCACAGACATCCCTCATTTGTCATGTTTTCCATGGGGAATGAACTTATCGGTGCGAATGGCCATCCGGAACTTAATGCATGGGTCTCCAGGGCAAAAGAGATGGACCCAACCCGTTTATATACGGACAATACAGGTTTTGGACAGCTTCCAGCGCAAGGGCGGGAAGGGGATTATTATATTCAGTCGTTGAACTGGCATCCCCCGCTGGAGTCTGCGTATTCTGCTGTACCGGATACAACACTGGACTATCATGCCGTTACCAGACTTGCAGAGCATCCCGTAATTGGACATGAACATGCACAGTACACCATGTATGTGAGGCCTCAGGAAAGAGCCAAATATACGGGCGTTCTGCGTCCCTCCTGGTTGCTACCCATTGAGGAATCGCTTACTCGCAAAGGAATGATGGCAGATCTGGAGCATTTTCAACAAGCCAGCGGTACACATCTGGTACGTTCCTTAAAAGAAGCCATGGAGCGGATCAGACGAACACCGGATGCTGCGGGCGTGCAATTGCTGGATATCCGTGATTTTCCGGGTCAGGGACATGCTACGACGGGTATTCTGGATGTATTCTGGGACGACAAAGGCATTACAACACCTGAAGAATTCATGCAGTTCAACTCCGATGTGGTCGTGTTGCTAAGCTGCAAGGAGCGTACATTTTACGCTGGAGAATCCATTGATGTGGATGTTCGCATATCTCACTATGGTAAAGTTCCACTTGAAAATGTTACCATACATTGGAAGTTGATTAGCGATGAAGTGGTACATACCGAAGGGGAATGGAGAACCGGAGATATTCAATGTGGGTCCGTCATTTCAATGGGAAGCATTGTTGCTACTGCGCCTCGTGAGGGGGCGGCAGCGTTTCGGATTGAAGCAGAGCTGCGGTCGGGTGATTCGGACATTCATGCAACCAATGTATGGCGTGGCTGGTCGTTTCCTTTGTATCAGTCCCATCCGGGTTCGAATCGGATCTGGAATACAGTTGTAGAGTTGCAGCCATTCCTAGGTGAAGCGCATAATGATCGCGTAGATCACATCGATGGATTCCGGTTGTTGAAACATGGAAAGATCGACTTGATTATCGCTCAGTCCTTAACACCCAATGTTGTTGATTATGTAGTCAACGGTGGAACTGTTTGGCTACAGCCAATCGCAGAAGGACTATATGATTCAGTGGAGACCAAATATCTGCCTGTATTCTGGAATTACCTTATGTTCGCTACACAGCCTGGTGCAACGATGGGCATGTATTTGAAAGATCAGGTACCACTGCTGGGCTCTTTCCCTCATGATGGAGCTTCCGACTGGCATTGGTATCATCTTGTAAATGGTACACCAGCGATATGTTTGGATACTTTGCCAGGAGTGGAGCCGCTGATCGAGGTGGTGGACCACTTCCATCGGGCCAAACGACTTGCTTATGCATTTGAGGCAACTATAGGGAAGGGCAAGATTCTGGTGTCCTCACTTCCTTTTACTAACCTGTCGTTAATGAAGCGTCCGGAAGCCTCCTATTTATTTCAGGAAATACTTGCGTATCTGCATGGAGATCACTTTCAACCGGAAAGCTCCATATCGGTTGCACAATTGCTCGGGATCGCCAAACTGCAGACCATTCAATTTACATTGTAGACACGGGGACCTTCAAGGGTCCCTTTTGTGTGCCTTTATGTTGAAGTAAACGATTACTATAAAACGTTTTCGAATATTACATATAAAACTTAATTTTACCTTTATATTGCTTTTAATGCATTTGAAAGTAGAATTTATCACTGATTTTAACGAAATAATGTCTGATTATATATGCCTATATCTAATTTTTATATGATTTTCTCTAAAATCCAGATGGTATTTTGAAAACGCTCTATCGAGTATGATTATTCTATAAAACAGAGGAGGGGGAACGGAGATGGAAACGCTAACAAAAAAATCCGCTTCCGCGAACAGAAGCAGTGACCCCAAACCGCCTTTAAAGAATCGGCGGAACGGAATTTGGGACAGAATGAAACAGCAGAAATATCTCTATCTCATGTCATTGCCATTCGTAGCTTGGGTTTTCGTATTTAACTATCTGCCACTATGGGGATGGACGATGGCTTTCCAAAATTATAAACCTGCCAGATCGTTTGGTGATCAAGAGTGGGTTGGTTTTAAACACTTTGTAGAGCTGTTCAGTGATGAACGTTTCTATCTGGTACTTCGGAATACGCTTGCAATGAGCTTGATGGGACTAGTTGTCGGTTTTATCGTACCGATCTTCTTCGCTATTCTCCTGAATGAAATGAGAGGTATGTTCTTCAAACGTGCCGTGCAGACAGTATCCTATCTGCCTCACTTTGTATCCTGGGTCGTTGTAGCCGGGATCATTACCAAGATGCTCTCCACCGATGGAGGGATTATCAATGACATTTTGGTAGGCCTGAACATTATTGACCAGCCGATCCAATTCATGGCCAAGGGGAACTTGTTCTGGTACATTGTAACCGCTTCAGATATGTGGAAAGAAACCGGTTGGAATGCCATCATCTATCTTGCGGCAATTACCGGTATTGACCAAGAGTTATATGAAGCTTCCCGTGTAGATGGAGCGAACCGCTGGAGACAAATGTGGCACATCACGCTGCCTGGCATTCGGACCACGATTTCCGTACTTTTCATCATGTCGATTGGACATCTTATCAGTATCGGTTTCGAGAAGCAGTTCTTGCTCGGCAACAGTCTGGTCACAGACTACTCGGAAGTCCTTGATCTATACGCGCTCAATTATGGTTTGAATATGGGACGATTCTCATATGGTACAGCCATAGGTATATTCAACTCCGTTGTCAGTATCATCCTTCTGTTTACTGCGAACGGCTTGTTCAAAAAATTCACCAAAGAAAGCATCATGTAGGGAGGGGACGACATTATGGCGAACAAAGCATTCAATGCTACTCGGGGCGATAAACTGTTCGATATATTCAACATCCTCGCGATGACCATGGTGCTGATCGTAACACTATATCCATTCCTTAACGTACTAGCCATCTCACTCAATAACTCGACAGATACAGTACGTGGCGGGATTTACTTGTGGCCTCGCGAATTCACATTACAGAACTACAAAACGATCTTCCAATATGATGGATTGTTACAAGGTTTGCAGATCTCCATCCTGCGTACACTTGTAGGTACTGTGCTCGGATTGATCAGTTCCTCCATGATCGCTTTTACACTGAGCAGACCTGACTTTGGACTTCGTAAATTTGTTTCTACAACACTTGCACTCACGATGTATTTCTCCGGTGGTCTGATTCCGGTATACATCCTGATGCGTGACCTGAACCTGATCGGTACATTCTGGGTATATGTATTGCCAGGCATGATCAGTGCATTTAACGTCTTCATTATCCGTTCATTCATTGATGGTCTGCCGTATGCATTGCAGGAATCCGCGAAGCTGGACGGTGCGAATGACTTTACGATCTATTACAGAATCATCCTGCCACTGTGTAAACCGGTACTTGCAACCATCGCATTGTTCCTGGCTGTAGGTCAATGGAATGCATGGTTCGATACGTACCTGTATAATGGTTCGAAGGCACATCTGACCACGCTCCAATATGAGCTGATGAAAGTACTGCAAAGTACGCAGCAAGGCTCAGGTGCTGGACGGAATGCCAATGACATGGCACAACAGATGACACAGATTTCACCTGAATCAATCAAAATGGCGATTACGATCGTTGTAACGGTTCCAATCCTGATTGTATATCCGTTCCTACAGAAGTACTTTGTTGGCGGTATGACATTGGGCGCAGTAAAAGCATAAGCAAGCTTGTATAGGCTGCCACATAGAGTGGCCGTACATCTCCAAATGAAGCATCAGGATACCCGAAGCGCAGCCATTTGGTCTGCGCTTCACCGTATAGGGCTGCGGTGTGGTATTCATGAAGCTATAGACAGGGACAAAAAAGTCCCGGACAAAACAGACATATGAAACAGGGAGGATTACCATTATGGCAAGTTCCAAAATGAAGATTGCACTGGCACCAGTGCTTGCAATGTCTTTACTCGCAGGTTGTGGTGGAGGAAGCGGCGGTGATACGTCGTTCAAGGATACCAGCGCAGAGACAACTCCACTTACTTTCGATTTCTTCAGTGTTGATCCCAGTCCGAACTGGAATGGCATGAAGGATGAAGTGGGTAAAGTCCTTACAGAAAAAACAGGGGTAACGCTTAACGGTGAATTTGCCGTTAGTGGTGGTCAGGATAAGATCTCCTTAATGGCGGCGAGCGGAGACTATCCGGATATCGTGTCACCCAAAGGAGAACTTAGCAAACTGGTGGATGCCGGAGCAATGCTTGATCTGACAGATCTGATCGACCAATATGCTCCCAATCTCAAGAAGCTGTATGGTAATTACATGGACCGGTTGAAATACAGTAATGAGGATCAGGCTATTTATGTGCTGCCGACGTATTATGCGGTAGACCAGAAATACTTTGATGCAGGTGGTGGATTTGGAATTCAGCACCGTGTATTGAAAGAACTCGGATATCCGGAAGTGCGTACACTTCAGGATTACGAGAATGTTTTGAAGGCGTACAAAGAGAAACACCCTACGATTGATGGTCAGCCAACCATCCCGTTAACACTGGATGCGGATGATTGGAGAATCATGATTACCGTAACGAACCCGGCTTTCCAGGCAACGGGTGCACCGGATGATGGTGAATATTACATCGATCCAGAAACGTACGAAGCAATGCTGCATTACAAACGTCCAGAGGAAAAAGAGTACTTCCGCTGGTTGAACCATATGTATAACACTGGATTGCTGGATCAGGACAGCTTCATCCAGAAAACAGACCAATACAAATCCAAAATTGCAAGTGGGCGTGTTCTTGGTGTTATTGACCAGGATTGGGGATATTCCGATGCAGAGAATGCTTTGAAATCGGCGGGCAAGTCTGAAGCGACGTATTCACACTTCCCAGTTACCCTCTCCGAGGATATCAAGGATCAAACCTTCCAAGACCCTGGTTTTGTATCCGGTTGGGGTGTAGGGATTACAACGACCAATCCGGATCCGGTTCGTACGATCAAATTCTTCGATTATCTGGCTTCTGAAGAAGGGCAAGTATTGATGAACTGGGGAATTGAAGGTAAACAGTATGAAGTGAAGGACGGCAAACGTGTCATTCCTGCCGACATTCAGGACCAAAAAACGAATAATGCAGCTGTGTTCCAGAAAGAGACGGGTATAGGACTGTACACCAATATCTCTGGGCACTATGGAGATGGTGTGAAGGATTCAACGGACAATTACTACACTACGAATTTCCCTGAACAGATCGTGGCGGCATATTCCGATGCTGAAAAAGAAACACTTAAAGCTTACGGAGCTACAACTTGGAAAGATATGTTCCCTAGTGAAGACGAGTTCCCAATCAAACCATGGGGAGCAGCATACAATCTGCCAACACCAGGGGACTCCAACTACAACGTCATCTTTAAGAAAACCCAGGATATCATCCGGAAACGTATTCCGGAAGCCATTTTGAGTACTCCTGAGCAGTTCGATGCCATCTATGATGGCATGATTACAGAAGTGAACCAAGCAGGAGCAGAGGACATGGAAAAACAATATACAGAACTCGTTCAAAACCGTGTTCAGTTGTGGAGCGGTGAAGAGGCTAAATAAACAATAAGCAAGACAGATTTAAAAAGAGAAAGAACCCGTATTATACGGGTTCTTTTTTTATCTAAAACGTTTTCTAAAAAACGTTTTCAATTTTATAAATTCACTATTGACAAGGACTTTAAGAGGCATTATTATTCAATTATGAAAGCACTTACATTTGCTTGTACATCATGTGATATGTAGCCTGATTGCAGGGTGAAAATTCCCTAAGGGGAAGGAAGTAAGGTAGTGTAGGGCAGTTTTTCATTTTTCAGAAAACGCTTCTAATGTTATAAGAACAAGAAAATTACATTCGTTTCATCTGGTCACGGTATGTGCAGGTCAGCCTGTTATACAAATATACAGCTTCATTATATCCATAAGGGGGATTACACATGAAGGGCAAAACACCAAAAACATTCGCAATGCTTCTGTTAGCCAGTGCTCTTGCAATTACAGCAGGATGCAGCAGCAATGGAGGAGGAAGTAACGCTTCAGAAAAGCCGGTTGATTCCGGAGACACAACCAGTCCAGTAACCTTTACATTCTTTGGTGCAGATGCAAGTCCGAACTGGAACAACATGAAGGATGCTGTCGGTCAAGAGATTACCAAGGCAACGGGAGTTACAATTGAGGCTGAGTATGATGTGAATAATGGTGGAGATCAAAAGATTCCTTTGATGGCTGCGAGTGGTGATTACCCTGATATTATCTATCCTAAAGGCAACTTGTCGAAGCTTGTGGATGCAGGCGCGATGCTGGACCTGACCGATCTGATTGAGGAGCATGCTCCCAATTTGAAAAAAATCTATGGTGATCAGATGAACCGTCTGAAATATAGCTTGGAAGATCAAGCGATCTATACGATTCCGACCAATATGGGTGTAGATAACGTTGCATTTGACGCTACGGGCGGATTCGAGATTCAACAAAGAGTATTAAAAGAGCTTGGCTACCCTGAAGTGAAAACGCTTGAGGATTATGAAAACGTACTGAGAACGTATTATGAAAAACATCCAACGATTGATGGTCAACCGACTATTCCGTTGACATTAAACGCAGATGACTGGAAGATCATGATCACGGTAACGAACCCTGCATTCCAAGCTACGGGTGGACCGGATGATGGTGAGTATTATATCAATCCTGAGACCTATGAAGCCGTTCTCCACTACAAACGTCCTGAGGAAAAGGAATATTTCCGTTGGTTGAACAAAATGTACAATGAAGGTCTGCTGGACAAAGACACATTTGTTCAAAAAGATGACCAATATAAATCCAAAATTGCCAGTGGACGCGTACTTGGTCTGATCGACCAGGAATGGAACTATGGTGAGGCGGAAAATGCTTTGAAATCGTCCAACGGTGGCGATAAAACATATGCTCACTTCTCCGTGTCCCTGAACAAGGACATTGTGGACCATACATTCCAGCCGACAGGTTTTGATGGTTACGGCATTGGAATTACAACTTCGGCCAAAGATCCAGTGCGCATTATCAAATTCATGGATTGGCTTGCATCTGATGAAGGTCAAGTCCTGAGAAACTGGGGCGTTGAAGGGAAGCACTACCAAGTAGAGAATGGCAAACGCGTTATCCCGGCGGAAGTACAAGATCGCAAAACCAATGATAACTCTGCCTTCACGAAAGAGTCTGGCGTGGGTATGTACAATATATTCAGTGCGAGATACGGAGATGGCGTGAAAGATGCTACGGATAACTATTACACAACCAACTTCCCTGAGCAGATTCAGGCTGGATACACTGCAGCAGAGAAAGAGACATTGAAAGCTTATGGTATTACAACTTGGAAAGATTTCTACCCTTCCGAAGATGATCTGAAATTGAAAGATTGGGGCGCAGCATATAACATGCCTGTACCTTCTGACACGGATTACAACGTAACGTTCCAAAAAACACAGGATATCGTACGCAAACGTATTCCAGAGGCGATTCTTGCCAAACCTGAAAACTTCGACAGCGTATACGATGGTCTCTTGGCTGAACTTGATAAAGCAGGTGCAGTGGAGATGGAAAAACAATATACGGTATGGATTAAAAATCGGGTATCCCTCTGGACTGGTAAAGACGTGAAATAAGGTTGAAAACCAAGCATTAAAGTGAAGGATTTTCATAGCGAAAAAAGCCCTTGAGAAAGGGCTTTTTTTATTGTTGACGTAAGCGGATGGATAGCCTATAATCTATCATGTAAGCACTTTCAGTAAGCGTTTTATAGTATGTTTCGAAAACGTTTTATGTCTGTTATAAGAACAATGTTGTAAAATAGTTGCTGCTGACAATTATCTTTGAAAATCAGGCTTTTACAGCATAAGTCGTAAGCGCATTCAAAAAAGTGGTATCCTCAGGCATAAAGCCTGTTATACAGATAAAACCTTCATAAATAATAGGGGGAACTAGACAATGAGAGGCAAGATGAAAGGTAATACACCCAAGACGTTTGCAATGTTGATGCTCGCAAGTGCAATGCTGGTCACAGCTGGATGCGGGAATTCGGGAACAAAAGAAACTACGGAGTCCAGTGGAACTGAACCAATTACAGTGACGTTCTTCGGTGCAGATCCAAGCCCGACCTGGAACAAGATGCAAGATGCAGTCGGTAAAGAGATTACTAAACAAACAGGCGTTACGATTGAAGCTGAGTATGATGTGAACAACGGTGGCGATCAGAAGATTGCACTTATGGCGGCCAGCGGTGATTACCCTGACCTCATCTTCCCTAAAGGTAACTTGTCTAAGCTTGTGGATGCAGGTGCAATGCTGGATTTGACCGATCTGATTGAAGAGCATGCTCCGAACCTGAAAAAAATCTATGGCGACCAGATGAACCGTCTGAAATATAACACGGAAGATCAGTCGATATATACGATCCCAACAAACATGGGTGTAGATAATGTTGTATTTGATGCAGGTGGCGGATTCGAAATTCAACAAAGAGTATTGAAAGAGCTTGGATACCCTGAAGTGAAGACACTTGAGGATTATGAGAATGTACTAAAAGCCTATTATGAAAAACATCCAACCATTGATGGTCAACCAACCATTCCGTTGACATTGAATGCAGATGACTGGAAGATCATGATCACGGTAACGAACCCGGCCTTCCAGGCAACAGGTGCCCCTGATGATGGTGAATACTACATTAACCCTGAAACGTATGAAGCGATGCTTCACTACAAGCGTCCAGAAGAGAAAGAGTACTTCCGTTGGTTGAACAAAATGTATAATGAAGGACTGTTGGACAAGGATACATTTGTTCAAAAGGATGATCAATATAAGTCCAAAATTGCCAGTGGCCGTGTACTCGGTCTGATCGATCAAGAGTGGAACTATCAAGAAGCTGAAAATGCACTCAAATCAGCAGGCAAGGACGATGCCACATATGCTCACTTCTCCGTGTCTTTGAACAAGGATATTGTAGATCATACGTTCCAACCAACCGGATTTGACGGTTATGGCATCGGGATCACAACTTCGGCCAAAGATCCGGTACGTATCATCAAATTCTTGGATTGGCTTGCTTCTGATGAAGGACAAGTTCTGAGAAACTGGGGTATTGAAGGCCAACACTATAACGTCGAAAATGGCAAACGTGTGATTCCTGACGAGATTCAGGATCGCAAAACCAATGACAATTCGAATTTCAGCAAAGAAACAGGTATCGGGATGTATAGTGCCTTTAGTGCAAGATACGGCGATGGTGTGAAAGATTCTACGGATAACTATTATACAACGAACTTCCCTGAGCAGATTCAAGCGGGTTATACTGCAGCCGAGAAGGAAACGTTGAAAGCCTACGGTATTACAACATGGAAAGATTTCTATCCTTCCGAAGATGATCTGAAGCTCAAGGAATGGGGAGCAGCATACAACATGTCTGTACCTTCAGGAACAGATTATGAAGTAACGTTCCGAAAAACACAGGATATCGTTCGTAAACGTATTCCAGAGGCTGTTCTGACTTCACCAGCAAACTTTGACGCAACCTATGATGCTTTCCTGGCTGAATTGGACAAAGCAGGTGCAGTGGAGATGGAGAAACAATATACCGTTTGGGTGAAAGACCGTGTCTCCCTTTGGACAGGAAAAGATATAAAATAACATGCATTGTCCTCAACCCATGCTGAAACAAAAAAAGGCCCCTTTAAAGGGGCTTTTTTTTATGTGGAGGAGGTGTGATGATTTACATTGACGCAAATTTGGAAATCACATATAATCTCCTTAATGTAAGCACTTACCGAAAACGTTTTATGACATAAATACTTTGATAGCTAATTGAGGAAAAGGAGTTAATGATGTCCCTACACAATAACCTAACTAAAATCAACCGTTTATGGTATCGACAACCGGCAAAACGCTGGGAAGAAGCACTACCCATCGGAAATGGCCGTCTTGGAGGCATGGTGTATGGCGGCGCAGCGGATGAACGAATTCAGCTCAATGAAGATACATTATGGTCAGGATTTCCGCGGGATACGATTCAATACAGCAGTCAGCGGTATTTGAAGCAGACGCGTGAGTTAATCATGTCTGGACAGTATGGTGAAGCTGAAGATTTGTTGAACCGAGAGATGCTCGGCCGTGACGTGGAGGCTTACCAGCCAATGGGGCATTTTCTGTTACACCATGAGGGTCTGGACGATCTTTCGTATGAAGCATTTGAGCGTGAACTTGATCTGGAGTCAGGTATTGCTACCACGATGTATTCACGGGAAGGAATTCGTTATATACGTGAAGTGTATTCCAGTGCTTCGGATAATCTGATGGTTTGCACATGGACTGCGGATCGAAAGGCTGCTTTGAATGCCAGCGTTACGCTAGACAGTCCCCACCCTTATCGCGTTGAGACTTCAGGAGATGCACTCACGATGTTTAGCCGTTGCCCGAGTCACGTGGAATCCAATTATTTCAGAGATCACCCGGAATCCGTCCTGTATGAAGAAGATCGGGGAACCGCATATGCAGTACGTGTAGCAGTTACGGCAACAGGGGAGCACGCAAAGGTCTCCAACCTGGAAGGCAAGTTGCACATTCAGGGTGCTGATCAGGTTGTTTTCTATCTGGCAGCGGCTACGTCCTTTGAAAGTTACGATGTGTTGCCTGTGAAGGATAACCGGTTGCTCGAAAAGGAATGCGTGGATATGATCTCCAAAGCGATCACACATGGTGCGGAAGTGCTTCGGGAAAGACATGTACAAGATCATCGCGCATTGTTTAACAGAGTCTCTATTGATTTAGGTGCATCGGTTAACGCAGAATTGCCTACGGATGAGCGGCTACAGGCCTATCAGGCAGGGGAACAAGACCCCGGGTTAGAAGCACTTTATTTCCAATATGGAAGATATCTGTTAATGGCTAGTTCGCGGCCGGGCAGCCAGCCTGCCAATCTGCAGGGAATCTGGAACCATCAGGTAGAACCGCCGTGGCATAGTGACTATACCATCAACATCAACACGGAGATGAATTACTGGCCGGCAGAAGTCTGCAATCTGAGTGAATGTCATGAGCCGCTGTTTGATATGTTGACCGATCTCAGTGATACAGGACGCAGAACGGCGCGTATTCTGTATGGAGCCCGTGGATGGGCTGCTCATCATAATGTAGATATCTGGAGAACCTCTACGCCGACAGGTGGAGATGCAAGCTGGGCTTTTTGGCCGATGGGCGGTGTGTGGCTTACCTCGCATCTATGGGAGCACTATCAATTTACCGGTAATCAACGTTTTCTTGAGGAACGTGCCTACCCCATCATGAAGGAAGCGGCGTTGTTCTGTCTCGACTGGCTGGTGGAAGGACCTGAGGGATATCTGGTTACAATTCCATCCACTTCACCAGAGAACAAGTTTCTGACAGAAGCTGGAGAGGCACGCAGTATATCCATGGCTTCAACGATGGATATGACTTTGATTCGTGAATTGTTTAGCCGTTGTATTGAAGCCTCGAAGCAGCTAAATATAGATGAATCGTTGGCAAGCGAGTGGAGTGAGGCGCTGGACAAACTCCATCCATTCCGTATTGGAAGTGAAGGACAATTGCTGGAGTGGTTTAAGGATTTTGCCGAATCCGAGCCGGGGCATCGTCACGTCTCTCACCTGTATGGACTGTATCCCGGGGAGCAAATCAATCGAGTGCACTCTCCAGAACTGGTGGAAGCAGCACGAATATCGCTGGAACGTCGTATCTCACAAGGTGGTGGGCATACAGGATGGAGCTGTGCATGGTTGATCAATCTGTATGCACGACTGCTGGATAGCAGCCATGCACATCAGTTTGTGCGCACATTGCTCGCCCGATCCACACATCCGAATCTGTTCGATGACCATCCACCATTCCAGATCGATGGTAACTTTGGAGGTACGGCTGGAATCGCCGAGATGTTATTACAGAGCCACTTGAACGAGTTACATTTGCTACCGGCACTGCCTGAACTCTGGACTCAAGGTCGTGTTGAAGGGCTTCGTGCTAGAGGTGGTTATACGGTAGCAATTACGTGGACGGACAACAAGCTTGCGTCAGCGGTTATCAAAGCTGATCGAAGTGATTCACTAACCCTTCGTAGTACTTATCCGCTACGTGTGGAAGGAAATGAACAAGCGAAGGCAGAGCTTACGCCCCAAGGCGATTATGTAACTATTTTAACAATGACCGCAGGACAAACGATCCGCGTGTCATCATGAGACGGAGGAGCTAACCATGACCATTTTTCAATTTCCACAAGATTTTCGATGGGGGACAGCAACAGCTTCCTATCAAATAGAAGGAGCGGCACAGGAAGGTGGACGCGGGGTATCCATCTGGGATACATTTGCTCGCACACCTGGCAAAGTATTTAACGGAGACAATGGGGATGTCGCATGTGACAGTTACCACCGGTATGAGGAAGACATCGAACTGATGAAGAAACTCGGGATTAATACGTACCGGTTCTCCATTGCATGGCCGCGCATTATTCCTGACGGAGATGGAGAGATCAATCGGGAAGGACTGGACTTCTACCATCGCTTCGTGGATGCATTGATAGAGGCGGGTATTGAACCGTTCCTCACCCTGTATCACTGGGACCTTCCACAAACGCTGGAGGATGACGGTGGCTGGGGCAACCGCAGAACTGTAGACGCTTTTGTGAAATATGCCGAGGTGATTTTCAAGGAATTCTCGGGCAAGATCAACTTTTGGCTAACGTTTAATGAACCCTGGTGTATCGCATTCCTGTCGAACCTTCTTGGGATTCATGCGCCAGGAAACAAAGACCTGCAAACATCAATTAATGTAGCACATGGATTGCTGGTTGCTCATGGAAAAGCCGTTCAATCGTTCCGTCGCCTGGGAACAACCGGTCAGATTGGTATCGCTCCGAACGTGTGCTGGGCTGAGCCGTACAGCAAATCTCCTGAAGACCAGGCAGCGTGTGATCGATCCATTGCGCTTAATACCGATTGGTTCCTAGACCCGATCTACAAAGGCACGTATCCGCAATTTATGGTGGACTGGTTCGCAGAAGCAGGAGCTACGGTGCCAATCCAGGAAGGCGATATGGAGATTATCTCGCAACCAATCGATCTGCTCGGCATTAACTATTACACGATGGGAATTAATCGCTTCAATCCGGAAGCGGGTGTTCTTCAATCGGAAGAAGTTGATATGGGCTTGACCAAGACAGATATCGGCTGGCCGGTGGAATCACGCGGTTTGTATGAATTCATGCATTACTTGCAAAAGTACGGCAATGTGGATGTATATATCACGGAGAATGGTGCTTGTATTAATGATGATTTGGAGAATGGCAAAATTAACGATGATCGCCGGATTTCATATTATGAGCAGCATTTGGCCCAAATCCACCGCATCATTAATGACGGTATTAACCTGAAAGGGTACATGGCATGGTCATTAATGGACAATTTCGAATGGGCAGAAGGCTACCGGATGCGCTTCGGTCTCGTTCATGTCGATTATCGTTCACTTGTAAGAACACCGAAGGAGAGTTATTACTGGTATCAGAATGTCATTAAGAATAATTGGTTGGAGACAAGGAACTAAGGGGGTCCCCAATAAATGCAAAAGTATTTTTAAGGGGAAATCAGGTTTGCATTATACATGGATACCTTATTAATGAAGAAAAAGACGGTAACATTGGAGTATTCCAATGCACCGTCTTTTTTGTATTTTTACAGTTATCAAAGAGTAGTTCATAAAGGTTTCATAAGGTCAAGTAGAGTTCCTGTTATGAAAAGACGATTTTTGGGTTATAAGAAGTATGAGTAAATTGAATAATGTTTTGTCAACAGTTGAAAATAAAATAAAGTGTCCAAATTGCGAATAAAATTTGAACATTTGTTGACTAAAATTCATACTGATGTGGTATATTGGTATAAGGAAAGCACTTACAAAAAGGGAAAAGGAAGTGTTTACTATGGCATCGAAGACAGCAATGGTCAGCCAATTGGAGCGCAAAGACAAAAATATGCGGCGCGCCGTCTTGACGATGACAGTTCTGGCATGGGTCGCACTCATTACGGGAGTGGTCATGTGTCTGATCAATTTGAATGATTTTAATGATCGTAATCTTGGCTTGATGGTCGGTATTGGATTCCTTGTAGGTAGTGTGTTTATTTACGTAATTGCCAAAGCAATTGGCCTTGTTCATACACGCCGGGAAGACGAAGGCGCCGATTGATTATAATCCTGCGTTAATTCGTTCATAATAAGACTGGATAAGTACCCGGAATCCAGTCAATAAAGCCCTTTGCGGATTCGTTGACACTGATCAACGGGACTGCAAAGGGTTTTATTTTGTGACTTGATGTGTAAAGATTACAATGTACAAATATCAACCATGCAAGCGATTTGTGAGAAAAAATTCACACATTTAAGGTGTAAAATCGACAAATTTGTTAACAAGAACAAAAAAGTTGTTCATTTCTGATATCTTTAGTAGGAAGAGAGTAGTATACTGATTTTTCAGTATGAGCGAATTTAAGGAGAGGGGATCAAAATGAACAAGAAACCTAGGTCGCTAATCCGGATTATCATTCCGGTTGTCCTGACGTTGGTTACAATTGCATTGATTGTCTGGCCAATGCTGGCAGGCGGACAATACGTTGTTCTGGATCCGAAGGGGCCAATTGGCGCTTCGCAGAGAGATTTGATTGTCATCTCGACAATTTTGTGTGCTGTCATCATTGTGCCAGTACTCATTTTGTCTGCCGTAATCGTATGGCGTTACCGCGACAAGCCGGATAACAAAGCTGCTTATGAGCCTAACTGGTCTCATAGTACGAAGGCGGAGGCAATCTGGTGGACGGTTCCAATTATTATTATTGGACTGCTTGCCATTGTTACTATTCGTTACACGTATGATCTGGAGCCTTCGAAGCCGTTGGCTCACGAGAAAGCACCAATTACCATCCAAGTGTCTTCACTGGATTGGAAATGGTTGTTTATGTATCCTGAGCAAGGGATTGCAACGGTCAACACGCTGAATATTCCGGCAGACCGGCCCGTGAAATTTGAACTCACTGCGGATTCACCGATGAACTCATTCTGGATTCCGCAACTTGGAGGACAGATTTATACGATGTCGGGTATGGCGATGACCTTGTATCTGCAAGCAGATCATGAAGGCAAGTACTGGGGTTCAGGCGCTAACTTCACAGGTGAGCATTTTGGAGAAATGCGTTTTGATGTGAATGCTACATCGGACGAAGATTTTGACAAGTGGGTCGCTGAAGTGAAACAGAATTCTCAGGAATTGACTACAGAGGGTTACGCTGCACTGGCTGAACCAGGAACAAGCAATGTAGCTTATTATTCTGCCTTCCCAGAAGGATTGTTCCAAAATATTGTGACCAAGTATGTTGTCGATGGTCAAAGTGCTCACAGTAAGCATGGAAGTTCAAGTGAAGCTTCTGGAGCCATTCAAAGTCAAACAGATGTGTCCAATCAAGATGAGGACAAGAGTGCTAACTAAAGATTCGAAAGGAGGCCCCCAATGTTAGAGAGACTTAAAGAGTTCGCATCGGAGTTTTTCGTAACTGGCGACCCGCTGATCTATGGAGCAGACGTGGCCATCGGTATTACGATGATAACTATCGTAACGGTGCTGACTTATTTCAAAAAATGGGGCTGGCTCTGGCGTAACTGGTTAACTACCGTCGATCATAAAAAGATCGGTATTATGTATATCATTGCTTCCATTATCATGTTGTTCCGTGGTGGTGTGGATGCATTGATGATGCGTCTGCAGCTGGCTATGCCTAACATGGATTTCTTACATCCTGAACATTATAATCAGGTCTTTACAACTCACGGCACGATCATGATCCTGTTCATGGCGATGCCATTCATGTTTGGTTTATTTAACGTTATCGTGCCATTACAGATCGGAGCAAGGGACGTTGCCTTCCCGTTTCTGAATGCATTAAGCTTCTGGTTATTCTTCCTGGGAGCAATGCTGTTTAACCTGTCCTTCGTTATCGGTGGTTCACCGGATGCAGGATGGCTGAGTTATCCACCTCTATCGGAGCTGTCACACAGTCCGGGGGTCGGACAGAACTTCTATATATGGGGTATACAGATATCGGGTATCGGTTCCCTGGCTACCGGTATCAACTTCCTGGTTACCATCATTAAAATGCGTGCGCCAGGTATGAGATGGATGAAAATGCCGATGTTCACATGGTCGGTATTCTCCACATGTATCATTATCTTGTTTGCTTTCCCGATCTTGACTGTGACACTTGCATTGCTATTCCTCGACAGGTTTGCCGGGGCGCATTTCTTCACACTTGATCTGGGCGGTAACCCAATGATGTATATCAACTTGATCTGGATGTGGGGTCACCCTGAGGTATACATTGTCGTCTTGCCGGCATTCGGTGTGTTCTCCGAGATTGTAAGTACCTTCTCGCGGAAAAAACTGTTTGGTTACAAGTCAATGGTATTTGCAATGTTAATCATCAGCTTCCTGTCCTTCTTCACATGGGCGCATCACTTCTTCACGATGGGTTCAGGAGCGGACGTGAATGCATTCTTCGCCGTAACTACGATGTTGATTGCTATTCCAACAGGGGTTAAGATATTTAACTGGCTGTTTACCATGTATCGAGGAAGGATTCGCATGGCGACTCCGATGATGTGGACACTTGCCTTTATCCCGTGCTTTATTGTCGGGGGTATGACAGGCGTTCTGTTATCCGTTGCTCCTGCTGACTTCCAGTTCCATAACAGTTACTTCCTGATTGCCCACTTCCACCAAGTATTGATCGGTGGCGTTGTCTTCGGATACTTCGCTGGTCTGTATTACTGGTGGCCTAAAATGTTCGGTTTCCAACTCGAAGAGAAACTGGGCAAATGGGCATTCTGGACTTGGAATATTGGTTTCTATGTCTGCTTCATGCCGCAGTACGCTGTCGGTCTGATGGGTATGACACGTCGTCTGAGCACATACGGCTGGGATACTGGCTGGTGGGAATTGAACTTCGTATCCACAATCGGGGCATTCCTGATGGGTGTCGGATTCTTGTTCCAAGTTGCACAAATTGCAGACGGTATTCGCAAATACAAAACACTTAAAGCTTCCGGCGATCCATGGGATGGTCGTACGCTCGAGTGGTCGATTCCTTCACCAGCTCCAGAGTACAACTTCGCTGTTACACCGCGCGGAGATGATATTGATGAGTGGTGGGAAGAGAAAGAACGTCGTGCGAAAGGCATTCATCCGCCTGAGCCTGTATATGAACCAATTCATATGCCGAAGAATTCTTCGATTCCGTTCATTATGTCTGTCTTCTGGTTTGTAGCCGGCTTTGGCTTCGTATTCGGATGGCTGTGGATGGCGATTCTCGGACTTGCTGGCGTAGGCATCTGTATGATCGCCCGTTCATTCTCTTACGATACGGATTATTACATTCCGGTCGACGAAATTAAGCGTACCGAAGCGTCGTTAAGGGGGTCGGTATAGATGGCTCAAGCAGCCGCTAAGCACGGTGAGAATCATGCGCATGGTCATGACCATGGCCACCATGATCCACAGGAAATGAAAATTCTCGGTTTCTGGTTCTTCCTGATTTCCGACGTTATCTTGTTCTCCGTATTGTTCGCAACCTTCATTGTGTTGCGTGACAATTCGGCGGGCGGACCGATTTTGTCCGAACTGATCAAAATGCCTGGCGTTATCGCCGAGACATTTATCTTGCTCACGAGTTCATTTACGAGCGGACTTGCCGTTCTGGCAATGAACCAGGGTAAAGTGAAACAATTGATTAACTGGCTGATTGTTACAGCTGTTCTGGGTGCAAGCTTTATCGCCCTAGAGGTTTATGAGTTTATTGAGATGGTTCACGAAGGATTCAGTTACACGACGAGTGCAGCTTCGGGTGCATTCTTCACCCTCGTGGGTACTCACGGACTTCACGTATCGCTTGGTCTGATCTGGATGATCGGACTCATGTTCCAACTGAAAAAACGTGGGATTACCGACGTTACTCGTGGTAAGATCAACGTTATCAGCTTGTACTGGCACTTCTTGGACGTCGTATGGATCTTCCTCCTGTCGATCGTCTATCTCATGGGGGTGATGTAGATGGCAGAGCACAACTCACATGATTCCCACGGCCATGAACAACATGGCTCACTGAAGTCTTATGTCATCGGCTTCATTCTGTCCGT
The DNA here is from genome assembly GCF_037973325.1 of Paenibacillus sp. FSL R5-0713. Lineage (NCBI taxonomy): Bacteria > Bacillati > Bacillota > Bacilli > Caryophanales > Paenibacillaceae > Paenibacillus > Paenibacillus sp. FSL R5-0713. The sequence goes on along the minus strand of NZ_CP150229.1, from coordinate 5,747,810 downwards.
CGTACTGACAATCATTCCACTTGTGGTGGTTCTGAACGACATGATGGGCAAAACAGGAACACTTATTGTGATTCTGGGTACAGCAGCACTTCAGTTTGTGGTTCAACTCTTCTTCTTCATGCATATTCGTGAAACAGAAAAACCACGCTGGAATGTAATGGCACTTATATTCGGATTGCTGATTATGATGACCATCGTAATTGGTTCGATCTGGATCATGCTTAACAACGCTGTTGCACATTAATATGTGAATCAAAGAAGATCTCCCGGTCTGTGATACAGACTGGGGAGATCTTTTTTTGTTCTTATTAAGAAATAAACATCGTTAATTATTAATGAAATAAATCATTTTAAAAATAAAGGTACACAAAAGATACATAATGAACTAAAATGAACTTATATGAACATGTTCAAACTCAATTCCAACTAATTTAAATGACGAAAGGAATGGATTAATAATGGAAAATCGTTATGCTGCACATCCCAATGAAGTGAAAACGTATGATACATCTCGCCTGCGTGAGGAATTTTTGATGGAGCAACTGTTTGCAACCGATGAATTGATAACGGTGTATTCTCATGTGGATCGTTATATTGTGGGAACGGCTGTACCTGAGAGCAAAGACATTACCCTTGAAGTGAACCTGAAGGATATCGGAACGAACTTTTTCCTGGAGCGTCGTGAAATCGGTATCATTAATGTAGGTGGTCATGGAACAGTAACAGCGGATGGCCAAGGTTATGAGATTGGAGCAAAGGAATGTCTCTATATCGGTAGAGGTGTGAAAGAAGTTGTGTTCACGAGCAGTGATAAGGCTCAACCTGCACAATTCTATTTTGTATCCACACCGGCTCACCATACCTATCCAACAGTAAAAGCAACACAAGAGCAGGCTCAGCCGAATCATCTGGGCAGCATCGAAACTTCCAATGAGCGTACGATCTATCGTTACATTCACCAAGGAGAAGGTGGAATTCAGAGTTGTCAGCTGGTAATGGGTATTACCGAACTCGACAAGGGTAACATGTGGAATACCATGCCTGCACATACCCATAACCGCCGTTCCGAAGTATACTTGTACTGGAATCTGCCTGAGGATGGCGTTGTATTCCACATGATGGGTGAGCCAAACGAGACGCGGCATCTGGTTGTACGCGACCGTCAGGCGATCATCTCCCCAAGCTGGTCCATTCACAGTGGTGTGGGTACGAGCAATTACACCTTCTGTTGGGCGATGGCTGGTGAGAACCAGACGTTCGAAGATATGGACGGCGTAGCGATGAAAGACCTGAAATAATAAATTACAGATGTCTGAGTTAAATTGACAGGGTAGACACTATAACGGAGGGGACAGAAAGGACCAGAAGAAGCGAAGCGTGCGCCTTTATCACCAGATTTCTCCCTTTAAATAAGGGATCAAAGGAAATATGGGGATAAGAGTGATCGGAAGGTTTTCTGTACCCGAAGTGTAAGTGTGAAACTGCCATTTGACTCAGGTGGTATAGGAAGTTGATTAGGATGAATCCATTGAAAAGACATGAAAAAATTATGGAGGCTCTGCTGGAGCGCCAGGAAGTAACCGTCAGTGATCTGAGTGAGCTGTTGCAGGTGACTGGGAAAACAGTGCGAGAGGATCTCGACAAGTTGGAGAGTATGGGTCTACTCGTACGTGTTCATGGTGGTGCTATGCTGGCTCAGAATGACCAGTATGGCATCTTGAACAGCCGGGGAGTTACCGAGAAGCATCAATCGGAGAAAACGGAGATTGCTGAAAGGGCCCTGGCTTACATTCGACCTGGCGATATCGTTGCTCTCGATGGTGGAAGCACCACGCTGGAGATGGCTAAACGTCTCGACAATCAGCCGCTGACGGTGGTGACCAACGACTTGTTCATTATTGCTGAGCTTACCAAGAAGGAGCAAGTGCGACTGGTTGTGCCTGGCGGGGCTCGTGTACGGAATATGTTGGTGGGGGATGACACGGTTGCATTTATCTCCGGTCTTAATATTCATAAAGCCTTTATATCCACGACAGCACTTCATCCGGAATTTGGATTATCCATATACACGGGAGATCTGGTTCCCTTGAAAAAAGCAATGATATCTGCCTCCCAGCAGGTATATGGTGTTGTGGATCATTATAAATTCGGACAATTTGCACTGCGAACTTTTGCCCAGTGTTCGGAACTGGACTATATTATCAGTGATCATCGTTTGGATGAAGAGACAGTTGCCTTATACGAGCAGAGCGGTGTCACAGTGGATTATCAAAGTTAACCTCATTCATGATTCATGGGATTAAAGAACGGACAGATCGATGAAATGCATATTACAATCATGCGGAGGGAATCATTCATGAACCCATTTGATTTAAGCGGACAAGTTGCAATGGTAACAGGTACCTCGGGAGGACTTGGACAAGGGATGGCCATTGGTTTGGCGGAAGCAGGCGCTGATGTGGTGCTGGTCTCTTATTCCAAACCTGCCGAAACGGCAAGTGCCATTGAAGCACTCGGACGCAAAGCTTATGTGATTGAAGCGGATTTAAGTCGTGAAGATGAGTTGGCGGCTGTGTTCGAACAGGCGCTTGCGTTCCAAGGCAGAATTGATATTCTCGTCAACAATGCGGGAATCATTCGCCGCACACCTGCGGCTGATCATACAGGGAAGGACTGGCATGATGTCATTGGTCTGAACCTGAACACGGTATTTTTCCTGAGCCAATTGGCTGGCAGACATATGATCGAACGCGGAAGCGGCAAAATCATTAATATTGCATCCATGTTGTCCTATCAAGGTGGGATTAACGTGCCAGGGTACACAGCCAGCAAACATGGTGTTGCCGGTTTAACCAAAGCACTCGCCAACGAATGGGCAGGGAAAGGTATCCAGATTAACGGTATCGCACCTGGTTATATGGAAACCGATAATACTACTCAGATCCGTGCGGACGAGAATCGTTACCGGGATATTACAGCCCGTATTCCTGCGGGGCGTTGGGGAACACCGGAAGATCTGAAAGGCCCGGTTGTCTTTCTGGCATCTGCCGCTTCGGATTATCTGAATGGTCATGTGCTGAATGTCGATGGTGGCTGGATGGCACGTTAATCGCTTGATCATCGGATTAGCATAAGGAGGCAGTGAGATGAAACTTGGTATTCTGGCACATACATTTGGTAAACAGCCTACAGCACAGCTCGCGCAGACAATTGCAGATAACGGATTCAACTCTGTACAGCTGGCACTTGCCAAAGCATTATCCGATGTGGACTCATCGAATGGCAAGCTGAGCCCCGGTCTGGCGAATGAGATTGGAGATCAATTTGCACAGCGCGGAGTGAAGATTGCGGTACTGGGCTGTTATATTAATCCGATTGACCCTGATCCGGTAAGCCGCCGTGCGGATATTGATCGATTCAAGGAACATCTGCGTTATGCCCGGGATTTCGGTTGCAGCATGGTCGCAACGGAGACCGGAAGCTTGGACACCTATCAGGATACGCATCCGGATGGATATGAAGAGAAGGCGTGGAGTGTGCTGAAAGAAACGGTTGAGGAGTTGGCCGAGGAAGCGGAGAAATGGGGCGTGCATGCAGCGATTGAGCCTGTGTCCACACATACCCTTCATACTCATGAACATATGACACGTTTGTTTGAAGAGATTCCTTCATCCAATCTGGGAATGCTGTTCGACCCGTGTAATCTGATCAAACAACCACATGCAGCAGATCAAGGAGCTTTCTTGCGCGAGGTGATGGAATCGCTATATCAGCGCATGATTGTGATCCATGCCAAGGATGTCGCCTTCGATGCACAGGGAGAGAAGTTTAATCCGGTACCTGGGGCAGGCATACTGGATTACCTGTTATTTTTTGAATTGCTAAAAACGTATAAGCCGCATATCGATATTTCACTTGAAGGTGTAACTGCGGAGCAAGCTGTGCCTGCGGCCAAACATTTGCGTGAAGTATGGGATGCAGTTCGAGCCTAAAAGACAGCCGGTTTGAAAAGTGATGCAGCGCATCTTCATCAGCAGCCGAAAAACCTTTGCGAGGGCAAAGGTTTTTTTGGTATAGAAATGATAATGTGTATATTTAATATTTCTCATCGGAAAAATCGGAAATAAGTCTTTTCAAATGCGACATCTTGTGAGAGAATATGGAAAACATACACCACCATGTCAAGACATCATGAACTTATAGAACGTATATATCAAGGGAGGATTCAGATTTATGTCAAACGAACGTGAGCTTTCATTTGAAACATTGGCAATTCATGCAGGTCAGGAGATTGATCCAACTACCAACGCACGAGCAGTTCCCTTGTATCAGACAACATCCTATGGCTTCAAGGACACTGAGCATGCAGCTAATCTGTTTGGTTTGAAAGAGTTTGGCAACATCTATACCCGTCTGATGAATCCAACCACTGACGTATTTGAGCAACGGATTGCTGCGTTGGAAGGCGGAGCTGGGGCGCTGGCTACTGCTTCTGGTCAAGCAGCCATTACGTTTTCGCTTCTGAATATTGCCGGTGCAGGCGATGAGATCGTGTCTTCGGCGAGTTTGTATGGAGGTACATACAATCTGTTCTCGACAACTTTGCCGAAACTGGGTCTGGACGTGAAATTTGTGGATTCCAGTGATCCTGAGAATTTCCGGGCAGCGATTACGGAGAAAACGAAAGCATTGTATGCCGAAACGATCGGTAATCCAAAGGGGAATGTACTGGATATTGAAGCGGTGGCAGCGATCGCTCATGAACATGGCATTCCTTTGATCGTGGATAATACGTTCCCAAGCCCGTACCTTCTTCGTCCAATCGAACATGGAGCAGATATTGTCGTTCACTCTGCAACGAAATTCATTGGCGGTCATGGTACATCCATTGGTGGCGTTATCGTGGATAGCGGAAAATTTGACTGGAAAGCAAGCGGCAAGTTCCCTGGTTTGACGGAGCCGGACGCCAGTTATAACGGTGTTGTATATACGGAAGCAGTTGGACCGATTGCTTATATTATCAAAGCTCGTGTACAACTTCTCCGTGACTTGGGTGCAACGATCTCTCCATTTAACTCCTGGTTGTTGCTGCAGGGACTGGAGACATTACATCTGCGCGTAGAGCGCCATAGTAGCAACGCCCTTGCGGTTGCGGAATTCCTAGAGAAACATGAGGATGTGTCCTGGGTAAGTTATGCGGGTCTGCCAAGCCACGATTCTTACGAGCTTGCCCAGAAGTATCTGCCAAGAGGGCAGGGCGCCATTCTGACCTTTGGAATCAAAGGTGGTGCGGAAGCGGGTCGTAAATTGATTGAAAATGTTAAACTGTTCTCTCACCTTGCAAACGTGGGCGATTCCAAGTCACTGATCATTCACCCGGCAAGTACGACTCACGCGCAGTTGACTGAAGATGAACAAACTGCCGCAGGGGTTAATCCGGAGTTGATTCGTCTGTCTATTGGCACAGAGAACATTCAAGACATTATTCATGATCTGGAGCAAGCGATCAAAGCAAGTCAGGGAGCAGGTGTAGGCGCATAAATGGTATTGGGTGGATGTGAAACATTCACTTAAGCGATATGCTATAAAATTGGTCAAACGCCTATCAATAGATGCTTTAAGCCGCTGTCTTTATGGACAGCGGTTTTTTGTCTTTTTGAATATGCATGTAGGAGTAAAAGTAACCGTCCGAAAAATACCCATTTACAAATGAGGATCACAGGCATATACTGATTAAAAGTTGTATTGGGTAAAAATAATTGCATAAGCACAAAAATGATTATCATTCTCATTCGAGATGATTGCAAAACCATTCACAAAACCATGCTGCTGCGGGATTCCCGCAGCAGCATGTGTCATTTTTAGGGCATTAACAATGGCTCTCATTCTCAATACAACTTCATTTCTGGGAGCGGAATAGGCAGACTCGTCATCCGCAAATCTAACATTCGAAAGGATTGTGATTTATATGCAAGCGATACATCAACCTCTACACAGACAGAAACAAACAGAACAACGCTCGTCCCAAACACCTGGCCCCAATCGCGGCAAAAAGCCTGATTTTCGAGCCATGGTACAGAATAAAGAGATGCAATCTGCATTGGGCAGCGGGCTATTGATGCTGATTGCCTGGGGAACTGCACCGTATTTTGGTACCTTATCCATCATGCTCTACATTGTGGCGTATGCCGTGGGGGGGTGGACCAAGGCGAAGGAAGGCATCGAGACACTGGTCAAGGACCGTGATCTAGATGTAAATCTGCTGATGATTGCCGCATCTCTTGGGGCAGCAGCTATTGGTTACTGGAATGAAGGCGCGATGCTGATCTTTATTTTTGCACTCAGTGGTGCGTTGGAAAGTTATGCGACAGAGCGCAGTCATAAGGATATCTCATCGTTGCTCGCGCTGAAGCCGGAGACAGCACTGCGTATTGAGGATGGGCAGATGAACCTTGTGGCTATTGATGATCTCCAGCCAGGTGATCTGCTGTTGGTGAAACCGGGAGAACTCATACCAGCAGATGGGGTCGTGTACCGGGGGAGTTCTTTTATCAATCAATCGTCCATCACCGGAGAATCCCTACCTGTGGACAAAGTTGCGGGGGATGAGGTCTATGCAGGTACGGTAAACGGGGAGGGCGCCTTATACGTGGAGGTCACCAAATCGGCTGAAGGGTCACTGTTCGGAAAAATCATTAAAATGGTGGAAGAAGCGCAGGCAGAAGTGCCGGATTCCCAGCGTTTTATGGAGCGGTTTGAAGGGATATACGCACGCATTGTTGTAGGGGTGACTTTACTTGTGATTGCAGGAACTCCACTGCTGCTTGGCTGGACATGGAACGAGGCACTTTATAAAGCGATGGTATTTCTGGTTGTTGCATCACCTTGTGCATTGGTGTCTTCGATCATGCCTGTCATGTTGTCCGCGATGTCCAGCAGTGCGCGCCGTGGCATTCTCTTCAAGGGTGGTGCCCATATGGAGAATATGGCACGCACGCAGGTCGTTGCTTTTGACAAAACAGGTACATTGACCATGGGCACCCCGCAAGTAACAGATATTATTACAGCTGAAAATATAGATCGCGCCCAGCTGTTAGCTGCGGTAGCAGCGATTGAGAACATCTCCATGCACCCCTTGGCTCGTGCGATCGTAGATCAGGCGAACAAGGAGAACCTTACACTTCAGGAAGCGGAGCACGTACAGGCCCTAACGGGTTGGGGTATCGAAGGAACGGTAAACGATGTGCTCTGGCGTATTGGCAAAACAAATGTAATGGAATCGATGCAGTCTTCTGAATGGAACGAAGTACGTTCCCGTCTTGAGGGGGAGGGAAAGACGGTATCCGTTGTTATGGCTGATGGTGAAATGGCTGGGTTGATCGCCATGCGGGATACGGTACGCCCTCAGGCAGCAGCTGCAGTGAGAAGGCTTGAAGCGATGGGAGTTAAAGTTGCGATGTTAACAGGCGATCGAGCCAAATCAGCCTCTGTAATTGCACGTGAAACGGGGGTAAGCATGGTCTATGCAGACTTACTGCCAGAAGATAAAGTGAAGCAGGTCCAAATGCTCCGCAAACAGTATGGTCCAGTGCTAATGGTGGGAGATGGTGTCAATGATGCTCCGGCACTTGCAGCAGCGACTGTGGGTATGGGAATGGGATTGTCCGGCAGTGGAACTGCATTGGAGGTTGCTGATGCGGTGCTGATGAACGACAATATCGAAGAGATCGCTTGGGTGATTGGGCAGGCGCGCCGAGCACAGCGTACGGTAAAGCAGAATATGTTTTTTGCCATCACCGTTATTCTGGCCTTAATTGCAGGTAACTTCCTCCAAGACGTCGCATTGCCTCTGGGTGTGGTAGGTCATGAAGGCAGTACAATTCTGGTTATCCTGAATGGACTTAGGCTGCTACGTTAATCGGATTTGGAGATGAAAATGATTCATTGGTTTTGCTGGTTGTATACGACTGGTTGAACGGCTCACGTTTGAACCTTGGGTCAACGGGTAATGATTCGAAGAGAAAGTTGCAATCATTCGAGGACAAAGGGAGCTGTGAAATATGGGACGTTATGTACAAGTGGAACCGAATGTAAAAGTATATGTTGAAGATATCGGTGAAGGCACTCCGGTTGTCTTTTTGCACGGCTGGCCTGTTAATTATAAAATGTTTGAATATCAATTGAACGTACTTCCGAACCATGGCATTCGTGCCATTGCGATAGATTTTAGAGGATACGGCTTATCAGATAAGCCTTCCACCGGATATGATTATGATCGGATGGCAGACGATGTTCGTGCTGTTATCGATGATTTGGAGCTGAAAGACGCGGTACTCGCAGGGTTCTCCATGGGTGGAGCGATTGCAGTACATTACATGGCCAGACATAAGGGACATGGTGTCTCCAAGCTGGCCTTGTTATCTGCGGCAGCCCCTGTGTTCACACAGCGCGAAGGTTATCCGTATGGATTGACTCCAGAGCAGCTGAACGAGCAGATCATTGAGCCGATTTTTGCAGATCGTCCGAAGTTGCTGGAGACATTTGGCGGCATGTTCTTCGCGAAGAAACACAGCCAGCCATTCATGGATTGGTTCCACGCGCTTGGTATGGAGGCTTCATCTTATGGTACCATTCGCAGTGCAATTGCCCTGCGGGATGAGGATCTACGAGGTGACCTGAGTTCAATTCAGGTGCCGACGGCCATTTTGCACGGGAAAAAGGATGAGATCTGTCCGTTCGAATTCGCAGAGCAGATGCATAAAGGCATCGCTTCGTCTCAATTGATTGCTTTTGAAGAGAGTGGTCATGGTGCTTTCTATGATGAATTGGAAAAATTCAATTCGGAATTGATTCGTTTCATTCAATCCTGATCAGAAGAGGGCATCACAACCTTACAGGCGATCCCATTAATTTCATGGAATCTTCATTTGTGGCTAAAAAAAGAACCCGGTCGACAGCTTTAGGTGCTGTTCGCTCGGGTTCTTTTTTCTGTACTGTAAGAGTCTTAAACAAGGTTTAACGTGCATAGTAAGTATACATTCTTCAATTAAAACAGTTCGGTCAGACCGATCATCGTGATGAGTCCGAGTAAAAACGAGATAGTTGCCACTCGTGCATTGCCGTCGCCGTGACTTTCGGGAATGAGTTCTTTATAGACAATGAACATCATCGCACCGGCTGCAAATGCCAGACCGTAAGGGACGAGGCCGGATACGAGACTGCTTAATGTGTAACCAATCATCGCTGTAATAATCTCTACTGCTCCGGTGAGGGTGGCAATGCCCAGTGCTTTGAAGCGGCCAATATTCTGGTTCACTAGAAAGAGGGCGACCAGGAATCCCTCCGGCGCATTCTGCAATCCGATGGAGAAGGCAATAAGATTGCCCAGGTTCTCATCCGAGCTTGCGTAGCTGACACCAACTGATAACCCCTCTGGCAGGTTATGCATGGTAATAGCCGCAATAATCATGAAGGCTTTGGCTTCAATTTTGAAAGGCATTTTCTCGGGATTCTCCAGATCGACGTGTGGAATCTTCATCTCGAGCACCAGTAGCACCAGGCTACCAAGCATAATACCAAATGCGAGTACAAAGAGATTCGATTGGCCGAGCGCTTCCGGAATGAGATTATAAACCGAGGCTGAGGTCATAATACCTGCAGCGTATGCCAGCAAGATATCACGCAGACGGTGCGATATTTTGCGCATAAATAGAATCGGTACGGCCCCTAGGCCGGTAGACATGGCTGATATAATACTGCCAATGAGTGCATCGTTCATGCTTCCATTTTCCCTCCTGATGAAGACTTCTTCATAATCGCTGCCGAGCATTGACACCGTACATAAAAGAGATCATAATGAACAACAGATTAGAATGATTATAAATTAGAATTCCGTTTCTGCATAGGATTATTGTCATTACGCAGGCAGGTCTTGTGGACATGATCTAGGCTTTTCGTTCTAGTGTATGCAAAAGCAACAGCTTTTGATGCCGGAGGGACTAACCTTTTTGCAGAACCCGGGGGAGGAACTATACATGTATAAATCAATTATTATTGGAACAGGCCCTGCAGGGCTGACAGCAGCAATCTATCTGGCACGTGCCAACTTGAACCCGCTCGTTATTGAAGGTCCACAACCTGGTGGCCAACTGACAACAACAACGGAAGTGGAGAACTTCCCAGGTTTCCCTGATGGCATCATGGGTCCTGAACTGATGGACAACATGCGTAAACAAGCAGAACGTTTCGGTGCTGAATTCCGTACAGGCTGGGTGAACAACATCGACATGAGCGAGCGTCCGTTCAAGATTCAAGTTGAAGGTATGGGTGAACTCGTATCGGAAACATTGATCCTCTCTACAGGTGCATCTGCTAAATACCTGGGTATCCCTGGTGAAGAAACGAATGTGGGCCGCGGTGTCAGCACATGTGCAACATGTGATGGATTCTTCTTCCGTAACAAAGAGATCATCGTCATCGGCGGTGGTGACTCTGCTCTTGAGGAAGCAAGCTTCCTGTCCCGTTTCGGTTCCAAAGTAACGCTGGTACACCGTCGTGAAGAACTGCGTGGCTCCAAAATTATGCAGGATCGTGCACGCAGCAACGAAAAAGTAGAAATGGCTTTGAATCGTACACCACTTGAAGTCCTTGCTGGTGACAACGGCGTAACAGGTCTGAAAGTATTGAACAACGAAACAGGTGTAGAAGAAGTGATTCCGGCAAGCGGCGTATTCGTAGCTATCGGTCACACACCAAACACTGGTTTCCTTGGCGGACAGATCACTACGGACGAACACGGATATATCCTGACTACACCAGGTACATCCGAGACAAACATCCCAGGCGTATTCGCATGTGGTGACGTTCAGGATACACGTTACAAACAAGCAATTACAGCTGCAGGTAGCGGATGTATGGCTGCCATGGACACCGAGAAATACATTGAAAGCTTGGAGCACAGCGCAGTTGTTCTGTAATAGAATGAGTTGATTCCACTGATTTCAACCAAACGATAGAATAATATAAACCATATGAGGTGAATTAAACATGGAAAACGTAATTGTATATACATCAACGAACTGCCCGAACTGCAAATCCGTAAAAACATTCCTGGCTGACAAAGGGATCTCTTATGAAGAGCGCAACATCGAAACTAGCGATGAATTTGCACAACAAGTGTGGGACATGGGTGTACGTGCCGTGCCATTGACTGTCATTGGTGAACACCGCATTCTGGGTATGAACAAAACTCAATTTGCCAAAGTATTGGACGCTTAAATTACGCTGATCATCTGGAACATGATGTGTTGAAGAACGTTTCAATTCATATGCAATTCCGGTTTTCGCGAGCCGTTAGGATATAGAAAGAACCGTACCCCGAAGGGTACGGTTTTTTGTGCGTTTTCTATGAGTGTATTGGATGAATTGGAAGCTGGTCCTAAACATTGTGAAGTTGTAAGATGATCTTGCAATGAATTATCATTTAATTGAGGTGAACAAACAGCATGATTATAGATCAGGAGGAGCATTTTCTCTTCTGGGAACAGGCGAGTATACGGGATATCCATGTTGAAAGAACTATTCTTGCAAAGGGTCAAAGAATATTATTCACGATGCAGCCCAGCAGTTTTTTTTGTATAAAGAGAGGGAACTTGCTGGTATTGCTCAATCAGAAGACCTTTTCCATCAATCATTTTGAGATCATTCATTCTCCTTCCAGAAGTCTGTTTGAAGTTAACGCAGGTTCAGACGGAGCAGAGTATATAGTGATTTCGTATAAAGCAGAACGGGGTCAAACGTACGACGATGAGCCGTTGTTTGTAGATGATCGCAAAGATCCAACTCAAATTACATATCGTGTGACACTAACGCAGCCAATGATGTTATACGAAATTGCAAATCGTATGCTAGAGGCCCAGCAGCAGGAAGGACCTTCGGTTCTGCTTCAACTCAAGGCATCGTTCTACCAATGGGTTTATCAGATGTTGGAACAATATTATCTACAGTCTCCGGTCGTCAAAACAGCTAGTCCAGTCGAGTTGGTCATACAGACGCTGGAGTATCTGTTGCAGAACTATGCAAAACCTCATACGTTGGACTCTTTGGCGGCAACAATGGGGCGGAGTCCGGGCCATCTCTCGAATTGTTTCAAACAGGTGCTTAATCGTGGACCGATTGACTGTCTAATCCGTTTGCGTATGCAAAAAGCTTGCAAGCAATTAGCCGAAACAAGGCTTCCCTTACGAATGATTGCGTCAGCTATTGGGTATCAGGATGCGTACTATTTTAGTAATGCTTTCAAAAAGTATATGGGTGTTTCTCCACAGAAGTATCGTAAGCGATTCGTAGATGAAGATGTTACATCCTCAGCAGGAAGAAATCATATTGTTGGCTCTCCAGCCCCATGTTATATTCCTCTATATGATAATGATAATTATTATCAATACTTAGATGGAGGGTCTGACGAAATGTTAAAAAATATAAAGAGAGTCCCGGTGGCTTTGCTGATGGCTTTTGGGTTGCTGTTAAATGCATGTAGTGGCGGTTCTTCAGGGAATACAGGGGCCGCAACGGGAGATGGAAGTACAGCTCAATCGGAAGCAACAGCTTCTCAAGCGAACAGTTCAAGCGAAAGTAACACAAATGAAAATGCCCAAGCAACGACACGTAAAGTGAATACTTCCATGGGTGAGGTCGAAGTGCCTGCTAATCCGCAGCGTGTCGTCACGGATTTCTTCCTAGGTCATATTCTGGCCTTGGGTGTGAAGCCTGTGGGAAGTAACGGCGTATTCATGCAAAACCATTATCTGGAGGGCAAGGTTTCCGGTATCGAGGATATTTCGGACAATCTTGAAGCAATAACTGGACTGAACCCTGACCTAATCGTTACAGGCAATGCCAAAAGTTACGATGTTTATTCCAAAATCGCCCCAACCGTCTTTCTGGACAACTCTGCCCTCGTTCGTGATCAGGTTAAAGAGCTTGGCGTTATATTGGGGAAAGAGGCTGAAGCATCGGCATGGCTTACCGATTTTGAACAAAAGGTGACTTCGGCCAAGGAGAGTTTAAGCAGTATAATCAAAGAGGGAGAAACCGTTACTGTGTTTGACGGAGGCTTAAGCAAAGACATCACGCTTTATGGTAATGCGCATACGGGCAGAACGATCCATGGTGAATTGGACTTGCCTATGAACGAGAACGTAATACGCAGCATTGATCCAAAAGTGGGCTGGGCTACGATCTCCAATGAACTCGCCGAATCATATGCTGGTGATTACATATTTATGGCCGTGAATGCCAAAGCGGAATCATACGACTATGCGAGCGATCCGGTGTGGGGAACGTTAGAAGCAGTCAAAAACAATGAGTTATACGAGATTGATGGATATAAATTTTATTTTTCCGATCCGATTTCCGTCATGGGTCAGATTCAGGATATTGTCGACATGATGGAAGAACGAGCTCTGGAGAATACTCAAAAGTAGTGAGTATGATTAATCTATCAAGATAAAATGAAAAATCCCCTTGCCCTATAATTTGGAGCACATGCTAACATGTGAACTTCAGGAATTACTGCGAAAGGGGATTTAGCAATTCAATTAAATATATTCTTTAGAAAAAAATACTCATGAAAGTCTGAAACACAACATATACCAGCACTCCTGACAGCATGTACATGAAACCAGCCTTCTTTTTGCTCTGGAACAATCGGAGTATGCCAAGGCTGAACAGGGGCGCAAGCACAATCAGGAACAGGAGGACGGTGACAAATACTGGCGCCGAGATATCTGAAGTATCCACGTAGGTCACGCTTCTTTTCACTCCGTTTCATTATCGGAATTAACACAGCTATATCGACACAGCCATGACAAAAATCACATAACCCCATTATACATCTGGATTTCTTTAACAAAAAGGGAGGAAATGGGGCGAAATGATGTCAATTTTCAGCTGTTATTAGACGGAAACTCTTATTTTACCTAAAAATTGGGATATTGCAGAGTAAGCGGCACCAACACGGGTGGAACGGCTGCCCAGAGCTGCCCATTCAATCTGCAAACTGCGGCGATGATAGGGTAACGTACGTTCCTCCACAACCTGTTTTAACGCTGTTTCTATCCAGGGACCTGCTTCAGAGAGCGGACCACCAATGATAATACGTTCCGGGTTAAAACTGTTGACAATATTGGTGATGCCAATTCCCAGTTTGCGTCCAATCGTGTCGTATAATTCCTGAACATTCTTATGGCCTCGCTCCGCATAATGTATCAGCTCACGTGTGGTATGAGCAGGTAATTTCAGCTGATGATCCGGGTGTTCGTAGGCTTTTTCCGATGCGTATAACTCCCAGCAACCACGATTTCCACAGGAACAAGGCAGACCTTCCGCTTCAATGGACATGTGGCCTGTTTCCCCTGCGTAACCCCACGCGCCTTTGTATAATTCACCATCTACCATGATGCCTGAACCAATCCCCATGCCTGCACTGATATAGATCATGTGACGGACACCGATGCCTGCACCAAAATTTAACTCTCCATGAGCGCCAGCATTGGCTTCATTATCGATGGTGACAGGCAGTTCAAATTCTTCTTCAAGCATGGAGCGCAGCGCTACCTTCTCCCACCCCAAGTTGGGTGCAAACAGGACTGTTCCTGCCTCATCGACCATGCCGGGTACTCCGATACCGATGCCTATGACACCGTGAGGGGAAGCAGGAGCTGCTTCAATGAGCTGTTTTGCTGCCAATTTTAATTGCTCCAATACAGAGGACACGTCATGATGCTCCAAGGTCACTGCGTATTCTGTAATGATGTGTCCTTCCAGATCTGTAAGCACGCCTTTTAAATGGGTCACACTGAGTTCCAGACCGACTGCATAGCCGGATGTCCCCCGAAACAGCAACATGAGTGGTTTGCGTCCGCCACTGGATTCCCCAGGGCCAATCTCCTGCACCAGATCATCACTGATCAGATCAGCAACCAGGTTGGATACCGTTGCTTTGTTCAGCCCGGTAACCTCGGACACTCGCGCGCGAGAAAGAGGGGCATGGCGCCGGATCGTATCCAGAACGATCGACTTGTTTATTTTTTTGACCAGCATCTGGTCTCCGGTAATTTTCATATCGTTAAGGCACTCCTATTCTTCTGGTAAAAGGGTTCTGACCCACATCCGAAACAAGTTATTCGACTATTATAGCGTAAACAAGCGTGTAAAAAACAATTTTATTTTACTTTGTTTAACCAATAGACAAAGTAAATTCGATGTGTTAGGATAACGGTGTAAACGATTTCTTAAAACTATTGAGGAGGCATTTTACACATGGCCTATTTTGAATCCGTTAATAAAATTTCATTCGAAGGTAAAGATTCCAAGAATCCTTTTGCTTTTAAACATTATAATCCAGAAGAAGTGGTAGCCGGCAAATCGATGGAAGAACATTTCCGTTTCGGTATGGCTTATTGGCATACATTAACTGCAGGCGGAAGTGACCCGTTTGGTGCAGAGACAGCTGTTCGTTCGTGGGATAAATACTCGGGTCTGGACCTCGCGAAAGTACGTGTGGAAGCGGCATTTGAATTTTTGGAAAAAATGAATCTCCCGTTCTTCTGTTTCCACGATGTGGACATTGCACCAGAAGGCAACAACCTGCGCGAGTTCTACAGCAACATTGATACAATCGTTGATCTGATTGAAGATCATATGAAATCCAGCGGCAAAAAACTGCTCTGGAACACGGCGAACATGTTCTCGAACCCACGCTTCATGTTTGGTGCAGCTTCGACTTGTAACGCAGACGTGTATGCTCATGCTGCGGCACAGATCAAGAAAGGTCTGGAAGTGGGTAAACGTCTGGGCGCTGAAAACTATGTATTCTGGGGCGGACGTGAAGGTTACGACACATTGCTGAACACAGACATGCAACTGGAGCAAGACAACATTGCTCGCATGTTCCACATGGCTGTAGACTACGCGAAGGAAATTGGTTTTGACGCACAATTCCTGATCGAGCCTAAACCGAAAGAGCCAACGAAACACCAATATGACTATGATGCAGCAACTTCCATTGCTTTCTTGCAAAAATACGGTTTGGATAAACACTTCAAACTCAACCTGGAAGCAAACCACGCTACACTGGCTGGTCATACATTCGATCACGAAATCCGCGTTGCGCGTACCAACGGTATGCTCGGTTCTCTTGATGCGAACCAAGGTGATATGCTGATCGGTTGGGATACAGATGAGTTCCCAGTTGATATGTACGATGCGACACTGACGATGTATGAAGTATTGAAAAACGGTGGTATTGGCCGCGGCGGTGTGAACTTTGACGCGAAAGTACGTCGTGGTTCCTTCGAAGCAGACGATCTGTTCTTGGCACACATCGCAGGTATGGATACGTATGCCAAAGGTCTGAAAGTAGCTGCAAAACTGATCGAAGATCGTGTATTCGATGACTTCATCGAAAAACGTTACAGCAGCTTCAGCGAAGGCATTGGTGCAGATGTGGTTGCAGGTAAAGCAACACTTGCTTCCCTTGCTGAGTATGCACTCAACAATGAAAGCCCACGCAAAAACCAATCCGGACGTCAGGAATTGCTGAGAGCACAACTGAACCAGTACATTCTGGCTGATTAATAGTGGATTAGGCAGGGTTGGTCACGTCGACCACCGATGGTTATTCAACTCATATGTGTTGGACATCAGTGTCCAAACTAGCCTATGCACAAGATTAGCTTGTACCATGGAACGCCTGAACAAGCATGACATTCGGACCGTCCCCGACTTTCCCTTGGGAAGACGGGGGCGGTTTTTTAATGAAACATACAACGCGATTTTTAAATTGCTGATATAAATGTTCTTCTAAGATGGTACATGCAAAACGAAGTGAGCAGAAAGGACCTGAGGAAGCAAAGCGTTCGCATTTATCCCCGGATTTCACCCTTGCTAAAGGGGTTAAAGGAAATCCGGGGGTAACGGCGATCCAGGGGTTTTCTGATCACGGAGTGGCCACATAAGCATCAAGGGTTTCATTTATAACCAATGACGAATCAAGGTCATTGGATCATCTTTTCGCTACAAAAACGAGTATGTTTTTACTTTTTTGATATAAATGTTTGTCTAAGATGGTGCATGCAGAACGAAGTGAGCAGAAAGGACCCGAAGAAGCGAAGCGGTCGCATTTATCCCCGGATTTCACCCTTGCTAAAGGGGATAAAGGAAATCCGGGGGTAACGGCGATCCGAGGGTTTTCTGATCACGGAGTGGCCACATGAGCATCAGTGTTTCATTTATGACCAATGACGAATCAAGGTCATTGGATCATCTTTTCGCTACAAAAACGAGTACGTTTTTACTGTTTTGATATAAATGTTCTTCTAAAATGGTACATGCAGAACGGAGTGAGCAGAAAGGACCCGAGGAAGCAAAGCGTTCGCATTTATCCCCGGATTTCACCCTTGATAAAGGGTATAAAGGAAATCCGGGGGTAACGGCGATCCAGGGGTTTTCTGATCACGAAGTGACCACATGAGCATCAAGGGTTTCATTTATGACCAATGACGAATCAAGGTCATTGGATCATCTTTTCGCTACAAAAACGAGTATGTTTTTACTGTTTTGATATAAATGTTCTTCTAAAATGGTACATGCAGAACGGAGTGAGCAGAAAGGACCCGAGGAAGCGAAGCGGTCGCATTTATCCCCGGATTTCACCCTTGCCAAAGGGGTTAACGGAAATCCGGGGGTAACGGCGATCCGAGGGTTTTCTGATCACGGAGTGGCCACATGAGCATCAAGGGTTTCATTTATACAATCCTGTTACAAACGAGAGGAGTTAACCTATGAGTTACGTAATTGGTGTCGATCTGGGAACCAGTGCGGTTAAAACCGTGTTGGTCAATCGTGAAGGAAAAGTGGCATTTGAAGCATCGGAGGCATACCCGTTGTACCAGCCCAAGGCTGGATACAGTGAACAAAATCCCGAAGATTGGGTAGAGCAGACGATTGTTTCCCTGCGCAAATTGCTCGAAGTATCTGGCGTGCAGCCTTCGGAAATTGAAGGTTTGAGCTTCTCCGGACAGATGCATGGACTGGTTTTGGTGGATGCCGAAGGTAAACCACTGCGGAATGCAATCTTGTGGAATGATACACGCACAACGGCTCAGTGCCGCCGGATTGAAAAAGTGCTGGATGGCAAGCTGTTAAGCATTGCCCGGAACCGCGCCCTTGAAGGTTTTACCTTGCCAAAAATTCTGTGGGTTCAGGAGAACGAGCCTGAATTGTTACAGCAAGCATCCTTATTCCTGTTACCCAAAGACTATGTGCGTTATCGCCTGACAGGGGATTATGCCATGGATTATTCCGATGCAGCAGGTACCTTGCTGCTGGACGTTGCGGGCAAGCAGTGGAGCAATGAGATTGCAGAAGCATTCAAGCTGCCGATCTCCCTATGTCCACGTCTAGTGGAATCGTTTGAGGAAGTGGGTACCCTGTTGCCGGAGATTGCGGATCAAACAGGTCTGGCAGCTGCGACGAAAGTATACGCAGGTGGCGCGGACAATGCATGCGGTGCCATTGGCGCAGGCATTCTGAGTGAAGGACAGACGATGTGCAGCATCGGAACGTCCGGGGTGGTGCTTTCCTACGAAGAGCGTAAAGATCTCGATTTCGAAGGCAAAGTACACTTTTTCAATCATGGGGAGAAAGATGCCTTCTATATTATGGGGGTAACACTTGCCGCAGGATATAGCTTGTCCTGGTTCAAGGATACGTTTGCAGCGGACAAATCCTTTGATGTGCTCTTACAGGGCATTGATCAGATTCCGGCCGGCAGCAACGGATTATTGTTCACACCTTATATCGTTGGGGAGCGTACACCTCATCCAGATGCGAATATCCGGGGCAGCTTCATCGGTATGGATGCCGGGCACAAGCTGGAGCACTTTGGACGTGCGGTGATGGAGGGCATCACCTTCTCGCTGCGTGAATCCATTGATATTTTGCGCGGCGCAGGTAAAACCGTTAATGAAGTCATCTCTATTGGGGGTGGTGCCAAAAATGAAGCCTGGTTGCAAATGCAGGCAGATGTCTTCAACGCCACAATTGTGAAGTTGGAGAGCGAACAGGGTCCGGCTATGGGGGCAGCAATGCTGGCTGCCTATGGATGTGGCTGGTTCTCGTCTTTGCAGGAATGTGCAACGGCGTTTATTCGTCCAGCGAAGTCCTATGAGCCGAACCCGGAAACGGTTGCTGTCTATGATGAATTGTTCGCACTGTACCAGGAAGTCTATGGACAGACACGTAGTCTCAATGATCGTTTGGCTGAATACCGTTAATTCATTACATTAAACATGTATATCATACATGCAGAAGCATCCGCACAGGCGGGTGCTTTTTTTGTCGTTCAACAAGATTAACCCCGTGAAAGGTTTCCTTGTCCTGCATATCCGCATTCCGGCTCTGCATAGATTGAGAATAGAGGATTGTTCTGTCCAGACATCGGGTGTCCGGCGATTTTAATAGGAAGAAGCTTGAGCATGGGGGTGAAGCTTTGGATGAACATGAGGTACATGGAAGACCACATATTACCTTGTCGATGATCGTTCGTAATGAGGAGAATCGTTATCTCAAGCAGGCTTTGGAGACACATCGTGCCTGGATTGATCGTGCAGTAATCATTGATGATGGAAGCACGGATGGAACGGTGGCGATGTGCCGGGAACTTCTGGACGGTATTCCACTTGTATTGGTGGAGAACGCTTCTTCACGTTTTGCAGACGAAGTAAGCTTGAGGAAACAACAATGGGAAGAAACAGTGGCGACCGATCCGGAATGGATTTTGAATCTGGATGCGGATGAGATTCTAACCAGTGACTTTGGGGCTGTACGCGATCTGCTGCTTCGTGGCAACGAGGATGCGATTTATTTCAGATTGTTTGATATGTGGAGTGATACGCATTACCGGGAAGATGAGTTCTGGCAAGCCCATGCCTACTATCGGCCGTTTCTGATTCGTTATCATCCGGGGATGAGCTATGAATGGAAGGAAACACCCCAGCATTGTGGGCGTTTTCCGTTAACGATCCAGCATTGGAGTTATGGATGTCATGCTCCCCGGGTGAAGCATTATGGATGGGCGCGGGAAGAAGACCGCATCCGCAAATATGAGCGCTATCAAGCATTGGACCCTGAAGCAAGATACGGTTGGAAGGAACAGTACGAATCGATATTGGATCAAGAGCCACGACTGTTGGCATGGGTCGAATAAGGAGAGGGGGAGTGAGCACGTTGAGCAAGAAAGACCCGTTACACCAATCGCAATCGCAAGAGGAATCCCAACCTCCAATAGAGCCGAATTCCCAAATAAATGGGGAACAGAAAGAGAAGCAACATCAAAACCAACATGAAAGCCATGTAGAGAGCCAAATAAATAGCCAGAGTAATCATCCACCGTCCAGGCGTTCTGTTATATCGAAGGAAACCCGCCAACCGGAAAATCTTGAAACGCTTGTCCAGGAAAGAATACTGATTGCCAGCCCGGTTCGTCAAACAACTCCGGTGCTGCGTGAATTTTTGGATTCTCTGCATGCACTGGAACGAACAACAGTGAAGACGGATTATCTGTTTGTTGACGATAACGAGGAAGAAGCTGCGTCGAATATATTACGTGAATTTGTGCTCCAGCATGAAGGGACGGTTATTCAGGCAGATGAACATAGAAGCGATAGTCCTGACAACAAAGGGTTGTACACCAAGGATGAGGGAGGCCACTATTGGCAGGATGAACAGATTTGGCGTGTAGCTGGTCTAAAAAACCGCATTTTGAATTATGCACGCGACAACGAGTACGATGCTGTTTTCTTGATAGACTCTGATCTGGTGCTGCATCCGCGGACATTGGAACAACTCGTATCGAGTGGCAAAGACATCGTGTCCAATATCTTTTGGACCCGGTGGCAGCCGGGGGCCAGGGAAATGCCTCAGGTATGGCTGCAAGATGAGTATGCTTTGTATCGTCGAGGCGGCAAATCTTCAGCCGGAAATGAAGCGGAAGACGAGGGCGCGCAAACGACTGCTTTTCTGAATCAACTGCGGATACCAGGTTGTTACGAAGTTGGAGGGTTGGGGGCATGTACGCTCATTCGCAAAAATGTTCTGGCCGCCGGGGTTTCCTATGACCAGATTCCGAATGTATCCTTCTGGGGCGAAGATCGTCATTTCTGTATCCGTGCGCAGGCACTTGGTTTTCGCCTTTTCGTTGATACGCATCTCCCTGCGTACCACATCTACCGTTTGTCCGAACTGCCGGGGGTAGCTGCCTTTAACCGCAGAGCCAGACGTGGGGAAGAGACGATCAGCATTACGCTCTGTATGATTGTGAAAAATGAAGAAGCATCCCTCGCCAGATGTCTGGACTCGGTCAACGGCATTACCGATGAGATTGTGATCGTTGATACCGGTTCAACGGATCGTACCCGTCAGATCGCTTCCAGATATACGGATCGTATCGTTGATTTTGAATGGGTGGATGACTTTGCAGCAGCACGCAACTTTGCCTTCGATCAGGCGAAGAGCGAATATATTCTGTGGCTGGATGCCGACGATGTATTTGAAGCGGAAGATCGGGCGAAGCTTATTGCCTTGAAACGTTCGCTGGACCCGGCTGTTGATAGTGTCACAATGGATTACAATCTGTCATTTACGGCAGAAGGCAAAGTATCCTACAGTCTGCGCCGGAATCGCCTGGTGCGTCGGGATCGGCAATTTCGCTGGATTGGCGCGGTGCATGAATATCTGGCTGTAGCAGGCAATCTGCTGCATAGTGACATAGCGGTTACCCACAAGAAAGATAAGGAGTATACCGATCGGAATCTGCGGATCTATCGCAAGAGGGAACAGACCGGAGAGGAATTCTCACCGCGTGACTTATACTATTTTGGCAATGAACTGAAGGACCATGGACAGCATGAGGATGCGGTGAAGTACTATGAAAAGTTTCTGGACACCGGGCTGGGTTGGGTGGAAGACCAGATTGCGGCTTGCCAGAAAATTGCGGATTGTGAAGCTGCACTTAAACGATCAGAACAGGAAGTAACAGCGTTGTTCCGATCATTCGCCTATGATCTGCCAAGAGCCGAGATTTGCTGTCGATTGGGTGGTTATTTTGCCGACCGTGAAGATTATCGCAAAGCCCTGTTCTGGTATGAACAAGCGACTCGTGCAGTACGTCCTGATGATCCTATGGTGGTGCTAAATGAAGCAGCCTGGACCTGGATGCCGCATCTGCAACTATGTGTCTGTTATGACCGGATGGGTAACCGTGCCAAGGCCCGGGAACATAATGATATCGCACTCGCCTATCATCCAACACATCCGAGCATGTTATATAATGATCGTTACTTTAAAGATCTGGAGAAGGATAACGTATTGGAAAAGGCTTAGCATGAAGGTCTCAATGATGCCTCTTTCGTGGAATTGAATGGGTGAATCATCCCCATGTCCATGGAGAGGTTTTTTTACGTTGCAATGCAATGACTTCATAGTACTGATCAAAAGACGGATTCAGTTTGGAAATGGATTAATGTATTTCATCCAGGGGAGGATATGCTTTACAATAATGAATAACGGAAAAGCAGTGAACATGATTACCTGTCTTCGGCTGCCGAATTGATAAAATAAGGGGAACTGGATATGAATCTGACGGAAGTACTATTGGAGTCGAGGCTGGTCGCGATTGTGCGCGGTATTAGCCGTGAAGCGGCAGTAACAGCTGGACAAGGCATGACGAGTGGTGGAATTCGACTGATGGAAGTCACGCTGAACACACCTGGAGCACATGATATTATTGCAGACTGGCGTGAGCGGCATGAAGGAAAGGCTTATGTCGGAGCTGGTACGGTACTGAATGTGCAGATGGCGAAGGAAGCGGTCGCTGCAGGAGCACAGTTTCTGGTGTCCCCCAATGTCGATCTGTCTGTCATTGAATATGCTGTAGAACATGGTGTCGAGATCTGGCCTGGAGCCATGACACCAACGGAGATTGTCGCAGCCCATGAGGCAGGAGCACGTGTTGTGAAGCTGTTTCCGATGGCAAGCCTGGGCATACCGTATCTGCGGGAGATTAAAGCTCCGCTGAACCATATCCCGCTGTTGGCAACAGGCGGCGCTACACTGGAGAATATTGCTGACTATTATGCAGCAGGTGCTGCTGCCGTAGGTCTGGGAAGTGCACTTTTACCACGTGAAGCCCTTGTAGCAGGAGATCATGAGCAGATTGCAGCATGTGCACGGAGATTTGTGGAAGCAGCTGAAGTTTAGACTTCAGCGAAAGATGAGGGATATGTCCATTTGGGTATATATTAAGGTAGCTTTAGATCAATTGCTGGATTATTCGTTATCATAAGAACCGATGTCGTTTAACGTGCCGTTCATTCTAGTGTCGTATGATGGATGTATGCCAGAATTCGGAGAGGAGAGATGCCCTGTGAAAGCTAAAACAATGATTGGCGGCATGCTGGCCGTTGCTGCAGTAACGGCAGGTGGATTATGGAAGGCGGCGGTAAAGAGCCAGACACCCAAGAAGATTCCGATCACACTGACACCTCCAATGCCATTTGAGGATGTGACCTTTGACAGTGGGGGAGGTCGGGTGCATGGGTGGTTCATCCCGGCCAGAGCTGATATTCCGAAACCATGGCCGCTCGTGATTATTGCACATGGCTGGGGCTCCAATCGCTCTCGTGTTCTACGTTATGCGAGGCCGATCTGGGAAGCAGGATATGCCCTGTTTATGTATGATGTCCGCAGTCATGGGGCCAGTGATCCGGTTCGTGCTGCATCTGCCTATCTGTTCCGGGATGATCTGCTGGCGGCATTGCAGTATACGTCTGCACGGCCAGAGATTGATTCATCTGCTATCGGAGTGCTTGGACATTCACTGGGTGGACTGGGTACGATTCTTGCAGTGACGGAAGGCATTCCGGTATCAGCAGTAATTACGGATTCCATGCCATCGCAATTTGAGGTTATTGTCAGTTCGGAGCTGAGACGCCGACGTCTGCCTCTGTTTCCCCTGGCCCAGTTAATTCCCAGAATCTGGTTCTGGCGACTGGGTGAATCTCTGAAATCCTATCGTCAGCGCGATCCGGTGATGATGCTGAATGAACGGCGCAGGGGGATGCAACTCCCGTTGCTCATGGTGCACTCCAAGGGAGATAATTTTATTCCTCCGAGTGAGCTTGAATATTTTATGTCCAAAGCCGATCCGCCTGTGGAACATCTATGGGTTAATAGCGGAGGTCACAGTTGTTCCGAGGAAGATCCTGCCTTCTGGGATACGGTTATTCCATTTCTGAAAACCCATGTTCATGGTCAGGCGAAGTTGAATGATTCGTCTATAGTGAGTAGTTAACAGGATAGAACAGCCTACATAAGCGTGCAGGCTAACAGAGAAAACGCCAACGTGGTTGGCGTTTTTTGCTGTTATGAGCAATATGCAGAAATTCACAATTGTAAAATTGACGGGAAAAGACGATTAAAAAGGAAGCTTATGGTATCATAGAGTAGACTGGCAATATTCATGCGAGGTTATTTGTTATGCTTCTTTGTATGAAATTGAAGGGAGAGGTCCAGATTTGAGTTTGAATTGGAAGTTCAATGTACGTATCAAAATGTTCGCAACCAAAGCAACAACTGCAGCGATGGCAACACTGCTGCTTGCTTCGCAAACACCAGGTTTTGCAGGCAGCGCATCAGCCGCGAAAGCAGAGCAGGTGAACGAAGCAACAACGGGGGAAAATGAACAACTAGACGCAACCAGCAATGACGTGCCAGAGGGAGCGAAAATCTCATCCAGGCAAGCCAGTGAAAATATACTTAGATTATTTCCATTGTTAAAAAAAGCAACGATCTCATCTGCACGATTCGATTCACCTAATTCCTATCCACCGCCAGACTACAAGGCATGGGAGATTGGATTCCAGATTACACAAGGCAATCATACATCGGGATTCAGTGGGACTGTACATGCAGGCACAGGGGAAGTGTTAAGTGTACATCTACCATCGGATATTCTGGATAAACATGTCTCGGGATCGGATGTTAAGCTAACGAAAGCTGAAGCTGAAGAGAAGGCCGTGGCACTGTTGTATCAAGCGATTCCAGGCTTGAAGGATACGGAGTATGCTCCGCTAGGAGATCTGTATTCTTCCATCGAACAAGAGTCTTTGTTTGGCAGAACAGAATATCGATATGCTTACCAGTTAAAACATGACGGATTGTTATCTGACGCAGAGACAGTCTACATCAATGTGGATGAAAGTGGTTTGGTGACAGGTTACTCACGAGGTACTACATCTGCTAAATATCCTTCATCGAAACCGACAGCTTCGGAAGAGAAGGCCAGACAGCAGTTTGAAGAACAGTTTGATGTAGAGCTGGCTTATATCTCCAAAGATCGGTCGTCTTCCAAACAGGGTCAGCAGTATTACCTTGGATATACACCGAAGAATATCAGTATTGTTCCGATTGAAGCCAATACGTTGGAACGGATTAATACATTAACAGGCAAAGCAGTGGACGAGGATTCTTTACAGCAGGATACGAAGTTGCAAGGGGACGTGACGCCTTTTGTTCCAAGCAATGGTACAAGATTAAATGTACAGCAGGCCGCCAATCGGGTGGTAACGAACTTTGATATTCCCAAAGGTTACAAGCTGGAGCATAGCCAGTTAAGCAAAGGTTTTTTTGCAAGTCCGAACAATCAGGTATGGAGTCTGAGCTGGAGCGATCGAAGTGCCAATACGTCCTATATGTTCATGCGGGATATTTCAGCACAGGTGGATGCAGTGACTGGGCAGATCTACAGCTATACGATGATGCAACGCATTGGACCAGAGCAGGAAAAGCAGACTGAAGAGAAAACAGGCAAATTAATTACCCGAAAGCAGGCTGAGAAACTGGCGATGAACACGGTGATTGCGTTAGTTCCAGATGCAACGGAGCAATTTAGATTGGCTAACGTTATTGAGGTAGACGATGCTCGTACGTTTATGTTCCAACGCTATCTGAATGGAATTCCGGTGAAAGATGATACAGCACAAGTGCAGGTGTTGAACGATGGAACCGTGAACGAGTTCTATACACGCATTGCAGCAACGCCTGAACAATTGCCAGCAGATGATAAGCCAGCCATCAGTTATGAAGAGGCCAAGGCGCTCTATCTGGAGGAGTTCAAGCTGGTCCTCGCATATTCCCGTTATGGCGGGTATGGTCTGAATAATGGTCAAGTTATTCCGGTGGGAGTTAACCTTGCTTATATGCCAACCCGGGATGAGAACTCCATCTATGGCACTTATGAAGTACTGGATGCTAACACGGGAGAGTGGAAGCTTCAATACGGGGAGACAGGTGCTGCAAGCAAGACAGAACCTACGGATATCTCAGGCCATGTGGCCGAAGATGCGCTTCGCAATATGACACAGCATGGCGTGTTGCTAGCGGATGAGCAGGGACGTGTATTCCCGGATCGGGTGATCACCCGAGGAGACTGGTTTAACTATTTGGCAAGAGCGATTAACCCGAATATGGATCTGTATTATAGTGGGGACGGAGATGACAAGCTATACGCTGATGTGACCCCTGACAGCCCTTATTATAAGGCAATCAAGGTGTTAATCGATCAACGCTGGCTTGCCGGAGCGGACCCAGAACAGAATCTGAACCCGCAAGAAGAGATGACCCGTGAAGAATTGGCGGTGCTGCTTGTACGCATACTGCGCTATGAGAAGCTGGCCGGATTCTACACATTGCCATCGGATCTTCCCAATATCGCAGATGCCAGTGCCATTTCGAGTAAAGGGGCGGTTTCCCTGAGTTTGAAGCTGGGATTACTTCCTTCGATCGAGGGACGTTTCATGCCTGCACGCAAAGTGACGGTAGCTGAAGCTTCACAGGTATTGGAACGACTTGCCAAACTTCAAGGCAAGACCGATACGTTTATGAGTGGCAATCGTCTGTATTAGACGAGGAATCACACATATTACGCCCGTCCGAATCATAGGATGAAGATAACGGGTACTCGTGATTCAACGAATTGAAGATCAAAGGGACCTTCCATAGAAGGTCTCTTTTGATTTGCTTTTACAAAACTAGAATGACGCCAGAGCCTTTTGTGATACAATAAGGCGTGAGAACTTTGCAAAGAAGGGTGGGTTCCTTTCATGGGTAAGAACGGGAAACGAATTATCACCGTACTGCTGGCAGGCTGTCTGATTGCTGTAGCGTTACCACGTACGGTTGATCTGGATCAACTGTACGCTGCATCAGGGACATCGGATATATCCACGGCAACGGATTTGCGCCAGACCTTGCTTACCGCAATGTCACAGCGGACGGAGGAACTTGTTTTTACATACAAAGGCAATGTGAAAGGCCTCAAAAAACAATTACAAACCTCCATCGATGAGGCAATGAAGAGTGACCCCTATATCCAATATACCGTTAAAAGTTACGCATTTAATTATAAAGGCTCCAATGTATCGGCCGAAGTACATGTGACGCTTTCCTACCGGGAGACCAAGGAACAGACCGATTATGTGAATCGTAAAGTTACGAACGTGTTGAAAGAAATCATCAAACCCGGCATGACGGATCATGAGAAGGTCAAGGTCATCCATGACTGGATTGTACTTAACCTGTCCTACGATACTTCGCTCAAGAAATATACGGCCTACGACGGGCTTGTTACAGGCAGTACCGTCTGTCAGGGATACTCATTGCTGGCTTATCGAATGCTGGAGCGAGTAGGCATCGATAACCGGATTGTGGAAGGTACAGCAGGCGGGCAGCTTCATGCCTGGAATATCGTGAACCTGGACGGCAAGTGGTATCACATGGACACCACCTGGGATGATCCTACTCCTGACCGGAAAGGTAAGGTAAGCCACAGCTATTATTTGCTGAGTGATGATGAGATGGCACGTGACCATATCTGGACAGGCAAAAGCAAGTACCCCGCTGCGCCAGCCCCATATCGAGAAGCTTTATTAAAGCTCGTGAAGGCTGGAGATAGCAAAAAGGCCGCTTATCAGAAGCTGTACCATGCTCTGGACTATTCCCTGTATGATGAACAGGATGCCGTTAAAGGTCATGCTGCGCTGAAGACCAAGGTTCAAGGTACACTGAAGGAAGGCGGAACCTCGCTCACGTTCAGGTACAAGGGTACGGAGGCTGGACTGATCGAAGATTTACAGGATTTGTACCAGCTTGGCATGAAATCGATATCTTATTATGTGTCCAAAATGGAAGGTACCACAGATCTACGTGTCAAAATTAACTGGACGTTATAATTGTTTTGAACAGGATGCTCCGCTTGAGGAGTATCCTTTTTTGCGTTCAATTTGTGTTCAACGACAAGGGTTTTTGTGTTGTCTATTTTTTGTATATGTCGCTTTGCTATTCTATTCTTCGGCGCATGCCAACATTACGTACGAGGAGGATATGCAAAAAATGAGGAAAAAAGTGAGCATAGTGATCATTGCTCTGTTGCTGGTCACACAAATGATGCAGGGTTGGATCTTAACACCAACGATGCATGCTCAGGATGAATTAACTAATTTGCCAGCCAGTGCAATCAGTGATACAGCGGTAGAAGATGGTTCGGCAGGTTCGGGAGAAGTGAAAGAAGATCCTGCCATTCCGGAAGAAGATAAGGATGTCAGTACTCCGGAAGATCAGGAGGATAATACGATGCATCTGCTTGGTGCAGCTGCAGGTCCGGTAATTACAGAGCAATTAATTACGAGTGTGCAGATGTACAATCAAGCACCGCAAGATAATGGAAATGGAACGATTGATATCAAAGGCGATAAAATTGAGGATATTCGTCCATCCATTCAGGATGAGGTGGCTGTCGTCTTTACATGGGGGCTTGCAAATGACACCCACAACTACAGCGATGGTTCCACGTTTACCTTCAACTTGCCGGATAAATTCATCATTGGATCACAGCTTAAGGGCGATCTGGATGGCGGTGTTGGGGAGTATGTGGTGAATCCAGATGGCACAATCATCTTTACCTTCAACGAACTGATCGAGCATGCGCAGCTGGAAGGCAATTTCTACGTGTGGATTAAGTTTGATGAGAGCAAGATGGAAGATGGATTGAAACAACAGATAGACTTTAGCTCTGTGGGGCAGGGCATCATTAATGTGCATTTTGCCAACACAGCCGTAGATAAATTGAAGAAATCGGGAAGCGCAAACAAAGACAATTTCAACTCGGATGAAATTAAATGGACTGTAGATTTTAACCAAGGCGAGAAGGCTTTGAAAAATGCGGTTCTTACAGATACATTGCCAACAAACCTTGAACTCAAGGGCAATATCGAAATTCGTGAATTGGAAGTGCAATTGAATGGATCTGTAAAAGAAGGTCCAATAGTTCAAACGGAACCACAGTTTCCAATTGTATTGGGAGACACGGATAAGGCCTATCGTGTAACCTATACGACAAGTGTTAAAGCACCAACCACTGCTCCGTTCACCAATGTGGAGTTTCAAAACCAGGTTGCGCTTACAACGGATCAGAGCGAGCATAACGAGACGGATATTGGCCGAGTTCGTGTGAGTTTTAACGAGCCTTTGAACAAGTCAGGCCAAGATAGTGCGTATGATCCGGTGACACAGACAATCACATGGAAAGTGCAATATAACTACAATCAGCAAGAAATCATGCAAGCGAATGCATGGATTGAAGACCGTTTTGATACGGCCAAACAGCAACTGATCAACAATTCCGTCAACGTATACCAAGTTGATATTAATGCGAGCGGAGCGGCTTCGAACAGAACGCTGGTGAATCCGAATGAATACACACTTGAAACAATAAATACAGGATTTGATGACGGCTTCAGATTACATTTTAAGAACGACATTACCAAGGCCTATGAGATTGAATATGATACACAATCCATTCATCGTGTCTATACAAACGATACCATTACGAACACAGTGAACATGTATGATGGTACTTCCAAAACAGGCCGGAAAGACATCCGGGAAGTCATTTTTGCCAAAAGCGTAAAAAGTGAAAACTTCAACACCAAAGAAATTGAATGGCAGATGGTGTTGAACCGTGATTTGCAGGACATGACGGATATCGTCATTACCGACAATTATGAAGGCAGACACATGAAGCTAATTCAGGGTAGTCTTCAAGTGACTGGGGTTAACAAAGACGACTTCGAATTGACTCCAGACCCGGCTGATCCTACGTATGAAAAAGGATTCTCCGTTCGCCTAAAGGACGGCGTTACCATTAACACGGAACATGTCATTACCTATACGACAAGCTTTGATCCGACGGCAGGTATGCCAACGGATAATGAATATCGCAACTCGGCCAAGGTCGATTGGAAAGAGTCCAATGTAGCACAGACTGCGATTACCAAGTCGGCTATGGTCAAACCGCAAGAGTACACCATTCAAAATGGTAACAAAAAGGGCGAATACAGCGCCAAAGACAAAACGATCACGTGGACAATTGATGTAAACTACAACTTGTTTGATATTCAGGAGGCTATCCTTAAGGATGCCTACACGGGTAACCAATCTTTTGTAGACGGTTCATTAAAAGTTCATGAGTTAGAGTTACAGGGAGCCAATAATGTTACTGCTGTAGGTAGCGAGGTTGCGCTCACACCTGGTCAATTCCAGCTGAACCCGGACGGTAAAGGTTTTACATTGGACCTGGGGAACATCGGCAAAGTAGCTTATCGCATTCAGTATCAAACGAGCCTGGATGGACCTTATTCCGTGGAAGGTACGTATGCCAACCAGGCCGTACTAACCGATGGTGAGGGCGGTGAAGAGCGCTTTAACAGATCAGCGAGCATCACGCCAGTTCACGGGGGTGTGTATGTTCAAAAAACAGGTCAACAGATCGGTACAACGGATAAAGCATCATGGACGGTAAATATCAATCCAAGTCAATCTTATGTTCCAGCGGGTACATCATTAACAGATACCTTGTCGGAGAATCAAATTTTATTGGCGGACTCCTTAAAATTATATGCAACGAACCTGCCTGCCAACAATTCAGGCAATATATCCAACAAAGCTGGACTGGTTGATCCGGCAGATTATGAATTGACCGTTGAAGGTAATACATTTACCCTCACCTTCAATAAAGATATCCATACGGCATTCATTCTAGAATATCAGTCCTATATTAATGCCGATCATGGCGCTCGAATTGAGAATAAAGTTGAATTTGCAGGTCAGTCCTCCTCAGTGGTGGGAGAAGGCAATCAGGTGGGTATCAAAGTTTCATTGGCTGGAGCGGGTGGAGGAGCCTCTACTGGTCTGGGCAAGATTAGAATCCACAAAGTCAGTGATACTGGGCTTCCACTGGAAGGAGCCATATTCGCAATCTATAATGCGTCTGGAACTACGCTCCTGGAAACATTGAAACCAACGGACGAGAATGGTGTGGTTGAAAGCTCCAGAAACTATCGATTAAACAATCTAACCAACGGTATACCTTATAAGTTAAAAGAATTATCTGCACCGGCAGGATACATGGTTGATCCAGAGTATGGCTCTGCCTCAGGTAAAACGATTGAATTCAAGGATGCGGATATTGCCTTTGACATTGAAAATAAAAAGATTCGACAAGGCTTCGAATTAACTAAGGTAGATGCCATTGAATCATCCAAGAAGCTCCAGGGTGCAACCTTTGAATTGTACTTGAACAATGGCGCAACCCGAGAGAAAATAGACGAGTTGACGACAGGGGAAGATGGGAAAATCGCCAAAGGTGATCTCTTACCTGGGGATTATGAATTGGTAGAGGTTGTGGCACCCGAGTTTTATCAGTTGGATGCTACCCCGATTCCCTTCACCATCGTAGAGAATCAGACTCAGATTATTACACTGACGAAGTCGAATGCCATAGGGGCAGGTGGCAAACTTGTCGTTACCAAAGTCAATGCGAAGGATCAGTCCGTATTAAGTGGAATTGAATTCGAATTGCGTGATCACTCCAATGCGATCATCGATACGAAAGTGACGGATCTGAACGGGGTCATAGAATTCGATGGATTAACCTATGGTTCATATACATTGGTAGAGACCAAGGCAGAAGGTTTTGTCATTGAACAGCCGGAGACGCTTATATCTATTATCAAACCGGAAACGCAATTGACTATTGAAAATAAAGAAAATAATCGTTCCGTGAAATTGATTAAAACCAATGCGGGTCGAACTCAGCATCTACAAGGTGCAGTGTTTGAATTACGGGCTCAAACTGCATTGATGGATGCAAATGGGAATTGGGAGTTCCACAAGGTAACAGGTCTGGATGAAGCCACACTGACAACCAATCAGCAAGGTGAAATTGTACTTAAAGACCTGGATGTCAATAAATATCAGTTGGTCGAAATAAAAGCACCTAACGGATATATCTTGGACACAACACCTGTACCATTTGAAATTACGAACATACAAACCGAAGCCATAGTTGTAGAAAAAATAAATCAGGCTATCCCGGTATCGGGCGGTGGATCGAGTGGACCTTATAATCCGGGGACACCTACTACGGGGGTAACACCAGATCCGGAGAAACCAGTAACACCGGGACCAGAAAAACCAGGAACGTCTGTCCCAGGTACAGTGGTTACTGGACCTACTGAACCTGGAGACGGAACCGAGCTTCCAACAGATGAAGATAACGGAGTAACTCCTCCTTCGCCTGGCGTCTCCAACGGTGACGACACTGCACCTCCAGCGGGGGATACAGAAACAACGGATGGGGATAGCGCATTGGCACCTTCTGCGGGAACGGATACAGATGGATCGCAGGGGACTGGGAATTCTGCATCACAGCAGAACGGAAACTCTGCATCACAGGGAATGCTGCCGAAGACAGGCGAAGAGAGCACATGGGCTTTCACTGTGGCAGGCATGATGCTGATGGCATTGGGTAGTGTGGGATACGTTTACTTCCGACGTAGACAACTGCTTCAGCGTTAGATCGCACGCAGCACGTAATGCAGGAATAGATCATTTTCAGATAAAACAGATAAAAACACCCTCTAGCTTCACAAGTGACCCAGAGTCACGGTGTGAATATACTAGAGGGTGTTTTATTTTATTTCGGTTGAACCTTAAGGAAGATCAAATCCAGCAACGTCAGGATTTACTTTAATGGCTCTTACAATTAACCGATGTGTTGGATTGACGAGTGGATCACAGGTAATCAAGGTAAGGACCTGTCCAAGTCCGGGGTCTTCCAGCACGGACAAGTCATTCGGCTTCACAACGGATATCCGATCTATCTTATAATGGATGATCGTTCGATCTGCCAGGGTGACTTCCATTGAATCGCCAATCTGGAGTTCTCCCAAGCGATTGAACAGTCGTCCTTTTTTGTGTGCGCGATGAGCGGCAATGGCGGCATTACCTTTGTTACCGATTCTATTGGTTTCGACAAGGTGGGTTGCAGCTACCTTCATGTTTGCTTCCGTGGCACCCTCCAAAATCGGCAAGCGGACATCAATCTTGTCAATGGAAAGTACCCCCAACGTATCCGAAGATTCGTCTTGCACTATATCTGTATTGTCAGTAGTTGGCTCGGCGGAAGCTGCATCCTGTATGCCTTGTTCGAAGGCGTGATTCAGCTTGGACAAGCCGTCTTGCAGTTGCTCCAGATCGTTCATCACACGGGTTTGCTGCCAGTCATAATACGTGTCCCGTAGGAAAGGAAAGCTGATGATCAGCATGCCCAGCAGAATGAGCAGGATAGAGAATTTTTTCATTATGCATCAACTCCCGTTGTTCAAGAAAAATAGTATACCTTTATCTATTTTTACTTACAGACCTATACAAAATATGGACAGGAGACGAAAGGACGAAGAGGTACAGGAAGGTTCGAAGGGGCCGTCACCAAAAAACCTCCCCGTATCGCTACAGAATGAAAACTGCAACGCCACGGGGAGGTTTTATTATATAAAGTCAATTGTATCTGTAGATGATAGTACGTTGGAGCTACTATTTGTTACTTGGTGCATCGGTAGGTGTGAAATCACATTCCTTCAGCGGCACCACTTTGGTTTTTTTGATCCATTTGTAACCAAGCCACAACACGAGGAACAGGGGGACGCTCAGATAGGCAACGATGGCTCCACTCCAGTCGATCTCGTCACCCGTAAATGCCTGATAGTTCTGTCCAATAATCACGATAATACACAGGACAAAGGCAAAGATCGGCCCAAACGGGAACCAACGTGCCCGGTAAGGCAGATCGCTTAGGTCCCTGCCTTGTGCAACGTATGCACGACGGAAGCGATAATGACTGATAGCGATACCTAGCCAAGTAATAAAACCACACATACCGGATGCATTCAGCAACCAGGTATACACAATGCCATCGCCGAATAGGGAGGCAAGAAATGCCAACATGCCAACGGCTGTGGTAAGCAGCAAGGCATTCATGGGAATGCCTTTTTTGTTCAGCTTACCGAGGAACCGAGGCGCTTTACCGTCTCGGGCAAGGGCATAGAGAACCCGGCTTGAAGCATACATGCCTGAGTTTCCGGCAGAGAGTACGGAAGTTAGAATAACGGCATTCATGACGGAAGCCGCAATGGCGAGTCCTGCTTTTTCAAACACCAGTGTGAACGGGCTGACCCCGATATTTTCCAGATCTCCTTTGAGCAGATTCGGATGAGTATACGGAATGATCAGACTGATCACGGTAATCGCCAAAATGTAAAAAATCAGAATGCGCCAGAATACCTGCCGAATGGCACGAGGTACATTTTCGCGCGGATTTTCACTTTCCCCGGCGGCTACTCCGATAAGCTCGGTACCCTGGAATGAGAATCCCGCAGCCATGAATACGCCTAACACGGCGAAGAATCCGCCATGAATGGGCGCATCACCGATGGTGAAGTTACTGAAACCAACGGCTTCTCCGCCCATAATACCAAAGATCATAAGCACACCAACGGCCAGGAAGATAATAACGGTAGCTACCTTGATAATGGCGAACCAGTACTCGGACTCCCCGTATCCTTTGACGGACAGGACATTCAAGGCAAAGATCAGCACGAGGAACAGTAAGCTCCATAACATGGACGAACTGTCGGGGAACCAGTATTTAATGAGCACTGTTGCGGCAGCAAGCTCTGCTGCGATGGTTACCGCCCAGTTATACCAGAAGTTCCAGCCCATGGCGAACCCGAGGGCGGGATCGACAAAACGTGCGGCATACGTATTAAATGAACCGGAGTCCGGCATAAAGGTAGCAAGCTCACCAAGGCTGGTCATGAGGAAATAGACCATGATGCCAACGGCCGCGTAGGCAATTAATGCCCCGCCAGGGCCTGCGGTTGAGATGGCGGTACCACTTGCGAGAAACAGCCCGGTCCCAATTGAGCCACCGAGGGCGATCATCGTCATATGGCGTGCGCGTAATCCTTTTTTCAGGGAAGGTCTAGTTGTTGTTGGGTTACTGCGGTCTTGCATGGAAACACTCCTTCATTCGATATACTGATGTTTGCGATAATTGCTTCCTAAACAAAAAGACCACAGGCATCAGCCTGCGGTCTTTAATATTTCAATGTCCGCACCATGTCCCAGATGATTAAGATAGCTCAACACAGAAGAATTCATACCTTTATACAAAGGAAATGTACTTCCGTGACAGTTCTGCGTCTTTCGACAGCAGCCCCAGCCCACCGGACCGTATAAGGAACGTCCAGTAAGCTTCGGCGGGTGCACCTTTCGGCTGATCTCATAAGCGGCTCCTTAGCGCCTCCTTCAGCGTACTGATCGCACCCGCGACCTCTACCTCACCATTCATGGATGAGGTGTATCTATTGTCTATGAAATTATGAACAACACAACTTAACACGGTGTGTTCAGTTTAGTAAACAGACAACCAGTATAACGCGCGTGCTTTTCCAGTGCAATAACAATTGTTGGATGTGAGGTTTGAGGGACGACTATTCCTCTTTTTTGTTGCGGCCGGCCATCTGTTGCCATACCGTTCCGGCAGCTTGTTCGCCGGATTCGATTCGTTCCAGAGCCATCTTGGCTTGCAGGCTGACTTCGAATTCGGGATCATCGGCTGCAACTCGCAACGCTTGCTCTGCTTCTTCTGTACCGACCTCATATAGAAAACGTGCAGCACGCCAGCGGACAAGTTTACTTTTATCCGATAATGTTGCTGTCATGGCTGGTGTGGCGGCAGGATCGCCGATATCAGACAAGGTATCCCCGGCCGTACGGCGTACCGCAGGTGAACTGTCCTGGAGCGCTTCATACAGCAGTTCCATTGCTTCCGGTGTACGAATGTCACCCAGGTATACCACGGCCAAACGCCGGATCTGCATTTTGTCATCATGCAGAGCTTGAGCTACAAGCGGCAATCTTTCTGCTGTAGGCTCCATGCCGTCCAAGGCAGCATAGCGAACATTCCAGTCACTGTTACGCAAGGCCTCTTCGAGTTCGGCACCATCCAGTTCGCGACGACGCTCAATAAATTCTTCGGAGTTGGTACCATGTTCAATCGCCTGTTGGATGACCTGCTCCAGTCGTTCTGGCGGATAGGCCGCTTCCAGCTCTTGCTCAACTTCGCGTGCGATGTCCGGTAATTCGCCGTAACGAACGCCGTAATCACTCAGTTTACGTTCTTTGATCATGGTTGCACTGGCAACTTCGGTAACGGCTTTGACAAAACGATCTGACAGCGAGATTCGTTCTTCTTTGGCTCCGGCCTTAACCCTGATTTGCATGGGTACCCCTCTAAAGAACTGAACGAATACCTGTGCTTCTCCGAAGTGTTCGCCAGATCCGTCCTCAGACTCAATCCAGTCCAGGTTGATGCCTTCCTGTCCGAGACGATTCTGGACTTCGCCCAGAATCACAGACCAGTCTGCGTTTCCTTTGCGATCAAGCGCCACGAAGTCGGTCGTGTGAAATACACTCTTCACGCCGGGAATATGAAGCATCTGGCGAATGAACGCCGGGGCGGATCGTTCGTTGTCCAGTGTATATGTTCTGCGAATTCCGTCCTCCAGACGTTCATCGAGATGCAGCATCATCGTATTTGGACTCGGTGTTGGTTCAATGGAAACAATATTCATCAGTGTAACCTCCTATAATACCAAATTCATCCTTAACCTCCCGTTAATTAAATCACACGGGTATTTCTCTATTTTACATCAATGTGTGGAATCTGCGAAATTATCCAGAAGAGATATGGGCATATCTGACACTTAGTGTGAAGAAGTGCGAAATTTGTTAACACTTCTTTCATGTTCACTCACAAACATTTTTAAACGAAAATTGGCACAATAATAGGAAGAAACAACTGGAGGTTATACTTATGGAACCCATTACTGTGCTCTCGGATGGTAAACGTCGTATTGCATATGAGAATATTATTCAATTGTTCAGGAACTGGATGGAGGACTCAACATCTGGTTCTGCGATAGAAACACATCGGGGAAGTTGGGAAAATGCCCGGTATTGTATTGTTGATTATCAAATTGCCGAAGAAGCGGTGTCAGCAGCAAATGCCATTCGGGCTTTTATGCCACAACTTCCATTACTGGTCATTACTGATTTCAAATCCCTCATTCGGAAGCGACACCTGCAACAGATTACAGGCACAGGTGAGATGAAGATGTTTCTCTGGAACGAGCAAGACCCGGATCATCTCATCAAGGAAATGGAGAATTGGTTTCATTCATCGTCTGTCCACAAATCAGAAATAGCCATACCGCCCATCTTATCCATGAGATAAAAGAGGGATGTGGCTATAGTTTTTAACTTCAATTGTTACGATCGTGATTAGATCACATATTTATAGCCTGTTCCCCAAACCGTCTTAATATAACGTGGGTTCTTGGGGTCAGGCTCAATTTTTTTACGCAGACTTGAGATATGAACATCGATGGTACGATCCAGATAGGCGCGTTCGGAGCCTTTGATTCGATCCATCAGTTCATTGCGGGTGAACACTTTACCCGGATTTCGGTACAATTCCTTCATAATCTCAAACTCAATATGAGTGACCTCGATTTCAACACCATCCACAAACAGGGTTCTTCTGTACTCATTCACATTCACATGCCCAGTAACCTCTGCCTGCTTGTCTTCCTTTGCCGGTTTATCCTGATAGGAAATGATTGATCTTCGCAGCAGTGCTTTAATCCGTGCATCCAACTCTTTCAAACTAAATGGTTTGCACAGAAAGTCATCCGCACCATTATGTAATGCGCGCAGTCGATCGTTCAGCATGGTGCTTGCGGAGATCATTAGAATAGGCACAGTGGAGTGCTGGCGAAAGGCTTCTACGAGATCATTTCCATCCATTTCAGGAAGCATGAGATCCGTTACAACAATATCCGGCTGGAATTGTGGAAACAGTTGAAGAGCCTCGCGGGCATGTTGAACCCGTTCAGTGATGTATCCTTCCTCCTCCAGAAAGAAAGCAATCATGTCGGCCAGATTTTTCTCATCCTCTATAAGAAGTACTTTGATCGTCATAGGGTCACACTCCTGGTGAAAATAATATGTTAAGAAACTACTAAAAAAACAAGGTGAATTGCGAATAAATGCTGCAAATTTTTTAATGTTTGTATTCCAAAATATAGGATGTATATGTAGAGAAGGAATAAACTTTTTTTATTGAGCTTCAATATCTTAGCATGAATGCAATTAGGTTGCCGATGACTCAGAATTTCCCAAATCTACACCAACTACTAATTACAGTATAATAGATCAGAACGAGTTAAGGGGAAAAAATGTAGATTGTATCCGCTTAAGTTTATAGGGGGAACCAACGTTGTTGTTGAAAACAGAAGAAAAAATGATTCATGAGGTTAACTGCTAATGGATCATATAAAGAAGATACAGATGCTGGATTGGGTGATCTCGAAGCTGCAGATTCCCTGGATTGGGACCTGCATACTAATTATGCTGGGCTCACTAAGCACTATTTTTCCACTGACGTTATTCTATGGTGTGCAAATTATGGTGGGCAGCGCAGCAGTACTCATTGCTCTTCGTTTGCATGGGGCTATCTATGGATTGGTCACCTTTACAGTCATCCATCTGTTGAATAACATCATTGCCGGCTTCGAGCCACGGAATTTAACCGTAATGATTGCGCATTTCATTGAATTGCTCTGGATGCTAGGTTGGCAGATTCGTTGGAAGAACGGAAGCCTAATCAAGGCGAATGCTGTCTTCTGGGTAGTGATGTTACTTCCGGTTATCTATTGCGGACATTATGTGTTGGGCTTGGATATAGAAGATTTGAAGTATGAGTATATGTATATTGCCGTGATTGGCATGGTAAATGCTCTAATTGCAGGTATTGTGGTGGATTTCTGGATCACTATGGGTGAGCAAAGATTAAAACGCACGGGAACCATTCCACTCACAAGGATTGCGTTTAAATACGTAGTCGCCTTCGTGGTATTTGTTTCGCTCGTATTGTTATCCGCCGATAGCCAAAGACAGTTGAGTCAAATGAATGATGCCATATTACGTGAGATGAAATACGCATCGAGTGCGGTTGTACAGGATCTTGATGAAGAGTATGTTACATCCGAGAATATGGAACAAAATATGGCGCGTTATCATCATCTATTGGGTGTGAATGTGATACTGCTTGATCGGAATGATACAGTCATCGCTTCTGGTTTAAATACACTTCAGCCTGGTGGGTACCTGGACATGGACAGGTTCAATATTCTGAAGTCGAAGGATAACCTCATGCTGAAAAGTTCTGCTAATATCCATTACAGCGATGTATTGAATCATTGGAGACAAGCCATCTTTATCTACGAAGCAAAAATGAAGAATATAACACCTTATCGGGTATTTATTGTGACTGACTCGTCCAAGTATTACCCCCGAATTGAATCGATATATCTGACTACGCTGCAATCCCTGTTCATCATCATTGTGGCTTCTATGATTGTAGCGGCTCCTCTCAGTAGAAAAGTCGTTAGCCCACTGTTAAGACTGACCAGAATGAC
This sequence comes from Paenibacillus sp. FSL R5-0713, assembly GCF_037973325.1. Classification (NCBI taxonomy): domain Bacteria; kingdom Bacillati; phylum Bacillota; class Bacilli; order Caryophanales; family Paenibacillaceae; genus Paenibacillus; species Paenibacillus sp. FSL R5-0713. Next base: position 5,707,752 of record NZ_CP150229.1, on the reverse strand, counting down.
GGGTTCTCTGCCGAGAATATTGTTTCGAAACGGGAAGCTGGAGTGGCCCACCAGCCATGTAACCGAAGTACAGATCCTGATTGGTAATTTGCGTAAAATGGCTGATGTGCTGCTGGAACAATTCGAACAGATTCGTCATGACAAGTTAACGCTGGAGGACAGGGTCGTAGAACGCACCAAGGAACTCAAGAATAGTGAAGAGGTCAAACGTGCAATCATTGAATCCTCTATTGATGCCATTATCGCTGTGGACTCCAATGGACAGATCGTTGAGTTTAATCCAGAGGCTGAAAGAATGTTTGGGTTACGTCGGGAAGAAGTGATCCAACAGAAGGAAGCACCGTCTCTTTTCCAGGGGGCAAGCTGCATCGAGATCAAGAAATTGTTGGAGCGATTCGATTATGTTGAAGGTAAGAGATATACGATCGTAGATGAAATTTCAGGGATTCGCCGGGATGGTTCCGTCTTTCCGATTGAGTACAAAATTGTAGAAATTCAGCTTGGCAAGAATGAGACGTTATATAACCTGTTTATCAAGGATATTACGGAGCGGACCAGAGCAGAAGAAGATCGTGTGCGTCATGCTCTTGCGCTGGAGAAGCTGAACCTGGAGTTGTTCAATGAAAAGATTGCCATTCAGGAACAGCGAGATATCAGTGAGCAATTTATTGAATCCGTACGGGAAGGGCTCGTGATGTCAGATCGATCAGGGACCATAACCATCGTCAACCGCAGGATCGAAGAGATGTTTGGTTTGGGTGATTTTCTGGGCAGATCTATTGAAGATTTGGCGCAGGCGATTGATACGATGGTATTAACGGATAATTTCAATCTGCTGGAACAGACCAAAGCATTTCTGGATGGTGAAACAGCATTTATTGAGACTGAATTTATATTTAACAATGCGGAGAAAAGTGTATTCTCGTTATATATGAAGCAGATGGATGTACCGGGGAAAAACCATGGCTTTCTGCTAGTCTTCCGGGACCGGACGGGAGAAGAACGGCTGGATCGGATGAAGAATGAACTGATCAGCGTGGTATCTCATGAGCTTCGAACGCCTGTAGCCACCATTATGGGGTATGTGGAACTCATGATGATGTACGACCTTCCAGCAGCTCAGCAGCAGGAATTCATGCAGACGATCGCTTCCGAGGGCAAGCGGCTCAGCAGTCTGCTCGATGATGTACTCGATATTCAGCGCCTCGATAATGAGGGCATGACTTACCATATGACGTATGTACCGCTGGTTGAGTTAGTAGAAGGGGTTGCTGAACAGTGGAATATGAAGTCTGCCCAACGAATCTACGTGCATACGTTTAATGGAGACTTTTTTGCTTACGCGGACCAGAACAGGATGGTTCAGGTTCTGCATAATCTGGTGGGCAACGCAGTCAAGTATTCTCCAGGAGCCGATCGCATCGATGTTACGTTATGGGAAGAAGAGGAGTGGCTATGTCTTGATGTCCGTGATTATGGAATAGGGATTGCGGAGCAAGAGAAGGACATGTTATTCAACAAATTTTATCGAGTGGATAATTCGGACCATCGGCAGATTGGTGGAACAGGAATCGGGTTGTACATCTCCCGTAAAATTGTAGAGGATCACAAGGGAACGCTGACCTTTATATCTGCACCGGGCAAGGGAAGTACATTCAAGGTAAGACTGCCCAAGCAGGATGTATTGGTTTGAATGCAATGATGGATGAAGAGATGTGTCTCACTTTTTAATGATCCATATTTAATTATGATTCCTAGGAATAGAGCCTTTGCCCTTGAGCGCGCAAGCGTGATAAAGGGAAAGGCTTTTTTTGTTTTTCAATTTTCCCGGATAAAAAAACAACTTCTTTTGCAAACTGTCTATAGAGCCATAATTTGCATCCCATGCAAAAGGAGGACGGCAGGAATATGTTCCGTAAACAAGAGAAAACACTCATCATCGTCTGTCTGGTTGCCGCTGTGGTTGTGCTGTATGCCGTTGTGAAAAGCATCATCCGAATCATGAGTTATTGAGATACACGTTCAAGCAGAGTAACTGCTGTCGTACATAACGATTATGTGAAAGAGGAGTGTAACCATGTCATCCCTGGACCCTGTTTTGCTCAGCCGGATACTAACCGGTCTGACCCTGTTCGTACACATTATTTTTGCCTCTATCGGTGTAGGCGTTCCCCTTATGATTGCTTTGGCCGAGTGGCGAGGACTACGAACCAATGATATGCATTACACCTTGCTGGCACGTCGGTGGGCACGAGGTTTTGTCATCACCGTTGCCGTTGGTGTCGTTACAGGCACCTCGATCGGATTACAGCTTAGTCTGCTGTGGCCGATGTTTATGCGGGTAGCAGGTCAGGCCATTGCCCTGCCACTTTTTATGGAGACGTTTGCCTTTTTTATCGAGGCGATCTTTCTGGGAATTTACCTCTATACATGGGATCGTTTCAAAAAAAAATACACGCATATGCTGTTGTTGATTCCGGTAGCTCTTGGTTCATCTGCCTCTGCGATTTTCATTACGACGGTGAACTCCTTCATGAATCAGCCTCAGGGGTTCACCCTGATTAATGGCATCATGAAGGACATTCATCCGATTGCTGCCATGTTGAATCCGGCAACACCAACCAAGGTGTCCCATGTACTCGCCTCATCTTACACTCTGAGTGCAGGTATCCTGGCGGGGATAGCCGCCTTCAGTTTGCTTCGGGGACGGGATCATGTGTATTACAAAAAAGCACTAAAACTCACGACGGTATCTGCGCTTGTCTTTGCCATCAGCACCGTCATGATCGGGGACTCTTCCGGCAAATTCCTGGCGAAATATCAGCCGGAGAAGCTGGCTGCCGCAGAATGGCATTTCAAGACGATGAAAGAGGCACCGCTTGTCTATGGGGGCATTTTGGATGAGAACAATGAAGTAAAATACGCCATTGAGATTCCTTATGCACTCAGCATTTTGGCGGGGAATCGTCCTGATACGGAAGTAAAAGGTCTCGAAGAATATCCAGCGGACCTGAGGCCACCACTGTCCATTCATTATATGTTCGACCTGAAGGTCACAACCGGAGTGATCATCCTGATGATTCCTGTGTTATATGTACTGCGTCGGTGGTTGCCAGGGCGCAAGCCATATCCCAAATGGCTGTTGCTCGGCATTGTCTTGCTGGGTCCTCTGGCCATGATTGCTATCGAGCTGGGGTGGATGTTCGCTGAAGTTGGCAGACAGCCTTGGATTTTACGCGGGTATATGAAGGTGTCGGAAGCAGCCACGACGTCGACTTCGGTAGGATGGATGCTGGTGTTGTTTATTTTACTGTATCTGATTCTATGTTTCTCGTGCATTCGAGTGCTCAGCAAGCTGTTCCGCAACAAGGAAGCAGAGAAGGAACTGGCGTCTCTGGGGCTTGAAGGAGGGATCGTGCATTGAGTTTCGAAATTGCAGGCATTGCGATATTGTGGACGTTTTTGTTCGGTTACCTGATTGTCGCTTCAATTGATTTTGGTGCTGGGTTCTTCAGCTTTTACAGCATTTTGACCGGGCACGAGAACAAAATTCATAACATCATTCAGCGCTACCTGTCTCCCGTGTGGGAAGTGACGAATGTGTTTCTGATCTTTTTTGTGGTCGGATTGGTCGGGTTTTATCCGGACAGCGCCTTCTACTATGGGACTGCCTTGCTGGTGCCGGGTTCTTTGGCCATTGTACTGCTTGCCATCCGGGGGGTGTATTACGCCTACAATACTTATGGCAACCATGGGCAGAACAGCCGGATCTACATGGCATTGTACGGAGCGACGGGCTTGCTTATTCCGGCGGTATTCTCCACCATTTTGGCGATATCCGAGGGTGGAATCATTGAGCAGGTGGGCGAAGAGGTGTTTTTTCGCTGGCGTGAATTTTTGACGAATCCCTATACCTGGTCGGTTGTTTTGCTTGCACTGGTCAGTGTGCTGTACATCTCGGCGATGTTTCTTTCCTATTATGCAAAACGGGCAGGGGATGAGCCGGCATTTGAGGTGCTTCGAGAGTATGCATTGCTGTGGAGCTTGCCCACCATTTTTGCGAGTTTTCTGGCATTTCTGCAGATTAACAAACAGAATCCCGCACATTTTGAGCAGATGGTGAATATCTCATGGATGTTCATTGCTTCGTTTATCTGCTTTGTCATTGCGGTGTCGCTGGTGTGGAAACGCAAATATCTGGGCTGGTGTTTTATCGCTGTCATGCTTCAGTTTGCCTTTGCCTGGTATGGTTACGGGCGATCCCACCTTCCGTATATCCTGTATCCCTACATTAATATCTATGACAGCTTTACTAATCGTACGATGGGGATTGCACTGATTACGGCGTTCAGCCTGGGGCTGCTCGTGCTGATTCCGTCGCTTGTGCTGATTATGAAGCTGTTCCTGTTCGATGCCAATTATGTACGTGGTAATTCTGGTAAAAAGAAAGGATGAGTCTGTTCATGCTGCTGAACATGTTCCTACTTATGACTCCCTTGCTGTATCCACTATCTTCTGAGGGTGTCACGGGGATACCGGGTATAACCGGGTTGAGTTTTTTTGAGACATTCACGATTATGTATGCCCCGCCACTTATCATTATGGCTGCGATTGTCTTTCTGTTCATATATCTAGCCGTATGCAAAAATCCGAAGGATTGATTAACTGGTACGTGCATTCCCGTTTGGGGTAATCTGTTGTTAAGAAATCAGGAAGGGAGGATGACCCTTTCATGCCTAAAATCCGTTATAACAACATTGATAATGTAAGTACGGACAAAACGCTGAAGGAATTCAAGCAATGGAGGGAGCAGCGGCGCAATAAAGTGAAGGACTACTCCTACACCGTGCCCAAACACCCGCCTGAACTGGATTATCTGCATGCCAATCGGGAGGACACGAGTATTACCTGGATTGGTCACTCCACGTTTTTCATTCAATATTATGGATTGAACATCGTGACTGACCCGGTGTGGGCCGAAAAAATGGGATTTCAACGAAGACTCGGTGCCCCGGGGATTCCGATTCAGGATATTCCACCATTGGATGTCATTCTGATATCCCATTCCCACTATGATCATCTGCATCTGGCTTCCCTACGGAAGCTGATTACCGCCAAGACATTGCTGATCGTACCTGATGGTCTGAAGCGCAAGATGATTCGCAAAGGTTTCCATCGGTGCCATGAGATGAAGTGGTGGGAACATATTACACTCGGCGGAGTCAAAATAACCTTTGTCCCTGCACAGCACTGGACGCGCCGGACGCTGTTCGATACCAATACGTCCCACTGGGGCGGTTATGTGTTGGAACAGCATCATCTAGCGACGACCTCTGCAGCGGAAAGTGCTGCAACAAAGAGCGATCAGGATCATTCATCCACGGCGGAATCAGGGAAGAACAAATCACCCAAAGATTCGGGTGGCCCGCCTGTGTTGTATTTTGTAGGGGATACAGGTTACTTCCAAGGTTTCAAGACGATTGGAGAGCGCTTTGACATTGGTATTACCCTGATGCCCATCGGTGCTTACGATCCAGAATGGTTCATGACTTCTCAGCATGTGACACCTGAAGAAGCACTACAGGGGTTCGTTGAAACCGGCTCTCAGCTTATGGTGCCCATGCACTACGGCACATTCAAGCTGGCAGATGATACGCCTAAGGAAGCACTGGATCGTCTGGAAGTTGAACGTGAACGGCTAGGCATTGGTAAAGAGCGGATTCGGGTGCTTGGTCATGGCGAAACGCTTCGCATTCGGCATGAAGAAGGTAAACAGGACTAACAAAAGGGAGCCAAATATGTTAATGTAGGGGTATACCCGCATGAACAGTATTTTTACCAAGTCTTTAATCAGTAAAAAGCGGCCAATTTTCGAATTTGCCGCTTTTTTGTGTTATAATATGGTGCCAGAATAGGCATCGGGATATTGAATCCAGGATTTACGCAACTTGCTATTCATGCAGTATGCAGATTAACCAATAAAGGATGGTATGCTTAATGATCAGTACAAGCGGCATCACGCTCCGCTACGGAAAACGTGCACTTTTTGAAGATGTAAATATCAAATTCACACCAGGAAACTGTTACGGCCTCATCGGCGCCAATGGAGCCGGCAAATCAACATTTTTGAAAATTTTGTCCGGTGAAATTGAGTCAAACTCGGGAGAGGTGCACATCACCCCGGGCGAACGTATGGCCGTTTTGAAGCAAAACCACTTTGAATATGATGAGTATCCGGTTCTCGAAACGGTAATTATGGGCCATAGTCGCCTCTATGCCATTATGAAAGAAAAAGATACACTGTATGCCAAAGCAGACTTCACAGAAGAAGACGGACTGCGTGCAGGTGAGCTTGAAGGTGAATTTGCAGAGCTTAATGGCTGGGATGCTGAGCCGGATGCAGCGGCACTCCTGATCGGTCTGGGTATCGACCGTGACATGCACGATAAGAAAATGAATGAACTAAGTGGTAACGAAAAAGTTCGTGTCCTGCTTGCACAAGCATTGTTTGGTCGTCCAAACAACCTGTTGCTCGATGAGCCTACCAACCACTTGGATCTCGAATCCATTCAATGGCTTGAGAACTTCTTGATGGACTATGAAGGTACTGTTATTGTGGTATCCCATGACCGTCACTTCCTGAACAAAGTATGTACACACATTGCGGATATCGACTTTGGTAAAATCCAGCTGTACGTAGGTAACTATGACTTCTGGTACGAGTCCAGCCAATTGGCACTTGCGTTGCAACGTGATGCCAACAAGAAAAAAGAAGAGAAGATTAAAGAGCTTCAAGCCTTTATTCAACGTTTCTCCGCGAATGCTTCGAAATCGAAACAGGCAACTTCCCGGAAGAAACAACTCGACAAAATCACGCTGGATGACCTTCGTCCTTCGAACCGTAAATATCCGTTTATCAACTTCAAGCCTGAGCGTGAAGCCGGTAAACAATTGTTGACCGTAGATCGCATCAGCAAATCCATTGATGGTGTAAAAATGCTGAATGATATCAGCTTTGTCGTGAACAAAGGGGATAAAATTGCATTTGTTGGACCAAACGGGAATGCCAAGTCACTACTGTTTGATATTCTGATGGGTGAAACGGAATTGGATAGCGGCGAATACACTTGGGGTGTAACCACAACTCAAGCTTATTTTCCGAAAGACAACTCCAAATATTTTGATGGTGTAGACATGACGCTCGTGGATTGGCTCCGTCAATATTCCAAAGATCAGGATGAAACGTATCTGCGTGGATTCTTGGGACGTATGCTGTTCTCTGGTGAGGAATCCCTGAAAAAGGCAAGTGTACTCTCCGGGGGAGAGAAAGTTCGCTGTATGCTGGCGAAAATGATGCAGACGGGTGCTAACGCATTGATTCTGGATGAGCCTACGAACCACTTGGATCTCGAATCCATCACAGCGCTGAACAATGGTATGATTGATTTTGACGGCACTATGCTGTTCACATCCCATGACCATCAGTTCATTCAAACCATTGCTAACCGGATTATCGAAATTACGCCGAATGGCATCATTGATCGCCAAATGAGCTATGACGAGTATCTGGAAAGTGATGAAATCAAAGAACTGCGCAATAAAATGTATCCGGTAGAAGCTTAAACGAAGCATCATCTACGGCGCATTTTCATAGGAACACGAAAGAACCGCAAGCCTCTGTGAAGAGGGCTTGCGGTTCTTTTTGTAAATCTAATGGGTTTCTCTGCGGCCTTAAGACCTAAGATCCACCAGTACGGCGACGTTGGTTGTTAGGCTTCTTGTTGTTTTGACTCTTCATCGCTTTGGGTCCGCCTTCAAAGTAGGCGCTGGATTGGTTACCGGAATTTGCTTGTTCTTTCTTTTGCGCCAGCTTTTGGCGTATAGCATCCTGCAAACTGACCTTTTTCGGTTCGTTATTTTCGCTCATCGTTATTTCCCTCCCGGTCTTACAGTAAGCCGTCCAGATTGGACGGGATGTACCTATTTTATACGTTTTATAAAAGCCCCACAAGGGCAACCTGATAAAATGCTCAAAACCTTTGGTTTTACCCAGGCCAACATTCTTTCTCATTAACTACAGCCCTGCCGTCTGGCAACTTTGTTTCGGCTTGCCTACAGCAATGCAGCCTGGCAACACTGTTTCTGTAGACCCACACGCTCCGCATTTGGTAACATGAAAAAACCGTAATACGAAACGTTAAAGGAGTGTCGCCCGGTTGAACGCTTATGAAGAAATTCGAAAAGGGGAGCGAGGGGCTTGGGTTAGTATTGTAGCCTATCTCGTCTTGTCCGCCTTTAAGCTGATCTGTGGATATGTATTTGCTTCCAGCGCCTTGTTGGCCGATGGTTTTAATAACCTTACGGATATTGTGGCATCTGTTGCTGTATTGATCGGGCTTCGGATCTCCCAGAAACCACCTGATTCGGATCATGCCTATGGTCATTTTAGAGCGGAGACTGTTGCTGCTTTGGTGGCTTCATTTATTATGGCTATGGTTGGGCTGCAAGTATTGGTTGAAGCGGTTCGCTCCTGGTATGAGGGAGCCTTTGTTGCTCCAAACCTCTGGGCGGCAGCTGTGGCTGTAGTCTGTGCTGTGGTGATGTTAGGCGTGTATCGTTACAATCACCGTCTGGCTAAACAGATTAATAGTCAGGCCCTGATGGCCGCGGCAAAAGATAATCGTTCGGATGCCTGGGTCAGCATAGGCGCTGCCGTGGGAATTATAGGTGCGCAGTTCGGACTCCCGTGGTTGGATAAAGTAGCTGCCATTGCTGTAGGTCTGTTAATCTGCAAGACGGCTTGGGAGATTTTTCGGGATTCTACCCATCGTCTTACCGATGGATTTGATCAAAAAGAGCTGACGGATCTCAGATCCTCCGTAGCTCGTGTTCCCGGTGTTGAGAAAATCAAGGATGTCAAGGCACGTGTGCATGGAAGTCATGTACTTGTGGATGTGGTTATCGAAGTGGATGGAGGCCTAACCTTGATTGAAGGCCATCAAATCTGTGACAGAGTGGAAGAGCGTCTGAAGCGATCGCATAACATCATGCATGTACATGTACATGTTGAACCAAAGACTGAAGAAGTCACAGGGAACCCTTGAACAGGGAGTGAACATCCTGGAAAATCAAAAGAGGACAGCCGCGATTGTGCGGGCTGTCCTCTTTACTTATCGTTAGAACGATTATACGATGTTACTGGATGGCAACGTGAATCCACGCTTTGCCTTTCCAAGTGTACACTTGCACCCACTCGCCACCGTCGAATCCGTCAACCACTTCACCTGTTGTATCGATGACTTGGGAGCTCAATGCACCGATTGGTTTACCGTTAGGTGCATCATAGAACCAAGTGCGCTCCAGAAGGTTCAGCAACATTGTAGGTGCCAGAACTTCATCGCCTGGTTTTACAAGTGGCTCTTCAAACATTTTATCATCTGTAGTTGTAGCTGGAGTTTCAGTTGTTGTCGAAGTACCTGTTGCACCTGTAGTGTCTGTTGTTGTACCGGTTACTGTCTCAGCAGTACCTTCTACGGTGTCTACAGCAGGTTTGTTCACTTCAACAGCCGGAGTTGTTGTCGTTGTTGTAGCTTCTGTTCCATTTTCGGGAGTCACCGTTCCGGTAACCGCTTCCTCAGCACCAGCAGCGGCAGCCATCGAACCCATCAACGTTAAAGCAGCGGCAAAACTTACGATTTTTTTCATTTGTTTTTCCTCCTCGGTTAGGTATGTAATTTGTTGTCCTGTGTTAAAAGTAACCAAGCGAGCTACCTTATGAATCACAAATTATAACAATATTTTCTTGCATTCTCCAGTGTCAACTGGCGCATATGTGGGTATATAGCAAGCCTGTAAATATCATACTTCGGTGGGATAAAACCGGGTTGGCTATCTCAAATAAGTCCTAATTTTATGGAATTCATGGGAGTGCAGTTTGGAATAAAGCAGGAGGGAGTGCAATACATAATATAGAAAAGTTGACCTATGTCTAAAAAACGCACAAAAGCCAATCGGCTTGGTAGCACGATCGGCTTTTGTATGTATTCGTTAATATGACTCAGTCCAATTAGAGCTGAGTTTATCGCATTCGGCTGCGTCCCGTAATGAGGGAGATGACGAACAGTACAACAAAGATGAAGAAGAGTACTTTCGCGATTGAAGCAGCTGCTTCAACAATACCGAAGAATCCAAAAATACCTGCTACCAGTGCAATAATTAGAAATAATACAGACCATTTCAACATAAGGTTTCATCCTTTCGTTACTTGATTGTGGAGTGAGTTGTGTTCACCTCACCGCCCTGTGTAGTCTAACTTTAACCGAGGGCTATCCAGTTGAAACATTGGTTTTTTTTCCAAGCGTGAGCATATTTGAAGTAACATGAAATTTTGTTTCGTCCGGGAAAACGCCGGGTAACTATAGCAATAACAAACTGATGCACATATGGAAAGTGAGGTTCTTCTATGATCTATCAAATTAGCGTGGCCCTGATTGCAGTGGCATTTGCAGTCCTTGTTTTCTTTTTAATTCGTACCTTGAAATCCGCTCAGGGTTCCTTGGACAATGTCTCACAGACATTGCAGGAGGTACAGAAGACCATTGATGAACTTAGTTATGAAGTGAAGCAAACGGTAAGACACGCCAATGATATTACGGTGGATGTCCAGCACAAAATGAAAAAAATTGATCCTGTGATGGAATCTGTTGAGAATCTTGGTGAAGTATTGAATGAAGTGACGGCGGCAGCCAAACAAGTCTCCACGACGCTGATGGCCAGATTTCAGACGAAACGAAACCATGCCGAAGATAAAACGCACGCTGAACCGTCTCATGTAACGGCACCACCTGCTACATCAACGGATCGTACCTTGCAATCCTATGAAGCTACATATAATGGTGATGCTAAGGGCGGGAAGAACTGGATGAAGTATGTCGATGTTGCCGCGAATGTATGGCAACGAATGCGTAAATAACATGATCGCTTTGTAATCCATGAAGAAACCTTCAGAGCGGTGATGAACCTGATGAAAGGGTGAGAATCATGATGAAACTACTGCTTGTGATGTTTAGCGTAATTTCTCCCTTTTCCGTTCAACCGGCAGCGGTACCCGCTGCTCACGATATGCAATGGACGGCAATGGAGGAGAAGGCGTCAGAGGTAACTCTGGCTGTTGATCGATCCGAGACTTTCCAGCATTTTCGGACTCTGAATGGCATTTCTTTGGATGACACCATAGATGACTTGTCGGCCAAGAAGGGCCAGGCGGTGTATAAACAGGAAGATCCTTATCTGGGATGTCCTGAATATCACTTTCGGGATGTGAAGGTTGGTTTGTGTGAAGATACAGATGTCATTCAATATGTGCATATCGATGCATCTGAAGATCACATCATGTTAAACGGAGAGAGGATCGAGATGAAGATTGAAGCGATCCATCATGCTCTTGGGAAACCATACTATGTGGCCGAGGACGGAGAAGTATTTCTCCGTGGAGATCAGGCGCTAAAGGTATATATGAAGTCAGGCTCTAGCCAGATTGATGGCATTGATCTTTTTGATGATACCGTATCCTGATATTGGTTAATACGAAATCGTTTCAATTCCAAATTGTATGGTTATATACTAAGTAGCTCGATACAGAAGATTAAATCAGAGGAGAGTGGAAACGATGAATTCAACCAATGAGCAAGCTTATGCAAAAGTGGTAGAAAACGGAGTCCAAGCGGTAGAAGCGGTGAAAGAATTGCAGATTACCGGATACCTTGCTGATCATATCTTTGTTCTCGCCCATGAGAAGGATCGTACAGATCGAATTGCCGATACAGCAGATGCCAAAGAAATTGGCATAAAGGAAGAAGGCGTATTTGATTCCATGGCGAATCTGTTCCGCTCACGCGGTGATGAACTCCGGGCCAAAATTGTTTCGATGGGCTTTACTGAAGCCGAAGCTGACTTTTACGAGAGTGAGTTGGACAAAGGTAAAGTACTCGTCATTGCTAAAAAGAAAGATTGATCCATATAGCGGTACAAGTTGAAGTTTGCTGAACATGGACAAACTTCTGAATCACTTAGGTAAAATGCTTAATCAAAAACATAGATAAGGAATGGGGCTTTCCCCATTCCTTATCTATGTTTTTGCAAGTTTGGAAGCGGGATCAGGACGCTGCAAAAACAGGGCGAAAAGCGGTGAAGATTACCCGTGATGGTGCCATTTACTGATAGAGTTTTTTTGTTTTTACGATTATAGTTATACTAGGAATTATTATGTCTACTGCCGTTTTGTATGAAAAATTTGTATAATTAACGTTCGTTTTTACCTAATAAGAATCGACAAACCCGGACGCCACAGATAAGGAGATATCAATGAGAATACTTATTGTTGACGACAATCCGACGAATGTCATTATCATTCGAGAAATTCTGAAAAAAGAGAACTATCGTGACATTGTAACGGCCAGTTCCGCCATGGAAATGTTCGAAGTGTTGGGAATTGGGGAGGAAAGCAACGAACTTCGTCCAAGACCGTCGGATATTGACCTGATTTTGCTAGATATGATGATGCCCGAGATGGACGGTATCGAAGCCTGCAGTATTGTGCAAAAATTTGAAAATTTGAAGGATATACCGATTATTATGGTGACTGCCATCGGAGACTCCAAGAAACTTGCCGAAGCATTGGATGCAGGTGCATCTGACTATGTGACCAAACCGATTAATAAAGTCGAACTGATGGCCAGAATTCGACTCGCACTTCGTTTGAAACAGGAGAAGGATTGGCATAAAGAGCGAGATCAACGTATTCAGGATGAACTCAAGTTGGCAGCAATGGTTCAAAATGCTGTATTAAGTCCGGCAATCAGGGACCCGTTGTTCCAAGTGCATGCCATCTATAAACCTTCTTTTGAGCTTGCAGGTGACCTGTATTCATGGTATCCGCTTGGGGAAGGGCGTTATGGTGTATTGTTGCTCGACATGATGGGACATGGGATATCTTCATCCCTGTTTACGATGTTTATCGCTTCTGTCTTGAAAGATACAGTGACCACCTACGTCGATCCAGAGAAGGTTATTCAGGAGTTGAACCGTCGCTTCAATCAGCTCCATTTAGGGAAACAATTGGTACAGTACTATTTCACCGCAATTTACCTGGTTGTGGATACACGGATGAAGCGTATTGATTATGTCAACGCAGGACATCCGCCTGCATTATTCTTCCAAGATGACGGCAGTGTCACTACTTTTGACAGCGTCTGCTGTCCTGTTGGTTTATTTGACAAAATGGATATTGAGCCACAAACGATCCATTATCAGGGCGATGGACATATTGCGCTTTATACAGATGGCTTATTGGAAACTGTTCAGGGTGGGCAGGAGGAACAACATGAATTCCTGGTCGAAAAACTGAGCGGTTCACATCAATGGAATGAAGATGCCATGCAGGCACTGTTTTTTGACGACGAGATATCACAGGAACGTGATGATGACAAGTGTCTGGTCTGGATTACGCTGGAAAAAGGAGCGGATACTGAATGAAGATCAGAAATAAACTGCTGGTTGGATTTACCGCTCTGATGGCTATTTTGATCGTGCTCACGTTTGTGAGTTATGAACGGCTAAACAGCAGTAATCAACAGATTGATCAGATGTATCAGGAACGTTATCTCAAAGTACGGTTCACTTCAGCAGCGCGCGGAGAGGTTAATGACATTGCTAAAGTGCTGGCTAACTTGTTGTTGAATCCCAAAAATTCGACTGCTGCTGCGGACGGTGACCTGAAAGACATGAAAGATCGGGGGGATGGTTACCTCGCAGAGGTAAGAAACCGTGCGGACAGTGCACCTGAACATCAGTTGGTGGATCGTGTGAATACTGCATGGGGCGCGTATACAGACTATGCCACGAGACAGATTAGCCTGATGTCTCAAGGAAGGGCAGAAGATGCAAATAACTACCGCAATTCAACAGGGCTCGCGGTGCAGAAAGAAGCCGTAGATAGTTTGAATGCCCTCTCCCGATACCAGGATCAAGAGATTGATGCCGAGATCAAGAGCGCTAACGCTGCCTATACAAGAGCGGTGCAGATTACGATAAGCATCATGATTGCGGGATTGTTGCTTGCTCTGGGAGTGATCATGTGGGTACTGCCAAGCATCACTCGAGGTTTGAATACGGTATCCATGATGATTACCAGTTTCGGTAAAGGTCGTTACCGTACCATTCGGCGTATTCAGGTCAAATCCACTGATGAAATTGGTCAGATCGCCAGTGTTTTCAAAGATGTGTCCAGTGATCTGGAAGAAAAACTGGAAGTCGAGAAGGCTTACGTACAGGCTCAGCAGGATCAAAACTGGATGAACTCCAACATCGCAAGAGTTCCTGAGCTACTTCGTGGAATTGGCTCCATTCGTCAAATCTCACAAATGTTTATCAGCGAGTTCACACCGGTCCTTGGTGCTCAATTGGGGGTCGTCTATCTGATTGATGAGGAGAAACATCCCGACGAATTGAGACGTTACGGTGCATATGCATTCGAAGAGAACGAAGACGTTGGAAAGGAAATGTACCGAATCGGTGAAGGCCTGATTGGTCAGGCCGCACTGGATATGACGCCTATTATTCTGGAGAATACGCCAGAGGATTATGTGCATATTGGATCAGCTTCAGGTTCAACACGTGCTGCAGGTATCATGATCTATCCTGTCGTGTTTGAAGATGAACTGATTGGTGTTGTTGAACTGGCTTCCTTTGAAGGGTTCAATGAACAGCATAGACAATTGTTTGCCCAACTGATCATGAACTTGGGTGTTATTTTGAACAACGTTCGTCGTCGTTTACGTGTTGAGGAACTGCTTCGTGAATCCCAGGCACTTACAGAGGAACTACAAGTTCAATCGGAAGAACTGCAGACACAACAGGAAGAACTGCGTCGCTCCAATGAGAATCTGGAGGAGCAGACAGAAGCACTTAAACGCTCGGAGGAATTGTTGCAGCGTCAGCAAGAAGAACTGGAGCATTACAACACGGAGCTTATTGCCAAAACGCGGGCACTTGAAGAGCAGGTACGTGAAGTTGAAGAGAAAAATGACGAAATTGAGAAAACGAAGACACAGTTGGAACAACAAGCTACGCAACTGTCGATGACAAGCAAGTATAAGTCCGAATTTTTGGCGAATATGTCACATGAACTTCGTACACCACTGAATAGTCTGCTCATTTTGTCTCAGCTATTGTCGGAGAACAAGGGTGGAAACCTGACTGATAAACAGCAGGAATATGCCCAAACCATCTACATGTCGGGTGCGGATCTGCTGAAGATGATTGATGAGATTCTGGACCTGTCCAAAGTGGATGCTGGTAAGATGGATATCAATTATGAGACGGTTCGAATGGAAGAGCTGACCAGCTTTGTTCAGCAAAACTTTGGACCGATGGCAAATAAAAAAGAGCTGAACTTGAACATCGAATTCGACAGCGACTTACCGGAATGGGTGTACACAGACAGTCATCGTGTCAAACAGATTTTGCGGAACTTGTTATCGAACGCATTTAAGTTTACCAATCGTGGTTCGGTTAGTCTGATTGGACGACGGATGAAACCGGAAGAACTCCCGGGATATATGAACACCAATCAGGAATATCTCGGATTCAGTGTGAAAGATACGGGCATTGGCATTCCTTCGGACAAGACGGATCTGATCTTTGAAGCATTCCAGCAGGTAGATGGGACCACAAGTCGCAAATACGGTGGAACTGGCCTGGGATTGTCCATTAGCAGGGAGCTGGCACGTTTGCTTGGTGGCGCAATACAGGTGGAATCTTCCGAAGGCGAGGGTAGCTGCTTTACCTTGTACCTGCCGGATAATCATGAAGAGGAAGCACTGGCGGAGGAAGGGGCTTCAAAAGAAGCAGCTGTATCCTCAGAGGAGCTTTATGAACAATCCTTCGAAACACGGACCATGCTCTCAAGTCATCAGTCCATCCTATCTCCTGATCCAGAGCGAAGCGTGGGTACAGATCTGTCTCCTAGCCATACTCCGGATGTCACGCAGATCGAAGATGATCGGGAGAATCTCATGGAAGGTGACAAAATCCTTCTTATCATTGAGGATGATGTGAACTTTGCACATATTTTGATGGATATGGCGAGAGGAAGAGGATTCAAAGCACTTGTTGCCCTTCAAGGGGATAAAGGTCTGGACATGGCCCGTCAGTATCTGCCGGATGCCATCATCCTTGATATTCAACTGCCTGTTATGGACGGTTGGACCATTCTGGGTGAACTGAAGAGCAGTTCGGCAACACGTCACATCCCGGTACATGTCATCTCAGTCATTGATGATATGAAGCAAGGTTTGATGATGGGCGCCATTGCGTATCTGAAAAAACCTTCAAGCAAGGATTCACTGGATAAGGCTTTCTCGCATATCAAATCCTATACCGAGAATCAGTTGAAACGACTGTTGATTGTGGAAGATGATGAAATTCAGCGTAAAGCCATTATTGAATTGATTGGTCATGACGATGTTGCAATTACGGCAGTATCCACAGGTAGCGAGGCATTGAATGAATTACACAGCCAGCGTTATGACTGCATGGTACTGGATCTGATGTTAACGGATATGACCGGTTTTGAGTTGCTCGACCAGATTCGGGATGATGAATATCTGAACGATCTGCCGATTATAATTTATACAGGCAAAGAACTGGATTCCAAGGAAGAAATGAAGCTGCGCAAATATGCGGAATCCATCATTATCAAGGATGTGAAGTCACCGGAACGTCTGCTGGACGAAACCACATTGTTCCTGCACCGGGTTGAAGCCAATCTGCCGGAAGACAAGCGTCGCATCTTGCAGAAGTTACACAACAAGGAAACGTTGTTTGAAGGCAAAAAGATATTGCTTGTAGATGACGATATCCGTAATGTATTTGCTCTTTCAAGTGTCCTTGAAGGCTATCGAATGGATGTAACATTTGCAGAAAATGGCCGTGAGGCTCTGGAGATTTTAGAGAAAAATCCGGAATTTGATCTGGTACTGATGGATATGATGATGCCAGAAATGGATGGTTATGAAGCGATGACACGAATCAGACAGATCCCGCAGTTTGAAAAGTTGCCTATTATTGCGCTCACGGCGAAAGCCATGAAAGAGGATCGCGGCAAATGTATTGAGGCCGGAGCATCTGATTATGTGAAAAAACCGATCCAGACAGATCAATTGTTATCCTTAATGCGCGTATGGCTGTATTCGTAAGTTCATTATTCGTATGTTCATTGTTTGGGTAATGAAAGACAATACGACGAATACGCAAGTAACAAATGAAGAAGTGGAGAGAATTTATGACACCGTGGGAACCTACCGAGACGGGGGCAGATTTGGTCCGTATGCCGCAAGATGAAGAGCGCGAGCTGATCGAGATTGAGTTGCTGTTGGAAGGCATGCACCGTTTATATGGATATGATTTTAGAAACTATGCACTGCCGTCCCTGAAACGAAGAATCTGGCATCATGCACATGCTGAAGGTGTTAAGAGCATATCCGGCTTGCAGGAGCGCGTTCTTCATGACCGTTCCGCGTTTGACCGTTTTGTACAGAACTTATCCATCCCTGTAACGGAAATGTTTCGAGATCCTTCGCTTTTCCGAATGTTTCGGGAAAAGATTATTCCTATCCTGAGAACCTACCCGTATATCCGAATATGGCATGCGGGTTGCTCTACCGGAGAGGAAGTCTATTCCATGGCCATCATGTTGCATGAGGAAGGACTGTATGACAAGGCGAGAATCTACGCAACGGATATGAATGATCGCTCTCTGCAACAGGCCAAAGAAGGCGTATACGGTATTGAGAAGATGAAACTATTTACTACAAATTATTTGGAGGCAGGGGGTACCAGAGCCTTCTCCGAGTACTATACAGCGAAATACAATTCGGTGATATTTCATCCTTTTTTAAGGAAGAACATCATTTTCGCCGAGCATAATCTGGCAACAGACCGGTCATTTAACGAGTTTAATGTTATCTTTTGCCGAAATGTTATGATTTATTTTAATGATGAACTGCGGAACCATGTGCATGGGCTGTTTCATGAGAGCTTGAGCCACTTTGGTATTCTGGTTCTGGGGTCGAAAGAATCGATACATTTTACAGAGTTCAGTGATACCTATGAGCCGTTAGACCGGACCGAAAAAATATACCGGAAGATCAAATAGGGGGTTAGGGTTAGCCATGGGGCTCAATGAACCAATCCACATATTATTGGTAGATGACCGCCCTGAGAACTTGCTTGCTCTTGAAGCAGTTCTGGAATCGGAACAATATAAACTCGTTAAGGCAACTTCTGGAGAAGAGGCACTCCGCTGTCTGCTAAAAGACGAATTTGCGGTTATCGTTCTCGATGTGCAGATGCCTGGAATGGACGGAATTGAGACAGCAAAATTAATTAAGGCACGGGACAAGTCCAAGGATGTGCCGATTATATTCATCTCTGCGAATAGCAGAGAAGCGGAGCATTTGTTTGCCGGATATTCAGCCGGGGCTATTGATTACATGGTTAAACCATTTATTCCTCAGATTTTGAAATCCAAAATCGAGGGATTTGTGGAGATGTTTATCACCAATAAACGACTGAAGACTCAGACGATGCTGCTTCACCAGAAGACACAGGAATTGGAGAAGATGAATCAACAACTCATTCAGGCCAAGGAAGAAGCGGAGATTGCAGCGAATGCGAAGACCGAATTCCTGGCGATGATGAGCCATGAGATTCGTACCCCGATGAACGGTGTCATCGGTATGGTGGATCTGCTGATGGAGACGGAACTGAAGGACGATCAGAAAGAATACGCAGACATCGTTCGTCGCAGTGCGGATGCACTCGTCACGGTCATCAACGACATTCTCGACTTCACCAAAATGGAATCCGGCAAAATGGAACTGGAAGAGCATCCTTTTGAAATCGTCTCCTGTATCCGTGAAGTGCTGGGATTATTCGCTGCTGAAACAGGCAAAAAGAATCTGGAACTGGATTATTTCCTGGAAGATTCTGTTCCTGAATTAATTTACGGAGACATGGCAAGGTTGCGTCAGGTTCTGTTGAATCTTATTGCCAATGCGATTAAATTTACTGATCACGGTGGAGTGTATCTGATCGTGTCTGTTAAGGAAGAAAAGGATGGACACCTGGCATTGGAGTTTGCTGTTAAAGACACCGGGATAGGTATCGCTTCAGACAAAGTTGACCGCCTGTTTCAGCCGTTTTCCCAGCTGGATACATCAATGACACGTAAATACGGTGGAACTGGCTTGGGATTGGCAATCTGCAAGACTCTGGTTGAAATGATGGGTGGACAGATCTATCTAGATACAACAGAGCAACGGGGAGCGACGTTTGTATTTACCATTCAGGCAAAACGCTATGTCGAAACTGAACTGGTCCAGAGGAGTGGGGAAGAGAATCTAACGGATGTAAAGAATGAGAATAAATATCCAACGGTATTAATTGTGGATGATCATCCGATTAATCAGAAGTTGATGTCGATTATGCTCGGTAAACTTGGGTTGCTCTCAGACATTGCTGAAGATGGGCAGAGCGCACTCGATATGATGAAGGGTAGCCCGTCTCCCTATGACTATGTGTTCATGGATCTGCAGATGCCTGTTATGGACGGTTTGGAATGTACACGGCGGATTCGAGAAAGCCTGCCCCCGTCCGATCAGCCGGTCATTATAGCTATGACTGCGAACGTGATGGAAGGTATTCAGCAACGCTGTATGGCTGCAGGTATGGATGATTATATTAGTAAACCAGTCAAAATGGGCAATGTAAAACAGAAAATATCCCAGTTTCAGAAACAACGACAAAGGCTAAATTCAGGCCCTTCTGCTATGAATCAGGCCAATTGAAACAATTTCCAAACTCCTTTTTGTTTCACTCGTGCTGAAGTTGGGTTATTAGGTAAGGAAACCATTGATCAGGAGAGAGATGTCTAATGAATACAAACAAAAATGAAAAATTCAATGCAAGAACTGAAACACAGGACGGCGTGTGCACGGTGTATCTGACTGGCGAACTGGATTTGTCGGTTGCTCCTGACTTCCGCTTGGTAATGGAGCCGCTGGTGGATAACAAGGAACAGGATCTCGTGATCAACATGAAAGAACTGAAGTATATCGATAGTACAGGGATTGGTATCCTGTTATCTGTTTTGAAGGCAAGACATGGAATGGAAGCTCGCTTCGAAGTACAGGAAGTTCCTGCGCAAATTCAGAAACTTTTTGACATGACGGGCATCGCCAAATTCTTTGTCACTCAGAAGAATTCCCAATAGGAAAGGATCGAAAAAGGAATGAATGCAGAAGTTCAAAGAGTCACCCTTAATTTACCGGCGACAGCTGATTACGTTGATATTGTTAGACTCAATCTCTATGGAGTAGCATCAAAAATGGGATTTTCTTATGAAGACATTGAGGATATGAAAGTTGCTGTATCCGAGGCCTGTAACAACTCTGTACTGTATGCCTACTCACACGAAGGCGGCATGGTTGAAGTTGTATTCGAAGTGGATGGCGATACATTGTCCATTACTGTCAAGGACGAAGGTGCAAGCTTCGAGAACATGAACCCTGCTGTGTCACGTGCTGGTCTTCACGACAAAGAATTGACAGAAGCACAGATTGGCGGACTCGGGTTCTACCTGATGCAAGCCTTGATGGACGATGTCAGTGTGGAAAGTGAGACGGGCAAAGGTACGAAAGTAGTACTCGTAAAACGTCTTGCAAGAAGTGAGGAGAAAGTATGAATGAAAAAGTGACTCCCCCAGAGTCCATGTCTGAAGCTATTGGTTTGATCTGGGAATACCAGCAGACCCAAGATAATGAAATTGCAACAGTTCTCATCCGTAAATATGAACCGATGGTTAAGATGGCAGCAGGTAAAATTGCTCGGAATCGCCCCGATCTATACGAAGATCTGTATCAGACCGGGCAGATGGCCTTGATTCGTTTGCTTAAGCAATACGATATCAACCTGGGTATTCCGTTTGAACCATATGCCATGAAAAGCATGATTGGTCATATGAAGAACTATTTGCGAGACAAATCCTGGTATATTCAGGTGCCCCGGAGAATTAAGGAAAAGGGAGCACTTGTGCAACATGCCATTGATGAGTTAACCGTGAAGCTGGAGCGCTCACCCGGTGTGAACGAAATTGCTGAATACCTTGATTTGACTGCAGAAGAGACGATTGAAGTTCTGGCTGGTCGGGAATGTTATCACTATGTGTCACTGGATTCTCCTCTATCTCAGGATGACAGTGCAGCAACATTAGGTGAACTGATCAGTGCGGATGTTAATGACTATGATTCGGTCGAAAAACGGATGGACTTGCAACAGGCATTGGGACAATTGAA
Organism: Paenibacillus sp. FSL R5-0713; assembly: GCF_037973325.1. Taxonomy (NCBI): domain Bacteria; kingdom Bacillati; phylum Bacillota; class Bacilli; order Caryophanales; family Paenibacillaceae; genus Paenibacillus; species Paenibacillus sp. FSL R5-0713. Next base: position 5,686,339 of record NZ_CP150229.1, on the reverse strand, counting down.
GGAACAAGAGCAGCAGGTACTTATTCTAGCCTTTCAGGATGGCCAATCTCAGCGGGCAATTGCCCAGAAGCTTGGTGTTTCACAGATGAGCGTATCTCGTATTCAGAAGCGAGCTACAGAGAAATTGAAACAGATCATGTCTAATGCTTCAATGTTATGAAAAATGGAACCCTAATGTTGTTGAGTACGGCATAAATAAGGACACGTCATTGCACTGGAATGCATACGTGTCCTTTTTGGGATCAAAAAAGATAAGTATGCAATGAACGAACATAAGTGCAGGAGTGGATAAAGTGATTGTGAACCAAATCAAGTTGGAACGTCGCCGTGACAAGTTATCTTGTTCGGACCATTGGCAATGGTGGGATTGGGTTGCACCCGACAACAACAGCATGAACGATGCATTGGAGGAACTGACAGAGGCATTTCCGGACATGCAGTATTGGCTTCACAAAATTCCGGAAGTGGAATCGAATTATTTGTCCGTCCGTTTTGTGAACGGTACAGAGCCAGTCATATTTGGTTCCTTGTTATATGCGATCAAGAATGAGAGAGATGACCAACGTCAAGATAATCAGATGTTTTTCTACGTCGATCGCAATCATCTGGTTACTTTGAATATGGATGACAATACACGAGGGATTATGAAGACGGATGAACGTGCTCATATGTTACAGCAATGTAGCGAGGCCAGGGATGGGATGTTTGTACTTTTTCGAGCTATACTGCATTACTACCATGTGGGAATGGATCATTTTGAGATGAACCTGCGTGATCTGGAACGGAAGATGGAATCCCGCAATGCTCGCACCTTGATGGACCAGATTCTCGCCGCTCGATTTGAATTATTGTATTGGAGTAATCTGTTCATCCCTTACTCGGAACTGATGGCCGCTTCACATGAGGCTTACCTTGATGAAATCAATGAAAATCGATACTTCCAACAGCTCCAACATCGCGTAGAGCGAATGGAACGATTGTTTAGACACTACGAGAAAGAGATCGATACATTAATCTCTATTGATAATGCGATCTCCGGTGTGCGTGGGAATGAGATCATGAAAACACTGACCATTGTCACAGCTGTGTTCATACCCGCCACGGCTGCCGGCGCGATATGGGGAATGAACTTTGAGAACCTGCCCTTTATCGATAAATCATGGGGAGTTGTTCTGGTCCTTGTTGCCATTATCCTAAGCATGATTGGCATGTACGTATGGCTGATGATGAAAGGATGGACAGGGGATCTGCTCAAAGTGAAATCCTCACAGCCTTCAGCTGAAGAGATTGAGAAAAAAGGAGAAACGGAAAAACGTAAGGGATAGCTTGCGGTCGGTTAGTCTCCTTATTTCTTGTAATCTTCAATATAGCCAAGTAAGTCAGCAATATATTGACCGACAATCGGCATATTGACGAATTGGCTGAGAATGAATGCGAGCAGACCCAGAACAACAAAGGTACCTACGGTCAGACCGAGCCCTCGTGCCATACCTGCTGTGAAGTTGGTAATAATCCGCTTTTTGGGACTACTGTAATTCTCAATAATATCTTTGATCTGTGCTCTCTCCAGACTGTCCGCAATCTGGTCCAGACGTGTGTTCAATCGCTTTACCTCGTGTCGCAATTCAAAAGGATGATCGCTTGTATCGTACTGCTGTGCCGGTGTTCCCCCCGTAATTGGAGTATTACCGTTAATTGTAACTTTACTCATAATTATTCCCCCTCAACTCGCATTGGATAAAAAATAGCCAGCTGGAGTGCAGCTGGCTATTGGTCACTCGATCTATATCACCTTACAGGCTAGTCGAGTTAAGTTCTTTACGTGCATCTTCCTTCGCTTCTACGGAAGCGGCAGCTACTTCTTCAGATGCACGGGATGCTTCGTTAGCCACATCCGCGGATGCTTTTCTCACAGATTCCATGACATCATTGCGTCCTTGGTTTACTGTTTTTGCAATGTCGGAAGTTTTGGATGAGACCGTTTTAGCCAGTTCGGATGCTCTATCACCTACAACCGTTGCAACTTCTTTCGTGCGGTCAGTAACCATGCCTACTTTCTCGGAAAGGTCACCACGCAATTCTCGTCCTGGTTTAGGCGCAAAGAGTAGGGCCGCAGCCGCTCCCAGCAAACCTCCGATGAAAATCCCTTTGGCGAAAGTCGAACCCGTCTGTACAGGATATTGCTCTTCTGCTTTATTCATGTCTAATCACTCCTTCTTCAAATTAAGAAACAAATACGAAACAACGAACACCTTGTTGCCCGAATCAGGCAGCCTGTCTTAGCAGTCTGGACACAAGCCCCAGCAAGAAAACAAAGAGCGCTGTACCAATGATGGCAGGGATGATGGCAAAGTTACCGATAACGGGTCCCCAGTTACCAAGCAAAAGTGCTCCCAGCCAGGCTCCGGCAAATCCGGCAATCATTGCACCGATTATGCCTCCAGGCATGTTGTGACCGGCAAGTGCATCTCCGATCAAACCGATGATGACAGCCATCACAATGCTGATAATAATGCCCCACATAACAACCGCCTCCTTTAAACTTGATGTAGGATGTTGTCTGTTCGCGTTTGCTTACTTCGTATATAAACGCCGTGCAACCCTGTGAAACAATAAAGATGAGGATGAATGAACTGGAAATCAGAGGAATTCCTTCTTTAGTGACTTTGTTTAATACCTTTAATCATACAGAGAATCCATGCCAATCCAGCGGCAAATCCCGTAAATACATCCGTAGGATAATGTACGCCGAGCATGATGCGGCTCAGGCCAATCAAGAAAATAAAAATGATGCCGCATAGAACAGGAAGCCACATACTAGAAGAGTTGTGTCGCTGTTGCTCGATGGCCCAGATTACAAAGAGCATGCCGTAGAAGCCCATGGAGATCATGGCATGTCCGCTGGGAAAGCTGTACCCGTGAACGACCAGCAGATGATCCAGTTCAGGTCTGCTTCGTCTGAAAAATTCTTTCAATAACGTGTTCAGGATCCACATCATGGCAAAACTTCCCGTGATCGCATATCCATATATAACAAACCTTGGGCTGCGTTGTATGAAGAAAAGAAGGGCGAAACCTCCTGCGGCTACAGCAGAGATTTTGAATGAGCCCAGCGCGGTTATGAATGCAGTGTAAGGCAATAGATACAGACGTGAATCCGAATTCAGATAAAATAATTGCTGAATTTCAGCATCCAGACGAATAATAGAATCATCGCCCAACCAGGCACCCAGACCTGCCATGATGAATACGACCGAAGCACTGATAGCCATACCAGCCAAACTCCAATTGAAGAGGGGGCGTAACGACATGCCAGAGGTCGAATCTGATAAGAATGGTGTAGACATTTTGCGTGGCATAGTGAGTTTCTCCTTCATTATGTTAGTCATGAACTTAGATGATTAAGCTATAACCGAAATGCATGTCGAAAAAACTGTAAAAACGTCGCTTTTGTACTATACTATTTAAGATATCCCATGCGGCGTCGTGACGCAAAGCAGAGATGAAATCGGGAGCACAAAGGAGAGAACTCGCATGGAGAGTGCCTTGTTAATTAAAGAATACCGTGCAGGCGTCATGGAATGCGCCCATTACGGACACATAAGTATTACGGATGAGAATGGCCGAATCGTATACTCGGCTGGCGACCCTCATTTTAGAGCGTTCACTCGCTCATCTGCCAAACCTTTTCAAGCTATTCCAGGAATCCGGGCAGGGATCGTCAGTCACTATGGCCTATCTGCACAGGAGATTGCCATTATGTCCTCTTCGCATCGTTCGGAGCCGGAACACATTCGGGTGCTGGAGCAGTTATCCGGTAAAATCGGACTGGGTGAAGAGTGCCTGATCTGTGCACCAAGCTACCCGCTTAATGAAGAAAGCCGTAATCAATGGATACGTGGACAAGGAGAGAAACGCCGCATCTTGCATAACTGCTCCGGAAAACATCTGGGAATTCTGGGGTACAGTCAGATGAAGCAGGTTGATTTGGGCAGTTACGCTGAACCGGATCACCCCGTACAACGTGAAATTCTCGAAACGTTTGCCGACCTGGCAGGTATTGAGGAAAAAGAGATTAAGCTTGGGACGGATGGCTGCGGCTTTCCGGTATTTTCTTTGCCGTTATCAGCATTGTCGAACGCCTATCTGAAGCTCGCTTGTCCGGATCTTATCGCCGATCCTTCTACAAGAACAGCTGTAGAGACGATTACATCAGCCATGAATGAACATCCGTTAATGGTAGGGGGCACAGAGCGTGTAGATTCAGTACTGCTGGAAGACGATAACATTGTCGCAAAAGGTGGATTCAAAGGGGTATTCGGTTTTGGTCTGAAAAAAGAACGATTGGGAATCACCTTCAAGGTACTTGATGGTTCCGAGGAAGAGTGGGCCTTCATTACCCAATCCATCCTGAAACAGATCGGTTATTCCAATGAGAGAACCCTTGCACGATTGGCTGAAGTGTTCCCTTCCGACATCCGTAATGATGAGGGTACCCTTGTAGGTCATGCAGATAGCGAGTTCATTCTCCACTCACTTGAAGATAGCGTATAACCTTAAGAAGGGGCGTGATTAGAGTTGCCGGACCCCGGGTAAAGATGACATACCAACTGGTATTTATCTAAACAATTCATATACACGCATGGACTGCCGCAGTAATGTGGCAGCTCTAAACCCCTGGAGGTGGATGAACATGATTAAAGTGGTGACATCGGAAGAAAGGCACACGTCGGATCGAGGTTGGATACACAGTGAATTCAGCTTTTCCTTTGCGGATTATGATGATCCGAGCAACGCCCATTTTGGCTGTCTGCTGGCTCATAATGAAAACACGCTGATGCCGCAAGAAGGCTTTAAGAAACATCCACATCATGATCTTGAGCTTGTCAGTTATGTCATATCAGGTACACTCAAACATACGGATAGTATGGGAACAGAACAATTGCTTGAACCGGGTACAGTCCAGGTGATGAGTGCAGGTACGGGAGTGGAACATTCCGAGACCAATCCGTCAGCGGATGAACCGGTACGATTTCTTCAGATGTGGTTTTTGCCATCGGAGCGTATGCTGAAACCATCCTATACGAATCGGAAAATAGAGCCACAGGAGCCTTTGAATCGTTTATGTCCGATTGTATCCGGGCAAGGGGGCGAGGGAACCGAAGGCGCATTGCCTATTTCCCAGGATGTAACCTGTTACCTGTCCCATTTGGAGTCTGGGAAGAAGTTGATGTACCCGCAACATGAAGAGCGACGGACACATCTTTTCCTGATCAGTGGACATGTGGAGATTCTTTGCTCGGATGGTAACTTCAGCCTGAAGCCGGGGGATGCTGCACGAATTCGTAAAAGCTGCGATCTGCAAATTACGAGTACAGACAGTGAACCTGCCGAATTTGTTCTGGTTGATCTGCCTTAAGGATCAGATGTACTTCCTATAACGATAGTCTTGAAACAAAAATAGGCGAAAAGGACCTGTTGCCACGTTGATGTGGAAGACAGGTCCTTTTTTTGACTTGCTTGGACTAGGATTTACGAAGCTTACCCAGTTCAGAAGCGACAGCTTCCACTTCGGAGATACTGAGATGTTCCTTGCCCAAAATCATTTCATACAGGTCAAACAGATCTTCATATTTCTCAAGTGGGAATGACGAAGCTTGCATGGCAGCACCGCTTGCCATACGCAGTTTGGTTTTGATCGCTTCAATCATATATTCCATATTGGCTGCTGTTGCTTGTGTTAAATCCATCGTTAAATTCATCCCTTCCGTATCGGAAACTCTTGTTATTGTATCATGATTGGAAGTGCTCAGGCCAATGCTTTTGCGGGGAAACCAAGCATCGGTTACAATGATTGATACAACAACCGGTTTTCATGGAAAACAGAGTGTACTGGAGGGAATACAGCTTGGCAGCGTATAAGCGAGAAATGGTTCGCCATCAAGGAAGGGAAGTCCGCAAAGGCGTGCCTGCAGAGAATCTGATTTTATTTTTCGAAAATATCCTCAAACTTCACGCTCTAGATGAAATCACGTTTGTCTGCATCGGAACCGATCGTTCCACCGGGGATGCCCTGGGCCCGCTGACAGGGAGTATCCTGCAAGAGAATGGAATAGGTAACGTGATAGGCACGCTGTCTTCCCCTTGTGATGCAGACACGCTGGAGAGGAAATTAGCACTCATTCCTGCACACCATGCCATCATAGCGATCGATGCGTGTCTGGGTCCCAAGCATGCCGTAGGTACATATTATCTCTCGAACAACCCACTCATTCCAGCTCAATCGGTTGGAGGGAAGCTCCCTCCTGTCGGACAATACAGTCTGGCAGCTGTGGTTAATGCCAATGGACCAAGGCCTTATTCCATATTGCAGATGACCTCGCTTCACTCGGTCATGGAGATGTCCCGAACGATTGCAGACGCCGCAATTGAAGCATGGAAATGGAGACAAACGTTTCATTCATGAGATGTAGGCTTAATAATATACAACCTGAATTATTTAATTCGCGCAGAGAGAGGGATTCATATGGAAAAAGTGATGTGTGATGGAACGACGATTTGTTATGCCGAACAAGGTAAGGGAGAAGCACTCATTTTGCTCCACGGATACTGTGGCAGTTCATCGTATTGGGATGAGGTCGTACCTGAACTGGCACGCAGCTATCGCTGTATCGTACCTGATCTGCGTGGACACGGGAAAACAGATGCACCTGTAGGAAGTTATACCATCGAACAGATGGGCAACGATGTATTACAGTTGATGGACGAGTTGAACGTGGAAAAGGCTGTCCTTCTGGGACACTCGATGGGGGGATATATTGCGCTCTCGATCGCACAACGTCACCCTGAGCGTTTGAATGCATTTGGCCTGATTCATTCCACAGCCTACCCGGACAGTGAAGAAGCCAAAGAGAAACGCCTTCGTGCCGTCTCCACCATCCAAACGGAAGGTATCGTGAATTTTGTAGATGGACTGGTTCCTGGCTTATTTGCACCGGAACATGTTGAGTCGTTATCCACGCACGTAACACGCGTGAAGGAAATTGGTTACCAGACCGCGCCTCAAGGTGCTGTTGGTGCTGCTCTTGCTATGCGTGAACGCCCGGATCGCCGCGATGTACTATCCGCCACTCCTTTACCTGTATTGCTGGTAGCAGGAGAGAAGGATGCTGTTATTCCGCCAGAACGTACATTTACAAGTGACAAGCCGTATATCGTGCAAGCTGTTATCCCGGGTGCGGGTCATATGAGCATGTATGAAGCTCCTGAAGAATTAATTCAGGTCATTAAGCAATTTATGTCTGGATTATCGAAGTAATCAATGAAGTGATTTATGTTGATTTCATTAAAATATAGTTGGGTTCCTGAATAGTGTTGATTCCTTTTGGAGAATTATCGGTTCCCATATCATTTGAACCCCTGCAACGTCCTTTTTGGGATAAGCAGGGGTTTTTGTCACTTCCATGGCCAGAGTAAAGACATGCGTCTTGTTTTTGGCTTTTTGTCATGGCATGAATTAAAATAACTACAATAGGACGTTAGGAGAGCGATTGAATGGATAAGGTCGAATGATGAGGGGGCATACAGCATGTTCAGAAAAGATTATCTGCTCCGCATGATGGAGGAAATGACTGAAGCAATAGGTAAAGTGTTCACGCTCAAACAGCAACGTAAGCACACCGAGGCATTGTCTGAACTGGATGAGCTGATGCGCAGGCAGTTTGGGCTAAACTTGTCTTTGCTGAACTCGTTACCAGCTGAGGATGTTATTGAAATGTTCCGTTTTCGCGGGATGATTGAAGTGGACAATCTGCAGCACGCCGCCAGGCTGATTGAAGAAGAAGCCTATATATATCAAGAGAAGGCCAAAGTGGAAGGGATAGAGGATCAGGAGAGAATGGACGCAGAGGATGAGGCTGTCATCCGATTGATGAGATCACTTCATTTTTACCTGTATGCATTGAATCATGGCGCTAATCCCCAGTTATTAGATGCACCGCAACGGGTGGAGGGTGTATTGGGACTTACCAAAGAATATGAGCTCCCTGCCCGGACCGAAAGACAGCTTGCCCTGTATCGTGAGCAACAGGGACATTACGACCAGGCAGAGAACAGTTGGTACAGGTTGCTCCAGCTTGGTCCGGAATTCCCTGTAAGCTACCAAGATGATGCACAGTCGTTCTATAAAAGGTTGAGCCAACTCACGGATGAACAATTGGAGCAAGGCGGTTTGCCGCGCAACGAAGTTGAAGAGGGGTTAGCCGAACTAAATCGTCAAGAGATGAACTCATAAATATGAATTGTGCATCAAGGCTTGTTACCTGCCTTCACTTGGAGAGGGAACGGAAGTGTGGTATGGTAACGGTTGACCAAACCAAACCGAAAGTGAGATGTACCCCGTGGATTCATTGCGAAAGCTTATACAAGACATCTTTGAACAGAATTCGCTGATTACAGCGACCTGGAGCCAGCTGCGCAGACGGGACAATGTCTCGTATACCAAAGTGCAAGTCAAGCCGGTGACACTGAAGAATCAGCTGCATTATCAATTTGCATTTCATTATAACAACAAAGTGCTGCACGAGAATTTGACTCCGGCTGAAGCGGCAGAGCGTATGACTTTGCTATGCGAAGAGACGTTTCGTCAAGGCCTGCTCTGTACGACTGAGGCAGACTATCAAATTTTGATCAGCAAAAAATATAAAGTATCGATTCTGACTAAATCGGCTTCCAAAACTGCGGTGGATCTGTCGCATAATCGCAAGAAGCAATATGTATTGGAAGAGGGAGTACCCGTATCGTTCCTTGTTGAACTTGGCATTATGAACGAAGAAGGTCGTGTGTTGGCCCGCAAGTATGACAAGTTCAGACAGATTAACCGTTTCCTCGAAATGGTGCAGGATGTCATTCCACATCTGCCGGAGGGACGTCCACTTACCATTGTTGATTTTGGTTGTGGCAAGTCTTATCTGACTTTTGCGTTATATCACTATCTGTCTGTACAACAACGGCGTTCACTACAAATTATTGGGTTGGACTTGAAGGCAGATGTCATTGAACACTGTAATGATCTAGCTAATCGATTGCACTATGGTGATCTGAAGTTTCTGGTTGGAGACATCGCGGACTACGATGAATTGAATGAAGTGGATATGGTTGTAACACTGCATGCCTGTGATACAGCTACCGATGCTGCTTTGGAGAAAGCGGTTCGATGGGGGGCTTCTGTTATTCTGTCTGTTCCTTGCTGTCAGCATGAACTGTTCGACCAAGTAGAGGCTTCCGTGATGAATCCATTGTTGTCCCATGGCATCCTCAAGGAACGTTTCTCCGCACTGGCTACGGATGGAATTCGTGCCAAATTGCTTGATCTAATGGGATACAAGACACAATTACTTGAATTCATCGATATGGAGAATACACCTAAAAACATATTGATACGTGCTGTTCGCGGTCAGGCGGGTGAAGTGTCAGAGATGTGGAACGAATATACGGCTTTCCGTGATTTCATTCATGCCGATCCATATTTGGAGCGGGCTTGTTCGGATTTGCTCCCTGATGATGGCAAGCAGGTTATTGGGAAATCAAAATCGAACAAAGAAACCGTCCAGGATTCCACGAATTGTGACATTTGCTAAGTGTGCCGATGCCAATCCAGGGACATACTGCAATTAGGGTCCTTGAATGTAAATTTCAATATTATGCACATACGTTGTAGCAGGCAACACCATAACTGTCAGTTATGTATCAGACAGAAGGACCCCTTATCGGGATCTTCTGTCTTTTTGTTATGCGTATCGAGCGCTGGAAGGAAGGAGGGTGGATAAGGATGAAGAATAGGGCGATAGATAAGGGAATTGTAAGGTATAAACGAGGGTATGCGGCGAGAGAGGAACTTATGGAACGGGCGTTTGAGGGGATTCACCACGCAAATGATAAAGAATATGTAGATAACAGGGATATAGATAATGGGGGCAGTAGGGACGGTAGAGGCAGTAGGATCTGTAGAGACAGTACATATAATAGGGAAGATACATACAACGAAGATGATATGTATAAAAAAGATGCTACATATCATACAAATAGAGTTATGCAAACGGAGGGGTCAGGCAGTTCTTCTCGAAGTTTGAGATGTGAACATTATTCAGGGTCGGGATGGACTTGGTCAGTGGGCATACTCTCCATTGTCTTGCTGCTCGCAGGATGTCTGAGTCGGGGACTGTATTATTCAGTGGATCTGTACCCTGTTAATCTGATCGCAGCAGGAAGCACTTTGATTATGATTGTGATAGTGCTATTTCTTACAGTCTTTCGTCCGCAGAAGGCGAGTGAACGGATACCCATGTCATTGGTACAGCGGCAGGGGAACATGGAACCAATGGTTGAGAAAATATTTCGATTGCCGGAGATTTGGCGGGTATTGTTGCCGCTAGCGATGATGACATGTTTTGGGCTACACGCATGGACAGGCTCGGTGAGTAGACAGGGCAGTATGGATGAAATGCTGCGTTGGAGCCTGCTTGCGCTGTTCACGCTGCTCACCGCAATACTGGCTGCGCGCACGGATGGTGCGCGTTGGTTGGCTTGCGGTTGGCAGATGGCCGGCGGCTTGCTTGTGCTAAGCGGCATTCTTGCCGTGTGCGGAGTATTGCCGCTGCCCTTCGGGGTAATGCGGACTGCTGACCCCGAGATCAGCTCCGCCGGAGCACGGCTCGGCGGATTATTGCAGTACCCTAATGCGTACGGTGCCCTTGTTGGCATGTACGCATTGGAGCGGCTGTCGGCCGCCGCGCGAGTCTTGGCCCGGCCTGTGCCGGCCGGGCGACTCATCGCGGCAGTGCTGCCGCTCATGCCCGCGCAAGCCGCGCTCCTGCTGAGCGAGTCGCGCGGCGCTTGGCTGGCGACCGGCTGCGCCGCGGTCGCCGCCTTTGCTGTGCAGCGGCGCGGTGCCCGCCTGCCGCTGCTGCTGGCCATGGCCGCGCCACTAGCGTGCGCGGCCTGGCTGTACCGCCAGCTGGCTGCTGCCCAGCTGGCGCCTGCACCCGTGCCCGGCCTGCTGGCACTGGCCGGGGCATGGGCAGCTGCGCTGCTCGGCACGCTGCTGCTGTGCCGCCTATGGCACAGCGGCGCCGCCAAGGCTCCGCGCGCCGCTGCCCTGACGGCCATCGTGCTGGCGGAAGCCACCGCCGCACTGATGGCCGTGGCCTCCACCGCCGATCGCCTAGCGGCAGGTGTCGGCACGGGGGTATCCCGCCTGCAGATGTGGCGGGATGCCCTCCAGCTGTGGACCGAGGCCGCATGGCTTGGCCACGGGGGAGACACATGGCGCAACATGTTCCGCGCCATTCAATCCTCGCCATATGTCGGAGGCGAGGTCCACAACGGCTTGCTTGATCTCGCCCTGGACACGGGCATGATCGGCATCCTGCTTGTCGCAGGGTGGTTTCTCCTCACCCTGCGAAGCACCTTTTATTTTGCACCGCAGCTTATGCCAGCCGTGCTTGTTTTTGGCCTGCATGGGGCGATGGACTTCGACTGGAGCTTCACCTTATTCTGGATGCTCTTTATTTGGCTTGGTTCATGGGCATCCGCATTGAAGACCGAAGCAGTGGAAGGCAAGCAATTGGGTGGAACTGCGGAATACACACCTTTCAGATCTGAATCCATATCCGAATCCAGATCCAGATTCAAGTTCAGAGCCAGAGCCAGAGCTCGTCTTATCCGATATTTATCAACTCAATTCAGCAAATCAACTATCCCTATGCGTACCTTCTTTCATATACTTCAGCGAGTGACTGCTCGGTTAATAAGGGCATCCGCAGTGATGATCATCCTTTTCTGGCTTGGTGGAACAATGTGGCTGACCTCCCGCTTCGCCGTAGCAGAATTGCAGTACCGTCAGGCGATGACTGAACCGGAGGGAACTTCAGCACACAAGATGCATCTTATGGCTGCTTTTCAATCAAATCCGAATCGAACCGACATCATAATAACGCTTGCACGATCTCTCCCGGGGCAAGAAGCAACATCACTACTTCTGAACAGCTTGTCCCTTTCCCCGATGCAGCCTCAGAGTTACATCGAATTGGGACGATTGGCTGCCCAATTCGGCAAAGGGCAGCAGGCTGGAACATATTTTGAACAAGCGATAGCATTGAACCGGTATGATGGCAATGGTCAATCCGTCGCTTTGTATTGGATGGAACAGGCAGCGCGGCGGGAATGGAAGGCAGGATATAGAGAACGAGCCCGAGAGACTGCCGCCGCTGGTGTACAGATGTATGAACGGTATCAACTGCTGGCTGAGGAAGTGAAAGCAGGGGGTGATCGCAATGATCGCCATTTTGTACTGGAAGAACATGCTCCAGGCTATGGAGAGAACCTGCGCAGGCTTGCGGGGGCTTCTTCTCCTCCATTTTCTCCAGAGTTGACCAAGCGTAGCCCTTGACTCACTGGTGAATAGTGACGCTGACCCGAGCGATATAACAATGGATGTCAGCGTCTCTAAAGTCTCTAAAATCTGTAAATTTTGAAATCTAAACTGGCTGCCTCGCGGGGATGGTATACGTTTCTCTAAGGAACACAGGACGTCTTATTTGGCCTTTAGCTGCTCCTTTTAAATTGTAAAGAACTTCAGACACGTTATTTCCACAACTCCCCTGACAGATACCCTATAATAGGCCGAAAATTCCGATATAACATGTTTCAGATTCCTTAAATTTCTGAGAGTGTTTCAAATCCTTGAATAAGGCGCCTCAGATTGGTTACCGCTCGTGGGCTTGAGCATAAGCATGAGCATGAACATGTAAAGATACTGCCAGCTTTTTTCACAGCATCGTTTATGTTCACACTCGCTGTTCCTGTTCATGCACTAAGCGTTGTTCAAACTCCCAGCGTTGTTCAAACCCACTATTTATGTTCGCACTCTCTATTAGGCTCATATTCTCAGCTTTGTTGCACTCCCTGTTAAGGCTCATACTCCAAGGTTGTTCACACTCCGTGGTGTTCATTGGCTCCATGCTCCGTTCCAACCGTAACCGTACCCCTAACCCAGTAGACATCTCCTGACTCCACCTATAAGAGAAGTTTTTTATTCCTGCATTTCTACAGGCGATATCCGCCAAATGCATGCTGAAACGCATCTTTTAATGGTTCAACCTCTACTTCCCACAGCGCGGCAATTTCTGCACTGACATCCGTGTTCCACCACTCACATAATTTCTTGCGGTTGTCGCGATTTTCCCCAATCCAGATCAGATTCGCAATCACCTTACTGTAATAATATTCTTCCGCCTGCTTCATCCGTTCGGGAGAGACATATACCTTTAGCCTTTTGGCTGTCCGGTACAATTCCTTGCTGCATGCCCTGCGAATTCCCCTGGCGGAAGGAAGATTTTGACCGGAGTGCGTATGTTTGACCGGCGGAGAACCGGGTATTGACTTGTGTGACATCTTCTCACGCTCCTCTCCCCATACCATATGCGGAGTGCTGCGAACGGGACACTATCCCAACCTCTTGAAGTAGCAACGTATACAGGCCTGTGATAAAATAGGGACGAACATCCATGGTGCGGAGGGGCACCGCCAATCAGGATGGAGAAAGAGGGTTGAGATGGACTTTATTCATAACCTTGTCGGCCAATTGTTCGATTGGATTCAAAGTCTCGGGTACTTTGGAATCATGCTTGGATTAATGTTAGAAGTTATTCCGAGCGAAATTGTGCTGGCGTATGGAGGGTTTCTCGTTTCACAAGGTAATATCAACTTCTTCGGTGCTATGATTTTTGGTACGGTGGGCGGTGTGGTTGCCCAGTTATTTATTTACTGGATTGGCCGTTATGGCGGCAGACCTGTACTGGAACGCTTCGGTAAATACATACTCATCCAGAAAAAACACATCGACCATTCCGAGGAGTGGTTTCGCAAGTATGGTGCAGGTGTCATTTTCACGGCGCGTTTTGTTCCAGTGGTAAGGCATGCCATCTCCATCCCGGCTGGCATCACAAAAATGCACGTAGGTAAATTCGTTTTGCTTACTACACTCGCTGTTATACCTTGGACTGCATTGTTTATATATTTAGGGATGATCCTTGGAGATCAATGGAAGCATATTGATGAGAAAGCGGCGCCATATGTTATGCCTATTTTGCTTGTCGCTCTCGCCCTTATGATCGTTTATGTACTTATTAAATGGATGAATGCTCGCAAAAAGAAAGGAAGTGTCTAGTCATGGGTAAACCCAACTTGTCTCACAAATTCGGTAAAGGTCTGCCACCGAAGGAATTTATCGAAAGTATGACCAAGAACCAAAGTGAATTCCAGGCCAACTATGATAGCTTTACTTGGTCGAACGAAGAGGATCGTGAGTTCTTTGAAAGCCTGAACCACCGCGACGACCTGCGTGTGTTAATTCTGGCTGCTGACTGGTGCGGGGATGTTGTGCGTAATATTCCGGTTGTATTCCAGGCGCTTGAAATCTCAGGAATCCCAACTGAAGTTCTGATTATGGAGCACCATCCTGAAGTGATGGATGAGTTCCTGACGATGGGTGGCCGTTCCGTGCCAGTCGTTATTTTTGCAGATACAGGTGGTCATGTGCTTGGTCAGTGGGGACCTCGTCCGCAGCATGTACAGGAAGTCATGGTTGAATTCAAACGCCTTAATCCAGATCGTGAAGCAGCAGATTATCAAGAGAATTTGGCTGTAGCGCGTCAAGAGATTGGTAAACGTTATGGGGAAGGAACGGAGTCACATGCGGCCATTATCCGTGAGCTGCGTGAACTGATTTCGGGTTACTAAGCCGATATGCTTAACATTCGCACGTTTACACTCGGCCCGCTTCAGACCAATGCGTATCTCTTACAAGGAGATGATCCGGGCAAAGCTGTCATTATCGATCCGGGCATGAATCCAGGGCCGCTACTTAAGGCGATTCAAGATTTGGAGATCGAAGCTATTCTCTTGACACATGCTCACTTTGATCATATGGGCGGGGTAGATGAGATCCGTAAATTGAAGGGCTGTCCCGTTTATCTTCATGACTTGGAGAGTGACTGGCTCACGACCCCCAAATTAAATGGATCTTTGAATTGGCCGCAGGCGACACCACCACTTTCGACAGATCCTGCTGAATATGCCATGGATGAAGGGCAGAAGCTGAATCTGATTGGACATACGTTTAAAGTGTTCCATACACCTGGACATTCACCAGGCAGTGTAAGTTTGCTTTGTGATAACGATCTCTTTGCCGGTGATGTACTGTTCCGCATGGGTGTAGGCAGAACGGACCTCACAGGAGGACGTGAACGGGATCTGATTGATTCGATTCAGAACAAGCTGTATACCTTTGCTGATGAGGTTAAAGTGTATCCAGGACATGGACCCAAAACGACTATTGGTTATGAGAAACAGAACAATCCTTACGTGTCCGCAAGATAATCCGACATGATATGTGAAGAAAGTCTGGACAAGTGACAACTTTTTCATTAGAATAGCAATTAGTTGTTACAAGCGTTAAGGCATCATCTAACTGAAGCATTACCAAGAAACACCCAACCTCGCGAAGCACGCAGACTGTGGTCTATACCCGGTTTGCGTTCTTTTTTTGTTTTCAGACCTTTTTATCACAGAATTAGCAACCTTTTTTACGCTACACAGAGATGCAAGATGCGCTTCATAAAGCCAGTTTGAGACTAATAGCAAGTACAGATTGATTTAGAAATACAAATTAAAAAAACAGTATATAAGTTGAACTAATTATTTACAAGATAACGGAAAGGACAGAAAAAACCTGAAAAAGCGAAGCGTTCGCCTAAAAGCTTTCTGGAAGAAAGCTGCATCGTAAGCATACGCTTTCCCCGGATTTTCCCTTTAAGAGAGGGAATCAAAAAATCTGGGGATAACAGCGATTGGAAGGTTATTCTGTCATCGTAGTGTCAGTGTAAATAATCTTTAGTTCAACTTATATAGATCATGAGAGAGTGGGGAATATCAAAGTGGAGAAAATAAGAGTTATCCCGTTGGGACAGCGTGTCGAGTATTCGATTATGGATGAAAACCGTCGCATATTGGAAAGTGTGAAAAGAGAAACTAGTACCAAGCGAACTTTAATACATAACCCTAGCGTGACCGGTGAAGTGATGAAGTCTGAGCAGAATATATGGACAAGCCGTGTGTTAAGAAATGGAGCCCACAAGCAACCGTGGTTCGACAAGCTGCAAGATTACCGGAATCAAGTCTGATTGCCCGGGAAATTGTCGGGTTAGATTTTTTTTAAAATTTCATTGAACGTTTCCGCAGAGCCTGTCGTATTAACTCCAGATTGAACGGGAAGCAGGTGATGACCATGATCAAGGCAGCTGAACTTGAAGAAGTACGCAGAGCGGTATCGGGAGATGATAGTGCACTCGCAGCTTTGTTACAACGTAACTACACGTTTGTGTATAAGTATCTTGTCAAAGTTACAATGGACGCGAATCTTGCGGAAGAGACCGTGCAGGATACGATGGTTCGTTGTATGGAGAATATCCATCGATATGATGGCACGTCTGCCTTTTCATCATGGATGATTACCATTGCGACCCGAATATATATCGACAAGACAAGACGCAGGAAGAGAGAGCAGAGCTGGCTTAGTCTTATCCGTGATCAGGCTGTACGTCGATTCCGCTGGCAGCTCGAGAGTCGGAATGAAGAATGGACAGATGTCATGGATGCGATGACAAGGCTGACACCTGAACATCGTGTGGCAGTACTGTTGAAGCATTATTATGGATACGGATATGACGAAATTGGCGAAATGTTTGGTATTCCCTCTGGAACGGTGAAGTCACGAACAGCCTACGGTCTCCGTCAGTTAAGAAAGGAGCTGGAATAAGGATGAGCAGATCAGATGATGAACAGGAACAAGAGGTTGTAGAGCGATTGCAGCAACACATGAGAGTACTTGATGATGCGTTTGAGCCGGCAAACATACCTTCATTAGGTTCACTTGAAGCCCAAGTCAGAGAACGAAGACAGATCAGACGCCGAGCCCATTGGATCGAGATGATCTGTTTCTGGTTGGTGGGATTGCTAGCCATTACGTTCGGGGCATTATTCCTCGTATCTGCTCCAGCTCTATATTTGGGTATTCAAGCTTTTGGTACAGTTGTTGCCGTGATTTTAGTTGTGATCTGGGCAGGACGGCGCCGGAAGGAGGTTCGTCATGAATAAAATGCATTATTCATTGGATGAAATTTCTCCATTGTGGCTTATACTGCTTGGCATTTTTCTCTTGGTTCAAGGCACATGGATCTTTCAGGACGCACGTAGACGTGGACGTTTCCCTTGGTTATGGGGATTATGGGGGATCACTGGATTTCCCACACCGCTCATCATATATTGGTTTGTCGTGATTCGATCACAACGCAAGCCAGGTGGATCCACAAAGAAAACATGATTGTTTTAATAGAGGTTATTTAGAAAAAATCGCTACTCCATTTCTAGCTTTATCCATCTTTTCGGTACTGTGTACTGTTCTTTTTGAACACGTATTAATAGAGAGGAAAAAGATTTTGCACAAATATGTTGTTTAATTCTAGTATTCCTAGACATCGTTATTCTTTTCTAGTAGACTATACAAATAAATATTAAGATAGACTACCAGGAGGTTAGACGATGCTGCGATTAGGAGAGAAGGTTGTCATCGTCGCGGATGCGTTTGAGCAGAATCTTCCTGTGGGGGAATATGGTTTCATCATCGCTTATGACCGGAATCCGGACAATGCGTTCGATTACGTGCTTCGAGTGCCGCAGGTGAATCGGAACTTCTTTGTTCCATCCGGCGACGTCGATCTGGAAGAGGTTCTGCTGAAGCAGGAAGCTGAGCGGGTCGAGCGAGAAGCGTTGATAGATTACGCCCTTGCGACACACAATGAGAAGCTGTTTCATCATTTGATGAACGGAGATTTTCAAGCTGTGGAAGAGGAAGAGGAAACCGCGAACGATGTTATGTCTCAGGCGGATTTTATAAAGCAGGTTAATCTGCGTGCATGGATTTAGAATTTTGAGGAGTCGGCTGATGCCGGCTCTTTTTTATTTTATAAGTTCGTTTTTAGCTTCCATGAAGACTGTCAGGTCATTTGCATTGAATTGTCGAACTATCTCACCTATAATGAAAAAAGTTATCTTGAGACTTTAGCCCGTTAAACGAGCGATTCGTTTCAGGTCGTTTCGGGAATCAGAACGAATGAAGGAGGCATCCGCTAATGAGTATTTCAAATAATGACGTTCAGCATGTGGCCAAGCTGGCCCGACTCAACTTGACTGCTGAAGAAGAACAGACCCTGACAGGTCAGCTGAACGCGATTTTAAAATATGCAGAAAAGCTGAATGAGCTGGATACGGAAGACATCGAACCCACCACTCACGTTCTGCACGTAAGCAATGTCATGCGTGAAGATGAGACCAAAGAAAGCCTGTCGATTGAACAGGTGATGCGCAATGCACCGGAAGAAGAAGACGGGCAGTTTAAAGTGCCTGCTGTAATGGAATAACGGACAACCGGAAGGAGGACAAACACTGTGAGTTTATTTGAACAATCGTTGCCTGAGTTACATAACAAGCTGCATGCCAAAGAGCTGTCGGTCAGCGATCTGGTGGATCAGGCATACCAGAATATTGGTGCGCATGACGATAAGGTTAAGGCGTATTTGGCACTGGATGAAGAACAAGCACGCGCTCGTGCACGTCAACTGGATGACCGTCTGGTTAGCGGTGAGGAGAAGGGGTTGCTTTTCGGCCTGCCTGTAGGAATTAAGGATAACATCGTGACGAACGGACTGCGTACGACGTGCGGCAGCCAATTTCTACGTAATTTCGACCCGGTGTATGATGCAACAGTTGTCGAAAGATTGAAAGCTGCGGACACCGTGACTATTGGTAAACTCAACATGGACGAATTCGCCATGGGTGGCTCCAATGAGAACTCAAGTTTCTCCCCTGTACGTAATCCATGGGCACTTGATCGTGTTCCAGGAGGCTCCAGCGGTGGTTCTGCAGCAGCTGTGGCTGCGGGAGAAGCATACTTCACGCTCGGATCAGACACAGGCGGCTCCATCAGACAACCTGCTTCGTATTGTGGTGTTGTTGGATTGAAGCCGACATACGGACTTGTTTCCCGCTTTGGTTTGGTTGCATTTGCCTCATCCTTGGATCAGATTGGACCTTTGACGAAAAATGTTGAAGATTCTGCTTATGTATTGCAAGCCATTGCCGGTTATGACGCGAAAGATTCGACATCTGCAAAAGTGGAGATTCCGGATTATTTGAGCGGACTGACAGGTGATGTTAAAGGACTTCGTATTGCTGTTCCGAAGGAATACATCGGTGAAGGCGTCGATCCACAAGTAAAAGAGACCGTTCTGTCTGCATTGAAAGTTCTCGAAGGACTTGGGGCAACATGGGAAGAAGTATCCCTGCCGCATACCGAATATGCTGTGGCTACGTATTACCTGCTCGCATCTTCGGAGGCTTCTTCGAACCTGGCTCGATTTGATGGCGTGCGTTATGGCGTGCGTGCAGACAATCCGGATAACCTGCTGGATCTGTATCATCAGTCCCGTAGTCAAGGCTTTGGTCCCGAAGTGAAACGACGTATTATGCTTGGAACGTATGCACTCAGCTCGGGTTACTATGATGCCTATTATCTGAAAGCACAGAAAGTACGTACATTGATCAAACAGGATTTCGACAATGTATTTGCCAAATATGATGTGATTATCGGACCAACCGCGCCAACTCCGGCGTTCAAACTCGGTTCACAGGTGGATGATCCGCTTACGATGTATCTGAACGATATTTTGACGATTCCGGTCAACTTGGCTGGTGTACCTGCCGTTAGTATTCCATGTGGATTCTCGGATGGATTGCCTGTCGGCCTGCAAATTATCGGTAAAGCCTTTGATGAAACAACCGTATTGCGTGTAGCGCATGCGTTTGAACAAAATACAGAATTCCACAAGCAGCGTCCGCAGCTGTAGACTGCCCGGAACGGAGGAATATAGAAATGTCCGCATCTAAATATGAAACGGTCGTTGGACTTGAAGTCCACGTGGAGTTGCATACGAACTCCAAAATTTTCTGTGGCTGCTCCACAGCATTTGGAGCTCCGCCGAACACCCATACCTGCCCGGTCTGTCTCGGACATCCAGGCGTACTGCCTGTACTGAATCGTCAGGCGGTAGACTACGCCATGAAGGCAGCGATGGCTCTTAATTGTACGATTGCTGATGTCAGCAAGTTTGACCGTAAAAACTACTTTTACCCTGACTCACCAAAAGCCTATCAAATCTCTCAATTTGATCAGCCGATCGGTGAGAACGGCTGGATTGATATCGAAGTGAACGGCGAGACGAAACGAATCGGCATCACGCGTCTTCACTTGGAGGAAGATGCAGGGAAGCTTACACATGTCGATGGCGGATACGCGTCATTGGTAGACTTCAACCGTGTTGGTACTCCACTGGTGGAGATTGTATCCGAACCTGAGATTTCTTCTCCGGAAGAAGCACGTGCATATCTTGAAAAATTGCGCGCAATCATGCAGTACTGTGATGTATCGGACGTGAAGATGGAAGAAGGTTCACTGCGTTGTGACGCCAACATCAGTTTGCGCCCACATGGACAGGAGAAGCTGGGAACAAGAGCCGAGCTGAAAAACATGAACTCCTTCCGTGGTGTTCAACGTGGTCTCGAATATGAACAATATCGTCAGGCTGAAATTCTGGACGATGGCGGTGAAGTGGTTCAGGAGACGCGTCGTTGGGACGAAGCTCAAGGAAAAACACTGTCGATGCGTGGTAAGGAACAGGCGCATGACTACCGTTATTTCCCGGACCCGGATCTCGTGAAGCTACATATTGATGCAGCCTGGAAAGAGCGCATCAAGGCTACCATACCTGAGCTTCCAGACGAACGTAAAGCTCGTTACACAGCTGATTACGGATTGCCTAGCTATGATGCAGAGGTGATTACTTCTTCCAAGGCTATCGCTGATCTTTTCGAAGATAGTTTGAAATTCACTAAGGATGCCAAATCCGTATCCAACTGGATTATGGGCGACTTGCTGGGTTACCTGAATACGAGCAATCTTGAGGTGACTCAGGTTCCACTGACAGGTCAAGGTTTGGGCGAGATGATCGGACTGCTGGAGAAGGGCACCATTAACAGCAAAATCGCCAAAACCGTATTCAAGGAAATGCTGGAGAGCGGTAAGCTTCCACAGCAGATCGTTGAAGAGAAAGGTCTTGTGCAGATTAGTGATGAAGGCGCCATTCTTGCCATCGTTGAGCAGGTTGTAGCGAATAACCCTCAATCCGTAGAAGACTATAAAGCCGGTAAACAAAAAGCCATTGGCTTCCTTGTTGGTCAGGTTATGAAAGAAAGTAAAGGCAAGGCGAATCCTGCTTTAGCCAACCAACTGCTTGCAGATGTACTGAACCGCTAATCCTTCCGGTGAGGCCGGACAGAAAGAGGCTCGTCCCTGTGACAGCCTCTTTTTGGTATTGATAGATACAAATGTATTTCGGACGGGGGATCGGATATGAACATTCAACCATTGTCATTGAGTGATCTGGAGATGTTGGGGCAGTTATGGAGACTACAACATGTGGCTTATCGATTGGAAGCCGAAATCATCGGATTTCAGGAGATTCCTCCTTTGATGGATACAATGGAGACACTACGGGATTGTGGAGAGAGCTTTTACGGCTGTATCCATGATGACGGAGAACTTATCGGGGCTGTCGCTGTAGCGGAGGAAGAGGAGAATACACTGACCATTACACGAATGATGGTGCACCCGGATCACTTTCGCAAGGGAATCGCAGCATCTTTGATGACGTACGTGTTGGAACAGCATGCGGATCTTCCGCGTTATATCGTCTCCACAGGAACGCTGAATCAACCCGCTGTCAATCTGTACACCAGATTTGGTTTTCATCCCGTGGAAGTCACACAGATTGCACCTGGAGTGGAATTAACGACTTTTCACAAGAATAAACTTTAATAATATGAACAACTTGAGGAGGAATACCGACATTGGGCGATCCCTGGTTCATTGATGAGTGGCACATTTTATTACGATTATTGCTGGCTATGCTGCTTGGAGGGCTCGTAGGCCTGGAGCGGGAACGGTCCAATCATGCGGCCGGTTTGCGTACCCATATTCTGGTATGTCTTGGTTCTGCATTAATTATGATGTTGTCTGTTTATGGTTTTAAAGATTTTGCTAATGAATTAAATGTAAGGATCGATCCAGCACGTCTGGCCACTGCTGTAATTACGGGTGTTGGATTCCTGGGAGCAGGAACAATTCTCTTCACTGGTAAATCCATTACCGGACTGACGACAGCTGCTTCAATCTGGGTTGTTGCAGCCATTGGGCTTGCAGCAGGTGCGGGATTCTTTTTCGCCTCCATCGTATCAACGGTCCTGGTATTGCTTAATCTATGGGTCTTCAATAAGTTAGAGTTGAGGTATTTACGAGGGAACAAACTGCATGTGGTTACACTTCATACTTTGTCAGAACCCGGTTTTCTAGAGCAACTGTCCTCATGCATGGAACAGGAGAAGATCAAAATTCGTAAAATCACCGTGAATGAACAAGACCTGGCATATGCCGAGATGGTTTCAGTTGAACGTAAAATTGAGATTGTGTTACATGTTCAGGTACCACATGATTTCAAAACGGTAGGATTGGTATCCAAGTTAAGACAGTGGGAACACGTTACCAAGGTATCGGTCGAATAAATGAATTACAACCCTCCCCAGGCCAGTAGTGCCGGAGGGTTTTTGGTCATATCCATATTTCTTCCAGTTACTCTCCTTGCTCTTTAGGGTACTATCTAACCAAATGCATGAAGAGCGGAAGGTCAGTTCAGAAGAGAGGAGTATGTTATGAAACGGAGACGTCAATCAAACAGAAAGAACAGCACGGGTCAGAGCAAACCGATCAGGAATCGGACTCACAAGTTTATTGCGGGATTACTGAGTGCCATTATACCTGGCTTGGGTCATATTTATCTGAGATTGTACATGAGAGGTTTGACCTTTATGCTGCTTGTTTTGCTTGATTTGTCAGCAGTGCTTTACTTCTCATCCATTGGTATACAGATCAATGTGCCACTGCTTATCCTGCTGGCTTTGTGTATCCCGGTTATTTACTTTTACAATGTATATGATGTACTGCAATCTGCGGATTGGGTCATGATGCGCAGACGTAGAGCCGTAACCCAGGCAACCGCGGACAAGCCATTATCCAACGAACGTTCTATACGAGATGCAATGATGGTCTGGGAGAGAGGAATATCGTTTGGATTACTTTTAATTGTGGGAGGATCATTGATGGTGCTGTTTTTCCGTAAACCGCGCTGGTTCCAAGAGATCCTTGCTATGTACGGCGGATATTCGTTTGCGGTTCTCATGATCGCAGGAGGTTTGCTTCTGTTTGGGCGTGAGTTCTGGGTCATGTTGAACAAGAAAAAATTGTAGTCGAAACGATACAAGGGGGGAACGTGATGAACCGTAAAGTCCGGGTTGGCCGCTATACGGCTGCCGCCTTAATCGTAGCGGTCGGTGTGCTGTTGATTATGGATAAACGGTGGGGAACTGACTATGTATATGAGATGGTGGACTGGTGGCCATTTTTGCTCGTTGTTCTAGGTGTTGAATATATTGTGCTGTTCCTCTGGACACGCAGAAGGAAAAAAGTGCAATCGAATAAGCTGAGCAATCCTGATGAACAAGTCAAAGTACGTTTCAGACCCGATGCCAAAGGCATTCTGGCCTCACTGATTTTGGCGGCTTCCGTATTTATCGTCACCGAGCAGGATCACTACATGCACTTATGGAATAGAGTAAGTCTAAATCTCGGAGCGGCATCCATGGACTACAGTCAAGCGGCAGGATATATGGAGGATAAGGGCACGATTCGTGTACCTGTTCGCATGGATACGTCGGATCTTGTAGTCGAAGGTGTCAACGGAGATATCTCGGTGCAACGGGGTGATACGGAGGAGATTGAGGTACGAACGGTTGTCTGGGTAGATCAGACGACGGAAGTACAGGCAAAGGCGGTTGCAGCAGCCTCTTTTGTAGAGACCGATGGTACAAAAGTCATTCATATCAAGGCTACAGGCAAGACGTATGGAGATAATGAAAAAACGCAGCCACGTATGAATCTTACTATCACAATCCCAGATGATCGTCGTTTTAATCTGGATATTCGAACTTCCAATGGAGCCATATTATTAAACCGTCCGGAAGCGATTAGTACCATACTGGCCGAAACGGGTAACGGACGTATCCGGATTACCAATGCTGTTGGAGATATCTCAGGGAAAACCTTGAACGGAGATGTCATTGTAGCCAACGCCATTGGTAATGTAGATCTGGACAGTAACCGTGGAGACATGAAGGCTCGAGGGGTATCCGGTGATGTCGATCTAACCACACAAGTGGGAAGTATCAGTATTGCAGACTCCGTAGGCGAATTCACCGCAGAGACACGTAACGGTAATATTACGCTGGATGGAGCCAATCTGGGTATCAAAGCTCAATCGCTTAATGGCAGTATTAACATCGTATCTTCCAAAGTCGGGGGAGACTGGGATGTGTACAGTGCTGTGGGAGCCATTAACGTATTACTTCCTGATCGCGGAGACTACAGTCTTGCGGGTTCCAGCAGTTATGGAGATCTAAGTACCGATCTGCCTTTCAAAGTACAGAACAAAACCATAGAAGGGCAGCTGGGCGAAGGTGAGTATAGGGTGAAAATCGAAGGAAATAGCGATCTTACCATTCAGCGGAACCCGGCTGTATCTACGCTTGAAACAGTCCTACCTGATTCTGAAGATACGGCTGAAAATCTGGAACAGACTACCGAGGACGGACCAAATTCCCAGGATGATTCTACAGAGGTTCCTTGACTGCCGCGTTGACAATAAACTTGTAATCGCCGTACAATAAATATACACTGGCAAGATTACACGGCATGAAAGATGGATTGTCGTTCTTCATGGCCGGGAATCAACTCTGTGCGAGGAGACAGTTAATCACTCTTCACCAGAGAATGAAAGGTAAGGCGGTGGGTTTTATGGCAACACGTGTCCAACATGCGTTGGAGCATCTGAAAACGACCGGTGTCCGTATTACACCCCAGCGTCATGCCATATTGAACTATCTGATGGAATCCATGGGGCATCCGACAGCCGATGAAATTTACCGAGCCCTTGAACCCCAATTTCCCAGTATGAGCGTGGCAACGGTATATAACAATTTGAAGATGTTTCTGGAAGCTGGCATGGTCCGGGAATTGACATACGGAGATAATTCAAGCCGCTTCGATGCCAATGTGACGGATCATTATCATGTTATCTGTGATCAATGCGGCAAGATTGAAGACTTTAGCTATCCTTCACTGAAAAGTGTAGAGCTTCAGGCGGAGTCTAGTACAGGATTTGAAGTACACGGCCACCGATTGGAAGTGTATGGCGTTTGCAAAAGTTGCAGGGATTAAGAGAGTTGAATTACAATATTAACGTGCAGAATTCAGTATGGATTCTTCACGTTTTTTTTTAGCATTTATGCAAAACATTCATTTTTAAAACAACTTATGCGCACATCCTTATGATTCAGCATAATTAACGGAGGTAGACGTTTGGGTAGAAAAAGCAGATATACACGTCAGAAGCGACGTTCATTTTGGCCCGGTTTTCTCGGGGCTTGTCTGATCACTGGAGGGGCTTACTGGCTTATAACAAATGTATGGTTGAACCAGATCCATGAAGACCCCGATTGGGTAGGGAGAAGCCAGCCTATTTTTGTAGATGGGCAACTGATGGATGGAGACGCCTTGGGTACAGGAGATCAACTCAAGTTGCCTGTAAAGGTGCTGCAAGAAGCAGTTGATGCGGGCATACGTTACGAACCAGAGTCAGGCGATATCATTATTGCCTCCCCTCAGCGAGTTCTTCATATGAAAGAGGACAGCACACAAGCAGAACTTAATCACAAAGATTATCCTATGACGGTAAAACCTGAGGTGAAGGATGGAGAAGCATACATTCCGCTCAAACCATTGAAGGAAGTGTACGGCATCGCCATACAGGAAGATTCGGTAACAGGTGCTGTACTGCTGATGCGCGGAGGAGACACGATACAATATGCAGAGATTGATACGCTGTCATCCAAAGCAGATAAGACGGTCCCGTTATATAAACGTGGGGGAGAATCCTCACCAATCATTGCCGATATGGAAAAGGATGCAAGGGTACGTGTATGGCAGACAGGTGATGAACAGAGTTTTGTCCAACTCGATAATGGATATGCCGGATATGTAGATAATGATCATATTGCACTCACGGAGAAAAAGAGGGTGGACACGCCCAAGTATACGCTGACTGCAGCAGAGAAGAAGTGGCAGAATAAACCGGTAAATCTGGTTTGGGAAGCCGTGTACAACCGTCAGCCTGATGTAGGCTCTATCGGTAAAATGCCTGGTGTGAATGTGGTCAGCCCCACATGGTTTCACATTACGGATGGACAGGGCACGGTGAAAAGCAAGGGAAACCAAGCTTATGTGAACTGGGCTCATCGTTCGGGTATGGAAGTATGGGGACTTATGGATAACAGCTTTGACCCGGACGTTACCAAAGAAGCTGTCGCTTCTTACGAGACACGTACTCATATTATTGAGCAGATGTTGGAGTATGCACAGACGTATCAATTGGATGGGATCAATATCGACTTTGAGAACGTGTATACCGATGACGGGCCGAATATTACGCAGTTTGTGCGCGAGATCAAGGCGATGGCACGCATACATGGATTGATGTTATCGATCGATGTAACACCAAAATCGAACAGTGAAATGTGGTCCGCCTTTCTGGATCGCCGTGCATTAGGTTCTTTTGCAGACTATGTCATTGTGATGGCTTATGATGAACATTGGGCGGCCAGTCCCAAGGCTGGGTCGGTAGCGTCTCTCCCATGGACTGAGGCTTCCATGAGACGCATACTTGAGGAGGATGAAGTGCCTTCTAGCAAATTGATCATGGCGGTTCCGCTCTATACAAGAATCTGGACGGAAGAGAAGAATGATCAAGGGGAGGTTAAAGTATCTTCCAAAGCAGTAGGCATGAATACCATCGTGGAACTGATCCAAGAAAAGAAACTCAAACCCGAACTGGATCAGGCAAGTGGACAAAACTATGTGGAATATGAGGAAGAAGGAGCTACCAAGAAAATATGGATCGAAGATGCAGTGTCCCTTCAGGCGCGCGTGGATTTGATCGCTTCCTTGAAGCTGGGCGGAGTAGCGGCATGGAATCGGAGTTTTGCTAACGCCTCTGCATGGGAGGTATTGAAGCAGGCCGGTTACCAGAAATAATAGGCTCATGCTCGGTGTTCGACGAATGGCTTCTCTGTTCTTCTCTGCCAAGCCAGAAGGCGCTCTCGCTTGATACCATCTTACATGTAATCTAGCATTTTATAGCTATAAGGAATCATAACTTAATTTCATATCTTAGCTATTGATAACAGCAACAAGGACTTACTGATAAGAAACGTCCAAAAAGGTCCGGTAGACATACCGGGCCTTTTTTTTGTTCTTCAATGAAATTAGGGCAAAGACATTTAGTGGTTGGAGATCATTTCGTGCTAACCATCGGTGGGGGGAACTGTTGTGGAAGGCGCATTCAGTTGTTGACTGGTCATATTGGCCTTATTAGGATCCAGGGTGAGGATGGTATGACAGAACATACATCGATCCGTTTTGCCCAGCATTTTGGTTAACTTCCCGCATTCCGGACAGTCGACTTGTACTGCGCTGGTGGAGAGCATACCCGCCCAGAAATAAATGGCTAGACTGGCCATCATGGCGATCAATCCGATGACAAGTCCTACAGCTGCGAATACCTTGCCAGCATGTCCCCAGAAAACAATTCCTGCTGTTCCCAGTATCATTAGGCCCATCCCTAGCATGGTCAGTAGTAATCCCCAAGTGCGAAAAGCATTAATTTTTGCTGATTTAAAAATCATGAAAAATGCTCCTATCGTATGAGTAGTATCGGACCTGGAAAAGAAGGAAACTTTAGTCTGGATGTAGAATTACATTATAACTGACTTGGCGCTTATCTGCCATGAAATGTATGGAGGGAATCGTGGAATTAAAGAACCTTGCTTTTTTGTCCGAACAGTCGGAAGAGACAGGGGCAGTTGGGGCTATCGCTTATTCCCACCCGGGAGAGCGATTCCACGGCTCCCTAATTCAAGATTTCGAATTATTGGTACTTGTTGTTCATAATGATGATCAATTAAAATCGGCGGTGGGACATTACAGATATGGTGATCTTCGTTATCAAATGATCTATGCAAGCCGTCATGAATTAAAGAGTAGTATAGTTACCGGGAATCACAATAATCTTACCGAGTGTCTGATTGAAGGTGAGATTATATGGGAAGAGGACAGCGCCTTAAGCGACTTGCGACAAGAACTGTCTGCCTTTGGTACAGAATTACGTGAGCAGAAGCTCCTGCATGAATTCACCAGTTTCTTGAGGATGTATGTGGAGGCGAAACGTCATATCCAGGAAGGTCATGTTGTAGATGCCTACTACAATGCATTAGAAGCTCTGGGCAACTGGGCAAGAATTGTATTGATTGAACAGGGGATATACCCGGATCATGCCGTCTGGACACATGTGCAGAATCTGGATCGTGCTTTGTGGAAACTATACCAAGAGCTTACGGTAAGCTCGGAGACACTGGAGCAGAGAGTAGAGCTTGTACTGCTTGCCTGTGAGTTTTCGGTAATGTCCAAAATGAGTGAATGCTCAGAGCTGCTGCTACGTGTGTTAAGAAGTCGCAAGGAGCCTTGGAGCATCAATGAACTTGTTCATCATCCGCAGTTAAGATTCGTTCGAGAAGATCTACCTCTGGTTATACGCAAGTTGGTCTTTCGTTCTATAGTAAAAGAATCGCCAGGGTGGCCATCTATCGAAGGAGAGGGTCGGGAAATTCGGTATTGGATTGAGACATAACCTTCTTCAAAAGTCTGGCAATAATTGATCGCATAAGGGAGGGGAAACCTTCCTTTTTTGTTTGTTTAATAATTTATAAAAAAATGTTGACTCTGATTCACGATATATGATACATTATATTTCGTTCCTCAAACGAGATTATCGCCAACAAACGATAAATTCTTCAGAGGAAAAGTGAAGAACTAACGCATCAAAAAAAGAAATTAAAAAAGTTCTTGACGAAAACAAACGAAATGTGATACATTATTTAAGTCGCCGCCGAAACTTGGTTGAGACGAAAAAGAAGTGAAACAAATCGTGTTTGATCTTTGAAAACTGAACAACGAGTGAGTAAACATTCTGCTTGCAGAATGAACGCGAAAGTTTGAAACAAGCCTTGGCTTGAATCGACTGGAGCACAATTGAGATTTTTAATCTCGTCAGATTCAAAATGAGCTTATCGCTCTTTTCAATACTTTATTGGAGAGTTTGATCCTGGCTCAGGACGAACGCTGGCGGCATGCCTAATACATGCAAGTCGAGCGGAGTTGAGAAGAAGCTTGCTTCTTTGAGACTTAGCGGCGGACGGGTGAGTAACACGTAGGCAACCTGCCCTCAAGTTTGGGACAACTACCGGAAACGGTAGCTAATACCGAATAGTTGTTTTCTTCGCCTGAAGGAAACTGGAAAGACGGAGCAATCTGTCACTTGGGGATGGGCCTGCGGCGCATTAGCTAGTTGGTGGGGTAACGGCTCACCAAGGCGACGATGCGTAGCCGACCTGAGAGGGTGATCGGCCACACTGGGACTGAGACACGGCCCAGACTCCTACGGGAGGCAGCAGTAGGGAATCTTCCGCAATGGGCGAAAGCCTGACGGAGCAATGCCGCGTGAGTGATGAAGGTTTTCGGATCGTAAAGCTCTGTTGCCAGGGAAGAACGCTTGGGAGAGTAACTGCTCTCAAGGTGACGGTACCTGAGAAGAAAGCCCCGGCTAACTACGTGCCAGCAGCCGCGGTAATACGTAGGGGGCAAGCGTTGTCCGGAATTATTGGGCGTAAAGCGCGCGCAGGCGGTCATTTAAGTCTGGTGTTTAATCCCGGGGCTCAACCCCGGATCGCACTGGAAACTGGGTGACTTGAGTGCAGAAGAGGAGAGTGGAATTCCACGTGTAGCGGTGAAATGCGTAGATATGTGGAGGAACACCAGTGGCGAAGGCGACTCTCTGGGCTGTAACTGACGCTGAGGCGCGAAAGCGTGGGGAGCAAACAGGATTAGATACCCTGGTAGTCCACGCCGTAAACGATGAGTGCTAGGTGTTAGGGGTTTCGATACCCTTGGTGCCGAAGTTAACACATTAAGCACTCCGCCTGGGGAGTACGGTCGCAAGACTGAAACTCAAAGGAATTGACGGGGACCCGCACAAGCAGTGGAGTATGTGGTTTAATTCGAAGCAACGCGAAGAACCTTACCAGGTCTTGACATCCCTCTGATCGGTACAGAGATGTATCTTTCCTTCGGGACAGAGGAGACAGGTGGTGCATGGTTGTCGTCAGCTCGTGTCGTGAGATGTTGGGTTAAGTCCCGCAACGAGCGCAACCCTTGATCTTAGTTGCCAGCATTTCGGATGGGCACTCTAAGGTGACTGCCGGTGACAAACCGGAGGAAGGTGGGGATGACGTCAAATCATCATGCCCCTTATGACCTGGGCTACACACGTACTACAATGGCCGGTACAACGGGCTGTGAAGCCGCGAGGTGGAACGAATCCTAAAAAGCCGGTCTCAGTTCGGATTGCAGGCTGCAACTCGCCTGCATGAAGTCGGAATTGCTAGTAATCGCGGATCAGCATGCCGCGGTGAATACGTTCCCGGGTCTTGTACACACCGCCCGTCACACCACGAGAGTTTATAACACCCGAAGTCGGTGGGGTAACCGCAAGGAGCCAGCCGCCGAAGGTGGGATAGATGATTGGGGTGAAGTCGTAACAAGGTAGCCGTATCGGAAGGTGCGGCTGGATCACCTCCTTTCTATGGAGAATCGTTTCCCGAGCGGAAACATTCAAATATGCAGCTTAGCTGCAAACTACTCACTCGTTGCTCAGTTTTGAGAGCTCAAACTCTCAAACAGCTTGCTTTTGTATGGAGCTTGTTCTTTGAAAACTAGATATCGAAACGAAACAAATGCGAATTAGAACATTCCTTTTTAGCTGAACTTGTGTTAAACAAGTTTCAATAAAAACGGTAGTTAATTGCTGTTGCGATGGTATCGAGTGGGAGCGACTTTTGGCTTTGGACGCAGTCCAAAACAAGGGAAGCGAGCAGTCGAAACCGGAGCAATTTGGTTAAGCTACTAAGAGCACACGGAGGATGCCTAGGCGCTAGGAGCCGATGAAGGACGTGGCGAACAACGAAACTGCCTCGGGGAGCTGTAAGCAAGCTTTGATCCGGGGGTGTCCGAATGGGGAAACCCAGCTGGGGTAATTTCCAGTTACTCACAACTGAATACATAGGTTGTGTAGAGGCATACCAGGGGAACTGAAACATCTAAGTACCCTGAGGAAGAGAAAACAATAGTGATTCCGTCAGTAGCGGCGAGCGAACGCGGAGAAGCCCAAACCAGAGAGCTTGCTCTTTGGGGTTGTGGGACGTCTCACATGGAGTTACAAAGGAACCGGTTAAGCGAAGAGGTCTGGAAAGGCCCGCCAAAGAAGGTAAAAGCCCTGTAATTGAAAGTCTGTTCCCTCCGAGACGGATCCCGAGTAGTGCGGGGCACGTGAAACCCCGTATGAATCCGGCAGGACCATCTGCCAAGGCTAAATACTTCCTAGCGACCGATAGTGAAGCAGTACCGTGAGGGAAAGGTGAAAAGCACCCCGGAAGGGGAGTGAAATAGAACCTGAAACCGTGTGCTTACAAAAAGTCAGAGCCCGTTTTAGGGGTGATGGCGTGCCTTTTGTAGAATGAACCGGCGAGTTACGTTCCCGTGCAAGGTTAAGGTGAAGAGCCGGAGCCGCAGCGAAAGCGAGTCTGAATAGGGCGATGTAGTACGTGGACGTAGACCCGAAACCGGGTGATCTACCCCTGTCCAGGGTGAAGGTGCGGTAACACGCACTGGAGGCCCGAACCCACGCACGTTGAAAAGTGCGGGGATGAGGTGGGGGTAGCGGAGAAATTCCAATCGAACTCGGAGATAGCTGGTTCTCCCCGAAATAGCTTTAGGGCTAGCCTCGGAAAACAGAGTCGTGGAGGTAGAGCACTGATTGGGTGCGGGGCCCGCAAGGGTTACCAAGCTCAGTCAAACTCCGAATGCCATAGACTTACTTCCGGGAGTCAGACAGTGAGTGCTAAGATCCATTGTCAAAAGGGAAACAGCCCAGACCATCAGCTAAGGTCCCCAAGTGTGTGTTAAGTGGGAAAGGATGTGGAGTTGCACAGACAACCAGGATGTTGGCTTAGAAGCAGCCACCATTGAAAGAGTGCGTAATAGCTCACTGGTCGAGTGACTCTGCGCCGAAAATGTAACGGGGCTAAACACACCACCGAAGCTATGGCTTGATGCTTGCATCAGGGGTAGGGGAGCGTTGTATAAGGGTTGAAGGTGTACCGTAAGGAGCGCTGGACATTATACAAGTGAGAATGCCGGTATGAGTAACGAAAAGATCAGTGAGAATCTGATCCGCCGAAAGCCTAAGGGTTCCTGAGGAAGGCTCGTCCGCTCAGGGTAAGTCGGGACCTAAGGCGAGGCCGAAAGGCGTAGTCGAAGGACAACAGGTCGAAATTCCTGTACCACCGTAAGCCGTTATGAGCAATGGGGGGACGCAGTAGGGTAGTGACGCGGACTGATGGATGTCCGTCTAAGCAGTAAGGCTGATGTGTAGGCAAATCCGCACATCATTAAGGCTGAGCTGTGATGGGGAGCGAAAATTGTAGTAGCGAAGGTCATGATCTCACACTGCCAAGAAAAGCCTCTAGCCAGGTGAAGGTGCCCGTACCGCAAACCGACACAGGTAGGCGAGAAGAGTATTCTAAGGCGCGCGGAAGAACTCTCGTTAAGGAACTCGGCAAAATGACCCCGTAACTTCGGGAGAAGGGGTGCCCCGGTAGTGTGAATAGCACGAGGGGGCCGCAGTGAAAAGGCCCAAGCGACTGTTTAGCAAAAACACAGGTCTGTGCGAAGCCGTAAGGCGAAGTATACGGGCTGACGCCTGCCCGGTGCTGGAAGGTTAAGGGGAGTGGTTAGGAGCAATCCGAAGCTGTGAACCGAAGCCCCAGTAAACGGCGGCCGTAACTATAACGGTCCTAAGGTAGCGAAATTCCTTGTCAGGTAAATTCTGACCCGCACGAATGGCGTAACGACTTGGGCGCTGTCTCAACGAGAGATCCGGTGAAATTTTAATACCTGTGAAGATGCAGGTTACCCGCGACAAGACGGAAAGACCCCATGGAGCTTTACTGCAGCTTGATATTGAATTTGGGTACGATCTGTACAGGATAGGTGGGAGCCTTTGAAGCGTGAGCGCCAGCTTGCGTGGAGGCAACGTTGGGATACCACCCTGATCGTATCTAGGTTCTAACCTGGTACCGTAATCCGGTGCGGGGACAGTGTCAGGTGGGCAGTTTGACTGGGGCGGTCGCCTCCTAAAGAGTAACGGAGGCGCCCAAAGGTTCCCTCAGAATGGTTGGAAATCATTCGAAGAGTGCAAAGGCATAAGGGAGCTTGACTGCGAGACCTACAAGTCGAGCAGGGACGAAAGTCGGGCTTAGTGATCCGGTGGTACCGCATGGAAGGGCCATCGCTCAACGGATAAAAGCTACCCTGGGGATAACAGGCTTATCTCCCCCAAGAGTCCACATCGACGGGGAGGTTTGGCACCTCGATGTCGGCTCATCGCATCCTGGGGCTGAAGTAGGTCCCAAGGGTTGGGCTGTTCGCCCATTAAAGCGGTACGCGAGCTGGGTTCAGAACGTCGTGAGACAGTTCGGTCCCTATCTGTCGTGGGCGTAGGAAATTTGAGAGGAGCTGTCCTTAGTACGAGAGGACCGGGATGGACGTACCGCTGGTGTACCAGTTGTTCCGCCAGGAGCACCGCTGGGTAGCTATGTACGGACGGGATAAACGCTGAAAGCATCTAAGCGTGAAGCCCCCCTCAAGATGAGATTTCCCAGTATGTAAGACCCCTTGAAGACGACGAGGTAGATAGGCTGGGGGTGGAAGTGCAGCAATGCATGGAGCTGACCAGTACTAATCGGTCGAGGGCTTATCCAATAGCAAGTTGTAATTCGCATGTTTCGTTTCGAATCTAGTTTTCAGAGAACGATCTCTGAAGCATATTCCCTGATAGCTCAGTTGGTAGAGCACTCGACTGTTAATCGAGTTGTCACAGGTTCGAGCCCTGTTCGGGGAGCCATATGGAGAGGTGTCCGAGCTGGCCGAAGGAGCACGATTGGAAATCGTGTAGGCGTCACAAGCGTCTCGAGGGTTCGAATCCCTCTCTCTCCGCCATAATAACAAGGCCCGTTGGTCAAGGGGTTAAGACACCTCCCTTTCACGGAGGTAACAGGGGTTCGAATCCCCTACGGGTCATATTAACTTCAAAAAAAGAAGTTGATTTTTACAACAAGATTGTGATATGATCATAAATGTGTTGTTCGGAGGCTTAGCTCAGCTGGGAGAGCATCTGCCTTACAAGCAGAGGGTCGGGGGTTCGATCCCCTCAGCCTCCACCATATTATATTTTATAACGACGCGGGGTGGAGCAGCCCGGTAGCTCGTCGGGCTCATAACCCGAAGGCCGCAGGTTCAAATCCTGCCCCCGCAATTAACTTTCCTTGTGAAAGTACTATGGAACCGTGGTGTAGTTGGCCTAACATGCCTGCCTGTCACGCAGGAGATCGCGGGTTCGAATCCCGTCGGTTCCGCCATTTAATCTTTACATGAGGCAAACTGTTCACTACATCTGCTGTATGGCACTGATGCCCTATATAAAGTGTAAGGAATTAAGATTAGACTTTATTATGGCTCGGTAGCTCAGTCGGTAGAGCAGAGGACTGAAAATCCTCGTGTCGGCGGTTCGATTCCGTCCCGAGCCACCATTTTCAAAACAATTTAATATGCCGGTGTAGCTCAACTGGTAGAGCAACTGACTTGTAATCAGTAGGTTGGGGGTTCAAGTCCTCTCGCCGGCACCATGTAATCCTGGAGGATTAGCGAAGTGGCCAAACGCATCAGACTGTAAATCTGCTCCCGTACGGGTTCGGTGGTTCGAATCCATCATCCTCCACCAGTTTTTAGGGGCATAGTTTAAAGGTAGAACAACGGTCTCCAAAACCGTTGGTGTGGGTTCAATTCCTGCTGCCCCTGCCAATTAACTTTTAAGAAATTTAACCTTTTGTGGCGATCGTGGCGAAGTGGTTAACGCACCGGTTTGTGGATCCGGCATTCGGGGGTTCAATTCCCCTCGATCGCCCCTTTGTTTTTTCATTTTTTATTGGGGATTAGCCAAGCGGTAAGGCAACGGACTTTGACTCCGTCATGCATAGGTTCAAATCCTATATCCCCAGCCATTATGCGGACGTGGCTCAGCGGTAGAGCATCGCCTTGCCAAGGCGAGGGTCGCGGGTTCGATTCCCGTCGTCCGCTCCAAAATATGGCGCCATAGCCAAGTGGTAAGGCACAGCTCTGCAAAAGCTTTATCCCCAGTTCGAATCTGGGTGGCGCCTCCAGTATATGCCGGCGTGGCGGAATGGCAGACGCGCTCGACTCAAAATCGAGTGGGAAACCGTGGAGGTTCGAGTCCTCTCGCCGGTATATTGAATAGCCCTACATGTTGCTTATGCAATGTGTAGGGCTATTTTATTTTATGCAGATTTTTGTACAGTAAAGAATATTGGACTTTAATAAACATTGACGTATGATTATATTCAGTATATTGTAGATAAGTAAAGTCTTTAATTTAGAGGGAGTGAAGCAAAGTGAATAATGAAAAAAATGTATCGGATACCGATCTGTTATTTAATCTTTCTGTATGGGAAGAGGCATGGAAAAATCGTCCGAGAAGTCCAAAATATAAAAAGAAAAGCGCCCCATTTAATACAGAAGAAGCATTTGAACGATGGGCTAGGGATTATCATGTACAGTCGTTCTCTGAAGAAGGGAAGCAACGTTCTGAGCGTATTATGAATTGGATTGAGAATCAAGGTGTGGAGTTCGAGGGATTATCCATTTTGGACATTGGAGCTGCTTCGGGCATATTCACCATTCCTTTTGCAGAAAAGGGAGCAATTGTGACTGCAGTTGAACCATCTGAGTTGCTTGTCTCCCTGATGAAAGAGACGATACCTACAGCTCTTGAATCTAATATCGAAATCGTTAAAGAACGGTATGAGGAAATCTCCATTCAGGATAAAGGCTGGGAGAAGAAATATGACTTTGCATTTGCATCCATGTGTCCGGCAATGTCAGATTGGGAAACGATCGAGCAGGCAATCAACTGTGCCCGGAAGTATGTGTATATAAGCACTATGGCTGGACAGAAGGAACACACATTAATGGATGAACTTAAGGATGTACTGGGGGTAACTTCTACATACAAGGCTGGTGATATGGGATATATTCAACAGTTACTGTATTTAAAAGGTTATTCATACACTATGATCATTACGAGAGAAGTTAACTCATTTGAAGTACCAGTGGAAGAGATTATCGACAAGCTGCCAGAATTGCTTAATACGTATGAGTTACCATCGGATGAAGATTCTCTTAGTCTGGCTGAGAAATACATCCAAGATACATACAAGGATCGTACGGTGACCTTCTCACGTGGAGCAAGGTTCGGGAAGATTCTGATCCAACTTGAACAGCCAAACATGAAAACAGTTCATATTAAGGATAAGCGATAAATCGTATAGGCTTGTTATGTGTACAAGGAGAATCAGCAATCGGGAGAAACAACGTGGTCTAACGTCTGAGATGACGCTAGGAAGCCTCACGCTGGCACACAAGAAGATGTATATGTGAAACAGATGAAGTTTGAAGGTAAGTTATTACAAGAGAGAGCAGGATCGTTGCTCTCTCTTTTTTTTAATTTCATTAAAACTTAAAGTGCATTGATCCAAGTCCTCGATTCCTTGAGCCTATAAAGCTTAATCAATGAACTGCATATGGGCTAAAGGAATACTTAAATCCAATATCGAGACCACGGTAAAAACTAAGCCTGAAACTCGACACGAGACACGAAACACGAAACGAAACACGTAGTTTACTTCCTACTGCATAGTTCTGCATTCTGCTTACGCTCACGATACTGACCGGGGGTGATTCCTTCCCATTTACGAAATGACCGAATGAAATTTTGCGGATTGTTGTACCTAAGTCGTGCTGCGATATCTTTAACGGTTAGATCACTTTCGTCCAGCCATTTTTTAGCGATGTTAAATCGGTACTTGGTTAAATATTCACTAAATGAACAGCCTGTCTCTTTACGAAAAACACTACTTAAGTAGTTGGCATTGTAGTGAAGCTTCAAGGCACACTGCTCAAGCGTCAGATCCTTATCATAATCTTGATGAATCATGGCAATCATTTTCTCTGATATATGCTGATATTGGGCAACCTGTCTCGCTTTAAAAACCTGAATGACGGGCAAGATGACTTGATGGTTAAACCATTCCTCAACTTCAGCAGCGTACTGCAAACGATGAAGTTCATGAAACATCGATCCACGGCCTTGTGAGATCTGCCCGAGACGTATGCCGGAATCCTGAGTCATCTGCAAAATATGCGTGAGCAGCCTCGTAAGAGCCACCTGATATTCTTCTGGGGAACACTCCATACCAAAGATCACTTCAAGAAGTTGTTGCAGAAGAGTAGGTGCCTGGACTTCATCCGCACTTTGAATAGCTTGGATCAACGAATATTCCAATGATTCTGGGTAGGTCATGGAGCAAGTGGGAGCATAATGATCAATGTTCTCATACTGAAAGATAATACCTGGGCCCAGCTTCATCCGATGCTTCAGTGCCTCCATTGCCTCTAAATAAGCCTGAGGAATGTGGTATAAGGAGTTATGCGGCTGGCTGAAGCCTATGCTAACTTGAAGAGCTAGAATTTTATTAATTTGGTGTTGTAACTGGTCTGTTAATACATATAGCTGCTGTGAAAAAACAAATTGATCCTCTTCAACAGTGCCAATCACCGTGACTACCGTTTGTTCCATAACAATGGGAAGCAATTGTTGGTCATGCACCACCGTTTCCTCTAATATATTTTGAATAGCGAATAACAGGAGGTCACGATCATTAGCACTATATTTTGTATGATTAACGAGATCGGCCTGTAGTGTGATAACAGCAATTTGTTGC
This sequence comes from Paenibacillus sp. FSL R5-0713, assembly GCF_037973325.1. Taxonomy (NCBI): domain Bacteria; kingdom Bacillati; phylum Bacillota; class Bacilli; order Caryophanales; family Paenibacillaceae; genus Paenibacillus; species Paenibacillus sp. FSL R5-0713. Next base: position 5,647,918 of record NZ_CP150229.1, on the reverse strand, counting down.
CATTCCCGAAGCTGACGCGTGAAGCCATATTCATGCATGGTGTCATGAAGAGTATGAACAGAGATTTTATCCTGGAACAGATTCATCATAAGATGAGTGCGAATCTGTAAAAGATGCTTATTGAGTGTGTTCTCCAGTTGGGAGCGAGATGCAGATAATTCTGACACACCTGCTCTAATCTGTTCGAACTCGTCAGACAGCTCAGTTGGTTGCTGAGTGAAGGTGCCTCCGTCTTTGGACAGCCTGTTGTCACCAAGTTGGGTTAAGAGCTTCCGAATCGGTACAAGCATTCGTTTGGAACCGAGCCAGGCAAGCAATAATGAAAGTAAAAGCAGGAAGAGACTGATATACAAAGTGTGTAATCCAATATCGATATATTCTTGTGTCAGAACGTTCGTAGGTGAGATTAGGACATAAGTCCATCCTTTTAAGGTAGTAGGGCTATACGTCAGGGAATAAGGTGTACCCGCGATCTTAACTTCTCGTTTTTCAAAGCCTGTTGAAAATGGAATAGGTGATAGTTTGGCTATGTTGGCTTCGGTATCTCGATCCTGTAATCCAATGGCAGACAACGGTTGTCCAATGTATACAGGATCGGGATGGACCAAGATACGTTGTTCTCGATTCAAAATGATCAGTCCTGAGGCAGTATTGCCTAAGGAGACTTCTCCAAATGTATTTTGCAAAGAGCATGCAGGAATTCCCGCTATGAGGGCAGCATCGGAAGACGTATTCAGATTCGGAATAGTTCTCGCAAGGGCAATATGATAAATACAGCCTGTACCGGGTGAACGCTCGTCATTACTGAACACCGATGACGGGGAGAGCTGCCACCCAGAGGTTAGCGTATCCGATATCAATTCCTTCATGGGAAGAGCGAGTGGAAAACCCGTATTACGATATAATCCGGCGTGATCAATAAGCCAATTCTGAGATTGGTTCACCAGGCTAATATCCAGCAGAGGTTCCCATGACCTCATATGTTGAAACTCGCTCTGCAGCTTGTCGGCAAGTAAAGGTCCTTCCCCTTGTAGTGAAGAAGAAGCAGACAGGGACCTGAGAGTTACTGGAGAGCGGACGGCCTGATCAAGCATATAACTGACTGTAGCGAGTTTGTGCTCTACGTTGGCTTGCATTTGTTCCAGCAACTGTCTGTTGGCCTGCGTACGATGCAGTTCAGATTGGTTCGATGAATAGATAAATGCAGCAATTCCCGTTAATAAAATGGGCAGGGTGCTTAACAGGATTCCGAAGATAATCATTTTGTGGAGATAGCTGATTGGTCGCACAGTTCCAGTTCCACTCCTGACATAAGTAATAGTAACACTTTCTATTTTAGTAAACGCTTACATGTAGAACAATCTAAAATTTGTTTATTTGGATAAAAAAGTAATTTTTTAAAGAGGCATAGAAACAGAGTTAAGAGATTGCTGATGGATGATCTTGCAGAAAAGACTATAGGAACGGCTTGGTCCGACTCTTCTAAACGGAATCATAAGAAACGAAATAGCAGTGAGAACGTAAATAGAAACATGGACATCATTCTCTCTACAGGTTCATTTCGGGTAAAAGGTAGCCTGAATACGGAGATATAGAAGGTATCCTGAGTGCTGTTCAGCATGGGCGGAACGTTGGTCTTATATAGGGACAGTCGAAGGTCCAACTAGATCCCCGACCTGAGTCTAGGATGAAAAACCGTCCACGGTCTGTTTTGAAAAGTCTCAAATTCCCCTAGAATAAGGACATAAGGTTAAACAAGAAACACGGAAACAAAAAAACAAGAAACAAACGAACAAATGACTCAACACATTAAAATGAATGAATGGAAAGGGCGGTGAACAACAATTATGAGATTGAATAAGGGAAATGGCTGGGCGATTGTATTGATTGCACTGGGTGCACTACTCCTCTTCGGAAAGTTAACTCCACTTCTTGGACACTTAATGGGTTATCTGATTCCGGTCCTGATGATTGCACTGGGGTACTACGGAGTCAAGCGAGGAAATGTGATGCTCGGATGGATCGTTCTTATCATCGGTATCATCTCACTGATGGGAAAACTGGCATGGTTGATCGGACCGATCATCGCGATCGGGTTAATCATCTTCGGTATCTCAATGCTAAGCAATAACCGCGGTCGTCATCGCCGGTACTAAGCTTTCACGATTATGAAAAGGAGGGACAGAACATAATGAGTGTATTTCGTCGAATGCGGGATATTACCGTAGCCAATCTAAACGAACATTTGGAGCAAAGTCAGGATCCAGTCAAACTGATTGATCAGTTCCTGGTCTCGACCCGCCAAGACATCGGTGAAGCCGAGAAACTTCGTCATCAATATGCAAGTCATACCAGACAAATGAAACAACAAGCCGATCAGGCAGCAGGTATGGTGAACAAACGGGAAGAACAAGCGTCCATGGCTCTAAAAGCAGGAGAAGAGCATCTCGCTAAGCTGGCCTTGCAGGAGAAAATTCTCCACGAGGAAAAAATGGAACAGTACAATGAATTGTATGCACAAAGTTATGCGGCATTACAGGAGCTAGATGAACAGATCGACCAGCTCAAAGTTGAATATCAGAATGTATACAGCAAACGCCAATATTACTACGCTCGTATGCAGACGATTCAGTTACAACAACGTATGAACCAGAGAGGCAATCACAACGGTCAGAATGTACCCCGTATGTTTAACCGACTGGATGACCAAGTCTCTGATCTCGAATATGAAGCACAAAGTCTCCGGGATATCCGGCGAATGGGCCAAGATGGTTCAGGAGTAACTGGCAACATGTCATCCTCCACACTGGATAAGGAACTGGAGCGCCTAAGACAGAAATTGAACAATGACAGAAAGGAGTAGTCACATGAATAAATTATACCGCTCGGCGCGTAATCGAATGCTAACAGGTTTGATCGGCGGCATTTCTGAAAATCTCGGATTGAGCACCACGCTGCTGCGTATCATTTTCTTCATCAGTATTTTTGCTACGGGAGGTACTTCATTGTTGATCTACTTCATCGCTGCATTGGTGGTACCAAAGGAATCCAACCACGTTGATCCATATGCTTATGATCCCAACGTAAGAGGATACAAGTAAACGAAAGGAGCAAGAAAATGAGCAAATTATACCGCTCAACGCGTGACCGGATGTTAACCGGCTTGTGCGGCGGAATTTCCGAAAGTATTGGAATGGATTCCACCCTGCTGCGTATCATCTTCGTCATCAGTATCTTCGTAACTGGCGGCACGTCGTTGTTAATATACTTTATTGCAGCACTGGTGGTGCCAAAGGAACCGTATCCGCCTTATGATCCGTATGGTTACGGCCCGGGCCCTGGTCCTGGCAGAGGATACAACAACTATGATCATCAGCCGCCAAGAGGTCCTTTTCAAAATAATCACAATCAACAAGGTCCTGGTAACTTCGGTCCCGGCCCTGGATACAACAGCAGACCTCAATCCGGTCCGCGTTCTTATGACAACAATGCCTACGGAGCAGGTGCACCACAAGAAAGTGAACTTGATTCCATGATGAAAGATATCGAGAAAAAAGCACTGAAAAAAGAAGTTGAAGAGCTTCGCCAAAAATTATCTCGTTACGAGAAGGGAGAAAAGTAAAATGGGAGTATTTAAACGGATTAAGGATATGACGAAAGCATCGGTAAATGATATGTTGGATAAGGTAGAGGACCCGATTGTAATGTTGAACCAGTACTTGCGTGATATGGAGGCTGAGATTCATGAGGCAGAGGTAACAGTTGCCAAACAAATGGCGAATGAGCGTCGCATGAAACAACGTCTGGACGAAGCAGAGCGTACTTCGGTACAACGTGAGTCCCAAGCAGAAGCTGCTCTGGCCAACGGTCAGGAAGAAGTGGCACGCAAATTGCTTGAAGAGAAAATCTACTTTGATCAAAAAATTACGGAGTACAATGAACTGCATGCACAGTCCGAAGCACAAGCAAAAGACCTGTTGCAACAGTTGCATGATATGAAAGATGAGTTCTACAAAATGCGTAACAAACGTAATGAACTCGTATCCCGTGCACAAATGGCAAAAGCCAAAAAACAAATGTCTTCCATTAACAGCCTGCATTCCATTGAAAGTGGTGGCGCATCACTAGGATTCCACCGCATGGAAGAGAAAATCATGCAGCTGGAAGCTGAAGCGGACGTAGCTCGTGCACCTTATCGCAACACATCATCCACGTACACGAACCCTGTAGATGTGGAAAAACAGTTCAAAGTGGATCAGCAATTACAAGCCCTCAAAAACAAAATGGGCAGTGGTTCCAAGAATGAAGCGAACGGAACTTCAAAAGAATAACTGTTCGCCCCGTGGACAATATGATATTCTATAAATCGTGTATAATGTACGGTTGGTAGAACAAAAGTTAAGCCATACAGGACTTCATTGCCTGGTATGGCTTTTCCGTTGAATAAAGAAAGATAAACTTACAGAGGAGGTGCGGCGGGGATGAATAAGAAGAGTAAATGGCTAGCAGTTGTCATTATTATTATTGGCACAATGATGTTATTAAATCAGAATATTAACTTGCTGACCGCTGCCGCACTAATTCTGTTAACGGTTGGAATGCTTCAGGTCCGCAAAGGAGATACTCGGAAAGGTTATCGGTATCTTGGCATTGGTGCGGCACTGTTATTGCTGGATAATTTAATGATTGTATTTTTGATTGTACTGGCTTCTTTAGCTTATTTTTATTCAAAGAACAAAAAGATTCATCTGGACGAAGCAGTTATGAAAAAACAAAATTTCATGGCCCGGTACTACTGGGATCAATCATCCTGGACGTTACGGAGTATGAGTCTGTGGCACGCCATGGGTGAAGTTAACGCCGATCTGTCTCTTTCGATTCCGGAGGAGAAACAAACAATCGTGTTGCTGCAAGGCGTTATGGGGAATGTTCGCCTTACGCTGCCAGAAGATTATGGTGTTGAGATTGAAGCATCGGTTCTTTTCGGCCGAATTAATCTTCATGGTGAACAAGATAGCGGCATGATGAACAAATTAGTATGGAGAACTCCTGGTTATGAATCCAGTGAACATAAAGCAAAATTTGTTATTTCTTATATTGTTGGCGACCTAAGCATAAGTAATCCGTAGTAAAATAGATGAAGAGAAGGAGGAGACCCCGATGAAGACAAAACGACATACCGACATGGTAACCCGAAGTATGGGTGAAGGGATCCTCCTGGTTTTCATTGTCCTTGCTGTTATTTTGTATGTATTGTATACATATGGTTATCTTGCTCCGTTTAAAGGCTGGAGTCATCTGATTCAATCGGGTCTTGCCTTATTGCTGCTTCTGATTGGGATTGGAGCGGTCTTTGGGTTCTATCAGAGTTATCGGGTTAAACGTCGGCTAGAACTACTGCGGGAAACTCTTCTACTGTGGGAGAAGGGCTCTCTATCACGCACTGTACCTGATCTGGGCGATGATGATGTGGGCCGTTTAAGTGAGCAACTCGGACGAATCGGAAAAAAGTGGGAAGATCAGGTATCTTCGCTCCAGCGATTGTCTACTCATAATGCACAGCTTGCTGAACAAGCCAGAATTACGGCTATTGTGGAAGAGCGGCAGCGACTGGCACGGGAACTGCATGATGCGGTATCGCAGCAATTGTTCGCGATATCTATGACAGCAACGGCCGTTGGACGGAAGATGGAGAAGGATTTTGAACGTGCTCAGCGCCAGGTGGCTTTGATTGAAGAGATGGCTTCGGTAGCACAATCCGAGATGCGTGCGTTATTGTTACATCTGCGGCCAGTCTATCTGGAGGGCAAACAACTCGAACAAGGTCTGCGTGATCTGGTGATGGAACTGAAAACGAAAGTCCCCATGGATATTGTGCTCGAAATAGATGAAGACATCGATCTCATCAAAGGCATCGAGAATCATCTGTTTCGGATCGTTCAGGAGGCTATGTCCAATACGTTACGGCATGCAAAAGCGGAAAAAATGGAGATACGGCTCCAGCGCCGCACAGATGCGATTCGGGTACTGATTCGTGATGATGGGCAAGGCTTTGATCTGGATGAGAATAAACAAGCCTCCTACGGTCTGGCTAACATGCGTGAACGTGTTACGGAGATTGGTGGAGCCATACAATTTGTAACAGCGCCTGGTAAGGGAACGCGGATTGAGATTACGATACCTTTGATGAACGATGAAAGCGAGGAAGAACATGTCAATGGAACCGGAAGTCGAAACGGAGACGGAAACGTCGATCAAAGTATTGCTCGTGGATGATCATGAGATGGTACGTATTGGTCTGGCAGCGGTACTGGATACCGAAGATGGAATTGAAGTTGTTGGTGAAGCAGGCAGTGGAGAAGAAGGTATTCGGCTTGCGCAGGAATATAAGCCTGATGTTGTTCTGATGGACCTGGTGATGGAAGGCATGGATGGCATCGAGGCTACACGTCAGGTACTTAAAATGTATCCGGAGTGCAAAGTCATCGTCTTGACGAGTTACCTGGATGATGAAAAAATGTATCCTGTCATTGAAGCAGGCGCATTCAGTTATCTGTTAAAAACATCAAGAGCCAATGAAGTGGCAGATGCAATTCGCGCAGCAGCACGCGGGCAATCCGTTCTGGAGTCACAGGTGGCTTCCAAAATGATGAATCGATTCCGACAGCCACAGGCAGCAGCTCCTTTGCATGATGAATTGACGGACCGTGAGATGGATGTGCTCCGGTTGCTGGCCAAAGGCAAGTCGAATCAGGACATCGCTGATGACCTGATCATCGGCATTAAGACAGTCAAGTTTCACGTCACGAATTTACTGGCCAAATTGGGCGTAGACGACCGTACACAGGCCGCGATCTATGCTTATAAAAACGGACTTGCAGAGTAATAACAAGAATATATGCAATCACATAATTAAGCCAAAGAACCGTGCAGTAATGTACGGAAGTAATAGATAAGAGGACAGAAAGAACCTGAAGAAGCGAAGCAAAAGCTTTCTGAAAGAAAGCTACTTCGAAAGCATACAATTGCCTTTATCCCCGGATTTAATATTTATAAATGGAATCAAAAAATCTGGGGATAACAGCGATTGGAAGGGGGTTCTGTCATCGGAGTGGCTAGTGTAAATTGATGAGTTCAATTTAGATAGAAAAGTTTGAATGGAAAGCTCTGATCTGCCATGTAAGTGGTGGGTGGGGCTTTTTTTGATGTGTTTGGACGAAGTATAGCTGATGTGGGAAAGGGGCATGCTGTTGATAGATTCATAGAATGCAAGAAGGAACGGGGGATTCAAATGTTAAATCGTTGGATGACAGCAGGTATATTGGCAATGGCTATCATTATTCTTATCAGTGTGACACAGGTATATGCAGAGAAGAACGAATCCCAAGCAGCCCAACTGGAACAGTTAATCTATACTGCTGACAGCGTGATTGATAATGTGGATCGTCTGGTTATTAAATGGCAAGGAGAAGGCCGGGGAGATGCACAAGCGCAGGCAGTATTATTGGCTAATCACTTGGGGCTGGAACAACCAGTACGGGTTCGCCAGACGGGCCATAGTGTGTATCGCAGTGAGGGGGTTGTCAATGAAGCTACTGGAGAAGCAGGTGTACTGGTCAATGTCGTTGAGTCAGGAGACAACGGTTATTACGCCATCGTACAACTGTCAGGGGATGCGCACACGGATCGGAACACATTCATGACAGCACATGAACAGATCGGTCAGCTGCTTGTAGACTCAGGGATGAAGGCAAGCTGGAATATTTCTGTACAAGGTACGGCAGCTACTGTTATTCAACGAGATGCGAATCAACAGTTGGCACTGATCGAGAAAGACCTGTCCAAAAATGTGGATCTCGTTTCCGTTGAACGTTATACGGATGTAGCCAGCGCAAGTGTCTCTTATGAGGCGGCTGATCTGCCATTGTCAATTAGGAGTGGATCGCATATGTTGAATATGCAGCTCGCAGTTCACCAGATTGGTGATGAGATGCACAATCGAATTACAGTGGGGTTTCCGGTGATTACGATTGAGTATTGAGGCTGGAATTTTCTAGTTATTCAGACAGTGAAGTGAGAATCTTTACTAGAAAAATCAGTTGGAAATAGTGCATCCGTTCAGTTGATATGCTAAAATGGCATCACATCCAAGAAGGAACTTGCTGGTAATTGACGGTTGTATGTCGTGCATATATAACACCATTACATAGCTCGGGGAGAGCATATAGGTTATCTTCCCGGAAGAAAGAGGAGCCCATGGTTGAAAAACAATCGCAAGATGAAGTACAGACACCAGGTGCAGTATTTTTCATTTTTGGAGCAACGGGTGATTTGGCCCGCCGGAAGCTGTTTCCGGCTATCTACAGTCTTTACCGTGAAGGCAAGCTTGCCGATGACTTTGCGGTTATTGGCGTAGCACGTCGTCCGAGGTCCCCAGAAGAATTCCGGGAAGACATCTATGAATCCATTAAAGAGTTCTGCCGCTATCCGGCGGGGGAACCTGATGAGTGGAACGCTTTTGTCGATCATTTTGAATACAAAGCACTGGATATCAATAATGTGGACGGATTCAAAGAGCTGCGTGCGCAAACGGAGCATCTGGAATCGAAGTTTAACACGCCGGGGAACCGGCTGTTCTATCTGGCACTGGCACCTGAGCTGTTTGGCAGTGTCTCGTACAGTTTGCGGGACGGCGGTATGCTGGAAAGTCGGGGTTGGAACCGTTTGGTGATCGAAAAACCATTTGGTTATGATCTGCAATCGGCTGAACATCTGAATGAGCAGATTCGTGAGGTATTCCGTGAAGAGGAAATCTACCGGATTGATCATTATCTGGGCAAGGAAATGGTGCAAAATATCGAAGTCATTCGGTTCGGAAATGCTTTTTTTGAACCGCTCTGGAATAACAAACATATTGCCAACGTTCAGATTACGCTCGGTGAGACAGTAGGCGTGGAAGAACGTGGCGGTTATTATGATCACTCTGGTGCACTGCGTGATATGGGGCAGAATCATATGCTTCAGATGTTAACGATGATTGCGATGGAACCGCCGAGTCGCCTATTCCCGGAAGACATTCGGGATGAGAAGGTGAAGGTATTGCGCTCATTGCGTGCCTTTACTTCGGATGAGGAAGTCAGCAACAACGTTGTGCGGGCACAGTATGCCGAAGGTGAGTACCGTGGCAAGCAGCTTCCGGGGTATCGTCAGGAAGACAAGGTTGATCCGCAGTCGAATACGGAGACTTATTTTGCAGCACGTGTATTCGTGGATAATTTCCGCTGGGCGGGTGTTCCATTCTACATTCGGACAGGCAAGCGTCTTCCGGTGAAAACGACCGAGATCGTAGTAGAGTTCAAGTCGATGCCGAACAACGTGTATCTTGGGAAAAAGTATAAATTGGAACCGAATCTGCTCGTGATTCGGGTGAATCCGATGGAAGGCATATATATCAAGATCAACGCCAAAAAACCAGGCTCGGATTCCGAGATTCAGCCGCTCGCGATGGATTTCTGCCAGAGCTGCATGATTGGAATCAACTCGCCTGAAGCGTATGAACGTCTGCTGCACGATGCGGCAGAAGGGGATTCTACGTACTTTACCCGTTGGGATGAAGTGGCGACAGCCTGGTCTTTTGTGGATCGGATCGCAGCAGCCTGGGGACAGAATCAGGGAGAGCTTCATACGTACCCTGCTGGAACCTGGGGACCAGAAGCGACAGACAAGCTGCTGGAGCAGGACGGATTCCACTGGTGGCCGGTGAATGGTCAGGATGAGGACAGCGTGATCTGGCAAGTAAATGGGTAGGGTAAGGACATTAACAGCATAGACAACATGACTGAGCCTGGGTATCGCAAATTATGCGGTGTACTCAGGCTTTTTAGCGGGGAAAAGGAAGGCATCCATCAAAAGGAAATAAGTAATTTAAATTAAGTTATTGACAAAAAGTAAGTATGTAACTTATACTCAACACATGAGTTAAAGAGTTACGCCAATGACAAACTTCATCCGGGCCAACGTTTCGGATAAGTGATCATTCATGAGATAAAATGTAAACCAGTTGAAGGGGTTTGCGTCACAGAGAATCATGAAAAAATGTGCATAATATCTTTAATCTGAGAATACTATTTTGTATATATCGAATGGAGGAAAAAGAAAATGATGTTGGATGTAGGGTTGTTATTGATTCGTTTGGTGATTGGATTGTCGTTCATGGCGCACGGGGCTCAAAAGCTGTTTGGTTGGTTCGGAGGTTACGGAATCAAGGGTACAGGCGGCTGGTTTGAGTCGATGGGCATGAAGCCAGGTGCATTGGTGGCTTTACTGGCTGGACTCGCGGAATTCGGTGGCGGTTTGCTGCTTGCTCTGGGTCTGCTTACACCGGTAGGCGGTATTCTGATTGCATTGACGATGGTCATTGCGATTGTGAAAGTCCATGGTGCGAACGGTTACTGGTCCACGCAGAACGGATTCGAATATAATCTCGCGATTCTGGTAATTGGTGTAGCGCTGGCCCTGACAGGTGGCGGACAATACGCGCTGGATGCATTGATTTTCTAAAAAACACAATAACATGAAATAAATGAGGAGTGCCTGGATGCCATGATTATGGCTGAAGGGTGCTTTTTTTTGCAATTGAAAAGAGAAGAATCTGCGGTAGTAATCGGTTATTTTCGGTACAGATTATGGTACAATAGGAGAGTTGGGTTAAGAAGCAGTTCACGGTAACGATGAAAGCACAGATTTTGAGGAGGATGAACTCCATTGTAAATGTGTAAAATTAATCTAGTGTATGAATACCTCATATGCAAAATGACCAGTGTACAATCAACCGGCCTCGCCGGATTGCATAAAGATTGAATGATGGACCGGCCATGCCGGATTAACGTGAATGAACGGACGAAAGGGATTAAACCTATGAGCAAAGCTGCAAATGATATTCTTCAACAGGAAGTGGACAAACGCCGGACGTTTGCCATTATCTCTCACCCGGATGCGGGTAAAACGACATTAACCGAGAAATTGTTGCTGTTCGGGGGCGCGATTCGCCTTGCCGGAACGGTAAAAGCTCGGAAAGCCAGCAAACACGCAACAAGTGACTGGATGGAAATTGAGAAACAACGGGGGATCTCGGTTACCTCTTCCGTAATGCAATTTGATTATCTGGATCATCGCGTCAACATTCTGGATACACCGGGTCACCAGGATTTCAGTGAAGATACGTATCGTACACTGACGGCTGCCGATAGCGCGGTGATGTTGATTGACGTGGCAAAAGGTGTCGAGGCACAAACGATCAAGTTGTTCCAGGTGTGTGCGAAGCGTGGTATTCCAATCTTTACGTTTATCAACAAACTCGATCGTGAGGGTAAAAGTCCATTTGATCTGATGGAAGAACTTGAAAATGTACTGGGTATTCGTTCGGTTCCGATGAACTGGCCTATTGGTACAGGTCGCGAGCTGTGCGGTGTCTATGACCGGATGAAAAATCAGGTGGAATTGTTCCAAGGGGACGATCACTCGGTAATTAAAGTTCAGAAAGTAAACGGTTATACAGATCCAATTATCCGTGAGATGGCAGGGGAATATCTGCATGATCAATTAATTCAGGATCTGGAGCTTTTGGATGTTGCGGGAGATCCGTTTGATATGGAGAAAGTTCAACGCGGCGAATTGACGCCTATTTTCTTCGGTAGTGCGATTAACAATTTTGGTGTGCAGACCTTCCTGGAGAACTTCCTGGAACTGGCACCGAAGCCTGAACCACGTCGCAGTACGGCAGGAGAAATCCAGCCAACGAATGAGAAATTCAGCGGGTATGTATTCAAGATTCAAGCGAACATGAACCCGGCACATCGGGATCGTATTGCGTTCCTGCGTATTGTATCAGGCAAGTTCCAACGTGGAATGAGTGTGAAACATACTCGTGTAGGTAAAGAGATCAAGTTATCACAGCCACAGCAATTCCTGGCACAAGACCGGGATATTGTGGAAGAGGCATATGCTGGAGATATTATCGGTTTGTTCGATCCGGGTATCTTCCGGATTGGCGATTCATTGAGCCAAGGTAGCGAAGTTGTTTTTGAAGAATTGCCAACTTTCTCACCGGAGATTTTCGCCAAAGTTACTGTGAAAAATGCATTGAAACATAAACAGTACCAAAAAGGGATTGACCAGTTGACGGAGGAAGGAACCATTCAGGTGTTCCAGACGGCAAGTTTCGACGAGACGATTCTCGGCGTAATTGGTCAACTGCAGTTCGAGGTATTTGAATACCGGATGAAAGGCGAGTATGGGGTAGACGTGCAATTGCAGCGCATGCCTTATCAGTTCGCTCGCTGGATCGTGGACGAGAATCTGGACGCAAGCAAATTCCGGATCAACTCTGCGCTTGTAAAAGATAAAAAAGGAAATTATGTCGTGCTCTTCGAAAATGAGTACGCCATGAGAACGGCTATGGATAAAAATCCTACAGCCAAGTTCTTGGAGACTGCACCTTAAGTGCAAGCAGACAGACGTAATCCGGCTAATCATTGAAGGGTTGGTTGGATGTAACAAGCTGCCATCATGAGGTAACACTTGTACAAAATAAGATCCCTCCGCCGATTGGCGGAGGGATCTATTGCTATACACCTTACTTCGAGGCGGGTATGATCCAGCCGAATAAGGGAAAGCTTTCTTTTGCAGACTGAACAAACGGTTTGATGGTTACCCTACCCTTCAATGCTTCGATTAGCGAAGCGGTTGAACGGGAATGGTGTGCAGATGCTCCTGCGCGATTTGAATGAGTTCTTCCTGCTTGGCAGGTTCTGTGTTCTTCCAGATCATCTCGAAAATGGCGCCAAGTCCAGGTAATGCAGCTTCCGGTCCATCTACTGAACCTTCAATCATCTCCCGGAGCTGATCATCACTCTTGTCATGAACTTTATGAACAATCGCTTCACGCAGGCTTAATGTAATGGGCATCGCAATTCCCTCCTCGTATATTCGGCTGCTCTAATACTGTTCCCTAGGAAGCGCGAGCGCATTCAAGTTTATCGGGCTTTGTGGTATACTACGAAGGATTATTTACGTTAGCATGGGTATCCGTAATGATGCGTTATGCTGAAGTGCAGCGGGAGGTTAAGACCCTAATGGCCAAGAAACAGTATGCCGTAATTGGCATGGGACGGTTCGGATCAAGTGTTGCCAATGCACTGAGCGGTATGGGATTCGACGTGCTGGCAATTGATGCGGACGAGCAGCGGACACAGGAAATGTCCAATGTGGTGACTCATGCGGTATCGGCAGATTCAACAGATGAAGAAGCGCTGCGTGCGCTGGGCATACGGAATTTCGACGTTGTCGTTGTGGCAATTGGTGAAGATATTCAGGCGAGTATTCTGACAACCCTGATATTGAAAGATATGGGTGTACCGGTCCTAATCGTAAAAGCTCAAAATGAGCTTCATGGTAAGGTGCTGCAGAAGATTGGAGCAGACAAGGTCATCTATCCTGAGCGGGATATGGGATTACGCGTAGCCCATCATCTGACCTCGCCTAACATACTGGATTATATTGAGTTATCTGAGGATTACAGTATTCTGGAGATGAGAGCTTCCGAGCAAATGATCGGCAAAAACCTGATGGAATTAAACATCCGTGCACGTTTTGGATGCAACGTCATGGCGATTCGTAGTGGGAACTCGATGAACATCTCGCCGTACGCGGAGGACCGGATTGAAGCTGGTGATGTGCTGGTCATTGTGGGTCACAAGGATCATTTGACGAAAATGGAGCTTGCATATCCGAAGTGATGGATGCAGATGGGAAGGATGGAAAGATGGATATTGTATCACCGCAAAATACACGTGTAAAAGAATGGGCACAGCTGCTGGAGAAAAAGCATCGTACCCGTCAACATAAATATATCATTGAAGGCATTCATCTGGTACAGGAAGCGTTGCGCGCCGGAGCAGATCTGGAGTGTATTGTGTACGACGGAGAGCAAGGCGTACCTAGCGAACTGGCCGGGCTTGAGAACCCGCTACATCGTGTAGAATGGGTTAGTGTATCTCCTGCGGTTATCGCCAAATGTACGGATACGATGACACCGCAGCCTGTATTCGCCATTGTGCGTAAAGGCAGTGAGCCACTGGAAAGCCTCATTGATGGAGCGCGCGGGCTTGTTGTGGTACTGGATGGGGTGCAGGACCCAGGAAATGTGGGGACGATTATTCGGAGTGCGGATGCAGCTGGAGCAGCGGGTGTCGTACTTGGCGCAGGCTGTGCGGATGTATATAACCCGAAGACGATTCGTTCGACGATGGGATCATTGTTTCATTTGCCTATTGTGGAGGGCCAGTTGGAGTCCTTGCTTCCCGAAGCGAAGGCTGCGGGTGTGAAGCTGGTAAGTACTTCTTTGCAGGCAGAGCATTCTTGCTATAGTTATGATTTTACGCAATCGGTATGGCTTGTGATTGGCAACGAAGGCAAAGGCATCTCGGATGCTACGGCACGCTTGGTGGATGATGCGATTACGATTCCGATGCAGGGGCAGGCAGAGTCGCTTAACGCGGCAATGGCGGCAACGATTTTGTTGTTTGAGGCGATGAGGCAGCGGATGGTGTAGGTAGTAAAGGAAATATCTTGATGAGCTGAACGTACAAGAGGCTGGATACGGATTGGAGATTGATGCAATCCAATTTCCAGTCTTTTTTTATTCTTATTTAAGTTCGTTCCAAGCATCTTCTTTATAAAAATTAATTCTTTACTGTTCGTTCTAGAAATGATATGCTAACAGCAAGTTAGATCTAACTGTTTTTTTACACGTTTGAGAATGATCGTTCTCGAAACTGGAATCATACTAATCTAAAGAATACGAGGGAGAGAATAAGATGAAATATACCGTAATCACAGGAGCAAGTTCAGGGATTGGATATGAGACGGCATTGGCGTTTGCAGCACGAGGGAAAAACTTGATTTTGGTAGCTAGAAGATTGGATAAGTTGGAAGAGCTTAAATCCACCATTCAGAGTATCAATCCTAAAGTGAGTGTTATTGTTCACACAAGTGACCTGTCTGTTACGGCAGAGGCTTACGCACTGTATAACGATTTGAAGGAATATGAAATCGAGACTTGGATTAATAATGCTGGGCTTGGAGAAGGTTCGTTCGTTGCTGAACAGAATCTGGATAAAGTAGAAACCATGCTGCGTGTTAACATCGAATCGTTGACCATCCTATCTACACTGTATGTACGAGATTATGCGAATGTCGAAGGTACTCAATTGATTAACGTCTCATCCGCACTTGGATATGCCATTGCTGTAGGCAGTGTTGCTTACTCTGCATCGAAATACTACGTTAGTGCCTTCACCGAAGGTCTTGCCAAAGAACTGGAACTGAAAGGTGCAAAACTGAAAGCGAAGGTGCTTGCACCAGCGATCACGGAAACAGAGTTTGTACAAAAATCAATCGATGCTGAAGGATTTGATTACAAAGCCAATATGTCCAAATACCATACAGCTAAAGAAATGGCGGGCTTCATGCTAGATCTGTATGATCGCAACGATGTGGTTGTGGGGATTGTAGACCAGAACTATGATTTCCAACTGACGGCTCCGATGTACCCAGTGATCTCAGAACTAAGTTAATTCAGAAGCATCCATGCATCTTTTAACCAAATCTCAAATAAGAAGAGGAGTACATCCCATTGGAAAAGATATGGAGTAAAACAAAGATTGGCAACATGGAATTGCCTCATAGACTAGCGATGGCACCCATGACACGCAGTCGGGCGCAAGAAGATGGTACACCTGGAGAGTTGGCTGCACTTTATTATGCTCAGCGTGCGACCATGGGACTCCTGATTACGGAAGGTACACAACCCTCGGATGATGGACAGGGGTACTTGTGGTCACCTGGCATCTATACCGACAAGCATATTGATGGATGGAAAAAGGTAACGGATGCGGTGCATGAAGCTGGCGGATATGTATACATCCAATTAATGCATGCGGGTCGCATGTCACATCCAGACAATACCCCGCATCATCGCCAACCGGTTGCTCCATCTGCCATCGCACCGGGTGTAGAAATGTTTACGGCTACAGGGATGCAGGATATCCCCGTTCCCCGGGAATTGAGTCAGGAGGATATTCAAACGACCATCGCCGATTTCCGTAAGGCAGCAGTCGCAGCGATCGAAGCAGGGGCGGATGGCGTCGAAATTCATGGAGCCAATGGATATTTGATCAATCAGTTCTTCGGAGAGAATTCAAATACGCGGACAGATGAGTATGGGGGATCTATAGAAAATCGTGCTCGGTTTGCAATTGAAGTAGCGAAAGCTGTTGTCGAAGAAATTGGAGCAGAACGTACCGGCTTCCGAATCTCTCCAGGAACACCTCTTGGCGGAATTCAGGATGGGGAACAAGGTCCTGAACTTTATCGTTATCTTGCCAAAGAATTAGCCCAATTGGACTTGGTGTACCTTCATGTTATGCATCTTGGAAATGAAGAACTGCTCCAGGACATTCGTTCAATTTGGCAAAATCCATTGTTGGTCAACCGGGCCGGAAGAACGTTAGAAGATCTCAGTGCAGATCTAGATCGAGGTCTGGCTGATCTGGTACCGGTTGGTGTATGGTCTTTGGCCAATCCGGATTTGGTGGAACGTCTTCAACAAGGCGCATCACTGAATGAAGCAGATCCTGCAACCTTCTTTGGTTCAGGAAGTAAAGGGTACACGGATTATCCTACGTTGGATGAATTGGAGTCACAAGAGGGGCAACACTAGCACAAACCATGGAACATGGCGTACAACTGAACATTGTGCGCCATGTACCTAGTCTATAAGCAAAGGAAGAGGATAACTGATGAGAGCAGCTCAGATTCAGAAGTACTCCAAAAAAATCCAAGTGAAAATCAATGATATCGAGATACCTCAGATTCAGAGCCATGAGGTCCTTGTCAGAGTAAAAGCTGCGGGTGTAAATCCGCTGGATATCTTGAATATGAATGGCAGTGTTCGGATGATCGCCGACTATAACTTACCTTTAACTTTAGGTAATGAATTATCAGGTGTCATTGAAGCTGTTGGTGATGATGTTTTGAATTTTAAAGTGGGCGATTCGGTCTACACAAGGTTACCTCTGAATAAAATTGGTGCTTTTGCTGAATATGCAGCCGTGCATGAAGATGCTTTGTCCATGATGCCGGAGAATTTGTCCTTTATTGAAGCTGCTGCAGTACCTCTTACTGCCCTGACCGCTTATCAAGCATTGCATGATGTACTTCGAGCTGAACCGAATAAAAAGCTGTTTATACCTGGAGGAACTGGTGGTTTCGGTGCGATGGCTATCCCGATTGCCAAGTCTATGGGATTAACGGTTATCACAAGTGGCAGTGAGAGGGGAAGAGCACGTACTCTATCCATTGGAGCAGATCAATTCATTAATTATAAGACGGAGCATTATGCTGACATCCTGTCCGACATCGATTATGTCATTGACACTTTGGGTGCTGACGAGATCAAAGCTGAATTGAGCATTTTGAAACCACAGGGTAAATTAGTTTCTTTGAAAGCGGGACCCAATTATCGCTTTGCAGTAGACAGTCAATTCCCGTTGTGGAAAAGAGCTTTGTTTGGTCTTGTGGGTGCACGCCTGGATTCGTTAGCGCGTAAGAACCAAAATGAATATCGTTTTTTATTTGTGCACTCCAGTGGGGTTCAATTGCAAGAGATTACAGCTCTTGTAGAAAAGGAAGACATTAAGCCTTCGATCGATTCCACGTATTCGTTTGATGATATTGAAAAGGCATTGATTAAAGTATCCACGGGTCACTCCCAGGGTAAAGTCATTGTTACCTTTTAAAGGCTCGTTAAGATGATGCTCATGCTATTCAATGTTCGTCTTCTGAACAGGAGGAAAGCCAATGGCGAGAAGCAAAGAGTTCGAAGAGTCTGTTGTTCTGGATAAAGCGATGAGACTTTTTTGGAAACAAGGTTATGAAAAGACGTCTATGACGGATCTGGTCCATCATATGGGAATTCATCGCAAAAGCTTGTATGACACATTTGGTGATAAACATACTTTGTTTCTGAAGGCAGTAGATCTGTATGATCACAAAATCAGCTCCGCCCTTGTAGCAGGTGTGAAGCGTTCTACAACGGCAACGGAAGCACTTCAGTTTATATTTTCCTCTTTAATTCATGAAGAGGAGCATCCTTCATCAGGCTGCTTGATTGTCAATTCGACGGTAGAATTGGCGGCACGCGATGACGACATGAACAACCGATCGACGGAGATGTTTGCAAATACGGAGAAACTCATCAAGGACATGATTGTGTGGGGACAGCAAGAAGGTGAATTCACAATGGAGTACAACGCCGAGCTATTGGCGGAATATTTGCATAATGTAGGCGTTGGGCTAAGGGTGATGGCCAAGACTTCAATAACCGAGGAAAAACTTCTTCGTATAGGGACGCTATCTATGGATCTCATACTAAGGTAGTCTTTTTTCTGCCTTTTAAAGAATGTTCGTTCTAATATGGGTGTTTCAGATGAACATATGTTATAGAAAAGAAAAGAGAGGCAGGTAACGACATGAGAAAGACAGTTCTCATCACAGGGGTCTCAGGTGGGATCGGTAAAGAGTTAGCAGATCGATTTGCCAAAGGTGGACATCATATTGTGCTGGTAGCACGAAGCGAGGGTAAGATACAGGATCTAGCTCAGGAGTATCAGAAAAAGTATGGCATTCAGGCGACGGTTATCGCCAAAGATGTGGCAGCACCTGGGGTACCACAGGAGATTTATCATGAGCTGAAGGAAAAGGGGATTGTTGTTGATTATCTTGTCAACAATGCAGGCTTCGGTCTGTTCGGGACGTTTATGGAAACGGAACTGGAACAGGAAGTCAATATGATTGACGTGAATATCAAGGCTTTAACCATCATGACCAAGCTGTTCTTACCGGATATGATCCAACGTGGCCACGGCGGTGTGATGAATGTGGCTTCGTTGGTAGGCTTTTTCCCTGGACCGATGATGTCGGTATATTATGCAACAAAGGCATACGTGTTATCGTTCACCGAAGCTTTGGAGAATGAAGTAAGCGGAACGGGTGTTACGGTAACGGCACTGTGTCCAGGCCTGACATCCACCGGCTTTGTTGATCGTTCGGGTATGGGTGTCTCGAAGATGCTGCAGGGCCCTATCATGGAAGCGGGGCAGGTGGCTGAAGAAGGGTACCAAGGTTTCTTGCGTGGCAAGACGTTAATTATGCCTGGTGCTCGGAACCGATTCATCGCGTTTATGCCGCGGTTGTTGCCGCGTAAGATGATGACTCGCATGATTAGATCCTCACAGGATAAGACAGGACATTAAACATCTAAAAAGGAGCTGGTCGATTTGATCTTTTATGATTCCCCCCAAGCAACCGTTTCATGGAATGAGGAAAATAAGGTAGCTGTTTTGCAATGGAAGAGCTTTGCACAAGGTGAACATTATCGTACACCGCTAAATAAATTGTTGGAGTTAGCGGTGCTAAAACGCTCGAATAAGGCGTTATACGATAGCCGTCACTTGGCCGTTATTTCGCCAGATGACCAAGAATGGGTTGCAAAAGAGTGGTATCTGAGATCACTCGAAGCAGGACTAAAGTATTCAGCACTGCTTGTTCCCCATAAAGCAATAGCTAAATCGAGTGCAAACCGAATGCTCTCAGGAATGGATATATCCAATCCATCTCAAGAGTTTCATGACATAGATGAGGCATATCATTGGCTTGCAACCGTAAAATGAGAAGGTAACAAAACATCATTTGCATAATTCGATTGAGTTCTGTAGTAATAAAACAATCAGCTTTCCTCCAATTCGCTTGTTTTACTGGCTCCTTCATCTTGTCTTTTACGACAAACATACACAAAAGCAGGCGGGAAGCTGAGGGGTCCAAATTGAATTTTCTCGATCTCAAATAACTTAGCTAAACGTTTCTTCATATGAAGTGAGTACTGGTACAAAACTAATATGCCTCCAGGTCGCAGCGCTGTATGGATCTGTGACAGGATATTTTGTCTCATTTCTCTGGAGAAATTAAAAAAGGGTAGTCCGCAAATGATACTATCCAATTGTTGCACATGTTCTTGATTGATTCTTTTCAATAGATAGGATGCATTCGAATGAAACATGAATTCAGGATATGTTCTCTTTAGATTACTTCTCATTTTGGGGTCTCTTTCAAATAAAAACACAGTTGCAGATTGCGGTAAATGTGCTCTCATGAGACGTGTAACAGCGCCTGTTCCTGGCCCCAGCTCAGCAATGCTTCTAACCTCATCCCATCGTACAGATTGCACGATTTTACGAGCTAGAAATTTGGAACTGGGCAGGACACTGCCTACTCGTTTGGGATTCCTCAGAAATCCTTGTAGGAAAAGAAATGGTTCGGGTGTTTTCATTGTGGTATCCTCCATGGTTGAATTCATTGAATGGTTCACTTGATGTTGGAAGGCAAGCTTAGCTGGAAGACGAATACGTTAAGTGTATGTTGTAGTGTTAAAGTCCCCTGGTGTAACTCCGCAATGTTCCTCGCAATAGAAAGACCCAGACCCGATCCTGATTGAATGCCTTCGCTATTCCTCGAATAATCCACTTTATAAAAGCGATCAAACAGTCTGTTTTTTTGTTCTATCGTTAGGGGCATGCCTTTATTCTCTACTTCAATGGTAACGTGATTATGCCGCATACTCATTCGAACATGAATCGTACCTGGTTTAAAGGAATACTTCAATGCATTCATGAGAAGATTGTCGATGGCTCGTGCAATTTTATCACTATCCAGGGAGACCATGATTGGAGCGTCACCGAGTTTTTTCTCAATATGAACCCCATTCTCCTGAGCTAAAGGCTCGAATTCAAACAACAATTGATCCAATAGCTGACATAGGTCAACCTTTTTTAAATCCAATTGGGTGTTCACTGCGTTAAGACGTGTGTATTCAAATAGATCATCGAGTAACTTCTTCAAATGCGTTGCTTTGTTATAGGTGTTTTGAATGAAGCGGTCATACTCAGCTTTGTCTTGAAAAGATTCTGATTTGAGAAGTTCAATATAACCAATTATGCTGGTAAGCGGTGTACGCAGGTCATGTGAGATGCCTGTGATCATGTCCATCTTGGATTTTTCCAACTCGCGCTCCCTGCTCATCTGTATCTGCAACTGTTCAGTCATATGATTAATGTTGGAAGCAACCCGGCCCAGTTCATCTTCTCGAACTACAGGAACCCTGTAGTTTAAATTACCTTCAGATATGATATGAAGCCCTTGCTCCAGTGAAATGATGTCTCTTACAATTTTTCGTGTGGAACCCAAAAAAGTAAGCGTAAAAATTAAGATAAATATAGGTGTCAGAATATAAGGGAAGTAGTTGAGAATCCAATTCCACTCCAAACCTTCACTGATTTTTGCCACAATCGTAATAAGGATATTATTGATAATCACTGATCCGACAATTGAAATTACAAAACTGATCACCATTCGATTGAGGATATGGATCTGTATTTTTTTCGTTTGTTTGGATTGCTGTAATCGTTTAATCAATTTTATAACCTACTCCCCATACCGTTTTAATATACTGAGGTTCTCGTGGAGTCAATTCCAGCTTTTCTCGCAGATTGCGAATATGAACCATCACCGTATTATCCGAATACCCGTAAGGTTCTTTCCATACGGTTTCGTAAATCTTCTCGGAGCTGAATACTTGTCCGGGATGACTCGCAAGTAACACCAGAATGGAGAACTCCAGAGGGGTTAGTGAAATGTCATTCTCTTTTAACTTTACTGAATGCTTGCTTGTATCAATGACAAGGTCCTTAATGAGGATCAGTGAACTCGATTCCGGTTTCCCGATCAATGTTTGACGTCGGAGCTGAGCTTTAACACGAGCCAGTAATTCTAATGGATTAAAGGGTTTGACCATGTAATCGTCGGCCCCGGTAGTCAGGCCTGTAATTTTATCAATGTCTTCTTCCTTGGCAGATAACATAATGATCGGAGTGGTTGATACTTCTCTTATTTTGAAGCAGGCTTTGATTCCGTCCATAATGGGCATCATAACATCTAATATGACGAGTTGGACTGATGTTGTATTGATAATATTTAGCGCTTCTTCGCCGTTGGCTGCTTCAATGACCTGATATCCTTCGTTACGTAAATAGACATGAATGACATCACGGATATCGGGTTCATCATCAACAACAAGAATGGTACTCATGATTCAACACTCCTTTTTGCTCTAATCTAAATAACATTTTAATTTCTTATCAAGAGGATAACATCAGTGTAAACGATAGTCAGGAATGTTTAAATTGTTTCCTTTTTGCGACAGACATAAACGAATGCAGGTGGGATATTCAAAGGCACTAATTCTATTTTTTCGATGATAAAGTGTTCGGATAATAATTTTTTCATTTGAAGTGAATATTGAAAGGCGATGAAAAATCCTCCGGGTTTGAGTGCCTTATGGATCTGCTCTACCAACGTATTTCTTAATTCAGGCTCAAAGTTGAAGAAGGGCAACCCGCTAAAGATGTAATCCAATTGCTGAACGCCCTCTTGAATTATGGATTCTACCAATCGAGCGGCGTCTGGATAACAGGAGAACTCCGGGTATGCTGTCTGAAGATTATTCCTCATTGTGTCGTTCATCTCAAACAATAGGACTTTGGTGGAGTCCTGCACCTGTTGTTGAATATAACGAGTGATCGGCCCTGTACCCGATCCGAGTTCGGCAACTGCTTTTGCCTCCAGCCAAGAGGCTTGATTCACCATTTTGTTGGCGAGAAACCGGGAACTGGGAATGATGCTGCCAACATGTTTGGGGCTTTGAAGAAAGCTTTTCAGAAATAATAGTGGTTGATTGGAATTCATGTGTGTGGTTCCTCCGTATATGTGATGGTGTGTTAGCAAAACCAGTTAGAGATGTAATAATTGAAGCGTGGATAAAATAGGACCGCCGAAGTAGATTCCCGCTGTAAAATACGTTAAGGTCCATAACAAAGCACTGGAATATGAGATGAGAGCAAATTTTCGATAATGCACACCGCTCATTCCAATAAGCAAAGGGAGAACATATCGCACAATTGGAATGAACAAACCGATGCACATCGCCCATTGGCCACTCTTATTCAGAATCAGTTCGGCCTTGACGAAGTGTTTATGATGTTGA
The DNA here is from genome assembly GCF_037973325.1 of Paenibacillus sp. FSL R5-0713. Lineage (NCBI taxonomy): Bacteria > Bacillati > Bacillota > Bacilli > Caryophanales > Paenibacillaceae > Paenibacillus > Paenibacillus sp. FSL R5-0713. The sequence continues at coordinate 5,624,703 of NZ_CP150229.1, read as the reverse complement.
AATTTGGGTTTTATCTTGGTTCCAAATAATCTCCCTGCAAAATAAGCAAAGGTAATGGCCGTTAGTAGTCCTGATAAAATACAGAAGTATGTGATCCATGAGTTGATAACTCCGGTGTGGCCTAAAATGGCACCACTAATAATTGTGATCTCATTCGGAATGGGAATGCCGAAAGGCCCTAATGAGAAGGCAAAATAAAAAATCAGATATCCATACTGATGAAGCAGCTCTAAGATCGTATTACTGATCATTGTTTTGCCTCCTCTCTTGTTGATATTGCAAGCATAATGAAAAAAACTAAGGAATTAATGAGTATAAATCTGAAGAAAATCTAAAGAATACATAAGTAAAGCCAAACAACGACGTACATTAGAAAAAAGCCTTGCCAATTAATTGGCAAGACTTGAACAGGTAGATATATTCATATGCTGTGATATACGATCTATTGTGCCTTGAGTGATATGAACGGAAGACATAATGAAGAGCCGAGACGTCAAAATGACGACTCAGCTTTTTTTATTTCCGATGAGAACAGACTTTTCGGCAGATTATTGTAGGAAGTAGAACCATCTGAATTTGGCACCAGCAACAAAAAATAAAACAATCCATGCCCACAGAAACAATAAACGTAGAGGTCGTGGGATCAGTAAATATTCTGAGTACAATTTGCCAAAAAAATTCATTACAATTGTGCCCCCCCTGCTAATTTACTCCTACATTCGCTTTTGAAAAGAAAAAGAAGGAAAACGAAGATAACCAAAATCCCAAAGGTGTTCTTATAACCCAGATGTAGAACCTCCAATTATATCAAAATTAGATATATTATATCATGATAAACACCAGAGGACCCTTTTGTATCAGATTCAACCATACCTACTCATTCCATAAATAAATCGAACGATATGATGCTGGCATGCCAATATATAGTGTAAGGAGGAAGGGGATGGATAATGAGTGAGCAAGATGAGTACATAAAACTTGTAACGTTAATACGTGCGGGGCATGAAGAAGCATACGGAGAATTATATGAGAAAACAGTGAGGGGTGTATATCGGACTGTACGATTTCTCATCAAGGACGAGTCTGACGCGGAGGATGTGGTCCAAGAGATCTACATTCAGGCGTATCGATCATTGGCGCGATATGATGCGGAGCGTGCGTTTCGTCCCTGGTTAATGGGTGTGACGATGCGACATGTCCAGAGTTATCGACGCAAAAGGTTGATGCAGTTTCGGTTTGGCAAGCGAATCGAAAAATCTGACGTGGGATTGGAATATGATTTTTCCACTGATCTGGTCAACAAACTGGCAAATCGTCCTCTGCTGGAACAGGTACGTCGTTTGCCGTACAAGCTGCAGCAGGTGACCACACTTCATTATTTAAATGAATACACGCAAGAGGAGATTGCTGGCATATTGGAGATTCCGCTTGGAACCGTGAAATCGCGCATACATGCGGCGCTGGCGAAGTTGAGACAAAAAGAGAAGATGAATCCAAGGTTACGGGGAAAGGTGGAGAATCTGCATGAGAATCGATGAAGAGTTGCGAACAGCCTACCAGGAAGAGACTAAAGAGTGGTCCGTTCCTGCGAGAATTAAACATAAAATGTTGGATGGTATTCGAAGTGATTTTCACATTAGAAGAAATCGAAAAAGATGGCTGGTCACTGGGCTATTGGCTGTTGTACTCATTATTCCTACCGGAGCCTATGCAGGGTACACCTATCTCGCAGACGAATTATATGGTTCACAGGAAAATATCGCTGCTATGGGCGGAACAGCTGAGAATTACATGAGGTTGGAAGCGAAGCTGCAGACGGCCAAGGCGCATTTCAGTGAAGAAGAATTTGTTCAATATATGGACTTGCTGAAACAAATGGGGCAAATGGCGGTAAATCTTGCTGATTCTAAGGGAAACATGCATCCAGAGCAGTGGAGTACAGTGGAGCAGGAACGATATAACCTTCTTGTAGCTGAGTTGGAACCGTTTTTTGAGAAGCTGGAAGCTGTGAGTGTGGAGTCCTCCAAAAAACTGATGGATGAGCAGCAATTTTGGACAGAACAGTTGGAACGGGCAGAGGAGACATTTACCAAGGAACAATATCGTGAGTTCAAGTCGGACTATGATCAGATGAGGAAATACAAAGTTATGGTGATGGATAAGGATGGAAGTATACATGAGGAACGATTGTCAGCGGAGCAAAAGGATGAATTGAGGCAGCTTGAGAGACGTCTAATACCCTATTTAAAACGATTGGGGCTCGATGTGCGTTGAGTCAGGTGAACTGTGAAAACAGGAGAAGAGGCGAAGGTGAATTTTTTCGCTTCTTTCTTGTTGCTGTATCCATTACTTCCTCCCTTGTACCTTCAGCCGATATTGATGCGGTGTGGACCCTATGACGGAACGGAATACTTTACAAAAGTAAGACGGACTCGTCATACCAACACGGTGACCGATTTCGGGAACGGTGAGTGAGGAACGGGTGAGCAGCACACACGCATGACGAATGCGGGTAGCTTGGGCATAAGCAACGATTGTGGTGCCAGTCGCTTTTTTGAATACATGAGATAGATGATAGGGGGATAAGTGAAGTGTATCTGCGATATGATCCAAACGAAAAGGCTCGTGGTAATGCTGTTCAATCCACTGCATGATGGCTTCGGCATGAGGATGAAGCATTACTGAACTGGATGCAGAATGTGCCTTTAGATCTTGAATGACAACATCTTTCCATAAGTAACGAAGTTGCGTAAGTGAATCAAGTATAAAGAGACAAGTATCCTCCACGGCTTCATGAGGCATTAGTTCTGGATAGGTCTTATCAAATTGTTCCATTCGTAGAATGAGTGGGGAAGTGGCAGGAAGTCGGATCGGCTGAATCGGAGATTGCTCTCCTAGCAGGTCATGTATGAAACGCTGAGTCGTCATAAAATGCGACCAATGTGTCTTTAATATTTCGAGTTCAAACATAAGCACGTTTCTGATGAAAGGCTGTTGACTGGATATTTGAATCTGAAAGTGGTGCAATTGAAAAGGTCGAAAAATCAAAAGCATACCGGGTTCAAGGGAAAAAACCTGACCTTCGGTTATTAACTGCCCGTAACCTTCGTGGATATAGGTTATTTCCATCTGGGAATGAGCATGGAACACTTCGCGAAACGTAGTGTTAGATGTAAGACGACGACAGGCCAGATCAAATTGGTTTCCCAGAATGATGGACATCATGAATACCTCCCTATCATGCGCAAGATAGTTATATTTTACCACAAGATGAACACATAAAAGCGCTTTATTATTGTGTATTGTGAAGGGAACAAGGGAGGTATATAACGATGTTAAGAGTGGCGATTATCGGAGCAGGAGCAATTAGTGGAGCGCATATCTCAGCATATTTGGCATTCCCTGAGCGATGTCACATTATTGCGGTGGTGGACATGTACGTGGATAAGGCACAGAAGAGAATTAACGAATATGGACTGGAAGGAGCACAAGCTTTTACGGATTACACAGAGCTATTTGCGCAAAATATTGATCTGGTATCCGTCTGTACGCCGCCGTATACGCATGCTTCAATTGCGTGTGATTTCATGCAAGCAGGTGCACATGCATTGGTCGAAAAACCGATGGCTTCTTCCCTGGAGGAAGCGGATCTGATGCTGAAAGTAGCGCAAGAAAGTGGCAAGTTACTATCCGTAGTAGCACAGAATCGATTTACGACACCGATGATGAAGTTAAAAGGTGTGCTGGACAGTAAACGGATGGGGCCTATTGTACATGTGCAGGTTGATTCATTCTGGTGGCGGGGCCACAATTACTATGATCTGTGGTGGCGCGGGACATGGGAAAAAGAAGGCGGAGGCTGTACCCTTAATCATGCGGTACATCATATTGATGCGATGTTATGGATGATGGGACCTCCGGTGGAATTGCAGGCCATGATGGCGAATACGGCACATGACAATGCCGAAGTTGAGGATATATCCATGGCGATGCTGCGCTTTCAGGAAGGGGCGCTTGGCATGATTACCAGTTCCGTCGTACATCACGGAGAGGAACAGCAGTTAATTTTTCAGGGGAAAGAAGCCCGTGTATCGGCACCTTGGAAAGTGGTTGCTTCTACCGCACGGAATAACGGATTTCCGGAACCCAATCGAGAGTTGGAACAACAGATTCAGAAGCTTGTTGACGAATTGCCGGATGTGACTCATGTCGGTCACGCTGGGCAAGTGGAGAATGTTTTAAACGCGATTGAGACAGGATCACCCCTTCTGGTGGATGGTCACAGTGGTCGGAATACACTTGAACTGATTGTAGGCATCTACAAATCGGCTAGTACGGGAGAAAAGGTTGTTTTTCCACTAGGGGCGGAAGACGCATTTTACACAAGAGAAGGAATTATGCAACATGCTGTACACTTTTATGAAAAAAAGACGACGGTGGAGAACTTCGAGGATTCGAGTATTACGCTGGGTAGCAAGATGGATTTGTAATGCAAATTACTAGTATTTTTAGACTATTTAATCATTTATTTTGCGATAAGAGCAATATGAAAAACTATAGAACAAGTGGGTTAAATATCCAAGAAAATGCTGTTAGATCAATTGATCTAACAGTTTTTTTTGTTCGATACATACTTTGAAAATTCCTTTTTTCAAAGTACCTCTCAATTTAATTGGAAATGAAAAAGGGAATTTCGAATGTGAACTAAATAATGTCTAGGACTATTGTGAAAATAAAGGACTATATTCTTAGGCACAATTGGTCATAAATAACAAAAAAATGTTGTAAAATTGCTGAAATAAGTCTATTATTTAATTTGCTGTTACTTATTTATCCAAATATTAGGTACTAAGAACCAAATTAGATAAGAATTTGATTATGTTTGAAATGGGAAAAATGATTATGAAATTGGAATTATGAAATTCATATAATTACATAATTTTTAAGAAAATGGATTGGAGGTACTACATGGGAGATTTTGGAGAGTTAACAATCGGTTCTATGTTGTCTATTAATATTGTTTTATTTATCATTGGACTTTTGATGTACAGGAAGTGGCGAAACCCAACATATTTAAAATTTCTGGGAGCTTTTTCTTTAATGTTATTTGCAAATGCGGGTATGGTTCTGATGCCTCACAAGCTTATGTCTGCATATATGTTTTTCTTATCACTTTACGCAGCTGGAATGGTAATTGCTCAAATCGGGATATTTCGGCTTTACTACAACAAGCGAACAGACAAACTTTATGTGCATTTAGGCGGAACTGCAGTCACTTTGATTACTGCGGCAATGTCTTTATTTTTACCCGTACAGATGAGTTCCTTTTTAGTATTTCTCTCTGTGGTAGGTGTAACATTGTACACACTCATTAAGATTTTCCCGGAGGTCGGGTTAAACCCACAGTATTTTATGGTTACGATCCTTTTTGCAATGCAACTATTGTTGCATCTATCAGGTGCATTTACAGGTTATGAACTATTGGCAGAACTTAGTTTGGTTTTGAGTGTTTTTGCTAGTTTCATAGTATTCACAATGATCTTTGAAAAGATTATTGGTGTTATGCAAGCTGCGACATACACATCAACACGAGATGAAGTAACAGGTTTGTTCACGCAAAAACATTTTATTCATCAAGCTAATCAAGCTTTATCCAAAGGGAAAACAGTAGGGGTATTATACATAGAAATTCAGAATTCAACTCACATCTCGGAGGAAGAGTCCTTTAAGAGAGCGGGAAGAGCCGTGGGAAGGGCTTTGGAAGGTAATGGATTTGCTGGACGTTACCAAAGTGATGTCATTGTAGCTCTTATAACAAGTTCTAATTTACCATTAGCAGAGCTGGCTAACTCCATTAGGATGAAAATTGATGTTGAAGCCTCAAGTACTGTACTTATCGGTTACATTGACACTAAGCCTGAATTTACTCTGGACGATCACATCCGTGAGGCGAAAGAAGGTGCTGTTCGAACGAAGCAAAGTGGACTTAATAGAATCTTTGATCTAGACCAAAGTAAAATTTTAGCGGATTAATGGGGGCAAACATAGTGAATGCGGTTATCATTTCCAGTAAAGCTTCTACGCTAGTCCATGAAGCCATAGGGAATACAGATGTTAGTTTTGAAAAAGTAGGTCGCTTTGAGAGTGGTCAGTTTATCGAATTTTGCGAAGCAGTAGCTAGAATTAACATTAATGCCTTTATAACTGATTTAGATTGCACCGATTCAAACACTTTTCTACGTGGCATTAGTCAATATCGAACAGTGCGATCGAATACTCGAATTATTGTCATTGCTCTTGATCGTTATGAGGATGACGGAATCGTTCATGAATTGGCAGACATGGGAATCAATGTTGTTACAACCTCGCCAGGAACGAAGCCAAAGTCCATTATTCCAGCACTGCGCAATTTATTGCCAAATCAAGGTGAAATAACTGGGAATGGACAAGAGGATTGGGAATCCACAGATTCTGATCTTGAAAAGATAAAGGATCGCATTTATCGTTATACAGCGAAATTAACCTCTGCTGGCAGTTTTGACTCATCAGATGTCATGGATTTGGAACTTCCAGATGTGCCGATTCAAGAAAGAATCATTCTTAAAGATCGGATCATCGGAACCATTTTAGTTGCAGTTATGGGTGTTGAATCCAAAGTCGGATCAACTCATCAGAGTATATTAATTGCAAATTATTTAAAACGTAAAGGCTACTCAGTAGGTTTAGTAGAGGCAAATAGTTCAAGTGACTTTACAAGTATTGAGAACGCATATGAAGGAACACAGGATTTCAAAAGCAATAACATTCACTTCTCTATAGAGGGCGTGGAGTATTACAAGAATAATAACAAATTGGATATTAACCATCTGATTACAGCAGGACATGACTACTTAATTTTGGATATCGGGAGCTTTGAAGAAAGTGACTGGAGTAAAGAGTTCTACAGAGCGAGTGTAAATATTGTGATCGGTGCAGGTAGCGAGTGGCGACAAGGAAAGATTAGAAGATTTAGAGATTTACATAAAAAAATGGATCAGTCTAATTGGGTTTATTGTGTACCATTTGTTGAAAATCTCAGTATCCAAGATATTCGAAAAGATCTTCCAGGGAATCTCGTATATCGAATTCCTCCACATGCTGATCCTTATAAACACCAAGGAGATACAGACTCGGTATTAAACAAGTTGATGAAAAGCTACATGGGGGACTCTAAGAAGATATCTTCAAAAGCGTTATTGTATGGTGTCCTTGGACTGTGCATCGTTATTATTATTGTTTTGATAATATTATTGGTCGTGAATAACTAAGTTTAATCATGTTGGATTGAGAGGAGTTCGTTATGTCTAAGATTCGTTTTAGGCAGAAGCAGTTGCTTCTGTCCGCTTCCATTGGAGGAGCAATCATTTTATTTGTTTGTGTTATCGCTGGCTATTTTATTATTGACTATATTCAAGGAAGATATGTTGAGCGAACACTTCAGATTGAGCAGCAGCTTCAAGATGCACAGAAGAAGTTGAATGAAGATAAGATGAAAGTAATCGTACTGAATGACAATCATAAGGCCGGGGATTTAATAACAGAAGATGACGTGAGTTCTCTAGTTGTACCGGTTAGTACTGTGCCTCAGAATACAGTAGAGCAAGCAGAAGTTGTAGGCAAGCGAATTAAGATTGATCTTCAGAAAAACTCTATCATTACCTCGCCAATGTTGTTCGAAGATGGAATAACACCGAAAGACCTTAGAAACCAAGAGTTTAGTCTAGTACAGCTTCCTTTAAAGTTGAGAAAAGATGAATTTGTAGATGTTCGGATTCGCTTCGCAACAGGTCAGGATTACATAGTACTTTCTAAGAAAAAAGTAGAAGATTTAAATAATGGAACAATATGGTACAAAATGAATGAAAAAGAAATTTTGACGATGTCAAGTGCTATTGTAGATGCTTACATCAATGATGCCTCTATCTATGCATTAAGTTATGTAGATCCGTACATGCAGGATGGTGCAATCATCAACTATCCATCTAATCCTAAAGTATTGGATCTCATTGAATCTAATCCTAATATTGTTGGATTGGCAACAACGGCTCTCGAACGACAAGTAAGAGCGAAATTAGAACAGGATCTTCAGTCCATGAGTGATGAAGACAGACAAAAGTATATCAGTGGACGTAATACGACGGAGATGAACTCAAGGGAGTACATTACTGAGACAGAAGGACAAGGAAACACACCAACATCTCAGCAAGATAACTCTCTTATGAATGAGAACTCCACGGACATGAATCAGCAAAATAATACTGGGAATGCACCAAATGCAACTTCAGACTCAGGTGGTATGTTCAAAGATAGCAATACACGTGAACCTGCACAGTAAATAAGGAGACCGAGATGAAGCAAATACTTGTTATTGGCCATTATGATAAAACGGATTTTATGATGTACCTTGGTAAATTGTTGTCGATGGATCATCGGGTTCTGCTTGTAGATGCAACGCAAAATAAGGATTACGAGTTCGTATTCCCTAAAATTGATCAATCTCTCAAGATGAACACTCATGATCAATTTGATGTGATGGAAGATGTTCATTCGTATGAGAACCTGATGCATAATCTGGAAGACCAGAAATATGATTTTGTACTCATAGATTGCAATGACGAGGCTTCATTGGTCAATTGGCCAGAAGTGGATTTTGTTTATGTTTTGACTTCCTATGAGAATCCTGTTATTCAGAAAAACGTTAACCTTATTCGCGCGTACTTCCAGGGGGAAAAGTTATCTTCTATTAACCTTCCTGTAACAAAAGTTATTTATGAGGTTAGTAATCATCTGGACGAAAAATATATGGATAGTCTGCTGGATGAACTACCTTTATCGTGGAAAGAAAGTCTTGTTTATTATCCTGATGAACGTGATCAGACACTGAAGATTATTAATCAATATAAAAATACAGTCATGGTCAAACGTATGTCCAGTTCATACAAGCTAGTCATTAAACAGGCGATAGAGTTCATCCTTGGTTTGGAAACGTCAAAAGTTAACGCACTATGGAAGCGGGCTGAAAGGAGTAATTAACATGGGTAAAATTGCATTGTGGGGTATGCAGCATGGATTAGGCGTAACCAGTGCAACCGCTGCTTTGGCTGCATTTATCGGGTTGGAGTATGATGTGAGAACTTTAGTATCTCAGCCGCAGCGGACGGACGGCGATATGGAGCGGTTTTTCAATAAAACAATTAATCAATATAATCGGCAATTTTTTGCCATTGGTGGATTGGGACTTGACTCATTAGAACGTGTTGCGAAGAGCAGTAAGCTTGAACGTAATAGTGTTAAAAATTATACGCTAATGGTAGAGCGCAATCGTTTGGACCTTCTTTGGGGAAGTGAACGTCTTAATCGACCACAAAAGGGTTCGATCGAAGCTGTGAATATGGTATTTCGTATGGCAGCAGAATACTATGGCATTTCACTTTTGGATGCTAGAAGTGGGCAGGATAACGAGGTCTCTAACAGCCTGATTAGTGATGCAGATTTGGTGGTTATCTGTGTGAATCAAAATATAAGTGTACTAGAAAAATATTTTGACAATCAAAGGAAGCATTGGCCAGAGGTACTTGATGAGAAGCCTCATCTGCTTCTTATGACGCAGTATGATCCTATGTCAAAATATAAGATCAAAAATATAGCTAATAAGTACAAGCTCAAAGCTCCTATATTGACGATTCCCTATAATACAAGCTTCAAAGATCATTTAAACGATGGTGATATTAAAGGCTTCTTTGCTAGAAATCGATTTGTTGGCAGTAGTCATGAAAATCATTATTTCATACAGGAAGTTGGCCGTGCTGCAAAAACAATACTGCATGAGATTGGTATTAACACCAAACTGAAGCGAATTGAAAGAGGGAATTAAGATGGGACTGAATTTCACCATTAATTTCCTCGCAATTGTTTTGATTGTAGCTGTTTTAATTGCGTATTTATTCTTGAAGCTGAACAGAAAGCCTGGTCAGGTTGGAACACGTCAGAAAAATGAAAATGAAGAACGATTCCAATTTGATTATCTTCTTGAATACGTTAAAACCATGATTAATGAGTACGTAAACAGTAACTTGTTGGATATGGGAATGACAAGCGAGGAATATAATCGTCGTCTGGGAGTTGTAGCTGAGCTAAGAAGTGCCATGAAAAATGCGACTTCAGGTGATATACAGGAGAAGATTTATCTTAAGCAATTTATATCTGATCTTTTAGAACGTAATTATGGATTTAACGATGATAATATCGATAGAATCATTCCTTTTGAGGATGAAGATCAATTAACACAACAAGATAAATTTGATATTTTGCTTCATTTGTATAAAAAGAAGCACGGATTTCAAGGTCTATCCAAGTTAATCGATAAGTATCAATTGGATCAACCGAAAAAAGTTATCGAAGATGGAACGGTAGATTCATATGTAATTACGGGTGATGAGATTGACTCCATTTTTGTCAAAGAAGCACGTGGTGGTTTGGAGTTTGATGACAAGTTAGCTATCGTTGTGCAGCGTGTATACCAGCATTATAAAGGGTTTGGCGTTATTGACGAAATTCGTGATATGTCCATTGATGGCGTATCTGGTGGGGTATCTGGTGTTCCTACCAATATGCAGATTGTGGAAGATGAGATTTCATTACTGCAAGGAATGAAGCAATATAAGTATCCAGGGTACCAGAGCGTATGGATTTTCTTTCGAGGTAAATCTATACATTTATCATTTTTAAGCTTCGAAACCGACTTAGAGTTGAAAAGGGTATGTCAGAACATCTATAAGTATGACAATCCAGGTCAACTAACGGAGACGAACGGTTTTAAAGTCAATGAAATGAAAGATGGATCCAGGGTCGTGGTTGTTCGGCCACCGTTTGCAGAGAGTTGGGCGTTTTTCGTTAGGAAGTTTGATCTACCTAATATGAAATTAGATCATCTGATCTCATCCAAAGATGCCGTAAATGCTGAATTAGCTAGAGATATGATTAAGTACCTGATGAAAGGTGCGCAGGTTACTGCATTTACTGGACCTCAGGGTTCAGGAAAGACATCTTTGGTCATGGCCTCAGTTAAATACATATACGCAACGTTAACTTTGAGGATTCAAGAGATGACATTTGAGCTGCATTTAAGAAGGCTATATCCACAACGTAACTCACTAGCATTACGAGAAACCGAGAACATTGCTGGACAAGCTGGACTAGATCTTCAGAAGAAAACGGACGGTTCCGTAAACATTCTGGGGGAGGTCGCTACGGACCCCGTGGCAGCTTGGATGATTCAGATGTCGCAGGTAGCAAGTCTGTTTACAATCTTTACACATCATGCGACCTCTGCACGTGAATTGGTATGGTCTTTGCGGAACTCTTTGCTCAAAACCGGTGTGTTTCAAAATGAACGCATCGCAGAAGAGCAGGTGGCAAATGCGGTGCAATGGGACGTTCACATGCGTAAGGAAATGAACGGTAAACGTTATATTGAGCGAATCACAGAGATTACACCTGTTCGATTTGAATCGGATACGTTGGAGCATGAAGAAGTGTTATCTAAAGGTGATTCTATTGAGAGCAAGTTGGACGCTTTGGTCAATCTTCAAAGAGAAGTGTACAGAAGAAATAGTGGAAGAGTATGGAATGCACGAAATATTATTGAATACCGTAATGGTGAATACGTTGCAGTGTCTCCAATTTCTCCTGAAAAAATCGAAAAAATGTTGTTTAACATGAACGAGGAAGATCGTGAGAACTTCGGTCAGTTTCTGAATGCGCACTGGGGGCAGGCTCAATGAATAAGTGGATATGGATTTTTGCCATTGCCGGTGGTGCACTGCTTATTTCGGGCGGAATACTTCTTTATCTTATTCTCAAAGATCGCAAGCGGAAGAAGAATCGTGAGAATGTATGGCCTTCTTCTAAAAATGTAACAGGAAAAACACCACGACAATTGTTGGTGTTTTACCAGAAATCATATCATCAACTGATCAAGGTTCCGATCGTCAAGTCACAGATTCTGAAGATCCGTAAACGTCTGACTGCGATCAACACCTACGATGAGTACTCATTACGTAAAGAAACGATGCGAATTACCTATTTGACGCTAGGATCTATCATTATTGGACTGATCGTACTGGCAATAATCAGCAAAAGTTGGCTGGCATTATTCTTTGGAGCGTTGGCAGCCATCGTTATAAACGAATTATGCATCGATATTTTTGTGAACCGGGTTGAAGACCGTCTGTTAAAACAGTTCTCGAACGTTCTTGAGGATGATCGTCATCATTATCAGGAAGTGCGGATGGTTGATGAGGCCTTATATCAGGCTGCACAATCTTCACCACATGACATCAAACTCCAGACGGAGAGGATTCACGAAGTATTGACATCAAAGGATCCTGCTCGAGAGTTGGAAAAATACTATGCAGTAGCGCCTAACCGTTATTTAAAAGTATTTTCTGGAGTCTCTCATCTCATTATGGAGTACGGTGACCGCAACGTTCAAAAGGGCTCCATGTATCTGAATGCCATTAATAAATTCGTGCAAGAGATCAGATATGATCTGATGAGAAGACAAAAATTACGTTACAAATTAGGCGGGCTGACCTTACTTGCACTTATTCCAATCCTGCTGTCGTTTCCATTGCAGCGTTGGGCGGAAAACTATTTTCCAATTACGACAGAGTTCTATGACAGCAGAATTGGTTTTCTAGTTCGAATGTTCATATACGCTTCAGCTGTAATCTGTTACTTGCTAATTCGCAAATTATCGGAGAATGATGAAGCCAAATATGTAGCTAAAGGTCCGCGGAAAGAGTGGGAGAAGAAAGCATATTCATGGTCTTGGGTCAAGTGGATCGTGGATCGATTGGTCCCGTCTCAAAATACGAGGAAGCATCATCGAACCAACATGCTCCTCAAAGAGGCAAACTCTCATCTAACATTGGAGTGGTTGTATATCCACCGAATCGTTATCTCTGTCTCCGCGTTTATTGGTGTAATTGTTTTCTCAGTGTTCTTACATTACAACAGCGTACATCATATATTCAGCAAACCGACGTCAGAAGCAACGAACATTCTTGGATATATGAATGCGGATGAATTGGAGCGTGCAAATCAGGTAACGACAATGGACAACCAGATAATCGAAGATCTTCGGACAAATAAAGATTTGACGCGAGAACAGGTTGTTCAATCTATAGAAACTCATTCAAATGAGCCATTAACAGACGTGGCTATGAATAATACCGTCAATCGAATTATCGGTAAAGTAACCGTTGTAAACAATGAGTATCTGAAATGGTGGGAACTCCTTATTGCTATAGGCTTTGGAGTTACAGGGTATTACATCACCATATGGATTCTACAATTTCAACGTCGATTACGCGCATTGGAAATGCAAAATGAAGTGGACCAGTTCCATGTACTTATCTCGATTCTGTGTGAATTTGAACGGATCTCTGTGGAGACTGTACTTGAGTGGATGGAACGATACAGTATCATTTTCAGACCATCACTGCAAAAATGTTTGCTCAATTATGATAGTGGTGCAGAGGAAGCCTTGAAAATGCTGAAATCGGATGCACCGTTCGATTCATTTGGTAGAATCGTGAAGCGTCTAATGCAGGCGGTAGATAAGCTTTCGTTACGTGAAGCGTTTGACGATCTGGAGATGGAACAAGAGTACTATGCTGAGCAGAAGAAAGAGCGTTTGGAGCGTTTAATTCGAAAGAAAACATCGTATGGCAAGTTATTTGGTTGGACACCAGGTGCACTGCTGATTGCACTATATCTGGTCTTCCCATTCCTCTACATGTCATTCAAACAACTAAGTGATATATCAACACAATTACAAACCATTTAAGAGGGGATTGATTTTTTCATGGAAGAAAATACAGGCGTCGGAATACGGGTCGCAGCCGGTATATTCCTCACCATCATGTTGATTACAATTGTAGTTATTATTACGATTTCCTCTCAGGATGCAGCAAAGCAGGGACAGACGAAAATGGCTGCGATTACGACGCAGTTGTCGGATACAGAGTACCAGACTTATAGTAATACCACTTTGTCAGGTAGCCAGGTGCTGAATGCAGTGCGGCAATATATGAATCAGGAGCAATTCGGTGTTCAGGTTATTACTGGGAAACAGAGGTTGTCTAGTGATGACGATAAAAAGAAGGGGGTATTTTATGGAAATACTTTTGACGCTAGTGGGGAGGTTTCAAAAATATCCAAAAATACTTCTTTAACTAATGCTGAAAAACAATCCGAAGATGCATACATTAACCCTAGTGGAAAGTTCAAATCTTCTATCGTCAGAGATAAGAACAATATGATTCGTGGAATAATTTTTGAACAGGAATAGTTTTTATCTGAAATAAACAAAAGAGAGGATGGAGTACGTTGGAAGAGAATACAGGCGTCGGTATAAGGGTAGCGGCGGGTATATTCCTAACCATTATGTTGATTACGATTGTAGTTATTATTACGATTTCATCGCAGGATGCAGCAAAACAGGGACAGACAAAGATGGCCGCGATAACAACACAACTGTCAGACACGGAGTATCAGACGTATAGCAATACTACGTTGTCAGGGAGTCAGGTGTTGAATGCGATACGGCAATATATGAATCAGGAGCAGTTCGGTATACAAGTTATAACGGGGAAACAGAGAGCTGGGGGTGACACCGTAGGTAACTATTATGGTAATACTTTTGGGGTTGAAAGTGGTGTAGTAACATCTATGAATATTGATGAAGATAAAAAGACAAGTTTAGTGGATGCTGAGAATCAGGCGAGTCCCCAATATATTAATCCAAGTGGGAAATTTATATCTAGTATAGTGCGAGATGGCAATAATATGATTAGAGCTATTAAATTTGTGCAACAAAATTAGAGAGTTCTGATTTAAGTCACAAGGAGGTCTCCAATGAGCGAAACAGTTGAAAAGTTCATATTAGTTGCGGCTGAGATCAGCATCGTAATTATCGCTTGCATGTTCGCTCTTGGAGGCATTCAGTCTCAGGATGCGGCAGTAAATGTTACGCATAAATCCGCAGTGAATGAAGAGCGAAGGTTGTTCACAAGTCTTGAAACTACGGAGCAAATTACCTACACGGGTGCAGAGGTTCTTCAAAGCATAAGACAAATGAAAACCTTGGACGCCAATATTCGTGTAGTTAATAAATACTTCTATAGTTCAGATGATATTGAAAGTATTGATGTATCAGGAGTCGATCTCAATCGAACCTATGTTGTTTCATATATTCGAGACAGTCAAGGCAAAGTACAAACCATTGTTTTTACATAAAGGGTGAGCTAGTGTGGAAAACTCTTTCTCCAAAATATTAGGCATTTTCATTGCCATCGTGTTGTTATTCTTGTATCCGTTGTACCAACAGGCTCAAAGACAGGATGACTTGTCTCAGATCGTTATCCACTCAGCTGTGACTACATTCGTGGATTCCGCTAGAACCAAGGGATATATCACTCCTGAGATGTATCTGGAGTTTAACCAAAAGCTCGGAGCTACGGGTAATCAGTATGACATCCAAATGGAACATTTACACAAGAAATACAATCCGGAATATACTGATCCGGCTAATCCGGCTACTTTCCGTGATAGTTTCACGACCTACTTTGATGGTCATTATAATCAGGAAATTATGCAGAGATTGTTTCCCAATAGTCCAGCATCTGATATCGATCGCAGATATGTCATGGCGGTAGGTGACTTCTTCACCGTGAAAGTGAAAAATGTGAATCGCACCATGGCTACAATTCTTAGTGATGTTTTTACTGGAGGCATTACGGATGGCAACGTTAAGGTCTATGTTCCTTACGGGGGAATGGTAATCAATGAAGATTACTAATCTGGCGATATTGTTTATCTGTATCTTTGTCCCTTTCTATCTAGTCATGGATTTTCGAACAGGAGACCAAAAAACAGCTCAGGCCTTATCGGATCAATATTCAGCTTCACTGCATACTGCAGTCCAGGATGCTTCTCAGATGCTTAATATGAATGTACTCCAAGAATATGAGGCGGGTTATCAGTCGAGAAAATTCTTCTTTGCAAATAAAGAGAGAGCGCTGGACACTTTCTTTCGCACACTCTATTTGAATTTTGATGTTGTCAATGATCCTGTTAGACAGGGGGCTCTGGCCGGATATATTCCAGCAGTTGCCGTCATTGATTACGATGGCTATGACCTGTACGCAGTGGATGAGTACAGGGATGCCAATAGCGAGAGGTTATTCAAGCATATGTGGAGACCGAAGAAACCATATTCATACTCGGACGACAGAGGAAACAGTATTAATTTCACGTTGGACAGTTATGTATATGCGTATGATTCTTACGCAAAGGCTTGGGTTGAAGGGTTCCGTGAAGATTTGGAGGGCACAACCAACATTCCTTTATTAGACAATGCAGCCAATTTTGAAGCGATGCGAAAAAGTGTCATCGTTAAAAGTATTCAACAGGATCTGGCTTATTATATAAACAAACATAATGAGTACGCGACTCGGTACGGAGTCCATTATACCTTTAGCCTTCCACAAATTTCACAGGAAGAATGGATCAACTCCATCGATGACATTGGAATTATGGCATTTATCCAAGGAATTCCGATAGGTGATCAATTCTATAACAACTATGCTCTTGGTGGAGGGCGACTGGTCAAGAAAACAGAGATTAAAGGCGCTGTCGATCTGACAACCGGTATTAAATACTATTACCCTAGTACATGTTCTTATGGTTATCGGGAAGAAGAGACCTTCTCAAGTGAAAGAGATGCAGCAGCAGCAGGGTATTATCCGAAGGGCTGCATGAATCGCTAAAAAAATACATTGTAGAGGAGGCAGACTGAGCATGTCCCATTTTTTTTATAAGAGATCGCCTAGGATTATTAAGGAAACCTCGGGAGAGGAAGTGGAAATTTTCTCCCCGCCTTCACTTCCTCAACCACCACAACTGAACATTATCTCGATTATGGTTCCCATTATGGTTACAGTTGCAGGTGGAGCGGCAATGATGACTTTTTACCAGAGTCGGGGGAATGGGCAATTCGTAACCGTACAGATGATTTCCCTCTGCATGATGGTCGTTTCATATTTTGTACCTGTACTGGTTCATTTCCAGAATAAAGCAAAGCATCGCAAGAAAATCAAAGATCGTGAGCGTTTATACGACAATCATATTAATGAGAACAGGGAAACGCTGCAGAACTGGAAAAACGAATTGATCCTGAACTGGCACCAAACCCATTTGGATCCGCAATTTTGTATCAATATGGTGAAGGATAGAAGCTCTTCGGTTTGGGAGCGAATTCCACAAGATTTCGACTTCTTGAAAGTTCGCGTCGGCATTGGAACCGTGCCAAGTAACTTTGACATTACGGTACCTAAGCAAAATGGAGTAGAGAAGGATCCGATGCTTGAAAAAGCGAGGGAAATGACGGAGAAATTCACTACAATTACGAATGCTCCCGCCCTGTTGGACTTGAGTAAATATCGCATTATCGGACTTGTTGGTGACGAAGAAGAACTGAATATGTTCTGTCGTACTGTTGTGACCCAACTTGCAGCACATCATGCACCTGACGAGCTTAAAATGGCCGTATTTATGAATAAGATACAGCGAGAAAATTGGGACTGGATGAGATGGATTCCGCATGTGTGGAACGACACCCGTTCGGGTAGATATCTTTTCGAAGAACGAGGGTATCAGCCTCAATTGATGGAGCAATTATTTACGATGTTACAGCGTCGCCAATGGTTGAACAAGGGGGAGAAAGCACTTCCTTTTTACGTGTGTTTCCTGCCGTTCATTGAGATGCTGGAGCATGAGCCTATTCTTCCTTTGATGATGAAGAGCTCAGAGGTCATAGGCGTCTGCAGCATCGTACTTGCACCGAGCAAGGACGTTCTTCCGAAGGAATGTGAACTTGTTATTGATTTGCATTCGGCTGAAGGCGTCATGCGTTCAACGAATGTAACGGGTGGTTCTGCTGGCGACGCTACCTATGCCAAGCCAAAGGATGAAATTCCATTTGTACAACCCTTCAAATCAGATCAAATGACACTGGAACAAGCAGATCAATTTGCACGTCAGATTGCTCCTTATCGGATCAAGCGGAATTCTGCGGATGAGATTGTCAATGTTCTGACGTTGTTTGAACTATTTGGAATACAGAATATTGAAGAGTTTCATGTAGAAAACAATTGGCAGAAGTCACGTTATCCCAATACCCTTCCTTTCCCTGTGGGTGTTAGAGGTGGGAAAAAGCCGGTTCTTCTGAACCTTCATGACAAGATCGAACGTAAAGGGCATGGTCCTCACGGACTCATGGCAGGGACGACCGGTTCAGGTAAAAGTGAAGTTATTCAATCCATTATTGCATCACTTGCGGTTGAATATCATCCCCATGATATGGCGTTTATGCTGATTGACTATAAGGGTGGGGGCATGTCCAACACGTTCCAGGAATTGCCTCACGTTATTGCTACAGTAACCAATCTGGAAGAAGAAGGGTTAATCGAACGTTCTAAGGTTTCCCTCAAAGCCGAGCTTAAACGAAGACAGCGGTTATTCATTGCTGCTGGTAATGTACAGCATATTGACGAATATTATCTTACAGAGTGGAAAGATCGGGATCCTCTCCCGCATCTATTCATTGTCATCGATGAGTTTGCACAACTGAAAAAAGACCAACCAGAGTTCATGAGTGAACTCGTTTCCATTGCGGCTATTGGTCGGACATTGGGTGTGCATCTGCTCTTGGCAACCCAGAAACCAGGCGGCGTTGTAGATGATAAAATCTGGAGTAACTCCCGTTATAAAGTTTGCCTTCGGGTTCAGGACGAAAGTGATAGTCGGGAGATGATCCGCATTCCGGATGCTGCTCATATTACAAACCCGGGTCGTGGTTTTCTACAGGTCGGCAGTAATGAAGTATTTGAATCCGTTCAATTTGCATGGAGCGGTGCTCCCTATCGACCAGATCAAAGTATTACGCAATCTGATCGCAATATGTATGCTTATGAATTGGATGGCCGCAAGACCAAGTTAAGAGACCAGCTGGAATTGATTCAGGAAACAAAACCTTCCGAAGAAAAGACACTCAGTAAAAAACAATTAAACGTTCTTATTGAGCATATCGCGATGAAAGCAGAACGCGAAGGTATTCAGCGTCTACCAGGTCCTTGGCTGGAGCCGCTACCTAATCATCTGACCTTGGAAGATCTAGCTGTTAGTTCAAGTGAACCAGGTAAAATTTTGAATCCACAGGTTGGACTTATTGATGATGTAGTAAACCAAAGACAATTTCCACTTCGGATCGATCTGGAATCAGGACATTGGCTAATATATGGCATGCCAGGTACGGGAAAAACAACATTTATCCAGACCTTGCTCTATTCACTGGCAACGGAGACGACACCTAATGATGTGAATATCTATGCGCTCGATTTCGGAAGAATGCTGAAGGATTATACTCTATTGCCTCATGTAGCGGATGTCATTCAGGATGATCAGGAAGAGAAGATGAACCGATTGTTCAATTATCTGGAAGAGACCATTAGTAAGCGTAAAACGCTGTTTGCTGAAACAGGAGTAAAATCCCGATTGTCTTACTGTTCCGAAACGGGAAATACGCTGCCGGCCATACTTGTTATTATCGATAGCTATGTTAGTTTCCGAGGACAGTTCGAGAAGCTCCATGAGAAGTTGGATCCTCTGTTACGCGAAGGTCCAGGACTTGGCATTTATTTTGTGGCAACGATCAATCGGATCTCCGATATGTTGGAACGAATCCGCAGTAACTTCCCAAATGTTGTCTCATATATGCTTGCGGATGCAGGGGACTATAACTATGCCGTAGGAAGGTTGACCAAAGCACCAACACAGTTGCCGGAAGGAAGGGCCTTTGTGAAGGGAGCAATCCCTCCATATGAATTCCAAACGGCGTTATCCATCAATGCGGTGAATGAGTCTTCACGTGCCAAGTTATTGCGTGAACAGTTTGCAGAACTTGATGCTGCTTGTACGACTGCTAAACCAGAGTCCATTCGAGTATTACCTGAGGTCATTGCTATTCCAGAAGTGTTGAAAGATATTAATATTGTGTCTGTTCCTACGCTACCCGTTCATATGAGCATTGATAGTTTGAGAATGTTGGGATGGGATATGGAAGCGGATGGTCCATATTTCATAGTTGCCGGAAGAATGGAATCTGGTAAAACGTCATTGCTCGTCACAATAGGATTGATATCAGCAATGAAGTATTCGCCGGATGAACTTGAACTGTATCTATGCGACTTTAGACGCACGCCTCAAGGGTTAGGAGCACTGAAGGAATTAAATCATACGGTGGCATTTGCAACCAATGAGGCAACGATGGAAGAAATGATCGAGAATCTACGTACGAAACTGGAAGAGAGAGTTGCTGATCCAGATGAATTCGCTCCGAAGATGGTTCTAATGATGGATGATGTCGATTTCCTGGCTAAGCGTATCTCCAGAACGATCACAGGTCATCTGGAATACATCACCCGAAACGGACGAGAGCACGGTGTCTATATTATCGTTTCTGGGCAAGCCAATGCCATTAACCGTAATTATGATGAGTGGATGAAAGAGATTAAATCTGGTCAGATCGGTTGGTTGTTGGGTACGGCTGAATCTACAGATACTGAGCTGTTTAATATTAAAGTTCCTTTTGTCTCAGGTAGTCGAGTACTGCCGGATGGAGAAGGTTACTATATTAAGCGGAAATTTGTAAGTGTGAAAGCAGTACATGCATTTGCCAATGGAGTTGCACAAGTAGAAGAACAAGTAGAGGAAATAAATAGAAACGCAGTTCTTGTCGTAAATTAAGTTATTAAAGGAAAAAAGACTCATAAATGAGTCTTTTTTCCCAAAAAATGTTTGGTAATTCACTAGTTCTTTGTATACAATAGTTAATGGGTAAATTTTATAAAAATGGTATAAAGGGGAAGATAAGGATGGCAAAGATTCAGATTACACCTGAAGAGATGGATAACGCTGCATCGAAGTTTGACCAAGGAGCGCAAGAAAGTGAGCAACTGGCTCAACAGTTGAACTCCTTGATGCAATCCTTGCAAGGAGGATGGGAAGGTATGACCTCCCAAGGATTTTATAATAGATACGAATCCGATAAAAAGAACATGACAGTTTACGTTGAAATGCTTCGTGCAGTAGGTACAGAATTGAAATCCATTGCAGATCGTTTCAGACAAGCAGACCAACAGTAGTCGTTACATAAGAAGCCAGGTAAACTTACCTGGCTTTTTCTATATCCAGAGTATGAAAATGTGAGGTAATTCTTATGAGTTATTCAGTACATGCGACGGGAAGCACCCCCGCTCTACTAATCTATTTAATTGATATAAGTGGCTCCATGACGCTTGAGCTTGAGGGACAACGGAGGATGGATATCGTTAACGAGGGACTTCAGACGATTATTCGCCAGATCGTCTACCGATCAACCAAAGGATCAAAAGTGTCTCCTCGTTATCGGATTGCGATTCTTGCCTACAGCGATGAAGTCTACGATCTACTAGATGGTGTTAAATCAATTGATCGTATCGCTAATCGTGGAAGTCTGCCACCGCTATATCCGAAACGATTCACAGACACGGCGAAGGCATTCAAACAAGCGGAGAAGATTATTCAGTCTGAACTTCGTAACATGGAGCACTGCCCTGCCCCTCTGATCTGTCATATGACAGATGGTATATACACAGGGGAAGATCCTGAACCGATTGTTGAACGGATCAAAACCATGTCTGTCCCTGATGGACAAGTGCTGGTCGAAAATATTTTTATTACAGAGGATGCTTCCACTAGCCGGATTCGCGATACACGAGCATGGAAAGGTATGATGCCGGATTCCTTCGTGGTGGACCCTTATTCGGAGAAATTAAAACGAATGTCTTCGGTTGTACCCGAAAGCTATCGCGAAATGATGATGGAATCCGGATATTCGATTCAGAAGGGTGCACTTATGATGCTGCCTGGTACAAGTAAAGACCTAATTTCATTAGGGCTGCAGATGTCTGCTTCTACCCCGATGTAACCATAAGGAGGAGAACATATGGATCGAACATTATTGACCTTAATTATTGATGCTACTGGTAAAAAGACAGATATAGAGCTACCTAATACGATACCTCTGCATGAATTACTTGAACCCATGCTCAAAGGATTAAATGAAGGTATGGCCCTTACGTTTCAAGCATCCAACTATCGCTACTATCTTAGCAGTGATGGAAGCGAGTGGAATAGCATGGACCTTCAGCAGTCTCTGGAGGATGTAAAAGCAATGGATGGAAGCTATCTGCGCATTGAGCAGGTTAACTCCTTCTCAACAATATAATTTCGAATCATTTTTTTGTGCAAAGGGGAGCAAGAATTGTGTTTCCACCTGATATAAATACAGAACTACGAATCAGAAACGAAGTTTACAGACTGGTCCAGCACCCTCAATTCGAAGGCATGCCTTATGGTCAGGAGGGCAGGGAAGGCACAGTATACAAGCTTATTAACAGCTCGGGAGAAAACAGCGCCTTGAAGGTGTTCCGTCCAGCCTTCCGGCAGCCCTCTGTCATGAAGTTAACAGAGCTCATGGCAGATCTCACAGTCCACTCAGGACTTAGCGTATGGTCACGAACGATATTGAATCCGATAGAAGATATGGAGTTGCTCGGACATTATCCCGAGTTACTTTACGGTGCACATATGCCATGGATTGATGGTGTGACATGGAGTGAATTAATGCTTGGCCGAGAAGCACTATCTCGCGAGCAATCAATGAAATTGGCAATGGTTTTGGTATCTACCATGGCTGTATTGGAGCAAGCTGGCATAGCCCATGCCGACTTGTCAGCTTCTAATCTGCTGATCGTGGGCCCTAATCAAGAGGCGGAGGACATGTCTGTTGAATTAGTTGATGTGGAAGGAATGTACGCCAAGCAATTGGAGGAACCCGATAATTTGCCAGAGGGTGCAACGGGATATACCGCAACTTTCCTTAGAGAGTATGGGGACTGGAGTCCTCTTGCGGATCGATTTGCTGGTGGAATCCTGCTTGCCGAGATGCTGGCTTGGTCGAGTACAGACATATGTAAACAAGCGTGGGGAGATAGTTATTTCGATCCACAAGAAATCCAGCAACAAAGTGAGCGCTATGTACTTCTTCAAGCGACACTTGAGCAGCAGTATGGCCCTGAAGTAGCAGCGTTGCTGGACCGATTGTGGAATGCAGAGCAACTACAGCAATGCCCAACCTTTGGCGAGTGGCAGATTGCACTGGCTTCAGCGAAGCAATTCGTGGAGCAAGAGGCGGTTTCAACATCTGAAATAATAATAGAGTTGGAGCAACCAGTAGATGAATCTAATCACTTGCCGAGTGAGTATGCTGTTAATGCTTTGAGTCATGCCCAAGAGAATCAATTGGCACACGCCCGTCAATTGGAACGTCAGGGGAATCTGACATCGGCCTTCTGGGAATATGGCAAGCTGATTGAGCAATTTAACGATCGTTCTCCATTTCATGTTGAACTCTCCATTGCCATGGAGCAGGTGCAAGAGGGCATAGATCAGACGGTCTTTAACCCTGAACCTAAGCAGACCCTCGTAAAAAAAGGCTGGAATCAACTGATCCAACAGAATAAACAGTCCACCTATGACCGTATGTGGATCTATGTAATAGGTGCTTCAGTGGGTGCGCTGGTTTTTGCACTAATTATTTATGTTATTGGTCTATTTAAATAGTGATTGAAGGAGTGCTTTATCTTGGAAAATGAATTAACGGAAGAGTGGTCATTCCAACTCTCTCCTGAAGAATTTTTCTTCTTGACTCAGTTGGTAGGAGTCCGTCATATAGCTAACTTTGATGATCCTTATCGCGGGTATCTGGCTAATGAATTGGAAGCGGAATATAAAGTGATTGAAAAGACATTTGTAGAGAAAGGATATCTGGTTCCGAAGCAAGAGGGGGCTGGCTATGATATGAATGAAATGCTCGCCTATTGCATTGCTGCATGCGGCAGTGCTGATGTGATGCATGTGAGTAAGAAGATCGAAGGCACTGGGAAATACGCAGGTCACTATTATTTCACTCCTCGAATCGTTGTTGAACAAACAGTAGATGAATCAGGAGGCATTGTCCTTGTTCCTGTGGCAGATGCCCAGTTAACGTTAGAAGCTATGAAAGGGTTCTTTCCACTGACACTTCAATATAAAAGTGCAGCCAAAAAGGTTGTCATCAAAGATTGCACTTGGGAACAATGGAATCAACTTAGCGAAGTGGACCAGCATAATAGACTAGTTCAAGCAGGGTATACCGAAGAACAGGCAGAGCTTGCCTTAGACATCTTTAGTAATGGGGAACGTTCAGGTTCCATGATGTTTATGAAGAGGCATGGACTGATGTGGCATCAGGAGGATTATCACTATGCGCAATGGGGAGACAAGCTGTATCTAGCGGTTGAATTGACGGAGGGTACGCTTCAATTCCAGCCATACAAGCCGGCGATATTGAAAAAAGCGTTATTACGATTTGCGGATCAAATCGAAAAACTGGATGGGAAAGGGGTCAAATAAATGGCAGACCGTATCAAAATTGAACCTGAACGTATTAAGGAGATTGCTACCCGATTTCTGGCCAGCAGTCAGGAAAGTATAGCTTTGTCCAGAGAGTTGAAGTCATTGATCGATGGAATTACCGGGGAATGGGAGGGGAAATCCCAAGAGCGTTTCTATTCCTCTTACAAAGATGCCCATGTCCAGCTGGAAAGTGTATCAACTGTACTGAAGGATGTAGGGGACGAGCTTAAAGCCATTTCCGAGAGATTCAGTAAGGCAGATTCAATAAAGTAAGGAGATGTACATATGCCAATTCGGCCTGACGTCGGTAAACTGCGGAGCATTGCCTCCAAATTACGCAGCAACAGCAACAAGCTGGAGAATGAACGCTCCAGTATTAATAGTAATGTACAGTCCATGATCTGGAAGGGTAGAGTGTATCAACACTTTATGGATGATTTCAGGGACACAACTCAACGGATGAGACAGACTGCGGATGAAATGGAACAATTCGCACGACGACTGGAAGCGTTAGCCAATCAGTTCATGCAGGAAGATCTTGAAGAAGAGCGCAGAGAGAGAGAACGCCAGGAACGTGAGCGTCAGGAGCGCGAAAGACAACGAGCGGCCGCAGCGGCAGCCGCTGCTGCTGCGAAGAAGAAATAAGGGGGAAGCAATGTGAAATTGGAAGTCAGCCTATCCGACCTGAAGCGGACCTCAAAAAGTCTGAACGGAGCCGCGGATGAGATGGGGGATCTGCGTGCGGACCTGAATCGGTCCATGAACAGCCTAAGCTATAAAACCCTCAGCCAAGGTGGGGTACAAAGCACATTCACCCACCTGATGCGGGAACTGGACGGCTTGCAAAGCAAGCTGGAACTGTTGTCGGAGTTGACCCGACGCAAACGGGAAGAGTATGAACAAGCGGATCGTGAGGGCAAAAAATTCAATTGGGGGAAGCTGGCGAGCTTCCTCACCTTTGCATTGGGAACGGTGCTGGATTTCTTGCCTGTCGTTGGTAACGTCAAAGGCATTATTGAGGCCATTACGGGCCGGGATCTACTCACCGGAGAAAAGCTCGCATGGTACGAACGAGGACTCTCCGTGCTGGGGCCGCTGGGGAAAGGGGCGAATAAGGCCGCTTCCCTCTTCAAGTATGCGGATGAGGCGCTGGAACTGACGGGAAAAACCGTGAAGCATGCGGATGATGCTGCAGATGCGGCCAAAACCGTCGGTCGCAACGCCGATGATGCGATCGATGCGATCCCGACCAGCCCGAACAAGGCGGGAGTGCCCGGGAACTCGACCCGAGAAGCCGGGGAGGATATGGCCGGAGCTACGCCGAAGTCGACCAAGGCAGGCGAAGCCCCCGCAGGCTCCAGGGATACAGGTGACGCGCCGATGACCAGTAACAAACCAACGGGCAAAGCAGACGATGCGCCAAGCGATACCGGGTCCACACGTCACGATACGGGACTCACCGATGCCGAGAAAGCAGCTGCCGCAGCAGGAACGGCGGCAGGAACGGGCTCTGCAGCGGCCGCTTCGATGATAAAGAAGACACCCGGAGGTAACGCTCCGAAAGGGGCAGAGGCACCAGGGGCGCCCAAGTCGAAGGATATCGAAACTTCGTCGCAATCTCCCTCTACGGGGCGAACCACCGAAACGCAGAATGTAACCAAATCCAACAAAGAAAGCTGTCCAGGTGATCCGATTCATGCGGCTACCGGTTATCAGTTTATGAACCATGATATCCTGACGCTGCATGGGGCAACCGATTGGCCCTTGACCTTGATCTACCACTCAGGGCTACTGCAACGAGGGGAACTGGGACCTGCCTGGACGCACCAATATGGACTGCGATTGCATGTTCATTCTTCAATCCAAGATTCAACTGAGCACGCGCCTGCCGTTGACGTCTATTGGACAGCAGGACGTCACAACTCGTTCATCCATCAAGCCGATGGAACCTATCGAAGTTCAGATCTCGATGTGTATTGGGATGTGCTCGAACGGGAAGATGAGGGTTGGAAACTGACAACGCGTGAGACGCGTGAGATCTATCGATTTACTGAAGAAGGACAACTGCTCAGTCACACGCAATCCAGTGGCCTAACCCTGGACATGTCTTATCAGACAGCGGGACGCCTGACGACCCTAACCGATCGGGCAACCCAGCGATCTCTGCATCTGGACTATACTGCTACAGGCGAATTGAAAGAAGTAAAAGATGCCTTGCGTCGCGTAACATTTGAATATAACCCGGAGGGTGTACTAGTTCGGGTCATCGAGCCGGGTGGTGTAGTGACCGACTTGGTCTCGGATGAGGCTGGACGCTTGGTCTCCCTGACGGAGAGCGGCATTCTCCAGTTCAGGAACACCTTTGATGCTTCTTACCGAATTGTCGAACAGACGGATGCGGCAGGAAGCAAATTCTACTTCCACTATGATACCGAGAGTTACCCGGGTCAGACATGGACTACCGTGACCAATCGGTTGGGGCAGACACGCACCCTCGTGCATGATGATGCCTTGCAGCTCCTCGAAGTGCATGCCGAAGATGGCGGTATGACTCGTTATACCTTCACGGCGCAGGGACAGATGGCCAGTGTCACCAACCCACTGGGCGAAACGACGACGTATGTCTACGATGAAGAGGGACATCTGATCCGTGAAATCGACCCACTGGGTCATGAAACGGAATATCACTACACTGTGCACCACCAAGTCGCGCGTGAAACGGATGCCGAAGGTGGCGTAACCACCTACCAGTACGATGAACAACAACGACTGACCGAAGTGACCCGTCCAGATGGCAGTACAGCGAAGTGGACCTACACCGAAACTGGACAAACCGCCACGTACCAGGACTTCACGGGAGCCATCTGGACCTATGCCTACAGCGAGACAGGCGAACTGCAGCATACGCTCGATCCGGAAGGTCGACGTTTACAGGTGGGCTGGGATGAAGCAGGCCGACTGGTCGAACTGAAGAATGCCGCGGGAAGCGTGAGTCGCCGGAGCTACGATGGTGCAGATCGCCTGACGTCCATCACCGATCCGCTGGGCCTAACGTGGCAGACCATGTATGATGCCAGTGGGCAGCGCACTCGGGAGACGCGTCCGTCTGGAGCCTCCATGCAGTATACGTATACGCCGAACGGGGAAGTGGCGACCATCACCGATGCGCTTGGTCACACCCGGCAATATATCTATGATGCCGAAAATCGCCTGATTGCCGAAACGAATGCACTCGGTGAAGCCACGCAGTTATCCTATGACGCCGCAGGTCGATTGCAGACTGTGACCGATGCGTTAGGACATGTTACGCGGTATCACTATGATGGTGCAGGTCGCCTCATCTCCGTCATCGATGGCGAAGGTCGGACGGTCCAGCAACTGACCTATGATGGCGCAGGACGCCCCGTGGCATGGCAGGATGGACTCGGTCACATGACGCGGCTGCGGTTCAATGCTCTCCATCAACGCGTCGAAGATACTGACGCGGATGGGCATACCCGCCATTATCGCTACGATGCCGCACACCGCCTGACCGAAGTGATTCAGGGCGAAGGCGCAGATGAAGTGACCTATCGCCAGACATGGGATGGGGAAGATCGGAATACGAGCTACACCGATGCCAGTGGAAACGAGACCCGTCTAACCTATGACCGCAGTGGTCGCTTGCTGCAGGAAACAAATGCGGCAGGTGCACGGACGGCGTATACGTATGATGAACGCGGCTGGCTAAGTGCCAAGCTGGATGCCAAGGGACAGGAAACCCGGTACACGTATGATGCCGCGGGCCGCCTGATCCGTGCCACGGATGAAGCGGGCGAAATCGTGCTGACCTACACGCCCGATGGACAGGTGACCCGTGTGCTCGAAGCCGAGCAGCATGAGGAACGAACCTACGATGCGGCAGGACGCTTGCTCACCCGAACCGATGGGTTTGGTCATCTCCTGCAATATGCGTATGATGCGGCAGGACGGATGACGGCACTGACCTATCCGGATGGCAAAGTGGTGCAGTATCGCTACCAAGCCACGGGTGAGCTGGCTGAAGTGAAGGACTGGAACGGTCGCCTGACCCGGTACCGCTATGATGCAAGCGGGAAGCTCATCGACACCCGGCGCCCGAACGGCAGTCAGGAGCAACGGGAATACGATGCCGCAGGCCAACTGACTCGCCTGACGGATACGAGCGGACAAGGCATTCGTTTACAGCAATTCAAGTACGCATACAGCCCCAGCGGCTTGCTGCTGAAGGAAGAAAACAAACAGTACACGTATGATACCTTGAAGCGCCTGCGTAGTGGCGCCCAGCCAGGCCGTGTTGTACACTACACGTATGACCCATCCGGGAACCTGACAACCGAACAAGTAGGGACATCTGAAACGGAATTCACGAGCATTTCGCCAACGCAGCATCTGCACTATACCTGGGATAACCGGCTTCAGCGGGTAGGAGACTATCCCGTCGAGATCGATGCCAACGGAAATCTGCTGTACGCGACCGATGGCAGCACCGCTTCGGCCTACGAATACGATGCTCGAAATCGTCTGGTAAAGGCAGGCAAGCTGAAGTATCGGTACAACCCGCAGGGAGACCGGATTGAACTCGCGCAGCGAGGGCAAGTGACCCGCTATGTGATCGACGATGCACATGAACTGAGCCGGGTGTTGATGGAGATGGACGGGGAAGGGCATGTGAAATCCCGTTACATCTATGGTCTGGGGCTAATTGGACGCGAAGATGCCGATGGAAAGTATCTGAGTTACCACTACGATCTGCGCGGTAGTACGACGTTGCTGACGGATGAACAAAACCGGGTGACAGACCGCTATACGTATGGTTTATACGGTGAACTGGAGCAGCATGAAGGAGTAACCCAGCAGCCATTTGCGTATAATGGTCGAGATGGGGTTATGACCGATGCGAACGGACTGTATTACATGCGAGCGCGGTACTATGATCCGAAGCTGAAGCGTTTCCTGAATCGGGACGTCATCCGCGGGGAGATTCAGGACGGACAGACGTTTAACCGATATGCGTATGTGAACGGGAACCCGGTGAGTTATATTGATCCGTTAGGGTTGATGAAGTGTGAGACTGCCGATCCCTACGGTGGATACTACGAGCGTAAAGCTCAAAGAACAAATGATTACAATAATAAAACAGGAGATTGGACACCTTCTGCAAAAACAACTCCACCGAATGGACCTTATCGTACTGATAAGGAAGCAGAAGTTGCAGCCAATATTCTAGGTTTTGAAAAAACTACTGGGGGCAGAGCAAAAGCAGCAGTCTTCTATTCAAAAGAAAAGGGCGTATATATAACAAGAGATATTCCAAGGCAGAGTACAGGAAGTACTGATAATGGTGGTGTATGGAAAGTTGCTAAAACGATAGAGGACTTGATGAGTAGAGAGACTAGATCAGGGACTTATGACAAAAATTTAAATCGTATTGGAGATTGAAAATGGATTATTGGCAAGTTAGAAAATATCCTCCCATAAAAAAGGGGGAAGAGAAAAAATCAAAAATACCTACATGGACCTCAATAATTGATATAGGTCAGTATTATGAGGGGAAAGAATTTACAGCAGAGGATTACTTATTTACTGAAGATAAGTATGTTGAAGCGGTGAAAATCTATACTAGCAGTATCCAGGTTCATGAATTGGAGATTTATTTAATAAATAAACTAAAAGAAGAGCTCTTCCTGGGACATACACTGAAATATCCGGAATGTTATTCTGCAGAAATAATAAGTTTATATTATTCTCTAGTAGATGGAGCTATTCTTTCAGGTAAACAAATTGAGCATATTGTTAGATTGGGTATGAGAGAAGATATTACTTGTCAACTGAGATGCGGAAATGAGTTCTTCCTGAATTTCACCTATGATTATTATATGGATATAGGAAGTTCAATAATCTGTGAGGATGCAATAAATCAAATAAAGGAAACAGGTTTATATATAGATTTATGGGAATGGCCTTATCAAGACAATGTATGGGATCCATCTCCGAATTAGGATTATCAACTTGGTATAGGGACATCCATAAACGTAGGGGACACTCTCAAAAAAACGTGCCCCTACGTTTACTTCATATGATTAAGTATTGGCACAGCGAGTGATTGGAATGAGCAAAACATTCGCAAAACTTCGTTTAGATGGAAACTGACTCTACCTCTTAACATTATTATGAAGTAAACTTAAATTTATTTAAAGCGTGTCTTCGAACAGTTTAAATGGTGATAAATGGATTATATATTAAATGAATACTCAATACGAATAAAAGAGACACAAGATAAAACTTTAGAATCAGGTCGTCCGTGGAATCCATAATAAGGAGGCGACATATATTGGCTTCATTCGTTTTGTTACTTAAGGAAATGGAAGATGAGGAAAAGGTTGTTTATAAATTTGGTCCGAATGAGATTGTTATGGGGAGAATTGAATTAAATAAAATAACGAGGAAGTTTGCCGAATTAGACCCGATTCCTGACCCGAACTTTTTAACAAAATTTTATTTCGATAGAGCAGCACAAAGGTTATCAGTTTGTTTCATTAGGGAAAATGGACATTTCCCCGATAGAACTACATTTGAATCTTAATCTTAATGAAAATTTTGATTAACTTCGTGCCTTTCAAGGTTTTTTTCATTGGTGGGGCTACCCAGTGCCGTATGAACTTATCATCCACCCAATAACACAAATACACCATCCCTTTTCGGTTGTACGCACATAAGAAGCTTTAATTTTATAAACCTAAATAACGAACAGGTTGATTATGGTAAGAGATCACCATGATTGACCTGTTTTTTGTTATGTTCGCTTTCTTACGTTTTATTCAATTTTACTCGTAACTTTAGATTACCCTGTGGCGATAGTGAGGGAGAGGAAAACGCTTTAGCTTGGGGTAGTGATAGCAAATATGCTGAAATGCTAGAAAGACTCTTAAATAAGTAAAGGGTGATATATGTGTCCATAAAAAAAGCGATGAATCAATATTTTTTATTAAGGAAGTCCCTCGCTGAAGGAAGATTAGATTTTTTATTTAAAACACCATTTGATAAAGACGTAGAATCTCTTATTTATTATGGAAAAGTTGACGAGGATGATTATATCTCTTGGAGACCTGTCGAAAAAAAAGAAATTTATGATTTTAGCTCACTAGAAGAAAAATTAGGCATTAGAATGCATGTATCTGTCATTGAGTATTTCAATTCGTATTGGTTTGCAGATTTAGATGGTTTTATTACTGACCATTATATAAAACTAGAGTCTGTACAGCAAACAACAGATATAGAATCTTACTTCAACTTACTTGTGGGATACGAGCACAACCACGATAACAAACTCGAGCACATTCCTATAGGGATAGAGGGTAACGGGCTTATTGTTGTGGTTGATAATCAGAATGGGTTAGTCAAACTTGAGGATTTCGAACGAAAATCATTTGAAGTAATTTCAGAGGGCATTGAGCAATTAATTGTAACTCTACGATTACAAAAATAAATATTCAAATTATCATTGTTTGCTCTTAATTAAGTTACTTGAGTCTTGTAAAAAACGTACTTTCGGACAAATGGAATTAAGTCAAATCGTTAGACCTTTTATCGAATAGGCAGACAGAAGAAGGACATCCAGGCTTGTTGGAGAAATTGTGTTTACCAAGACCAAAATTTTCAGATAAAGGGGATGTCCTACTCTTATGCTATCCCTCTACCTGCCCATCGTCAGTCTTATAATTATTTAATGAATGCTGCCGATTTGTGAGGTGAATCTCAATTGCCAATTTAAAACTTTATTTTCTCTAGAAAATTGGTATTCATATGACAGGGTATTAGGGGCAAACTCCCTAACAATTTAATTTGGATATCCAAATTCAGTGCTTGCAGCAACATAAGACAGCAGTTTCATGTTCTATAATAAATAACCTGCCGAGAAAAAGCTGTTTATCGGCAGGTTATTTACGTTGACTTTTTGTTGCTACATTAATATACTTGTTGTGGACACGAAAAAGTGGGGTGAAGCAATGTCGTCCAAAAAGATGGGGCGTCCACCGTCTGATAATCCCAAAAGTGAATTGATTCGAGTACGTGCAGATCAAGAGGTTTTAAGCAAGTTGGATGCTTGCACCGAAAAGCTCCAAACGACCCGTTCCGATGTTATTCGCAAAGGGATTGAAAAGGTGTATGACGAGCTCCAAAAATAAAGAAGGAAGCGGCGCGTCCGACGAAGAACAATGCCACTTCCTATCCCGCAACCGCTTTAATAAGCAGACTGCATAAATATCCTACCATGTGCAGGAATCTCATTCAAGCGATGCGATGATAATAAATGGGAGGATGAATATGAAAACCATATTGGAAGCCCTGTACCGCGGACAAATTAACCCCGATGGGGTGATTGTTCCATCTCAACCAGAATACTGTTCAATAAGCAGACAAGTGGCTGCGCAGACGGAGCAATGGCGTGAAAGATTAGGAGAGGAAGTATTTCGTGAGTTAGAAGAATATTTCGATCTGTGTGACAGCGCAGATAGTATGCATGTGGAAGCTGCCTTTCTACATGGGCTCAGGCTTGGAGCGCACCTGCTTATTGAGGTAATGGGCAACAAGGAGGCGTTGGTTCCTGATGCAACTTTGGGCATGCCATTATGACGATAATAATGATATTTTGACGGTTGTGGATTCGGATGGAATCATTTACCGCTATCCTTGCTATGAAATTGGGAATTCAATAGAAATGCATCCAGCGGCGCGTCCCTGTTTAAGATGGATGTAGGAAATTGAATCCTATGCATTTGCGGAGCTTGTCATTCAAGGTGATATGAAGCAATTTGCCAAGGAGTACAGTAGAGAGCATCTAAAGCAACAAAATGACATGGAAGAACAGCTTACGGTTCATTTCCAAGATAAGACCTATGCTCAGGCGATTGCCAGAGAAATGATGATGTACCGTGATTAGATGAATATTAATTATGAGAAGTGAATGTAGCAGTAGCCTTCAGCCCATCTAACGGCAAGTTGGGTAACGTTGAAGGCAAGATGCTGCTTGTTCGCTTCTCTTTTTTCTCGGCTGGTAAATGTCAAAAGCAACACAAAAAGATTCTCTTGTGTTGTGGCAAGCACTGTATTTGGTCTCCCAAATTCGCTTGTCAGGGGTGCTCCCCTGATACCCCCATCGTTTTCACAGTAGTATTTTTCTATATGATATATGACCAGTTTAACCACAGAGATAATGCATTCTCATGGAGATATATTTAAAAAAAATGCTAGAAAGCTAGGAAGCATTATATGTGGATCAGGGGTATTTACAAGGCTGAATAAGTCTTAATACCTCTGAATAGGCAATGTGTTATGGTAAAATATTCATGGAAATAGAATGGGATATATTGCTTAGTGAACTATTTTATTTAAATAAGTCCTATATATTTGATGATAGCAAAAAAGTAGATTCAAGGAAAAAGGTACATAGGCATGGAGGTTCCACAGAAAAAAAAATGGAGCGTGAACGATTTGAAAAAAGTAACACAACTCATATTAAGCGGTGCATTGGTAATTGGAATGTTTCCTTTCACCGGAAACACCAGTCAAGCAGCCGTTGCCTCATTTAAAGATGTACCTACGAGCCATTGGGCGAAAGCATCTATCGATGCAGCGGTAGCAAAAGGTTATTTCAAAGGATATAGTGACGGTACATTTAAGCCTGGAGCGACAGTAACACGTGCGGAATTTGCAGCATTGCTAGCCCGAGTGGCTAAAGGGACGCCGGAAACGGAGCAAACTAATGTGTTTAAGGATTTGACAGGGCACTGGAGTGAGGCAGAAGTTAATCGTGCGGTATCCTTTGGTTTTCTGAAATCTTCGGATTATCCGAATGGGTTTAAGCCAGGCACGGCGTTGACACGAGAGGAAATGGCGAAGTGGCTCAGCTCAGGACTTGCAGCTCAGGATGAAGATTACAAGCAAGCGTTGAAGGATACAGAGAATACGCTGGTGCCTGTGGCAGAATATTACAAGGGTGGGTTGAAGAAAGCAGCCTATCCCTATGTTTCGGTAGTATTGGGAACTGGATTAATGGGCGGGTACCCAGACGGCACGTTTGGTCCAGGGAAAACAACCACACGAGCAGAGGCGGCTGTAATTTTATCACGTT
Organism: Paenibacillus sp. FSL R5-0713; assembly: GCF_037973325.1. Lineage (NCBI taxonomy): Bacteria > Bacillati > Bacillota > Bacilli > Caryophanales > Paenibacillaceae > Paenibacillus > Paenibacillus sp. FSL R5-0713. The sequence continues at coordinate 5,589,887 of NZ_CP150229.1, read as the reverse complement.
ACGAACAGGTGCAGGAAAGTAAGGCAACGTCGTATAGCGATCTGAATGAAATGCGGGAGGTAGGTCTGACAGGAACGAATCTGACTTCTGCTACGCCGTATGTTTATCTGAAAAACGAAGACGGTACGATTGCAAGTTTTGACCGAATTGTCGGTAAAACGGTTAAATTACGTAATAATTTAGGCACCCTGATCCCGCATCGGATGATTGTAGCCGATGCATATTCTAAGACGGATATTCGAAATCTTTATGGTAGGATGTTTATAGACCAAGACTATGGTTTTATGAATAACGAATATTATGATGTCTTTTTGGAAGTAACTGTGATACCTACTGGGGACAATCTAAGAAATTTGGCATTCCACCAAGCGGTAGCTGGTATTTTTACAACGGTAAGTAACTTTAAAAGCGGAAAAGTAGAAACTTTTGGAATAATCAATCTACCTGTAGAAGAGTATGTAAATTCGGGTTTCTTCAAGAAGGAAACTCCAAGAACATTTTGGATGCAATTTCTTTTAAAACGAACAACAGATGGGTCATTAAGTGAAACATGGAAGTCTTTCACCGTTGATAAAAAAACTAGCGCCTCCTTTAGCCTTCCACTGAGATGATTCGAATGAAGAAAACGAGAGTGTATGTATTTTTTATTATTGTTAGTATCGTTGCTATGTTAATTCTGATTAATGGAAGTTTCGCTAACGCGGCCAATGGTCAAACCAACCAAAAAGTGGTGGTTGTGAGTCCAGATGCGGAAGATAATATGGAATTAATTAAATTGGATGATCCTGTAGCACTACCAAAGGGGCCAACAGGTTACCAAAAGGTCGTAAGAATTTTTGAAGGAATAAAACAGGCAAATCCTGGTGTATATTGGTATCAAATTGACAGTTTGGAGTGGATTGCAGAGTCCTCATTTGGAGACGTGAAAGCATCAAATGTCATCTATAATGGGATCCCAGCTCCAATTGTCTCAGAAGTAAGAGATCAAATTCAAATGGCAGGAAACTCAGCATACGTACCAGATGAATATCGAGATAAATTCGGAACAAAAGTTTCTCGGGAAACTGTGCCCAACCCTCATATCGTTAAAGCTGAAACAACAGGAGTTCAAGGGCAAAAATCGTTAATTACTAATTTGATACTTGATGAATCCCAAACAGCTTTGACGTTAATATCAGATACGGGAAAAAAGAGTTCAAGTTTGTACGAAGCCCAGTATACTGATGATTATGGCAAGAACAACCAAGGGCAAATGAAACATAGTACATTATATCTTACTCCTCTGACTATTACATGGAGAGGCAAGTGGACTGAGCAAAAGAAAATTCGTCTTACGGGAACCCAACGATTAGCCATAGATGAAGAAGCCAATCTCAAAGGTGAAGTGGCTACGATGAGTCATGGAGCTAAGCAATTTGGAAACTGGGTAGATATCTCCACTCGTTCGGGTGTGGAATGGAAATCAGATCAGGAAGGTATCGTTGAGGTGAACCCAAGTGGAAAGATTAAAGGGGTAAGCCCGGGAACCGCTACAATTTCTGTTCGTTGGAAAAGCGACGATTCATATAAATACGATCTTATAGCTTACTTAAAAGTCACGGTGGGTGATGGGACAGCCCCACCAGGGGGAGTCGCAGGCTGTACATATACCATCAATCCACCCAATGAAGTAGCCTCACCACAAACTGCATTTATGGAACCAGGTGCCCAAGGGCATATTCTGGCGGATGATCCAACGAATGGAATTCATTTTGATGCCACGCGCGGGATCCCGACTTCGGAGCACTTGTATGCCAATACGTGGGCGATGAACTATTTGTTCCAGCATACCTTTGGAAAACAGCAAGGTACCATAACCTATGATTGTACCGCGGAACTTACATATGCCCGGACCTGGAAAGTGAAGCAGCCTAACCTGCCAGGACCGAATGGTACGTCTATCCCGCAACCCGATACCGAGGATTCGGATACGGTTGATGTGAAGTACACGTTCAGCTTTGACCGAAACTATAGCTATTGGAACATCAATAACGTCGAACTGTATTCGATTGAGCAGGCTGAAATGGAAAACTATGCTCTCCCGGATGGAAGTCGAATTACACTCTGGCCTCAGGGATATACACCGCCGGAGCTAGAGATGGAACATGACGAAGATGTGGAGATTCATGTCATGCCGCAGGAGACGGGTGAGATCAGCTACGTTCCCGAGGTGTTGGCGAGTTCTGGGTATACACCCTTACCCGTTCCGAATGATGAGGGATTATTAAAAGGCATGGCCGAGGGTCAAACGGGTCCACCCGATGTGAAAAATGATGCATTGGACTTTACCTGGGAGGGTTCGACGACCAACGTCATGGATGGTAGCACCGTCGTTGAAAACGGACCGGATCCGACGCAAATCCCGGCACCAACGAAGATCGGCTCGTATAAAAATACCGGGGAGCAGGTGCTGTATGAAGATCAGCTGTTGATTCCCCGGACACTCTTGAATAAAGCGGATACGGAGTCCACAGGGAAAATCCAATATGCCCTCCATCCAACCACCTTGGGAGGTAGTGGAGGAAAAACCTTTCCAGTCGATCCGATTAACCCCGTCACCGTCCATACCCCAGTCGTGAACTACTCGCTCGTTTCGGATGATCAGCCGCATAACCAGAAAACGGTGCCGAACATGAACCGGTCTGCGCTCATTTTGGAGCGACCGTTCACGGTTCGCATCCCGACCAGCGGACAACATCTGGATGCGGGGTCCTACCCGGGATATGGCGATCGGGATTACGCCAAATATTATCGGATCAAACAAGTGCGGTTTCCTTTTGATGTGTATAGTGCCGACCAAACGCAATTTTATCCACGAAATACGTGGATCGATGTTCAGGTCCCGGTGCTGGATACGACCTTCTATCTGCCCGTGTGGGTGGATGAAGGAGACTACCAGGTGGAATTCCGGAATATCGCTGAAAATGCCCCATCGCATTTTAGTACCGAGCCGGAGATTGACGCCCAGCCCGATGCCAACACAGATCTGTACTACCACGCGGCTTCGGACGAAGTATCTGTGGAGGTCATTGGGCGACTATATGACTTTGAGATTACCGATATCGCGGACTATAACTGGGTGCTTGTCTTCCGCCGTTTCAAAAATAGTCTTGCGCCGACCTGGATCAGTTACTGGACCGGCACGCAGGATATCGATGGAGACAAGCGGGGGAACAAACCCCAGTTTACCGTCCCGATTCGCCCGGGCAGTCACCCCCTGAAAGGGTATCAGAATGTGGCGGTGAAGACGGGATATCACTTCAAGTTTGATTTTAAAACGAAAGGCAACATGTTTGGCCCACGAGACGGCATTCGTCTCACGCCAACCTTTGATTTTGTGAGTAAGGATGGCAATATGCGTGTGCCTGTTGATCTGTATTACTCCACCAATCAGCGGAACTTTATTCGCATCGGTTCGACAGAAGATCAAGTGAAGCGATTCGTGATTTTAAACGATCGGTTACGTCAAGTGCCGTCCGAGCAACTACGAGATACAGCGACGTACAAATACAACCGATATGGTGAAATCCATCCAGGGATGATGAGTGAACGAGCGTACCAAGAGTACTATCGAGACAAGTTCACGAAAATGAAAACGCCCGTAGGCCGATACAGCCTACTCTTGATGCCAGAACAGTTGCGAACGTTTATCGGTCCGAAAACGAATATTCCCACGACCGCCAGCGCCGATGTCCTCCGTGCGAATGCAGCCATTCAACAATGGTACGGGGAATACAGTCTACCCGCCGAACCCTATGTGGTGCAAGCGGGAACGAACTTGGCGGAGTATGGACGTACGCATGGCGGATTGGATGCTAAATCGCCAATCTTCCTGAAGGATGGGTATATCGTGGTTAACTTCAACTTTGAGTCCATTCGAGAGGGAAATCTCGCGGCACCGCATCTGCAATATATCCATGCACCGCTGATGAATCAATGGTTGCTAGAAGGATTCCAACGTAAGGTAGAGGATAGCTACGGAAACAGCTTTACGTTGCGGGACGGAGACGTGGTCTTTTACCATGCGGATCGCTCCAGCCGGGATGATTTCAGTGCACAGGTACCGCATTAGTTTCAGATATAGAAGTGAGAAATAGTGGGATATAGTCTAGGTCGTATTTTAAAGAGAACACTGTAGACTCATTTGCGGTATGCCTTACGGTATACCGCATTTATTTAGAACGATGAGCAAAGTAAAGTGCGAAGTATCAATTTAAAAATGAATTGCAACGCCATTGTACATAGAAAAGAGGAACAGCCATGAAATTGGAAGTCAGCCTATCTGACCTGAAGCGGACCTCAAAAAGTCTGAACGGAGCCGCGGATGAGATGGGGGATCTGCGTGCGGACCTGAATCGGTCCATGAACAGCCTAAGCTATAAAACCCTCAGCCAAGGTGGGGTACAAAGCACATTCACCCACCTGATGCGGGAACTGGACGGCTTGCAAAGCAAGCTGGAACTGTTGTCGGAGTTGACCCGACGCAAACGGGAAGAGTATGAACAAGCGGATCGTGAGGGCAAAAAATTCAATTGGGGGAAGCTGGCGAGCTTCCTCACCTTTGCATTGGGAACCGTGCTGGATTTCTTGCCTGTCGTCGGCAATGTGAAAGGGATCATCGAGGCCATTACGGGTCGGGATCTACTCACGGGAGAGAAGCTCGCATGGTATGAACGGGGTCTTTCCGTGCTGGGGCCGCTCGGGAAAGGGGCGAATAAGGCCGCTTCCCTCTTCAAGTATGCGGATGAGGCGCTGGAACTGACGGGAAAAACCGTGAAACATGCGGATGACGCTGCAGATGCAGCAAAAACCGTCGGTCGCAACGCGGATGAAGCGATTGACGCCGTGCCAACGAGCACCAACAAGGCGGGCGTGCCCGGGAACTCGACCCGAGAAGCCGGGGAGGATATGGCCGGAGCGACGCCGAAGTCGACCAAGGCAGGCGAAGCCCCCGCAGGCTCCAGGGATACAGGTGACGCGCCGATGACCAGTAACAAACCAACGGGCAAAGCAGACGATGCGCCAAGCGATACCGGGTCCACACGTCACGATACAGGACTCACCGATGCCGAGAAAGCAGCGGCTGCAGCAGGAACAGCCGCGGGGACGGGCTCTGCAGCGGCCGCTTCGATGATAAAGAAGACACCTGGAGGTAACGCTCCGAAAGGGGCAGAGGTACCAGGGGCGCCCAAGTCGAAGGATGTTAATTCTTCGCCACATCAACCCTCTACAGGGCGAACTACCGAAACGCAGAATCCTCAAAAATCACATGCGGAAAGTAAAGTGGAGGACCCGATTCACGCAGCGACCGGTCATCAGTTTATGAATCACCGTCTGCTGACGCTGCACGGGGCAGCCGACTGGCCCTTCACCCTGATCTACCATTCGGGACTGTTGCAGCGGGGAGAGTTAGGCCCGGCTTGGACACATCAATATGGTCTGCGGTTGGACATCACTCCGAAGAATTCCCAGACCGAAGCCGAAGCTAGCAATGCATTCCAACCCATCGTGGATGTCTGCTGGACACCGGGACGGAAAAACCGATTTACACACCAAGGGGACGGCCTTTATCGCAGTGATGACCTGGATGTGAACCTTGACGAGCTGACCTACACCGAGCAGGGGTGGCTCTATACAGCCCGTAGTCCGCGCGAGATGTACCAATTCGATCTCAATGGCGTACTGCTTCGTCACACCAACAAGGACGGATTGTCACTTGATCTGGTCTATGATGAAGAAGGAAAACTCCAGCAGTTGCAGGACCGGGTCACGGGACGTGCGCTGACACTGGACTACACCGCGGAAGGAAACCTTGCCGCGGTCAGAGATGCCTTGCGTGAAGTCACATTTGGCTATGATAACGCAGGATTCTTGGTGCGTCTAACTGAACCGGACGGTACGATCACGGAAATGACCCATGACGGCGAAGGGCGTCTGATGTCGCTGAGCGAAGCCGGCGTTGTTCAGTTTACCAATACCTACGACGAGAAACACCGAATCATTGCGCAAACCGATCCATCCGGTGCAGCAGGGCGGATGGCGTATGATACCGAGAGCCATCCGGGTCAGACGTGGACTACCGTGACCAATCGGCTGGGTCAGACACGAACACTCGTACATGATGATGCCTTGCAGCTCCTCGAAGTACATGCTGAAGATGGTGGGATTACTCGATATACCTACACGCCACAAGGGCAGATGGCCAGTGTCACCAACCCATTGGGTGAAACGACGACGCATATCTACGATGAAGAAGGACATCTGATCCGGGAAATTGACCCACTGGGTCATGAAACGGAATATCATTATACCGTGCACCATCAAGTCGCGCGTGAAACGGATGCCGAAGGTGGCGTAACCACCTACCAGTACGATGAACAACAACGACTGACCGAAGTGACCCGTCCAGATGGCAGTACAGCGAAGTGGACCTACACCGAAACTGGACAAACCGCCACGTACCAGGACTTCACGGGAGCCATCTGGACCTATGCCTACAGCGAGACAGGCGAACTGCAGCATACGCTCGATCCGGAAGGTCGACGTTTACAGGTGGGCTGGGATGAAGCAGGCCGACTGGTCGAACTGAAGAATGCCGCGGGAAGCGTGAGTCGCCGGAGCTACGATGGTGCAGATCGCCTGACGTCCATCACCGATCCGCTGGGCCTAACGTGGCAGACCATGTATGATGCCAGTGGGCAGCGCACTCGGGAGACGCGTCCGTCTGGAGCCTCCATGCAGTATACGTATACGCCGAACGGGGAAGTGGCGACCATCACCGATGCGCTTGGTCACACCCGGCAATATATCTATGATGCCGAAAATCGCCTGATTGCCGAAACGAATGCACTCGGTGAAGCCACGCAGTTATCCTATGACGCCGCAGGTCGATTGCAGACTGTGACCGATGCGTTAGGACATGTTACGCGGTATCACTATGATGGTGCAGGTCGCCTCATCTCCGTCATCGATGGCGAAGGTCGGACGGTCCAGCAACTGACCTATGATGGCGCAGGACGCCCCGTGGCATGGCAGGATGGACTCGGTCACATGACGCGGCTGCGGTTCAATGCTCTCCATCAACGCGTCGAAGATACTGACGCGGATGGGCATACCCGCCATTATCGCTACGATGCCGCACACCGCCTGACCGAAGTGATTCAGGGCGAAGGCGCAGATGAAGTGACCTATCGCCAGACATGGGATGGGGAAGATCGGAATACGAGCTACACCGATGCCAGTGGAAACGAGACCCGTCTAACCTATGACCGCAGTGGTCGCTTGCTGCAGGAAACAAATGCGGCAGGTGCACGGACGGCGTATACGTATGATGAACGCGGCTGGCTAAGTGCCAAGCTGGATGCCAAGGGACAGGAAACCCGGTACACGTATGATGCCGCGGGCCGCCTGATCCGTGCCACGGATGAAGCGGGCGAAATCGTGCTGACCTACACGCCCGATGGACAGGTGACCCGTGTGCTCGAAGCCGAGCAGCATGAGGAACGAACCTACGATGCGGCAGGACGCTTGCTCACCCGAACCGATGGGTTTGGTCATCTCCTGCAATATGCGTATGATGCGGCAGGACGGATGACGGCACTGACCTATCCGGATGGCAAAGTGGTGCAGTATCGCTACCAAGCCACGGGTGAGCTGGCTGAAGTGAAGGACTGGAACGGTCGCCTGACCCGGTACCGCTATGATGCAAGCGGGAAGCTCATCGACACCCGGCGCCCGAACGGCAGTCAGGAGCAACGGGAATACGATGCCGCAGGCCAACTGACTCGCCTGACGGATACGAGCGGACAAGGCATTCGTTTACAGCAATTCAAGTACGCATACAGCCCCAGCGGCTTGCTGCTGAAGGAAGAAAACAAACAGTACACGTATGATACCTTGAAGCGCCTACGCAGTGGCGCCGAACCAGGTCGTGTTGTACACTACACGTATGACCCATCCGGAAACCTGACAACCGAACAAGTAGGGACATGTGAAACGGGATTCACGAGTACTTCACCCACGCAGCATCTGCACTACACTTGGGATAACCGGCTTCAGCGGGTAGGAGACTATCCCGTGGAGATCGATGCCAACGGAAATCTGCTGTATGCAACGGATGGTAACACCGCTTCGGCCTACGAATACGATGCCCGAAACCGTCTGGTGAAGGCAGGGAAACTGAAATATCGCTACAACCCGCAGGGAGACCGGATTGAACTCGCGCAGCGAGGGCAAGTGACCCGCTATGTGATCGACGATGCACATGAACTGAGCCGGGTGTTGATGGAGATGGACGGGGAAGGGCATGTGAAATCCCGTTACATCTATGGTCTGGGGCTAATTGGACGCGAAGATGCCGATGGAAAGTATCTGAGTTACCACTACGATCTGCGCGGTAGTACGACGTTGCTGACGGATGAACAAAACCGGGTGACAGACCGCTATACGTATGGTTTATACGGTGAACTGGAGCAGCATGAAGGAGTAACCCAGCAGCCATTTGCGTATAATGGTCGAGATGGGGTTATGACGGATGCCAACGGATTGTATTACATGCGAGCACGGTATTATGATCCGAAGCTGAAGCGGTTCCTGAACCGGGACGTAATTCGCGGAGACATTCAGGATGGGCAGACGTTTAACCGGTATGCGTATGTGAACGGGAACCCGGTGAATTATTTCGATCCGCTGGGGTTAAGCAAGTGGGAAACTAAAGGCGATCGTCAATTCTTAGATAAACCGACAGCTGGAGATAACAAAGGAAGCATGCTCCGCGGTGATGGTGACAATACATTGTATCATTATACTGACGAGATGGGAGCTAAGACTATCTCAGATACAGGAGTTATTCGTGCGAAAAATGGTAAAGTTTATCTTACAGATCAGAAAGTTCCTTCAAAAGACGCTAATGCTGTATTGTTTGCTGGTCAAAGACCGGACGTAGTTATCACACATAGAGTAGAAGTAAAAGTGAAAAATGATTTTTATGATAGGATAGGTGTTGAAACGCAGGATAATGAATTAATATTTAATGGTTCTATTAAGAATGGAAAACATGCTGATTTTACAGTAAAGGAGAATGACTTCAAATGAATGACTCAGAACATGGGATGACAATTGTTAAAGAATCCGAGCTACTTATGCTTAACAGTTTAATAATGGAAAGTAAATTCAGTTTGACCTCTTCAGATTCGCGAATGAATGCGAGTCCTATTTCAGCTGAGTTAGCTTCACGTTTACTTGATACTTTAGTGCGTCTACAGTCTGAAACAGACCCCTATAAAATAGAAAGTTGGAAGAAGTGGTTAGAGAAAAAAAAAGAATGGATCTGGTCCAGATCTCTATCAATAATGATTAAAAATAAGCCGTTTCAGTGGGATGAAATGACGAAAAGTAGACGATTCGAATATATATCATGGTTGTTTAGTCCGTATAAACTTGCAGACGATGAAAAAATTCTTTTCATAAAGGAATATGAGGAATATTTAAAAACTATAGAATTGAATCCTTCAATAAATTTAAAACAAGATTATGAAAAAGCTACGGAACAAATGATAAGTAAATTGGAGATTGAGATGGGTTTTAGGTTACCAGAAGATTATAGAGTTTTCCTCAGTCAGTATAATGGTGGTACCCCAATTGTACATTTGAGTCTCGTTATTGTAGAAGAATTAAATGAAGCAATTCCTTTAGAAGCATTTTATGGAATTCACCAAAATAAAAGATACGATTTAGCACATTGGAATTTAGTCGAATATGAAGGAGAAATACCAAAAAAATTTATAGTTATCGGAGAAGTTGCTGAAGGAGGGAAGATCTTGTTAAAAATCAGTGGAAATGGTGGTATATTCTACTGGGATGCAAATGAAGAATTTGATGAGGAATTTATTTATAATGTTGGATTGAATTTCCGAGTTTTTATAAAGAATTTAAAAAAAATGATCAAAAAATTCTGATTAATACTCCGATACGAAATAGATAAAATTGCAAATCTGTTTGGTAAGTCAAATTAACGAAAATATTTAAGAGGAATTAGTAGACGTGCATTAACTATAAGCTTGTTCTAATTGTAAACTATTATAAATGAATCGCCTGCATCTAAATTACTGTTAATATACGTAATAAAACCTTGAGTGCTGATTTAAGCGTTCAAGGTTTTATTTTATTAAACTGTTATGTGGATACAGGAGTATTTATACAAGGAGAAATAAGTCTTAATACCTATGAGTAGACAACGCATTATGGTAAAATATTCATGTAAATAGAATGGGATATATTGCTTAGTGAACTATTTTATTTAAATAAGTCCTATATATTTGATAATAATAAAAAGCAAATTCAAGAAAAAAGTACATAGAAATCAAGGTTCCACAGAAAAAACAAATTGGAGTGTGAAAGAATTGAAAAAAGTAACACAACTCATATTAAGCGGTGCATTGGTAATTGGAATGTTCCCTTTCACCGGAAACACCAGTCAAGCAGCAGTTACCTCATTTAAAGATGTGTCTACAAGCCATTGGGCGAAAGCATCCATCGATGCAGCTGTAGAAAAAGGCTACTTCAAAGGATTTAGTGATGGCACGTTTAAGCCTGGAGCAACAGTGACGCGGGCAGAATTTGCAGCATTGCTGGCCCGAGTCGCGAAAGGGACTCCAGAGACGGGGCAAGGTAATGTATTTAAGGATTTGACCGGTCACTGGAGTGAAACAGAAGTGAACCGTGCAGTATCTCTTGGATTTATTAACGTAAAGGATTATCCAAACGGTTTTAAGCCGAGTGCGATAATTACTCGTGAAGAGATGGCCAAGTGGATTAGTTCCGGATTAGCAGCTGCTGACAAAGACTTCGAACAAGCTCTGGAGGATACCAAGACATCTTTAATTCCTGTAAAAGAAGCATTCTCTCCAGGGATCTCTCAAAGTAAAGCACCTTATATAGCGGTAGCGATGGGTACCGGTATAATGACAGGATTTCCAGATCACTCTTTCGGTTTAAGTAAAACAACCACGCGTGCAGAAGCTTCGGTAATTCTATTGAGAATAGCCAATATGGAAGGTAAGAAGGCATCGTCGTTCGAAGCACTAAATGAGATCAGATCTGTCGGGGTAGCGAAATCTAATTTTAAAGAAATTACTCCATTTGAATTTACAACTGGTCGTGATTTTTCAGATGCAAGCGAGAAGAAAGTGACATTTAGCAATAAAAGTGGGAGTTTAGTTCTCCATCGGACCATAGCTGTTGACCCTACAGAATGGAATAATAAGAGGGGAGTATATGCCCCGTTCTTTATTTCCGAATCGGAAAAAGATTGGTATCAGTCTACTGCAAAAAGAAAAAATATTGTTGCCGTTTTTCAAGAAATAACAATTTATCCAAGCAAAAAAGGATTTAATCTGGATGACTATAGAGGTGGCTTAGCGAACTCGTTCTTTGGTCAAAGGCTAGATCAAGACATAACAAGGCAATTCGGATATAAAACTCTACCGTTTTCAAACGCTGAGAACTTTTTTTCGAATTATTCATCGAACAACGGAGTGCGGTTATGGATTGGTAAGTGGTACGACAAGAACTACAAAGGACTTGTGGCAAGGTTTAAAACAGATGATGGTTCAAGTGTGAGTGTTTATGGGAGATGAGTGAAAGGCGATTTATGAAATATAAAATTATGCATATTATCTTAGTTATGACTGTATTAATGGGAATTTACCCCCATGGTTTAGCGAGAGCTAGTGATTTACCATTTCAACAAAGGTTATCCAAGTAATCTTGAAAAATTGATTGCTACTGCTTTACCCTCCAGCTTCTCTGGAAGATATCAATGGGAATGCGTTTGATAGAAGGTTTATGGTTGATTTGATCTTAGGTTATAGATGTCCTAGGCATAGGATGACATTTTGAAACTAACGAGGGTCTAAAAAAACGAATATAACCACATTATCGAGGTGATAGACAAGTCTCAATATCTAGACTTAAAAAAGTACATAAGTATCAAGAGATCAAGAAAGAAAAGATAAAAATGGAGCGTGAACGATTTGAAAAAAGTAACACAACTCATATTAAGCGGTGCATTAGTATTTGGAATCTTCCCTTTCACCGGAAACACGAGTCAAGCAGCCGTTGTCTCATTCAAAGATGTCCCTACGACCCATTGGGCAAAAGCATCCATTGATGCAGCGGTAGCAAAAGGTTATTTCAAAGGATATAGCGATGGTACATTTAAGCCCGGAGCGACAGTAACACGTGCGGAATTTGCAGTCTTGCTGGCCCGAGTGGCTAAAGGGATGCCGGAAAAAGAACAGGCTAATGTGTTTCAGGATTTGTCGGGACATTGGAGTGAGGAAGAAGTTAATCGTGCGGTATCCTTTGGTTTTTTGAAGTCATTGGATTATCCGAATGGGTTTAAGCCAGGAATGGCCTTGACGCGAGAGGAAATGGCCAAGTGGCTCAGCTCAGGACTTGCAGCTCAGCATGAGGATTTCAAGCAAGCGCTGAAGGATACAGAGAAAACGTTGGTGCCTGTGGCAGAATATTACAAGGGCGGGTTGAAGAAAGCAGCCTATCCTTATGTGTCGGTGGTATTAGGAACTGGATTGATGGGCGGGTACCCAGACGGTACGTTTGGTCCGGGGAAAACAACCACACGTGCTGAGGCTGCAGTTATTTTATCACGTTACGAACAGGTGCAGGAAAGTAAGGCAACTTCGTATAGAGATCTGAATGAAATGCGCGAGGTAGGTCTGACAGGAACAAATCTGATTTCTGCAACACCTTATGTATACAGCAAGATGTATGGGACAAATATTGTAAATAGTTTTGATAGAATAACTGAAAAACCATTTAAATTACGTAATAACATGGGAACGATGACGATACACCGCATGGTTGTAGCAGATGCACATACCAAAACAGACATAAAAAATGTATACGGTAAAATGTTTATTGATAAGGAATACACTCATCCAGTAAGGGAAAATTACTATGACGTTTTTGTAGAAGCAACCGTGACGCCGAATGGGGATAATCTAAATACACTAGCTTTTCTGAACTTAACCGGTAATAGTTTAACAAGCGGATATAGTTTCTCTAGTGGTACAGTAGAAAGTTATGGTATTCCTAATTTGCCAGAAAAAGAATATGTTAAAGATGGTGTCTTTAAAAAAGGGATTACCAAAAGATTTTGGATGTTAGCAAGATTAAACAGAGCCCCAGGGGGACCAATTGGTAGCGATGGTGGCTATATTATGGTAGGGAAAGACATGGCTTCTTTTGGTTTTCCCATGTAACTGATAAGGAGAATAAGAAGTGACATAGGTACCAATTTCTCAAGAAGATAAATTTGGCATAATTTTCAACCGTGTAAATAGAATTTTTTTTCTTAAGAAAAAAATTAGATAAATTATCTATAACTAACAGTCAAAAGCCTACCAGATGTAATATATTTGAGAAGGTGTAGCCAGTGAGAATGAAACTGGCTACTTTTCTTGTAGCGATGAATTGCTGAGAGATGTTGGGAATTAATAACTTTGTTATTTTAAAATTAGTAAATATTTTAGAGATAATGGAGTTAGAAGGGAAAAGAAGAAGTGCAGACGTTAGCAAGAGCTATAAAGTAACTTCATCAATATGGATTGGGATTGAACATAGAAATATCTTTAAAATTATTTCTATCAGATCTATTGAGGAGTTATGAGGAGAAACGCAATCTCGGGGATAGATTTATTAAGTGTGTTAAGTGGGGCATGCTTTATGCATTCAGGGGTATTTATACAAGGATAAGTAAGTCTTAATACCTATGAATAGGCATCGTGTTATGGTAAAATATTCACGGAACTAGAATGGGATATATTGCTTAGTGAACTATTTTATTTAAATAAGTCCTATATATTTAGTAATAGCAAAATAGTAGTTTCAAGAAAAAAGATACATAGGCATGAAGATTCCACAGCCACAGAAAAATCAAAAATGGAGCGTGAACGATTTGAAAAAAGTAACACAACTTATATTAAGCGGTGCATTGGTATTTGGAATGTTCCCTTTCACCGGAAACACTAGTCAAGCAGCCGTTGCCTCATTCAAAGATGTGCCTACAAGCCATTGGGCGAAAGCGTCCATCGATGCAGCAGTAGCAAAAGGTTATTTCAAAGGATATAGTGACGGTACATTTAAGCCTGGGGCGACAGTAACACGTGCAGAATTTGCAGCATTGCTGGCGCGAGTGGCTAAAGGGACGCCGGAAATGGAGAAAAATAATGTGTTTAAGGATTTGACAGGGCACTGGAGTGAGGCAGAAGTTAATCGTGCGGTATCCTTTGGTTTTCTGAAGTCATCGGATTATCCGAATGGATTTAAGCCAGGCACGGCGTTGACACGCGAGGAAATGGCGAAGTGGCTCAGCTCAGGACTTGCAGCTCAGCATGAGGATTACAAGCAAGCGTTGAAGGATACAGAGAACACGCTAGTGCCTGTGGCAGAATATTACAAGGGTGGCTTGAAGAAAGCATTATATCCTTATGTGTCGGTGGTATTGGGAACTGGATTGATGGGCGGGTACCCAGACGGTACGTTTGGTCCGGGGAAAACGACCACACGAGCAGAGGCTGCAGTTATTTTATCCCGTTACGAACAGGTTCAGGAAAGTAAGGCCGATTCTTACAGAGATCTGAATGAAATGCGGGAAGTAGGCCTAACAGGAACGAATCTGACTTCTGCTACGCCTTACGTTTACGGAAAGATGTATGGAACGGATATCGTAGCCAGTTTTGATAGAATAACCGAAAAGCCATTCAAATTGCGTAATAATTTGGGTACGATGACAATCCATCGTATGATTGTTGCTGATGCGTATTCCAAAACAAATGTAAAGAATTTATACGGTAAGATGTTTATTGACAAGGCATACACTTCTCCTGTAAGAGAAAATTACTATGACGTTTTTGTAGAAGCAACAGTTACGCCGAATGGGGATAATTTAAATACACTAGCATTTTTGAACTCAACGGGTAACAGTCTAACAAGTGGATATAGTTTTTCCAGTGGTACAGTGGAGAGTTACGGAATTAAAAACTTACCAGAAAAAGAATATGTTAAAGATGGTGTTTTTAAAAAAGGAGTTACAAAAAGATTTTGGATGTTAGCGAGAATAAACAGAATCTCTGGAGGGCCGAGCGGTAGTAACGGAGGTACTATAGTGATAGGCAAAGATGTAGCTTCTTTTCATCTTCCAAACTGATGAGGAGACACAGAGGTGGCTAAAATTAAATTCATAATTAAAATGATCTTGATAGTACTTATTGGCAGTATTACATCTCAACCAAACGCAATAACTGCTTCGAGTGCGGAATATCAGCAAATTGTTGCTGTAAGCCCCGATGAAGAGGATAAAGCTGATATTAATCTTCTTCCGAAACCTAAAGCCTCTCCAATAGGACCAACTGGATATCAGAAGGTAACTAACGTTGTTGAAGGGTCAAAGAAATCTAGACCCGGAGTATATTGGACTCAGAAGGATAACGGAGATTGGGTTGCAAGGACAAATAGACAGGTGGTAGAGACAACAAATCGTGGGACAAGAGCCGATCCCGCCCCAGCGGCTAAAGCAGTCAATGATAAGATAGAGTTGTTTAAAATTGAATATCTACCCGATGGTTATACAGATCAGTATGGGGATCCGGTACTTCCCGCAAGAGTAGCAGATACGCATATATCAAAAGTAGTCTCTACAGAAGCTCAGGGGGTAGAGTCTTTAATAACTGAATTAAGTTTAGATTCATTAAAAAGAGCTGTAATTATAACGTCAGAAACAGGTAGAAAAGCTGATGACCCAACACTATATAAATGGGCTCATAATAGGGAATTTGCAAAGAATCAAAGCGGTGATCCAAAAAATGAAGCGATGTATCCAACTCCTTTAGATGTGACTTGGCGTGGAAAGATAGTGGAACAGAAAAAAATTCGTATCACGGGAACCCAGCGATTGGCAATAAATGAAGAGGCTTCTCTTAAAGGAGAGGTTGCTACGATGAACTCTGGAGATACTGGTTACGGAAATTGGATAGATATTTCCACTCGTTCTGGCGTGGTCTGGAAATCAGACCAAAGTAGTGTTGTAGAGGTTAACCCAAGTGGAAAGATCAAAGGTATAAGCCCAGGGACGGCAAAAATCTCCGTTCGATGGCAAAGTGGCGATCCATACCAATACGACCTCATTGCATACTTAAACGTGACCGTAGGAGATGGCCCGGTACAGCAAGAGCCGGGTGGAACGGCAGGTTGTACATATACCATTAATCCACCGAATGAAGTAGCCTCACCACAAACTTCATTTATGGACCCGGGGGCCCAGGGGCATATTCTGGCGGATGACCCAACCAACGGCATTCATTTTGATACGACGCGCGGGATACCGACCTCGGAGCATATGTATGCCAATACGTGGGCGATGAATTATCTGTTCCAGCATACCTTTGGCAAACAGCAAGGCACGATTACCTATGATTGTACCGCGGAACTTACATATGCCCGTACTTGGAAAGTGAAGCAGCCTAACCTGCCGGGACCAAATGGTACGTCTATCCCACAACCCGATACCGAGGATTCGGATACGGTCGATGTGACGTACAGGTTCAGCTTTGACCGAAACTATAGCTATTGGAAAATCAATAACGTCGAACTGTATTCGATCGAACAGGCGAAGATGGAGAATTATGCTCTCCCGGATGGAAGTCGAATTACACTCTGGCCTCAGGGGTACACACCACCCGACATGGAGATGGAGCATGACGAAGACGTGGAGATTCATGTCATGCCGCAAGAAACAGGGGAAATTAGCTACGTTCCGGATGTACTGGCGAGCTCTGGTTATGCCCCTCTACCGATCCCGAACGATGAAGGATTACTGAAAGGCATGGCTGAGGGCCAAACGGGGCCACCCGATGTGAAAAATGATGCATTGGACTTTACCTGGGAGGGTTCGACGACAAACGTCATGGATGGCAGCACTGTCGTTGAGAACGGACCAGACCCGACGCAAATTCCAGCACCCACGAAGATTGGATCGTATAAAAATACCGGGGAGCAGGTGCTCTATGAAGATCGGTTGTTGATTCCCCGGACACTCTTGAATAAAGCGGATACGGACTCCACAGGGGAAATTCAGTATGCGCTCTATCCCATGACCTTGGGAGGTAGTGGAGGAAAAACCTTTCCAATCGATCCGATCAACACCGTCACCGTCCATACCCCAGTCGTGAACTACTCGCTCGTATCGGATGATCAGCCGCATAACCAGAAAACGGTGCCGAACATGAACCGGTCGGCGCTCATTTTGGAGCGACCATTCACGGTTCGCATCCCGACCAGCGGACAACATCTGGATGCGGGGTCCTATCCGGGTTATGGCGATCGGGATTATGCTAAATATTATCGAATCAAACAAGTCCGTTTTCCATTTGACGTGTACAGTGCTGACCGAGCGCAATTTTATCCACGAAACACGTGGATCGACATCCAGGTACCGATACTGGATACGACCTTCTATCTGCCCGTGTGGGTGGATGAAGGAGACTATCAGGTGCAATTCCGGAATATCGCTGAAAATGCTCCGTCGCATTTTAGTACCGAGCCAGAGATCGACGCCCAGCCCGATGCCAACACAGACCTGTACTACCACGCCGCTTCGGACGAAGTATCTGTGGAGGTGATTGGGCGACTATACGACTTTGAGATTACGGATATCGCCGATTATAACTGGGAGCTGGTCTTCCGCCGTTTCAAAAATAGCCTGGCGCCGACCTGGATCAGTTACTGGACCGGCACGCAGGATATCGATGGGGACAAGCGGGGGAACAAACCCCAGTTTACCGTCCCGATTCGCCCCGGCAGTCACCCATTGCAAGGGTATCAGAATGTGGCAGTGAAAACGGGATATCACTTCAAGTTTGATTTTAAAACGAAAGGCAACATGTTTGGCCCACGAGACGGCATTCGTCTCACCCCAACCTTTGATTTTGTGAGTAAGGATGGAAGTACACGCGTGCCGGTGGATCTGTACTACTCCACCAACCAACGGAACTTTATTCGCATCGGTTCGACAGAAGATCAAGTGAAGCGATTCGTGATTCTGAATGATCGGCTACGTCAAGTTCCGTCCGAACAACTACGAGATACAGCGACGTACAAATACAACCGATATGGTGAAATCCACCCGGGGATGATGAGTGAACGAGCGTACCAAGAGTACTATCGAGACAAGTTCACGAAAATGAAAACACCCGTAGGTGGGTATAGCCTGCTCTTGATGCCAGAACAGTTGCGGACATTTATTGGTCCGAAAACGAATATTCCAACGACCGCCAGTGCCGATGTCCTGCGTGCGAATGCAGCCATTCAACAATGGTACGGGGAATACAGTCTACCCGCCGAGCCCTATGTAGTGCAGGCGGGAACAAACCTGGCGGAGTATGGACGTACGCATGGCGGATTGGATGCTAAATCGCCGATCTTCCTGAAAGATGGGTATATCGTCGTGAACTTCAACTTCGAGTCCATTCGGGAGGGGAATCTGGCGGCACCGCATCTGCAATATATCCATGCCCCGCTGATGAATCAATGGTTGCTAGAAGGATTCCAACGTAAGGTAGAGGATAGCTACGGAAACAGCTTGACGTTGCGGGACGGAGACGTGGTCTTTTACCATGCAGATCGCTCTAGCCGCGATGATTTCAGTGCACAGGTACCGCATTAGTTTCAGATATAGAAATGAGAAATAGCAGGATATAGTCCAGGTCGTACTTTAAAGAGAAAGTTGTAGACCCGAATGCGGTATGCCTTTTGGTGTACCGCATTTATTTAGAATGATGAGCAAAGTAAGAAGTATCCATCTAAAAAAATGAATTGCAACGCGATTGTACATAGAAAAGAGGAACAGCCATGAAATTGGAAGTCAGCCTATCTGACCTTGTGGGATACAAGCACAAACACGGGAACAAACTCAAGCACATTCCTATAGGGATAGAGGGTAACGGGCTTATTGTTGTAGCTGATAACCAGAATGGCTTAGTCAGACTTGAGGATTTCGAACGAAAATCATTTGAAGTAATTTCAGAGGGCATTGAGCAATCAATTGTAACTCTACGATTATAAATATAAATATTCAAATTATCATTTTTTGCTATTAATTAAGTTATCTCGTTACATAGTGCTATAGCTGGAATACGGGAGTACGAGCTACATCTATGCTATTGGAAATGGGACCCGTCTAACGTATGACCGAAGTAAGATTTGAAAAATTAAATGAAAATTCCACTCAAGTTTTTGGTTTGATTTTAGTATTTATTAGAATCTTCTTAGGTGTTATGAATGAACTAATAATTCATTATACCTATATTTCCAAAACGTATAGTGGTAAAATATTCTTATAAATGTCATTTTTGATTAATTTTTAGGAGAGGTAAGACCTAGGCATAAAGTGAAAGAGTTTTTTAAAGAATGCCTATATTAGTGAGGTGATAACAAGTCTTAATATCTATTGAAATTAGATGAAAATAAAATATAAAGGTAATAATGTAGATTTAAGAAAAAGGTACATAGGCATGAAGATTCCACAGCCACAGAAAAATCAAAAATGGAGCGTGAACGATTTGAAAAAAGTAACACAACTCATATTAAGCGGTGCATTAGTATTTGGAATGTTCCCTTTCACCGGAAACACTAGTCAAGCAGCCGTTGCCTCATTCAAAGATGTGCCTACAAGCCATTGGGCGAAAGCGTCCATCGATGCAGCAGTAGCAAAAGGTTATTTCAAAGGATATAGTGACGGTACATTTAAGCCTGGAGCGACAGTAACACGTGCGGAATTTGCGGCATTGCTAGCCCGAGTGGCTAAAGGGACGCCGGAAACGGAGCAAGCTAATGTGTTTCAGGATTTGACGGGACATTGGAGTGAGGCAGAAGTTAATCGTGCGGTATCCTTTGGTTTTCTGAAGGCTTCGGATTATCCGAATGGGTTTAAGCCAGGCACGGCTTTGACGCGAGAGGAGATGGCAAAGTGGCTCAGCTCAGGACTTGCAGCGCAAAATGAAGATTACAAGCAAGCGCTGAAGGATACAGAAAATACGTTGGTGCCTGTAGCTGAGTTCTACAAGGGGGGCTTGAAAAAAGCAGCCTATCCCTATGTGTCGGTGGTATTGGGAACTGGATTAATGGGCGGGTACCCAGACGGTACGTTTGGTCCGGGGAAAACAACGACACGAGCAGAGGCAGCAGTTATTTTGTCACGTTACGAACAGGTGCAGGAGAGTAAGGCGACTTCATATAGCGATCTGAATGAAATGCGGGAGGTAGGTCTGACAGGAACGAATCTGACTTCTGCTACGCCATATGTATACGGTTTAAAAGCTGGAACAAACATCGTTAATAGTTTCGATAAGGTTAAAGAGAAACCAGTCCAACTGCGTAATAATCTCGGAGTAGCGACTTTACACCAGATGATTGTTGTGGATGCACTTTCCAAAACAGATATAAATAACTTGTATGGAAAAATGTTTATAGATAAGGACTATTCGTACCCTGTTCTGAATGATTATTATACTGTTTTTATTGAATTATCTGTTACTCCTAGTGGCGATAATTTAAAAAATCTTACATTTAGTCAGGCTATTGCTGATAAATTAACACCTGGTAATAATTTTAGTAGTGGAACAGTTGGAAAATATGGAATAGTAAATCTACCTGAACGAGATTTTATCACATCAGGATTTTTTAAAAAAGGAGTAACAAGAAAATTTTGGATGATGACTATGTTGAATAGAAAACATGGAGGGCCCGCAGGAAGCAATGGCAAAACCATTGTGATTGGTGAAGATATAGCTTCTTTTCATTTGCCTATAAAGTTTTAAGGAGATAATTTGGTGAGCCTAATGAAAGGTATGTATAAAGTTAGTATATTATTCTGCTGCTGGATATTAGTATTTCAACCTGGCACCGTATTCGCAGCTGATGCTGAGAGCCAGAGGGTTGTTGCTGTAAGTTCTGATGCTGAGGATCAAGCAGATTTTAATCTCTTACCCAAGCCCGTAGCTTCACCAGATGGACCAACTGGATATCAAAAAGTAGTGAATATTGTTGAAGGAACTAAACAAGCTACTCCTGGGGTTTATTGGTTCCAAGTAGATAACGGAGATTGGGTAGCTGAAGCTTCTAATGGTAGGATAGTAGCTGATAATCAAGGTACAAGAGCTGACCCTGCCCCAGTAGTAACCGAAGTACCGGATCAAATTGAGATGTCTGGTAAGTCTGAGTACCTCCCTAATACGTACACTGATCAATATGGTAATTCAGTAATTCAAAGTAAAATTATTAATCCTCATATTGCAAAGGTTCAATCAACTGAATTACAAGGTATAAAGTCTGTTATTAAAAGTCTTCAATTAACTTCATCAAAAACAGGAGTGAAGATAGTATCGAAAACGGGAAGACTAAATTCAGAGCTATATAAAGCTGAGTATAACGATAAATATGGAGAAAATACAGATCACGAACCTAAACCTAAGCATAAAACACTGTATCATACACCCCTTGATATCACATGGCGAGGAAAACTTGTTGAGCAAAAGAAAATTCGTATCACGGGAACCCAACGATTAGCTATAAATGAAGAGGCTTCTCTTAAAGGAGAAGTTGCTACGATGAACTCTGGAGATACTGATTACGGAAATTGGATAGATATTTCCACTCGTTCTGGCGTGGTCTGGAAATCGGATCAGCAAAGCATAGTGGATGTTAATTCCAGTGGAAAGATTAAAGGCGTAAGCCCGGGAACCGCTACAATTTCTGTACGTTGGAAAAGCGACGATTCATATCAATACGATCTTATAGCTTACCTAAAAGTCACGGTGGGTGATGGGGCAGCCCCACCAGGGGGAGTCGCTGGCTGTACATATACCATCAATCCACCGAATGAGGTAGCCGCGCCCGAAACTGCGTTTATGGACCCGGGGGCCCAGGGGCATATTCTGGCGGATGACCCAACCAACGGCATTCATTTTGATGCGACACGCGGGATACCGACTTCGGAGCACCTGTATGCCAATACGTGGGCGATGAATTATCTGTTTCAGCATACCTTTGGCAAACAACAAGGCACGATTACCTATGATTGTACCGCGGAACTTACGTATGCCCGGACCTGGAAGGTGGAGCAGCCTGATCTACCGGGACCGGATGGCACGACTATCCCCCAACCCGATACCGAGGATTCGGATACGGTCGACGTCACGTACAGGTTCAGCTTTGACCGAAACTATAGCTACTGGAAGATCAATAACGTCGAACTGTATTCGATTGAGCAGGCCAAGATGGAGAATTATGCTCTCCCGGATGGAAGTCGAATTACGCTGTATCCTCAAGGATATACCCCACCAGACCTGGAGATGGAGCATGACGAAGACGTGGAGATTCATGTCATGCCGCAGGAAACAGGAGAAATCAGCTATGTACCTGAAGTGCTGGCAAGCGATGGATATGAACCACTAGAAGTACCGGATGATACTGAACTGCTGAAAGGTATGGCAGAAGGTCAAACGGGGCCACCCGATGTGAAAAATGATGCATTGGACTTTACCTGGGAGGGTTCGACGACAAACGTCATGGATGGCAGCACCGTCGTTGAAAATGGACCGGATCCGACGCAAATCCCGGCACCAACGAAGATTGGCTCGTATAAAAATACCGGGGAGCAGGTGTTGTATGAAGATCGGTTGTTGATTCCCCGGACACTCTTGAATAAAGCGGATACGGAGTCCACAGGAGAAATCCAATATGCCCTCCATCCAATCACCTTGGGAGGCAGTGGAGGAAAAACGTTCTCTGTCGATCCAATCAACACCGTCACCGTCCATACCCCAGTCGTGAACTACTCGCTTGTCTCGGATGATCAGCCACATAACCAGAAAACGGTGCCGAACATGAACCGGTCTGCGCTCATTTTGGAGCGACCATTCACGGTTCGCATCCCGACCAGCGGACAACATCTGGATGCGGGGACCTACCCGGGATATGGCGATCGAGATTACGCTAAATATTATCGAATCAAACAAGTCCGGTTTCCATTTGACGTCTACAGTGCCGACCGAACGCAATTTTATCCGCGAAACACGTGGATCGACATCCAAGTACCGGTACTGGATACCACCTTCTATCTACCCGTGTGGGTAGATGAGGGAGACTACCAGGTGCAATTCCGCAATATCGCTGAAAATGCCCCGTCGCATTTTAGTACCGAGCCAGAGATCGACGCCCAGCCCGATGCCAACACAGACCTGTACTACCACGCCGCTTCGGACGAAGTATCTGTGGAGGTGATTGGGCGACTATACGACTTTGAGATTACGGATATCGCCGATTATAACTGGGAGCTGGTCTTCCGCCGTTTCAAAAATAGCCTGGCGCCGACCTGGATCAGTTACTGGACCGGCACGCAGGATATCGACGGAGACAAGCGGGGGAACAAACCCCAGTTTACCGTCCCGATTCGCCCAGGCAGTCACCCATTGCAAGGGTATCAGAATGTGGCGGTGAAAACGGGATATCACTTCAAGTTTGATTTTAAAACGAAAGGCAACATGTTCGGCCCACGAGACGGCATTCGTCTCACGCCAACCTTTGATTTTGTGAGTAAGGATGGCAGTACACGTGTGCCCGTGGATCTGTATTACTCCACCAACCAGCGTAACTTTATTCGCATCGGTTCGACAGAAGATCAAGTGAAGCGATTCGTGATTCTGAATGATCGGCTACGTCAAGTCCCGTCCGAGCAACTACGAGATACAGCGACGTACAAATACAACCGATATGGTGAAATTCACCCGGGGATGATGAGTGAACGAGCATATCAGGAGTATTACCGAGACAAATTCACGAAAATGAAAACGCCGGTAGGCGGATACAGCCTACTCTTGATGCCAGAGCAGTTGCGAACATTTATTGGTCCGAAAACAAATATTCCAACGACCGCCAGTGCCGATGTCCTGCGTGCGAATGCAGCCATTCAACAGTGGTACGGGGAATACAGTCTGCCCGCCGAGCCCTATGTGGTGCAAGCGGGAACGAACCTGGCGGAGTATGGACGTAGGCATGGGGGACTGGATGCTAAATCGCCAATCTTCTTGAAGGATGGGTATATCGTCGTGAACTTCAACTTCGAGTCTATTCGGGAGGGAAATCTGGCGGCACCGCATCTGCAATATATCCATGCTCCGCTGATGAATCAATGGTTACTGGAAGGATTCCAGCGTGAGGTCGAGGATAGCTACGGAAACAGCTTTACGTTGCGGGACGGAGACGTGGTCTTCTACCATGCAGATCGCTCTAGCCGCGATGATTTCAGTGCACAGGTACCGCATTAAGGTAATATTAAATAGTGGAATGATCGAAGAAAGCTATTTATTGAGCATTCTTCGATCTGCTTCGCAATAATACAACGATAAAGTGAGGGATGGTCATGTCCCGGATAATTAAGAGTGTCGTACTTGCTACAATAATCTTTGGGATATTAGGAGGGTGTTCAGGAGTGAATAAAGAAGATCAGGATCAAGAAATTATAGACCGCTCGGAAGCAGTTGCTATCCAATTTTTAAAAGACTCTTATAATTTGGAGGTGACCATTACAAGGAGACAGATGCTCCCTAAAATGGCTATGGCTCGCGTGACAATTTATGGTTATGTAACAGGACATAAAGATCAGCATTTTAATGTCTCGGTAAATTATGAATCAAATGAAGCGGAATTACTCTCGTTCAGCAAAGAATTTCATAATATGCTTAACAAACGGGGATTCGACCCCTATAACTGATTTATTTTTTTGTTTATGTTAGGGGTGTTAAGAGTAAGGGGAAGTGTCTATGACTCTATTCTATTTGGAGGTCGGCTTTAAGAATGAGTAAGGATAATAGTGGAAAAAACAAAATAGAGCTAACGGATCAGGTTTATCAGAAAATGTCTGAAGCAGCTTATAGTGATTATGTAACAGGAGAAGAAATTAGAATACTCCCTGGATGGGAAGTGCTAGACCAGAAACATAATTCATCGGGTATGGATGCGGTAACTTTTTATAATCCTGATACGAAACAAGCGGTCATTGCTTTCCGAGGAACGGAAGGCTCCAGCACTTGGGATAGAAAAGCTCCTGATTTAAAAGCGGATGTTCTAAATATAGGTCTTCCTGAAGTGGGAGCTACGGTTGCTAGAGAATACTATCCGTGGCCTGAATCTTGGAGAGAGGGTGTTCAAGCTACCGAAGATGCTTTAGGGATCACTTGGCTCAATAACTTGTTTGGGGATACGGGCAAAAGTATAGATAAAGAGTTCGGACCCGATAATCAGTTGTACGAAGCAGAAGATTACGTGAAAGAGATGCAAAGTAAGTATCCCGATGCAGACTTTACACTTACGGGGCACTCATTAGGCGGGGCAAATGCACAATATGCAGCGGTGTATACAGGACTGGACGCAGTCACGTTTAGTGCGCCTACTGTCGTGGCATCGTTAACACCAGAAATGCGTAGGAAAGCAGAAGAAGGTGCTTTCGATCATCAGGTAACTAACTTCATTCATCCTGGGGATTTCATTGCAAGTGGTATGCTCGGAGGATATGAGAGGCACGTGGGTTCAACTCTCGTAATTGATCAAAATTATGACGATTTTAATGCCGGTTACGGTGCTGTGGACAAAGTAAAGGATACACTGGGTGGTCCTGGATATCACGATATGAAACATTACAATTTCGATGACGAAGGGTATATCGATAATACCTTGTATGATGAAATTACGGGAGAACGAGTGAGTTACTCACCGCGAAAACCTTCGGATCATAACATCCTGGATCATGCACGTGAAGCGTGGGATACCCTCTCCAAAGGTTTCAAGTCGGTGGTTAACGTTGTAGGTGGGTACTCGGCAGGAACCATCGAGGTAACGCCAGAGGAACTGAAGGAGATCGCGGGGAAATGGAGTCGCCAAGCACAGGATATGAGCCGTACCTTTGAGCGAATCCAACGGAACTTTTTTGAGTACACCGAGAGCAGTTACAGTCAACGGCTTGTGCCGATTGTATGGGATCTTCAGATGAGTATTAAGCAGTTAGATGAATGGCATCTGGAACATACATCGGATCTTGTAGATTATATCCAGAACAAGGCAGATCTATTTATCCAGGCCGATAGTGGAACATTAACTTAACGAACATGTGCAGAAAGGCAGGAAGATGTAAATGAGTGGAAGCAGTATAGCTATGGATTTGGATCAGTTATTACAGGCAGAACAAGAGTTGGATCTTATCCTTAGCGAATTGAGAGAAAACGAGAGAGAAGCACGTGTATTGTATGGGAAGTTGAACACCTGGAAGGGACAATCAGCAGATAAACTTCGAATCAAGGTGGAAGTATTCTTCCATCAGTTGGATAATCGGACACAGTTACTCCTTAAACAAAAACAGGAAATGTTAGATGCGATTAAGAGAATAAAGGATGCAGACGGAAGTTATTGATTGTGTATTGAGATTTTAATTTTACATAAAAATCAGTTTTTTTTAATAAATTGACTAAAGCTTAAAATATTAATCTAATCCAAAATAATAAATTATTATTATGAATATCTAAAAATGCCACCTCACGTAATAGTGAGGTGGCATTTTTTTGCTACGTTTGTTGCTTCTACAACTCCAAAAATCAATAACCCGGTGCCTTCATCCAATTATCTTCGAGAACGCTTTCAGATAATAATCCCTTTGACGATAATCAACAGAAAGAGGGAGCAGATGAAGCGCTTTCGCATCTAGCGGATTCACGTCATCTGAGACACTCGGAGAAGATGATGCTATGGGTTGAAGAGCATTTCAGATATGAGATCAGATTGGACCAGATAGCGGCAGATATTAACCTGTCCAATTCGTATACTTCCTGCATTTTTCATCAAGAGACAGGTAGCAACATTACGAACTACATTGCAGTCGGAAGGTTGAAAAAAGCCCATTTTCTCCTTGAAACAACAATACTTTCGGTGGAGGACATTGGCAGACGTGCCGGGTTTCCGAATGGCTCATATTCTCCCAGTTATTTCGCCAATCTACGGGAACAACCCCACTGCAGTATCAGCAACAATTTGAACGGAGCAGTAAGCTTGAATTTGGATTGCGAAAAAATAGCGTTATTACGTACCAATATATAATTAGTATTCACCGTTTGAATTAAAAAAATCCCGGATGCGGATTGCACTAGCTAGTTGCTAAATGCGATACTCCACCTCCGGGATTGCACATCAGGAACTTCAAGTTATATAAACAATATGGATTTCTCAAAAGGTTATAGCCACTTATCAGCCCAACGTTCCACAGCGCTTAGTGCTCTCCCCAGTTCCGTGCCTTTTCGTGACAACATATATTCAGTCCGAACTGGACGTTCAGTGACCACATGGCGAACCACAAGTCCTTCTTCCTCCAATTCCTTCATTCGCTCATTTAACACACGTTTGCTCAAGTCAGGGATATAAGCGTGAATCTCACTGAAGCGTTTGGGCTCCTCCATCAATGCATGAATAATGAGGGCTACCCATTTTCGACCAATGATCTGATAAGATTGTTCCACTTTTGTGCATATTTGCTTGGCATTCTCATCATCGCTCATGATTGTACTCCTTTGATTTAGTATTGCCTGTAATATCATTAGTATACTTATTGTAACCCACTTGTCCACAGGCCATATGTGTAAAATGTCACATACCAATTGTTATTAATCTTACCACATAAAGCGTTATCATCAAATAAAAAGCCTATAAACACTGGAGTTCACAGTTTCGACACGATTATTGACGAATTGTGACGACAGGTGTAATATGGGTAACGTTAATTCAAAAGGTTACAATTTATAACCTAAATACAGGTTGTGGAGAGAAGGAATGTTCCATGGTTAAATTCAGGTGTGTTATATAAACGGAGGCAAGGCGGGGACGACACCCACTTATTCCGTCTTTTGTCATGCTTGGATTTGAACATTTTGCAACATCATATACTATACTGCACAGATCACAGGAGGCACTCCAATGGATGCAATGACATTTGTCCTGTTCGGGGCAACAGGCGATTTAGCCAAACGTAAGATTTACCCTGCATTATATAACTTGTACATGGATCAGAAAATGCCGAAATCCTTCTCCGTTATCGGATTGGGACGGCGTGAATTGTCGGATGCGGACTTTCAGGCAAATGTAGAAAAGTCACTTCATGAATTCTCTCGTCAGACCCCTGAAGAAGCATCTCAGGTTCGTGATTTCATTGGCGCTTTCCGTTATTGTTCTTTAAATAATACGAAGCTTGAAGATTACACCAAATTGTTGGAACTCGTTCAACAGCGTGAACAAGAGCTTAACATTCCCGAAAATCGCATGTTCTACATGTCGGTGGCACCGGAATTCTTTGAGCCGATCGCATTGAATATTCAAGAAAGTGGCTTGGGTAACACCAAAGGCTGGAAGAAACTGATTATTGAAAAACCTTTCGGACACGATCTGCAATCGGCTCGTGATCTGAACGAGAAATTGAGCAATACCTTTGCGGAAGAAGAGATCTATCGCATTGACCATTTCCTTGGGAAACCGATGGTTCAAAATATTGAGACGCTCACCTATGCGAATCCGGTAATTCAGGCGTTGTGGTCCAACCGTTATATTGCCAATGTACAAATCACGGCAAGTGAGACGGTGGGCGTTGAAGAACGTGCCGCGTATTACGACCAAAGTGGTGCGCTTCGTGACATGTTCCAAAACCATATGCTCCAGTTGCTGATGATGATTGGTTTGCATCTGCCAAAACGTTGCACACCGGAAGAAATTCAATTCAAAAAGCAAAAAATTGCTGAAGCACTTCGTCCTTTGACGAAAGAAAATATTGCCTCTGAAGTTGTTCGAGCGCAATATGCAGCAGGCGAGCTGCAAGGCACATCGGTAGTTGGATATCTGGACGAGCCTGGCATTCCTGCCGGATCTCAGAACGAGACCTATGTTGCCGCAAGATTGTGGATCGATGATCCATTCTGGAGCGAGGTTCCATTTTATATCCGTACAGGTAAACGCCTGGCTGAGAAATCCACGAGAATCGTTGTTGAATTCAAATCGCCACTCAAAACAGGTCATGAATCCGAGAACACAACGGAACCTAATCTGCTTACGATTGAAATTGGCCCGGGAGAAAGTATTTCCCTTCAATTAAATGCGAAGAATCCATTGAACCATGGTGAAGTGGAGCCGATGCATATGACCTTCAACTCCGGCAAACGTAACATCCCTGAAGCGTATGAGAATCTGATCTTTGACGCTATGCGTGGTGATTCCACCTTCTTCGCTCACTGGAACGAAGTGGAGCTGGCATGGCAGTGGGTTCAACCGATTCAAGAAGCATTCGAAGCCGGCAGCGTGCCACTGGATACGTACAGTGCAGGTTCGCATGGACCAGAGTCAGCAGATCGCCTGACAGCAGCAGACGGTTACCGTTGGTGGTAAGTGAAACGAAGAAGTGAGCACAGAGATAGGGGCGGTATAATCCGCTCAGCTCACGGATGGACATACATTTTGCACAATCCAAATACGTCTTCCAAGTTAGCATGATGTAGAACGACAAGCTTCTATGCGCCTAGAGCGTTTGTGCTTGGAGCGAACTGATTGATGAAGCAAAATGCTGATATATATGAAGTATTTATATGAATTATACCGTTCCAATTTTGCATAAGCCCTTCCGGTTATGTGACCGGAAGGCCGTGAAAATTTTTAAATATAGATTAGCGGACGCACTGGATTTTTTTGCCTAAGTAGCGACGTAGTGTAGGGGACGGAATCGATTCTGTAGAAGCAAAGCGTTCGCCTTTGTATCCAAATTTCATCAATTTAAAGCTTGATGAAAAGAAATTTAGATACAACAGCGATCGAAAGAACGATCCGTAACCGGAACGATTGCTGCGAAACGGGAATGTAGTCTGGCGCTCTGCAACAAAGATGAAATTTAAACATTGTTCATAACAGGAGGATTTTAAAATGAAACTTGGACTAATCGGATTAGGAAAAATGGGATTGAACCTGGGCAGAAACTTGATTGATCACAACCATGAAGTGGTTGCTTTTGACCTGAACGCTGAAGCAGTAAATGAAATGAAAGAATACGGCGCTACAGGTGTATCTTCATACGCAGAGATGGTGGCTTCGCTCGAATCCCCACGTGTATTGTGGATCATGGTTCCTCACAACGTGGTAGATGCTGTATTGGCTGAAGTTAGCCCGTTGTTGTCCAAAGGAGACATCATTATTGAAGCGGGTAACTCCCACTACAAAGAATCCATCCGTCGCTACGAAGAGATGAAAACCAAAGGCATTCACTACATGGATGCAGGTACATCTGGCGGTATGGAAGGCGCACGTAATGGGGCATGTTATATGATCGGTGGAGACCCTGAAGCTTGGGCTATCGTTGAGCCGGCATTCAAAGATACTTCCGTAGAGAACGGCTACCTGTATGCTGGTAAAGCGGGCAGCGGCCACTTCCTGAAAATGGTCCACAATGGTATCGAGTACGGTATGATGGCATCCATCGGTGAAGGTTTTGACGTATTGGAGAAAAGTGGATTTGATTTCGACTTCGAACAAGTAGCACGCGTATGGAACAACGGTTCTGTTATCCGCTCTTGGTTGATGGAGCTGACAGAACGTGCCTTCTCCAAAGATGCAAACCTCGATGAAATTAAAGGCGTAATGCACTCTTCCGGTGAAGGACGTTGGACGGTAGAAACGGCATTTGACCTTCAAACCGCTACACCGGTAATCGCTTTGTCCTTGCTGATGCGTTATCGTTCCCTGGAGACAGACACATTTACAGGTAAAGTGGTAGCGGCATTGCGTAATGAATTTGGCGGTCACGCTGTAGAGAAAAAATAATTTTATATATAACTGTTAACATATGATGGACATCGGGTAATAACTTATATCGTGTTTACGAATTCATCAAGTGGAGGGAACATATCATGAAATTTTTCTTGGATACAGGGAATGTGGAAGAAATCAAACGGATCGAGCGTCTGGGTCTGGTGGATGGAGTCACGACTAACCCGTCTTTGATTGCCAAAGAAGGTCGCGTATTTAAAGAAGTCATTCAGGAGATCTGTGGCGTTGTTAAAGGCCCGGTCAGTGCTGAAGTTATCGGTCTCAAAGCCGAGGATATGTTGAAGGAAGCTTATGAAATTGCAGAATGGGCACCGAATGTAGTTATTAAACTGCCGATGACCGAAGATGGGCTGTATGCTTGTCATGAGTTAACGCAAAAAGGGATTAAAACCAATGTCACGCTGATCTTCTCCGCAGCACAGGGCCTGATGGCAGCGAAAGCTGGTGCAACCTACATCAGTCCATTCGTTGGGCGTCTGGATGATATTGCGGTGGATGGCATGAAACTGATTCGTGATCTGCGTCTTATTCTGGACATGTATGATCTGCCTTCCGAGATTATCGCAGCAAGCATTCGCAATATCAAACACGTCGAAGATGCAGCCCTTTCCGGTGCGCACATTGCCACCATTCCAGGTTCGCTTCTGCCGACACTTTGGAAGCACCCACTGACGGACAGCGGGATTGAACGTTTCCTGAAAGACTGGGAATCTGTACCGAAATAAATGGCTACCAGTGCCCAAGTCTTTGGGCGGTCTGAACATAAAACCTTTCGCTTTGCAGAGGAATCTGCGGGCGAAAGGTTTTTTTTAACTCGGTTTACGTAGTTTCCGATTTCCGGTTAGATTTAGCCAATAAGAATTACAGTACTTGTCTCATTAATGTCGTTGTTACTTTCTGGTCCAGTGTCCACGTACTGTCCTTCTTTTTCAGGACAACGGTGCATAAGGTTAACTATAGCCTATAGCTCATCCCGCAGGGGAGGGACACTTCGATGATGAGAAGAAAATGGCGAAGCCGGAAACGCCGTAAGCCGCCAAGCGGCAAGCGCAAAATGTGGTTGATCATTTTATTGGTCACTGCGTTTTGTTTGATGCAGGGCTTTGCTTATGTAGATAAGAAAATGAAGCCCCCCATCATGCACTTGGCCAAGATCAGAGTGAAGCAGATTGCGACCGAAGCGATCAACAAGGCGATTACAGCACAGGTTGCAGATGGCAAAACCAACGAAGGATTGATTGACTGGAAGACGGATACCGCCGGGAAAGTGTCCGGTTTCATGCTGAACTACAATGAGCATATGCGAATCACCGCAAGTACAATGAATATTGTGCAATCCACGCTGCAGAATGTACACATGTTAAAAGAAAAAATCCCGCTGGGGCAGGCGCTGGGAAGTCCGGTGATGGCTTCATTTGGCCCGAGTATACCGGTTCGTATTGAGCCCCAAGGCGCTGTCAAAGTGGACCTCAACACCCGTCAGCAAAATGCGGGGATTAACATGATTTTGGTGGAAGTGTACATTCACATCATTGCTGAGGTCGCCGTCGTGGTGCCCTTCGACATGGAGCCCGAAACGGTCGATACGGAAATCCCGATCTCATACCTTCTGGTTGTCGGGGATGTGCCGATGTATTATTACGATAATCAGGGCAAGCCTGTAGGCAGTAACGGAAGTAATGCCCCAGCTATTGCGCTGCCACCAGGCCATACGGGTGTATCAAGCGGTAATGGAGTGACTGCGAATCCCCCTAGCCAGAACCAGCAACAGACACCGTCAGACCCTTTGCAAGGGAACGAACTTGAACAATTTGAACCGGATGATCTGCCTGATGTGAATGGGGGCGTACAGTCTAACAAGAGCGCGCACCCGTAATACAGACTAATTTTTAGTAAAAGACTTTAAGTACAAAATGAGAAAAGGGGCCTCTATTGAAGAGGCCCCTATTTCGAATGTTCATCGTACTCCGAGCGGAAATGCTTATATTGACATATGCTCGTCTCACTTGCTTTTCTTATTCTTCTGTTTGCGTTCTTCCTGTTCCCAATGTTTCAGCTGTGGATAAGGGTCGAACGACCATTCGTGCAGTCCACTGTCACGGTAGATCCCATAGTGCAGATGTGGAGGGAATTTGCCCTGTGTCCCAGGTTTACCGTAACCCGAACTGCCGACCCAACCCACAACCTGACCTGGAATAACAACTTCACCGATGCGTGCACTTTTGTCAAAACCCGAGAGATGGGCGTAATAGTGATAATGATTGTTCAAATCCCGGATACCGATGCGCCAGCCTCCAAACGGATTCCAGCCTTTAATCTCCACGACCCCATAACAGGTGCTACGCACTGGCAGACCATGTGGAGCGAAGATATCCGTTCCCTCATGAATGCGATAACCGCCCCAGCTTCGTTTTGTCCCCCAGGTGCTGCGATAGGAGTAATTGGTTCCGAGCGGAACCGGGAAGGCGTGTCCAAACAGATCCAGATTGTCAAAATGCTCATATAACTTCGCGAATTGCTGTATCCGTTGCACAGCACGGGAGTTGTGATAATATTCCCACAGGGCGATGTTGAAGTCCTCTTGCTTGTTTCCGTAACCCTGAATGACCGAAGCCATGCTGTACAGCACATCCTGATCATTGTTAGCATCCGCTATACCGTCTCCTGAACCGTCACGTCCATATCCTTTGAAAAAAAGAATGGATTCCGGATGTTGATCCGTCTCATCAGGATTTAGCCATCCTCTCCAGGCCGGAGGAGTCATGAAAATACCTGTAAGCCGCTCCGGATGCTTGCGATCCTTTGGATGTGCGCGAGTAATTGTTCGTTCATACTGATCAATTGCGGCTAGCCTATACCAGGGAATCTGAGTCATCTGACCGATGGTCTCATATAAATGGCGACGTGCAGCGAAAATTTCTGCGGGTTTTAACTCGGTGGCCTGTGGTTTCGGAGTAGCCCCGACAGGTTCACTGTAGACGTCAACAGATAAACATGGGAGAAGCAGCGTACCTGCAAGTAAGGTTTTGATCCAAAATCGGTACGTATGCCTGGAGGTCAAGCGTTGTTGCACTGGGAAGCAGCCCCTTTCCAATAGAATGATACAAGGTACCCGATGAACCAAGCTAAAGGTTAGCGTTCTTCAAAAGTTCTCGTTTTATCCATGTAAGCACTTGGGATGAATCGAATGAACCAAATTGTCCATATCGGGCATGAATGCACAAGATGTGACAAATGGGGGTTTTTCCAACGCTTTCATGGTATAATATGTTCCGAGCAACAGCCTAACTTCAGTTAGAAAGAAGGTTTATGCATTGGCAAAACGTGTTAAAGAACCGAAGCCGGATTGGATTCGGATCAAATTGACAACCGGCGATAACTATCAGGAAATGAAAACGATGATGCGTTCCAAAACGCTGCATACGGTATGTGAGGAAGCGCGGTGTCCGAATATTTATGAATGCTGGGCCAATCGAACGGCCACTTTTATGATATTGGGCGATATTTGCACAAGGGCATGCCGTTTTTGCGCGGTGAATACAGGCTTGCCAACGGAGCTTGATTTGCAGGAACCAGAACGTGTGGCGGAAGCAGCAGAGCAGATGAATCTGCAACACTGCGTCATTACAAGTGTAGCCCGTGATGATCTGAAGGATGGAGGAGCTACAATTTTTGCAGAGACAGTTAAGGCCGTACGGCGGCGGTTGCCATTGTGCAGCGTTGAAGTGCTCATTCCAGACTTTCTGGGCGATCGGGAATCTTTGCAGATTGTAATGGATGCCAAACCGGACATTCTGAATCACAATATTGAGACGGTTGAGCGGTTGTCAGACAAAGTGCGTGCCAAGGCAAAATATAAACGTTCACTGGAATTGCTTGCTCGTGCCAAAGAAATGCAACCTAACATCCCAACGAAATCAAGCATTATGCTTGGTGTAGGTGAGGAATATAATGAAATTTTATCAACCATGGATGATCTTCGTGCGGTAGACTGTGATATTATGACGATTGGTCAATATTTGCAGCCATCCGAGAAACATCTGTATGTTGAAAAGTATTATCCGCCAGAGGAGTTCGCTGCATTGAAACAGGAAGGATTAAAACGTGGGTTCAGCCACGTCGAGTCCGGCCCGATGGTACGCAGCTCCTACCATGCGCATGAACAGGTGAAATCGGCCACCAAACATGCTGAACAGGCGGCAACACACGCGTGATGGAGGATACCGGATTGGAAGAAGAAAAAAGCACAGAACAGATTCAGGACCAACTCCAGGAGCAGATCCAGGAGCCAGTTCAAGAATCTGTTGTTGAATCGGTTGAAGAAAAGCCCAAAGAACCGGTCATTGTACAGATCGGCGGCAAAAACTATGAAATCGTCCAGAACCACAAAGAGGGTTGGAATCCAGAGGTCTTCCGTGATCGTTACAGTGAGGTGCTGGAGCGTTATGATTATATTATCGGAGACTGGGGTTATAGCCAGTTAAGATTAAAAGGTTTTTACCGTGATAACCATCCGAAAGCGACGAAGGATTCCACGATCGCCAGTATGGTGGACTATATCAATGAATATTGTAACTTTGGTTGTGCGTATTTTGTGCTCCAGAAGAGCAAAGATCAGCCTCAAGCCAAAGCAAAAAGCGGTTCCTGAGAAGGACCGCTTTTTTGGTGTCTTTATTTTAGTCAAGAAATGCCGTGCGAACCCGGTTCCAGAATGGATAAGGACGGAAACGCGCGAAACTGACCTTGTGACTGGATACCTGACAACGGACGGATATCAGATCCTCCACCATCACATTCACATGATCAATCGTCATCAATAACCGCTGATCCTTGCGGGAGAAAATATCACAATGATGGTGCTTGGGCAAAATAACCGGTGAACCAAGTGTCCGATAGACCCGGTTATTAATTGAAGCAATCTCCGCAATCTGAATAGCCTCGATGGTCGGATGAACCATTGCACCGCCAAGGGCCTTGTTGTATGCCGTGCTGCCTGAAGGCGTGGATACACAGATTCCATCGCCACGGAACATCTCGAATGTCACGTCGTTAATATCGACCTGGGCCACGACGGTACCGTCTACACCTTTTAACGTAAATTCATTAAGAGCGATGTAAGAGGAATTCCCCGACTTTTTCCGAATCTCAAGCTCCAACAGCGGATATTGGACAATGCGTGGTTTGAGACGCTCCGGATCTCCCTTGCCACTCATCAGCCTGACTAATTCCCGTAATTCTTCCTTCTTCCAATCGGCATAAAAGCCGAGATGGCCTGTATGAACCCCAACAAAAGCAATATCCGGAATACGGTCGATGAAATTGTGAAATGCCTGCAGCATCGTACCATCGCCCCCGATGGAGATGACAATCTCCGGCGATTCTGCATCCAGCTTGAACCCTTCTTCCTTCGCCAGCGCATGAAACTGCTGACTGAGATCAATCGATAACTGGTCTCCGCGGTCTTGAACATAGTATCTCAAGATGAAAGCTCCTTTGTGGTCATTATACTACCGATGATAATCAATTCCGCGGAAGAACACAACGTTTGGAAGCATATTCAGTTAAATATAGATGAATGAGCGACTTATTTTTTGACATGTCGTCTTGGCTTGAAGATATAACTTAATATCGTAAGCAATAACAACAACATAATGATACTCGCAAAAACAATGACCCCCGTCAGGACGATCAGTCCCCAGTCCGGTGTATACGTCGATAACGATGGGATTACACCAGGCTCCATGAGAACGGGTGAAGCGGAACGCCCCATCATGGGGGTCCACAATAGCAGGACCAGCACAGGTGCGATTAGCGCATGAATCGCTCTGGCAAATAAAAAGGGACCATATCTCATGGGGGTGTTGCTAAGAATACTCATAATCTGTGCATGGACGGATAATCCGCCCCAGGAGAGAACAAAGGCTGCTGCCGCCACTTTATATATCAGTGGAATGGAAGTGCTGACACCTCCGGCCTCTTTGGCCCCCAGTGTGACTTCAAATAGCCCCCCGACCAAGCTAGGAGATAAGGATGGAGGAAGTCCGCTATATCTAAGCAGTTGCTCGGTTATGCCGTATAATCCGCCAAGCCAACCGGTCTGTACAAGCAACTCCATTATGACCGAGAAGAATACAACCAGTCCTCCTACGATAATAATAAGGCGAAGGGATGAGGAGACGGCGTGGCGCAGCAGTTCACCGAATACCCGTCCGTCAGCCTTTCTTGCCTCATGCATTGCATAGATGGCCCGGACCAGTCTGTTTCTAGGTATTTGCTCCGATGGAGATGCAGAAGAGATGTCTGGCTGTGAGCCTTTCGCTGTACCCCCGTGAAAACGCATGAGCATACCCACCAGAAAAGCTGCAGCGTAATGACTTGCAACCAATAGCGGAGCAATGGCGACATTATGGAAGAACCCAACCGATACGGCTCCAATCATGAAGATTGGATCGGAGGATGTGGTGAAGGCAACGAGCCGTTCTCCTTCTTCCCGGGTAACCAGCTTTTGTTCCCATAACTGTGCGGTCAGTTTCGCCCCTGTAGGATAACCGGATGCACAGCTCACGGCAAATACAAAACCACCGCTTCCGGGAACACGAAACAATGGACGCATCAGTGGATTCAGCAAGGTACCCAGAAAATGAACAATGCCAAAGCCGAGCAGCAGCTCGGACAGCACCAAAAAAGGAAAAAGGGAGGGAAACAATACGTCCCACCAGATGGACAGTCCGCGTACACCTGCATGCCAGGTTTCCGCTGGATACAAGACCATTAACACACAAAGGATCAGGAGAGCGAGTGTGACCAGGACATGGGTGAGTCGTTGTGAAGCAGCCATGAATTCTTCTCCTTTACTTTTGGAATGGTCGGTGTGCGGAAATCTGTGATGCTATTGCCATCAATATATGAAAAAAAGTGGACAAACAGTACAAAATTATACGTAGAAAGCGCTTGCAAAAGTGGCTGTGTTTTTGAGTGATGTGTGCTAAAATGAGAAAAACGCCTGAACGTCACCTAATTGTCTCCAAGGTGGAATTCAAATCGGATGGAGTGATGATCATGAGTCTTGTCACCGGAATCCTGGTCTGTGCTTTTGTATATGTGATACGTGCCTCGCTAGTACGCTCTGAGGAAGAGGACTGGCGGAGTTATTAATGGAATATCTAGTGCGCCAACCTATGTGGTTGGCGCTTTTTTTGTGTTAGGTTCCGAAGAAGGTTCTATATACAGATGGCAGGGGAGGCGTCCTGATGATTTCATGTTATATAGGACTTTTTGGTTTTTTTTGATAGAATGGAGATAAAGGCTTCTGTGGCCTGGATATTGTTACTGTTTTCACAATGTTCACGGAACGTGTAATATATGGCAAAATTCGACATCAGAAAGGGGAATCAGACGAATGAATCCCAGTTTGAGTATTTATGACAATCTTGGCGGTGAGAAAGGTGTTCGCGCACTGGTTGAGGCCTTCTATCCAATCGTTCAGCAGAACGAGCAACTGGCTCCGCTTTTCCCGGAAGATATTCAGCCGGTTATCGACAAGCAGTATATGTTTTTGTCTCAGTTTTTTGGAGGACCAGGGCTTTTTTCCGAGGCGTTCGGACATCCGATGATGCGTGCCCGTCATATGCATTTTGAAGTGACCGTTGAACGGGCTGAGGCTTGGCTTGCATGCATGGATCAAGCCTTAACACAGATCGGTGTGGAGGAGCCTTTGCACTCGTTTATCCTGCAGCGTTTATCCGGGCCTGCACATCATTTTGTGAATACACCGTAGTTCCGAATATGATTATAAGCGTACGGGAGAGGGATGGAATAGATTGGAATTAGAGCCGCTATATAAGGTGAAAGTGACTTGTCATTATTGCGAAACCGAGTATGACACTTCACGGGTAAGACCGAGTTTGAAAAGGCCCTACCGGACAGATTCAGATTTTTGTGCTTACTACAAGCTGGAGAATCCGGATTTTTATGTGGTTCGCATCTGTCCACAGTGCGGGTTTGCTTCCACGGAGAACGCAACGGAGCATTTGAATGATGCTCAACGCAAGGCTTTTAAGGAACAGATCGGTAATCGCTGGGTAAAACGTGACTATAGCGGAGCTCGGACACTGGACCAGGCGCTGGCTACGTACAAGCTTGCCTTGCTGTGCGCACAGGTTATCCAGGAGAAAGACCGTGTCGTCGCTGGTCTGTTACATCATATAGCTTGGTTGTATCGTTATATGGAGGACCATGCACAGGAACATCGCTTTCTCGAATTTAGCCTTGAAGCTTATGTGAAGGTGTTCGAACGGGAGGGAACGGGTGGCAATGAAGCCAAACTGTTGTATTTGCTCGGGGAATTGAACCGCAGGGTAGGACGGTTTAATGAAGCAGTGCAATGGTTCAGCAAGGTCATTCATGACAAGCGGATCACCGATGCGGCCATGATTCGTGCTTCAAGGGAACAATGGGCCGTGCTGCGTGAACAGATGATCTCCGGTAAGATGGAGCTGCCTGAAGAGATGCTTGAAGCAGACAAAGAGGCTGCGAAGCGCAGCCCCCTCTAGATTGATCTTACATTAGTTACGGACAGGACGGCTGGATAACAAATAGTCACTGTCATTGTCGATCACGGTCATGCTGGTATTACAGCAGGGAAAGACGAGTAATTTCTTTTTGCCTTCGCGGATGCGCACAAGCTCTTTCGGTTTGAGGGGGAGCAGCACGTTGTTTGCGTGACAGTAGGGACATTGCTGTACATAGATGTCTCCCATCACAATATCGTAAGGCCAGCTGTTCTCAAAGGGAATCATTCTTGTTCGCCTTCTGGTGCGGAAGGTTTGGAGGCTTCTTGTTTGGCGAGTTCCGCAATCTTCTGCATTAGGATATGTTGGGGCATGTGCATCAGATGTTCCAAAGGTACGCCCAAGGATTCTGCTAATTTGACGGCTGTATCAGCCGATACTTGTAAAGGTTTCATACGTTTACCTCCTGAAAGTTACTATAAGTATTTCTCTAGTATAGAGATACAGTGAACAGAAAACCAGTTTTTAATTCAATCCTAACCATCCAATTTATAGAGAGAGGTGCCTTATTAAATGAAAACGCCATTACACCCCGTATGGGATCTGGAGTCCATTTTTAGTGGAGGTTCTTCCTCCGAGACATTCGCTGCGTATCTGATTGAACTGGAAGAGGATGTACGTAAACTGCAACAACTATTGA
This sequence comes from Paenibacillus sp. FSL R5-0713, assembly GCF_037973325.1. Lineage (NCBI taxonomy): Bacteria > Bacillati > Bacillota > Bacilli > Caryophanales > Paenibacillaceae > Paenibacillus > Paenibacillus sp. FSL R5-0713. The sequence continues at coordinate 5,549,666 of NZ_CP150229.1, read as the reverse complement.
ACGAAACACCTGCACCGACTTCATTAGAAGAGACGGCAGCTTTTGATCCCATTTTGGAACTGCTGCAAAGCTGTTATGTCCGCATATCAGAAGGTTCTGCGTTTGTATCCTGCCTCTCATCGCAAAACCAGAAGGACAAGAAGGCAACCCAGCTTCAGGGGGCCATCAGTTCTATTGCTGCGATGCTGAACGGCAGCAAATCGAAGTTCGATAATACACTCAGTCAGACGTCAGATTCGGTGTGGGACGCCTGGATTGCTCGGGAGGATATTCAGCCGCTTGCATTTGTACTGAACGAGAGTCGCACGTTGGCTCGTGAGAAGCTGTCGCCGGAACTTGAAGGTCTTGCACTGGATCTGGGTGTGGATGGTTACCATGGTTGGGGCAAATTCTATAACACGATTGTCAGCAAGGTGAACATTCCATTTGAGCAAAATGGGGAAACGGTCATGCTGTCGGCAGGGCAAGCTGCCAACAAGCTGAGCGATAGTGATCGGAATGTACGCGAGACGGTATTTGCAAACTGGGAACAGGCTTGGACGGATGTCGAAGATTTCTGCGCAGACACACTGAACCACCTCGCGGGATTCCGTCTGAAGTTATATGAGAAACGTGGCTGGCATGATATCCTCAAGGAACCTCTGGCCATCAACCGGATGTCCCGTCAGACACTGGATACGATGTGGGATGTAATTAATGGTGCCAAACCTGCACTTGTTCAATATCTGGAGCGCAAGGCAGAACTGCTCGGGGTAGACAAGCTCAGTTGGAGCGATGTAGACGCCCCTGTAGGTAAGTCGAGTGGCAAAATCACTTACGATGAGGCAGCTATCAATATCGTTGAACAGTTTGCCAAGTTCAGTCCTAAGCTCTCCTCGTTTGCAGAGATGGCTTTTGAGAAACGCTGGATTGAAGCTGAAGACCGCCCCGGCAAGCGTCCGGGAGGATTCTGTACATCTTTGCCACGTAGCAAAGCAACCCGAATTTTCATGACCTTCTCCGGGACACCGTCTAATGTGTCGACTCTTGCGCATGAACTTGGTCATGGATATCATCAACACATTATGGAAGAGTTGCCTGCATTGAATCAACGTTACGCGATGAATGTGGCTGAGACAGCGTCCACGTTTGCTGAATTGATTGTAGCAGATGCCCTTGTGCAGGCGGCAACAGATGAGCAAGAGAAGCTGGCTTTGTTGGAAGACAAGATACAGCGAAGTGTGGCTTTCTTTATGAATATCCATGCCCGGTTCCTGTTTGAGAATCGTTTCTATGAACAACGCAAAAAAGGCCTGGTTAACGCGGATGAACTATCCCAATTAATGGTGGATGCTCAGCAGGAAGCGTTCTGTGGTGTACTTGCATCAGATCATCCACATTTCTGGGCATCCAAGCTGCATTTCTATCTGACAGGTGTGCCATTCTATAACTTCCCATACACGTTTGGGTACATGTTCAGTGCGGGAATCTATGCGAGAGCACAGCAAGAAGGCACAGCATTTGCAGATAAATATGATGATTTGTTACGAGATACAGGGCGTATGACGGTCGAAGAACTTGCTCAGAAACATCTGGGTACAGACCTGACACAACCGGAATTCTGGCAAAATGCTGCGGACTTGGTTATTGCCGATATTGAGCAGTTTTTGCAGATGACAGCACCCCAAAAATAGGTTGAATGTAATAGGTTGAATATATATGAAAGGCTGCAATTCCGTGTTAACAAACACAGGATTGCAGCCTTTTTTTGTACAGAATCCTTATTTTTGATTCTCAAATATTTTGTCGCAAATGAACGAAAAAACTCACTTTAAGGAAGGGGAATGGCAATTAATTGCGCAATTTATAGTTAAAAATACCCAAGTTTGCCGTTGTTTGTTGAACATGCGCAAATGATGTCATATAATGAGCCGTAAGTCCTTGTTACATAGGACTATAAGCATGTAGGAGGAGTGTTATTATGAAAATCGACCAGCTTTCATTAGCACGTCAGTTAGATTTAGTATTTAAAGAGCTTGATCATGAGTTGTCAGGGTTAGATTCAGGAGTAGTTTTTGTGCAAATACGAAACAACGTAATTGGGAAGTTCGGTATTCGACATAATCCGATAACTGGACGGGATGGGCAGATGGATTTGGAAGAGAAGGGACTAAACGAAACCCAGAGAACTTCTTTCCGGGCGATGGCACTGGAAACTTTGAAATTCAAACGCAATTGGACACATGGCGAAATATCGTACGACTTCACAGTAAGACAAGGTATGATTCTGGTAGATGCAACAATGGAGTCCAATTACAATATGGCGAGTCTCATGATTCGTTACCCTAGAACCAATACATACAAGGATTCTGATATGGAGTCGACCTCATAATTCGTTACACAAGAGAAAGCGGCACTTCCGAAGAAGGCCGCTTTTGGATTCTGCTTAGCTCAAGCAATAATTACGAGCTTACGAACGACCCGATAATTGCTGCTCAGCGATTTGCACCAGACGTTTAGTGATGTATCCACCCAGAGAACCTGTCTCACGGGAAGTATAGTTACCGTAGTAACCATCTTGTGGAATAGTTACACCCAGCTCTTGTGCAGCTTCCATTTTCAATTGTTGCAATGCTGCAGTTGCTTGGGGAACGACCAGGTTGTTGGAGCGGCTACCGCTACCTTGGTTTTGACCTCCGTACATATGTGTCACCTCCTTATGGGTTGGTGATGTTAGTATGGTTAGAGAATAAGGAAATATACATGATATGGCGTAAGGAAATATATGGTTAATTATTGGTGCGCGGATCACATAAAAAAGCCGACCCAATGTGGGTCGGCAAGTTGTACATGGTATCGAAATATATGTTGATCAGCTCACTTAGTCTGTAGGAGGTATAACCTCAATACGTGTAAATAGCTCAACAGGCTGTTCCGGTTCCAGGCGAATCAATCCCGTCTGTTCATCCGATAAATCCAAATTAGGTGCATCCGGAAGCCAAGTGTACGGTTCAATGCACAAAAACTGATCGGATTCCCCTTTGGTGAAGAGAACCCAGTGTTTGAAAAATGTTTCATCTGCTGAATATTTCAGCGTATATCCATCTTGCCTCCGTAAGTAAGCCGCAGCCGGTTCACCTTCGGTAGCTTTCAACAGCGTATCCCAGTTACGTCCCTGCAAGTTGATGCCTTCGTTAAGAGCAGACCATTCACCCAGGGATTCCAGCTCACCTGTTGGTAGTTGTTCTTCATTCTGACCGTATATTCCGGAAACAGGAAGTTGCAGTGTCCAATCGGCAGGTTTGCCGTCTAACAAAAACCATGTATGATAGCCCATCCCAAAAGGAGCAGGCGTTGAGCTCAGATTGGTGACTCGCAGACGCTGGCTAAATACAGCGTTTTGCAGACTGAACGTCATCTCAAGTTTCAGAGGAATCGGGAATTGAGCCATCCAGTGTTCTTCATTTTCAGTCAATAATTCGGTCGTAATTGCACATCCGTCTTCATCTTCCTCGATATCACTGACACACCAGGATTGGGTACGGTGGAGACCGTGAATATGGTTGTCATTTGCCGTGTTCTGATCGAACTGGTAACGGACACCTTCATATTCGAATTGTCCCCGATGAATGCGTCCTGGTGGAATCAGGAGAGGAACGCCAAAATGGTACGGCTTCTGCAGATAAAAGGCAAGATCGTCTTCATCCGGACGGCGGACGATATCCCTGTCCTGCACTAAATCCCGAATAGAAATAATGTTATTTCCAAGACGTGGCAGCAGGGTGATTTCCAATTCACGGCTATGTAGGATATACGTGTCGTAACCATTCCATTGGCCTTTGGTCACTTGTTTCATATCGATGCTCCTTTTCCCACTTGAAATCTGTCTGCGAGCAGTTGTAATGATTGGACTGCTGCAGGCGTGTCATTGTGTACATGCCAGCTATTTCCTGCGCTGCTTCTTGTGAAGCAGGCATGTTAATAAGCAATTCCATCATAACAGATTTCGGTGTCTCGGGTAAAAAAGTTCAACTCATTTTGACATTCGCGCCTGTGCGCATTAAGATGGAACTCTAAAGGTACGTATTCAAATTGAATGATATAAATCGATGACAGGGATAAGTAGGCCAAGAGAATTCTCTTCAGAAAGCCGGTGGTTGATGCGAACCGGTGTGAACTCTTTACTGAATGGACCCTTGAGTGTGGATTTGAACAGGTTAAGCCAGAGGCGGGCTTGCCTCACTAGAGTCTGCCGTATAATCCACGTTACGGAACAATGAAGGCGTTTCTTCAGCTTGACTTGATTGAGGGTCAGGGGCAATGGAAGAAAAGCGAATAAGGGTGGCACCACGGTCTCACGTCCCTTGCGGATGTGGGGCCTTTTTGCGTTCGCAGAGAATGGCAGGAGCTTTTTATATACAATCAGGGAGGCGTTATGTGCAATGAAAACAGTACTTTCAGGTATTCAACCAAGTGGTAAGCTCACATTGGGCAACTATATTGGTGCAATCAAAAATTTTGTAAAACTCCAGCATGACTATCAATGTCATTTCATGGTGGTAGATCTTCATGCCATTACCGTGGCTCAAGAGCCAGCAGCATTGCGTGAACAATCGGAAGCGGTAGCTGCGCTGTTTCTTGCAGCAGGTATTGATCCTTCGAAATCTAACGTATTTCTGCAATCCCATGTACCGCAGCACGCCGAATTGGGCTGGTTGATGACGACGCTGACCTCCATGGGTGAGCTTGAACGTATGACTCAGTTTAAGGATAAATCATCCGGTAAAGATTCCGTTGGTGCCGGACTGTTCGTGTATCCATCATTAATGGCGGCTGATATTTTGTTATACAATGCTGATCTTGTACCAGTAGGTGAAGACCAGAAGCAGCATCTGGAGCTGACACGTGATCTGGCTGGGCGTTTTAACCACCGTTATGGGGAGTACTTCACCATTCCAGATCCGTATATCCCACAGGTAGGTGCACGGGTAATGTCACTTGATGATGCCTCTTCGAAGATGAGTAAAAGTAATCCTAATGCCGGCAGCTATATTGCCTTGCTGGATCCGCCGGATGTCATTCGCAAAAAGATCAGCCGTGCCACTACAGATTCGGGACGTGAAGTCGTCTATGATCCGGCAAACAAACCGGAAGTTAGTAACCTGATGAGTATCTACGCGGAATGTGCGGGTATGACGCTTAAGGAAGTAGCTGAGCGTTATGAAGGCAAGATGTACGGTCCGTTCAAAAAAGAACTGGCTGAAGTGGTTGTGTCTGTTATCGAACCGCTGCAACAACGATATAATGAGATTCGCGAGTCTGGCGAATTGGCCGATGTTCTGGAGACGTCAGCTCGTCGTGCAGAAGAAGTTGCTTCTCAAACGTTGAATGCAGTGAAAGAACGTATGGGGTTTGTTCCTAGACGTAAACTGTAGTGCTGCTGAACAAAATTATAGTTAAAGAAATGAATAGTTAACATAAATAAAGAGGAGTCCTATTAAGGGCTCCTCTTTATTTATACGTTCAAACTTGCGTTAGAATATGACCTGCTCAAGAAGTGGGCTCTGAAGTAGCCGAGCGAACTTCCTGCCGTTCTTTTTTGGCACGAATGACAAAGCCCCAGCCAATGTTGGCAATGGACAGGACGAACAAGAGCGTAGCAAGCCAACCGGAGTAAGAGATTGTGATTGCTGTAACCGTTAACAAGATAATGGATGAAAATGCGAACCATAAGGATAAACCTTTGCTCATTGGGAAAAACCTCCATCTACAAATTTAGTAAAATTCCGTATAACCTGAAGCCTACGAGCCATAATAATCTTGCAAGCTTGCAATGACATTACAGACACAGATTGAAGGGAGATTATAAATATGGCTCAAGGATCTCGTTCTAACAACTTGGTGGTACCTCAAGCAAATTCTGCATTGCAACAATTGAAAATGGAGGCTGCACAGGAACTAGGTGTAACTATCCCGCAAGATGGTTACTATGGTAACTACACTTCCCGTGAAACAGGATCTTTGGGTGGATATATCACCAAACGTCTGGTACAAATCGCTGAGCAGTCTCTGGCTGGGTCTGGCAAATAATTTATCTTAACCAACAGCAATAAAAGAATAAACAGAAAGCCCGGGGCGGAAACGCTCCGGGCTTTCTCGCGTATCAGTTCCTATAATTGATTGTGCCTTGCCATGCTCACTTCGTCAAGGGCGTGCGGATAAAAGTTTTTTATCCATCTTCTCATCGCTTAACCAGCCTACATACGTATCAATCGTTTCAAAATTCCGGTCCATCACAATTACAGCGACAAATGGATATTGTTTTCGGTGTCGATAACGTACATCTGCCCAGCGGACCTTGTAACCGGCAGGCAGTTCTTCCACTTCTGCCACCGCATAAGAGGTGAAGTAGAGGAAAGCACTGACTTCCGGTGATTTGCGTGAAGCAGCAACGGCCGCATGAGTAGAAGACGAGGCGTGCAGACTCCATACCAGATTAGAACCATCCATTTTGCCGATCACATAACTGCCGTCCTCGACTCGTTTAACCACATGCCAGCGATTCCAGGATATCGTTGGAATGACGATGTATTTAGCCTGTTCTGGGCTATTATCTAAACGTCTGACTTTTCTGACCGCTTGTGCACGAGCAATCGTTCGCCATATATAATATATACCGGTCAAACTATACAGCGTAACGAAGAGTGGTGCAGGGGCGATCAGATCAAAGGCCCATAACAGGATAGCTACGACATGCGTAGTGAATAGAAACGGATCAAAAATATGAATGATGTTCCAGGCGATCCAGCGTTCCGTAAAAGGCCGGGCGGCTTGGGTTCCATAGGTGTTGAACAGATCGGTGAATACGTGAAAGCCTACGGCTACAGCGGTCCAGATGGCAACGTGTCCAATGGGGACACCAGGGAATATCAGGGCAATGACGCCGGTGATGAGCAGAACCCATAACAGGAGAAATGGCAGAGAGTGTGACAAGCCCCGATGATTCCGAATGTAAAGTGAGTTGCTTTTGAGACGTAACGCAGTATCGATGTCAGGGGCCTGGGAGCCAGCAATCGTGCCAACCATTACCGCAGCTGCAAGCATTGGACTCGTTGCGACAACAGGATCAACATAAGCCAGACCAGCTAGACCAATCCCCATGACAAAATGTGTAGAGGTATCCATAAACGTCTCCTTTGTGTGGTGTATCGTTCTAAGGCATATTACTTCTCTATCTAGGTGATACCCATATATAGTGTATAATATCCGTCTGTCCGGATGCAAAACATCCCTAATTTCAAAGTTATGATAATAACTTGGTCCATACCCAATAAATGTACGTAGTTTGTCAAACTATTTTGGCATTTCTTATGATAAACTTTATATCGGAAACAGAGAGAAATTTCATCAGAGTATACGAGGTCAGCTTGTTCAATAAATATGTATGGGCATTGTTACGACAAACCGTTACAATAATATAGAATCTCATAAAAAGTAGGTTTCTTGGAGTACATATGTCACAGTAGATGGATGAAGCGAAACAATTGTGATTTTGGATTTACTTATGTATGCGTATTCATAAGAGAAGATACAGAAGGGACGAGGAAGATGCTGAAAAAGTACATATGGACCTGGATACTACTCGGGCTCGCACTGATTATGGTTGTGTATCTGATGTGGGGCACATTATTTGTCAGTAAGGAGAAATTACCCGAGATTCGCGAGATCCAATCCTTTTCCATGGAAAATGTAGATGGCAGTACGGTATCACTGGAGGATACTCAAGGGAAAGTCCGTTTGTTCTACTTTTATTTCACCAGTTGTCCGGATGTCTGCCCTATTACGACGTTCACGTTATCCCAAGTGCAGGATCTGTTGAAAGAGGACGACACCTTCGGTAAAGATGTCTCGTTTGTATCCATTTCATTCGACCCGAAAGTCGATACGAGAGAGAAGATTAAGACGTTTGCGGATCGCTTCCATGCGGATTATTCCGGATGGTACTTCTTGCGAGGGGATATGGACAAAACAAAACAGTTCGCCAGGGATTCATTCCAGATCCTGATTGAAGGCGAGAATAAGGACGATTTTGCCCATATGAATATGATTGGCTTGGTGGATCAGAATAACCAGCTGCGCAAGGTATATAATGCGTTTAATACAGAGGACGTTGTACCTGCTGTCATTGCCGAGGATATTCGCAATCTGATCAAGGAATAATCACTGGATAACTGTAAAGGCTGCCTTCAGGTTGGATATCAACCTAAGGCAGCCTTTTGGCATTTCTTTTAAAAGGAAGGATGTTCAGGGTATTGGATGTATGTCTCTAACCCGGCTTTCTCCAGCTGGGCAATGATATACTCATCAGGTGTTCCTTCCACACCCGCATATCCTCGTCGTGTATACATCTGTACTGCATCCGGGAATGCATCCCGAAGCACACCTCTAATTTTTTTGCCGGAACTGTCATTATCCATAAATAAATAAACTTCATCATACCCGACTTGTTTACGCAATGTCTCCAGCTTAAGTGAATTAAGCGTTCCAAACGTGCATAAAATGTTGATTTCGGGTCCAACCAGACGTTTCAGTTTACTTCGATCATTCTTACCTTCCACAATGACATGAATAGGCATGATATTCACCTCTTGTTCGAGAGCTTATGTCGACATTCCCCGGGAAATGTTACAGCGAAAATCGACGGATTATATAAAATGGACACCTTTTCTTTACACTGTTCACCACGCGGACAGGAGCACCTTGGATTTCTAAATTCTTTTTCATTTACATCAGGAAATAAATCTGATCAATAGTGGCCGTTACGGTTACGGATCGTTTCTTCGATCGCTGTTGTCTCCAAATTTCTGATTGATTTTTTGTAGGTTGAAATGTGGAGACAAAGGCGAACGCTACCGCTTCTTCAAAATCGATTCCGTCCCCTTCACTACTTCCAATGATCGTCCATACCTAATGATGATATTTAAGAAAAAGTTGAAATCTTGAAGACAGCGCTTATGCCTTTTAGGCCGTTCCGTTCGTGTGTAAAACGTTAGTCCATTTTATATAGTTTAGCTGTAAATGGGGGAATGATGCAAAGCTAATGAAAATACAGGCCTAACTGCTGTCATAACGTAAGGAGAGAGAGACTGATCGAAATTTAATTGAATATACTTTTCGGATCGGCGAGGGAAGCTTCGCGTCTGGATGTATAGTATGGAAGCAGCAGCATACCTATCATTAACAAAACAAAGGCGATGAAATAGGGTGATAAACCGACACGGAGTTGCCCAGCCGTGATGGGGCCGATAAATGAACCGATGGAAGTGGCGATGGATTGCAGCGAGAAAATGCGGCCTAACCTGCTTCCACCGCTCAGACGGATAAATAGGGTAGCCATAGCAGGAAAGATAATGCCTTTGGACATTCCGAGTACAAATAATACGGTAGACAACGGAATTTGCGGAATGGCGGCCATTGCAAAAAAGCACAAGGACATCAGCAGCACACCCGCAACCAGACGCAGCTTGGGGGAATACCGGTTAAGAAATAACATGCTCAGTGTGAAGAGCGCTCCAATACTGATAATGGAAAATAACAACCCGGTAGACATGATGGACGATTGCCCTCCTCCCCGCAGGGGCAGCTCGAAGAAGAGAATCCCTTGAGCACAAGCAATAACCAGAGGCAGGGCAAAATAGCGCCAGGACACCGGAAGGAATGCACTTTTGGCATCTACTGGTGAAACGTTAGGTTTGGCAGGTTCAGTCACTCTCTCATGCTGCTTGACGATGCCACGAGGCATGGTCATGAAAGCAATCACACCTGTGAGAATGAGCAAGTAACCTAAGCCTGAGAATGTAGCAGAGAATCCCATGGAACCCACAATGATCGCCCCGGCTGCGGGAGATACCACAGACGCGAGGGTATGTACTACCCCGTGTCCTGACATATACTTCCCCTGCTTCACCGGATCACTGGATAACTGGGCAAGCAGGGCGAGACATGCAGGAGACAGGAATGCCAGCACAAAACCGCTGATGGAACGCAGTGCCAGCAGTTGCCAAGGGGTATGGACATAGGCTTGCAGGAGCAGGATGACTCCTGCCCCAAGCAGACTGAATACAATGTAGCGGCGACTGCCATGTTTATCGATTTGTGTTCCGGCAATGAGATTGCCAGGAAGATGCGTTAAGGAATAGATACCCATCATCCAGCCAATGAAAGTAGGGGCAGCTCCCAGCGAGATGGCAAAAGGGGTCAGAATGGGATACTGGGCGTGCAGATCAAATACAGCAAGGAACAAAAACAGGTATAGCCAGATGGCCGTTTTCACATAAGCCCCTCCTTGTTAAGCGATGCATGTGCAAATTACAGGTCTTGAACGTGTTCCCGTTCGCCAGCAGAACCTTATGGTACTACTTGTACGCCTGGCGGGACGAACTTAGACCGTTTATTTTCAAGGGGGAGGGCTTAGCTGACAGCAGCTTCGGAAATCATGTATAATATTCGGGAGTGTTACAAATGAATTCTAATACGGAAGGTGTAATCATGAACATAGAAGTAATCAAAGAGTTTTTGATGCAGAACTGGTTGGTGATCGTGGTTGCATTGATCATATTGTTCTTTGTTCTGAATGTGGTCAAAACCGTATTGAAATGGTTGATTGCCATCATCATTATTGCGGCTCTACTGATATACAGTGGCATCTCCATTGATCAGATCAAACAAACAGTGACAGACGTGCAATCCAGTACGATGGACACATTGAAGAAAGAAGCAACCAGCATGATGCTTAAGGAAGCTTCCAAAGCGACATACGTCAAAGGACAGGATGGAGCGTTCACTATCACAAGTCCCAATGTGGAGATTAAAGGCAGAACACAATCGGATAAAGTCGATGTGACCTTCCGCGGCATTTCACTTGGCGAATGGAAACTCGACAATGAAACGATCCGTACGTTTGTCGAACAGGCACAGGAGAACAAAACAGCACCAGCATCGTAGTAAAGGGGGAATCGGTACGTGCTGCAGAATTGGCTGGACAGCCTGAAGGAATTGAATGGCATCACGATTATGCTGCTGCTGATTTTGGCTGCTTCTTTATTGCAGGGTTGGTCCAGAGGGGCTTCTCGTTCAGCAGGCAGACTCTTTGGGTTCCTGATGGATGGCATTATGGCGGTTATTGGTATTCTGTTATCGATCGGTTTAACGTTATGGCTTGCACCATATGTACAGCAGTGGTTGTCTGAGTATGCTTCAGCCATGCCTAACCGTGAGTTGAACCGGTGGGAACAGATGTATTATACGTTGGTTACGGCGATCGCAGATTTTCCACTGATGCGGTTCGCTGTATTATTTGTACTGAGTTATGGACTCATCCGATTGGTTCTCGGATTGCTCTCTTCATTTATTTTCAGCAGCAGGCAGGGGTCAGCCGAGGAAAGTGCGCCGAAAGGTATGCTTAGTCGGCTGGCGGGTGCAATCATTGGCACCATCATAGGCTCCGTCCGTGGAATGATTGTCATTGCGGTCTTGTTCATGATTGTCAGTCTTTACCCCGGGAGCATGTTCAGCCGATATGTGGAGGCATCTCCAATCTATATGCAAGGGGCCAAATCGGTAATTGAACCGTTGTCTGGTACGTTTATCAAGGACAAGCTGCCCGTATTCACGCAGGCTGTGCAGAAGGAACTGGGCGGCATCCTGCAACGCAAATATGAAGTCATTGACCACAATATTCCGACGGATATTGAATCTGCCGCGAAAGAAATTGTCAAAAGCCAATCGACAGATGAAGCCAAAGCAAGAGCGTTATACGACTGGGTAGGTTCACGTATTCAGTATGACTATGGTAAAGTGGATGACTATGAACAAAAGGGCATATGGCATGAACAGAATCCGCAGAATACATTTGATACACGCAAAGGTGTATGTATTGATTATGCCCGTCTCTATGCTGTTATGGCCCGTTCACAAGGGCTTGAAGTCAAAGTGGTTACAGGACTTGGGTATAACGGTCAGGGCGGATACGGTCCGCATGCATGGAATGAAGTGTATTTGAGCGATTCCGAGAGCTGGGTCCCGCTTGACCCGACATGGGCGATCAGTGGAGACTGGTTCAATCCTCCGAATTTTGCCGACACCCATCTGAAGGATCAATCAGCTTAACATTACTACGGACATGGGTCCGGAATATGACGACGTTGCCAGGTTATCATGCCGGAAAGAATCAGTTTGAGCGGTATGCATCAAGTCATGAAAGAGGTAGGATGGATGAAAAAGCATTCCAATGAGAAGGATGAACTTACAGACAAACGGCGATTCAGTTACCGAATGAACGTATTTTTCTTCGCTTCCTTTGTTATTTTTAGCGTTATTATTGTACGTTTGGCCTTTTTGCAATTTGTCGAAGGGCCTGAACTCAGTCAGGAAGAAGCAAGTAACATTACCAAGGATGTACCGCTTCCTCCTGTGAGAGGTACGATCTATGATTCTACTGGTGAGGTGAAATTGGCTTACTCCAAGCCCATTCAGTCTCTATACCTGACGCTGTATAAGAATTATGGGGATGTTGATGGGAAACCGAGTCCTAACATAGGGGAAGTACAGGATATTGCAACCCGATTGCATGATGTGTTTGAACAGTACAAATCGAAGGATTCAGAGTCACTTACAGTGGAACAGATCATTGAAGAGATGGACTTGAACTCCCGCAAAGCGAACGGTTTTATGCCACGCCTGATCAAGAGTGATCTGTCCGAGGGAGAAGTCGCTTATTTCCTTCAGCACAAGGACGAGTTCAAAGGTATTCAGATCGTCGAGGAGAGTGTACGGTTCTATGATCCGGATACGGTAGCAGTTCAGACGATCGGTTATCTGAAGAAATTTAAAAGTTCGAAAACTTTGAATAAATACAAAGAAGTGGACGAGGCCAACAAAACGCAAACGGACCCGGGCCTGGTGTATACGGAAAATGAATTTGTAGGCTTTGATGGACTTGAGCTGCAATATCAGGATGCTCTCCGCGGCAAAAGCGGATATACATCCGTTGATGTGGATTTGCGTAACTTGCCTGAAGGTGTGGCTGGTTCTACCCCGCCGGAGAAAGGTTACGACCTGATTTCCAGCATTAACAAGAACGTTCAGGTGAAAACAGAACAGGCCATTCTGGATCAGTTGAGTTGGCTTCATCGGAACCCAGTGTCGGGTAAATTACACCCGAACGCCAAAACAGGCTTTGCGGTTGCTATGGAAGTGGATACTGGGAAAATTGTTTCTGCGGCCAGTATGCCGGATTATGATACTAACGTATGGAGAACTGGCGGTATAAGCAATGAAGATTACGATAAAATAAAATATATCTATCAAAATGGTACGATCCGAGGCTTCCCGCCAGATGATACAGGCAAGCGGGCTGAGTCTGTAGTCTTGCTCGGTTCCACGATCAAACCGCTGAGTGTATTGATTGGTTTGAAAGAGGGTTTCTTTACGACCAATACCGTTTATCAGGATAGAGGTTCAACGACCTTTGGTGGAGACAACCGTAGAGTGCAGAACTCATCAGGGCATGTGTACGGTGCGATGCGTCCGCATGATGCGATTCGTCATTCCTCGAACGTGTTCATGATCGACGAGATCGGAAAGAAGCTGTATTCGCAGTATGGTGCAGATGGTATCAACGTATGGGATAAATACATGAAGCAGTTTGGGCTTGGCGTGAAGACGGAAGTTGATCTGCCGAATGAATATCCTGGTTATTTGGAGTATATCCGAAGTGAAGAGAGCTCCCTCACTAAACTTGTGTATGCCTCCTTTGGTCAGCAAGGAAAATATACAACCATGCAGTTGGCACAGTACACCACGATGCTTGCGAACAAAGGAAAACGGATGGAACCGCAATTGGTTAACGAGTTCCGGGATTCGGAAGGCAATGTGGTTGAGAAAGTTAAACCGAAGGTACTCAGCACGGTAGATTTTAACGACGCCTACTGGAACGAGGTGCAACGAGGCATGGCCACCGAAGTTTCGGCATTTAGTGGCTTCCCGTATGATTTTGCCAGAAAAACAGGTACATCGACGCAACTCGTCGGCGGTAAACTGGTGGATAACGGGGTATTTATCGCCTATGCACCACGTAATAATCCGAAGCTTGCTGTCGCTGTGGTTATCCCCGAAGGGGGCTTTGGTTCGAGCAGTGCGGCTCCGGTTGCACGTGCGATCTTCGATGCCTATGACGAGGAATTCGGTCTTGATGGTGTACCGAAAAAGGACAAAAATAAAGATTCAGAATCGGAATCAGGCACACAGTGATGTGAGGCATTGGTTACAGAGAGGACCCTTCGTGGGTCCTCTTTTTTGTTTTTACAATGAGAATGGATCGTAAGAGTGAACTATTTAGTTGCATTAATATGTAACCATATGAGCTGTACCACGTTTATATAAGGGAAGGGTAAACGCGATCGGGAGAAGGGGACAAACGTTGATATGTCAGTGTTTACATTGAAATCAATAGATTGGGTAGTGTACGTTTCTGTTTACGAAAATGTAACCAAAAATTGAAAGACGTGACAGCAAACCTTTGGTAGACTTGTATGAGATAGGATTAAATAGGGGATTGAACACGTTCACAAGACAGATTAAATATTTTATTTTTATAGAGGAACGGGAGAGGCTTAAAACATGTTTAACCGATTGAGGAAGAAACCCATGACTGAGGAAGATACACCCGTCAACAAGCCTTCCACCGCAAGGCTGAATCTGTTTTTTTTCGCGGCATTTGTCATATTCAGTATCCTTATTTTCAGATTAGCCTTTGTGCAGTTTGTGGAGGGTCCTGAACTGACGTATATGGAAACGAGTCGTAATACCAAAGATATTCCACTTGCACCTGTTCGCGGTCCCATCTATGATGCGACAGGGGAAGTCGCGCTCGCTTATTCCGAACCTGTACAGTCCCTGTATGTGCTGTTATATGAGGATTATCGGAATGATGAACGTAGACAGGAAGCAGAGGAACTGGCTCATGATCTGGCGGCTGTGTTTAAGCAGTTTAATCCAGGAGACAAAGAGCAGCCGGACGCGGAAGAAATCATCAAACGATTGGATCTGGACTACCAGAAAACGTTTGGATATGTGCCGAGGCTGGTGAAGTCTGATCTATCGACCAAAGAAATTGCCTTTTTCATGGAGAAAAAAGCGGAGTATCCGGGCGTTATGGTGCTGGAAGAAAACATACGGAAATATGACCCGGATGGTGTAGCAGTTCAGATTGTGGGTTACACACGAGAGTTTAAACGGGCACCGGATTCCATTGCCAAATATAAAGCCATCCGCGAGGGGGCAAGTAACCAACGTGATCCTGGTCTTGTGTACCATGAGGAGGAGAAGGTTGGCTTTGATGGGCTCGAGCTGCAATATCAGGAAGAACTCCGTGGACGAAGCGGATATCAGTCCATTGATATTGACGCACGTAATCTGCCGGATGGAACGATGCTACAGACTCCACCGGAGAAAGGTTACAGTCTGGTTTCCACCATCAACAAGGAAATTCAGATGGCCGCCCAAGAGGCGATAACGGACGAACTGCGCAGACTCCCGAAGGCAATTACGGGATATGCAGTAGCCATGGAAGTGGATACGGGAAATGTGGTAGCGATGGCGAGTATGCCGGATTATGATCCGAACGATTGGGATTATGACAAAATCAAGTATGTGTTTCGAAACGGAACCACCGAGTCGTTCCCACCGAATGATGCCAAGCCTAGTCGTGCGGAATCCGTAGTACTTCTTGGATCGGTAATCAAACCGCTAAGTGTGCTGATTGGATTAAAAGAGGGATTATTTACAGCAGGACAGACCTATCATGATCAGGGATATGCCATTCTGGGGAAAGATGGACGACAAGTAAAGAACTCGCATTCTGCTTATAATGGTTCTATTACGGCGAGAAGAGCGATCGAGAAATCCTCCAATGCGTTTATGATCGATATGGTAGGTAAACGTTTGTTAAGCAAATATGGCTCGGATAAAGGAATTGATATCTGGGACAAACACATGAAGGAATTTGGCTTGGGTGTGTCCACTGGTGTAGATCTGCCTAATGAATTTCTGGGTAGGCTAGAATATAATAATGAAGACGAATCAGCTCTAACACGTTTGGCTTTTGCCTCCTTTGGACAGCAAGCGAAGTACACCACCATGCAACTCGCACAATACACGACGATGCTTGCCAATAAAGGCAAACGGATGGAGCCTCACTTGGTGAAGGAAATCCGTGATGCGGATGGCAATGTAGTGAAGGAAATCAAACCTAAAGTGCTCAATAAAGTTGATTTTGCCGATGCGCACTGGAATGAAGTTCATAAAGGTATGGTTACTAAAGTAAGTTCATTTGACGGTTTCCCATACGATTATGCACGGAAAACAGGAACATCAGAGCAGGGGACCGGACCGAACAAAAAAGAGAATGGTGTATTTATCGCCTTTGCACCACGAGATAATCCAAAGCTTGCTGTAGCTGTTGTTGTACCGGAAGGTGGGTTCGGGTCAGTCAGTGCCTCGCCGATTGCACGAAAAATCTTCGATGCATATGATGAAGTATATGGTCTTGACGGAACGCCAAAAGGGAAAAAAGACGAAGCAAAAGACCAAGAGTAACGCAAAGAATATCGCGGGAATTAGCTCTTTTAACATCGTAACCAAACGGTTCATGAAGTGAATTAAATGTACATTTGGACAGGCAGGGGAAATAATCCCTTGCCTTTTTTTTTGGCTTCGGATAAAATTTGCACAAGGGAAACATTATTAGTCTTGATTAAAACTTAATACCTTGTACAACAAAATTAGATAAGGACAATACTTTTAGGAGAGGGAAAGGGGACGGTTGAATTGTTAATGGTGAAAATGAGGAGTATTCAGAGGGGGTTCATCACGCTAGCGGCTCTGGTGCTGGTTGTCGTACTTTCAGCATGTTCAAGTGGTGCAGAGACTGGCAGCAGCGGCAAGCTGCAAGTGACCGCTACAACGGGCATGATCGCTGACGTAGCACGTGAGGTAGGCGGAGCATATGTTGAGGTTACCGGGCTCATGGGCCCGGGCGTCGACCCCCACTTGTACAAGGCATCCCAAGGTGATATTCGCAAGCTGGAACAAGCAAAAGTCATTTTTTATAATGGACTGCATCTCGAAGGCAAAATGACAGACATTTTGGAGAAAATGTCCTCAAGCAAGCTGGTTACAGCCGTTACAGAGACCATTCCAGTCGAGGAGTTACACTCAGGCAAAGATACAGGCGGCACCGAATATGACCCACACGTCTGGTTTAACGTCAGCCACTGGATGCATGCGACAGAAGCTGTACGCGATACACTCGTGGAGGCGGACCCGGATCATGCGGAAGAATACAAGGCTCAGGCAGAGGCATACCTGGCGAAGCTCAAAGATCTGGATGCCGAGGTACGTGAGAAGATTCTGGAGATTCCGGAAGCAAGCCGGGTATTGGTCACGGCACATGATGCATTTGGGTATTTCGGTCAAGCTTATGGCATGAAAGTGATGGGGCTTCAGGGCATTAGTACAGCAGCCGAATACGGTGCAAAAGATGTTAGCGAACTGAGGGATTATCTCGTGGATAACCATATCAAAGCCGTTTTTGTTGAATCAAGTGTGCCTGCCAAAGCGATGGAAGCCATTATTGCCGGAGCAGCTCAAAAAGGGCATACAGTGAACATTGGTGGAGAACTGTTCTCGGATGCCATGGGGGCTGAAGGAACGGAAGAAGGCACATACATCGGTATGATTCGCCACAATGTTGAGACGATTGTAGAAGCCCTGAAATAATGAATCCTATGAAGAGAGGAGTTACAGGATTATGAATGATACAACTTTATCGGAACAAACTCCTACGAATCTGAACAACAGCCACTTGCAGGGAACGCTGCCTACGTCGGCTCCTCTTAGTGTGAGGGATCTGGCCGTGGCCTATCACAAAAAGCCGGTGCTTAGCAGTGTATCCTTCGATATCCCGGAAGGACAGCTCATCGGAATACTCGGACCGAATGGTGCAGGGAAATCAACCCTGATCAAAGCCGTTCTGGGACTGGTACCGAAGATGCATGGTGAGGTACGGATCTTCGGACAATCGTACCGGGAACAACGTCGTCGCATCGGTTATGTACCCCAACGGGAATCGGTCGACTGGGATTTCCCTACGCATGCACTCGATGTAGTCATGATGGGACGGTATGGTCATCTGGGCTGGTTCCGTCGTCCGGGGAAAAAGGAGCGGGACCTGGCAGCACACTGCCTGGAACAAGTCGGCATGGGCGATTACATGTACCGGCAGATCAGCCAGCTGTCGGGTGGACAGCAGCAACGTGTCTTTCTGGCGCGGGCACTCGTGCAAGACGCAGATCTGTATTTCATGGATGAGCCGTTTGCAGGTGTGGATGCCACCACGGAGAAAGCGATCATTTCCCTATTGGAACAGTTGAAGAAACAAGGCAAGACGGTACTGGTCGTTCACCATGATCTGGCGACAGTCGAGGAATACTTCGACCATGTGCTGCTGCTCAATGGACGACTGGTGGCTGGCGGACCGACAAGTGAAGTATTTGTACCAGATACACTGCAAGAGACGTACGGAGGCCGGATTGCCATGATCGGAAGCCGGACGGAGAAAGGCCAGGTGTAGTACATGTGGAACTGGATCATTGCCATCTTGTCCGACCCCAATACCCGTTGGATATTGCTTGGCTGTCTGCTGCTTGGATTCAGCAGTGGAATTATTGGCTCCTTCACCTTCCTTCGTAAGCAGAGTCTGATGGGGGACACCCTTGCTCATGCTGCTCTGCCTGGGATCTGTATTGCATTTATGTTAACGGAAACGAAGTCTGTAGGATTATTCCTGTTCGGTGCTCTGGTGGCCGGTATCGTTGCTACCTTCGGAATTTCGTGGATTACACGCTACTCCCGGATCAAACAGGATGCGGCGATGGGCATTGTGTTGACCGTATTTTTCGGGATTGGTGTAGTGATGCTGACGCGCATCCAGCATGGAGCGAGCGGAAGTCAAAGCGGACTTGATAAATATTTGTTTGGGCAGGCGGCATCTATGGTCATGACGGATGTGTATGTCATGGGTGGTGTATGTCTCGTATTGCTGATTGCCTGTCTGGCCTGGTTCAAGGAATTCAAACTGGTGAGTTTTGACCCGGGATTTGCACGAGGTATGGGACTGCCAGTTGCCATGTTGGAGCAGCTTATTCTGCTCTTGACGGTAATCGCGGTGGTGGCCGGGATTCAGGCGGTTGGTGTGGTGCTTGTTGCAGCCTTGCTGGTAACTCCGGCAGCAGCGGCACGTTGCTGGACCGACTCACTCGCACTGATGGTGGTGTTGGCAGGCATATTTGGTGCATTGAGCGGAGCAACAGGAACTATCTTCAGCACACTTGTACCTAATCTCCCAACAGGTCCTGTAACTGTTCTTGCGGCTACGGTGTTGTTTGCCGGATCAGCCTTGCTCGCACCGCGTCGTGGATTATTAGCCAGGCGGTTACGCAGTATTCAGGCGAAGTCCGCATATATGCGTGAAGAGCGGGCTACACTTCAGACTCTCGCCACACAGCGGAATCAGCAGGAACGGGGGGAGATGTAATGGCAACGTTTTGGATTATCTTGACGGCCGTACTGGTTTCTTCTGCCTGCGCCATCCTCGGTTGTTTTCTGATCCTGCGGCGAATGGCTCTGGTCGGTGATGCGATCAGTCATGCGGTTCTCCCTGGTATTGCGATTGCTTTCCTGTGGAGCGGTTCCAGAGATTCGTTATGGATGCTGCTCGGTGCCACCGTGTTTGGTCTACTGACGGTATTCTTCATACAGAGTTTGCAGGCGGGTGGACTCTCGTCAGATGCCTCCATCGGAATTGTGTTCACAGCACTCTTCGCAGTAGGCGTCATTCTGATTAGTCTAAACGCTCAGCACATCGATCTGGATCTAGACTGTGTCTTGTTCGGCGAGATCGCTTATGTGCAGTGGGATACGCTAACCCTTGGGGGCACAGATGTGGGGCCGAGGGCAGTCTGGATGCTTGGTATCACGTTACTCGTTATCCTCGTCGTCATTGGGATGTTCTACAAACAGTTCAAGCTATGTGCCTTCGATCCGGCGCTGGCTGCTGCCTGTGGCATTCCAGTAGTGCTGTTCCACTATCTGCTCATGGGACTCGTTTCCATGACATCCGTAGCTTCATTTGAAAGTGTGGGTTCAATTCTCGTGGTGGGCATGCTGATTGTACCTGCGGCGACGGCGTACCTGCTCACAGATCGTCTGGGCAAAATGATTCTGTATGCCGTCTTGATCGGAGCAGCTTCCTCGGTTGGAGGTTACATCATGGCATACGCCCTGGATGCTTCCATCGCGGGCTGCATGGTGGCAGTAGCTGGGATTTTGTTTGTTCTCGCACTGCTGCTGTCCCCGAAACATGGCATCGTATTCCGTTACGCTCGTCGCAAATTCGCAGCACGGTAATTAAAGTTTAAAGTGAATTATAAATGAATAAACAAAATTATAACAATGAGGGTGTCCCATAAGTCATGAATATGACGAGGGACATCCTCATTTAGTGTTATTTTGTTTTAATGAACCTGATACACGCTATTCGCTCCCATTTGCCCAGATCTGAGAACTAACGAACTATAGAGAAGCTATTTCGTCGATTTACTGGTTTTTATAGGTTGGGAAGCCCTGTTATGACGAAATAGCGTTAGTGAGGTTCGTTAAATCTTGCAACCGTTGATGATGCGCCTTTTAAGGTGCGGTAGGTTCGTTAGCACTTGGAGCGAGGCGGCGTTCCTTCTGAGACAGTCCCTTTCTACGTGTCTGGACGTATGACTTTTACAAGGGCAACCCATATAAGATATACAATATAAAATGATATTGTAGCGTCATCCTGCCGATTACGGGTTATTTTGTTGCATACAGATGATCTGTGGTAAAATGTCGTTAGCTGTGACGTCCGGAGCGTCCGTTTTTACGGGTGCCGGGCGATCTTGTTGTGAAAGAATGTTTACCAATAGATAAAGAGAACCTTCAAGTTGAACTGGAGAACCAATGTGGAACTGAGATGGCAGAAAGGATCTAGAGAAGGGAAATTTGTTTATGAATTTCCTTCTTGATGGTAGGTGCTATGAGCTCTAAATACAAAGGTGATGTAGTGAAGGGGGCGGAATCAATCTGAAGAAGCGATAGCGTGCGCCTGAAAGCTTTCTGCAAGAAAGCTGCTTCGAAAGCATACGCTGTCTCCGAATTTCTAACCCTTAAGAAGAGAGAATCTAGAAAATTTGGAGACAAAGCGATCGGAAGACGATCCGTACACGTAACGGTTACCTCGTATAATCTTAATACACTAAAGAAAAAGGTAATTCTAAAACAAAGATACTACGACTCGAAAGGTTTTCTGCCCGTTTAGTGCCTGAATGGATATCCATGAGTTCAACTTGGAGAGAGAGACAACCTAGGAGGAACTACTGTATGAGTGAACTGAAATACAAATTGCTTGCATTGGATATGGATGGAACATTGCTTAATGATAATCATGAAATTACGCAGGAGACCGCCAAGTGGATTCAGATTGCGATTCGTCGGGGTGTGCATGTGTGCCTATCCACGGGAAGAGCGGTATTCCACGCGATGCCTTATGCGGTGCAACTTGGGCTGGAGACACCGATGGTCACCGTTAACGGCAGTGAGGTCTGGAAAGCTCCGCATGATCTGCATATGCGTCATCTGATGGACCCGGCATTGATTCGCAGAATGCAGGAGATCGGTGAGAAATATAACAGCTGGTACTGGGCATACTCCGTGGAAGAGCTGTTCAATCGTGACCGTTGGACGGACAATATTGAAGGTCTGGAATGGTTGAAATTCGGCTTCAATATCGAAGTGGATGAAGTTCGTCACCAGATCATGATGGAACTGCAACAAATGGGTGGTCTGCAAATGACGAATTCCTCACCCGTTAATATTGAGATCAACCCTGCAGGTATATCCAAAGCTAGTGGTGTAGCGGAAGTCTGCAAGCTGCTGGGCATCGAGATGTCCGAAGTTGTTGCTGTCGGAGACAGCTTGAACGATCTGGCTGTCATTGAGGCGGTAGGTTTGGGTGTAGCTATGGGTAATGCGCAAGAGCAGGTGAAGGAAGCGGCTGATCTGATCGTAGCGAGTAATAATGAAGACGGCATCGTCGAAGTGATTCGTGAACATATTTTGAAGGGGGAGTAACCTTTGCTCGCAACCGTTGCCTGGATTTTAATTGTGCTGCTGTTTGCAGTGGGGATGGCTGGAACGGTATATCCCATACTGCCTGGTGCTGTAGCGATTTTCTTCGCGTTTCTGGTCTACGGCTGGTTCTTCAGTTTTGATCCGTTCGGTGTATGGTTCTGGATCATCCAGATTCTGATTGTGGTTGTGTTGTTTGTGGCTGATTATGTCGTCAGCGCATGGGGTGTGAAGAAGTTCGGTGGCTCCAAGTTATCGACCACGCTGAGTACCATTGGTGTTATCATTGGCCCATTTGTCATTCCGGCATTCGGACTGGTGTTGGGACCATTTATCGGTGCTTTTATTGGGGAATTGATCGGTGGGTCTTCACCTTCCAAAGCATCGAAAGTTGGATTTGGTTCCGTCGTGGGACTATTTACGAGTACTGTGATGAAAATTATTTTGCAAATCGTCATGATTGTTCTCTTTATTATCTGGGTGGTAAGATTCGCCTAAACGTTCAGGATTAGCTTCAACGGGATGCACGTCCGGTGTGGAGGAAAGAAGGGGAATTCGTTTGTCTAAGAAAGAAACATTCATTAGGGGTACGCTCATTCTGGCAGCCGCTGCGCTAATCGCGAGAGTACTCGGGTTGGTTCAACGGGTGCCACTGGAGCATATCCTCGGAGATGTCGGTAACGCATCGTTTACCATCTCCAATACGGTATATTTAATGCTGTTAACTGTAGCAACGGCGGGCATACCGAGTACACTTAGCAAAATGGTATCGGAACGCTATGCACTCGGACGCGCGGGTGAAGCCCAACAGATCTACCGTGCAGCCCTGATCTTTGCGGCTGTCGCCGGGGTAGTCATGTCTGCTTTATTGTGGTTCGCTGCACCTTATTATGCCACGTATGTCTCCAAAGTACCGGCATCGGTCAGCGCCATTCGCGCCTTGGCTCCAGCCTTGCTGCTGTTCCCGGCCATTGCAATGATGCGTGGATATTTCCAGGGAAGAGGGAACATGACAGCGGGTGGCATTTCGCAGATTGTGGAACAGTTCGCCCGTGTAGGTACAGCCATTATCGTGGCTTATGTCATGCTGCAATGGAATTATGATGATCAAACGATTGCTGCGGGTGCCTCATTTGGTGGGGTATTAGGAAGTGTGGGTGCCTTTGGTGTCATGCTGTACTTCACCTTGAAGCTGCGTCGTAGCGACCGTGCGGCCCAATTGAATTACGAGCCTGCAAAGCAGCTACCGATGCGAGGTATCTACAGCGATATCTTCAAGCTGTCTATTCCCATTGTGCTGTCCTCACTTGCAGTTCCAGCCATTAACTTCATCGATTCATCCCTTGTGGTTCCGCTGCTCAGTGGCCAGATTGGACTCGAAGAAGCGACAGGCGTTCTTGCGATCTTGGGAGCTAAGGCCCAAAGTATTGCGGGTATCCCTCCGATTCTGGCGATCGCTTTAAGTCAATCGTTGGTGCCTGTTATCTCGGCAGCATTTGCCCGCAAGGATGAAGCGCATCTGAAGAGTCAGGTTACACTTGCGATGCGTATTTCGATTCTAACAGGTATGCCGATTGTCATTGCACTTTGTGCGGCAGCGTATTCGGTCAACGGATTGCTGTTTACCAATCTGGATGGAACGCCGATTATTGCCTTGCTGACATTCGGTACCATTTTCCAGATTACGATGATGACCACCAATTCCATTTTGCTTGGTGTAGGGAAACCGCGGATTACGATGATTAGTGTGGCAGCAGGTGTTGTAGTCAAACTGATCGCAAGTCTGATTCTGGCGCCGATCTTTGGCATTTACGGCATCATTATTGCAACGGCCCTTTGTTTCCTGGTCATCACGTACCTGAATCTGCGGGTCCTTCGCAAAATCGTTGATTTCTCCATCATGGGAGATCGTTGGAAAGGTTTTATCATTACAGTGTTGCTTGCAGCAGGTGTAGGATTTGCAACGAACTGGATAGGAAATATGATCTTTGGACTGTTCCTGCCAGCGCGTGTATCCTTCTTGCTTACCTGCCTTGTGGTTGGTGTGCTTGTTGTGGTGGTGTATCTGGTTCTCATGGTTGTGCTGCGTGTATTGCGCAAGGACGAGCTGGGCAGTTACCCCCGTATTCTGCAAAAAATTCTCCGTCCACTTATGCGTCTTCAACGTGGAGCCGGGCAAAGAGGTTAACAATACAAGGAGCATCATTCAAGCTCCAATATGTTGTGAACATCGGATAAATGATAAAAGTTCATGGATAAAAGCTCTGTCTGCTGTTCAGCGGACAGGGCTTTTTGTATCGCAAAGGCGAGCTGCGTGACTGCGTTGAATATTAGCCCAGCAAGCGAGAATTAGCGGTACATTGGGAAATTCACATCATCCGGCTTTACCTGTTCCATATGATCTTTAGCATTAGTGTGTGATGGCTTTCGCATCATGAGCCAGTGCTGTTTTCAACATGCCATACCGATGTTCGTGACTCATCTCAAACAGCCATGGCCGGCGCGGTGCTGTTAGATAACCGAGACAATCCCGAGTCTGAAGCCAGTCTTGTCTGGTAATCGGTTCATAAGGCGTGTCGCCCCATACGGATAGCAGTTCCGGACTATATAATCGTTGCCCTTCTGGAAGCCATTCTTCATCAAGTAGCGCTTGCGCGTATAATGTATGATCACCTGCCTCTTCTTCACGATGGGTAAACAGGCCAGGCCAATATTCGGCCCGTGAGCCACGATGGGGAACCGAACGTGCGAACGCCAACACTTGTGTGTGGACTTGCTCCACCCCAAACAACAGAGCATATAGGCCTTTGCCAAACATGATCCGCTCATCCAACTTGCCAAAATGTTCAATGACGCGTCCCGCGAGGCCTGCTCCCCGACCAAGAGGAAAGACGATATGATTAAGCCCCGCCAAATTATGCAGATGGAATGCAGGTTTGGAGAGTACTTCTTTTTGAAAATAAGGATGCTGCACGACCCGGCTCTCGATATAATTCTGCTCATTAATAATTAATGCCACACTAAGCAGTGAACTGCACCGTTCCAGCCAAAAGCGTTCCCAAAACGGCGTCATAAACGCAGATACGTGAAAGTGTGACAAGAGATGGAAACAGCTTCGTCCAATCCGGCGACTGTTCATATACAGCTGTAGCTGGGGATATGCATCCTGGAAAATGAGTGCATTGCATCGCTCCAGCAGCCGATACATATGCTCGCGATCGCTCTGATTCTGCAGATTATGCATTAAGTCACTCTGAAGATCTGTCATGTGATATCCGCCGTTGCGAGAGACCATATGGGCCAGCAGAGCCCAATGCAGTTCAGGGTATTGCTCATAACATTCCAGATAGGCTGACGTGCGGGTGATATTACTCCGGTTATGCTCCTGGGTCAGTGTCTTGATCTCTTCCAGAATGATGCAATCTTCTTCACAGACGAGTGCGCTTTGAACCTGGTCCGCGCGTGCAAAAGACTTGCTGCTGGCAGGTAACAGACGCTCTACCTCAGACTGTAGGGCAGCTGCCGTATCGGTATCCCACTCGATGTTACGCAATGGGTGACGAAGCTGTGCTGAGGCTTGCCATGCAGCCTGTTTGCCACGCCAGATTTCCCGGGCAGCACCCGGAATGGAACGGACCATCTGCAAGAGGGATCCGTGATGCTGTTCGCTGGAAGAATCGGTTCTGGTGGAAGTCATGATGTGACATCCTTTCATGATGTTCTGGGTTTAAATTCACAGACCATGTGGTTTATTCTAAGTATGCGCTGATTATTTGACTTCCACTCGCCAATTTGCTTCACTTAGGATAAGACAAGGTACAGAAAGGGAGATGAACCGAATGGAACAGATTACTTCCAAACCGGCTTTTGATGTAGCCATCCAATCCCCACGTTTGACGATTGCCGTATTCAAGGCAGACTGGTGTGGTGACTGCAAATACATCGATCCGTTTATGCCTGAGGTTGAAGAGAAATATGCACGTGAACTGACTTTGATTGAGGTCGACGTGGATCAGGTTGGAACGGTTAGTGAAGAGCAGAATATTCTTGGCATTCCGAGCTTTGTGGCGTATACAGATGGGCGCGAACTCGTACGGTACGTGAACAAGCTGCGCAAGTCGAGAGAAGAGATTGAGCAGTTCCTGGATCGCGCAGTTGAAGTGTACAACACGATCCATAAATAATGTTATATACGTTCAAATGATGAATATTTAGACAAACACTCCGATGACAGAATAACCTTTTGATCGCTGTTATTGTGTAAATGTTTCATTGAACTTATATAAAAGTATGACAGGTTCATGTTGTAAAAGGGTATACTAGATGAAACGCCATTTCTCTTGAAATAGGGAAATGGCGTTTGTGTGTTCGACATGTTTCTATGTTAGAAATTTGATGTACATATCCCCAGTGACCTATGGGTCATTATTTCATCAGACGTTAACATTTTGTCACAAAGCGCGGACGTCAATGAACATTTTATCCGGTATAATGAATTTAGTTGTGAAATAAGTGTCAAAGTATCGAAACAAGCGAAGGATATTCTTCGCCATCTTAAACCAACAGCGGGTGAGAAAAAATTGAAACACTTAACTTTATTTAAATGGTTAACCGTATTAACCTGTCTTGTCATGTTTCTGGCCACTTTTGGTGGAGGCATCGTAACCAAAACGGAATCGGGCCTTGGCTGCGGAACGGAATGGCCTTTATGTAACGGGAAACTCGTTCCGGCACATACTGTGGCTTCACTTATTGAATATTCCCATCGCGCTGTAAGCGCACTGGCTGGATTGTTGTCCATTGCCTCGTTTGTTGCTTTTCTGCTGTTTGGCAAGTCACGTCGTGACCTGCAATTGTTCTCTTTCTTAACCCTGGTATTTGTTATCGTGCAGGGGATCATGGGGGCTTTTGCCGTCGTCTTCTCCCAATCTTCAGCAGTTATGGCACTGCATTTCGGCTTTGCACTGATTGCTTTTGCTAGTTCCCTGATGATGGCGCTGGGCATAAGGCAGGAGGCAAAAGATGGCGGATTGGAGCGCCTGAATAAATACCCTCGGGTGAGCAAAAAATTCAGGAATCTGGTCTGGTTCTCCACCATTTACACATATCTCGTGGTATACACGGGTGCATTTGTGAGCCACACGAATTCTGCTGGCGGATGTTCCGGATTTCCGCTCTGTAACGGGCAGATCATCCCTGAGCTCTCAGGAGGGGTAGCGGTTGCTTTTGCTCACCGTGCAGCAGCAGCGTCGCTCGTCATTGTTATTGCAATTCTGGGTCATTTCGCTTACCGTAATCATCCGGACAACAAGGAAATGCGTACCCTTGGCGTGGTATCCGTTGTTCTCATCCTGATGCAAGTCGTGATTGGTATTTTCATGATGGTGACAATGAACCGCCCGGAAGTATATATGTTCGTAGCTCTCGCTCATATGCTGGATATCGCCATATTGTTCGGAGTTTTAACGTATATGAGTTTCCTGGTGTACAAGCTGCATCGACCGGTTAATCGGTTCTAGATACAGATACAGTTCTCTTGAAGGTACTCGGCCTAATATGAAAGTCCACCATCCAGTGATGTACATCTTTGGACAGGTGGACTTTGTTTGATGTCAGGGGGATCAGGGCAACCTATGGCAAGCAGCAATTACGGAATGGATGAAGTGTTACGGTGATGAAATGTTGATTCGGAAAAGAGGAGGTTAAATATGCTGCGAACGTTGTTGGGGGAAAAACCGCGTATAAACGAAGGTAAATTGAAGGAAGCGATGGACTCCATGGCGCATACACTTGAGCTCTTTCAGCGGCAAATGCATGTGGATCATGATCCCACGCATGACTATCGGAAACTGTATGTGTGGACTCAGGGACTCATCTCCTCACTGGATGAACTGGAGCAAAGCAGCTTCGCTGCAGCTCATTTTCGCAAAAAGGTCGTTGCAGGCTCAACGGACGACATGACGCCGACTGAAAAAGCTGAGTATGCCCGATATGTGTATTTCTACAAAGATGGCTTCATCCGCTGCTTTGCCATTTTGGATAAAGTCGGGACCGTATTGAATGAAATATTCCAGCTGAATACTTCAAATACAAAAGCGCATTTTTCTTATTTTACGGTGTTAAGGCAGTTCGATTTTGCGAGGGAGCATCATGATCTTGCATTGAAATTAATTCAGATCAAGGACTCATATCGGGAGCCGATGAGCAAGCTGCGCAAACGACGTAATATGGAAATTCATTACATGAACTCGGAAATGCACGATGACCTGTGGCAGTTACACCAGACCTTGCAAGGTAAGGTGAAGCTGGAGGATCTGAATCAGCATGTGCAGGAAATGCGTCAGGGCGTGGATATGGTCTGTGAAACGTTAACAGCCTCTTATCGTTATATCAATAAAATATGGCAAAGAAATAATTCCCTTTGACAAATCGGAATACTTGGAATATACTGAGTTTCAATTAGAGTGTTGCAATGACAAAGAATGAACAGATCATCTCAAAATTTACATTCACATTATAAAGCATGAACTACATGAACTTATAAAATCCTACAATAACATATTTCTTATCGAGAGCGGCGGAGGGACAGGCCCGATGAAGCCCGGCAACCGATTTGTAATGACATGATACATGTATCATTCGTTATAGATGTTAGGTGCTAATTCCTACAAAATGGTGCAAGGCACGATTTTGGCAGATGAGAAGGTATATTCTTTCACGTGAAGAGCCCTCTTTGTTTCTGCAAAGGGCTCTTTTTTGTACTTTAAGGGGAGTTTTCCTTTAGATCGGGTAAAGATACATGTAGGTGGTTGGAAAGGGGCAAGTGCGATTGATTGAATTAAAAGGATTAACCAAAACGTACGGCAAAGGAAAAAAGTCGACAACAGCGTTATCCGAGCTGAATTTGAACATCCAAAAGGGTGAAATCTACGGCGTTATTGGCCATTCCGGAGCGGGTAAAAGTACACTGATTCGCTGTATTAATTTGCTGGAGCGGCCTACGGAGGGTGAAGTATGGGTTGACGGGATCAATCTGACTGAACTGAGCAAAACCGAATTGCAGCAACAGAGACGCAAGATCGGGATGATTTTCCAACACTTCAATCTGTTATCCTCTGCAACGGTATATGATAATGTGGCTTTTCCACTAAAGCTTGTGAATACACCCAAGGATGCCATTGATCGCAAAGTGAAGGAAATGCTCAATCTCGTTGGTCTGGAGAACCATAGCAACAAATATCCAGCTCAATTATCAGGTGGACAGAAACAACGTGTGGGGATTGCGAGAGCACTTGCGAGTGATCCGAATGTACTTCTTTGTGATGAGGCTACTTCAGCGCTTGATCCGCAGACGACAAATTCAATTCTGAAGTTATTGCTCGACATTAACGAAAAGTACAACCTTACCATTGTGCTGATTACACATGAGATGCATGTCATTCAGAACATCTGTGATAAGGTGGCTGTCATTCATCAAGGTGGCATTGTGGAACAGGGACCTGTAACCGAAGTGTTCCTGAAGCCGCAGCATGCGATTACGCGAGACTTCATGATGCGTGACCATGAAGCTGGACTGGCTCTGGAAGAGACCGCTCTGGCAAAGGCAGGCATTGAATTGCAGGCAGGTGTTGCTTCGAAACTTGTGAAGATATCCTTTCTGGGGAACAAAACGTATGAAGCGATTTTGTCCAGGACGGTTCGCAAGACGGGTGTGGATTTTGCCATCCTGCAAGGGACAATTGCTACGATTAAACAGGTTCCTTATGGTCAGCTGACCGTTCGGTTCGAAGGTGATTCTAATGCGATTGATCGGACGATATCCGAATTAACCGCTGAGGGACTTGATGTGGAGGTGCTACGTTAGATGGATTTTTCAACCGTACGTTGGGAAGAGGTTGGTAAAGCTTCCATAGAGACACTGCAAATTTTGGGTGTATCAGGCCTATTCACCGTTATCTTTGGTTTACCACTCGGAGTTCTGCTGTTTATGACAGCCCGATCTGCTTCGATCAAGTCACGGACGGTGTACACTTTACTATCCCTGGTTGTTAATATTTTGCGCTCGGTCCCATTTATCATATTGATTGTTGCTCTTATTCCATTCACTCGTATACTCGTCGGTACAGCTACGGGGGTTCTTGGCGTCATACCTCCTTTGGTTATTTCAGCAGCGCCTTACTTTGCTCGATTGGTGGAGACAACGTTGCGAGAAGTTGACCGTGGTGTAATTGAAGCGGCGCAGTCAATGGGGGCATCGACCGGACAGATTGTTAGACGGGTATTACTGCCTGAGGCGTTACCTGGTCTGGTTGCTGGGATAACCATTACCATCGTTACGCTTGTCTCCTATACGGCGATGGCGGGCATGGTTGGTGGTGGTGGACTGGGAACGCTGGCAATCAACTACGGATATTTCCGTTATCAAAATGAAATCATGATCATATCCGTGGTGTCGATGATTATTCTCGTGCAAATTCTCCAGATGGCTGGAGATCGCTTGGTTACATTTTTCACCAGGAAATAACACATAGATAACATGATGGCTAGGCATTTATTCGAACGCCACATGAAAAAAATGATTAGAGAAGGGGTTTTACACATGAAAAAATGGTCATTCGCTCTACTTAGTCTTATGTTGATTGCAGTTCTCGCAGCTTGCGGGAACAACAAGGATGCCGATAGCGGTGCAGACAATTCAGCAGGTGCACCACGCACGGTTGAATTGAAAGTTGGAGCTTCACCTACACCACACGCTGAGATTCTGGAGAGCATCAAGCCTGAACTGGAAGCACAAGGCATTCGTTTGCAAGTCGTTACGTTCAATGATTATGTACAACCCAACCAGCAACTTGCTGATAAAAAATTGGATGCAAACTTCTTCCAGCATCAGCCTTACCTGGACACAGAGAATAAAGAACGTGGATTCAACCTCGTTGCTGTAACTCCTGTTCATGTTGAACCTTTTGGCGGATACTCCAAAAAGATTAAGTCTTTGGATGAATTGGCTGACGGCGCAAAAGTAGCCATTCCAAATGACCCATCCAATGGTGGACGTGCACTGTTGTTGCTCGCTAAGGAAGGCATTATTACGCTGAAAGATAATACAGATATCACATCTACGATTCAGGATATCACAGCCAATCCGAAGAACCTGGATATCATCGAGCTGGATGCAGCCATGATGCCTCGTCAATTGGATGAAGCGGATCTGGTATTCATCAACGCCAACTATGCGCTTGAAGCCAACCTGAATCCGGCAAATGATGCCTTGCTGATCGAAGATCTGCAAGGTAACCCGTACGCGAACATTCTCGTTTCTCGTGAGGACAACAAGGATTCAGATGCAATTCAGAAACTGGCTGCTGCCCTGCACTCCGAAGAAGTGAAAACATTTATCAAAGAGCGTTATAAAGGTGCAGTTGAACCTGCAACTGAATAATTTAACGATATGTATGAGTTGAATGTATGAGTTGACGTGAGCTGATAAGAAGAGGATGTCCCATAAGTCATGAATATGACGGAAGGACATCCTCTTTTTGCTTATTAGCGCTTGTAGCGAGGTGCAATTTTTGAACAGCCACTCCCCAAGTCTGTGCTGAAGCATGGATCAACATAAGTCACAACATAGGTCAAAGTTTCTCTGATGTATCAGCATTGGAGTGATGTCCAGATTGGCGGTAGTAGGATAATTCATTCTGATCAGCATGCTGCTGTTCATCTGCTTCTTGCAGGTACGTCCGCTCGGAGGGAGAGAGTTTTTCTTCATCTCCGTGTGAACTTTTGATTTTGTATCTGATCCAGCCGATTAGTCCAAGAACGACAACCAAGATTAAGGCCCATCCTTTTTTGAGCAAAAGAAGAGCGCTAAATTTTTGGGAAGCCGTATACCCGATTCCCCCCATCAGAAGGCTGTTGAGCCCTATGGTCGAAGTTTTGTCAGTCGATGCATTATATTCCTCGTAGGTATGTCCTGCATTGATGTGAAGTTGATTAAGGACGGTTTCCTCGAATGCCTGGCGGCTCTGTTGAAAGTTGGCCGTATCGATAACCAGAATGGCTGTGATGTACCCTTCGCGTGTCAGGAGTTTTACATTGTAATTCACCATGGCTTGCTGATCAGCATTCTTGAAACCTAGGGAGTAGACCAACTGATGTTTGGTCTTATCGTATGCCGGTTCAATTTCCCAACCTGTTATGTACGTTCTGTATTCGGGATCGAGCTCTCTGTTCTCTTCTTCTGTGCCTCGGATATAACTGCTTAACAGTTCTTCGCCATTCAAATTTTGATCATCATCATGAATATGACCTGTCTTCACGTATTCAAATACAACATACCACGAGCCGTATTCACTATTGCTGGTTAGGCTTCCGATTTCATTCCCGTTAGGCTTTCCACCGCTGTTAAGTATTGAGCGTTGGGTATTGGCCTTATCCAGAAAGGAATGACTTTCAGGGACTTTCAGTGTGGCTTTGCCATCGAGCGTTACAGATGCAGGGCCAATAATCCAATCATACTCATCGGGTGATTGATACGTCTCACTTTCTGCTGATATCTGTGAAGCACTAGAGACTGTGAATACACTCACCATTAAAAGTGTAAGAAATGATATCCATCGTTTGTTCTTCATATTCAAGTAGAGGTCCTTTCGGGTTATATCCTCGACAGTACCATAGGTATTCGATTCCGATCAAGATATATTTGGAATTAAAGGTGGATAATCCCTTGTGGATAAGCGAGTTGTAGGAGGACGATAAATCTTTTATACTGGATAGTGACTGCTCTTTGAAGAGGGGGATGAACGTGAAGGGAAAGATTGCCCTCATAACGGGAAGTGCCAAAGGTCTTGGTAAAATGACGGCCCTCAGTCTGGCAGATCAGGGGTGTCATATTGCCCTCAACTATGTACACAGCAGAGCAGAAGCTGAGGCTTTAAGGGCTCAGATTACAGCCAAGGGTGTGCGGTGCATTGCTATCCAGGCAGATATATCGAAGGTAGAAGATATCTCTTCATTGGTTGAACAGGTGGAAGACAACCTGGGCAGCATTGATATTTTGGTGAATAACGCGGGTCCATTTGTCCGTGAACGACGATTATTTGCGGATTATTCTGAAGCCGAGGTCCAGATGCTCGTGCAGGGAAATCTGCTGGGACCGATGTTGCTGGATCAGCGTGTATTGCCAGAGATGAGACGCAAGCAATGGGGACGTATTATCCATTTTGGCTTCAGTCATGCTGGAGAAGCGAGATCTTGGCCACATCGCGCCGTATATGCGGCTGCCAAGGTAGGTCTGGTCTCTTTTACAAAGACACTCGCCGTTGAGGAAGCTCCTTATGGAATTACGGTCAACATGGTATGCCCGGGAGATATTCGCGGTGCCAACAAAGAGAAAACGATTGATGAAATGGCGGGTATCACCGACGAGGAAACGCCAAGAGGACGTCCTGGCAGCGGTGAAGATATCGCGCGAGTGATTACGTATCTATGCCTTGATCATTCCGATTTTATAACAGGTAACATTATGGATGTATCTGGAGGGCTTGATCCGATTCGTCCGACCATACAGCGTGAGGATACTTAAGGTGAGTTATAGGACTGGACGTTGAAGACGTTGGTGCTGGTCTAGGGGACAGTTGAAATGGACAGGCTGAATATGCGCACAAAAAAAGAGCCCTCCGCTTCATGCGAAGCGAAAGGCTCTTGAGGTTTATTTCGTGAAGGATTGATTAGAATACTTGTACGACTTCTTGTACACCTTCAACTTCTTCGAGAAGGGCACGTTCAATCCCGGCTTTTAAGGTAATGGTGGAGCTTGGGCAACTGCCGCAGGCACCGACCAGTTTCAGCTTAATGATGCCGTCTTCCACGTCAACCAGTTCCACGTCACCGCCATCGCGTTGCAGGAACGGACGAAGCTTGTCAAGAACATCAGATACCTCATCATACATGGTGTCTTGTGCGTTTTCGCTCATATTTTTCAACTCCTTTCCTTATTATATTATATTACAAATGGCCATAAATTAAAATGGTCAAACAAAGCAGGTGAACCTACATGAGACCGATTATTGAATTTTGTGCCAACAATATGCATTTTGGCACAGATGAAGTCATGGATCAACTGGAAGAAAATCCAGACTATGACGTGATTGAATACGGCTGCCTTACCAACTGTGGCCAATGTTCTATGACTCCATTTGCACTGGTGAATGGTGAAGTAGTCATCACGGACAAAGTGGAAGATCTATATAACGCCATTCTGGCCAAAATTGCCGAAGCCGATGTCTGGGATGAGCTCGATCTCGACTAACCGAGATGGCGCTTGGACATCCAGAGCACACCACTTTTCAAAATACGAGGTACACGTCCCATCATGGACGTTTTGCCCATTAGCCCAAACCCGGACTTCTTGCCGAGTGCACCCAGTGTGCCACGAAGCTTGAGTGGATGTGGATTGGGCTTTTCGCCTTTCCAGAGGGCATGCTGAATATGGGCGATCTGCTCACCCTGTACTTCCGCAGCTTGACCGCTAGGTGCATAAGGTACACTGGCACAGTCACCAACCACATATACATCGGTATATTCCGGGATTTGGTAGTATTCATTCAGGACGACACGACCTTGAGGGTCTTTGGTCACGTCCAGATCCTGTACCACTTTTACAGGCTGAATGCCTGCCGTCCAGACGACAGCATCCGTTAGAATCTGTTCATCCCGGTTATAGATGGCATTGGGCTCAACACGCGAAATGGCGATATGTCCACGTGTCTCTACCTGATGTTCGTTAAACCATTCATGTACATACACGGACAGACGTTGCGGGAAAGCGGATAATACACGTTCACCACGATCCAGAATGCTGATGTTCAGATCCGGTCTGCTCTCACGAAGTTCGGCTGCCATCTCGACACCACTTAATCCGCCGCCTACAATATGCACATTGCCATAGGCTTTGACTTCATTAAGACGCAGGTAAGTCTCGCGTGTTTTGCTAAAGCTCTGAATGGTACAGCTGTAGTCTTCAGCGCCTGGTGTGTTGTGGAACCGGTCTGTACAACCCAGTCCAATAACAAGTTTATCGTATTCAAGCGGGTCTTGGCCTTCAAATTCAATCTGACGCTGTTCCAGGTCAATTGAAGTAACTTCTCCATAACGGTAAGTGACTTTATCGTTCACTGGAAATTGGATACGCAGGTCATAATCGGATACGGTTCCTGCTGCGAGTGCGTAATATTCGGTCTTTAATCCCTGAAAGGGGCTGCGGTCCACCAAAATAATCTGTGTATCGGATGGAATCTTACCTTCCAGAAGTTCCTTGATGATGGTGAGGCCGCCATAACCGCCTCCAAGAATGACAAAATTTTTCATGACTCGGCTTCCTTTCTGCATCAGTCCCACTGAAATGGGGCTGTAAACTGTGGAGCAGCTATGCAAAAAACATAGCTGCTCCTTTTGTTAGGATTTGATTAGTTGAAAAGTAGGCATTGAAAATTAAAGATATTATTCAGCAGTTTGCACCACTCGAATTCAAACGTCTCCCTATCATGAAAGCTGCGTTCTGGAGTGGTGCGGGTGCAATATTGATTGTATTTATATCTTATTCGTACACTTGAATTTCATTGTAGAACGTATCACGTTCTACCGGAATACGTCCTGCACCCTTAATGAGCCATATAAGCTCTTTACGTGTAAGGCCTTCAGGTGTGAGTGCACCTGCCGCATGACTAATCCGTTCCCGAACGATCGTACCGTGTGCATCCGAAGCACCGAAACCAAGAGCGACTTGAGTCAGCTGTGGGCCGATGTTAATGAAGTATGCTTTGATATGATCGATGTTATCTAGCATCAGACGGCTAATCGCAATTGTTTTGAGATCCTCATAAGCCGAGTTACGACGCATAATGCTCGCGTTTTTACTTTTTGGCTGCATGGAAAGAGGGATAAAGACCATAAATCCGTTGGTCTCGTCTTGCAATTCACGAATCTGCACCATATGGTTAACGCGATCCTCATAGGATTCGATCGATCCATACAACATCGTCGTATGTGTACGCATGCCGAGCTCATGAGCTGTGCGGTGCACCTCAAGATAACGGTCCACGTTGGCTTTGTCCACACGCATTTTTTTGCGATATTCATCGGACAGAATCTCAGCGCCGCCACCAGTCAATGTTTTCAGACCTGCTTTTTGCAGCTCTTGCAGAACTTCTCTGATGCTGAGTCCGCTAATCCGGGTGAAGAAATCAATCTCGGCTGCCGTGTAAGCTTTCAGTGTAACATCCGGATATTTCTCGTTTAAAGCGCGCAGGGAATCGACATAATATTGAAAAGGAACATGGTTGTTATGTCCGCCTACGATATGGAACTCACGTACGCCCGGATGAATATGCTGTTCCACATAATCGATCATTTCCTGACCGGATAATGTATAAGAGCCTTCTTCACCCTGGTCTTTGCGGAAATTACAAAAAGCGCAGTGGGCTTCGCATACGTTCGTAAAGTAAAGACTCATGTTCTCGATGAAATATACTTTCTTGCCATTCTTCCGCAGGTTGGCCTCATTGGCCAGCTGGCCCAAAGTCAGCAGATCATCTGTTTCATACAGATATACGCCGTCTTCTACGCTCAGCCTTACGCCGTTCTGCACTTTCTCGACGATTTCAGCCATTCTTTTGTCTGTGAACGGTGTTACCAATGTAGACATATTGTTTCCTCCTGTTCTTAACCGGATTTGAGTCGTGTGTAGGATCTGCATACAGAACTACATAGAAAAGATGCGGTCAACTGCCGCCTTCTTAGTTGGACTAACTCATATTTACCCGGTGCAGCGTGTGCTGCATATGAAAGCTAAATTTTTTCAAAAAATGGAGTCTGTTGACTCATATATGCATTGGGGACTGCGTTGCAGTCTCGAAATGTGAAAAAAATTACAACTCCAATTATGACCATCGTCTGAATAAGTCATGACAAAATAACGACATTTCAGTGCGACCACCTATTCATTATAAACCTCGTGTCCCGGGGGTTCAATACACTGGGAAGAAAAAGGAGTACAGGGGGAACGCGGAAAGAGGCAAACATGACTTGAGACCCTTGACGGGGTGGAGTATAATTTAAAGAAGAGTTAATGAAAAGGAGAGTGACCTGGCATGATTAACATCAGCGAAACGGCTGCTGACAGATTGAAAGAGATGCTTGCACAGCAAGAGACACCTGGTATGTTCCTGCGTCTTGGCGTAGCACCGGGCGGTTGCACCGGATTTTCGTACGCCATGGGCTTTGATGATAAAGAGTCCGATGAGGACCTGTATATGGATATTCAGAACATGAAGGTTGTAGTCGAGAAGGAAAACCTGAAATATCTGAATGGACTTGAAATTGATTTTGAAGAATCCGGTATGACGGGCGGGTTCACCATTCATAATCCGAACGCGGTAGCCACTTGTGGCTGTGGATCTTCTTTCCGTACGAAGGAAGATGCGGGTGTGCCGGATAAGGATTGTTAATATAAAATTGATTGCAATGATAAGGCACAGTTCCAGCGAAGGACATTCGCTTGGGATTGTGTTTTTTTTTGACATTATGGCAGGGGGAGCTGAGTTCTCTAACTTACCGATTCCAAGATATAGAGGGTATAAAATCACGTTTCTTCAGTATTGACATTATGTTCCAATAGCAAGTATATTATTTGTGCAAACGTTTGCAATAATAAGGGCACAGTATTCATGCTAAAAAAGCGGTTTTACAGTTCGGGTCTTCTAAGAAAATCTCTAGGATATCCCCTTTTGTACAAACGTTTGCACAAAAAGTCACCAAATTTAAACAGCACAGAAGAACACGAAACAACAGGGTAGAGGGAAGGAGGAGGAGTTGTAGAGATACGAATTAAAAAGTGTCTTGATTCCAGAACATGCTAAAACGTTAAATGGGTTAGAGAGCTTAGGCAAATAACGAGAATTCTTGTTTCCCATAGGGGAGCAAATAAGGGAGGAAGAACATGGATCTTAAGCGCAAGCTCGGCGCATTCCTGTTGGTATTATCGATTATTATTTCTACCCAAAATACAGCGGCTTATGCCGAAATTTCGGCTTCTCATGTGTATCATAACCATATGCCCAATTTCTGGGCCTACTACGACACATCCAAGTATGCTTCTGCACCTGTGGGATCCCCAATCCGCTACACATATGATGGGCAAGTCATCGATCTGAAAAATAACCCACCGGCAGGATATCCATACTTTTTACCCGGGGGAGCGCCTATGCCACATGATGATCTCGTGGCGTATTATAGTCACCATGCAAAGACAGGTGCTTATCTGAACTGGCCGTGGCAAGTTGCTGGTGACCTGAGGAACAATCACCCTGCTGCAGGGATGCAGGTAACCATGTCAGGTTCGGTATTGAACAATGTGAACAGTTTTATGTATACCAATAATGTAAACGGTTACAAAAATAAAGATTGGGGTGCGCCATGGAAGAATGCTTACAATAACCTCAAAACAACGAATGGAGAACGGACGATGGATCTCATTCACTTCTCCGGACACCATTCCATGGGGCCATTGGCTGGCAATGAATATTTGCTAAAGGATTTGATCTACCAGAATGCTGTGCTGGCACAACCTTTTTTTCTGGGAGACAGCTTTAAATCGTCCAAAGGTTTTTTCCCCACCGAGCTGGGTTTCTCGGAACGGATTATCCCGGTCTTGGATCAACTCGGCATTGAGTGGTCCGTAATTGGAAATAATCATTTTTCGCGAACTCTCCAGGACTATCCGCTACTGAACGATCCGGGCAAAGATACGATGGTGTCACCGCCAAACCGAGCGGATTTGCAGAATACGAGCAATGTGGGTTCGTGGGTATCTTCTCCCATGTTCAATGAGAAACAGGTGGTTCATAACAAATATCCATTTGCTTCTACGCCTCATTGGGTGCGTCATGTGAATCCTGAAACTGGTGCTGAGAAAAAGATTGTTGGTATCCCTGTGGCCCAGGCAGAGTCGTGGGAAGAAGGGTATCAGGGTTCAGTCAAGGCAGATGCGCTGAAGCCTTTTGAAGGAATGGTTGATCAGAAGCAGTTCTTCGTGATTGCTCATGATGGGGATAATTCTTCAGGACGTGCAGGATCAGAGGATACTTGGCGCAATGCGGGAAATGTGACTTATGCTCAGCCGGGTGTGAAGGGAGAGAGTATCAATGAATACTTGCGGACTAACACACCAAAAGCCGACGATGTAGTGCATGTTCAAGACGGTTCGTGGATCGATACGCGGGACTCCTCATCAGATCCGACATGGTATCATTGGCGTCTTCCATTTGGAATCTGGAAAGGGCAGTTTGAAGCGTTCAACAAGGCTACAGGCCTTAATCTGGAGCCGAAGAAAAATTTGGATGGTGTACAGGAAGGGATGACCGTATCGTTTGAATATGGATACCATTATCTGGAGCGTAATTTTGCGCTTGAGCAAGCTGCACTGAATTATGCCAAGACAGCTGAACAGATTTGGCTGGACAGCAATCCGAACCATTGGAAGCCAACGACGGCACTAGACCGTGAGATCACTTATGAGGGCAATCAGCTTAATCCTTGGATGATGGCTTACCCGGTAAAAGGAGATCCTGCTAATAATTATAAGGGAGGTGCGAACCCGGCAGAGTTAAGCTGGTATTTCCTCCTGCCTGCA
Source organism: Paenibacillus sp. FSL R5-0713 (assembly GCF_037973325.1). NCBI lineage: Bacteria > Bacillati > Bacillota > Bacilli > Caryophanales > Paenibacillaceae > Paenibacillus > Paenibacillus sp. FSL R5-0713. Next base: position 5,509,726 of record NZ_CP150229.1, on the reverse strand, counting down.
CTGGATTCCGGGTTTGGTTATTATGATGAAAATGTGGATGATGGGGTAAAGCCGACGTTATCTTTCAATCAGTCGCTCTTCTTTTCCAAGCCTTATGTAAGTAGTCAACTCGCGAAGGACCGTACCGGACCATCGATATGGTGGCCGCAGCGTTATCCATATAATCCTGGAAGCGCCAATGTCAGCAAGGCAGAAGGGTGGACACTTCATTATTTTGACAATACGTTCGGTATTTATACCTATGCTTATGATGTTAACGGTGTGAATGATATTAAGGTGAAGGTACGGACACATCGGGATAAGCTGGCAGATGCCAAGGACAACACCTTCCGTGTGTACGATCCTGCTGGGCTCAAGGCCAAAGGGGTATCCAACATCGATCCGACGAAAGTGAGTAGCTGGCAAGAATATCCGATGACGAAACGTGATCTTAAATCGGATATGAACGGTGTGGCCTGGCAGCCAAGCAGCACAGATATGTTTAAGCGTGTACCTGCTCAGGAGATCGGGGATATGTATTACACGTATTTCAACGATTTCCAGGATCAACTGGTCGATTATTATATTGAAGCTGTCGATGCGAAAGGCAATGTTACGCGCAGTGAGATACAGACGGTATATGTGGGTATGGGAAAATATAAAAAAGACACATCGGGCAAAATTGTGGAAGATGCGAATGGAACAATCCAGGGCACACATCCGTTCCTGGTGGTCGATCGGACACCGCCTTCAGTGCCAACAGAAGTCAATGCAAAACGTGTGACAGATCGCAGCATTACACTGCAATGGGAAGCATCCACTGATAATGTGGGTGTTGAGGGCTATGATATTTATCGGGATGGGGTCAAAGTTGGAAGTTCGCTGACAACAGAATATACGGATATCGGTCTTGAGCCTAAGAAATCATATGCATACAGTATAAAGGCGAGAGACAAGGCGAATAATGTCTCTTCCGCCAGTTCAACTGTACAGATCCAAACGTTGGCAGCAGATACAGAGCCGCCAACAGCGCCTGCAAATGTAGCTGTACAGAATGCTACCTCATCCGCTGTGACAATTGACTGGTCAGCCAGCGAGGATAATTACGGAGTAGCAAAATATGAAATCTATCGAGACGGTTCAAAAGTAGGGGAATCAACCAAACTAAACTATACGGATGAGTCCCTTGCACCGGCAACAGAATACGTATATACGGTTAAAGCGATAGATGCAGCAGGCAACGTTTCACCTGCTAGTGTGGCTCTTTCGGTACGTACCAAAGAAGGTAATGCGGTAACGATATATTATAAACTGGGCTATCCGAACCCGTATATTCACTATCGTCCAACAGGGGGGACATGGACGACTGCTCCGGGTGTGAAAATGATGGCAGCCGAGATGCCCGGATACACCAAGATGACAGTCAATGTGGGTACAGCGACGGGGCTGGAGGCTGTGTTTAACAATGGTAGTGGCACATGGGATAATAATGGAGGAAAAAATTATCAGTTTCCATTAGGGGTTAGCACCTATAATTCCGGAGTCATTACACAAGGAGCGCCTCACGTGGATATAACACCTCCAAGCGTACCAACCGGTTTGACCGTGACTGCACAAGCGGCTGATCGTGTAACATTGGCTTGGAATCCGTCAACCGATCATGTAGGCGTAACCGGGTATGAAGTGTTGCGTGATGGTGTGAAGATCGGCACGAGTACGACAACTGCATATACGGATAATAGCCTGAAGGCATCAACGAGTTATGTTTATACAGTTAGGGCCTTTGATGCAGCACAGAACAAATCGGATGCAAGTGCTGAGCTAAGCGTAACGACCGATGATGCTCCGAAAAGTAACAGTGTAACCATCTACTACAAGCAGGGGTTTGCCCAACCCAATATTCATTACCGCCCTGCAGGAGGGAATTGGACGACACCGCCAGGCGTTGCCATTCCGGCATCCGAGCTCACCGGATATAACAAAATTACCATTGATGTAGGAACTGCTACGGGACTAGAAGCGGTATTTAACAACGGTAGCGGTATATGGGATAACAATGCGGGAAGGAACTATCTCTTTCCTCTCGGGGTAAGCACATACAATGCAGGTGTGTTATAACTCCAGGAATACCTGGAAATGCAACGAGTACGAATCTTATTGAGAACCCATCAGCTTTCCTATCTATTGGAGCGAATGGACTGTCTTTACAAAGGGAACAACTAATCGTATGACGTAAAAATATTCATGGATGCATAAAATCTAAGCAATATGATGTGTAACGAACCACCTAGTCATGCTACATCGATAGCCTATTGCTGATACATTTTATAGTTAGGAGGCCTTGTACATCTATGGATGGACAGGGCCTTTCTAATTCGGATTGAAGGACGATAAAAGATAGAAATCCAACTACAAATCTTTTCATTTTACGAGGTTTGAAAGAGAGAAAAGAATACGGGTTGACAAGTTTAGTTGTAACAACTATAGTTACAATATGAAGTTCAAACATAAACAATATTGATAATTTAAAGGAGAGATTACGATGAACATTGCAATCATTGGTGCAACAGGCAAAGCAGGAAGTGTGATTTTGAAAGAAGCAGCAGACAGAGGGCATAAAGTGACGGCAATCGTTCGTAATGCATCCAAACTGGAAGATAAAAGCCTGAATACGCTGGAGAAAGATGTATTCGATCTTACAGCTGAAGATCTTAAAGCGTTTGATGTGGTTGTAAATGCATTTGGTGCTCCAGCAGGGAAAGAGAACCTGCATGTGGAAGTAGGACAAGCGTTGATCAACATCCTGAAGGATGCCCCAAACACTCGTTTGATCGTCGTGGGTGGAGCTGGAAGCCTGTTCACAGACGAGTCCAAAACATTGCGTGTTTTTGAATCCCCTGGATTCCCTGATGCTTACAAAGCAACTGCAACGAACCAAGGCCAAAACTTGCTGGATCTGCAAGCATCCTCAGGTATCCAATGGACATTCCTGAGCCCGGCCGGATTCTTTAATCCAGAAGGTGTACGCACAGGCAAATATCAAGCAGGTAACGACGTTATTCTCGTGAACAGTGAAGGAAACAGCTACATCAGCTATGCTGACTATGCGATTGCTTTGGTGGATGAGATCGAGAATCCACAACACAAAAACGAGCGCTTTACTGTTGTTGGCGAAGCGAAGTAACACTTTTAAATTATCTTATGGAACATACAAACGGACACTGATCTAACACAGATCGGTGTCCGTTTTTTTACGTTATCGAAGAGGGATGTTCTGATAAAGTTAGACAGGTTAGAGGATTATCGTTCAACTTCCGACTATTCCTTTGAATCTGTGTTATATTATTCTAAATATGGTATTTAAATTCGATTATATGGAGGACTACTTTTTCTTAATCAGAATTTCTGCGAGCCTAAAAGTATAAGGGAGTGAACAGTTGTGAAGATGTATTCTAAAGGAATTATACTATTGATGATTGCGGTTTTTATGATGAGTGTATCAAGTGGTTCAGGGTTAGGGTTACCCCAGTATGCAAATGTTAAAAATACGTTGAATCAAATGCACATCACTTCTTTTTATCCAAAAAATCAGAACGGACAGACATATGGTTCTGCCGTATATGCGACATCTCCTGAAACTGAACCTGATTTGATCTTGGCTTTTGGTGTGGATGGTACAGAAGGATACCTGCTGAAAAAAGACATGGAAGGCGAGCTACCTAATACACCTGAAGAAGCTATCGAAATGCAAAACAACAGATCACCAGATGGTTATGATATCCCACTGTATGACAAGGATGGTGAAACCGTCATTGGTGTGTTTCATGTTGGAGGAGAGTGAACGTAACCAAAATAGGATCAAATGTAGCTTTATCCTGAAACGTTAATGAAATGAACACCATTCGGCAGTTGATCAAAAGGGTCGACTGCTTTTTGATTTTAAGATTTATTTAGTTACCTAAAGGATGTGACGGTAATATGAAATACTTCATTGGAATTACCCCTCCAGATGATTATAAAGAAAAGATTGTGGCATTTCGTAATCGTTGGTCAAGTAATCGTCTTAATGATGTAGTCGAGCCTCATATCACTGTAAAAGCGCAGGGTGGTCTTACCGTTGATCTTCATTGGTTAGAAAGCGTGAGACAGACATGCTCTTTAATGCCAAGTTTTCAATTATCCTTATCAGAACCAGGATCATTCGGAAATGCTGTCACATTTCTTAGTGTTGAAACGAGCAAGGTCATTGAGTTACATCGAAAGTTGGTAAAAGTGATTTCTCCATCACAAGAACTTATAGACCGTTACTTTGAAATGGATAAATATCATCCTCATTTAACCTTGGGGCAAATCTATTGGGGGTTGAGCGAGACGCAGATTGAAGAAATGAAGCTCCTAACAATTAAAGAATTGGCTCCTTTTCCAACCTTTGATGTCAAATATGTACGCGTATATAAAGAAGTTGATCCAAATAAATACGTACCATTTGAAGACATCCAATTGGGAACTGAAAAGTAAAGTGATTCAATTAACAGGAACATTAGCGGCATGGTACCTAAAAGTCCAAGCTAACGGAGGAAAGAATATTTACAACATATATACTTCGACGGATAGGAAACTTAATTGCGCACAAATAGTTGCGATACGAAAACCTGATGAAACTATACTTTTATCGAGAGGAGGGATGACATGGATTGGCTTATGAGGATGAATCGGGCATTGGATTATATTGAAATGAACTTAGTTGGTGAGATCGAATTGAAGGAAATTGCTCAGTGTGCGTATTGTTCTTCACATCAGTTTCAGAGAATGTTCTCGTTCATTACCAATGTCTCACTTGCGGAATATATACGAAGAAGACGGCTGACTCTGGCTGCAATTGAATTGCAGAATAGTGACAGGAGAGTTGTCGACATTGCCTTAAAGTATGGATATGAATCACCGGTATCATTCGCAAGAGCTTTTCAATCGTTGCATGGTGTTAATCCAGCGATGGCTCGTGAAGAAGGCATTGCCCTCAAAGCCTATCCTCGGCTTTCCTTCCTTATTTCAATTAAAGGGGAAGAGCCGATGAACTATCGTATCGAAACAAAAGAATCTTTCGAAATATTTGGAATCGAGAAAGTGTTTCAATTAAATGGTGCAGAAACACCGGCAGAACTATGGAAACAAAGCCACGAAAACGGTGAGGTTGAAAGACTTGCTGCAACTGCCGGTAATCTACCGAACTCTTTGGATTCGAATTATCATAAAGTGCATGCCGTATGTAGCTACAAAAAAACTGGGGAGGATACTTTCCCATACATGTTGTGTGCATTTAAAGGTGAAACAAGTAAAGCCGATGGTTACACAAATATAACGATACCAGCACACACGTGGGCGATCTTTTCATCTGATCCCTTTACATGGGATAAATTCGATGAAACCATTGAAACTTTATATAGACGCTTCTTTTCCGAATGGCTTCCTACTACTGGATATGAACAGGTCGACGGAATGGAATTTGAAATTACCGGAATTAAAGATGGACTGAATTTTGTTGAGCTATGGTTTGCTGTAAGAAAAATATCTTAGTTTTATTTCTTTTAGATTATTCTTGAATGGTAACTTAATAAAGAAAAGTGGAGCGACCAACTCTGTCCGATTGGTTGCTTCTTTGTTGATCCACCTAACGGCAAAAGAAGATGCAACATTTCTCCTGTTAAACAGGTCAATAAAGATGCACAAAAAACGTCATTAGAAGAAGGTGGAAAAACTGAAGCTACGTATAATCACGTTGATGTTTTTAATCTCTACCGTGTTTTTTGGTTCTAATGTACAGGATATTAACGCTTTGTCATGTGCCGAATCGGGAAGTCCCCAAGAAGAGTTAGAAAGAAATACGGGTGCTGTTTATGGAGAAGTAAAGCAAATAAAGGTGGACTTAAAGCAAGAAGGGTTTACGGGCACAAAAGAGAAATTCAGATATATTTTAGTGGAAGCTGAGAGGAGTTGGAATACTGAAGTTGACTCTCAATTAATGATCGTGACGAACTATACTTGGGGGGTTGATTTCAAGGAAGGCAACAAATACTTAATCTACTTTAGTGAGGCGAATGGCGAGTTAAGCAGTAGTCCGTGCAGTTCGACCATCGAAATGAACAATGTTGATCAAGCAACTGAACTATTCGGGGAAGGATATCCACCCAAACAACCAGTAAACTTGGAACACAAAATGTGGTTTATGTTTGAGCGAGATATGGATATGTATATCGTAGGTATAGTCGTATTAGTGGCGATTTTTATTCTCTTTATAATTGTAAGAAAGAAAAATGGCCAAGTATAATCTCGCTGTATTAAAGTGAAAATTTTGCTTAAAAAATAATCTGTTGAACGTGAGCGTGTCTTCCAGCAGGACCTATTACCCCTTTACTAAAACGAGGATTGAGGCGTATAATCCGTTGAGACATCAGAGTAATAAGAGGGGAAAACGTTATGAATAGTGGATTAATCAACGCAATCATTGCGTATATCATGTGGGGGGTTCTCCCGCTGTATTGGAAGTTGTTTGAAAATGTACCGGCAGGTGAGATTTTATCGCACAGGGTCGTCTGGTCATTTGTCTTTATGGGAATTTTCGTTGCCGTCCAACGTCGTTGGGGTGATATGAAGCGCATTCTGACCAGTCGTTCGACCCTACTGTCCCTTACCGCGAGTGGGCTGCTAATTGCTATTAACTGGCTGATCTTCATCTGGGCAGTTAACAACGGTCATGTGGTTGAGACAAGTCTGGGCTATTATTTGAACCCGTTACTGAACGTGCTTCTGGCGGTTGTCTTCCTTCATGAAAAGCCAAACCGTGGACAATGGCTTGCGATTGCCATCGCTGGTGTCGCGGTGCTTATCATTGCCATCGACTACGGGCGTTTCCCATGGGTTGCGATCTCGCTGGCTGTGTCGTTCGGCTTGTACGGTCTGGCGAAGAAGAAGATCAAGCAAGACGCTTCTGTGGGCTTATTTTCGGAGACCGCTGTAGTTCTGCCCATCGCACTCGGTTACTGGATCTACTTGGCCATAGTGGGAAAAGCAACGGCATGGACGCTGCCTGCACCCATGTTCATCGAATTACTTCTAGCCGGCGTGGTGACGGCGCTGCCGCTGTTGTTCTTTGCACGGGCGGCAGCTCGGATGTCGTTGTCCACACTCGGATTTGTACAGTATATTGGGCCGACCATCATGCTGATCCTGAGCGTGTTCGTGTTCAAGGAAACGGTCTCGCCAGTTCTGCTCGTTGGTTTCGCTCTCATCTGGATTGCGCTTATCGTATATGCAACCGCATCGATGCGTGCCACGCGACTTGCTAAGGTAAGCTGAAGGCGTAGCTATCCTTGTAACATATGAAGTTCTAATGGCGTTCACTCCAAAGGATGGAAAGGAATTCGAACACACAAGAAGGCGGTCGATCAATGAGGTCGGCTGCTTTTGTGCTTTGGTTTAGTGCAGCTCAGTGTAATGAGATATGAATTATTTATTTACAAAAAAAGGAACGTATGTTCTAATTGATGCAGTGACTATTTTCAGCTATGGGGGTCCGAACTAATGACACAAAACGGGATTGTAATGGTTGTGAGTGTTTCTATAATACATAACGATAAGATACTTATAATTAAGGAAAACAAGGAATCGGTTAGACATACATGGAATTTCCCTTCAGGTAGAGTCGAACATGGTGAAGATATTTTGGAAGCAGCACGAAGAGAAGTCAAGGAAGAAACAGGTTTTGATGTTAGACTTACAGCTACTACAGGGGTTTACAATTTTATTAGCAGTACCAATCGTCAAGTTGTTTTATTCCACTTCAAGGGTACAATTGTTGGTAGTTCTCTTCGATTAGATACAACGGAGATCATGGATTCGATGTGGGTAGCTCCTGAGGATTTGTTGAATCCGAACTTGCTAAAGTTACGAGATCCGGGAGTCATGCGACAAATTATGGAACATGTAGTCTCCCAAAAAGAATATTCCTTAAATCTATTCCACGACCAGCTGTAACATGGCTTATAGAAATGGTTTTCGATAGACTGTAATTTTGTTTCTTTACTTGCTATGAAACGGTGGGCGATTGTTCATGAAATCATCCTATTTAACGCGTCCTTTCTATTTCCTCTGGACCACGCAAACGGCTGCGAATGCAGCCGATGTACTATATATTATGGCACTTACGGTAATGGTGCTTAACCGGACCGATTCGCTTATATCAGCGGCACTTTTGCCGCTGATGCGCAGCGGGGCACAGATGCTCAGCAGTCTGATTGCCCCTTTGCTGATTCAACGTTTCAAGTTGTCGAGGCTTCTTCTGCTGTCACAAACAGGGCAATTTCTGCTGTTCGCTTGGCTGGCTATTTATTTGAAGCTCACCGGAGAGGCAGCATCCCTGGTGTTCGTATTTTCACTTGTATTTGTCATGTCCTTTCTCGACGGCTGGACAACGCCGGCTCGGAATGCCCTTATTCCACGTCTCGTGACACACGAGCAAGGTCTTCTTAAGGCGAACGGACTTATGAGTGTCAGTGATCAGGTTGTACAGTTTGCAGGTTGGGGTCTAAGCGGTGTTGTGGTCGCCTTGATTGGGGCTAGCCCGACGCTACTGTTAACAGCAGTTATTTATGGTTTGGCTGCGGCATTTACGCTTGGGGTCTATGAACCAACGGAGAAGCAAACTGGAGCAAAGGAGTTGCACATATCTTCTGATGTCTTGCCTATACTTAAAACAAGCAGGTGGCATACCTTAACCGAAGGCTGGAAAATAATATGGAATGTTCCTCGTCTACGAGTGCTTACGTTTATGGATATGATCGATATGCTTGGCGGTTCAATCTGGGTAGGTGCCTTTACCTTGGCTTTTGTTCAAGTCGCACTGGGACAAGGGGAGCAATGGTGGGGATTCATCAATGCTGCTTATTTTGCTGGAACCATAGCTGGAGGCTTGCTGGTGATTGCTTTGGCACGAAGGATTGGCAACCGTTATTTCGCCGTGATGATGATCGGTATGGCCGGTTATGGCGTACTGACTGCATTTTATGCACTGAATACAGAGCCTTTCATTGCTCTCATATTCGTTATGCTGATGGGGCCGTTCGCAGAGCTTTCCATGATTAATCGCCGTGCCTTGATTCAGAGTGGAGTGACCAAACATTTGCTGCCCAAGGTATTGTCTGCCCAGGCATCTCTTATGCATTTGATATTTTGCATTTCCTTGCTCGGTATGGCTGTGCTCGCCGAATATATAGGCATTGTGAACCTCTACCTGTTTGCGTCCGGATTGACTATATTAGCCATCGTTGTGGGGTTGCTGAATTACCAGGCTTTTCGGCACAAGGCCACTTCTGAAGCTACGGTGGATTAGTTGAGGGGATTAGATAAAACTTTTCTATAAACGAAATTTTATAAATAAGTAACTAGTATGAATTATGAGATTATTTGATAAATGGAATCCAGGTCCAGCGGATTCGACATGTATGAATTTTCGAGAATAATACGGAATGTCGTAAAAAGCTGATTCTAAGATATTGATATTTGGAATCAGCTTTTTAGTATGTAGCCAAACAATATGCTTTTTTGTTTCTAAACGGTGGGCCATGGTCGTATTTAAGACAGCGGCTGGTATGCCGCTTATATCTCGGGGCCAGTAAGAAAGGTTTAGCTGATATCCGTGGAAACCACAGACTCCGGATTCCTACGTATCTATACCTTCAGGCCCATCAACTGCATCAATGACACCGACAGCGAGTGTTGTTACCGCAGCAGCAGCTAAAAGATTCTTGGCACCAAGCTTGACTCTGTCCTTATCTTCCTCTTTCATGCCCACAACAACATCTTTACCACTGTTATATACATACTTGGCTGATATCGCTACACCTTTTGCAGTAGTGGTTACGGCACCTCCAATATCGGCAAGCCCTGCGTCTATGGCGGTATCGTCTTTTCGAATTGCACCACTGGCCAGATCATATGTCCCGCTAGCCAGTTGCCCAACGGTTTTTCCTGTATTGATCGTAGCTTTCTCTACGCCGTTCCCGATTTCTTTGATAAAAGGACTTCCTGCAAGTTCACCCACAACCCGCACACTGCCGCCCAATACTTTCCCGGTAACTTCCCCAGCCAACTGCCCCATCCCTTTTAAAAAACTCATCCATTTTCCCCCGCTCCAATAAGAAGTTGATCCTATGTGTTGTCTCAATAAACTTATTATATTCATATGTAAGCTAAAAGAACATCAGTCTCCAGCCCGAGTAGTGCACCTCTCGATTGACCGCAACACGCTCTAGAAGTGCCTCATAGAAGCACAACGTAGTGGAGGGGGAGGAATCGAGTCTGAAGAAGCGAAGCTAAAAGCTTTCTGCAAGAAAGCTACATCGTAAGCATACACTGCGCCTTTGTATCCTAATTTCAACTTATAAAGAGTTGTTTAAGAAATTAGGATACAACAGCGATCATAAGAACGATCCGACTCCGGAACGCCCACCACGCTGCCCCCTTAACGCCCTTCATCAAAAAAAGGCGCCACTTCCACCGGGATTAGCGCCTTCAGCCCTTGTTTTAACTTACTACTTAATAACTTGACTACACACGGTTTTAGAAGTTTCTCAAGGAGCAGCAACGTAGTGGAGGGGGCGGAATCGATTCTGAAGAAGCGAAGCGGTCGCCTTTATCCCCGGATTTTCCCCTAATAAGGGAATTCATAAAATCTGGGGATAACAGCGATCATAAGAACGATCCGCCACCGGAACGCCACCACTGCTCGCATCCAAACTTCTAACCTCTCCGTGTTCTAGTCAATGAATCCTTCCATGACCGCCGTTGGCATCATGTTGGACTGCCATGCGCCTTTGCCATAGCCGCCGTTGTATCCTGGTGTAGCCTGAGGCTCCCAGTAGAATACACCTTTACCTTTGCCATTCGGCAGATTGCGAATTTGGTTTTTCATCGCAGCAACAAAACTTTTACCAGCCGCAGCCTGGTTATTGTCCATGCCAATTTCAGAAATGATGATCTCTTTGCCATAACGGTTGATCAGATCTTTGGCATTGTTTACCGTATTGGTCACAGCGGTGTTCCAGCCGGAAGCGGAAGGATAGAGGGACATGGCGATCATGTCAAAGTTGGCTCCGTTATTAATCAGACCACCAATATTCCATACATAGAGGGCGTTATCATCTCCACCTGCCAGATGCACAATGGTTTTGGTGCCACTGCTCAGGGATTTCACTGCGTTATGGCCTGTGTTTACCAGCCACGCATAGTTTTTCATGTTGGTGGATGCTTTGCCATCTTCCCATAACATGCCGTTGCTTGTTTCATTCCCGATCTGTACCCAGTCCGGGGTAACGCCTTTGCTTTGCATCGCCGTCATGACATCACGAGTGTGGTTCCATACCGCATCCATGAGCTGTTGGAATGTGTAATTTTTCCATGCGGCAGGTTTGGTTTGTTGACCAGGGTCTGCCCAAGAGTCACTGTAGTGCAGAGTGAGCATTACGCTCATGCCAGCATTCTTGGCACGTTGTGCGAGTGCAGCTGCACGATCCTTATTCATGTAACCGTTCCCATAATCATTTGACGGATTAACGAATACTCGAATGCGAACGGAGTTGATTTGATAGTCGTTTTTCAAAATATCAATGATGTCGCGCTGTACCCCGTTTTTATCTTTCCATTTGTAGCCTTGGGCTTCCATGCCTGGAACCCAACTGATGTCTGCTCCTTTGGCGAAACTTGGTGCTGCGCTGGCATGCTGACCTGCGGGTAACAGGATGGAGGTGAATAACAAAACAAAAGCCAACATGATGGATGTCTTGAAACCCCTTACATTTTTGAACATTACAAGATGCCTCCTCGGATTTGGGTTGAGTTGCATCTTCATTATAGCCATCCTGGTTTAAACTGCTAAAGGGTCTATTTCCAATATTTTGGGTGTTTTCTCAACCTCTCTACAGAAAAAGACAAAACAAAAAGCCGTCCGAAGACGGCTTTTTTACCCGTGGCGCTTTTTGAAACATTGATCCGTATCCCGCGCCTCCACCAGACTCATTTAATTTGAGCTAGTGGATCGGGTAAGGGACACGTTCAACATGTGATTAGAAATGTTGACGCACCTCCTTTCCTTGTGGCAAGAGTATACAACACCTTGTTTCGGAAAGCTAGTCTTTTTTACGTATTTATGCAAAATTATTTTTCAGTCTGGAACATCGTGATATCTCGTGCATAATGACTCTTCGTTCCGTCATTGTTTCGGATGCGTACACTGTCTTCACTGATCCGCTCTACAATGCCACAACCGACCTCACAATAGACGCCAGCCGGGTCTTCCTGCCATGCGCTTACCATACATTGCGATAGTGCCGCCGTGAAAAACTCTATATTTTTTTGTAACGTTCTAGGTTTGTTGGATTTCATTATATGCTCCTTTAATCAGATATATTTGGAATGAGAACTAGCAACCGGACCAAATCACACTGTACTTCACTTTACTCTGTCTATTGACCTTTGTAAAGGGATGGAAAAAGTTGCGGCCATGAGGTATCATTTACATAAATTTTACGTAGCGTTTACACTGCGCTGACGCTTGATGTTGATTACGAATAGTACAATTATAGGAGAACTTCTAACGAAGAATAGATATGCAACACATTCGGAGGCCATACATGCATAGAGACGTCAAAACAGGTAACTACGTTAATCGTGATTTGAGTTGGGTTGAATTTAATCGGCGCGTACTTCAGGAGGCCCAGGATCCAACAACGCCTCTGCTGGAACGCATGAGATTTCTCGGTATTGTCGCTAGTAATCTGGACGAGTTCGTCAGTGTAAGGGTGGCAGAGACGAAAGAGAAGATCAAGGCCGGATTCACGCAAAAGGATTTTACAGGATACACGCCTTCGGGATTGTACCGCAGATTGATCAAACGAACCGGGGGCATGGTCGCCGAACAATATAAAACGTATCGTGAACTCATTCGTCTACTCGCCAAGAAAGGCGTAAACATTCAGGAATATACAGATCTTAATGTGACACAACAGCGCGCAATGGACCAGTACTTTCATGATATTATTTTCCCGGTACTCACACCGATGGCGATTGACCAGAGTCGTCCGTTCCCATTGGTGCACAACAAGTCGGTCTATCTGTCCGTAATGCTGCAGAAGGAAGGGGAGCAAGAGGGCGAGCCGTTTATGGCCATTGTCCAGGTACCTTCCAATCTTCCGCGGGTAGTGCAGGCTCCCATTCGGGCGAATAGCAAAAAGAAAACGTTCATCCTGATTGAAGACCTCATCAAACATCATATTCATACACTCTTCAGCGGTTATATCTCGCTTGCTGCACAGGAATTCCGGGTGACCCGCAATGCGGATCTGTTCATTAATGAAGAGGAAGCGGAAGATCTGCTTGAAGCGATTGAAAAAGAATTACGGCGCAGACGCAGAGGTGCTCCTGTTCGACTGGAGGTCTGCAAAGATTTTCGTCCGGATGCTTTATTGGAATTGCAGGAGGAATTCGAAATCCAAGACCCGGTGTACGAGATTGATGGACCACTCGATCTGAGTTTTCTGGCTGGATTCGTGGACAGTCTGGAAAGTTTCTCACATCTGAAATACAGTCCGGTAAAGCCAGTCTATCCACCGGAGTTTCTGCCAAGAGAAAGTCATTTTGAGCTGCTGCGCAAACGCGATGTACTGGTGCATCATCCGTATGAATCGTTTGAACCGGTCACTGATTTTATATTGGAGGCTTCGGAAGATCCAAGAGTGCTGGCCATCAAGATGACATTATATCGGGTCAATGGCGATTCACGCCTTATTCCGGCACTTGCACTTGCGGCTGAGAGTGGTAAGCAGGTTACGGTGGTAGTGGAACTGAAAGCCCGGTTTGATGAGGAGCGTAACATTGCTTGGGCGCGTAAGCTGGAGAAAGCCGGTTGTCACGTGGTTTATGGGCTGGTTGGACTCAAGACACATGCCAAAATCATTCTTGTCGTACGCCGGGAACAGCAGGGGTTGAGACGATATGTTCATGTAGGAACCGGTAATTACAATGAGAGTACAGCCAAAGTGTATACGGACGTAGGTCTGTTCACCTCCAATCCGATTATTGGGGAAGATGCCTCCGAGTTGTTCAATGAGATTACCGGATATTCCGGTCCGAAGGCATTGCAAGCGTTCCGTGTAGCTCCAGATGGTATGAAGGATGAGCTGTTCTCACTGATTCGTCGAGAAACGGAACACGCGCTGAAAGGCAAACCTTCCAGAATCATAGCCAAGATCAATTCCTTATCCCATCAGGATATGATTGATGAGTTGTACGAGGCTTCTCAGGCCGGTGTGCAGATTGATCTGATCGTACGTGGCGTATGTTGTCTGCGTCCAGGGGTCGAGGGGCTCAGTGAGAATATTCGGGTCATTAGCATTGTGGATCGTTTTCTGGAGCATTCACGGTTGTTTTATTTTGAAAATAGCGGCAACCCGGATGTATTCATCTCCAGTGCAGACTGGATGACACGTAACCTCAATCGAAGAATTGAACTGATGTGTCCCGTTTTCGATCCAGAGCTGAAGAAGATGCTGGTCGATATTCTTAATCTGTCCCTTAATGATAATGTCAAAGCCAGAGAGCTTATGCCTGGTGGCAATTATGTATTTGTAAAAAATGAAAAGCCCCCGCTGAGAAGTCAGACGGAGGCTATGGGAATTATCCCTTGGAAACCTGCTGAATGGAGTACGATAACGTAATTCCCCAGGCTTCCTTCAGATCCTTGACGGCCTCTTCGAGACCATCAAGTTCCAGTAACGGCTCTGCTGTACAGGTGAACTGCACCTGCAGCGAGCCGTTTTCTTTGGTTGCTTGAATCGCAGCGATGCTCTCGGATCGATTAATCGCTTCGGCTACACGCAGCAAAGAGCCTATACGATGAGCATGTCGCTCATCCGAGTTTTTCAGAATGTCCCGGTGCTTATTAAGCAGCTGGGGCGTTCTTTTTTTGGGATGATAATCGGCCGCACTGGCACTAAGGATCGTCTCTCGGTGGGAAAGTCCATAGATGCTTGCATTCATAATCCAATAAGCCGAGTGCTGCGCATAACGGAAATAGTTAATCTGCTTGCCTGCCATGTGCAGCATGGAGGACGCATACAGGATTCGGGCATCTGCCTCATCAGGAGCAGTACCTTCTAGTGCAGTATACAGGGTAACCGCATCCTGATGAATCCGTTGCAGACGTTTCTCTGGAATAGGCGGACCAAAATGGATAAAATTACGGATGCTGTCCTTCAGCGCGTCCGGAACGACCGGCTGACCTCCAGCCAAGTAATCACGCAGCAACCCGTCTCGCAGACCTGCACCACTAACCACATAACGATCTCCCTGTATTAACTGGAAGACGGTTCGCAGGATCAATACGCCGGGCACGATGATGTCTGCGCGATCTTTAGCGAGCCCTGGCACCTTTTTGCGCTGTGCCGAAGTGAGATGTGGCAGGGAGCGAGCGATGTTCTCCATTGCTTGCTCGCTGATCTCATAATGATGGGTGACAGGCAGCGAGTACTGGGTACGCTTCTGCTCCACTTTGGCGAGTGTACGCATCGTGCCGCCAAGTCCGATGAGTGGCAGACCAGGATGCTCATGAATCCAATCCTGTCCACGGAGAGCTTGAATGACTTCATTGCACAGCGCATTCACATTCTCCTCGGTCCACTGATCTTCCCCCCCATAACGGGCATGTGAATTCACTGCACCAATGGGGAGGGAAATGCTATTTAACCTCTTCCGATCCCGAAAGACTGTGATCTCCGTACTGCCGCCTCCAATATCTACGACGAACCCGTCTGCCAGATCAATGGACTGAGTAACACCAAGGAAACCGTAATAGGCCTCCCGATCTCCGGATACACATTCGATGGTAAGCCCCGTCTCTGTCTCCAGCCATTCGATAATCTGCAGGACATTGCTTGCATTACGAATGGCTGCCGTAGCTGCTGCACGGATTAGTTTGGTCTGATACGCTTCACAGGTCGCTTTGAATTGACGCAAGATGGTGATGGCTTTATCCAGAGAATGGCGAAGGATGGTGCCATCCGACTCAACAACGCTGCTCAGACGAGCAGCGTATTTGTCTTCATGAATGATGCGATAGGCTGCATCCTGATCCAGTTCATAGATAACCAGACGAATGGAGTTCGAGCCGATATCAATAATTCCTATGGTTTCATTAGTACGTGTCATAAGCATCTCCTTCTACAGAGGTTCAACTACCCGAAGTGAAGAAGGGCAGCCATGGCTTCCGGTGAACCCGGCGGTGTGGCAGAGAAGGGCGTGGTTAACATAACAACAATGATAAAGACGATGAAACAGGCAAATATAAGACAACTCACGGCAAAGCCGCGATTGCGCTTTTGAATAAACAGTCGAATACCTGTGACAAAGAGAAGTACCGTAACGGCTACCAGAACGATCGACATTGCAAAATAGGCTACGCCATAAAGTGATTTGAAAAATGCTTCCATTTGTTCTAAACGCTCCTTAGATCCTCGTATTTAAGCCCTTCCAAGCCGTTCCTTAGTAGCATACGACAGATTGACTTGTTTGAAAAGCAAACCGGGCGCTTGTTCCCGTTTCCGCCATCACCCTGGGACAAGTTTCATGGAAAAGGGGCCCCTGCCGTGGACAGACATCCAAGAAAGCAAGGCTACTGTTGAGTATGTATAAGGAAGGACTATTGTTCTAGGGAAGGAGATCAACCCATGTCGAGACAGCTTGCAAGCAAGTGGCGGAAGACAGCGGCACTGATGAAATACCCTGTAGCTGCTGTCCATATTCCACAGACCAAGGCGTTCAACTCAGGGAATCTGCTGCACATGCTCAGTCGTTATGGAATGGTGTACGTCAAACCTATTGTAGGTGGCGGAGGTTATGGTGTTATTCGGGTATCGGCGAGCGGTGGGGCTTATCGATACACCCATATGAAAACGACACGTTCTTTCGCCAGTTTCAGCCAGATGTATCGCTCTCTGGTGCGTGTAAAGGCTAGACGCAGGTACTTGATCCAGCAAGGCATTCATCTGGCAACGATTCAAGGGAGACCTGTTGATTACAGAGTCAAAGTTGTTAAAACAGACCGAGGCTGGGTATTCCGTTCCTTGGTTGGACGACTCGCTCGTCCCGGACTTTGTGTAACGAATCTGAGCAAGGGTGGCACCATGTTATCAGGAAGGCAAGCTCTCAGTTTATCCCTGCCCCATATATCTGGTCGACACAAACGCAGGGAGATGCGTTCACTTACACTGACATGCACATACATTATGGAACGTCAGTTCCCTGGTGTTGGTCAGCTTGGATTCGATTATGGACTGGATTATTCAGGCAAGATCTGGATTCTGGAAGTGAATACCAGACCCCAATAGAAAATGAATGGGAAAGCTCAAGAAAATCCAAGAAAAACCGATAATATATAGAAGAAAACAGTATGAAAAAGGTTTGAAATTTTACATTACCGGGTAATTTACTCGCAACAAGTCTTGAAACTATGAATTTATTCCAAATAAAAATACGCAGATAAACGTTCTTACCGTAGTACAACAGGCCTGTGCATAAATATTGTCCACACTATACACGTTGATTACTCTACATTTTTTCCATTTATCAACAAACTATGCACAGGATTTCCACATAACGTTGTGGATAACAAGAACGCTTGTTCTCTATATGAAACTCTGATATGATAGTTTTGAGGAAAAAAAAGGAAAGGTTGTGGCGGGAAATGGCTATGTTATCCGATGAGATGTTGTTGGATTCCTACCATAAAGCGATTGAGTTGAATCTCGAACGAGATTTCATCGCACTGCTGTTGGCAGAAATCCATAAGCGCAAACTGGGTACCGACGTATCTGCCATTCTTCACTAGAGATCCTCATTGCAGGCAATGTTACAGGTTTCCGGACAAGTCCCATAGTGAGACAGGCCATGGCGTGCTCGTCTGACAATGTGGACAGTACAACACATGATTGCAAACGTTTTCGACTTCGTCTGCCGTGTCAGAGGAAGATTGGAATACGTAGGGGCTGTATGGTCCGGTGTAGTCGTCCAATTTGCCGCATTCTAACAGTCCCTGAAGGCAGTGGGGGCAAGCCTGCTCCGGTACAACCAGACCGTTACACAGCGGGCATATATAAGACAAGGGTATCCCTCCTGATCTGGATTCATTCAGGAGTAAGATACCCTTTTTTGTATCAATATATGTTCATTCAGCGAAACTAGCGTTTCATGTTACTGCTGTGTCCTGGGGACAACTTGGCGTCTGGATCGAAGTATACTTTCGCATTGTTGACGGCTGTTGGAGCTTCGCCAAATCCGACAGCGATCAGCTTCAATTTACCCGGGTATGTGGTGATATCCCCGGCAGCGAAGATCCCTGGAATGGATGTTTCCATGCGGGAATCCACAACGATGGAGTTGCTGTCAATTTCGATGCCCCACTCGGCAATGGGTCCGAGAGAAGAGACAAATCCGAAGTTAACAATTACGTCATCCACTTCAATTTCCTGAGTTTCTTTGGTTTTTACATGGGCAAGGGTTACCTTGGTAATGGTGTCATCCCCATGAAGTTCCGTGATTTCGGTCGGTGTAACGACATTCACCTTGGAATTCATCAGATTTTCGACACTGTGCTCATGCGCACGGAACTTGTCCCGGCGGTGGATCAGCGTCACTTGCTCAGCGATGGGTTCGAGCATGAGTGCCCAGTCTACCGCGGAGTCACCGCCGCCACTGATCAGTACTTTTTTGCCCGCGAAGGCATTCAGATCACTGATAAAGTAGTGCAGGTTGCTCTTCTCGAACTTGGCAGCACCTTCAAGCTCCAGGCGACGTGGTTCGAATGCACCTACACCAGCTGTAATAATGACAGCTTTGGCATGATATTCATTCTCATCCGTCTTCACGATGAAATGTTGCTCATCCTTTTTCTCCACTGATACAACCTTTTCTTCAAGGCGGATGTTCGGGTTAAAATGACTCATTTGCTCAACCAGGTTATTCACCAGTTCCTGAGCTGTAACTTTCGGGAATCCGGCGACATCATAGATGTATTTCTCCGGGTAAAGAGCGGCAAGTTGTCCGCCAAGCTGTGGCATACTTTCAACCAGTGTAACGGATGCCTGACGCATCCCACCGTAAAATGCGGCGAACAGACCCGCAGGGCCTCCACCGATAATAAGTAAATCAGTCATATCATGACTGGAATTCTGTGCAGTCAAGAATCAACAACACCTTTCATATTTTAATAGGTAGTTAACAGGAAAAATGTGCAGGCTACGGATCATAACCGGCATGGGTGCTGAACTGTCTTTCCTATTATAAACGGTGTATTCAGGGTTGCAAAGTTAGCTGTATCACGAATCTGAGAATAATTGATGAAGATCAGATGAGAATAGGATGAAATTGGAAATGAAAGGTTATGAAAAATAACAAAAAAAACCTTGATCTTTGCTACAAATACAGATATCCTTGACCTGTACTATGTGTTTTTTTGTCTAATTTAGAGTCAATATGTAATATGAGCACAGATCCCGTGTTTTGTAGAATCTTGTGGTTAATTTCACAACTTGAATCGCTAACTTGCGTGCAAACGAATCAATGGAATGAGCTATGAAATTGATGCAAACGTTTAAATAAATTCGCGAAGTTAACATTTGTCGTCATAATGGGCAAGACCTCATCAATATTTGTAAGTATGTGCATTTTGCATCTCAACCAAGATTGGGCTGATGCAAGTGAAACCGGAAGGGGTATAGACATGAGCAGTATTCCCAAAATCGTCATCCTCGGCGCGGGCTATGGCGGGATTCTGACAGCCCAGCGGCTGCAGAAGGAATTGAACTATAACGAGGCCGACGTCACATTGGTGAACCGGCATGATTATCATTATATTACTACACATCTACATATGCCGGCAGCCGGCACGGATACCATTGAGCATGCAAGAGTCCCTATTTCGAAGCTGATTGATGAGTTCAAGATTGATCTGGTTAAATCTTCTGTCAAGGAGATTCGACTGCAGGATCGGAAGATTATTCTGGAGGACGGCACGTTATCCTATGATTATCTGATTATTGGACTAGGCGGTGAGCCTGAGACCTTCGGTATTCCGGGTATGCTCGATCACGCCATGACAATCCGCAGCATTAACTCGGTTAGACTGATCCGAGAACACATCGAATATCAATTTGCGATGTACAAAAACGATAACAAACGAAATCGTATTCGTTTTGTTGTAGGTGGAGCAGGTTTCAGTGGCGTTGAATTCGTAGCTGAACTTGCAGATCGTATTCCACAGCTGTGCAAGGAGTTCGACGTGAATCCTAAACATGTGCATATCTATAATGTAGAGGCAGCGCCTTCGGCCTTGCCTGGATTTGACCCGGAACTGGTAGAACATGCGATGAACGTGCTGAAGAAGAAGGGCGTTACCTTCAAAATTGGTGTTCCAATCAAACAGTGTCTCCCCGATGGGGTTATTGTGGGTGAGGGTGAAAAGCTCGATGCTGCCACAGTGGTGTGGACCGGTGGTATTCGTGGTAACTCACTGCTGGAACAGGCCGGTCTTGAAGTGATGCGTGGCCGGGTAAAAGTGGATGACTATCTGCGTGCCCCGGGACATGAGCATGTTTATGTGATTGGTGATAATTCACTTGTGTTCAACGCGGAAGGACGGCCTTACCCGCCAACAGCCCAGATTGCGATGCAGCAGGGTGTGAATTGCGCGAAGAACGTCGTGGCATCCATTCGCAAGAAACAGCCACAGCCTTTTGTATTTACGAGCAAAGGTACGGTTGCTTCATTGGGTAAAGGTGAAGCGATTGCTGTTGTAGGCGGCAAGAAGTACAAGGGTTGGAAAGCGGCTCAGTTGAAGAAGCTGGTTGATCTGCGTTATCTGTTCATCATTGGTGGTATTCCGCTAGTCCTGAAGAAAGGGCGGTTTTTTGGATGAGACATTGCAGTGTTCAGGTCCGGGGGTTATTGACGCGTGACGAACTGGATCGGTACAACGCCCTGATGCAGGTCGGTGGTTATCTGGAGGAACAGGATCAATATGATCTGGCCTACATCGTGCAGAAAGAAGTGGATACTCTCATTATGCCCGCGATTGAGCGGCTTAAGGAGAAAGGTCGTGACCGTGACCGGGCCACTGCCGAATTCCTCGAATCACTGAAAGCTGTTGATGAAGAGGACGAGGATTAGAGCCATAACCTTTCAATCACTGTTATCCCCAGATTTTTTTGATTCCCTTTTGTTAAAGGGAAAATCCGGTGATAGCGTATGCTTCCGATGCAGCTTTCTTTCAGAAAGCTTTTAGGCGAACGCTTCGCTTTTTCAGGTTTTTTCTTTCCTTTCCGTTTTTGTGTAAATAAATAGTTCAAACAATATAGATCTAAATCAAGCTTGAGGTAGTAGAATATTCATAGATAATAAAGCACCGCTGACAATATCCTTTACAGGAGATGTCGCGGTGCTTTTTGTGCGGTGTACTATTTTACAGCTTAAGCATGTCTTCTAAAGTTCCTTCGTTCAACAGACTTCCCACATAGAACGAACCGAATTCGCCATAACGGGCGCTAACTTCATCGAAACGCATCTCATAGACGAGTTTCTTGAACTGAAGCGCATCATCTGCAAACAGCGTTACGCCCCATTCCCAATCGTCGAAACCGACAGAGCCGGTAATAATCTGTTTTACTTTACCCGCATAGCTGCGGCCAATCATGCCGTGACTGCGCATCATCGTACGACGCTCGTCCATGGACAGCATGTACCAGTTGTCATTCAGCTCACGTTTTTTGTTCATCGGATAGAAGCAGATGTATTGCCGCTGTGGCAGAACAGGTTTCAGACGGGCGATAATCTCCGGATTCTGCATCGGGTCTTCGCCTTCTTTGCCAAGGTAGTTGCTCAGTTCCACTACACTGACGTAAGAATAAGACTTCGTTGTGTACTGGGCAAACATCGTTTTGTTAAACGCGTTCTCAACAGCCTTCAGATCTTCCAGCGTTTCACGCAGGTGCATCATGACGAGATCGGCTTTTTGACCTACAACCGTATATACAACGGTACTTCCTTTAGATGAGTCCTCGACTTCTTTCCATTCTTTCCAGAATTCCTGAAGCTCGTCCAGTGCTACAGCACGTTCTTCATCATCTGCTGCTTTCCAGGCGGCCCAGTTAATCGAGCGAAAATCATGCAGGGCATACCAGCCCTCCAGTGTTGATGCTGCTTCGTTCATTGGTTGTGTTCCTCCTGCAAGGTATATTTCCAAATCCCTATAAGAGGTTGTTCAAAAGTTTACTTTTTGAACACGCACTATAAGGGACGGGTGAGTGCTTTATCGTTTACATTGTATCCCAACATGAAGGAGAAGGGCAAATGAACAGTACATAAATATAGGGAAATTTGTCCAGAAAGTTCGTTGCTTCGCCACATTTTTTGCGGTACACTAACTACTATCCAGAAGTGAAACCCGAAAGTGTGAAAGAAGAGGTGAATGTCGCCCGATGCAATTTATACCTGTGTTGGTATTAATGGTATTATTTTTCGTTATGATGTTTGGTATCGGTTTCATTCTGAACATGCTGATGAAGACCACCTGGTTTCCTTCCTATCTGTTCATCATTGTAATTCTGCCTGTTGTTGTATACTCTCTATGGGATCATTCGTCGTCTCTGATGTCACATCTGAGTTCTTTCCAACTTGTGGACTATATGACGGGCATCGCTGGACTGGCTGGTGCGGTAATCAGTGGCTGGACGATCCAGAAGTTACGTTTGGGTGGGTACAAAATGTTTTAGATTGTTGGAACGAGGTAACACATGCCACTGTAATCGCGTAAAAGTCTTGTCTTTGTCGTAAACGCTTACGAGTACAAAGGGAAGGCTTTTTTGCTGTTCACTTATATCAGAAGGTTTATTGTACACTTGTACTTCATATACATTTGGAGAACATTCTCTTTAGAGAATCCCTTGTATTCTGCGGCTACAGCTTTTATAGTATTCTAGCGGCACTCGACATTTTTATTTTAGAAATTTGCTGAATTCGGCGAAAACGTGAATGATGTCGACCTAGGACGAAACGGAGCGAGAACAGGCCCTCTTTTTACCTGTTTTTGAACATTTGAGGATCAGACATTTATGATAGAATAGATAAACACACATTTGGGGAGAAGGAGATCAGGCTATGCGCATGAAGAATCTGCACCATTATACTGAACATCATCGCTACTGCGTATACAGGGAGTTTGGACTTAGCGCCCTGGATGACCGTATGCTTACAGGAGCATATCAGCCCATGGTAGGTGCTTTTGCGGTTGGCTTGTATCGGCTGTTGTTTCAGCATCTTCCCGGTGAACAGGTCGGTTATTCGCCGCTGGAGCAGCAACGGAGGCTGTTCATGACGCTTGGCCTGGAGCCAAGCGAGAAAGGGCGTAAATATCTGGTAGAGCAGGCATCCAAGCTTGAAGCGGTGGGACTACTTCAGACTTCACGGCTATATATACCGGAGAATGATGATTACATCTACGAATATGAGCTGCAACCGCCGCTCTCTCCGGCAGAGTTTTTCCGGACACAGCATTTGACACTGCTGCTTCGTGACAAGATAGGCAAATTCGCCGTCCTTTCTCTGCGTTCCGGGTTCTCGGCAGTGGAAAATGGGGACGCGCCTTATCCGGCAGCCAACAAAGAGAATATTTCTGTTCCCTTTTACGATATATTTGAATTGAATACCCATGTGATTGATTACGAGTTGGAGCAAGCATTGTCGGAAGTATCAACGACGGCCCAGCGGACAGGCACGAACGATGCAGCGGAAGAAAACAGTTTGAACTATGCAGACATTATTTTGCGTTTCCCGCGCGAGTCGGTCAATCGCCGTCATGTAGAGCAGTTGCGGTTCGATCATGAACAACTGGGCATTGTGAATTACGTAGTGAACAAGTTCAATCTTAGTGTGCAGGATGTATGCCGTCTGTTGGATGAAGATGATATCTTCACTCCACAGGGCCAGCTGATTCTGGATGATCTTCAGCATAAAGCGAGCATGCAGTTCAGACAGACGAAGAAGCGCCATGAGCAACAGACTGTACAGGCAGCCAAGGTTGTGGCACTGAGGCAGCATATGGAGGAGCCAGAGCGGAAAGAAGACTCCGGTGAACCACCTGTTGAGCATGGGGTACAGATGGAATATTACGTCGAAGTACCCCCGCAATTCATGACGAAGTGTGATATTCATCAATACAATATGATGTTGCGTAACGAGCCGTATACCCGCCTGTTGCAGACGTTCTTCCCAGGTGCAGTACCGGACAATCTGATTGATATATTTGAGAAAATTGATCTGAGCTACAAGTTGCCTGGTGAAGTCATCAATGTATTGATTCATTATCTGATGGCATTACTTGTATCTGGTGGAGAGCAGCGGATTAACCGTAACTTCGTTGAGGCGATTGCCTCCAACATGTTGCTCAAACAGGTGAACTCATATGAGAAAGCTGTGCAATATATTCGTGATCAGGCCAAGGTCAAAGGCAAACAGGCTGCTGGTGCAGCTGGAACCCGTACCCGTACATACGGCAAAGGAACCAAAGCTAAGCCCGAAATTCCGATTGTACAAGACATAAGCAACGATGGGGATGCCGTATCTGAGGAAGAGTTCGAAGAGATGATGAGATTTGCCCAGCAGATGCAGGCGAGTAAACAAAAAGGAACTTCATAACTCCCTGACCAAGAAGAAGTGCAAGTCCACGTTCACCGAAGGAATAAGAGCCATTCGCAATGTATTGATGCGAATGGCTCTTATTTTTAAATCATGCTTTGTATGTTCCATCGGATGGATCTATTCACGAGTTAGTGGATGTTCTAATTCTGCATGACCCATTAAACTGTCAGTTGCATCTCCATCAACAAGCAAATCAATACGGGTTACTTCATCAAACTGAAAAAAGGTTCCTTTCAAAGCATCGATCGCTAAGAGTTCTCCGCCAGACCCTAATCTTGCTTCATCCGGAATATGCACATCCAGCGTTAATTTCCCTTGATCAAAAGTAGCAGAAAGCAGTTCAATATTTCTCCACAATGGAATTAGTTCGGTTTGATCACTACTTTGAAGTGCTGCATAAGTCTTACTGTATTTTTCGGAGTCATCTTTGAATGTAATTTCCTTCTTACGTTGCTCTACTTGTAATAATTGATCATCTGCGTAAAAAACCTCAATTTCTTGAGATTCTCCATTTTCTTCGCTTGGGTTAGCTGTTGGCGCTGGTGTCGTATTTACAGGATCGGAACCCTGCACTGGACCAGTAGAAGTAGGTTTGCTACCGCACCCTATCGCTAGTATGCTTATTGCACATATTGCGATAGCCACATAGATTCTTTTTTTCATAGAAGCACATCCTCTTGAATTATTCACTGCCCTATAGCTTCAAATACTCTTTTATCCCATCCACAATGGCCTGTGCTGCTTTATTTTGATTGCTTTCTGACATCATGGCCTCTTCTTCCATCTGGTTGCTTAAGAATCCGATTTCTAGAAGAACGGCAGACATTGTAGTTTCTCGGATCACCTGGTAGTTTCCGTTCTTAACACCACGATCTTTAAATCCCAAGGCATCGATCAGATTTTTATGAATGAGGGTCGCTAGTGCTTTACTGCTCTCCCGTTGGTAATAATACGTTTCCGTTCCCGATATCTGAGGAGCAGCAGGGACGCTGTTACCGTGTATAGATACAAACACATCTGCGTTGAGATCGTTGGCAAGTTTGACACGTTCCGGTCGTGTAGGGTAGATATCTGTTTCCCGAGTCATTATTAGTTCTATGTCAGGTTCCTTTTCCAAAAGAGCCTGCACTTTTAGCCCTAAAGCAAGGGCAAAATGTTTCTCGGGTTTCTTGGTGTAACTTATTGTACCTGGATCACTTCCTCCATGTCCCGGATCAATAACGACGATTTTTTTGCCGCTGTTCACAGGAGTTGCAGGTGCAGGTTCATTAGCCATACTTAGATCAAGGATAAATTTGCCGGCGATTGTCTGTTGTGTGTAATTCACCGAATTTATATTGTTTAATTCGATTACGATTCGAACCTGAGGAGGATCATTTTTGAAAAGAGAATAACGTATATCAGTAACACTTGGGAATTCGTTAACATCCAGTCTTCCCATGGATCCTCCAGAGGGGACCTGTCCCATATTTCCGAAATTGGTGGATGGGAAATCCAAAATAATCCGTTCGGGATTTTTAAGTGTAGATATGACTGGAGCAACTTCACGGTCCAATGAGACGACGAGTTGATTATTGGCATACGTTATATCATGAACCAGGTTAGTGCCTGCATCATTTTCATGAGAGGGTGAAGCTGGTTGTGATACATTATTGCTGGTTAGCGTAACAATCTTGTCTTTGTTATTCCAGCCCACTCTCAGACCCATCTCTTCACTAACAAAACGTAGGGGAACAACAACCGTATTCTTGATCATTTGTGGAGCGATATTAAGTTGGACGGTGTTGTTCTGGACTGTAGCTTGATCCTTCCCAACGGTCAAGGAAATTGCATTGGAAGCTTGTTCGATATTTACATTTTGTGTCTTTTGGTCCCACTTCACGTTGAATTTTAAATTCTCAGCGACTACTCGAATCGGAATCATAATATTGTTTCGTACATTAACGACTTCAATATCATGAGGTAAAACTAGCTCCTGGCCATCTAAAATAATTTTAGTTTGATTCGTAGCTGCATGGGTGTGCATGGGAATTAGCATGAGTAGCAGCGTACTGAATAGTAACAGGATGATAGATTTCTTCATTTTACACCTCGGTTTTAATTTGCGTAGTACTAGACTTCTAACGGGGAAAAACCAATCACCTCCTGTTTCTTTGATGAAAACCCAAATTTACTATAATATTCTGTTCACTAATATGAACGTTAAAAACGACATAAAAGTCGTAAAGAAAATCGGTTTACTACAAAATATGGACAAGAGAACTGTTGTCAGTAGGTAGGGGGTAAAGGAAGGAAAGTTAAATAATGATGTTATTTATCTAATTTAAACCACTGCTGAGATTCTTTCCGAGTCATTTTTTTTACAGGTTTAACTTTTTTGCTTGTGGTATCGTATCTGAAAAGAATCCATTGATCTGAAGGATACTCACTAATGTAATCCATACTTTTTCCGTCCTTATGCCATAAAATTAAACCGGTGCTAATATAGTTGGTAGCCCGAGGGAGATGAACTAAACGGTCTTTCTTTGTATCGTATATGGCTAAAATGCTCTTCTCCGTATTTCCATAAGCAAATGCAATGATTTCTTCTTTTGGTGACCAATTATAAGATGTAATGGTTTCGACATCTTGTTTACCTGCGTTTTCAAGACGTTCGTTTAAGATAATGTACTTTCCTGTTTTAACGTTCACAAGAATAAGATTGCTGCCGGCACTTTTCTCTGCTCGGATAGCAATCCAGCATTTAGATGGAGATTCAGCAACACTTGTGATATCGATTAATTTCACTCCAAAGTCATCCGTATGTAGGATGTGTTTTTCTTTACCATGAGCAACTGTGATCGTGTCAATCATGTTGTGCTCAAAGTCGGCAGCAGCATCCTGCTCTACAGTACTTGCAGTTATAGTGGTGTTGTCACCTTTCCAGACCATTTTGTTTGAGGCTATCGTTTTTTTGAACTTAGGTATATTCTGGTATGTCGGAGCGTTCACAGAAGTTGTTTTAGCAGCAATGTGTGCTACTTTATCAGAATCATGAAATGAAATTGGTGCAGTGGATAACGTGCCTAAGCTACCTAAAACAATGATGCTTGATAATAAAGCATGGGTGTATTTCATGATTATCACTCCTTAAGTGGGGAGGCGGTTACCTGATGTGATTCCCTCCAGATCGTTGTGACAGATGAAAACAAATGGCTCGTAGACTACTACAATCTTTGCTTATCATCATTAATTTGTAAAGTTATGAAATTTTAGAGATGATTTGAAGTGAGGTTTTAAAACGGCTGATTAGTAACGATGAACGGTTCTTAGTTTCGTTTTTAAACACATTGATCCGTAACGTAACCCTCAAGACTTTAATGTACCTTTCAATGTTCTGAGAAGGAATTGCATCAGAAGATGGTGGAATTTATAAGTAAGTAACTCATACAAAAGTGTATGTTGCCCGGGGGAAGGACCGGTTTTTTTAACGTGATTATAGCTATGGTAAATGTACTCTATTAATAAATTGGATTATTTTGTATACTGCATATAAAAAGAGGATTACAGAAGAGTTGATTGGGAAGTTTGAAAGATTGAGATTTGATATGGCAGGGGTTATTAGGAATGAAGACCGGTCTGTTGATGGGAGCGAGTTAAGAATGGATGAATGTAAAAATACATATGGAGGTATTAAGTTTGAAAACTCATTACTATTTAAGTTGGTTTAATCATTTTTTCCCAGAGAAACTGGTCCATTGTTTGCAGGAGGATATACAAGACAGAAAATCGCTTGTTATGATTAGTGCTGATCCGTCAGGTTATAAAGATGAGCCAATTAACATGGATGAGATTACTGAATGGACTTGGTTGAATCAGGCTAACATTATTTTTGATGAATATCATTTCATTGATTACCGCATGCAGAAAGAAGATGCTCAGCGATTCATTCAGAACGCTTCTGTCATTTTTTTATGCGGTGGAGATCCTGTATTGCAGAACGATTTTTTGTTGGATTATGAATTATCGAATGCGATTAAGAACAGCCATGCCGTTATCATTGGTGCCAGCGCTGGTGCGTTAAACATGGCTGCAAAATGGTTATCCTCGAAAAACGCTGGCCATAAGGTTGAAACAAATACAATTTATGATGGTATAGGCTTTGGACATTTTGCCTACGAATCTCATGCCAGACTCGACTACGATGCGCTGGTTCAAGGCTACCTGCTCCCCTTGTCCGAGGATATTGATGTTTATGCGGGATTACAGGAGAGTGCTATACGTGTAAAGGACGGCAAAATAGAAATAATAGGTCCTGTATATTTAATTTCCCACTCCAAGATTCAGAAGTTGGTTGAGACGCTCTAATTAGGGAGAGTGGCTGTGAGTTACATAAGTGATTCCTTTTGATGTATAAAATCAAGACAGGTCTCCTTTCTATAATTGGAATACTGTTTGTAAAAAGATGCAATCTTAATATCCCTAGGACTTATAGTCAGCAGGGTATCAAAGGGATCAATTGCTTATTTCAACTAACGGACTGACAATAGGGATGGTTGCACAAGTGCTACGATCCTTATTGGTATACCTTTACAGAAAGTAGAGAAGACGAAAATTATGTTAGGATGATGA
Organism: Paenibacillus sp. FSL R5-0713; assembly: GCF_037973325.1. NCBI lineage: Bacteria > Bacillati > Bacillota > Bacilli > Caryophanales > Paenibacillaceae > Paenibacillus > Paenibacillus sp. FSL R5-0713. Next base: position 5,480,344 of record NZ_CP150229.1, on the reverse strand, counting down.
GTTCCTCATTAAGCTAACGGGCAGGCTAGTTTAATGAAACTATAAGTTGCAATTTGAAGAGTATTTTTCAACCACAATTTGATATACATAAATAAGTTCCTGAATTACTATTCATTTTAGGAGGTGAACCAATGATAAATATTAAGCGGGTCGGGGAGATTATAGCAAGAAACCGTAAAGAGTTATCCATGACGCAAACACAACTTGGTGAGGTTTTAAAAGTTAGTCATCAGGCTGTTTCAAAGTGGGAGAGAGGTGTAAGTTTACCTGATATTGATATATTAGTTCGATTAGCTAAGATATTTAATAATACAGTCGATTATTTCCTAACTCCAGAAGAGAATGATGCTCATACAAGTAAAACGAATATACTTAATAACAAGGATGACCTTTGGAAATCAGTTCTAGAAAAAATAAAAGACCAAATCTCTCAGCCAAGCTTTGATAGGTGGTTTACAAGTACTACAGCAATTCAAATTGACAACACTCTCATTATTTCAGGTCAAGATCCGTTTGCCACAGACTGGTTATATCAGAGGTACTCCCATATGATTTCAAAAACTATAGATGAAATTAGAGGCGATAATGATTTAGAGGTAACTTTTCTTTTTTCTGAAGGTACTGAAAATACAGAACCATAAAGTTTGACTCTTCTTAATCAACGGGAAACGTTAGCTCAATGACAACAAGAAAGATAAAAAATCGTAAGGTAGAGGAGAACTCTGGCTGATACGATTGCGATTAAAAACTACCCATGACGCACATGCGCCATGGGTAGTTTTTAATCATTTCCATACGTTCAGGAGGGGGCCTAGTGAAATAGAGATGTCCTGATCACTTCGTTGGACAGACAGCGTTTTGTGTAAAAATGGCCACTGCCCGGGAACGACTATTCTTCGTATACACCTCCGAACCGACTTACTTGACCGGTCCCATCCAGGTTGAAATCGTCTTCTGCTGGTGCGGCAACGGCGGTTTCAGCTTCCCATTATCGATCAAATGCTTCAAAATATAAGCGACCAGCCGGCCTCCGCCGGTGTTGCCTCTCACCATGTAAGCAAGCTGCGGCTCCAAATGCTTCGGCTGATTTTGCAGGAACAGGTTGAGCATTTTGTCGTAGAGCTTGCCGACAGCAGGCGCATACAGAGCGGACAAATCCGGCATTGCTTTGTTCAACCGATCCAACGTTTGCGGAGAGTCCATCCAAACCGCATTGAACTTGTATCCCCCCTTCGTCTTGCGGATGTACCCCTTCTCCAGCAGGAACGAATATTGCTCAGCGTTCTCTTCGTTGTCGGGCAGTTCCCCTTGTTGGAACGCATGACAAATCTCGACATTCCGATATTCCAGGAATCGCCAATCCATCTGGCGGTCGCTCCAGTACGTATTGAATTGCCACAAGTATAAAGGAGAGTCTTCGACGTAGCGAAGCGACGGACCGAAGGTGACGTAACTACTCATATCAAAACCCGGATCGGCATAGTGGCTCCGATTTAACGCCGCATAGGCAATATATTGACCTCCGTCCTTTCGCATTGGTGCGACCGCATCGAAGTTTTCACCAGCCGGCATGCTCCGCCAAGATTGCTCCTCGATGTTCTTGGGCAGCAAGGTCCAGAGCAGGAAGTTATAGTCGCCGTCAGGAACGTACACTCCGCTATCCTCGACTTGCTGGCGAACTTCCATTAACGCGTCGAAATGAACATCGGCTACTTCGGCGGCGCAATCTTGCCAGAATCGATGGCCGGCTACGGCCAACTCGAAGAGGTCCCAGACGATGGTATTGCTTTGATATTTGCCGGGGGAGGTTTGGATGAGAAAATTGTAATCGGCCAGGTGCTGGACTTCGCCTTCCAGCAAAGATGGCGGCATTCCGAGCTCCTCCGCGATTTGATGTACGGTACGCGCCTTGTGATAAGCTGCGTAAACGATATTTTGCGCCAAGGCGCGCCCAAGAAAATCGTTGGTTTCGCCCATTTTTCCGGCCGAACCGGAATGGCCCATTTCCCCCATGCTGATTGGATTGACACTTAAAGTTCCTGTTGCACGCATACGTTTCATCCCTTTCCGTAACTCCTTTTTAGCTTCGCTCAAATGCCACTTCACCGTGCCTGCAGGAATGTCCAGAGCAATCGCGATATCGCTGATTTTAAGCTCTTCGTAGTAATGCATGACCACGATCCGGCGATGAATATCGGACAGAAACGCGACTTCTCGGCGCAGCTCGCGTGAAGCTTCGGTTGCCAGCAACCGGTCAAGCGGCTCCCGGGAAGGAGCGGCAGACAGTTCAGACATACCGTTGATTTCGATTACTTGGGGAGCGTGCTCGCGCTTTTTCAACCAATTCACCCAAGTGTATCGAGCAACCGTCCAGACGTAAGCGTCAAGGCTTCTAATGTCCCGCAGCCCAGAGAAGGATTTCAACAACTGCAGCATAATCTCCTGAGCCAGATCCTCCGCTTCGGCCCGGTGCTTGACCCGGTTTAACGCAAAACCGAAAATCGGTTTCACATAGCTCCGAATCGCTTCTGCGGCTTCTTTTCCGTTTTTACTGATTGAATCCATTGTTTCCTCCATAGTTGCATCTGTAATTCCTGACAATTATATAGTGTGCCAGGCGAAATAAAGGTTGGGATTATTTTTTTAAAAATTTGGACGTCCTACCGGATCACTCATACACGTATAATTACAAACATCATAAGTAGGTCATTTCAATGGTTAAAGAGACGATATGAACTTTTGTTAAGTATATTGGAAAAGAGTTAAACAAGTTGAAATTACTTTAGATGTAAAGTTCTCACTTTTAGTATATAAAGATACTTTTTTTCGTCCAACTATGGGAGGATACAAACTAGGAGCACGAGCCAAAGTTCTTCTTCGGGTACTTGGGGTACGCCTTCGTTCCGTACTTAACCAGGGTTGATAGAAATGTAATATCAGAAGAATTTATGATTTTAATAGGGGATAGTGATTACTTATTATTCCAGATATATGCTACTCTCTTTTTATTCCATAGTTTTCTTAACGGAGAAAATGGAAATATAAATGTTGGGGGTAATTGCTTGCTTCTATCCGAACGATTGCCAATTGCAGCAAGTCTGTACCCTGAGCAACCTGCGTAAATGCGACATGGGCAAACGATGAGTTATGGGGAGCTTAACGGTCAAGTTGAAAGACTGAGCTATGCTCTATATGTTGAAGGACTCCGGGCTGGTGATCGCTTTGCCCTTTTAGGTGATCCAGATCCCCAGCTCGTTGTTGCGTTTTATGCAGCAGTTGGGATCGGTGCTATACCGCTCGTACCGTCTCCTATGCTAACAGTGCCTGAACTTGCTGCCATATTACAGGATGCAGAGCCATATATGGTTATTCATGATGACCAACATGCTAATGCAGCGATCGCCACGGTAAAGCTTCTTGGGTATTGTCCAAAACTGTTCACGACAGACGAAGAAGGGACGAATAACAGTTCGCTCGCTACTCTCTTACAGCAGGAATCTGCGTTCTCTCCAAAAGACCAACTCAAACGAAGTGTAGACGATACGGCAGTCCTGATTTATACGGGTGGGACAACCGGCCGTCCCAAAGGGGTCATACATTCGCATCGTGGTATGGCTGCTTGGAATCAACTTACACCTTCTGCAGGCTTCGGTCATGATCTCAGTCATCGTGTGTTGGTGCTTAACTTATCCCATCTGGTGGGTCAGTTCCAGTTGTGGGCGACCATGGCTGCTGGGGGCTGTCTCGTATTCCTAGATGAATACCCGGCGGATGTACACCGCATTATGGAAACTGTTGAACGTGATCAGATTACGCAACTCAGTACAGTAGGCCAACTGCTTCGGGATTTTACCCGCGAGGCATCCGTAGGAGTGAGAAACTTGAAGAGCCTAACGCTTATTGGCTGCGGAGGGTCCATTATTTCCCCGGATACACTACAGGAGGTTGTATCGCAATTTCCTGATGCTACTATTGTGAATAACTACTCACAAGCAGAATGCGGGATGTCCATAAGCCGTCTTTTTCCTGCTCAGCATATGGGGAATTCTCATCGCCTTCGATCCGTAGGTCGTCCAGCCGACCTGGCTGTTCAGGGTGAGCAGGCCTTCGAAGTTCGGATATTAGATACGGACGGAAGTGAGACAATGACGGGTGAGGCTGGAGAAATCGTTGTTCGAGGTGCACAGATCATGATGGGATATTGGCGTCAATTGGAGGCTTCTGCCGAGACCATGCCCGATGGTTGGATTCGAACTGGGGATGCCGGTTGCCTGGATGAAGAAGGTTACCTGTATGTGTTTGATCGCTTGAAGGATATGGTCATTGTGGGCGGTTCCAATGTGTTCTGTGCCGAAGTGGAGCATGTCATTATGACTCATGAGGCAGTAAGCGAGGCGGCTGTAGTCGGACTTCCTTTTCCTGACGAAGGAGAGGAACTCGTCGCTTTCATAGTGTTACGGAACGGTGATAGTCTGGATCTGACACGGATGAGAGCGTTTTGTGAGCCATATCTTGCTCCGTACAAATGGCCGACTCAACTGTTCATTGTGGATAGTTTGCCCAGAACAGCTGTGGATAAAATAGACAAAAAGCAGTTGCGGAAGTATCTATCCTCAATGTTATCCAACGGGGTGTAATCAAAGAAATACGTTAGTTCAAAAAGCACTGAATGTTCAGCAGGTGGATGCGTTCCTATAGGAACAAACAGCCCTTCAACTTCCTTTGGGAAGTGAAGGGCTGTACGTATCTCAACTAGCATACAGGCGTGCACGAAAATTATATTTACCTCAAAATTGTCGTGGCCTGATTGCCCGCATAATCCTCAATAACTAGCTTCAAAGAGCTGCTGGACGCTGGTGTGAAGGTCAGTTCACTCAGCTTTGTTCTTCCCCGAATGATATACGGGAATTTCTGCGAAACGTAAGTGACGCCGAACTCGCGTGCTACCCCATTTTCATATACATAGATCTTGTACCAGTCCTCCAGATCCGGCAGGGCAAGCGTGTACTTCCCATCTTTTACCGTGACCTTATCCTTGGCGTATGGTGTAATCTGAAGATCTGCGAGCTGTCCGGTATGGGTAACCGGATTCTGCCCGCCAATGGCGATATTCAGTACATAATGTTCACCGTTGGTTGGAAGTCCGGTCAGAACGGCAGATGATTTTCCTTTTTTGACCTGAAGCGACTTGGTGAAGGGTTTATTGGTGTATTCGGTTTCTAGTGTGAGCTGAATGGACTCGTTGCCTTTACCTGTATCTTTTGCTTTCTTCGGGTGGTTCCAGCTTACAATGGCATCGCCATTCTTTTTGAATTTCACATCAATATTCTGAACGGCTGCATTCAGATCATAAGGCAGGACGGTTGCTTCACTTTCGGTACCATCTGCACCAACAGCACGTATGGACAGTTCTCCAGAAGGCTGTTTTAGCGATTTAATATAAAAAGTGGAATCATACACACCGCCAACATAGGCACCATTTTCATACAAATTGTATTGTTTGACCTCTGAATAGTCCTTCATGTCCCAGGCAACAACCAGTTCATTGGTGTTGGTCAGTGCTTTGGCAATATGGAAACCGATTGGTGCATCCGGTACAGCCGCTGAACCGTCGGAAATGCGGATCTCGCCAATATTCATCTGATAGTTCTCAATGGTCTTACCGTTCGGGTCAAAGGATAATCCCATGGCGGCAATGGTCTTGCCTTGATATGCACTCAGATCCAATGTAGCTGTCTTCCAGCCTTCCGTATGCTGGCCTGAATTAGGCACATTTACGTTGACCACGTTGGATGGGTCATCTTCGAAGATTAAACCAACATGCAGGGAGGAAGCATCGCTGGTGGACGGTTTGTTATACGTCAGCTCCAGTGTGGATTGTCCGTTGACGGACAGGTCGGTCTTGTACAGGCGCAGGAAGTTCTCCGCGTTCAGTGTACCGTTTACCACGAGTGAGCTGCCGCCCTGGAATGCGCCAATGGAATCGTAGTTGTACCTTGCGCCTTTCTCATAAGATGGGCCATAATCAAAATCGACACTCAGTTTGTCGCCTTCGCTATCCATCCACCATTGCCAAGTGACGGGGATATCCTGAATGTTGATATTGGACCATTCCTTGTCGTTCGAGACAGCGCCGTCTTCATAATATTTCAAACCGTGACCTGTATTGAAGCTTGTCGCAAAATTCGAGCCATTGATGACGGATCGCTCGGTAAGATATGCAGCAATCCCATCCCAGTTTGCGCCGGAAGCATACACATCCGACAGATTGGCAGAAGCGTTACGACGCGCATCCGTAGGGTCCTGATTTGGACCAGACCACCAAGCACGATCGCGCACAAAGGTCATCCATTGATACTGATCCTCCGCACGATGATTCGTACTCCCATCGCCCATCTCTTCATCCAGGGCATTGTGGGTGAAATCTGCACCCAGCGTCGCGATACTATTCATGGGCTGACCGTTCTCATCCAGATTGTGGCGCAGGTCGTAGGATTGCTTCCAGCGGCCGAATCTGTCATGACCACCTTCAACACCTGCAAATACGGTTTCCAGTGGATCAAGTCCCAGACTGAGGGCATGGTCGCGGGAATCGCGTAGCATCTTGTGGTTCCATACGTAGTTCAGGAAGATGGAATCCGAGACTCTGCCGAGAACGGAATCCTCTACAAAGGGGCTATTAAGGCCGTTAAATTGGTTCTGGTATTGAATCTTGCCTGTTGTATTGATGGTGGAATCATACCACTGAACGTACAGGCCTTTATCTCTTAGATATTTCATGAATTTCTTGTAGGAAGCGATATCCTCAGGGGCTACACCCCGGGCAACCTCTTCCTGATTGAAGAAGTATCCATCGTAGTTGTAGTATTCTGCCATCTCGGCAAGTTTCTCGGCTACAGGGAAATTGCCGTTTTCATCCTGAATCAGCATTTGTTTATAGGTTTGTGGCCCACGGTCATTGTCCGAGAAAAAGATGTTGGCAATGGATTTGACGCCATTTTTGTGAGCTGCGTTGGTATAGGCCGGATTCGGGATATTCAAAATGCCAAACTCGAAGTATTTCTCCGTCCACTCCTTACTGGGATCGTATAATTCCTCCGGCACTCCGGCAGAAGCCATGCCATGCCAATAGCTGTAGTAGTCTGTATACTGCCAATAATTAAAGAGATATTGGCTGAATTCATTGGTATAAGGTGTGCTATCGAAGAATGCATTGCCGTAATCGCCACTCATCGTAAATAGCTGGGTGTCTGGACTAAGCTCAGGATAAGCTTGCGTGGCAGCGAACGGTTCATTACGGGGCTGCAAGGGGACATGGGCACGAAGCAGATCACCATGGATGTCACTTTCAGGTGTCCAGTTCAGAATCTGGGCTGAGGTATACCCGTGCTGATAGGGCTGATTCACCCCTTTGGCGCTTTCACCTGTGTAAGGGAGCGTGTCTCCTGCATAAACGGATGATGCAACAACTTGTCCAAGCAATGCCGTAGTCAGTACCATGGCAGTGACCTTGGGAATGATGCCTTTCGGTTTGAGTTTGCGTGTCATGATGTTCCTCCTTCAAGTGGAATGAATGGTTGGCATTCTTTTACACAAAGCTAAACTTATGGTTAACGATAGTGGATGAAAGCGTTTTTAAATAGGGTGAAATTAAAGAAACGCGAGTACAAACTAAAGAAAAGTTACAGGTGACAAGTTAATGTCAGAAGCCTGATGATATAATTCTATATAAGTTAAACTAATTTTTTACACGATAACGGAGAGGACAGAAGAAACCTGAAAAAGCGAAGCTAAAAGCTTTCTGCAAGAAAGCTACTTCGGAAGCATAAGCTTCGCCTTTATCACCGGATTTTCCCTTGGGAAAAAGGAATCAAAAAATCTGGGGATAACAGCGATTGGAAGGTTATTCTGTCATCGTAGTGTCAGTGTAAATATCTTTAGTTCAACTTATATAGTCAGGAAAACAGCATCGGAGGGAACATGCGACTTGAAAATTGTTAGCGTTTACAATAATTTCTTCAAAAATAATATGTTTATGAAAATGCTCCTGACCTTCTCGATGATATCGATTGTCACGATCATTACATTGTCTTATATCATCTTTCTAACAGTGTCCGACTCCACGATTCGCCGGGAACTGGCGATCCAGAAAGCAGCGATGGAACATGTGGATCGTTATATTCATCAGCAGTATGAATCGGTGCAAAACATGGTGAGGGACATGCATCAGAATGAGGCACTCTCCGCCAACATTACGTATCTGATGAACCACTCCTACGCTGAATATGTTCAGCACATGACGAATGGATATTACGCCAATCAGGACGACTATTCGGCCGATGTGTTGAAACATTTTCAGAACATTATGGATCGTAATTCGCAGATTAACCAACTCATGTTGTATAGCGCTGAGCAGCAGGATCTGTCTGCCTTTAATCAACACAAGCAGTTCCGCAAGCTGGACACCAATGTAGCTCATTCCTATATACCGGACGTGATGGCGATGGAAACGCCCAATATCAGTGCACCCAATTACTGGATTCGCAAAGAGATCAATCAATGGGACCCTGCGCTCTATTCCATCCGCGTACCGATTAATAATACACAGACGCTTCGTAATCTGGGGCAGTTTCTGGTGTTTTTTGACTCGGAGGGAATCGGGAATGCACTGGATAACTACGAGAGTAACCTGAAGGGAGAAATCGTGGTGTTATCGGCCAAAGGAACAGTCCTGTTCGACTCCAACAATCAGTATTACGGGAAAAAGTACCCTTACGTGAATGTGGCCGATTCCCTGTTTGATCAGACGGATATGGATTCGATGAAGAAGGAGCAGAACATGTATGTGAACAAGTTTGTCTCCGCGGATCAGGGTTATGTGGTTATTGGTACTGTTCCGGTGGAAGAAATGGCTGAGACCTATGCGGGGATTCGTAATACCATCATCTCCATCAGTATCGTGTGTATTCTGTTTGCCGTGTTGGTTCCGGCGTTTTTCATTATTAACTTTGCCAAACGAACCCGTCGAATCATTCGCTTTACCCAAAAAGTAAAATACGGCAACCTGACGGCTCGCATCGACGATGCGCGCGATGATGAACTGGGGCAGATCTCGCATAGCTTCAACGACATGCTGGATGAGCTGAATCTGTACATTGAACGCGTCTACAAAGCCGAGATCAAACAGAAGGAGACCGAACTGGTCGCTTTACAGGCGCGTATCAATCCTCACTTTCTCTACAATACGCTTGAAGTGATTCGAATGAGGGCCATATCCCAGGGGGCGAGAGATGTCGGCGAGATGATCTATAGCCTATCCGTATTGTTCAAGAGCCTGGTACAGCAGAAGAAGAATTACACGCTGAAAGATGAGATGGAAGCTTGCCGCTTGTATCTGGAGTTATTCCGAATCCGCTACAAGGATATTTTCATATATACGATCCAGATCGATGCTGCTTATTATCAACACCCTGTGGTCAAACTTTCGCTGCAACCTATTATTGAAAATTATGTCGTGCACGGCATTCAGACGGAACGTTCGGATAACCGATTATCGATTGTTGTGGAAGAGACGGATAATGTGATGCAGGTGGAGATCAAAGATAATGGCAAAGGCATTGATCCTGCACGCCTGACGGAAATCCTTGAAGAACTGGAACGTCCAGAAGAGTCGGGTCAGATGTTCGGACTGCGCAGTGTTCATAGTCGATTGCGCTTCCTGTATGGGCCGGAGTTCGGTATCACCATAGAGAGCACCCTCGGTGAGGGAACACGGATCAGGGTGCGTTATCCACATACAGAAGGGACGGGAGTTTAACATGTACAAGGTGTTTATTGTAGACGATGAGCCGTTCATCATTGAAGGGTTATACGATATTGTGGATTGGTCTTCATTTGGTATGGAAATTGTGAGCCATGCAGGTAATGGGCAGGCAGCGTTACAAGCGCTCTCCTCTCAGCCTGTGGACATCCTGATCACGGATATATCCATGCCACTCATGAATGGTCTTGACCTGATTCGGGAAGCAAGGCGAGTGCAACCTGAGATGAAAGTCATTATCCTGAGTGGTTTCAATGAGTTCGAATATCTGAAGGAAGGCATGCAGCTGGGGATCGAAAACTATTTGCTCAAACCGATTAATGTGGAGGAATTGGAATCCACGCTTAGGAATACAGCGTCCAAGCTGGATCATACAGTGACACCTCAAACCGATGATGCGTATGGCATTCAGATTCTGAAAGATAACATTCTTCATCGATGGCTTACGGGACAGATTGCAGCTACCGAATTTGAGGAACGTGCCCGGTTTATGAACCTTTCTCTAGAAGCCTCGGATGTGGCTGTCGCTATATTGCGTGACAAAGACAAAGGGCAAACATTCGGCATGTTTGAACGTGTGGAGGAGATGCTGAAGGACAAGTCCCATCTGAATGTCTTTCATGACATCGATGGTGATCTCGTCATTGTTGCCAATGTCGAGGGTAACGAGGATGAGGAACAGAAGTTAATGGATGGTCTTCGGGCTTTATCCGATGCCATCTCAGTAACACATCCTGCGGTACGTATTGGGGCGGGCAGGTTGATGAAGGGGATATACCATGCGCCGGCCAGTTATGAAGAGGCAAAAAAGGCGCTCCAATACGTGATGATCTATCCCGATCTGAAAGTCATCGACCATGCCATCCTGGATCGTTGCGGCAACTCGGCAGCGTCCTTCTTCATTGACTGGAGGGATTACACGAAACTGATTCTGTCCCGGAATACAGAACAACTTGCGGAGCGGATTCGTATGGATTTTGAACAGCATCGCAATGGACTTACGCCTGGGGAGTTACAGAATACCGCATTGGAAGTGGTGATTCGCTTCAAAATGGAACTGGAGAGCATCAAACACTCGGATGAGTCTGCCATATACCAACAAGGGCTTCAACTTGTGCTGGACAGTGGCACTTTTGATGAACTCGTGCGGGCGCTTCAGCAAGTTGCGGCGCAGACGATTCAATCCCTATTGCAGGATATGAAGAATCCAATTGTGAACCAAGTCCTTCAGCATATCGACAAACACTACGCAGAAGAACTTTCCCTGAAGCTGCTGGGTGCCCACTATCATCTGCATCCGGTGTATTTGGGACAGTTGTTTCATAAGGAGACTGGAGAAACGTTTGCCGAATACATCAATAAATACCGGATTGAACGTGCGAAGGAACAGCTGCGGAATACCAATCTGAAGGTACATGAGATCGCCCGAAATGTGGGGTATTGGGAGACAGGGTATTTCTATAAACAGTTCCGCAAATATGTGGGAATTTCACCGACGGATTTCAAGGTGTTTGGTTAATTTGGTGACCGGTAGATTCAACTGTACGGACAGAGATCCAAGAGACATATCGGGAACAGGAATGGCAGCATGAAGATCATGCTATACGTTACCCGGCATGTCTCTTTCATGTAAGCGATTTATTTAAACAGGTACAAAATAGTTGTCCAAGGACAATTTCTCTTTAATTTGTACCTCGAAAACTTAAGTTTATCTTCTTTTTGTAAATGCTTTCATTCGATAAGGTTAAAGCAGTTAGTAAGTAGTGCCTAAGGGAACACGAAAAGGGAGGATCAAAGAAATGAGTAAACAAAGAAAACGCTTCTCACTCGTTCTTGCATTGTTAATGGCCGTTACACTTGTTCTTAGTGCCTGTGGAGGAAGCAAAGATGCTTCGGAATCCGGGGGAGCTGGAGACGACGCGGTAGAGTTGATCTGGTATACCATCGGTACCCCTCAGAAAGACGTCAACAAAGTGATGGAAGAAGTGAGCAAGTATACCAAAGAGAAAATTAATGCCACGGTAACGATGAAGATGGTGGACTGGGGTGACTACCCACAGAAGATGCAGGTTAACGTAGCATCCGGTGAGCCAATGGACATTCTGTTCACCTCTTCCGGTGGATTCGATTATGTACAAAATGCCAGAAAAGGTGCATTCCTTGAACTGGATGACCTGCTTGCTGAATACGGTCAGGATCTCACCAAGACCATTGATCCTGCATTCCTCAGCGGTTCGAAGGTAGACGGACACAATTACGGAATTCCAGCCAACAAAGAGCTGCCTCAACAAGAGGTATGGCGCTTTAACCAAATGCTGGTTGATAAATACAAGCTGGACACCTCTGGTGTCCGTACGTTAGACAGTCTGGAGCCTTTGCTGAAAACGATCAAGGAAAACGAGGCAAGTGTAACACCTTTTGCCATGGATAAAAACTATGTTCCTTACGTGCCGTATGACTATGTCATTCAGAATCTGCCGATGGCAATCAAGCTGGATACAACGGACTATAAGCTCGTGAACATATTGGAAACACCTGAAATGAAAGAAGCACTTACGACGATGCACAAATATTACAAAGCCGGTTATGTATCGGCAGAAGCAGCTACAACAGGTTCCACGAACGACCTAACAACATCGGGCAACTGGTTCCTGGATCGTGCACAGACACAGCCGCTCGCGGACAACCAATGGTCTGCAAGTTACGGTTATCAAGTTGTTTCAACACCTGCAAGTGAAGCGATTATAACGAATACATCTGTACAAGGTTCCATTATGGCGATCTCGGCTAACTCGGAATATCCAGAAAAAGCGATGGAGTTCCTGAACCTGCTGAATACAGATCCTGTGCTGCGCAATATGGTGGACTCCGGTATCGAGGGCACACACTACAAAAAAGTGGATGACACGCATATGGAAAATCTGCCTGAATCGAAAAACTACGATATGCCTTCATACTCCCTTGGGAATAACATGCTGCTCTATCTGAACAGCAATGACCCGGACAACAAATGGGATGAGTTCAAGAAGTTTAACGCTGAAGGTACCAATTCCCCGATCCTCAGCTTTAACTTTGATTCAAGCAATGTATCTGCCGAACTGACGGCGGTACAGAACGTGAAAGAGCAGTATTGGGCAGCACTGATGACAGGTACACTGGACCCGGCAGCCAATCTGGATCAAGTGATTGAGAAGTTCAATCAAGCCGGACTGGAGAAAGTAATGGCGGAAGCCCAAAGCCAGCTGGATGCCTGGAGAGCGGAAAACAAGTAAGAGTACATCGTAAGGATCGGGCGGCTGCTTATCGCGTCCGGTCCTTTTTCATTCAAGCCTGAAGGAGGAACTCCACAATGACTACATTTTTGAAAAACCTGATTAGAAACCGGGTCATGCTGTTCATGGTGCTGCCAGGCGCCATCTGGTTCTTCTTCTTCTCCTACTTGCCTCTTGTGGGTACAGTGGCTGCCTTTAAGGAATATCGGTTCAGCCGTGAAGGGTTCTGGGCAAGTCTGATGAAGAGCGAATGGGTAGGCTGGGACAATTTCAAATTCCTGTTCAGCACAAGTGATGCATGGCTCATTACACGCAACACTCTCTTTTATAACATCGCCATCATCTTCCTGGGACTGGTATTCGCTGTGGCACTGGCAATCCTGCTCTCGGAACTGGTTAATAAACGACTCGCCAAACTGTATCAAACCGGCATGTTTCTGCCGTATTTTCTATCCTGGGTTATCGTTGGTTACTTCGCTTTCAGCTTCTTGAGCATGGACCGCGGGATGTTGAATCAGATTATCGGCTGGTTCGGGATGGAACCGATTCAGTGGTACTCCGAGGCAAAATATTGGCCGTATATTCTCGTATTCGTAGCGTTATGGAAAACGATTGGATATAGCAGCGTTGTCTATCTGGCTTCCATTCTGGGGATTGATAAATCTCTCTATGAAGCAGCCATGATCGATGGGGCAAGCAAATGGCAGCAAATTCGCAATATTACGATTCCTTTATTATCACCCATCATTACAATCATGACCTTGCTGGCCGTAGGCCGCATTTTCTATGCCGACTTTGGACTGTTCTATCAGGTGCCAAGGGATTCAGGTACGCTCTATTCCGTTACGAATGTTATTGATACGTATGTATACCGTGGTTTGAAAACGAGTGGTGAGATTGGCATGAGCACAGCTGCGGGATTGTATCAATCCGTCGTGGGCTTTGTACTCGTTATTATTTCCAACTATGTTGTGCGCAAAGTAGATAAAGACAGCAGCCTATTCTAGAACAGGGAAAGGAGTGAACCACCATGGCTCAAGCAGGGCTTGTTAAAAAACGCGACTTCCACCACGTATCCAGCGGCTGGAACGTAATCATGAACATCATCGCCGGTCTATTCGCTCTGATCTGTGTATTTCCTTTTATATTTGTAGTCATCATCTCGTTTACGGACGAGAAAGCACTGGCCCGTGATGGATATCGTCTGATTCCGGCAGAATGGAGTCTGGCGGCATATCAGTTTGTCTGGCAGAGCGGGGACACGCTGCTGCGGGCGTATGGAGTTACCATTTTGGTGACGGTACTTGGTACCATCATCAGTTTGATTCTCATGTCGCTATATGCGTATGCGATCTCCCGAAAGAGCTTCAGATATCGGAGATTTTTCTCCATCTTTGCGATTCTGACCATGTTGTTTAACGGCGGGATGATTCCAACCTATATGGTTGTATCCCAGCTGCTTGGACTGAAAGATACGTTATGGGCACTGATTCTGCCCCTGGCGATGAATGCCTTCTACATCATGATCCTGCGTACATTCTACTCCACCAGTGTGCCGGATGCAGTCATTGAATCGGCGAAAATTGATGGTGCCGGAGAATTCTATACCTTTATGAAAATTGTAATTCCACTCTCCTTGCCGGGACTGGCAACCATCGGGTTGTTCAGTACACTTGGTTACTGGAATGATTGGTTCAATGCGCTGTTGTACATCGATAATCCCAATCTGGTGCCGCTGCAATCCATGCTGATGCGGATTGAGTCGAGCATCCAGTTCATCCAGCAGAACTCTGCTAACAGTTCGATGAGTCTGGCAGCCATGCAGTCCATTCCGCAGGATACGTCCCGAATGGCGATGGTTGTGCTTGCCACGTTGCCAATTATATTCGCTTATCCGTTCTTCCAGCGTTATTTTGTACAGGGTCTGACGGTGGGCGCGGTCAAAGAATAAACGGATCTTGCTATAGGATTGGAGAGATGCAGATTGATGACTTACAAGGACCAAAGCAAATCCGTAGAGGAACGGGTACAACACCTGCTGAGCCTGATGACTACGGAAGAAAAGGTAGGCCAACTTACGCAGCCATTTGGCTGGCAGACCTATACGAATGATCAGGGGAACATCACATTAAATGAATCCTTTAAGCAGCAAGTGGAGAATGGCGGCATTGGCTCCCTCTATGGTGCACTTCGGGCAGATCCCTGGACTGGCGTTACACTGGAAAATGGACTATCTGCCAGAGAAGGCGCTGAGGCGGTTAACCTGATTCAACGTTATGCGGTAGAGCATTCCAGACTGGGCATTCCCATCCTGATTGGGGAGGAGTGCTCACATGGTCATATGGCCATTGACGGGACGGTCTATCCCGTTCCCCTTTTACTGGGGAGCACATGGAATGTGGATCTATATCGGGAGATGTGTCAGGCAGTAGCGCGGGAGACACGTGCTCAAGGCGGTGCGGTCACCTATTCTCCGGTACTGGATGTTGTGCGTGATCCGCGCTGGGGGCGTACGGAGGAATGCTTCGGTGAAGATCCGTATCTTATTGGAGAACTGGCAGTTGCTTCCGTGGAGGGACTTCAGGGTGAAAATCTGGAACATGGGGATACAGTAGCGGCAACGCTGAAGCATTTTGTCGGTTACGGCAGCTCGGAAGGTGGACGCAATGCAGGGCCTGTACATATGGGCTGGCGTGAACTGCTGGAAGTGGATCTGTATCCATTCCGTAAAGCTGTAGAAGCAGGTGCAGCTTCCATCATGCCGGCGTATAACGAAATTGATGGCACACCTTGTACGGTAAATACCGAACTGCTGGAAGATGTTTTGCGTAAAGATTGGGGCTTTGATGGTCTGGTTATTACGGATTGTGGCGCGATCAACATGTTGGCTAGTGGGCATGATGTCGCGACGGATGGACTGGATGCATCGGTGCAGGCGATTGAGGCAGGCATCGATATGGAAATGTCCGGTGAGATGTTCGGGCAATATCTGGTGCAGGCGGTGGCAGAAGGCAAGCTTGATGTGCAGGTTCTGGATCAGGCTGTCTCTCGCGTACTGGCGTTGAAGTTCAGACTGGGCTTATTCGAACAGCCTTATGTGGATGCTGATCGGGCAGCAGAAGTGATTGGCAGTGAACAGCATATTCAGCTCGCACGCCAGTTGGCGGCGGAAGGTGTTGTGCTTCTCAAAAATGAAGCTGACACGCTACCTTTATCGATAGGAAATTTGGGCCGGATTGCCGTCATTGGTCCCAATGCTGATCAGGCCTACAATCAGCTGGGTGATTACACGTCTCCGCAACCGAAGTCGAAAGTGGCGACGGTACTGGATGGCATTCGCAGTAAGCTGGCTAATCGTATGGATGTGCAAACGGAGAAGAGTTCTGTTGGTTTTGTGACTGATGGCAGCAGTGTAGATCAGGTTCTCTATGCACCAGGATGCCGGATTAAAGGTGATTCAAAAGAAGGATTTGAGCGGGCTATCGAAGTTGCCAGTCAGGCAGATACCGTCATTATGGTGGTTGGTGGCTCCAGTGCGCGTGACTTTGGAGAAGGAACAATCGATCTGAAGACGGGCGCTTCCAATGTATCGGATCACTCATGGAACGATATGGAGTGCGGTGAAGGAATCGACCGAATGACGCTGGGTCTTGCCGGAGTGCAGTTGGAACTCATTCAGGAGATTCACAAGCTCGGCAAAAAGCTTGTCGTTGTCTATATTAATGGTCGTCCCATCACGGAACCTTGGGTGGATGAACATGCCGATGCAATTCTGGAGGCGTGGTATCCGGGTCAAGAGGGCGGGCATGCCATTGCAGATATTCTATTCGGTGATGTGAATCCGTCAGGCAAATTGACGATCTCCATTCCGAAGCATGTCGGCCAATTACCGATCTATTACAACGGCAAACGTTCCCGAGGCAAGCGTTACCTCGAAGAGGATTTGGAGCCACGTTATGCATTTGGGTACGGACTGAGTTATACCACATTCGAGTACAGTGAACCGCAGCTGAGTGATGCA
Source organism: Paenibacillus sp. FSL R5-0713 (assembly GCF_037973325.1). Classification (NCBI taxonomy): domain Bacteria; kingdom Bacillati; phylum Bacillota; class Bacilli; order Caryophanales; family Paenibacillaceae; genus Paenibacillus; species Paenibacillus sp. FSL R5-0713. The sequence goes on along the minus strand of NZ_CP150229.1, from coordinate 5,463,231 downwards.
TCCATGACAGCGGGGGATTCAGTCACGGTGTCTGTGAATGTGACCAACACCGGCCCTTATGCAGGTGCAGAAGTTGTACAGATGTACATCTCGGACGTGGTTAGCTCACTGACTCGTCCTGCCAAGGAACTGAAGGGGTTTGCGAAAGTGAACCTGGAGCCTGAAGAGACACAGACCGTGGAATTCCGAATTGGAGCGGAGCAGTTGCAGTATATTGGTCGTGATTTGAAGCCTGTCGTTGAACCAGGACAATTCCATATTCATATCGGCAGCAGCGTAAATGATACGCAAATGGCCGAACTGACTATAAGGGAGGCGTAAGACTGTGGAACGTATCAGACGATTGATTCGCGAGTTGTCCGAACATCAGTGGCTGGAGCAATTGCAGCTGCGCAGCTGGGACATTACCCGTGCTTATTACAATGTGCCAGGACAGTATGAGGATCAGGGTGAGTACCCGGAAGGGCAAGATTATGAGCGTTTTCCGAGCAAACAGGGAACGACGTATTTCTTCAGAACACGTTTGGAGATCCCTGCTACATGGCAGCAAGCGCCTTATGGGCTTGTATTTGAAACGGGGGGAGAAGGTTTACTGCGGGTGAATGGACACTCCTACCAGGGATTGGACCGCAATCATACCTACGTCACACTTGATCCGTCTAAAGTCGGGACTAACCCAGAACTTGAGATTGAGATGTTCGATCCAGTACCTGAACCTGTGGACCCCTTGAATCAACAGGCGGTTATTCAGCCGCCGATCACATCGGTTACTAGCTTGCTGGTGAGACCAAATGAAGCCGTTCGCAGTCTCATGTACACCGTCATTATTGTGCGTGATTCGGCTGTGCTGCTGCCAGAGAGTGACTTCAGGCGGGTTCGTCTGCTGGAAGCCATCTATCGTGCGATGGACCAATTTGTAGGCATGTCAGCAGAAGAGATCAAGCAGGGGGAAGGTATTCGTCGGATTGAGCATAATCTGAAGCATCATGTACGTGAGATTGGCGGTAACGCGGAAGGTCTGGAGCATATGGTGGGACAGTCCCATATTGATATTGCGTGGCTGTGGCCTGTGCGCGAGACGGTACGTAAAACGAGCCGTACCTTCTCCACCGTGGATGCACTCATGAATGAATATCCTGACTATGTGTATTCGCAGAGCCAACCCTTGTTATATGCATTTCTGAAGGAGCATGATCCCGAACTGTATGCACGAGTGAAGCAGCGGATTGCAGAAGGGCGTTGGGAACTGGTTGGCGGCATGTGGGTAGAGCCGGATCTGAACATCCCAAGCGGCGAGTCTCTGATTCGCCAGATGTTATATGGTCAGCGTTTCTATATGGAGGAATTCGGCAAGACATCACAAATTGAATGGTTGCCGGATACATTCGGGTATTGTGCCTCCCTGCCACAGATTTTGAAACATGGCAATGTGGAATATTTCATGACAACAAAGCTGGGATGGAACGACACGAATGTGTTTCCGTACGATCTCTTCCATTGGGTGGGCATTGACGGCACACCGATCCTGTCTTACCTCAATCATGGTGTTAATGAGAACACCTTGCCAAAAGATATTCACGATCACTGGCAGTCCTACCGTGAGAAAGCGGCTCATCCGGAGCATATGCTTCTATATGGACACGGAGATGGCGGCGGCGGGGTAACACGCGAGATGCTGGAGTATATGGATCGCGCAGAATTGATGGTTGGACAGCCTGCAAGTCGATACAGCACAGCCGGAGCTTTCTTTGCCGGAATTGAAAAGGAACAACCTGTACTTCCGAAGTGGCATGGTGATCTGTATCTGGAGTTACATCGGGGAACCTACACGACACATGCTCGCAATAAGCGCAACAATAGGAAAGCGGAGGTTCTGTATCGAGAAGCTGAGTTGTGGAATACACTCGCTCAACCGGATATGGAGGCGAATACCGAAGCTGAAGTGCGTTCAGCACTGCATGACGGCTGGAAATTGATTTTGCTGAATCAATTCCACGATATTATACCGGGATCGGCGATTACAGAGTCCTACGTGACTTCGAATGAGGAATATGTACAGGTATTTGAATTAGGTAGAACCGGACTGCATCAAGGCATTGCAGCATTGACAACGGCTATCAACACCAAGGGACCAGAAGGTTCACTAGCCTATGTTGTATTCAACAGCCTGGGCTGGAAACGGAGTGCAGTCGTTCAACTTTCTGTGCAGGATGGCTTGGATCGCTATGGCGTCGATGAAGAAGGCCAACGCCTGCGGATGGATCGGGAGGATGGCAGCATGTCTATTCTCGTGACAGACATTCCGGCGTTTGGATATAAAACGATCTGGCTGGTACCGGAAAACACAAGGGAAACGAATGTACGGGAAATGACCAACCTTGCCGCACAACCAACCTTTAATGATACATGGGATACCGCTCTTTATCATATACAGTTCAACGAACGCGGGGAGATCACCCGTCTGTGGGATAAGACCGCAGAGCGCGAGATGCTGAAGCCAGGTGAACGTGGCAATCAACTTCACTTCTTCCACGACCGTCCGACACTCTGGGATGCATGGGATATCGACAGTCGTTATGAGGAACAGATTGCTGGCGAAGTGGAACTGTTGGAGAAAAAGCTGGTGCTGGCGGGTACAACGAAGGATGTCCTGCGCTTCCGGTGGAAGCTACATCAATCGGAAATCACACAAGATATCGTCTTTTATCACGACTCACGGCGAATCGACTTCCAGACACAGGTGAACTGGAATGAAGATCACAAACTTCTGAAAGTTGGTTTCCCTATTGATGTGGTGACCTCCAAAGCGACATTTGAGATTCCATTTGGCGCACTGGAACGTCCAACGCATCGTAACACAAGCTGGGAACAAGCCCAGTATGAGGTCTGCGGACATCGCTTCGCGGATGTAGCCGAATATGGATACGGCGTGAGCTTGCTCAATGACTGCAAATACGGTTATGACGTGCAAGGCAGCACGATTCGTTTGTCCTTGTTGCGTGCCCCAAAATGGCCTGACCGCACGGCTGATCTGGGGGAACATGAATTCACATATTCCCTGTACCCGCACAACGGAGACTGGAGAAACGCACACACCGTACGTCATGCAGCTGAACTGAACACGGAAGTGGTCGTGCAACAAGTAGAGCAAACACAACAGCCACAACAAGTGCAATCGATGGAACAGGTGCAGCAGATGGATCAATCACAACAAAGCACAGGGGCTGAAGTATATCCAACGGCAGATGCAACAGTAACTGTTGCACACCCACGTCCAGCAACTGGATCATGGATTAACTTCGAAAGCCAGCATGTCATTCTGGATACCGTCAAACTGGCAGAGGATGGACACGGCACCGTGCTGCGTTTTTATGAGTCGTCAGGCAAACGCGAAAACATCACATTGCAATGGCCACATGCGTTCGAGCAAGCCTATCACTCCAACGCACTGGAAGAACCGGTCCAACCACTGGCCCATACGAATGGCCAGATCACACTATCTTTTAAACCTTACGAAATACAAACCGTGCTACTGCGGTAAACCTTTTTGAAATATTTCGAGCTATATATGTCGCGTCGGAGCTCTTTATTCACACGTTAACGGAGAGGACAGAAATAACCAGAAGAAGCGAAGCGTTCGCCTAAAAGCTTTCTGAAAGAAAGCTACATCGGAAGCATACACTATCCCCAGATTTTACCCTTTAGAAAAGGGAAACAAAAAAATCTGGGGATAACAGCGATCGGAAGGTTATTCTGTCATCGTAGTGGTCTAGTGTGAATGTTCTCAGCTTGATCTTCTATAGCTACACCATTCTATTTGTTTAAGGAGTTGCACTCATCCATGGAACAGTTTAGATTACCCAAAATACCCATGCCGCCTGTTGCTTTGCCACAATCCATTCAGGCCGTGCTCGAAGAAGCAGAACAGAAACTGGCTCATAGGCCAAAGCTGCTACAATTATTCAAAAACTGCTTCCCCAATACCATTGAAACAACAACCAAGTTGATGGAGGACGGTACCACTTTTGTCATCACAGGAGATATTCCGGCTTCCTGGCTGCGTGATTCGGTGGAGCAGGTCGTACACTACATTCCGTTTGCAAAAGAAGACGAGGACCTGCAACGCATCATCGGCGGGCTGATCAAACGTCATATCCAGTATGTTCATATCGATCCATATGCCAATGCCTTCAATGAGACGGCCAATGACTGGCACTGGAACACCACGGACGAGACCGACATGTCCCCTTGGGTGTGGGAACGCAAATTTGAGATTGACTCATTATGTTTCGTTGTGCGCCTGGCCTATCTATATTGGAAGGAAACCGAGCTGACTGACATTTTTGATTCCAGTTTCAAGGCAGCGATGCGTAAAATTGTGGATCTGTTCAAAGTCGAACAGCATCATATGGAACAATCTCCGTATCGCTTCACTCGCAATAACGGTATCCCGACAGATTCCTTGCGCAATCACGGAAAAGGCATGCCAGTCAACTACACAGGTATGATCTGGTCCGGTTTCCGTTCCAGTGATGATGCGTGTGACTTCCACTACAACATTCCTGGCAACATGTTTGCGGTTGTTGCTTTGCGTCAGATGCAGGAGTTTGCCGAGTGGGTGTTCCGGGATATGGAACTTTTGCAGGAATTGAAGGATCTGGAGCAGGACGTGGATCACGGCATTCAGCTGTATGGTATTTATCGTCATCCCGAATTTGGACCGATCTATGCGTACGAGACGGACGGTTATGGCAACCACTGTCTCATGGACGATGCCGGTACACCGGGACTCATGTCCATCCCCTATCTGGGTTACGTCACAGCGGATGATCCAATCTATCAGAATACGCGCCGCTTTGCTTTGAGCAAAGAGAATCCATTTTACTATGAGGGAAAGGTTGCCAAAGGAATCGGTAGCCCGCACACCCCGCCGAATTATATCTGGCATATGGGATTGTCCATGCAAGGATTGACTGCGCAGTCTGCCGAGGAGAAACTGGAGATTATCCGCATGCTTGAAGCGACAGATGCAGATACCGGATATATGCATGAAGGCTTCCACGCCGATGATCCAACGATCTTTACACGAAAATGGTTTGCATGGTCCAACAGCCTGTTCTCCCAGTTGGTCTATACATCCATGAAGGATGGCCTATTATGAGTATCCAACCTAAAAATCAAAAGCTGATTATCTTCGCTGACCCTGCGTTTCCAGTGGATGGGACTTTTCCAACTGAACAGGCTCTGAATACGTGGGAAGCAGTCAAAGAGATTAGTGTTGTGAACGCTGATGAACTTGCAGAGGCGTTGAAAGCGACGGCTGGTGAAGGATGTTTCATCAATCTACATGCGCCCTATTTCCCCAAGTCCGCCTGGACGGAGATTGCAGCTTATCTGCATCAGGGTGGAAGCTTGATCAGTGTGGGGGGCGCACCATTTAAACGCCCGGTTCGATATGAGAATGGAGCATGGGTCGTCGAGTCCGAGCAGACCGCGTATCATCAGGAACTCTACATTCATGAGGCGTTGAACGTATCTGCTGCCGGTGTGCAATCGTTCACTTCATCTGAGCACATCCCGCTTCTGGCCGGAAAAGAAGGACTTTTCGAGAATTCAGATACATGGAATCTGGTTCCGCATACGACCAAAAACAGTGATTTGCCGCACCAGATGGGTTCAGCAGGCACGATGAGTACACAGATTCACTCTTTGCTTCGCGGGATCAACAAAGATGATCGAAGCATTGCTGCCCCAATCGTCCTATGGGAAAACTCCCGCGGGACTTTCGTTGGTTCGCGCTGGATGTTCGTACATCTACCGTTGACCCCTTCATTCTGGGAGCAGGATGGTGCTGCTGAGATCATGAAGTGGGCACAGTTCTGTGCGCAAGGTGTAACCGAGTTATCTCTGAAAACGAATTATGCTTCGTATGAGCCGGATGAGCGGGCAGTACTCACACTTCAAGGTCAGATTTTACAGCGAGCAGGCAACAGATGTACAGCGTCTGAGCGGTGGACATTCGACATAACAGTGGAGCATGAGAATCGCGCTAATGGCATGGCAGAAAAGGTATGGGGCCATCGACTGGATATGGAACTTTCCGGTGAACAGCGTTTCGAACGCATACTTCTCCCGGTTTCCATTGAAAGTGGATTGTATCGGATTGTGTGCCGTGCACAGGCACCTGATGGGGAAGTTCGAATCCTTCGGCAAGGCTTCTGGGGACAGGATGCCGCATTGCTGGCAGAAGGGGAAGTAATCACCCGCAGCAGAGATTATTTTGTGAAAGATGGACGACCTCTCCCTGTTGTGGGTATGACCTACATGACCTCGGATGTGGCACGGAAATTTCTGTTTCTGCCGAACGCGGATGTCTGGGATCGCGACATGGCACAGATGGCGAAAGCCGGGATCAACTGGATTCGGACGGGAATCTGGACCGCTTATCGCAATATGATGCAGGTGGACGGTTACATGGCTGAGGACGTGCTGCGTGCCATTGATGCTTTCCTGTTAACAGCGAAGCGGCATGGCTTGCAGGTCACGTTTACCTTCTTCTCCTTTACACCGGAGACATGGGAAGGGACGAATCCGTATTTGGACCCGCAAAGTGTCGAAGCACAGAAACGTTTCATCCGCAGCATCGTTAGTCGTCACACGCATACAACACATGTGGATTGGGATCTGATTAATGAGCCATCGATGTTTGATCCGGTGCGTATCTTCTCGGCTGGCCCACGCTCGGCGAAGGATACGTATGAACAGAAAGCCTTTGTCGAGTGGCTTCAGGAGCGTCATAAGACGATAGAAACGTTGCAGGAGGCATGGAACATGTCACCGAAACAACTGCCCGACTTTGCAGCCGCGGTCATCCCTGAGCCGGAAGAGATTAATTTTGATGTACAGGATATGCACAAGGCCAAAAAAGGAACACGCTGGCTCGATTATTGTCTCTTTTCTATGGAGATGCACAATGTTTGGGCAAGAGAGCTTGTAGGTACGATCAAGGATCTAGTTCCCGATCATCTGGTCACTGTGGGACAGGACGAGGCCCTTGGTGCGCAGCGCCCTTCGCCGTTCTTCTATGAAGGTGAAGTGGATTATACAACAGTGCATTCCTGGTGGTTAAACGATGATCTGATCTGGGACGGCATTTTCGCCAAAACGCCACATAAGCCCAATCTCATTCAGGAGACGGGCATCATGTATGTGGAAACCCCGGATGGACGAGCCAAACGTACGGAAGAAGAGCTTCGCGGCATTCTCGAACGCAAGTACGCCTATGCTTTCTCGACAGGCGGCGCAGGAGCAGTGCAATGGATCTGGAACACCAACTTCTATATGGATAATGCCAATGAGTCTCATATCGGAGCGCTGCGTGCAGATGGCACGGAGAAGCCGGAGGCGGATGTGTCTTATGATTTTGGCCGATTCATGCATGGCATTCGTGATCTCTTTGAAGATCGTGAGCTGGAGGATATTGCCGTGGTGTTCCCGTATTCCAATGATTTCTCCAACCGTGCCCTGGCCTACGATGCCACAACGAAGCTGACCCGTGTAATGTCCTATGATCTGAAACTGCCATTCCGTGCGTTATCCGAATATCATCTGGAAGCGTTGAAGCAGGAGCCACCGAAGCTGGTTATCGTGCCGAGTCCGCATAATATGGACAACGACGCACTGCATCAATTGCTCACGTTTGCAGAGAAGGAAGGCACGAGTCTGCTCATTACAGGGCCACTGGGACTGGATGCGTACTGGAAAACAAGTGACCGGGCAGATCATATCGTCGGCCAACGCAGTCTGGGTAACGTGCAGCGGGAAGAGCTGCTGAATATTAATGGCGTGAATCACCGGGTGACCTATGGACGACGTCGGATCGCCGAGGTGGCGAAGGAGACTTTACTTCATGGGAATAAGAGTACACCAGATGAAGTAACCGTTTTGCCTTTGGGTAAAGGAAAATTGATCTGGACCCCACTGCCGCTCGAGTTAAACGGACGGGATGAACCACTTGCTGACTTGTATCGTTATGCCACTGAAATTTCGGGCGTCGAACAGGAGCTGGAATGGATATCCGGTGGGGATATCGCTGGAATCTACGGCCGGAAGCTGAGTTTTCCAAAAGGAAATCTGTATGTATTTGTATCGGAGTTTGCCTTGAACCATGAAGTTCATGTGAGGGATCAACGTACGGGTGTATCGTACTCGTTCCAATTGGAGAAAAATCGTTCGGTGCTGTTTGCCACAGATGCTGCCGGAGAGCTGAATGCCGTATATCGCCCGGATGAGGTTGAGATTGTACAACAAGAGGAAAGAGGTGGCGTAACACGATGATCAACCGGACAAACAAGTCGAAAAGAGCACATATTATTTCGCATACCCACTGGGATCGGGAATGGTACTTGCCGTATGAGAAGCACCATATGCGTCTCATTCAGCTCGTGGATTCACTATTGGATCAGCTTGATGAGGGATCAGAGTACAAAAGCTTTTATTTGGATGGACAAACGATAATCATCGATGACTATCTTCAGGTTCGCCCGGAGCAGAAGGAACGACTGGAGAAGCATATCCGCAATGGACGTATTGTGATTGGACCATGGTACATTTTGCAGGATGCCTTTCTGACGAGTGGAGAAGCCAATGTGCGCAACATGCAGGTTGGACATAAGGACGCCAAGCGTTACGGTAACCCTTCGAAAATCGGTTATTTTCCCGATACATTCGGATTGGTTGGACAGACTCCGCAGCTGATGCAGCAATCCGGCATTGATAATGTGTTCTTTGGACGCGGTGTGAAGCCTACGGGATTCAACAATACGGTATCGGATGCCGGATATGAATCGAGCTTCTCGGAGCTGATGTGGGAAGGGCCAGACGGATCGAAAGTGCTCGGCGTATTGTTCGCCAACTGGTACTCCAACGGGAATGAAGTTCCGGTAGACGAGGCTTCGGCCCGAAAGTTCTGGGAAACCAAGCTTGCCGACGCGGAGAAATATGCATCCACGAATGAGTTGTTATACATGAACGGATGTGATCACCAGCCGATTCAGCGAGACCTGCCAGAAGCGATTCGTATGGCTGAGCAAGTATATCCCGATATCGAGTTCATTCACTCGAACTTTCCAGACTATCTGACTGCCCTGAGAGCATCGGCTGAACATGAGCTGTCCACGGTCAAAGGTGAACTGCGCAGCCAACGTACCGATGGCTGGGGAACTCTAGTGAACACTGCCTCGGCTCGTGTGTATCTGAAACAGATGAACCAGCTGGGCCAGACCATGCTGGAAAAGGTGGCTGAACCCCTGGCATCCTACGCCTATCTGCTTGGGCATGCCTATCCACATGATCAGCTGACATATGCCTGGAAAACGCTTATGCAGAATCACCCGCATGACAGCATCTGTGGATGCAGTGTGGATGAGGTGCATCGCGAGATGGTGACGCGATTTGATAAGAGCCGCCATGTGGCAGAAGCATTAATTGAAGACAGCACCAATCAGATTGCCACAGCCGTGGATACCTCCATCTTTGCACGCTATGGCGAAAGTGCTCGACCTGTTGTGGTATTTAATACAACGGGCTGGGAACGTAGCGGTGTGGTTCAGATGGAACTGGATGCGGCTCGGTTATATTTCCGGGAAGGATATACGCTGGAAGAGATGGCGGTGCAGATGAAAGCTGTTGACCTGTCAGATCGTATCCTGGTAGATGAAGAGGGTACGCAGATTCCATGTACGGTGGAGGATCTGGGTCTGCAATTCGGCTATGATCTGCCGGATGATCGCTTCCGCCAGCCGTATAGCTGTCGGCGTGTTCGTATTCGTTTTGAAACAGAGAATGTAGCTGCATTTGGTCTGAAGACGTATGCATTGGTCAACTTTACGGATGCCGCAACGAGTGGTATTCCATCACAAACGACTACCTTGTTGCGTGGTGAACGTGGCATGGAAAATCAACATATGATCGTCACGATAGCGAACAATGGTTCATTCACCCTCACGGATAAACGGACAGGCCGGACTTACAATGACCTTGGCGTGTACGAAAATGTGGGCGATATCGGTAATGAATACATGTTCAAGCAGCCAGAGAACGAAGTGGCGCGAACAACACGCGACCTTCAAGCAGAGATTCGGGTTCTTGAGGATACATCCTACTCGGCCTCGTTCGAAGTCATTCATCATTGGGAAATACCGGAGTCAGCGGATGAAACGCTGGATCAGGAACAGAGAGAACTGATTTATTATCCACATCGCAAAGCCCAGCGTTCAACTAAAATGATCCCCCTCCAGATCCGTACGGTTATATCATTAAGCCGTAGTGGAAAAGGAGTGCAAATGGAAACCACCTTCAACAATCAGGCGAAGGATCATCGGGTGCGCGCACTCTTCCCAACAGATCTTGTATCTGCTGTTCATCATGTGGACTCCATGTTTGAAATTGCGACACGTGATAACACACCTGCACCGGAGTGGCAAAATCCAAGCAACACACAACATCAACAGAGTTTTGTGGATGTGAGTGAAAAAGATGCGGGATTGGTCGTAGCCAATCTGGGTCTGAACGAATATGAAGTTCTTCAGGATGGACGAAACACCATCGCCGTTACGTTGCTTCGTGCTGTGGGCGAACTTGGAGACTGGGGATTGTTCCCGACACCGGAAGCACAATGCCTTGGTGAACATACATTTCAGATCGAGGTTATTCCTCACGATGGCAATGGTGCAGCGTCAGGTGCATATAAGGAGGCCTACCAGTTCCAAGTTCCATGGACATTGGCACAGACGGAAGTACATCCGGGTTATCTGACACCTAGCAGCACACCATTGGCATGGCAAGGGGACGGCCTGGCTTTTTCTTCGCTCAAGGTGAATGAAGACTCCGGTGATGTGATGCTCCGTTGGTACAATATGACCACCGAGTCCGTTAACTTGAAGCTTGCTGCATCGCAAGCAAATCCGCAACCATTCGAATTGGCGTATAAGAGCAACATATTGGAAGAAGAGGGCGAAAGGCTCCATACCCACAGCATAGAAGAGGCATCAACATTATCATTTGCCAGTAAGGAATGGAACATACAGGCTGATTCATGTGAGATCATCACTGTCGGCTTGCGCCGCTAAACGAGGTTGAAAAACAGATTTTTGGACATGCACTAAAAGGTACAGGACTACTAGTATGCGATGAATCAGGTATTACGTATGGTGATGGAAGGGGTACGCTATTTACCAGATGTATCTGTTGAGTTATTGGTTGTTTTTCTATAGAATGAACAGTAGAATTGCAAACGATCGAAAGTTCCTATGCCATTAACATGGCTAGGGAGCACTTCAATTGTTCATTCTATATTGAAACATTAAGGGGGCTTGAAGCCATGGAATCCTTGGGAGGACTGCTTCAGCAGCTGAACCCTGCCTTTCGTGAGCAATCGCGGCGGATTGCGGCGGAATTGATGGAAAATCCGTACGTACGCGAATTCCGTGCAGGTCATCCTGAACTGCAAGATGCACAGCTCATGACCGATCTGAGCAAGCTGTTTCAGTACGCCAAAGACTCAAAGAACTGTGCGAATTGTCCGGGACTCGACAACTGTCCTAACGATTTTCAGGGCCACTTTTGCAAACTGGAAGTAGAACATTTTAACGGTAAACCCGAAATTATAGATATAAAAGCACCTTGTTCCAAACATGTCGCCCGGCAAAATGAACATATCATTAAGCAACGCATTCGCAGTTTCTATGTGGATGAGCGTGCGCTAAGTGCTGGATATAACGACGTGGAGATCATGGGCAAGGATCGGATGCGTGCTCCGGCAGTGAATCAGGTGCTTCGTTATATTAGGGAGACCAAGGAGAACGGATTATCTCCGCAAGGACTGTTCCTGGAAGGGACATTCGGGACAGGCAAGACGTTTTTGATGTGTTATCTGCTGCATGAACTGGCGGTGGCAGGCCACACGGGTGTCATTATTTACATGCCTGACTTTGTGGAGGATCTGAAATCCATGATCAGTGAAGGGCAGAAGCTGAAGGAAATGACGGATGTTCTGAAAAGTTGTGATCTGCTCATCTTTGATGATATCGGGGCAGAGAATCTGAACCCTTGGGTTCGGGATCATGTGATGGGGTCTATTCTGAACTATCGGATGAATCGCAAACCAACGTTCTATACGTCCAATTACAATCTGGATGGGCTTGAAAAACATCTTAGCTTCACCAATCGGGACGGCGAGGAAATGAATAAAGGCCAGCGTCTCATGGACCGGATTCGTCCATTCGTGGATGTCATCTCCGTTCGGGGTGAGAATCAGCGCGGCAAACGTTAACCGGTAATTCTTTTGGTCTGATCGGCAAAATGTACTTTTTACATTATAAGTAGTCCCAAAAAAAGCCTGGCTTTCGCATTGTCGCGAAAACCGGGCTTTTCTGGTCCTGCGTGAGCCTGAGCAACCTATTCGGTGAGGAATTTGAAGATGACCATACCGAAAAAGATTACTGTCATCAGGCCGGCCATGCCGGCAACACCCGCGATCAGATCGAATAGATCGTTGCGGGGTTCCTCGTTCACATGTTCACGCGGGTCGCTGATCCGCACATTTGCATCCATGTTATTGCCTCCTTATGGGGAATGACAGCTTGGCCTGAAGCGGCTGCAAACCCGGAGTAATTTTAGTATACTTGGAAAAGAAAGCGTTTGTAAAGATTTTGCAGTGGGTATGCCACATCCTGTAATTGTGAAGATTTGATGTTGGGAAGATGAACATTGCAGCGTTCAATTCACAAGTTTAATGTACCTGTGTTATACTGGAAGTGTCGTTCACGACGTTACAGGTTAAAATAAAACCGTAAGTATATATAAGGAGGACAATTTCATGGCTATTGTTAACGTATCCGATCAATCCTTCAACGCTGAAGTAGAAGGCGAAGGAACGGTTCTTGTTGATTTCTGGGCGCCTTGGTGTGGTCCTTGTAAAATGCTCGCTCCAATCCTGGAAGAGCTGTCCACAGAAGTTGGCGATGCAGTGAAAATTGCTAAAGTTAACGTGGATGAAAATCCGGAATCTGCTTCCCGCTTTGGCGTAATGAGCATTCCAACGTTGATTTTCTTCAAAGATGGTCAACCGGTAGATAAAGTGGTTGGTCTGAACTCGAAAGATGCGCTCAAAGGAATTATTGAAAAACACCAATAAGTTACAGGCTTAAACATACGCCTCCGGTTTACATACCGGGGGCGTTTTGCGTCGAATACCTTTATATAGGACAATATAAAGTATACTATTTATATAAAATGAAACTGGAAATTTACATGTTAATGGAGACAGCAATGAGCTGTAGAAGCGAAGCGTTCGCCTAAAAGCTTTCTGAAAGAAAGCTGCATCGGAAGCATACGCTATCACCGGATTTTCCCTTTTAAAAAAGAGAATCAAAAAATCTGGGGATAACAGCGATTGGAAGGTTGTTCTGTTATCGTAGTGTTCGTGTGAATTATCTTTAGTTTAATTGATATAAAGGTATTAAAATTCTTGTATTAGGGCGACCAAAAGATCATTTTGTCATCGGAGTAACTCATGTAACGTCAGGATTTCAGTTTTTTCGGGAAGGAGGATTCACCGAATTATGGATCAATTCATGAATGATTTGCAGGATCAGGAGAAGGCATTAGAGCAGATTCGTCACAAGCTCGCTTTGTTGCCAGATATGTCTGGATGTTACCTGATGAAGAACAGTGAAGGCACGATTATCTATGTCGGTAAGGCCAAAGTGCTGAAGAACCGTGTACGCTCTTATTTTATCGGCAGTCATAACGGAAAGACTCAGCGTCTGGTGTCCGAAATCCGTGATTTCGAATATATCGTGACGGGCAGCAATATGGAAGCACTCATTCTGGAGTGTAACCTGATCAAGAAACATATGCCGCGTTATAACGTGTTGCTTAAGGATGACAAGACATTCCCGTATCTTAAAATTACGAATGAAAAGCACCCCCGTCTGGAAGTAACCCGGCGTGTGCTGAAAGATAAAGCCAAATACTTCGGACCTTATCCGAACTCGTATGCGGCACACCAAACGAAAAAATTGCTTGATCGTATGTATCCACTGCGCAAATGTGGTGTAATGCCCAAAGAAGTGTGCCTGTACTATCACATGGGACAATGTCTTGCCCCTTGTGTGAAGGAAGTGGAGAAGGAGCAGTATGACCAGATTTCACAAGAGATTGGTTCATTTCTAAGCGGTGGTCACGAAGAGATCAAGAAGGACTTGCAGCGCAAGATGCAGGAGGCCGCGGAGGATCTTTATTTTGAACGGGCCAAGGAACTACGCGACCAGGTGATCGCCATCGATGCGATGATGGAAAAACAGAAAATTACGATGGCCGATGCCAGAGACCGGGATGTATTTGGGTTTGCCATTGATAAAGGCTGGATGTGTGTCCAGATTCTATATATGCGTCAGGGTAAAATGATTGAACGTCACGTATCCACTTTCCCGTTTTACGGTGAGGCGTATAGTGACTTCATGTCCTACGTTACGCAATATTACAGTGATAATCCGGCATTGCCACAAGAAATTTTGTTGCCGGAAATGCCCAAAGATATGCCGACCGGTGATGACAGTACGGATACGAGTTCTGATGCTGATGGATCGGTGCCTGCCGCAGTTACGGTAGAGTTTGATCAGGCGCAACAAGCGGAGCAAAGTACCGCTAACCAGCCACTGGTTGCTGAGACCCGTGCAGCTTATGGAAGTTCCGCGGAGTCAGAAGGTGAACAGCCTGACAGTATGCAAGAGGATGCTCTTACAACGGATACAACCGCTTCAACTGAAAAGCTCCCAGCAGGTCTGGAAGACCCGACTCAGGTTGCTGCTGCTTTACAGGAGTGGTTGGAGGTCAAAGTGCTCATCCCGCAACGTGGATTGAAACGCCAGATGATCACCATGGCTGTGGATAACGCACGTGTAGCATTGGAAGAGAAGTTCCGCCTGATTGAGCGAAATGAAGAACGGACATCCAAAGCTGCTGAAGGACTGGGACGTTTTATTGGACTGGATCAGCTTGACCGTATCGAAGCGTTTGATAACTCGAACATCCAGGGTACAAACCCGGTATCTGCCATGATCGTATTTACCGATGGTAAACCGGATAAGAAGGAATATCGGAAATACAAGGTCCGTTCAGTTGAAGGACCGGATGATTATGAAACCATGCGGGAAGTCATTCGTCGCCGTTACGAGCGGGTATTAAAAGAAAACCTGACCCAGCCTGACCTGATTGTGGTCGATGGTGGTAAAGGGCAGATCTCGGCTGCGGTCGATATATTGGAAAATGAGCTGGGGCTGTTTATTCCGGTATGCGGACTGGTGAAGGATGCGAAGCATAAGACTTCACAGTTGATGATCGGTAATCCACCGGAAGTCATCTCCCTGCCTCGGGATAGTCAGGAATTCTACCTGTTGCAGCGGATACAGGAAGAGGTCCACCGTTTTGCGATCTCGTTCCACCGGGAACAGCGTGGCAAATCAATGGTGACATCACGTTTGGATGCCATTCCGGGGATCGGAGAGAAGCGGCGTAAACTCCTGTTGAAGCATTTTGGCTCTTTGCGCAAAATAAAAGAGGCCAGCGTCGAAGACTTCCGGCCTCTATCTATTGGTGACAAGTTGGCAAATCAGATTATTGCAGCACTTCGGGATGAGGAGTCGTAACATACGGCTTCTCTTTTTGTTTTGGATTGAATTTGTAGACAAGATATCCAACGATGGCCGGGAGTACAATCCAGAAGAGTCCGGCAGCCATATTCAGGGCATCTCCCATAAAGACCAGGCTGAGTCCCATCAGTAAGCTGTCGAAGATCACATGGGCGAATACAACGGCAATGAAGCCGTGACGCAGCATGATCAGACTGAACAGCAATCCAATGACCATCAGCTCAATGGGCCGGGTTATGACCGGGTAGATCGGATATAACGTATGTCCAAGTGCCCAAATGATCGTTGGGATCAGACAGGCAATAAACGTGTTACGCACAATCTTCTGCATCATGCGAATGCCGAACAGTCGATAGACGGCTTCTTCACCAATACCGGCCATCCATGCCATGATCGGGAAGAGCCAGGCATAGGTCATGTTAAATGTAGATTGATCTGCTGACGTCGTTGACCATGTGCCGATGCTTCGCTCCAGAATGAAAAACAGGATGGATTGAACACCCAACAGAATGAATGCCCACAGGTAACCGGCAAACATACTGTGAAGTACATATTTTCCGTATCCCGGTTCTTTGGCACGAGGCCAAGGATTCAGACCTATTTTACGCCACATGCCGTCACCGGCAACGAGGGACAGATAGATGGTTGCACTCATGACCAGTGTAATACCTGTCTGCAATAACATCAGGAACGCTAACATGAAGCTGGAGAGCCCTTGTGCCTGAAAGAGTGGAATCATGTTCAGCGTACCAATAACCGATGCTGCAAAATACACCAGCGAGAGAATGATCCCGCGTTTGAAGGACGTATGTGCTCGGGTCAGAATGCTATAGATGATGGCGAGCACGCCCAGAACAAAGGTCAGGAATGCATAGCCACCATACGTCATCCAATTGGCTTGGCGCGTTTGAGCTTTTACATAGTCGGTATGGGATTCAGGGACCGAGAAGCCAGGATCGAATGATCGTACGGCTCCATCTTCAAACGTAAAATTCAGTTCAAGTTTGGAATCTCCAATGACTTTTGCAGGATCTGTATACTTCAGTCCCGCTTCACCATCGCGAGTATCCAGTTGAAGTGTGGGCACTTCATAACCGAATTCGGTCAGAACGCCAGCCGCCAACTGTTCTTTCTCGTCCAGTGACATATTGCCTTCGGCAAGTACTTGCGATGTGGTCACTTTCCCGGTGCTTTGCTCCGCCTCAATGGCGGTGTAGAGGGAAGAAGGCAGTTCCCGTTTGAAGCCGACCACTTTTCCTGTTTTCATATGTACGTCAACATGAAGATAACCGCCTCTGTCTATGTCAGGCAAACGAACGCGGTATACATCGTAAGGATAGCTTGTTTCCCATTTCTGGTTATAGGTATCAAGTTGTTTGGTTTTGGCCATATACCCGTAGATATCGGAATGTGTCTGGTAGGTTACCAAGGGTTTTCCACCATCATTTGGCAAAGTATAGTCATCCACAGAAGCTGCGAATGATCGTGCGGCTTGCGTCGCCTGCTCCTTGCTTATGAAGGACGTGGACGAAATTTCGGTTGTTTGCGATGAGGTAGCAGGAAAGATCTGAAATACAAAAAATAGAATCAGGCCAATCGCCGCAAGCAACCCCAGACGCTTGAAGTTAGCCTTGAGTAGCAAAGGCTGCCCTAAGGGATTCATGTAATGTTGTTCCTCCTTATTTAATAGAGGTTGTTCAAAAAGTTTCTAGCTTCATCCCATCTTCTTGGTACTGAAAACTGTCCTTTTTGAACACGCACTAATATGGATATTAAGTTAACATAGCACAGGCCATACACCGAATGCCAATGATCTAACGAAAACGGGTGTAAATCCTTGAAAACGAATGAAAAGGATCGAAAGAATCTGATTCATTCGTCGCCATATCTGAGTTTTTCCCTTTTTGGCTGAATTCGATGCTATTTACACAAAAACCGTTTTGTCTACAAACGCTGCAGCGCTTATAATTTTGAAGCAAATGTGCAACGATTCGCATGTCTTTCGCCCAACAAGGGAACGAATAGAATATATTCCAACTTCATTATATATGTCGTTTTAATCTGATTCATACATGTTTAACGTTTGGCAACAGCATTTCAGATGAAGAAGGCTCCACGGGTGTGGAGTTATTTTCATTGCAGAAGAGGTGGAAGATACTCAAGTGAAACTGAATGTTCAATGGATGCGATTATCGCCACCCCGTATTCTTGTGTTAGGGTTTGCTGGCATCATTTTGGTAGGCACATTGCTATTAATGCTTCCGGCATCCAGCCGTAGCGGCGACAGTCTTGCGTTTATTGATGCGCTCTTTACAGCAACTTCGGCCGTTTGTGTCACGGGTTTGGTTGTGGTGGATACTGGAACTCATTTCTCAGTGCTGGGTCAGGTTGTCATTGCGATCTTGATTCAGATTGGCGGACTGGGCTTCATGACGATGTCTACATTGGTTGCCATTGCGTTCAAACGGCGGATTTCGCTTAGAGAACGGCTGATTCTGCAGGAAGCGATGAATCAGAGCACGATGGAGGGCATTGTCCGGCTAATTCGCAAAGTTGTGATCTACTCGCTTATTATCGAAGGCATATGTGGCACGTTGTTTGCGATTCGCTGGTCATTTGACATGCCGGTCGGACAGGCGATCTATTATGGATATTGGCATGCCATCTCTATGTTCAACAATGCCGGATTCGATATGTTCGGTGATTTTCGCAGTTTCACTGGGTTTGTATATGACCCGCTGGTGAATTTTACAGCGATGTTCCTGATTGTTTCTGGTGGTATCGGTTTTGTGGTGCTGTCAGACCTGGTGGATTACCGCAAAACGCGAAAGCTGTCCCTGCACTCCAAAGTTGTCCTGTTAATGACTGGATTGTTGATTGTGTTTGGTGCACTTGTCATTTTCGTATTCGAATTCAGCAATCCGCGGACACTCGGTGGCCTGAACTGGGGTGGCAAAATTCTCGGTTCATTCTTCCAGTCCGTTACGCCGCGAACAGCAGGAGCCAATACGGTAGATATTGCCGGGCTCCGACAGGCAACGCAGTTCTTTATGATCATCCTGATGTTCATTGGGGCATCACCGGGCTCTACCGGAGGCGGGATCAAAACAACGACATTTATGATTATGGCTGGAGCGGTCATTGCGATGATGCGTGGACGTGAAGATATCGTGTTTTTCCGCTATCGTCTCGTACAGGAACGGATTTTCAAGGCACTTACCATTACATTACTGGCGCTCTTGTTCATCATAGCCGTAACAATGGTGCTGAGCACCACAGAAGAAGCCAGTTTTATGATGATCCTATTTGAGACAACTTCAGCCTTTGGCACCGTGGGATTATCGCTCGGACTGACGCTGAAGCTGACCACTCTGGGCAAGCTCCTGATCTGTTTTACGATGTTTGCAGGAAGGCTTGGACCTATTACATTAGCGTATGCACTTGGGCAGAAAAAGGGTAAGGAGTTATACAGGTATCCGGAAGGCAAAATGATTATTGGATAAAATTTGGTGAGTTATGAATTTGATTTGGATAAGGGGTTCGTGAAGAACAATGAAAACACAGCAGTTTGCGGTGATTGGGCTTGGGCGTTTTGGCTCCAGTCTGGCACAGGAATTAATGGAACTCGGCTACGAGGTACTCGGTATCGATAAAAATGAAGAAGTCGTCGAAGACATGAGTGAATTGGTCACCCATGCCGTTGTAGCCGATGCGACTGATGAGGAAGTGTTACGCTCTCTGGGTATTCGCAATTTTGATTGTGGTATCGTAGCTATCGGGGATGATATTCAGACGAGCATTCTCACCGCGATCCTGTTAAAAGAACTGGGCGTCAAGACGGTCGTAGCCAAGGCCATATCCGTTCTTCACGGAAGAGCACTGGATAAGCTGGGGATTGATCGTGTGGTTTATCCCGAGCGGGATATGGGCATTCGGGTTGCCCACCAGCTGGTTACCCCGAACTTGCTGGATTACATTGAATTATCCAATGATTACAGTATTGTCGAGATGAAGGTTCCCGCCTGTCTGCACAACAAAACACTATCAACCCTGAATGCACGTGTACGCTTTGGTTGCAGCATTGTGGCGCTACAGAAAGAAGCCGGAGTCATTATTGCTCCGACAGCACTAGACTCGCTTCAGATGGGGGATATCATGGTCATTATTGGTAATAATGCAGATATCGACCGATTTGAAGAAGAGGTTATTAGCCAGGAGAGCTGATAATCATCATGAGTTAAAAATGAAAGCCAGACGTTGGAGCCTGGCTCATTCAGATCAAAGCTAAGGCGTCGTAGTCCTCCGTGAGGGCAATGGCGCCTTTGCTGTAAAGAGTGCAACCGTCTCCTTGACCCATTGTCTGGATGTCTCGCTGAGGCCCTCTTTATCCCCATAGATCATGCAGGTTGTTCTTCGGGTCTGCTGTAATTGTGGCAAATGAACAGAAACAAGATCATTGTCCGCGAGCAATTGCGGACGAAGATATGACTTGGGCAATAGCGCAGCAGCTTTGGCGGAAGGCAGAAGTCGGATGATCGCTTCGAAGGAATCAATCTCCATGCGAATATCCGGCATTACGGCACAGCGCTGAAAGAGGTCGTCCGTTAATTTGCGATACCAGGTACCTTTGGAGAACGTGATCATTGGAAGATCCTGCAAGTGCTCCATCCCGGCTTCCTTACCGGACAGGGGGTGTGTGAGCGGCACAACCAGTTCCAGGTGATCATCAAAGAGCGGCACACAGTTAAGCCCCACTTCACTGATGGAGGAGGCGACAATGCCCACATCGGCTTTTTTGTCACGCACAAACGAGACAATCTCATGTGTTTTTCCCGTCAACAGTTTTAGTTCGGCATTTGGATGTTTCTCCATAAAGGCATTGACGAGAGGTGGCAACGTGGTTTGAAGCGTCGTCAGACTGGCTCCGAGTGTAATGGTGCTCTGTTCTTCGTCTTTATACTGGGCGAGCATGGTGAGGAATTTCTGTTGCTGCTGCTTCTGTTCAACCGCGAAGGTATAGGCGAACTGGCCCACACTGGTTAACTCCAGTCGTTTGCCGCGGCGGTGGAAGAGAGCGACCCCGAGTTCATCCTCCAATTTGGATATTTTGCGTGAGAGTGCGGGTTGGGACAAGTTCAGTAACTTGGATGCACGGTTCAGGCTGGACTGCTCCACAACCGCTGCAAATGCATTTAACTCCTCGAACATGAACAATGACCTCTTTTCCATGAGTGTGATTCTTGCCCTTGATTAATCGTTTTCCATGTTGTATGGCCTGTAAACCCAATGTTTCACTACTTATACCTATAGGTTATAACATTTAATAATTATATTGCAATTCCCTTATAAGAAAAAAAGGAGTAACATGAAGCGTGACACAAGTTGTTCACACCTGGGGAAAACGGAACAATTTGTCGAACCTTTTCATGGAAAAGGATTCGTGTCATGATAAGTAAAATTATTTATGAAAACGTTGTATTTAGCGAAAGGGGATCGACATTTTATGAAAGGGTTTTACTCCAGAAAGCTGCACTCCTTGCTTGGCGTCATTCCGCTCAGTTTGTTTTTTGTTGAGCATTTGGTGACGAACTTCTCGGCAGTTGAAGGCGGCAAAGAAGCTTTTGACGGTGCTGTTGCATTCTTGAACAGTCTGCCACTGGTTATTGTTTTGGAAACGCTCCTTATCTGGTTACCGTTGTTCTATCACGGTGTATACGGTCTGTATATTGCTTATCAGGCCAAGCCTAACGTGGGACGTTATGGCAATGAGCGCAACTGGCGTTATACGTTGCAGCGTGTCAGTGGTGTCATTACGTTTGTATTCGTTATCTGGCATGTATGGGAGACGCGGGTGCAGGTTGCGTTGGGTACAGTCACCCACGAACAGCTAGGCGGTGTTATTCACGATATCGTGATGAACCCGGTAACATTTATTCTATATCTGATCAGTGTAGTTGCGGCATCCTACCACTTTGCCAACGGTCTGTGGTCGTTTCTTGTTAGCTGGGGAATTACCGTGGGTCCGCGTGCGCAGCGTGTGTCCTCTTATGTATGTATGAGCTTGTTCGGTATTATCTCCATTATGTTTATTGCTTCCTTGTTCGCTTTCCGGAGCATGGATTTCCAAGCAGTAACTTCAATGGTTGACGTAGTAAAAACAGTTCTAATCTAAGCATTTATCGAGTTAAATGCTGACTTATAAGGGAGTGAACATCAATGGCATCAACGAATGTAATTATTGTGGGCGGCGGTCTCGCGGGCTTGATGGCGGCGATCAAATCGGCTGAAGCCGGAGTCCATGTTCATTTATTTTCACTGGTTCCTGTTAAACGATCCCACTCTGTATGCGCACAAGGCGGCATTAACGGAGCGGTAAATACCAAGGGTGAGGGTGACTCCCCATGGGTACACTTTGACGATACGGTATACGGCGGTGACTTCCTTGCGAACCAACCTCCGGTTAAAGCGATGTGCGAAGCAGCACCTGGTATCATTCACCTGATGGACCGTATGGGCGTAATGTTCAACCGGACACCGGAAGGTTTGCTTGATTTCCGTCGTTTCGGGGGCACGAAGCATCACCGTACCGCATTTGCCGGAGCGACAACAGGACAACAATTGCTCTATGCATTAGACGAGCAGGTACGTCGCTGGGAAGCAGCGGGCCTGGTTACGAAATATGAGAACTGGGAGTTCCTGCAGGCGGTTTTGGATGATGAAGGCGTATGTCGCGGGATTGTAGCTCAGGATCTGAAAACGATGAAGGTGCAGACCTTCCCGGCAGAAGCGGTTATTCTGGCGAGTGGTGGTCCGGGTATCATCTTCGGTAAAACGACTAACTCGGTCATTAACACAGGTACAGCGGCAAGTGCCGTGTATCAACAAGGTGTAAATTACGCAAACGGGGAGTTCATTCAGATTCACCCAACAGCCATTCCAGGGGATGACAAGCTGCGTCTCATGTCCGAATCCGCGCGTGGTGAAGGTGGACGGATCTGGACTTACAAAGACGGCAAGCCTTGGTACTTCCTCGAAGAAAAGTATCCTTCCTACGGAAACCTGGTTCCGCGTGATATTGCAACACGTGAGATCTTCAGCGTCTGCGTGGATATGGGGCTGGGCGTGAACGGTGAGAACATGGTTTATCTCGACTTGTCTCATAAAGATCCGAAGGAACTGGACGTTAAACTGGGCGGAATCATTGAGATCTATGAGAAGTTCATGGGCGATGACCCGCGTAAAATCCCAATGAAAATCTTCCCGGCAGTCCATTATTCCATGGGCGGCATGTGGGTAGATTACAACCAAATGACCAACATTCCAGGGCTGTTCGCAGCTGGTGAATGTGAATATCAATACCATGGTGCAAACCGTCTGGGTGCCAACTCATTGGTATCCGCGATCTATGGTGGTATGGTGGCTGGACCAAAAGCGGCTGAATATATCAAAGGACTCAAAAAATCGTCCGCGGATATCCCTTCTTCCGTATTTGAGAAACACACCAAACAACAAAGCGATAAATACGAAGGTATCATGAAAATGCAGGGTACAGAAAATGCCTATGTTATTCATAAAGAGCTTGGAGAGTGGATGACAGCCAACATGACGGTTGTACGCTACAACGATAAGCTTGAAGCCACGATTGGCAAGATCAAGGAATTGAAAGAGCGTTATGGCAAAATCAACATGTACGATAGCTCTGGTTGGAACAATCCGGGTGCAGCGTTTACCCGTCAATTGTGGAACATGATTGAACTGGCAGAAGCAATGACCCTCGGCGCTCTGCTCCGTAACGAAAGCCGCGGCGCGCATTACAAACCGGAATTCACGGAACGTAATGACGAAGAGTTCCTGAAAACGACCATCGCAAGCTGGTCGAAGGAAGGCCCGAAAATCTCGTACGAGCCAGTAGACGTATCCCTGATCCCACCACGTATCCGGGATTACTCCAAGGATTAAATATCACGGATTTATTTATAAGGTTAAATATTAAGCACCTGAACGGAGAGGCAGGAGAACTTTGGAGAAGCAGAGCCTTCTTCAAAGTTACTGCCATCAACGTGAGGGAAATACCCAGAAGAAGCAAGCGCCTAGCAATGCTTCAGCACTTCAATACTGCCCATCCAGCATGAATGGAGTGCAGTTTCCAGCAAAGTGACTCAGTGCATGACGTAGCGGAGGAAGCAGAAATGCTCAGAAGAAGCATAGCGCCTAGCAATGCTTCAGCACTTCAATACTGCCCATCCAGCATGAATGGAGTGCAGTTTCCAGCAAAGTGACTCAGTGCACGACGTAGCGGAGGAAGCGGAAATGCCCAGAAGAAGCAAAGCGCTCGCCTTTATCACCGGATTTTAACCCTGTGAAGGGGTGATCAAAAAAATCCGGGGATAACAGCGATCAGAGGGGCATTCCGCTGACGAAGCGTCTCCCGTGCACCAAACTATTTTGCGCATCAGCAATACAATCATCGTCACCAGAGGAGGGGACAACGATATGGCGGAACAAGCTACAGCCAACAAAACCGTCAAGTTTATCATCACCCGTCAAGACAGCCCGGAGTCATCTTCGTACAACGAAGAATTTGAGCTACCGTACCGTCCCAACATGAATGTGATCAGCGCCCTGATGGAGATTCAGCGTAATCCGGTCAATACAGATGGCAAATCCATTGCTCCTGTATGCTGGGATTCCAACTGTCTCGAAGAAGTCTGTGGTGCCTGCTCCATGGTTATCAACGGCAAGCCACGTCAAGCATGTGCAGCCCTGATCGACAAGCTCGAACAGCCTGTTCGTATTGAACCGATGAAGACCTTCCCGGTGGTTCGTGACCTGGTCATTGACCGTAGCCGGATGTTTGGCGCCCTGAAACGCGTAAAAGCATGGATTCCAATTGATGGTACCTATGACCTCGGTCCAGGTCCACGGATGCCTGAGAAGAAGCGTCAGTGGGCATACGAGCTGTCCAAATGCATGACATGTGGTGTATGTCTTGAGGCATGCCCGAACGTTAATGAGAAAACAGACTTTATCGGTCCAGCAGCACTGTCCCAAGTGCGCCTGTTCAATGCTCACCCAACAGGGGAGATGAACGCCGACGATCGTCTGGAAGCGTTGATGGAAGACGGAGGCATTGAGGGCTGTGGTAACTCACAGAACTGCGTGCAATCCTGTCCAAAAGGCATTCCATTGACAACCTCCATTGCGGAAATGAACAAACAAACAACCAAGCATATGTTCAAACGCTGGTTGGGTGTATAATCTCGTCATAACAGGTGCAGAAGTGTAATCTGCAACATAGTAGAAGTCGTGATCCCGTGCAGCAACATGCCGGAGATCCCGGCTTCTTTTTGTGCTGAAGCAGAGGAACCGGGCTACCCATGAAGAATATGATATACTAAGGGGATGGATATGGAGCGTAGAAGGAGAGGGAGATATGGCAGAGACACCGCGTCAGGGTAGCAAAAACTCGTCGTCCCAGCGCACGTACAAGTCACCAGGTTCAGAAGAGTCTGTATTTCCTGGAGAGGAAAAGGATCATGATCCCTCTCGCCGAAGTTTCTTATTGCGCATGATTTTGATGACGGCGGGTGCGAGCTTGCTCACCGGGGGTTATGCCTGGCTTTGGGAGCCACGTCGTCTGGAAATCAAGCAAGTGGAACTGAAACTTCCGAAGTTCCCAAAGGCGTTTGACGGATTGCGTGTAGTTCAGTTCAGTGATGCCCATCTTGGTTTTCATACCGGAGTGAAAGAGATGAGAAAGCTGGCGGCAACGATTGAGGAGCAGCAACCGGACTTGATTTGTTTTACCGGAGACATAGTCGAGAGGGAATCAGAGCCGATGCGTGAATGTATTCCGGTACTCGCCTCCATGCAAGCCAAGTATGGCAAATTTGCTGTTTTGGGGAATCATGATTATCGGGGCGGACAGCAGAATGAAGTGGCTGCCATGTTCCATGAAGCAGGGTTCAAGTTGTTAAGGAACGAACATGTGGTGATTGAACAAGGGGGCGAACGTCTGGCCATAGCTGGTTTGGATGACGCACTTACAGGCAGGCCTGATCCTGCCCAAGCCATCAAGGGATTGAATCAAGATGTGTGGAAATTGCTGCTTATGCATGAACCGGATTATGCCGACATTGCCACGCCCTATGGTTTCGGATTGCAGCTTTCCGGTCATAGCCATGGTGGACAGGTACGATTTCCATGGGTAGGGGCACTGACAACTCCCCGAGGTTCACACAAGTATGTTAAGGGGCTGTATTACACGAATGTCCAGGGGGTATATTACTCCACTCAGACACAGATGCCCGTGTATGTGAATCGTGGTTTTGGCATGACCCAACTGCCCATTCGTTTTTTGTGCAGACCGGAATTAACAGTTTTTGAGCTTAAAGGATTAACCACATAAAAGGAATATGAGATCATATTAGTTCAACTAAACTTTTTACACGAGAACGGAGAGGACAGAAATAACGTGAAGAAGCGAAGTGTTCGCCTAAAAGCTTTCTGAAAGAAAGCTACATCGGAAGCATACGCTATCTCCGGATTTTCCCTTTGAAGTAGGGAATCAAAAAATCTGGGGATAACAGCGATCGGAAGGTTATTCTGTCATCGGAGTGGCAAGTGTAAACGTACAACAGTGAACGATTCAACATGAATGGAGGTTATCCAGATGGAACGAATTGCGATTGTATCCGACATTCATGGCAACATGACTGCCTGGGAAGCAGTGCTGGAAGATATCAAAAGTCGCGGCGTAAAGCGAATCTTTTGTCTTGGTGACCTCGTGGGCAAGGGACCAGAACCGGTGCAGGTTGTGGATGGGATTAGAGCGGCGTGTGAAATTGTCATCCGCGGTAACTGGGATGAACTGGTTGCGGTTAACCAGGACAACGAGAACTTTACGTGGCAAGCAGAACGGTTGGGTGAGGAACGATTGGCGTATTTGGCGAGCCTGCCCTTCAGTCATCAATTTCAACTGAGCGGTCGCACCATCCGTCTGGTCCACGCATCACCTCAAAGTGTGTACCATCGTGTGCAGCCTTGGGACGCAATGGAAAAGAGATTGGCGATGTTTGATTCTCCGACTGATGAGTCTGCGCAAGGTGTTGCAGATGTTGTAGGTTATGGGGATGTGCATAATGCATATTTGCAGTATATGAATGGAAAATTACTGTTTAATGCAGGCAGTGTCGGTAATCCGCTCGATCTTCCCCAGGCTTCCTACTGTATTCTGGAGGGTGAAGAGAGCAACGATAGCAATACCCCGTTCAATGTTCAATTTGTGCGGGTACCTTATGATATTGAGCGAGAAGTACAGATTGCACAGTCCGCGAATGTTCCTGCACTGGATTTCTATATCCGTGAGATTCGTACGGGCATCTACCGCGGGTTGCAGGAGTAGTCAACACCTAGGCTCTTTAGCGTTAGGAATTGAATGATGCAATATGTTAATACTATAATGCGAATACTAAAGTTCGTGGACTCGTTTATATGATATTACGCCGGATCACCTTCAGAGCATGCTTGTCTTACCGGACTCAAGCCCGTTAGGCAAAAGGAGCGATTGTCATGCTTACCCGAAAAATGCTGGTTCAAGGTCTGCCGGCTTTGTGGACAGAGCGTCTTGTCCTGCGAGCATTGCGTCAAAGTGATTACAGCACATTATCGGAACTTTTTTCCGATCCTCAAGTCATACGATATGTGAATCGGGGAAGCCAGCCCACACCGATCAGGGCGAGACGGTTATTAAACCAGATACGAAGCAGCAGTGCCAAGCTGGATTCGTTACATTATGGGATCTGCTGGAGAGGTAAGGAACAGGTCATTGGGATTACCTCGTTCCAGCACTGGAATGATCAGAATGGTACCGCACAGATTGGTTATATCCTGAACAGGTCCTGTTGGGGCAGAGGTGTGGCTACCGAGGCGGTACAGCGGCTGCTGCATTTTGGATTTGACGATCTTCATCTGTGGAGGGTGGAGGCACGTTGTTATGAGGCCAATGTTTCGTCACAACGGGTGCTAAGCAAAATAGGAATGACTTACGAACGGAGTCTTCCCTCATTTGGATTGCATGATGAGGATGACGAAGGATCAGAATCTTTGATGGATGTTAAAGTGTATAGCATGTATCGGGAACAATACGTACGCCCGCTTCAGGAGAAAGACTTGCACACACTGGTATCTGACAAGCCGCAATAACATAGAGTAAGAGTAGTAAAACGTGAAAGAATCGAACTTCAATCATTTGTTACACAATTGAAATATAGCTGCAATTGAACTCTAACAGACAGGGGGTAAACTTATCTCATGACCCCCTTTTTGATAATAGATAATGCTGTTGGGACCCGCGCGAGCGGGTTCATTTTTTTTGTCCATATAAGTTAACTATGGTATATACACTGGCTACTCCGATGACAGAATACCTTTCCGATCACTGTTATCCCCAGATTTTTTGATTCCCTTTTGAAAAGGGTAAATCTGTTGATAGCGTATGCTTCCAATGCAGCTTTCTTTCAGAAAGCTTTTAGGCGACCGCTTCGCTTCTTCACGTTAATCAGTCCTCTTCGTTATCGTGTAAAATTTAATTATATTTCCTTATATAGGGCAATACAAAACCCCCACGGCGTAAACAAGCGCGCTGTGGGGGTTACCTGTGGTTCTATATTTTTTACAGTGATACAACCTGCATCTGTTTCTGCTTAAAATACACCCATTCAGTGAATCCGATCTCCAGCAGACGTGTACGAACATCATCCAGCTCATCTGCAACCCGCTGTGGTTTATGAGCGTCCGATCCAAAAGTCACCTTCACCCCATAATGATGGGCGCGTTCCAGAATGGCATCCGAAGGATACCAGCCACCGCTGAGTTTGGTTTTGCCAGATGTGTTAATTTCGATCGCTACATTGGATTCTGCAATGACCTGCAACGTTTCATCAATGGCCTGATCCGCGATAATTTCGGAGAACGGTGGATAATTTCCTTTCATCGCGTCAATGTGTCCAAGAATCTGGAACATGCCGCTGCGTGCCGATTGCCGGATTAATGAATAATAGCTCTCTTTCACTTCAACTTTGCGAGCATCGCTCAGTCCGTTCCACCGCGTTTTGTTGAAGATGCTTACATCCTCGGTATGATGAACGGAACCAATAATATAGTCAAAAGGATACTGTCCCAGTGTGGTACGGTACAATTCTGCATGAACAGGGAAGTAATCCGATTCAATGCCGAGTAACACATCGATTTTACCAGCGTACTCCTCTTTCAGAGCAAGGACTTCTTTCACATAATGCTGCAATTCAGACTTGCCCATTGCGATCCGTGGAAATGCCTGCTCAAGCTCACTGCCAAAGTATGGCGTATGATCCGAGATCCCGATGGCCTGAAGCCCTGCCTTAATACCTGCCTCTATATAATCGCGGATGTTGCCGTCTGCGTGACCACAACGAAAATGATGGGTATGAAGATCAAATTTCATATGGAATCCTTCCTTTCTCATGGCTCATTGTCATTCTGAACTGATGAATTGGGTTTCCGGCATGCCTTTGAGGTCACTTATGAATTGCTGCATCGCGGAGTTGAGGTACCGGCTGGACTTATAGATGACACCAACAGGATGACTGACCTCCAGCTCACTTAAGGGTATCATACGCAATGTACCTTGACGCAACTCATGCGCAACAGATTGTTTGGAGATGACAGCTGCCCCGAGATCAATTTCGACCATCCGTTTCACTTCTTCGCTGCTGGACAACTCCATTACAATATTGGGTTCAATATTATGTTTCTTGAAAATGGTTTCCGTAAATCGTCGCCCTACGGTATCAGGAGACAGCAGAATCAAGGGAGTGCTCCGGAGTACATCCACTGCAGCATGTTTTTTCTTCGCCAGCGGGTGGGAAGGAGATACCACGAGTTCAAATGTGTCATAGTACAGCACAGACGTATTCAGGTTGGGATTACGCTCCGTGAGATAACCGATACCAATATCAACCAGACCATTTTCGACCTGGGTATAGATCTGTGATGAAGGAAGGGATTGAATACTGGTTTTGATGAGCGGGAATTGATCTTGGAAATAGGATAACACCCTTGGCAAGATCTGAATAGCAATGGAAGTCGTTGTGCCTAACACAATCCGTCCCTGAGGCGTTTCATCGAGATCGGATAATTTTTGTTTCAACTCATCAACGATGTCGAGCATCCGTTCAGCATGTTCCAGAAATACCTGTCCACGGTCTGTGAGGGTAACGGGTTGGTTACGATCCACAAGAACGGTGCTGAATTCGTCTTCGAGGCTTTTGATCTGGGCTGAGACGGCAGGCTGAGTCAAGTTGAGAAGTTCACCCGCTTTGCGGAAGCTCATCGTTTTGGAAATGGTAATTAGTGTCTCCAGTTGGCTTATGTTCATAGGTGGCCTCCTTGCAGGAAAAGTATCTTCGATATGTAGATGTGGTGCGATGAAATCCCGTAACTGGTTATTGTTCCGTTATCTTAAATTATAGGTGATTCAGGACAGCAGAGCAATGAAGGGAATTATCGGGAGTAAAAGTAGTTCAAGAGACTGTGAAAAAAACGTGAATACAAGAATTTGATTTTTTTAACAGTTATGAAAAAGCAGTAATAAAGTCCTAAATGCCTTTTACCACGCACGATGATCGAAATGCTTTCTTCAAAAGAAGTGAAAAGCTCCGTTTATTCGCTAGAATCAGCTATAAACATTTGCCCCACGGATGACGATAAATTATAGTACACATGATTTAACGAATTCTTAATGAATTCTTGTACGTGATAAAGTATAATAAATTTAATGAATATGGGACTTTTGGTGTGTGACCAATAACCCAGTGTGAGGGGGACATAGACAGTGAAAGCGGAAGTGATTAATCCTTTCCTGGAATCGGCACGGAACGTATTCGAACAGCTCATCCAGGTTTCGCCTTCCACCGGGAGTCTTGGCGTGAAAAATGTAGAGTTCATTGCAGACCATGTCTGGATCGTGATTGGAATGACTGGACAACTTAGCGGAAACATAGTATTTGGAATCAATGAACAAGTTGCATTGAAAATTGTATCTGCAATGATGGGCGGTTTTGTCATTACAGAGATGGATGAAATGAGCAAAAGTGCAATTTCGGAACTGGGTAATATGATCAGTGGTAATGCCAGCACCATCCTGTCGAACCAGGGTGTTGTAGTTGATATTACACCTCCACAAGTGATGAAGTCCGAACATCTGACCACATTTAGTGCAACAAAAGCACTGAGCATTCCTTTGCTGATGGATGGCATTGGTGAGATGGATATTCAGGTCATGATCTCGTAGAATAGAGCCATATGCCTCAAGAGGCAATATGTGTTCAATACGGGAGGACATCGGGTATGCTGAAAGACCAGGTAGTGTTTATTACAGGTGCATCGAGTGGTATCGGTGCGCTGTGTGCGCAGATGCTGATAGAAGAAGGAGCCATCCCGATTCTGGCTGCCCGTTCGCGGGACAAGCTGGAAGAGATTGGTGCTTCGCTGAAAGGGCCGCATGAATTACTCACACTTGATGTTACGGATAGTGAGCAGGTTCAGGCAGCTGTAGAGGCAATATTGCATAAATACGGACGAATCGACATTTTGTTGAACAACGCTGGTTACGGGAAATTCGCGGCAATGACGGAGATGTCTGTACAGGAATTCGATGAGATGATGGACGTGAATTACATGGGCATTGTCCGCTGCACCAAAGCAGTGCTTCCACAAATGCTGGAACGGGGCAAAGGTCAGATTGTGAACGTGGCCTCGATGGCTGGCAAAATCGGTACAGCCAAATCCGCTTCCTATACAGCAACGAAACATGCTGTACTCGGATTTAGTAATGCGCTTCGTCAAGAGCTTCGCAAGACTGGCGTCATGGTGACAACGATTAATCCAGGTCCGATTGATACACCATTCTTCCAACGGGCTGACCCATCTGGCAACTATGTGAATAATGTACGTTGGATGATGTTGAAACCGGAAGATGTTGCGGGTCATATGATTCGGGCAATGAAAAAGCGCAAGGAAGAAGTGAATTTGCCAAGACTTGCTTCTGCTGGCATATGGCTGTACCAGCTATTTCCTCGTCTTGCAGATCGATTGTCGCACGGTGTAATGAATCAGAAGTAAATGTGATACGAGGCATCATATACGGGATGAGAGAAAGGCTCCGCCGAGGGGCTTTTCTTTTTTTTGGCGTGTTTACATACAATCCTGGAATAAGATTTGGTACGCGGGCTTTTTTCGCATATAATGAAAGGTAATGTGATGACAGGCTTCGGTTATATCCGTACAAGCAGCTTATATGTTCAACTAACATTTACACAATAACGGAGAGGACAGAAATAACCTGAAGAAGCGAAGCTAAAAGCTTTCTGAAAGAAAGCTGCATCGGAAGCTTATGCTTCACCTTTATCAACGGATTTTTCCTTTTAAAAAAGGAATCAAAAAAATCTGGGGATAACAGTGATCGGAAGGTTGATCTGTCCTCGAAGTGTCAGTGTAAATAATGATTAGTTGAACTTATATAACATCAAAATGAATAATTTAAAAGGATGGACATACATGACGAATCAAACATTTGCTTCAATTGGCGTGGAACAGGATCTGGAGGCCGTTTTGGCGAAACATGGCATTAACGAACCTTCACCTGTACAGGCTCAGACCATACCAGTTATTCTGGAAGGCCGGGATGTTGTATCCAAATCCCAGACGGGAACAGGGAAAACGCTGGCATATCTCCTGCCAATGCTACAATCCATCAAAATGGATGTCAAAGGTACGCAGAAACTCGTTATTGCACCTACACAAGAACTGGCGATGCAGATTGTACGTGAGGCACAGCGCTACGGGGAAGAACGCAAAATTGGTGTATTGGGTCTGATTGGTGGCGCGGCGGCAAAACGTCAGATCGAGAAGCTGCGTGAGCATCCACAATTGGTTGTGGGCACACCGGGACGACTGAAGGAATTGATTACACTCAAAAAACTGAAAATGCACAACGTCTCTACGATTGTTATCGATGAAGCGGACCAAGTGTTCCAACTTGGCGGCGTAAGTGACGTAAACTTTGTACTCAAGAGCGCATTGCGGGACCGTCAGTTGATCTTCCTGTCCGCAACGATTGATGAGCATACGGCTGGACTCGCGAAGCGTGAGATGAAAGAGCCTGTTCAGATCGGAATCGAACCGGATCGCGCTACGGCTGCGGGCCTTGAGCATTATTATTTTGTAGAAGAAAACCGTAACAAAATCGACATGCTGCGTCGTCTGGTTAGACAGTATAATCCGGATCGCGCAATCGTATTTGTGAATGCAACCGAAGATATTGGTGAAGTGGAAGCAAAAATGAATCATCTGGGCTTGTCCGCTGCTGCACTGTATGGGGATGCTGACAAAGTGACCCGAAGTAACGTATTGTCTGCCTTCCGTAATGGCAAACTGCAATTGCTGATTGCCAGCGAAGTCGCTGCCAGAGGACTGGATATCGAAGGATTGCCAATGGTCATTAACTATGACCCTGCCTTTGATTCGGAGCACTATGTTCACCGCGCAGGTCGTACAGGCCGAATGGGACGTTCGGGTATTGTACTCTCCATTGTGGATGAAACTCAGATTTTCATTATGCGCAAATTCGCTCGCGAGCTTGGAATCGAACTGTCAGAACGTGTACTCTTCGGCGGTAAAGTATTGGAGGCTGATCCGCGTCCGGATACGCGCCCGGAGGGACATTCGTTCTCCAGAAAACCAGGACAATCCAGAGATCGTAAACCAGGTCAGGGCAGCCGCAATGGCGGTACTCGAGCTACGATTTCCAATTCGCGTCCATCGGGCAGCAAACCTGCTGGCAATACAGGACGCACGGAGCGAGATCAGGATCGTAAAAACAAGGGAGCACCCAAGTGGAGTAAAGACAAAACGCCACGCTCCGAAGAATAGAATCTGACGAAAGGGGTGCAGGAATAGATGGAAAATGTTCAATCGCCTGTTCTGCAAATCAGCGGGCTAAGCGGAGGTTATAGTGCCAAACGGCCGGTCCTTCACGGCATCGATCTGGAAGTCGGACGTGGAGAGATGGTTGGACTAATCGGCTTAAACGGTGCTGGCAAAAGTACAACCATGAAACATATTCTCGGCTTGATGACACCTCAACAGGGTGAAGTACGAGTGATGGGCAAGAAGCGGGACGAGGATGCCCAGATCTATCAATCGGCCATGGCATTCGTACCGGAATCACCTGAACTGTATGATGAGATGACGGTAATGGAGCACCTGGAGTTTACGGCAAGAGCGTACAATGTGTCGGAGGCTGACTTCAAGCAACGTACGGAGAAATTGCTGCAATTATTCCGTATGAATGAAAAAAGTACAAGTCTGTCGACTCACCTGTCCAAGGGCATGCGGCAAAAGGTCATGATTATGTGTGCTTTTGTGGCAGGACCGCCACTGTACATTATTGATGAGCCTTTTCTGGGGCTGGACCCGCTAGGTATTCGCTCCTTGCTTGATTTTATGCTGGAGATGAAAGCTTCGGGATCATCCATCCTGCTGAGTTCACACATTCTGTCCACGATTGAAAATTACTGTGACCGTTTTATTGTTCTGCACCGCGGACAGGTGATTGCTCAAGGGACATTGCATGAATTGCGCCTTCAATTCGGGGAATCGGATGCCACGCTGGAGCACATGTTCTATTCCCTCGTACAAGGCAGGGATTGAGCATGGATCTCAAGCTGCTATGGAAGCAAAGACGCACAGGATTCTGGAACGGAATTCTTCCTTATCTGGGATATGTCATCCAGAGCGGTGTAGCTATGGTCTTTTTATTTCTCATCATTGCGTTCTCCGCCTGGTATACATCGTTTGTTCAGAATATTCCCGCAGAATTCCCGATTCGCTGGATTGCATTGTTACTGCTGGCGCCACTGGTGCTGTTTAGCAGTTATCGTACATATCTGCTTCCGGCAGATATTGTGTTCCTGCGACCACAGGAACACCGGATGCAGGAATATTTGAAGAACAGCTTTGCCCGGGGCATCATCTATAAAAGTCTGGGTCTGCTGCTTGTGTTTGTTACGCTGTGGCCTCTCTATGTTAGAGCAGATCTGGATGCACGGCCATTTGGCTGGTTCATCGTATTCCTGCTGCTGTGGAAAGGGTTGTCCAGTTATGGAGCATGGCAAGAGCTAAGAATGGTTCAGGTCGGGGCATCAAGAGCATATCGTCTCTTGCGTTGGGCTCTGTCAGTGCTGGCGGTTGGCGCATGGCTGTGGCAACCACCACAGCGCAGCATATGGTTCCTGCTGTTACTGGCTGTCGTCTATATCGTTGCCTTGCGTATACCGGTGAAACATAGGGTAGCGTGGGAACGACTGATTCAGGTGGAGCAGGGGCAGGCTGGCAGGGTGATGCGGACGCTCGGCTGGTTCGTGGATGTACCTTCATCCGGACAGAAAGTAAGTTCGCGTCGTTGGCTTAGCAAATGGGGGAGCGGTCTTCCATGGAACGCGGGGAAAGCTTACCGTTACTTAATAACCAAAACGTTTATTCGAACCGAAGTGTTCTCCATCGTGTTGCGCCTAGTTGTATTGGGCATGTTACTATCCTGGTGGACAGCAGGCAGTTACTTTGGTGTAGGCGTGTATCTGTTCTTCCTGTTGCTTGCAGGTGTACAGCTTGGTGCGCTGCGCCGCAGTCATAGTGAATCGTTCTGGATCATGATCTATCCGATCTCGGGAGAGAGTCGTCGTTCTCAGGTGTTAGGGTTCATATTCCATCTGCATGCGCTGGCTGCGTTGTTCATGTGGCTGCCTATGCTGGCTGCCAGAGCGAGTGGACTGACTGTCACCGGAGTAGCGCTTATTTTGGGCATACTGGTGATTGTGATTATGCGCCGTTCGCAAGGCAACAAGTGGTTGAAGGAAGAGGAAGATGAGTGAACGAATGATTGATTGAACCTAATGTACCTCACTCCAGCCCAGATGGTGGTTGAGTTGGACGGTGATCATTAATAGAACAACAAAGAAGGGTATTCCGGGCTGTGTCCCGGAATACCCTTCTTCATGTTGCCATCAGATCACTTGCTTCTCCGCGCATGTGTGTGTATTTAGTACTAACAGAGGAATGATTTCGTGATAATAACGAGCAAGATGAACAGAACAAGAATGGCACCTGTGTTCGTAAATCCTCCGTAACCGCCGCATCCATAACCGCCTCTTGTATCTTCAACTCCAGACATGGTCATTCCCCTTTCAAGTGGTTGTTTGGCACGCCCTTGCGTACATCGTATACTATGTGCCTTGGGGGTGGGCTGATTGGGCCGATGCCCGGTAAAGCCAGAATTTCGAGCTTTTGGGCAGCTGTCCGGGTGTAGCAGTGATATCTGGCGAGTTGTAAAACACAAAAAGAACCAAAAGAACCCTCTATATATTCGGAGACATGTAACGTCGTCCCGGCATACAGAGGGTTCTTATATCATTCAGGGTTCAGGTCTGTTTTAACTAAGTCGTCCGCAGATCCTGAACTCCACGATAGACGGTTTCATACAGATCTTCCAATCCGGATTCTTCAATACAGGAGAATGCGATGCGCAGATCCGCTTCACCAAGCGCGATTGTACCCACGCCGTATTTGTGAAGTAAGTGGCTCCGAAGTTCTTCAGCGCCAACTTCTTTCAGCTTCAGGCACATGAAGTAACCGGAGTTGAACGGATAATAATCCCATGCATCATCATACTTTCCGCTATCGAGAATGGCCTTCACTTTATTGGCGCGGCCTTTCATAATCTCGAACTTCTCCTGTTTCTGTGCTTCAAACTCCGGTGCTTTGAGTGCATCCAATACAAAAGTCTGGGAAGGATGCGGGCCGCTGGAGATCGTTGCCCGGATAATACCGAGTGTTTTTTGTTCCAATGCATGCAGAACGGCTGCATCTTCATGGGCATACGTAATGAATCCAACGCGGAAGCCCCATACGAACTCTTCCTTGGTTGCACCATCCACTTTTACGGTCAACACACGTGGATGAATGTTGGCAAGCTTGCCAAACAGGGATTCATGAATGGAATCTTCGAAGAAGAGCCCAAAGTACGCATCATCTGTTACAGCAACCACGTTCACGCCAGCTTCAGCTGCCTGATGAATCGTGTTTACAATGGCATCTGCTTCTTTGGCTCCAGGCGTATAACCTGTAGGGTTATTCGGGAAGTTGAGCAGCACGATGGCTTTACCTTTGTCCTTTTGATCAAGCAACGCCTGAAGCAGACCGTCACTGTTGAAGTTCAATTGATCATCGAACAGGGGATAATGAACCAACTGGCCATGACGACGGATGCCGAAGGTCAGCTCGTAATTTTCCCAGTTTTTATCCGGATATATGACAGCGTCCCCTTCATCGGTGAACAGGTCGGCTACGATACTTAGTCCATGGGTTAATGCATTGGTTACAATCGGATTGCCGAATGTTTTGCCTTCCAGGGAAGGCGTCTCCTTCAGCATCTTGTCTCTCCAGACGGTCCGCAATTCAGGTTTGCCTGCAGGTGGAGCGTAAGGATACAGATCCTTTGGCTGGAATGCAGACAGCTTCTCCTGAATAACCTGGAGATGCATCGGCACACCACCCTCCAGGGCGATACCAATCGTGGCATTATGGGTCTTGGCCAAGCTTGCTGCTTCAGCAGATTGACTCAAAATCCCCTCTTTTGGAAAATAAATTTCTTTGCCAAGCTGTGACAGCATGGAGTAGACGTGACTGCTGCCTGTCTGAATACTTTCGTTCAACTGTTCAGCCAGTGGATTCATTCTTTTCATCCTTCCAAGTCTTTGTGATTCAACTGCCTAACATTATATCACCTTGACATGCCCCCGTCACGGAAATTACGCAATATGACAGTTATATCACTTTACCGCGTTGTTGCAGAGGGTTTCGAGGTGGGAATTAGCTGAATTTATCCTTGGATGAATCCTCTGAAAATGAAATTTATTGCTGATGAAATGGACAATATTTCCGCATCATCTCAGCGGTTTCAGCATCTCGTCCCTCATTGCGCTGTTCCAGTTCACCCCGTATATGATCCAAGCGTTCAATGGACCAATTTTGTCCGAATTTAAATTTGGCAGTGACTCGTTCGGGGATGATTCTTACAACGGCTACAGCTTTGAGGTTGCCTGTGTAACGCGGGTCAGTAGCATCAATCGGTACATATCCGCCTTGCGGCTGGAGTTTTTCCATGAATCGTTGCAGTACTTTAGCCTTAATGTCCAGATCCTTAACCGTTTCTGCCTGACCGAAGGCCATGACACTTTTGAAGAATGAAGTCGCCGGACAAGCAAGCTCAGGATCACTGAAATAGGATGGAATCAAGGAGAATTCTTCAGCTACCGTGAAACTGACCGACGAATCCTGTTTGATCTGTTTCATCTTCTCGCCAGCCAGACTGCCGTGGAAATAAAAGCAACCGTCCATATAAACGAAATTCAGTGGCGTAACCCGTGGTTGTCCATCCGGACTGACCGTCCCCAGAAACCCGAAGGAGCACTGATCCAGAAATGCCGTAATTTCTTGTTCTTCATCTACTGTGAATTCTTTCCGTCTCATGTGTATTCCCCCATCAATGAAATGTATAATAGAACGCCATATCTTATGGATAACAATAGTTCATACATTGACAATGAAATAGATCCAATTTAGATTCACTTTAGTAGGCCAATTGGTCAGGATACATAATGAAGACGAATGAAGAGAGGTGCATGATGGAATTGTGGCTGCCGATGGATACCTATGAACTTCAGCATCGATACAAGTATGAGGCATTGTACCATGCGTTACGTGATGCCATTCATGCAGGCACATTGGTGGGAGGCACAAGACTTCCTTCCACCCGTGAGTTGGCAAGGCAATATGAGATGTCACGTGGTTCGGTAGCTCAGGTATACGACATGCTGCTTGCGGATGGTTATGTCCATGCGCATCGGGGAAGAGGTACCTTTGTAACCGAAACATTATCCGCCCAGGAAAATGAGAAACAGGAAGCCGTTCTCAGTCTGTCTCCCTGGGGCGAGCGGGTACAGAGGTTGAATACGCAACATGAGGTCCTGCGGACCACAATGTCTTCACCGAAGCCGTCCGTCATTGATTTTCAAATGCAGCGCATGCCTGCCGAACATTTCCCGCTAGGGGAATGGAAGAGTGCGCTCGCTGCTGTTCATCGCAGTGGTTGGCGAGAATCGAGCGGTGCAGCTGGTGATCCGGAACTGCGTGAGGCCATCGCCTCCCATCTCAGATGGACTCGTGGCATCCAGGCTGAAGCATCTCAGATTGTATTGTTCAGTGGGTCAATGCAAGGCATAACCTTACTGTCTCAACTGCTGATTACGGAGAATGCAGCAGTTGTATTGGAGAATCCGGGTTATCCGGGTATCGCCCATGCCGTCAAGTCCTGTGGTGGGTACATCATCCCGGCAGATGTGGATGCTGCAGGCATTATTCCGCAGCCTTGGGAGGCACAGACGTTATTCGTCACCCCTACCCGTCAGTTTCCAACAGGTGCCGTGCTGGGGTTGGACAGAAGACGTGCCTTGCTTGCGTGGGCCTCGAAGCGGAATGCGGTCATTATTGAAGATGATTATGACAGTGAATTCCGATGGGGTGGAAGACCAATTGAACCCCTCAAAGTGCTTGATCGTGAACAGCGTGTCATCTATGTCGGTTCATTCTCACAAACGATGGTTGCTTCGTTCCGACTTGGCTATGCCGTATTGCCACCTGGTCTGGTGGAACCTCTCCTTGCTGCCAAGGCCCTGTATGAGCCGGTACCTCCCGCGCTGTTGGAGCAGCGCGCACTGGCCAAATTTATGACCAGAGGGGGTTACCTGAGGCACTTACGGCGGTTAACCCGGTTATACGGGGAACGGCATGATTTTTTTGTCCGAGAGATGGAGCTACAGTTGCCGGAAGCATTCAAGATGCAGCTTGGTGATGCAGGACTGCATATCTACGCTACCTGGAATGGCGATGCAGACAGTTATCAGCGGTTTAAAAAGTTCGCTCGGGAGGATGGCATACTGTTTCGGGATGCAGAGCGATATCGGCTGACTTCAGGTCATCCGGCGGCCTGCTTTGCTTTTGCACATCTGGAGAAAGAAGAGATGACAGAGGGAATCCGGCGAATGCGGATAGCCTGGGAGAAGTGCACATTTTCGTTTCGGTGAATTCCGCTGTATAATAGGATAAGACATTTCGCTCCTGTAAGAGCAGAGATCATATATGAGCAAGTTGTATGGAATGATGCTAGATGCTGAAATACATATGGCCTTGATTGAAGATGTGAGATTCAGATCAGAATGATGCCATATGCAGAGAGATTAACTATCAAGGGGGAGTGGCGACATGCTGCAGGCATCGCCGTCATCATTTGTTATTTTGCCCGCTGTCGCCAAAATTGTCTGTGAACCGGGCTGGAAGTGGCAGAAGCGGGAAAAACCGATGCAAAACTATGATTTATTTTATGTATGGAGTGGTGAAGGAACGCTTGTACTGAATGACCAGTCGTATGAAGTTGGCAAGGGGAGTTGTTTTTTATTCAGGCCAGGAGATCATCCTACTGCAACACATAATAAACAAAAACCGTTGGTACTTACGTATATTCACTTCGATGTGGACGGACCTGTGACTGATGTGCCTCAGTCCTATCGTGAGGTACAGGAAACGGTGGAATTTGAGCACTTGCTGGCACGTTATGTAAGACTGTTCTTATCGGATGTGTACGGACGTGATGAAGAGAGTCGATTGATTCTGAAGCAGTTGATGATTCATTTGCTGCGCGCCGATACGGAAGAACCTGTGGAGAAAAAGGTAAGCAACCAGTTGTCCGATGTTATCCAGGAGGTCGCCAATTATGTGCGTCAGCATCCAGGGATTACACATCGGGTGGAAGATCTGGCTGCCCGAGCGGGCTTATCGCCCCGGTACTTCTCGATCAAGTTCAAGGAACTGGTCGGATCATCGGTGCAATCTTATATTATCCGCATGCGTATTGAACGGGCGGAACATCTGCTGGTGCATACCGGCATGAATGTGACCGAAGTGGCAGATGCTCTGGGATACCGGGATATTTTCTTCTTCAGTCGTCAGTTCAAGCAGTATACAGGCAAAAGCCCGTCCGAGATTCGTTAAAATTCGGATGGGAAGAACATGACAACGTTTCAAGTCTGGAACGCAAGGGTAAATATCTAGCATTCCAGATGACCAAAAGGGGGAACTTGTGATGAACGGAAAACGTCGGGTCCGCAACCGGGGATGCTCTACGAAGGGATGCAATATTTTCCGGAACCGTCTGCGTCGTGTCAAACCGGCAGAAGACTTGCAAGATGTGTGGTTTTGAGGAGAACTCAGCAGACCAATAATGACGGAGCGAAGCTTCGTATTGCATGTATACATGGATCGATATGAAGACATAAAGAGGATGGCGCAATACCTGGTTACAGGTGCTGCGCCATCCTCTTTATTTGCGTATGGACCATTAATTCTTCGGTTTCAAACGTCCAAGCAATGCGCCCATTTTGACCGAATCGCCTGGCTGTAGGCCTGGTTTTGGTTCAAATGTACCACTCTGCGTGAGCAGAACAACAGTGGAACCGAATTCAAAATAGGCCAGATCATCGCCTTGTGCCCAGGTACTTGTGTCCGCGTTAGCATACTGTATGCTACTCACGTTCATTGCACCCACTTTGACAACCGCCACTTCACCGTAATCGTGTGCGATATACGTAATGAGCCGCTCGTTTCGACTAAGCACGGATTTCATATGGGTCAGCCCAAAGTCATTCACGGGATAAACTTTGCCCTTGATGTGTTCGCTCTCTATTTTGCGGCCGCTGACAGGTGCATGAATGCGGTGATAGTCGCGAGGGCTGAGATAGAGAACGAATCCGTATCCGTGCTTGTACTTCTCCAAATGGGGAGAATGGTTTAATAATTCAGCAAGTGTATAATTTTGTCCCTTAACATTCAGGAGTGTCCCTGCAGATATTGGACCGGCTGCCGTAATCTTGGCATCTACCGGGCTGATCAGTGCATGCTCTGAAAGTTCCAACGGGCGCATGCCCGGCTTTAACTTGCGGGTAAAGAAATCGTTCAGTGAACGGTATTCCTTCCAATCTTTCTCGGCCTCCTGAACAGGGATGTCGTAGGTCCGGACAAAATAAGGGATAAATGCCTTACTTCCCCGGCTTTTGGAGAAGGCTCCCACAGTCCGGGAGATCCATTTGCGCGAAGAAAGCTCGGTCATTAATCGCAACAGCGTTTTTGCCATGAATATCCCCCTTAGGGTTAATGCGAACTTCAAGGCCGGCAAGACCGGCCGTTCTGCATAATATTGACACAGAATGCACACGAAATCAATATGATCTCCTATCGTATGTCTGCGGTTGTCTTGGAATTCTCGAATTCTGTTCCAGCAGCAGACGACCATAAGCCATGGGATTGCTGTACGTTGTCTTCCATTGTTCCGACATTCCCGCCTTGCGAAATCCATAACGCTGGTCGCGTCCATTACATT
The DNA here is from genome assembly GCF_037973325.1 of Paenibacillus sp. FSL R5-0713. Taxonomy (NCBI): domain Bacteria; kingdom Bacillati; phylum Bacillota; class Bacilli; order Caryophanales; family Paenibacillaceae; genus Paenibacillus; species Paenibacillus sp. FSL R5-0713. The sequence goes on along the minus strand of NZ_CP150229.1, from coordinate 5,420,931 downwards.
CAATAAAATAGATCTGGCCATTGCGCGTTATCCCGAGATCAAGGCCCAGATCAGCCAGATGTGGAAGACTGGCCGCTAATATACGGGCAATTCGGAGTGCAACGAATTCAATTCTGTGCTCCAGTCGGGCTAGATCGAATTCGGATTCCACTGCCCCACCAAGAGCCTCTGCAAGTTTCATGACTTTACCGCCTTGGGCGATGTTGGTGACAAACGTATGCGCAGGAGCCGCTTTGGCAAACATGCCGGTAATTCCCCACAAGCCATCACCGCCACGCTGTACGGATACCCTCAGATCGACCGGTCTGCCCTCATAACGCACCAGAGGGATACGCTGTTCAATGAGGTAGGCATGACGAAAGATCCGCCTTAGGGTGGAGGAAGGAAGCTGTCCTTTGCTCAATCGGAAGGTTGCCCATCCTCTACGTGCAGCCTTCGTCTCACAGGTTAGTTTCCACTGTCCATCTCGTTCAAAGACACGCATAATACCATGACCGATGCTACCGCTGCATGGTTTGATGACCAGGTCATCATAATGTTCCATCATATAGGCCAGAGATTCTGGCGTAGCTTTAACGGCATGGGGCAGGTGTTCTCTTAAGATGAGATCCTGATGAAGCATGTCATGAATATGATCTTTACGGTACCGGTTGCGAACGTTGAATACCTGAATGCCCTGCAACATCAGCTTGCTGATCTGATGCTGTTCTGTCCGTCGAAGCTGAAGTGAACGGTTATGAATGACGGAGGGCAATAACATGCGCTCGCGAACATATCTGCCTTCTTTTTTTACATAGGCTAAACATGTTTTTTGATCCGAATCAATATCTTCCAGCCGCAAAAAGCAGGGGGTTAATCCATAACTGGCCGCTGCCTGTTCATAATTCGCGAGTGATTCCTGACCGGTCCTTCCGGCCGGTATCCCCCGGTACATGCGTGAATCGAACATAATACCGATCGTTTCTTGGAGCATGACCGTTCCTCCTTCGATGTTATCGCGACCATGGATCGTCCATTCATGGAATGCCGGCCTGTCACCGCATGGCTCAGACATCGCGATAACGCAGACCGGTGTGTAAGTGCATCGCTATGCACGAGCGTTAGCTTAGGTCATGACTGAAAACTCCGAAGGAAGCAGGTTTGGCCGAATTTTCGTTCCAAGCAAGGGAAAGTGCCGCAGCACGGGGAGAAAAGACGGTGAACGATGTAATTCAGGAGTTCTCAGACACGACATAGACATAATATTCTATGACATGATTGGGACGGGGGCGTGGACAGCCGCCTTTCCTCTACCATCCTGACACGCCTATTTCCACGAAGTTCATCGAACCTTCCTGTCTTGATGCCTATACATTGGTGCTCTGGCATTCGCAAAAGTCATAAATGAAGTGGCAGATGCCCATATGGAAGCATATGATGCCGGAGATGAACGTTTGAGGAAGGAGCAAGCTGCATGAGTAAAAATGGCAAAAAGAAGGTTCCGACGCCGAAACTGCGGCATGTGAGCCCAAAATTCAAGGAATTGGAACTGACGGATCGCAGGGCAGATAAGATGAATTCAGGTTTCACTGTGAATAGGGAAGAGCGATTGAGTACGAATAAAAGGGATTCGAGAGCTGTTCAGGCTTCGGAAGAATTCCTGCTAGAATCAACAGAACTACCTGCAACAATGAACGAGTTGGTGGAGCTAGAGGCCGAAGCCGAAATCAAGACGGACCACGTAGCGTCTGATAGCAAGGAAGTTGAGACGCAAGATGACTCCGAAAAGCAGCTTCAGGTTAGCAGCGTGGCTCCGCCCGCTCTGGTAGAAGAGCAGGACATTAACAAGCAGGACATCAATAAACAAGAGATCACAAACAGGGATCGGCTGCAGATCCTGAACCAGAACCAGATGCCGGGTCATACCGGACATTACATCTACACGGATGATTTGAGTGAATTTGCTGTTACGGAGAGCAAACTGGCTCCTTTCTCTGTGGATGCCTCCAAGCTGAAACCGGATGCGGTTGGCAGTGAAGCATTGCAGGATTATGCAGTGACCAGCATTCATATTGCAGACGGGGCCATTGTTTCCGCGAAACTTGCAGAAGCGTCGGTATCTGAGGAGCACTTGATTGACGGTTCTGTATCTGGTCACAAAATACGAAATGCTTCTATTGCCGGCGAGAAAATCAGAGATGGCAGTATAACTTCTCAGAAGCTTGGCAATCAGGTCATCGATTCGACCAAAATTGCCGATGGTTCGATCGGCACAAGACATCTCAGCCGCATGCTGGTAACGGAAGAGTTAATCAAGAATCATGCCGTAACTGGAGACAAGATCGCGATTAGCGGCGTGGATACAAGGCACCTCACCGGAGGAGCAGTGCATACTTCCAAACTGGCTGATGATGCGGTGACTACATCCAAAATCCGTGAAGCTGCTGTCACAGGCAGCAAAATTGAAGAACTATCCATCGAGTCTCACCATATTCAGGCAGGTGCTGTTAAACAGACTCATCTGGCAGAAGGGGCTGTCGGCCGTTCACACCTATCGAGTGGCAGTATTGGAAGTGACCAGATTGAGGATGGGTCCATACAAACTAGACATTTGGCTGAGGGTTCACTAAGTGGAAGACATCTACTGGACGGTTCAATCGGTTCAAGCCAGATTCGTGCTCATGCCGTTGGCAAGGAACAGATTGGCAATGGAGAAGTGGGCAGTGAGCATTTGACGGAAGGTGCAGTAACCAGCAGCAAGCTGGCAGACCAGTCTGTTGGAACAGCAAAATTGCTGGAGCAATCCATTACGGCTTCCAAGATCGCTGATCAAAGCATCATTTCTTCCAAAATTGCGGATGAAGCCGTACAGGGTAAACATCTTGCCAAAGGTTCCATTCGTGCGGAACACATTGCAAATCGGGGAATTACGCCAGTACATGTGGATAATTCCGCAATTCATTCCATTCATATTGCTAGTGGGAGTATCGAGGCAACTCATCTGTCGACAGGAAGTGTATCCGGAGATGCTCTCGCAGATGGCGTAGTATCTGAGCGGCATCTTGCAGAGACCTCCGTAGGTACGTATGAATTGCAGGATGCTGCTGTTACAGATGTTAAGCTCGCGGATGGAAGTGTGACAACAGAAAAGCTTGGAACGGCATCGGTGAGCAGCAGAGTGCTTGCCCCGGGAAGTGTTAGTTCCTCGCATCTTGCGAACGGTGGAGTCACAGGTACACATCTCGCTCCAGGGAGCGTGGGTTCCGAGGCCCTGAGGCCGTATGCAGTGAAATCAGATCATCTGACAGAACATGCCGTAGGCGCACCTCATCTTCAACCAGGCAGTGTTGAAACAGATGCTATTGCACGGGCAGCGGTCACAACGGAAAAATTGGCTCCTGGCAGTATAACTTCAGCCCAGTTGGCTGGCGGGTCCATTTTTCCACCTCATCTAACCGATCATGCGGTTACCTCACCGAAGCTCTCACCAGAGAGTGTTGCCACAGATAAACTGGCGGATTTTGCAGTTACGTCAGCTAAACTGGCAGACGGAAGCGTGACTTCTTCCAAAATTATGGCAGAAAGTATTAACGCCAAACATATTCCAGCCGGAACGATTCGCGGATATCACCTGAAGCAGCATGCCGTTTCCCTGGAACATTTGTCGGAGGAAATACGCACACCGGAATTATTTGCTGATGGAAGTATTACGGGAAACAAACTTCGGCACGGGTCCGTAAGTGCGGACCATTTGGCAGCAGACTCGGTATCCGGGACAGAACTGCAACAGGGTGCTGTAGGTAGCGAGCACTTGCAGCCATCTGTAGTACAATCCGTGCATTTGGCTGAAGGCAGCGTGAAAGCTGAACATTTGGGAACTCAAGTAATAAGCTCACAGCATCTGAAGGCAGACATCATTCATGCGGAGCATATTGCTGAACAGGTGGTCACATCACATCACTTGGCACCTGGATCTGTCGAAACAGACCATCTGGCCCCTTTATCCATTACAGCGGCTCATCTTCAGCCAGGTTTGATCAGTGGTTTGCATCTCCAGGCAGAGTCGACAAGTGCTGTTCATCTGCAGCAAGGAGCTGTACATTCCCGTCATATTCAGGATGGTGAAATTCTTCCTCATCATATCCATGAACGCAGCATCGGAACGTCTCATCTGGAAGAAGAAGCGGTAAGTACGATTATTTTGCAGGATGAATCCGTAACACGCTCTAAACTAGCAAGCGGTAGTGTTGATGGCAGCAAATTAGCTGCAGGGGCAGTATCAGCTACTCACATTGCCAACGAAAGTGTGCAAACGCGTCATATCCAGGAAGGAGCAATCCTGGCTGATCATATTCAAGAATGCAGTATTGGCTCAATTCATCTGGATGAGGAGTCCGTGAGTGAGTTTCATCTGCAAAATGGATCTGTTACGAGTGCCAAACTGGCGGACGGCAGTATAAATGGCAGCAAGTTACTCGAAGGTACGGTGTCGGGGATGCATATTGCATCCGAAAGCGTGCAATCCGAGCATATACAGGCAGACGCCATTCATGCTGGACACATTCAGGAACGAAGCATCGGCACAATCCATCTGGAAGAGGAAGCAGTAAGTGCCGTTCATCTGCAAAATGGGTCCGTCGTCAGTGCCAAACTGGCCGACAGCAGTGTAACCGGCAGCAAATTGCTCAAAGATGCAGTGTCGGGAATCCATATCGCATCCGAAAGTGTGCAATCCCGCCATATTCAGGAAGGAGCAATCCTGGCTGACCATATTCAGGAGCACAGCATCGGCATGTATCACTTGGAAGAGGAAGCGGTAAGTGCCATTCATCTGCAAAATGGGTCTGTCACAAGTACCAAGTTGGCCGACGGCAGTGTAACGGGCAGCAAGCTGCTTGAAGGATCGGTATCGGATATCCACATGGCAGATGATAGTGTGCAATCCCGTCAGATTCAAGCAGGAGCCATTCATGCTGATCATATTCAAGAGCGGAGCATCGGCACGGCACATTTGGAAGAGGAAGCGGTAAGTGCTATTCATTTGCAAAATGGATCTGTCACGAGTGCCAAACTGGCGGATAACAGTATAACGGGCAGCAAGTTGCTCGAAGGCACGGTATCGGGGATTCATATCGCATTGGACAGTGTACAGTCCGGGCATATTCAGGCAGGAGCCATTCATGCTGATCATATTCAGGAGCGAAGCATCGGCACAACCCATCTGGAAGAGGAAGCAGTAAGTGCCGTTCATCTGCAAAATGGGTCGGTCACAAGTGCCAAATTGGCTGACGGCAGCATAACCGGCAGCAAATTGCTCGAAGATGCTGTATGCGGGAGCCATATCGCATCCGAAAGTGTGCAAACTCGCCATATCCAGGCAGGAGCAATCCTTGCTGATCATATTCAGGAGCATAGCATCGGTACGTCCCATATAGAGGAAGAAGCAATAAGTGCGGTTCATCTGCAAGATGGGTCCATTACGGGTGCCAAACTGACCGATGGCAGTGTATGCAGCAGCAAATTGCTTGAAGATGCGGTGTCGGATGTCCACATTGCAAATGGAAGTATACAATCCCGTCATATCCAGGAGAGAGCCATACATGCTGACCATATTCAGGAGCGCAGCATTGGGATCTCTCACCTCAAAGCGGAATCGGTAAGTGCGATTCACCTGCACAATGGTTCCATAACAAGTGCCAAAATGGCGGACGGCAGTGTTAACGGTAATAAATTGCTTGAAGGTGCTGTATCGGCTATCCACTTGGCAGACAACAGTGTGCAATCTCGGCATATTCAGGATGGATCGATCCTTGCTGAACATATTCAAGAACACAGTATTCGCACAACCCATCTGGAAGAAGAAGCGGTAAGCGGTGTTCATCTGCAAAATGGGTCCGTCACTAGTGCCAAATTGGCCGATGGCAGCGTGAACGGCAGCAAACTGAGTGATCATAGTATTACTTCCAATCACTTAAATGCAGGGATTGTAGGTCCGGCGCATTTGAGCGAAGAGATATGGAATGCGATTCGTCAGTTCAGTGGAGAAACGCTGGAGCAACTGGCAGCGATCCGAAGACAAGAGGGATTAATTCAAACGGAGAGCGAAGCAGCAGAGCCTTTACAGCAGACCCTGGTCGAAGGAATACCCGGTCCTGTTCTGGAAGTAACACAAATTCACGAGACATCGAATCAGGAGCCGGAGCAACAACAAGAGTTGCTATCTCCAAGTGATCAGCTTGGCGAACCAGAGGCGGCCTTGTTCACCACAGAACAGGCAGATCAGGCTCAGCAACCGCAGCTTGAACAGTCACAGGAGAACGCTGGAACGACGGAGTTTGTGTTAAGTGAACAATCGGTTACACAGGAGCATCTGTGTAATGATGCCGTAGGCAGCAGCCAGTTGCAATCGGGGGCAGTTCAGGCCAAACATCTGGCCTTCCAACCCGTTCGCAGCGTAAGCAAGCAACCGGTTGTACAACAATTCGGAATGGAAGCTTTTGTCCTGCCAGAGAGTGAAGGAAGCACAGAGGTAACCGTTGTTTTTGAAGAGTCATTTGCTTCAGAACATTATGTGATTGTGGGTATGAGCAATGATCGGGGATTCCAGATTTCCCTGCTCTCGCAAAGTGAGGATGAAGCAGTGCTTGAGGTGTCGCGTACGGCAGATTGCAAGCATACGTACGGGTTATTGTCATGGATTGCTGCGGGACCTTCGCAAGGATAGTGCAGGTTGTTGTATCCTTATTACACGAATGACAAAAGCGGTGTCCAGAGTTGTCCGGGACACCGCTTTTGGTTAGAACTAAGCTTAATCCGTTCGGACGGTGGGGGGTGTCTGAACGTTTGGATACCATTAGGATGATTACATTATAAGTTCAATCACGATAAAGTAAGATTTTACAGGCCCACAGCTTGATACGCTTTGGTAATGGCAGTAGCTTCAGCAGAATTCGCTCCGTACAGATCTTTGGCTGCTTGAATGGTAGCTGTTTTGGCAGCGGCAAATTTGGACGTTGGTGTCAGGTAGTTCACCAGTGTGCTGTAGAAAATCTGGATCGCTTTATCCCGGCCGATTCCGGTAACAGTCACACCATTATGTGTTCCGCCCTGAGCAGCAAGGTAATAGGCTTTGTTGATGATACCACTGTTGATATGGACACCGCCGTTGTCCTGTGTGCCTGTGTAGCGATCGCTGTATTTGTCAGGTTGACCATATAATGTAGGATTGGAGAGGGAGCGCAGTGCATCTCCTGGAATGTTAGGTGTGTAGACATCATCACCGAGCAGCCAGTTTTTGCTTTGAATCGTATTACCGAAAATATCGGCAAAGGCTTCGTTGAGTGCACCTGGTTCATTACGGTACTCCAGATTGGCTGTATATTCAATGACACCATGCGTCAATTCATGACCCACAACATCGAGATCACCAGACAGGGATCGGAACGTCGTTCCATCTCCGTCACCAAAGACAATCTGTGCTCCGTTCCAGAAGGCATTATTGTAGTTGGAGCCGTAGTGTACGGTGGATCTAATCAGCAATCCGTTACCATTAATCCCGTTACGGTTGAATTTGCTTTTGTAGAAATCATACGTAGCAGCTGCATGGGCGTGAGCATCTACACCAGCACGATCGGTCCATACATTATCCGAATCCGTGAGCAAGGTACCAGGAAGCGATGAGCCATTGTTCGCTGTGTACGTTTGGATGCCATTGCCGCGAGTGGTGTCTTTCAGTTGGTAGGTGCTGCCGGATTGGGTGGTTGTCAGTGTTTTGGTATCACCGAGTACGCCTGTACCTGTTCCAGTGGCAAAGTTAATGAGGTCAAACTGGGATACGATACTGCCATCTACTGCATTGATGAAATATTTGGTCCGTAAAGGGGCAGGTTCCAGTACGTTTACTTCCGTAATGTAAACCAGATACGTCTGTCCATCTTCTTCATGATGATAGATGTTCAATTCAGCCTGAGGTGTGATCTCCGCGGCACCAAGCTCTCCAATCCGAGAGGTTGCTTCTTCGGTTGCAATCTGGATTGCGTCTTCTCCGCTGATCTCGGCTACACCATCGTTCGGAATGGCCTGCTCTTCAATCGGTGGAAGATCGCCAAGTGCAGAGCTCACGGCTCCAGTTTTGTCCAGGTGAACCGTCTGTTCTGCACCATATACCGGGATACCTTTAATATACTGTTTCAGGCGGAAGTGCCTCACACCAGATGTATCTGTGTTTCTTTTGATAATTTTGAGCTGGGATTTCACATCGGAATTCAGGAATTGTTCCTGCTGTCCAAGGTAATTGTAGATGGTGTCATCTGTTCCACTGTTCAATGGAATACCCTCCTCGGAGGCATAAGGGGCCTGAAGTGGAATGGATTGATCAGACAATGGAGCTGCAGTAGCAGAGGATACGGAAGCGAGCAAAAGAGCTCCTCCAAGAATTGTTGGCATAACTTTGGCGAATTTCATAGTAAACTCTCCCATTCTTTAGCTTATTTTTTGGTTGGAAAATGATCATGCCAATCTCGGTTGGAATTCCGTCTGCAACTTAGGCAGCGCGGAGTGTGGGGCTGAACCTGAAGCGTGGAATCAGACAAGAAACGATTGGAACAAAATTGGCTTGGGCCTTAGCTCGGGAGGTGTTAAGTACGACACCAAACGAAAGGGTGACCGTTTTATTCAGTTCAGTCCGAAGGTCTAATCGTCTATTGTACTCCACTTTCAGAAAGCCGGGGGTTGTCCAATTGCGCGGGCAGAAGATTCGTTTACGAAAAACTGGGGTGTTCAATCCGGGTTTGCATAAATGACGAAGGCAGTGTGTTCTGAACGGCATCACTCCTCTCAAGAGTAGAATGAATCGGTTTAACAGGTTTTGAGAATGAGATCATCATCTAATCAACCTAAGGTCAATAAATAGATTCAGAAAGACAAATGGGAACTTATGTTCACCATAAGGTTATTTTTGTAAATAAAACTGCTTGGAACGTATATTATCACAGTGTAAAACTTTGGAAAAGATGCAAATTTAGATTTTTTTTAAAATTGTGTCTGAAGTAGGGGAGAGGTAGCGTTTTTCACATATTTTGACGTATTTTGTCTAAAATCAAGGCCTGTACCCTCGTGTTCACAGAGAGAACCTGCTTCGTGCAAGGACATACGCCGTTTCCACTGCTCCACGAATACATAGAATAACGTGTACTCCCTTGGCATGCCGATGATTGAATGCGGGAGGTGAAACTGTTGCGCAAAACCCGTACCACAGCACGTTATGCAGCCCGCTCAAATGAGACACGCAGAAAAACAGTGCTGAAGAAACGAAGAGGGAAGTCTGGACACAAAAAGGGTACAAAGGCCTATACGTTCGTTATTCCATCCAGACAGCTGATGTCAAAGGCTAGGGATGGAGTAGAGAATGGAGCGGAAAATGGCATGAGTGATGCACCTGCCCATGGGGATGGTTCTCAGCGTCCGCTGCTGTCGGTGATTATCCCTGCTATGAATGAGGAGAAAACGATTGGTGCAGTTGTACGTGAAGCGCTGCGGATATGCCGTGATGCTGAGGTGCTTGTCATTGTGAATGGCTCAACAGACGGCACGGCTAACGCAGCCAAACGAGCTGGAGCACGAGTGCTTACGTATGCAGAAGCACTGGGGCATGATGGAGGACGAAAAGTAGGCGCAGAGGCGGCCTGTGGTCAGGTTTTGCTTTTTACTGATGCAGATATCGCCATTCCCGCAGAGCACCTTGCACCTTATGTGAAAGCTGTGCTGAAGGGAACGGATGTGGCACTTAACGACTACCATGGGCCAGTTACTCGTCATCCTGTTCATCCGGTCGTGGAGGCCAAACACATGTTGAACAGCATACTCGCAAGATCCGATCTCCGGGGGGCATCCATGACAGCTATCCCACATGCAATAAGCCGAAAAGGACTTGAGGTCATGGGAATATCCTCACTGGAAGTTCCGCCACTCGCACAAGCCAAGGCTGTGATCGGTGGACTTCGGGTACGCGCTGTTCACCACGTACCTGTGGGTAGAATGAATGCAGTACGAATCAAAAAGCGAAGCGGACCTGATCCGCTAAGTCAAGTGGTGCTGAATGATCATATGGCAGCGATCAAGTGGATTACGGATACGCTCGGCCCCCGCGGAGGGTATACCGATCTGAAACGTGTTCGCAACCTGGCGAGGTAAGCATGTCGCATCGGATGATGCAACATGCTGGAGGTGAGGAAATGAAGGGACGATCAGGGATTGCCCGCCGCAGGCGGACAACAAATAGACGAACGAGAGCAGCAAGAATAGGAATTAACAGGCGTCGTGGGAACAAGAAGCATGTGGAGCTTCAAAAAACAAGAAAAAGCCGATCAACGTCTGGCCAAGTGGATCTGCACTTGATGTGGGAAGCGGGGCAAGTTGCAGGAAACGAGGCGAAGGCGAACAATACAGCATCAGACAAACACGCACGTCTCGTATGGAATGCACACGCGGCGAACGTTACGGAACTAAGCAACTTCGATCTAGCCCTGAAGGCAGGTAAGGCATTTATGCAGGGTTATGCTCATGCCTCGGGACATTCATTGCAGATCGTGCCAGTTCCCCTTCGTCATTCGGCTGCTGCCGTTGTCTGTGCCTGTAATGAGGAACACACACTGGGGCAGGTGTTATTGCAATTAAAGCGATTGCCTCTGACGGATATCATTGTCGTACTGAATGGAACGACAGATGACAGTTTGAAACAGGTACTAAAGCAACCTGGTCTTACAGTAGTCTATGAACCGGATCGGGCAGGACATGATGTCGGGCGGGCTCTTGGAGCCAAGATGACGGATGCGGAGTCGGTACTCTTTGTGGATGGAGATATGGTCGTCCCGGCTGAACAGCTTGCACCCTTTCTGTTCGCCGTTGATCGGGGACAGGATGTGGCGTTGAATAATCTGACGTCTTTGCTTCCTGCGTTTGCCGGGCAGGATGAGGTAAGCAGGATCAAAGCATATCTGAACCGAATATTAGGCCGGGCAGATCTCGGTTCCAACTCCATGACAGCCGTGCCTCATGCATTATCTCGTCGTATGATTCAGACGGTGAAGCCAGCATCACTGGCCGTTCCACCTAAAGCACAAAGTCTAGCTATTCAGCATGGAATGAACGTCTCCGCACCAAGTCAGGTGGATGTTATTCGTTCCAATCGGTTGCGTCCTGGTAACACGGGAAGTGGGAATGATGTCGCCAGATTGATCATCGGAGATCATCTGGAGGCACTGGCTACATTACTGGGTACAGGTTGGAATTCAGCTCAGGCTCACACCCTCTCCCGTGCAGAAGTGGCTTACAGGAGGAACGCCAGATGACACTGACGAGTATCATTATTCCAACGTACAACGGTCTGGATCTGATCAGGCCCTGCATTGATGCCATACGTCAATACTCAGGCGATCCTGCGTCGTATGAAATTATCGTTGTAGATAACGGCTCGACGGATGGAACGGCTGAATATTGCGCGCTAGAGCGAATTCGATTTGTAAGGTTTCCGGACAATCGGGGATTTCCGGCCGCGTGTAACGCTGGACTTCGAGCAGCTTGCGGTGATGAACTGCTGCTGTTGAACAATGATGTTACGGTCACGCCCCGTTGGCTGGAGAATCTGCGAATGGCTCTGTACAGTGACGCAAGTATTGGGATCACGGGTCCTGTTACGAACTATGCAAGCGGCATCCAGCAGATTGAACTGACGTTCCGTGACATGGAACATTTTCAGGAGTTGGCCAATTCCAATAATATTGCGGATTCTTCAAGGTGGAGGGAAGTTCGCCGAATCGTCGGTCTGTGCATGCTGATGAAACGAAATGTCGTGGAATCGGTTGGACTGCTTGACGAGGCCTATTCTCCGGGACACTATGAAGATGATGATTATTGTTATAGAGCAAGATTGCAGGGTTATCGCTTGCTGGTATGTGGAGATGTTCTTGTGCATCATCAGGGAAGTGCCAGCTTCCAGAAGACAGATCCGATAGCATGGAAACAACTGCTTGAGCGTAATCGTTCGATTTTTATGAACAAATGGCATGTCGATCCGCTTGAATATATGGACATATCCGATGAAGGAGGGAACGTGGAATGAAAGGTGTAATTCTTGCCGGCGGAACAGGAACTAGACTGTATCCGCTGACCCGGCTCATTAACAAACATCTGCTTCCAGTCGGAAAACATCCGATGATTATGTACGGCATTGACAGGCTCCGCCAGGCAGGTGTTGATGAAATATTGATTGTGATTAACAAACATTCCGCCGGGCTATATACAGAGTATCTTGGTGGCGGAGCGGATCATGGGGTCAAGTTGACTTATCGTATTCAGGAAAAGGCAGGCGGGATCGCGGAAGCATTGGATCTGGCGACATCCTTTATTCTTCCTGGCGAAAAATTCGTTGTGCTTCTCGGCGATAATCTCTTCAGTGATGATCTGAAGCCTTATGTGGACCGCTACATTCAGCAACCTGCGGGTACAGCACGAGTCCTGCTCAAAGAGGTGGATGATGCACGACGTTACGGGGTGCCTGTCTTTGATCCACAGCATCCGCAGCGAATCTCGTATATTGAGGAGAAGCCAAGCCAGCCGAAAACCTCTTATTGTGTGACAGGAATATACATGTATGATGATCATGTTTTTGACCTGATTCGCAATATCTCGCCGTCTGCGCGCGGAGAACTCGAAATTACGGATGTGAATAATCACTACGCGTCTGCTGGCGGACTGGAATACGACATTTTGCAGAAATACTGGAGTGATGCAGGTACATTTGATTCGCTCCAGGAAGCAGCCGTTCGCATGAAAGGACAATTGCCCTAAAATGAATGCGCCTGATGCTGCCGCTGTGCGGTGCCCCATGGGAGCAGAACACCCTGCGCCGGAGCTGGAAGGATGCTCCGGCGCTTTGCGCAGCGACCATCCTCGTGCATGCCAAAGGAGGGAATGGCGTGAGAGTAGTGACACGCACCGGGCCTGCTGAGGTCACTGTGTCAGGTAAGCCCCGGGGCATCCACCCGGCTGTATTAATGGGCAGTGGCACTCCGATAGCAGCAGGTACCGGGCCTGCTGGAGTCAAAGGTGTGAAGTCAGGGAAACGCAGTACCCTGACGAAAGCGGGGACATCTGCCGGCGCAGCGCATAAGGTTCGTGCAGGCAAAGCGAGCAGCCCAGGCACTGTTGTTGGCAGAGCAGGCAAAGCTGGCCCTGCGAGCGCGAGCAAAGCGGCGAGAGCCAGCCGCACCCGCAAAGGCAAAGCCGGCCCGCGCCAGGCCACTGCTGGGCGCAAGCCTGCACCCGCGCGGGGCGGGCGTGCCGCTGCCCGCGCCAAGCAGCGCACGGCGATGCGCCGTGCGCCCATGCCAGCACCGCAAGCCAGCACGCCACAGGCGATGCCTGCCAGCGGTGCTGGCCCCGCCCCGCGCCAAGCGACACATCCGAAGGGTGTCGCTCCCGCTGGGCGGGATGGCGCTGCCGGCGCGCATGCGGGCAGCGCCAAGGGCTTGCCTGCGCCTGCACAGCTCGCGGAGCATGCAGTGCAGGCGCAGGCCGTGCCCGGCGGCTATGCCGAGGGCTACCGCGACGGCGTATTCGCCGGCGGGGAGGCGCTGGTGGCGCAGCATATCCCGCCGGATCACATTCTGCCTGTCGTGGCGGCGGCAGATTTGATCGCGGCAGGATTTCGCCAATACGCGCCCAGCCTGACCCGGCTGTCCAGCCCGCATGAGATGGCTGGACACATCGTGGCGGCGCTGGATGCACAGCGCCCCTTGTCTGTCGTTCGCCTCGGAGATGGCGAACTGCTGACGCTGGCAGCCGATACGGTGCTGCCCGGCCAGGAAGTGCAGGAGCTGGCACCGTTTCTGCCCTATGCAGGGGTGCCATGCTCAACCCCCGACATCCGCGCGATGCTTGCGGAAGCCATTCAGGCCGCCGACTGGGTTGGCGTCCCGATCTCGCGGGCGCCCACATTCCAGGGGCTGCTCTTCCCCGTATTGCGTCACTTCGGAATCGACTGGTCCCGGCTAAAGTTGACCAGCTCTACCATCAATTATAGTCTGCACCAGTCCGGCTTGCTGCTGCCATTGCTGCAAGGGCGACGGGTTTTGCTTATAGGCAGCCAGGCCGCAGAGCTTGGAGCACTGCTGCATAACCGGGGGATTCATGTCACAGGCATCATTGGTTCTGTGACGGGAGTGATGGACATTCCGAGGGTGATGCAGCTAACCGCAGAACATGCCTTCGATATCGCATTGGTGGCAGCGGGTATTCCGGCGGTCATTCTGTGTCGACGAATCGCGGGTGAACTCGGCAAGGTCGCTTTTGATTTTGGACATTTGGCTGACAAACTGGTAAAAGGAGAGCTTCAACTCTAGTGGACCGTCCGGAGGCTGGTCATATGCGCATTGGCCTCACGGACGAGTGGAAATGGAGGGAGCAATATGAGCACACCCGATCAACAGCGCGGGGAAGAACGTCATGGCCGCAGCAACAAGGTTAATGTTCGAAACGACATCCGTCGAAAGGGTCACAGTCATCACAACATCACGTCAAATAACAGCACTCGCAGTGAAAACAGCCGGAATGGGAGTATAAGCAGCGGCAAAAAAACGGCCCGCCCTGCCTCACAGCGCGATGTCTCGCGACCTGCCAGGGTCGTCCTGCATGCAGCAGTTCGTCGCTCAACGCGGAAATCCAGACGCAACGGTAAAAGCAGCCGTGCAACCAGAGCCAGGCTCTACAAACAGGGTTATCATAGAGGATACGACGAAGGTGTCCGCCAGGGACAGAGTTCCTTTGGTCTGGTTTTTGAAGGAGTTAGCATCATTATTCCCACGTACAATCAGCGGGAGTATGTGCTGCAATGTGTGTCCAGTATTGAAAAGCATACACCTGCCCCCTACGAAATCATTGTCGTGGATAATGCCTCCAAGGATGGAACTGCCAAGGCTATGCTCCGCAAAGGCGGCATGGTGAGGGTAGCAGCACTGGATCAAAACCGGGGGTTTGCCGGAGGTGTTAATCACGGGCTGATGATGGCGAGAGGACGACATATCATTGTACTGAACAACGATACGCTGGTTACTCCGGGTTGGCTGGATAATATGATGACATGTCTTGCCAGTGATCCGAAGATTGGTGTGGTGGGTCCGGTGACCAACTATATTGGCGGGGATCAGCAGATCGAGGTCCCATATCGTGAGGTAGGAGAGATGTGGTCTTTTGCCGCCATACAGAATCGTCCGGATGCAGACAAACATCGAATCACGGATCGTCTGGTCGGATTCTGCTGGCTATTCTCGCGGGAACTGCTGGAACGGGTAGGTTATCTGGACGAAGGGTATGCGGTGGGCAATTATGAAGATGACGACTGGATCATTCGGGTGAAGCTGGCAGGATACCAGCTTGCGGTAGCCGGGGATGCCTTTATCCATCACTTTGGAAGTGTCAGCATGAAAGCATTGGGTGAGCAGGATTTTGCAGTAGTGAACAAGGATAACGAGCAGTTTTATAACCAAAAGTGGGGAGATCCTCATGGCCTGGTTGCCGAGACGTCCCGGTTGGCGAGCCAACACACCTCTGGTACCTCATCCGGCCAACAGGAGGATAGAGACATGAGCACAATCGATTCGCGTCAGCGAATCTCAACACAGGGTAGCCAAGATCCAGCATTACAGTTTAGACGCAGTTGTGAGTTCTACCCGGAAGGTGCGTTCCTGTCGGATGCGAAAGGTGATGTCTATACGTTAACTAGCGGTCGGCGGCGTAAGCTGAACATTCCTGTACCTCGTGGAATATCCCCTGTTCAGGTGGCCAAACCGGATCTGCTCGCCATTCCTGCCGGAGATGCACTGATATCAGCAGGTGACGTGCAAGGTTGGCCGATGGAGTCACATCAGGTGCAGAATAAAGCGGTCCAGGATTCTCCACATCTCTGGGCAGAAGGAAGTATTGTTGCCGCAGTGGATGCACCCGAGATTCGATATCAGATCAGCGGAGGCAAGCGGAGACGATTTGTATCGGTCTATGCCGCAGAACGTTGGGGTATACATTCCGGGCATATTATCAGTGTGTCTGCGGAACAGCTGAATTCGTTGGAAGAAGGATGGCCGATTATCGCCCCACCTCAGCTCTTGAACCCGGATCTGTAATGTCAGGCAATCTGTATATCCGGATCAGCAGCATGATGCGGAATGGAAGATGCAGCGATATCCTGTGTAATCGCTCTGATTCATTCCGCATCCGAATATTACATATGAGATGGTAACTATATAATTTGAACTTAAGATTATTTATACTGACACTACGTTGACAGAATAACCTTCCAATCGCTGTTATCCCCAGATGCTTTCGATTCCCTTTCTTAAGGGGAAATCCAGGGATAGCGTATGCTTCCGATGCAGCTTTCTTTCAGAAAGCTTGTAGGCGAAGTGTATGCTTTCGAAGTAGCTTTCTTGCAGAAAGCTTGTAGCTTCGCTTTTTCAGGTTTTTTCTTTCCTCTCCGTTATCGTATAAATGATTAGTTCAACTTATATAGACCACTTAAAGTAAAGCGATTGAGGGAGGTTGCGGGATGAAGAATTCTGTAGTCAGACAAGCTGAACAGATTGCCAGTGATTTTCTGCTGGAAAAAGTAACATGCTCACATCATATCCTCGGCAAAGGTTTTGTTAATCAGGTCTGCCTGGTGGAGACGGCAAGTCGTAAAGTGGTTGTACGCATGAACGATCCAGATACATATTCCACCTTTGTGAAAGAAAAATGGTGTATCGAACGGGCAGCAAGTGCCGGTATTCCTGGGCCAAAGACATTGTCCGTTGGAGTCAACGCCGAACATGCCTATATGATTCAAACGGTTGTGGAAGGGGATAACGGTTTGGACACGACAGTGTCTCCAACCGTGATTTGGAGAAAACTCGGAGAGTACACAAAACAGTTTCAATCCATCTCAGTGAATGGCTTTGGAAGGGAAATGCACGATGAGGTACAAAATCAATTTTATTCTCCCCCGCATCCAGGATCAGATGGCAGTTGGCAAGGTTATGTTCAGTACAATATCAATAGTCTGACGGAGCAGGACCCGCTGATCGAGCTTGGTGTCATTACGATGAAGGAATCACAGGTCGTAAGGCAATGGTTTGAACAATTAAAAATGCAAAAGTTCCGCTTTGGTTTGTGCCATGGCGACCTCTCCTTGAAGAATACAATTGTGAGTTCTACGGGTGAGATAACCCTTTTGGATTGGGGAAATGCAGAGGTTACTGTCGTGCCGTATGGGGATATCATTCAACTCATGCAATGCCAGCTACAAGGGAATGGGCCTGATAACGAACAATTGAGAGCGTTTTTAGAAGGCTATGGGACAAGTATACAAGAGCAGGAACATGAACTGAATCAAGCGAGACATGTGTTGCTGTTGAAAGCTTTCGATACATTAAGGTGGGCTATAGATCGAAGTCCGGATCAGATCAAGTTTTACACTGTATTAGCGAAACAAGCTTTTGAACAGGTTTGGCGAAATAATAGGCAATCTTTCCTGTAAAATCGTTCATCTTTCAAATATAAAATTTAATCTTTCTATTTAACTATAGGATTATTCTATTAGCAGATCCATTGACGCATGAAGGGCGCAGGAGTACATTTATAGCCATAATTCTTATTTAACAGATGGGAATTGAAGGTCTAGAGCATTCGGAGGAATTCCCCGGACCTTAATTTTAAAACCTAGCAGGAGGTATGTCGATGTCATCAACAACCAAAAAAGTCGTGCTGTGGAGCAAAACAGGCTGTCATTTCTGCGGGGAAGTGAAAGCATTTCTGACAGAGCGAAACCAGCCTTTCGAGAACATTGAAGTACAGGGTAATGACGTACTGCGTGATGTGCTTGAAGCTAAATATGGCATTCGGCATGTACCCGTTATTGAAGTGGGAGGGGACGGCAAGTTCGAAGCCTTGCTGGAACCTGATCTGGAAAAGCTGGCTGAACTTCTGGCACGAGCGGACGAAGCAGCAGCAGTCTGACGAGGATCCATGTACACTTTGAATCTGGCAGTTCCAGCTGTTGCATGATGCAATAGGCATGATGCAGCAGTTGGAATGTTTATGAACCGGAGGCCTTTAGGAGATGTAAATGCTCTGCATCTAACTCCATGATACGTGCATTCACATCTTCAATACACATATAGAAAAAATCTATTAGTCGCGCTGTTGACCCTTTTACGGGGCAGTGATAAGATTTGTGAAATTAAAACAAACCAAACTCATAGGAATAGTTAACTTTTAGTTGATTCGCATATGTTAACCCTTCAGAACGACCCTTGAACATTCTTTTGAAGATTTTAATCCAAGGAAGGCGGAATGCACATGACAGCGAAACGCAGTTTGAAATTCGGAGCAATTGTACACGGCGTCGGAGGCAGCAATACGACATGGAGACACCCGGAAGTTCAGGCAGATGCCAGCGTTAACTTTGAGTTCTACAAACGTCAGACGCTGAAAGCGGAAGAAGGCAAGTTCGATCTTGTATTTATCGCAGACGGTCTGTATATTACCGAGAAATCCATTCCCCATTTCCTGAATCGTTTCGAACCAATCAGTATCCTGTCCGCTTTGGCTGCCGTTACTTCACGGATTGGACTGGTGGGTACCCTATCGACATCCTATAGTGATCCGTTCACCGTAGCCAGACAGTTCGGTTCCCTGGATCAGATCAGTGATGGCCGTGCAGGCTGGAACGTTGTGACCTCCCCGCTGGAAGGTACAGCGAAGAACTATAGCAAGAGCAACCACCCAACGCATCCGGAACGTTACCGCATCGCTACGGAATATCTGCAGGTAACCAAAGGATTGTGGGACTCGTGGGAAGATGATGCATTTGTAAGAGACAAAGAGAGCGGTGTATTCTTCGACCCATCCAAGCTGCATACCCTTAATCATGAAGGAGAATTCTTCTCCGTACAGGGTCCGCTCAACATTGCCCGTTCACGGCAAGGGCAGCCGGTAATTTTCCAGGCAGGTTCTTCAGAAGATGGCAAAAACCTGGCTGCGCAAGAAGCGGATGCTGTCTTTACCGGACACGATACCATTGAAGATGCACAAGCATTCTATAAGGATGTCAAAACACGGGCTGCTTCCTATGGACGTTCTTCACAGGATATTGTCATTCTGCCAGGCATCAATCCTATTGTTGGACGGACGGAAGAGGAAGCTGAACAGAAATATCAGGAAATCGCAAGCTTGGTCACGATAGACAAAGCATTGGATTACCTGGGACGTTTCTTCGAACATCATGATTTCTCCCAATATCCATTGGATGAGCCTTTCCCGGAGTTGAACGGAATTGGAAGCAACAGTTTCCGCAGTGGCACGGACAAGATTAAGAAGGATGCCAAGGAGCAAGGGTTGACCTTGCGTGAAGTGGCTCTGCGGGCAGCAACACCACGCAGCAAATTCCTGGGCACACCAGAGCAAGTCGCTGACAAAATTCAGGAATGGTTTGAGACGGAAGCGGCAGATGGCTTCATTATTGCTTCCGAATTGCCAAGTGGATTGTCTGATTTCGTAGAACTGGTTGTTCCAATTCTGCAAGAGCGCGGCCTGTATCGTACGGACTATGAACACGATACATTGCGAGGTAACCTTGGGGTGCAAATTCCGGTTAACCGTTATACAGCTGCCAGAAAGCAGGTAGTATCTGATTTGGCATAACGGAGTTAAACCTATTGAATTAGCGCAGAACGCATTACGAAGACAGTACCATTTCCGATCCTGAGAACGTGTTGCTTCTTCAGCAAACATTTAATACAATTAACACTATTTTAAAACCGACTTAACTCATAGGATATATCAAGTATTAGGTTTACGCATCATTATAATGACACCTGTATACACAGAGGGGGAAGCGATATGAACAGGTCTATCTCATGGATGAAATATATGGCATTGGCAGCAGTATTGGTGATGGT
Organism: Paenibacillus sp. FSL R5-0713; assembly: GCF_037973325.1. Lineage (NCBI taxonomy): Bacteria > Bacillati > Bacillota > Bacilli > Caryophanales > Paenibacillaceae > Paenibacillus > Paenibacillus sp. FSL R5-0713. Next base: position 5,400,964 of record NZ_CP150229.1, on the reverse strand, counting down.
ATTATCGGGTTGCGGAGCAGCGGCGGGGGGCAGTGCGAACGGTGCTGCTCAGGCTTCGGGCGGAGAACAGGGCGAGCAAGCCGAAGGAGGCAACCTGACTTTTGCACTCGCGACTTCACCGGATACGTTGGACCCTCATCGCAGTGGGCTTGCCGTAACGGTACGCGCCATCCGGACGATCTACGACAATCTGGTTGTGCAGCTGCCTGATGGCTCCATCAAACCTTGGCTTGCCACAGAATGGAGCGTATCCGAGGACGGCAAGAGTTATACGTTCAAGCTGCGTGAAGGTGTGAAGTTCCACGATGGTACACCGTTTAATGCGGAAGCCGTGAAATACAATCTGGACCGAGTGATTGATCCGGCCACCAAAGCTGCCAATTCTCTAGCCCTGATTAGACCGTACAGCTCCTCCGAAGTCATTGATGAATATACCATCAAGGTAAATCTGGATTCACCATCGCAAGCTTTTCTCGGCAATCTGAGTCAGGCGCTACTGGGGATCGTATCCCCTACAGCTGCCCAAAAATATGGTGATCAGCTGGGTAAAAATCCGGTGGGCACAGGTCCGTATACCTTTGTGAAGTGGGATGAAAATGCGGATATCGTCGTCGCCAAAAACAAGGATTACAACTGGGGACCTGAGACGGTTGAAAATAAAGCCGCACCTCATGTGGATACGATCACATTCAAGATCGTACCGGAAGAAGCGACACGCATCGGAAGTGTTCAGAGTGGTCAGGTACTCGCTGCCGAGACCGTTCCGCCGCAAAATATCGCTGCATTAAAGAACGATCCGAACCAACAATTGTTGCAGGCCAATACAGTTGGATTGCCATATACACTCTTTTTCAATCTGCGCAAAGCGCCTTGGGATGATGTGAAAGTAAGGCAGGCAGTGCAATCCGCTGTAGATGTGGAATCGATTGTCAAAACATTGTATCTGGGCAACTATGAACGAGCGTGGTCTGCACTGTCTCCTGGAATTCTGGGTTATGATGCATCGCTGGAAGGAAGCATTAACCCTGACATCAACAAAGCCAATCAGCTGCTCGATGAACAAGGCTGGGTGAAAGGTGCTGACGGCATTCGTGCCAAAGACGGCCAGAAGCTGATCCTGCGTTATGTTGATGGAACACCCAATCGGGAGAAACGCAATGACATTGCTGCGATTATCCAGCAACAGCTGAAACAGGTAGGCATCGCCGTTGAAGTGGAGATTACGAAAGACGTAGCAACGGTCATCTATCAGAACTGGGATTATGATCTCTATGGCAATAGCCAGGTCAACTCCGACCCAAATGCCTTGTACGCCTTCTATCATACGAGTGCAGAGGGGCAGCGTCCAACCTTATCCGGTTTGTCTGATCCAAAGATCGATGAACTGCTGGAGCAGGGAGCTGTTGAGAGTGACGCGGATAAACGTGTCGAGATCTACAATCAGATTCAACAATACCTGATTGAGCAAGCGGTCATTCTACCGATCTATGTATTCCCGTATACTATTGCAGCATCCAAAAAGGTCGAAGGCATCAAGTTCGATTCACTCGGTTATCCGCTCTTTAACGACGTCCGCATTCAGCCTTAATAGGAACGACCAATCCCGATTCAGGAAGGAGATATCCCGGTATGGTTCAAACGATACTGTCGAGACTTGCAACATCGCTTCTGGTTATATTCGGAGCTTCGGTGCTGGTGTACTGCATCATGTATCTTCTGCCGGGTGATCCGGTGCTGCTCATGCTGGACCCGTCCTCCGCTACCCCGGAGATGATCGAGAATCTGCGGGTGCAACTTGGATTGGATCAGCCGTTTTACATCCAGTTTGCGAACTATTTCGGTGATATGCTGCGTGGGGATTTTGGCAAATCCATGATCAATTCTGATCCGGTCTTGCCGAAGATACTGGAACATTTTCCAGCTACACTGGCTTTGACTGCTCTCAGCTCCATCATTGCCATTACAATCGGAATTACACTCGGTGTATTGTCTGCGATTCACCGCAATGGCGTAATTGATTTTGTCGCCCGGCTCGTTGGACTATTCGGTATCTCCATGCCAACCTTCTGGACGGGAATCCTGCTCATCCTGTTATTCTCGGTACAGCTTGGCTGGTTCCCGGCCATGGGTTCCGACGGTTTCAGTTCACTGGTTCTTCCGGCGGCTACACTGGGTCTCGTGGGTGCAGGATTTATTGTACGGATGGTACGGAACAGTATGCTGGAAGTCATCAACGAACCGTTTATCGTGGCCTTACGGGCCAAAGGCCTTTCGGAACGTGCCATCATGTATGGTCATGCACTTCGTAATGCACTGATCCCTGCCGTAACAGTAATCGGCATGCTGATCGGTGATCTGCTTGCGGGAACCGTTGTGGTGGAGACCGTCTTCTCCAGACAAGGAATCGGCCGAATTATTGCAGATGCACTAATGGCCAAGGATTTGCCCGTGGTACAAGGCGTTGTTTTCTTTACATCCATTATCTATGTGGTCCTGAACCTGCTGGTGGATATCTCGTATTCGTATATTGATCCCCGGGTTCGGCGTGCAGTCCGAACATGATATTGGATGGAATAGTCAGCAGTGGTCTGACAAGGAGTATGGAAGGAGGCGTTGTTGCTCATGAGCATGAAACCTTTGGTTAGTGACAAAAAAGCATGGGCAGGCGGTGCAGGACGTATCCGTCTATGGAATCGCCGCCCTTGGCGTTATCGCGTCTCATTCGCGGTATCCCGATTATTCTTTTATGCAGCATTGCTGGTGGTGGTCTTTACCGTGGCATGTGCGATTGTGCCAGGCTGGATTGCGCCCTATGATCCAACGCAGATGATGACGGATGCCATTCTGCAGGCTCCCTCTGCTGCGCACCTGTTCGGGACGGACTATTTTGGCAGGGATATCTTCAGTGTGGTTGTGCATGGAAGCAGGGATTCGTTGCTCATTGGATTCGCTTCGGTTCTTGTGGGTGGTATTGTCGGTAGTACGCTTGGTATTATCTCCGGCTATGCCGGAGGCATTGTCGACACGATCACCATGCGGACTGTTGATATTCTGATGGCGGTACCCGGCGTGCTTCTGGCATTGTCTGTTGCAGCTGCCCTCGGCCCAGGACTGATGAATATTGCACTGGCTGTTGCCGTTTCCTCCATTCCGGGGTACGCACGGGTCATGCGTGGGCAGGTCATATCGGTTAAAGGACTGCCTTTCATTACAGCGACACGTTCACTGGGCGGTTCCAATGCCCGTATTTTCTGGAAACATGTACTGCCGCATTCGTTGTCACCGTTGCTGGTCATGGCCACGCTGGGCGTAGGAACATCGATCCTGACGGGTTCAGGACTGAGTTTTCTTGGGCTTGGGGTGTTGAAAGAAATTCCCGATTGGGGTGCATTGCTCTCCCAAGGGAGAGGTTATCTGACGGTTGCCTGGTGGATCTGTACGTTCCCGGGGCTTGCGATCACATTGTTTGTACTGGCGGTTAATCTGATTGGAGACGATATTCGCGATCGGTTGGACCCCAAAGTAAAAGGAGCGGCTTGACCGCTATTCGAAGGAGGAATACGTTATGTCACATGTCGTCATTATTGCCGGATCACCATCCAAACGTTCGCGTTTGACAGGTCTGACGGATTACAGCAGCCAAAAATTAACGGAGGCAGGCATCACCGTTGAAGTCATTCATGTTGCGGATCTACCCGCTGAGGATCTGGTGCAAGCCCGGTTCGACAGCTCATTCATTCGGGATGCACTGGCTGTCGTTGAAGCCGCGGATGCAGTCATTGTAGCTACACCGGTATACAAGGCATCGTACTCGGGAGTGCTTAAATTGTTCCTGGATCTGATTCCGCAAGAAGGTCTACGGGGCAAGTTGACACTTCCACTCGTTATCGGTGGCTCTATTGCTCATCTGCTCGCCATTGATTATGCATTGAAGCCTGTACTGGCAGCCCTTGGTGGAAGACATATCCTGGGTGGTGTGTATGCTGTGGATCAGGGAATTGAACGACTGGATGATGGACAATTCGTACTCTCGGCAGATATTACTACACGTCTGGATCGCTCGCTGGATGAATTGAGATTGACACTGGAAAAGGATGGGATTACGATATCATAAAACCAAGTAAGTATATTGGATAAATCAATATAAGATCAAACGTCTGCGGACGTGGATACGGAGGCACTCATGAATATCGAGAATATTGAAGCATTTGTATATATCAATCATTATGGAAGCTTCAATAAGGCTGCCGAAGTACTCTTCTTGTCCCAACCTTCGGTCACAGCTCGCATTCAGTCACTGGAAAGGGAGCTGGGCTGCAAGTTGTTTGATCGGCTTGGCAAGCAAATTGTCCTGACAGAAGAAGGTCGGAAATTCCTGCCGTATGCGCAGCAAGTGCTGCAAGTCATTCAGAAGGGCAAGCAGAAGATTCAACAACGCAAGACAACACCGGATGCACTTCGACTTGGGAGTACAGTATCGGTCTCGAATTATGTCATTCCCGATTTTCTACCCAAGATCAAGGAAGCTTACCCCGAAATTAATATCAAACTGACGACGGCAACGACGGATCAGCTGATTGCCAAATTGCTTGGTCAGGAGATCGATCTTGCTTTTGTACGCAAGGTGATGCATCCTGCAATCCGTACGGTTGCTTTTTATGAAGATCCAATCCAGCTCTATGTGTACAAAGGACATCCATTCATGGAGAGCGGGCATGTCAGCATGGAAGCGATCCGGCATGAGCAACTGGTCTTTTTCGAATGTGGTTCATTGGACTGGCTTCGCATTCACCGGGCTTTCGACTCGCTGGAACATCCGCCGAATATTACATATCATGTCGACAATTCGGAGACAGCGAAGAAACTGGTTATGCAAGGGGCAGGCATTGCTTTTCTCCCGGGACTCACGGTGAAGAAGGAAGTGCAGAATCAGGAGTTGTTCCCCATTCAGGTACATGAGGTGGCAGGGGTATCGTTGCAGATCAGCGTTGTCACGTTAAAGGAAGAATATTCGCCATTGGCGGAGCCCTTCGGGGAACTGCTGCGACAGTTATAGAGCGTCTATGTTGAATCCGACTTTTACACCAAAACGGAGAGTGCAGAACCAATCTGAAGAAGCGAAGCGTGCGCATTTATCAACGGATTTTTCCCTTGGACCAAGGGAGTACAGAAAATCTGGGGATAAGAGCGATCGGAAGAGTACTGCAATCGGAGTGATAACGTGTAACATCTCTAGTTCAACTTAATAGTGATTCAATATCAGCGGTTTAGCACAATCAAGGAGGAGAAGGATATGGGTATTCGTGTGGGCATTTTGGATCAGACTCCCATCTATGAAGGGGAAACGGCGGTGGATGCTTTTCGGCATACGATTGAGCTGGCACAGCGGGCAGAGCAGCTTGGATTCCATCGGTTCTGGGTATCAGAGCACCACGATTCAGGGCATGTTGCAGGTTCCTCCCCCGAGGTACTCATCTCCCACTTGCTTGCACATACGAAGCGGATTCGTCTGGGGTCTGGCGGAGTGATGCTCCAGCATTACAGTCCATACAAAGTCGCCGAGAATTTCAATATCCTCGCAGCACTCGGACCAGGAAGAGTTGATCTGGGAATTGGTCGTGCACCAGGTGGATTACCGCGTTCAACACAGGCGTTACAGGAAGGGATTCAGGATGCGGCATCTCTTCAAGAGAAAGTTGTTCAGGTGAGACGATACATCCACAATGAGCCGCTTGAAGATCCAACTCATCCACTTGCCGGGCTCACTGCTTCGCCTGTGTCCGACATTCCAGCGGAGTTGTACGTGCTTGGAGCCAGTGTTGATAGTGCGGGTATGGCTGCGGAACTGGGACTTCCATATGTCTTTTCTCTATTCATTAACAGTAATATTGAGGTAGCGCTTGAGGCCATCCGTGTATATCGCGAGCAATTCGATCGTTCTCAGGGAAGGGTGCCTTACGCTGCACTGGCTTTATCCCTAATTGTGGCGGACAGTGAGGAAGAAGCGGAAGGACTTGCGAGCGAGCATATGCTGGTGAAGATCCATCTGGAGAGTGGAAGAGTGCTGACGGTTGGTTCTGTGGAGCAGGCGGAAGAATTCGGACGTCAATCGAACGAAACCTATCGGATCGAGATTCTGGAGCCAAGTGTGACCCGGGGTACGAAGGAAACCGTAGGTCAGGCACTGCTGAAGTTTCAGCAGGATTTTGCGGTGGAAGAGTTCATTGTGACTACAGCTACACGGGATTTTGCCAAGCGAATTCGTTCATTTGAATTGTTGCGTGAAATTCTGGCAGAGCAGGGACTAAGTGAATTTGCACTGGAATCCAAGACACAGGAAGCCGCAATCGGATAGAAGTAGGCAGTTAATATAGCAGAGAATATATACGAATGGGAGGCCATGTGGTGAAAAGTGATCTGGAACAGCCCAAGCAGCAGGCTGTAGAGCAAATACAGGGCCCCGAGCATGAGCTTCACGGTGAACGGGAGGAAGCATTCGCGGAACATTTAATCACCATTCGGCGACACCTGCATCGCAACCCGGAATTGTCTGGCGAGGAAAAGGAAACGACGGCAGCCATTCGCAGCTGGCTGGAAGAGGAAGGTGTCCGTATTGCAGACGAATATGTGCTGCGGACAGGGCTTGTCGCTGAAGTAGGCCAAGGAGACGGCCCGGTGATCGCCCTAAGAGCGGATATTGATGCGCTGCCCATTCAGGAAGAGACGAAGCTGGAATTTGCCTCGCAGGTGGCTGGAAAGATGCATGCCTGCGGACATGACGCACACACGGCGATTCTGATTGGTGCTGCACGATTACTGAAACAGCGCGAGTCCACGCTCCCGGGGAAAGTACGCTTGTTGTTCCAGCCATCGGAGGAAAAAGCAACGGGTGCACGGCAAGTGATCCAGAGCGGTGCATTGTCCGAGGTTCGGGCGGTATTTGGTTTGCATAACAAACCTGATCTTCAGGTGGGTACGGTAGGCATTCGGGAAGGCGCATTGATGGCGGCGGCAGACGGTTTTGTTGTCAAAGTGGAAGGTGTAGGTACCCATGCGGCTGTGCCGGAAGCAGGCATTGATCCGATTGTGGTTGCCGCACATATCGTTACGGCTCTACAGGCGATTGTGAGTCGCAATGTGGGCGCACAGGAGAGTGCCGTCATCAGCGTCACCAAGCTCCACAGCGGCACAGCCTGGAACGTCATTCCGGATGAAGCGATACTCGATGGCACAGTGCGGACCTTTGATGAGAAAGTGCGCGCCCGGATTCGCGAGCGTTTCAATCAGGTGGTCGCCGGTGTGGCGGCGGCCTATGGCACACGGGCTACGGTTCGCTGGATTCAGGGACCACCTGCCGTAGTCAACGATGAAGCTCTCGCGTTTGCAGCGGAACAAATTGCAAGTGAGATTGGATTAAATCGCGTTAGACCGCTGCCTTCTCCAGCAGGGGAGGACTTCTCTTTTTATCAAAAAGAAGTTCCGGGCCTGTTCCTCTTCCTGGGCACCTCTGGCCCGCATGAGTGGCATCACCCTGGCTTTGATGTGGATGAACGGGCATTGCCGCTGGGAGCACATCTTCTGGCTGCATTAGCTGAGCAAGCACTGCACAATGTGCAAGCACATCAAGAGTGATAGGGACAATGAATCTCTGGATCCTATCCAGATCGAAACGGTTCCGTTCTGCGGCAACCGTTTTTTTTTGTATTTCTTTTATAGCAAGAGCGGTAGGAACATCAATTCGTTTAATCTTATCAGATGGTATATTTATGCAGGGGTGGCGCAGAAACGTCAGCTCTGTTTGGTTTTTTGCAAGAGGGGAAATGAAGGAACGAATGAGTTGCAGTCTTTTTAAAATGGAAATATTTGTTGACGCTTCCCAAAAGGATGTGCTATATTTTTCTCGACCTTTTAATCGTAATTATTACTATTAAACAAAAAAGAAGAACAGGAGTAGTCGCTGCGATGAAACAGGAGATCGATTTTATCAAGTTCAGTCCCACTCAAAACATGACGATTCTGGTTAAAACGGATCATGCAGCCGAGCAATACAGTCATATTGCTACCCGCCTAATGTCGTATGATAACGTTTACGCCGAGCAAGTGGGATTCATTGAACCAACAAGGAGACCGGAAGCTGTGGCCCGTCTGGAAATGTCCGGCGGCGAGTTCTGTGGCAATGCCTGCATGGCACTTGCAGCACACCACGCATCTGAAGCAGGGCTGGCACAAGAGAAATCTATGGACATCGTGCTGGAAGTTTCCGGAATCGATCAATTGATCATGTGCCATGTGAAGAAGCAGCAGAATGAATATGACTGCCGGGTAACCATGCCGGTTCCAAAGCAGATTGAACAGCGAACCATCCGGTACGAAGGCATCGAGCTGGATATGGTAATCATCCGGTACGCCGAGTTCATCCATATCGTGATTGAAGTGGATGACTTCGACGATCCGATGAAGAAGAGGGCACAGACCCTTGCAAGGTTACTGGGAGTAACCCTGGGAGATAAGCTGATCGGTATCTTGTTATATCGATCGTACTCGGAAGAAATGGCTCCTCTCATCTATGTTCCAGAGCTGGATAGTCTGATCTGGGAGAGAGGGTGTGGTTCGGGTACGGCCTCCGTGGGTGCCTATCTCGCATGGAGCCAGCAGAGGCAGATTACGCAGTACATCAAGCAGCCTGGTGGTGCGATCAAAGTGATGGCCCAGTGGAATGGCGCGGAACTTGAGAGTATTACGATTGAGGGATCGGTTGGCATTGTCGCACAAGGCAAAGCCTTCATAGATGCTCCAGCAGAATGGAGCGTTGTAAACGCATGAGGTACATGATAGATGATCGAGACAACAAATAGGGGGAAAAGAAATGATCACATTGGTCCATTTTCAGACATGTATGAGTGAGTTTGCAGAGAAATTCGATAAGCTCGCGAGCAAGTACGATCATACGATTCAGCATAGTGCAGAGCTGGAGGCTGTGATCAATGACTACTCCCTCTTTGTGACCGATTCGGAGAATAAGGCAGCTTGGGAACAGTTGGGGCATTCGGAGTTGGAAGAACTGGATTCGCTTATATGGCAGTTAAGAAATAAATCCGCCCAGTGTGTGGCGATCATGGAGAAATATCGTGCATTGAAGTTAGGGCGTGTCTCGAAACTCGCTGAAGTGCATCTTTTACCGCCTTTTCGCCCCCTGCTGCGTCACTTTCCCTTGACGTGCCCCGGCACGCCTGCGGAAAACTTCCTTGCTTGGAACGAAAATTCGGCAAAATCTGCTTCCTTCGGAGCTTCCAGACACGCCCTAGAGAAGGGGGATGTACAGATTGCCGATTATTTCAGAAACATCGAAGAGTGTATCGATAAAGAATTCGGCAGCTTCCAGGTTACCTCCGATTCCAAAGTATTGCTGGTAGGCTCCGGTTCCTTCCCCATGACACCATTACTCATCGCCAAGCGAACAGGTGCACAGGTTGTCGGGATCGATATTGACGAAGAATCTATTACACTCGGGCAGAAGGTGGTGAAGACGCTGGGCGCAGGTTTGAAGATTCATCTGGAGTCAACCTTGCTGGAAAATCTGGAGTATACCAAGGCAGCAACACATATCATTTTCAGCTCTACCGTGGCCCCTAAATATGATCTGCTTGATCAACTGCATGCCCTGACAAATGCACAGGTGGTTGTAGCCATGAGATATGGTGACCAGTTAAAGTCCTTATTTAATTATCCGATGAGAGCGACTGACAGTACCAAGTGGAAGCTGGTAGACCAGATCCTGCGCCCGGATGATGTGTTCGATATTGCATTGTACCAGAAAGCATAGGATGCAAGTGCGTCTCAAGTACGTCCAAAAGGATTCCAGGTTGAACTTTGAATATAGGAGGTTATTATGAGCAATCTTCAGCGAATTCTGATATTTGGAACCGGCCCTGCATCCATTCAGCTTGCGGTAACATTCAAAGATTATCTCAACTGCTGCATTGGTATTGCTGGGAGACCATCGGTTCGTTCAGCGTCCGTATTCGCGGCCCTTGAACAGAGCAATGGGCGTGTTGAGGTCAGCATTCAAAATGAAAAACATCAACCGCTTGCAGGTGAATGTTTCGTTGATCATGTGTTCAAGGGATATGACACCATTCAGGGTGAGTGGGACACACTCATTTTGGCTGTAACTACGGATGCTTATATTGATGTATTGGAACAAATGAGTGAACAATTCATCAAACAACTGAAATGTATCGTTTTGGTCTCTCCGACGTTTGGGTCGAATCGATTGGTGACCCATTATATGAGAGAGCGTAATAGAGTGCCTGAAGTGATCAGTTTCTCGACCTACCTCGGAGACACCCGTTGGATGCACGAACATCCGTCTAATCATGTCATAACAACGGGGGTCAAGAAAAAGGTCTATATCGGTTCCAATCAATACCCGTCTGAACAGGTTAGCAAGCTATGCCAAGCTTATAAGCGTTTAGGTGTTTCGTTGGAAGTCATGCCCTCCCCACTGGAGGCCGAAACGAGAAATATATCGTTGTATGTACATCCGCCCTTGTTCATGAACGACTTCTCATTAAAGGCCATCTTTGAAGCATCGGATATTCAGAAATATGTATACAAGATGTATCCCGAAGGTCCTATAACACAAGTGTTGATACGGCAAATGCGGGCACAGTGGCAGGAGATTATGAATATTACGGACCGACTCCATATCCAGGGAGTGAACCTGCTTCAATTCATGACGGATGACAACTATCCGGTTCGATTAGAGAGTATATCACGCCAGGATATCGAGAATTTCAATCAGCTGCAAGTCATCCATCAAGAGTATTTATTATACATACGGTACACCTCGCTGTTGATTGATCCATTCTCGGAACCCGATTCGGAAGGCAAATATTTTGACTTTTCAGCAGTCCCATTCCGTCAAACGTTCATGAACCGCGAAGGGGAACTGGACATCCCCCGTATGCCCAAGGAAGATTACTACCGCATCAAAATCATTCAGGGCATTGCCAGACACCTGGATGTGAGCTGTCCAACCATGGATCATTTTATCGCCACATACGAGGCGAAGATTCAGGAAGTTGCTGATGCACATCCAGATCAACTTTTATCCGATGCCTTTGTGATCCAATCCTTTGAAGAGGATATCCGCATGATCTGCACCGGACTTGTAAGTAGTAGAGTCTAATTATATTAATTTAAGTAAGTTGGATTTAGTTTTACACAGTAACGGAGTGGGCAGAAAAAACCTGAAGAAGCGGAGCGTTCGCATTTATCCCCGGATTTTCTCTTTGGAAAAGAGATCAAAAAATCTGGGGATAACGGCGATCGGAAGGTTGTTCTGACCACGTAGTGGTCTTGTGTAATGTTTGAATTTTATTTGCTCATCGGGAGGAAATGTTGTGAAAAAGGGTCTTACTTTTACATCTATATTATTGCTGGTATCTGCCATTACGGTGCTGGCAGGATGCGCTCAGAGCACAAAAGAGAAAGAGAGCGCCCAAACGGAGCCTGCCCATAGCCAGGTACAAACGGAACTTATCTATGCTTCTGCCAAAGATATTAATGATATGAATCCCCATCTATACACAGGTTCCATGCCTGCCCAAGGGATGGTATATGAGTCACTGGTGGAAAACACGCCTGACGGAATCAAGCCATTGCTGGCAGAATCATGGGATATCTCCGAGGATGGCAAGATCTATACCTTTCATCTGCGACAAGATGTGAAATTCCATGATGGAGAGCCGTTCAACGCAGAGGCGGTTAAACAAAATATCGATGCAGTACAAGCGAATGCCGAAAAACACGCTTGGATCAAGCTGTCTACCAAAGTCACGAATGTGAAGGTTATCGATGAGCATACGGTGGAGCTGACGCTGTCGGAAGCCTATTATCCGGCACTGGTGGAATTGTCCATGACAAGACCTTACGTCTTCATATCTCCCAAGGATTTCAAGGATGGCGGAACCAAAGACGGAGTAAGTGGTTTCCATGGTACAGGACCTTACAAGCTTACTGCTCATAAAGTCGAAGAGAACGCCACGTTTGAAGCCAATGAAGACTATTGGGGTGGTGCACCTGCAATTAAGAAGATCACATCCAAAGTTCTTCCGGCAGGGGAAACAACATTTCTGGCATTGCAAAAAGGAGAGATTAACTTTGTGTTCACCGATGACCGGGGAGCAGATAGTATCGATGTCGAGGCCATGGACCAATTAGCTGAATCTGGTGATTATCAAGTGGTTCGAAGTGAAGCGATGAACACCAATATGATCGTAGCCAACAGCAGTCGCCAGAATAGTCCGGTTCAGGAAACGGCAGTGCGGGAAGCGCTATGGGTTGCCATTGATCGGGAAACGATCAGTAAAGATATTTTCAACGGAACGCAGACTGTAGCGGATACGCTATTTTCGGCCAATGTCAATTACGCCAAGGTAGACCTTAAGAAACGGGAGTATGATCCGGAATTGGCTAAAAAGCTTCTGGACCAAGCTGGCTGGACATTGGCAGATGGTGAAGGGGTGAGAACGAAGAACGGTCAGCTTTTAGCCATGAAATTATATTATGACAGCAACTCGTCTTCACAGAAAATACAGGCCGAATTGATCCAGTATTCGATGAAAGAATTGGGAATTCAGCTTGAAATCTTGGGCGAAGAGTCCACTTCCATTGCGAATCGGAGAGCAACCGGGGAATATGATCTGCTCTTTAATCAAACCTGGGGACTGGCCTATGATCCTCAGAGTACCATCGCTGCATTTACGTCAGATTCGGCATACAAACATACGACAAGCGGAATTGCTGAAGCAGATGAATTGTACCGGAAAATCGATGCGGTCATGATCTCCACGGATGAGGCTTCCCGCCAATCCCTGTATGCCGATATTATGAAGATCGTCCATGATGAAGCGGTGTTCATTCCGATTACCAACGGGCGTGTCACCGTTGTCGCTCCCGAGAATCTTGATGGAATCTCATTCAAGCAGACTCAATATGAACTACCTTTTGAACAAATGAATTTTAAATAGAGCGGAGATGGATATGGGAAGTTATATCGTCAAAAGGATTCTGTTAACCATCCCTTTACTGATTATCATTTCATTTATAACGTTTGTTCTGATTAATCTATCTCCCTTGGACCCGGCGGTTGTTGTGTTACAGGCACAGGAAGTTCCGCAGATTACGGAGGAATTAATTGCCCAGACCAACCAGGCATTGGGGTTCGATCAGTCATTCATGATCCAGTATGTGAACTGGATCATGGCTGTTGTGCAGTTGGACTTTGGCAACTCTTATGTATCTGGTGAACCCGTGTGGTCATTGATGGGGCCTGCTTTTATGAACACATTGAAGTTAACACTTGTCTCATCGGTATTCATTATTGCGCTGTCCATTCTGCTGGGTGTGATCTGTGCGATGAGAGAAGGCAAGCTGCTGGATCGATCGGTCAGAGGTGTATCATTTTTCCTTACCGCCATGCCATCCTACTGGCTTGCAGCCATGATGATCTGGTATTTTTCCGTCAAGCTGGACCTGTTACCTACCAGTGGCATGGATTCGTATCGAGGCTACATTCTACCGGTGATCGTAATCACAGTGAGTTATACGGGCATTTACTTCCGAACGGTTCGAAGTTCCATGTTGAGTAATATGAATGAGGACTATGTGTTATATGCACGGGCAAGTGGTCTGAGCGAGAAGAAAGTCACCCTGCATATTCTGAGAAATTCATTACAGGTGGCCGTGTCCATCTTTTGTATGGCGATCCCGATCGTGCTGGGCAGTACGGTGGTTATCGAAAATGTATTTGCCTGGCCCGGACTCGGAAGACTCAGCGTGAAATCCATTTTAAGCAGGGATTTTCCGATTATTCAGGCGTATGTTCTGATGTTGGCTGTCACCTTTGTCTTGTTTAACACGTTATCCGACATCTTGAATGCTGCGATGAATCCCCGTTTGAGAAAGGAATTCTGATGCGAATACTGATAAATCTGAGTAAAGACAAGCTGGCCATGACCTCTTTGGTGGTGATTATCGTCATGATTATGGCGGGCATACTGGCCCCTTTAATTGCACCACATGATCCTGGACAAGTGAATATGAAGCTTCGTTATGCCTCCTCGTCCTGGGAGTATCTACTAGGCAATGATCATCTGGGCAGATGTGTATTATCCCGGCTTATCTATGGCATCCGTCCAAGTGTGTTATGGGTTCTGGTTGCACTTAGTCTGTCTGTTCTGATCGGGGCCATTGTTGGATTCGTCGCGGGTTACTTCAAGGGAAAAGTGGATGCATGGATCATGAGAGTCTGTGATATTATGCTGTCTTTTCCCGGATACGTGATGACACTGGCGGTGGTTGGCATTTTGGGTGCAGGACTGGAGAACATTTTGATTGCTTTTGTGTGCATGAAATGGGCCTGGTTTGCCCGCGTTATTCGCACATCTGTGATGCAATTCTCCGATATGGATTATGTGAAATTCGCCAAAGCCTCCGGCACACCTAATCTGAGAATTATAACCAAACATATTGTTCCGGTTACCTTTGCCGATATTGCCGTCATTGCGAGTGGCTCCATGTGTTCAATGATGTTGCAGATCTCCGGCCTTTCCTTTCTGGGGCTTGGCATTCAAGCTCCGCATGCGGAGTGGGGGATGATGCTCAATGAGGCGAGGGAAGTCATGTTCTCCAGACCTGAATTGATGTTGGCACCGGGACTGGCCATTGTAGTGGTGGTGTCTGCTTTTAATTTTCTATCGGATGCCCTTCAAGTGGCTCTGGACCCCAAATTGATGACCTCTCAAGGTAAGTCTGACAAGTCTTACGAAAGTGAGGTGAGAAAGGCCGATTATGAATATAGTCGAGGTTGAGCATCTGAAAGTATGGGACATCAACACAGACAAAGTGATCATTCATAACAGTTCATTCGAAGTTAAACAGGGAAGCTGTATGGCCATCGTGGGGGAAAGTGGTAGCGGCAAGTCCGTCACGTGCAGGGCCATCATGCGACTGAACAAGCCGTGGATTCGCCAATCGGGCACGATCTTATTTCAGGGCGAAGACCTGAACCAGCTTTCGGAACCGGAGATGCGGCGTAAGCGGGGCAAGCATCTGTGTATGATTTTGCAGAATGGCATGAGTGCTTTTGATCCCTCCTGTGTCATTGGTGTGCATATCAGGGAGACACTTCAGCAGCATTTTGGCTGGAACACCCGCGAGATTGAGCGGAAAATCATCCATGCCATGGAAAGCGTCATGCTCAGACATCCGCGCGAGATTCTGAATCAATATCCACATCACCTGTCCGGTGGGATGCTGCAGCGAATCATGATTGCACTGGCATTGGTGCTTGAGCCCGATCTGATTATTGCGGATGAACCGACAACGGCGCTGGATACGATCTCCCAATATGAAGTGGTGGAACAATTGATTCAATTACGCGAACGCGTGGGCTGTTCCATGATGTTCATCTCCCATGATCTCGGAGTCGTGCAGAAGATTGCAGATGACGTGATGGTCATGAAAGACGGCAAGATCGTCGAGCGTGGCAGCATACATTCTGTTTTGACACAGCCTAAGCATGCCTATACGCAGTATCTGGTCTCTACCCGGCTTGAGCTGAGCAATCATTTTAAGGCGTTGATGCAGGGGGACTCATAGATGCTAAAGGTGGAAGGTATCGAAAAATCATATAACCAGGGCGGACTGTTCTCCAAGCACCAACAACAAGTGTTGAAACAGGTTACCTTTGAATGCCAGCATGGCGAATGTCTGGGCATCATCGGTGAAAGCGGAAGCGGCAAATCCACATTGGGCCGTCTGATTCTCGGCATTGAACGGCCGGATCGTGGAATGATCTCGCTGGATGGTAAAGACGTACAGGATCGACGTGCACGGATGGGTAACATCAGCGCCGTTTTTCAAAATTATACGTCTTCCATCAATCCATTTCTTACCGTGGAAGCCGCCATTATGGAACCCATGCAAGCGCAGCAAAAGTTGCGGAAGGATCAGGGCAACTCGGCGAAGGTCGATCTGCTGCTGAACCAAGTTGGATTGGACTCCGCCTATAGATCCAAATATCCGCACGAACTGTCCGGGGGGGAGGCACAGAGAGTGTGTATAGCCAGGGCCATCTCCACCGCCCCCAAATGCATTGTGTTCGATGAAGCGATCAGCTCACTGGACGTGTCTGTTCAGATTCAGGTGCTGCAATTGTTGAAAGAGCTTAAGGAAATCTACAAGCTAAGCTATGTCTTTATCACGCATGATATACAGGCGGCAGCCTATATCTGTGACAGGGTGATCATTTTCAGAGAGGGACAGGTTGCAGAGATCGTTCCAATCAAGCAACTCAAAGACGTACAGTCCGACTATGCGAAGAGATTATTGGATCATTTAATACCATTTTAGGGGGAATACCCATTGTGAGTGGAGCGATGTCTTGGCCTTTTTTGCGCTTGTACATATTGGTTCTTCTTTATTTCAGTGCCAATGCCATTCTTAACGTGATCATCCCATTGCAAGGGGAGTTCTTGGGCGCGAGCGGTACAATGATCGGACTGATCATGGGCGCTTATATGTTCACAACCATGTTTTTCAGACCATGGGCAGGTCGGATGATTCAAAAGTACGGACCGATCAAAATATTGCGTCTGATTCTGATTATCAATGGATTTGCGCTGATTTTATATCCCTTTACGGGACTCGGCGGTTATTTGGTTGCTCGTATTTTGCAAGGAGTTTCCACAGCGTTCTTCTCCATGGCTTTGCAGATTGGCATTATTGATGCCCTTCCGGAGAAAGATCGCTCTCAGGGGATTTCATATTATTCACTCTTCAGTTATATTCCGGGAATCGTGGGGCCTGTTATCGCGTTAGGAATCTGGCAGGCGGGAGGCATGGATTATTTTACAGTGGTTCTGATCGGCATTGCCGTCTGTACTGGCGTCTTCGGGTACACCGCCAAAATGGAACCAAACAAGGAGCAACCTGCTGAGAATCTTTCGGAGCAGAACGTCAGTATGTGGGAATCCTTTGGTCAGTTGGTGAAGAATCCGTTTCTGTTTCGATGCAGTGTGTTAATGCTCGCCGCTTCCGTTGTATTTGGTGCGATTACCACCTTTATTCCGCTGTATGCGAGTCAAGTACCAAATGGGAATGCGGGTGTGTATCTGATGCTTCAGGCTGGGACGGTGGTGCTGGCTCGAATCATGCTTAGGAAAAGGATTCCGTCTGATGGCAGTTGGCATTCTCCTTTCATGATGGGCACCATGTGTTTGCTCGTCGTAGCTGCGCAATGTGTCAGTTATGCCGTGACAGGAGGCGTAGTCTTTTTCTATGTGGGGGCTGTATTCATGGGAATTGCTCAGGCGATCCTGTATCCAACACTTACGACCTATTTGTCTTTTGTGTTGCCTAAGCTGAATCGGAACGTCCTGATCGGGTTATTTATCGCGATGACGGATCTGGGTATTTCTCTGGGTGGTGTGATTATGGGACCCGTTGCTGACTTCTCTTCCTATTCATTTATGTACAGGATGTGTGCTATCCTAGGAGCGGTAATGATCGTTTTTGCCTATGAACGGCGTAGACCCGTGACAGGTACATCTGTGAGTTGACTGCCAGAAGAGAAAGTGGTGACGAACGTTTGAAGTCTTCGATGACGGCAACATCCAATGGAAAATTAAATCCGGTATCCTTTTCGTTTATCCGGTTTTATATGCTGGCCTTTTTGTTTTTTGCGGCGAATTCGGCTTTGACGATTATTCTGCCTTTGCGAAGTGAAGCCGCCGGATTGAATCAGGCTGAGATCGGTCTGATGATGGGGGCATATATGTTCACCTGTATGCTCTTGAGACCTTTCGCAGCACAGCTGCTGGGTAAGCATGGCCCACTTCGTGTGATGCAATGGTTATTGCTTTTGCATGCCGGAACGCTGCTGTTATTTGTTGTTTTTGGTGTGGAGACGTATCTGTGGCTGCGGGCCTTGCAAGGGGTGGCTACGGCCTTTTTCTCCATGACGATGCAGGCAGGCATTGTGGAAAAGCTGGAGGACAAAGACCGGGCACAAGGGCTGTCCATGTACACCCTGTTTACGATGGTTCCTTCTCTGGTCATTCCGATCCTTGCCATACAAATCTGGGAAAATGCCAGTGATCTGGCGTTTACGCTGCTAATGATCGGACTGGCGGCTCTGCCACTTCTGATTGGATATAATGTGGATCTGCCACGGAGTACCGTGCAGAACAAATCGTATACCTTGGGTGACATGTTTCGTTCATTCGGCGGCATTTGGCGCAGTACACCACTGCTGATCAGCAGTGTAGTGATGTTATTTGCGTCCTGCGTTTTTGGGGCAACAGCGACCTTCCTTCCCTTGTATATGGTATCCACCGGAATGGCAAGTGCAGGCGTGTTTCTGACGATTCAGGGATTGGTTGTCATTCTGTGCAGGTTTATTTTGCGTAAAAAAATTCCGTCTGACGGCAGCTGGAATACCTGGCTTATGGCAGGGCTGATGCTGTGTGCAGCAATGGGAACCCAGTTGCTCAGTCTCATGGAGACCATCGGGCCACTGGTGTATCTTTCTGCTGTATTTAGCGGTTTTGCTCTGGCATTGTTGTACCCGACATTAACCACATACTTGTCTTTTGTGCTGCCTGCGGATTCCAGATATGTACTCATGGGCATCTTCATGTCCTCGTATGACCTCGGATTCTCTCTGGGTGGACTGGCAATGGGGCTTATTGTGCAGGTGAGTTCATATTCGACCATGTTCATGATCTGTACGTTGCTGTCTATTGCAGCGATGGTTCTGGTGCTGGTGTTCAGGCAACGGATGGAAGCGGGCAATAAGGCTAGATCTGTGGCAGCAAGCTGAATAGTAAAGTAAAGGCTCATGAACTGAATTTTCCGGCACGTATCATCAGGATACAAGCGGCAGGAGACAGATCATGGGTCTTTTTTATATCTTAAAATTTATAAGTTTTCAAAGGATCTGAACAGTTCAATTATCTTAAGAAAAACTTCAACTGAAGACGGTCTACCTTCTCTGAAAGTACGTCGATAGATGTTTCTCATATCCATTTTCCTGGAGTATTTCGTAAAAATAGTTTGACAACGACTGTGCAACAGGATTATAGTCAATGTTATTAATCGTAATAATTACTATTAAAGTCTGGATTACGCAGACTGCACATATAAGGAGTAGATTTCTATGACACAAAAGCAAATTCCGGTAACCGTACTAAGTGGTTACCTCGGTTCAGGGAAAACAACCGTTTTAAATCACGTGTTGAACAACAGACAAGGGCTTAAGGTTGCCGTAATCGTCAACGACATGAGTGAGGTGAATATCGATGCTGCGCTGGTTAAGGGGGAGGCAAGCTTGTCTCGAACCGAAGAGAAGCTGGTGGAGTTATCGAACGGTTGTATCTGCTGCACCTTGCGGGATGATCTGATGCAGGAGATTGAGAAGCTGGTGAATGAAGGCAAGTATGATTATATTTTGATCGAATCCACTGGTATCAGTGAACCTGTACCTGTCGCACAGACCTTTACATATGCGGATGAGGAGTCGGGCATTGACCTGACTAGCCTGGCCAGACTGGACTGTCTGGTAACGGTGGTGGATGCCAATCGATTCTGGCATGATTTTGGATCAGGACAGAGTCTTCTGGATCGTAATCAGGCGACCGGAGATGAGGACACCCGTGACGTCGTAGACTTGTTGATTGATCAGATCGAAACCTGTGATGTACTGCTGCTGAACAAATGTGATCTGGTCGATGACACCGAGCTGAATAAACTGGAAGGCATCATCCGCAAGCTACAGCCTAATGCCAAAATCATTCGCACTGAGAATGGACAGGTGAATCCGTCTGAGATTCTGAATACAGGCCGTTTTGATTTTGAAAAGGTGAGCATGTCCGCTGGATGGATTCAGGAGCTGGAGAAGGAGTCGCATACACCGGAAACAGAGGAATATGGCATTGCTTCCTTCGTTTATCGCCGCAGAAAGCCATTCCACCCTTCCCGTCTGGCTGAATTCATGAGTTACTGGCCGGAAGAAGTGGTACGTGCCAAAGGCTTGGTATGGCTTGCCGCCCAAGGAGATGTTGCTGCAAGCTTGAGTCAGGCAGGACCATCCATTCAATTTGGTCCTGCGGGACATTGGGTCGTGGCTTTGCCGGAAGCAGACAAAGAAGAAATTTTGCGTAACGAACCGGATGTTCTGGAGAAATGGGATGCCCAGTGGGGAGATCGCCAGACGGAGCTTGTCATGATTGGAATCGACATGGAACGTGTCAGTATTGAAGATGAGCTGGACCAGTGCCTGCTTAGTGATGAAGAAATGCTGGCAGACTGGGGTCATTTTGACAATCCGCTGCCATGGCCTGTGGAAGCTGTATAAGTCAGAGAGGACAGAAAGGACCTGAAGAAGCGAAGCTAAAAGCTTTCTGAAAGAAAGCTGCATCGGAAGCATATGCTTCGCCTTTATCCCCGGATTTCCCCTTTATCAAAGGAATTAATAAAATCTGGGGATAACAGCGATCGGAAGGTTGTTCTGTCATCGGAGTGTGCAGTGTAAATATTCTTTAGTTCAATTTATAAACATACATTCAATGGATAAAGGAGCTATAATTCATGGCTAAAAAATCTAAAGTGGTACGTGAGAAGCAACGTCAGGCGATCGTGGCAAAATATGCGGACCTGCGCCTGGAATTGAAGGAAAAAGGGGAGTACGAGGCATTGCAGAAATTGCCGCGGAATGCATCTCCGACTCGTTTGAAGAACCGTTGCGAAGTGACGGGCCGCCCGCGGGGTTACCTACGCAAGTTCAAGGTGTCTCGAATCAAGTTCAGAGAACTGGCCCATCAAGGACAGATTCCAGGTGTAACTAAATCCAGCTGGTAATATGATCAAGGGATGTGGCTGACCATCTTTGCATGAAGGCAGATTGTTGTGTGTTTGGCTACATGCGGTGTGTAGAGCAGGGTGTTATTTTGCTGAAAGGGTGTGCATCTTCATGTTGGACTTGTTTACGTTACGAAGAATTCAGTCCGTAATGAACGGATATATTCATGAGAAGGTACCTGCGCCACTGCGTACGATGGTGAAGTTGACATATGAGATGAATGACAATGAACTGATCCTGACCGAAGAAAGACCCGCCGAGGAACGGTATCAATGGGATAAGATGCACATTGCCCGATTCTACTGGGAAGAAAATCAGTGGAAAGTGTATGCCAGAGATGAACAAAGCAGCTGGAACCCGGTAGATATTATTACACCTTGTTCTGATTTTGAGGATATGCTTGAACAGGTGGAACGGGATGAGGCTGGACTGTTCTGGCGTGAGTAAGGGCGACGATGTCGAGGATACGAATGAGCACTTATGAAAAATGAGCGAAGAAGACTCTGTATGTTGTATGCAGTGTCTTCTTTTGCGTCAGCTTGATTAAGAAATATGTGCCGTGCCTATAACGAATGATTGTGCATCATGCGAAATTGCATGGGTGTTACGTTTTCCTGGGTTCTGAAACATCGGATGAAATAGCTCGACTGTGAAAATCCTGTTTCCAGCGTAATTTGTTTAATGGAAAGGTTGGTTGTCGCGAGCAGCTGCTTTGCATGGAGTAATCTGGATTCCATGAGGAATTCCGGGAAGGAGATGCCAAACGTCTGACTGAACTTACGGCTAAAGTACGTTGTGCTGTATCCGGCAATTCCCGCTACATGTTCAAGCGTGATGTGCTCGTTACTATGGGAACGAATATAATTCCCAGCTTCACGAATTCGCTCTGAAGTGTGATTAAGCGAAACATTGATTCTGCTCGCCGCAGATTGCAATCGGGTCAGAAGCTCATACAGCGTAGCTGCCATGCTGTGCTCGTCTTCCACTTGATAACCTCTTCCGAGCCCCATTAATCGATCCATGAGCGCGGTAACCACCGGGAAGTTGGAACATTGAAACAGCCATGGCTCGTCAACGCCTTTTCCATTTAACAATTCTTCGAGACGAACGCCGTAGAAGTGAATCCAACGAATACTCCAAGGATCATCCGAATCGGAGTAGTAGGTTTGTCTGAGACCGGGGCCATAGAGGAATCCCTGCCCTTGCATTAACTCATATCGTGTGGTTCCGGTGTCAAGGAATCCTTTGCCGCTGAGTACAAGGTGCAGGTTGTAACATTGATCCAAGTTAATTTCAGTAGTGCCATATTCTCGATGCACACGATGCTTCGGAAAGTCACTGTACCCTCCAATAAAATCGGGAAAGCATACATGTCTGGGGAAAATCGGCTTGGGGAGAAAGATGTGTTCTTTCACGTGCATCCTCCATTTGAACGCAATATTTTTATGTAATCAATGCAAATAGATTCAGCCAACTGTGATTTAAATCTATAGTCATGACAATATTTTATTATAAGTCGCATAATCTTGTCATTTATTATAAGTGAAGGTTCCAATAGAATGGAGGCAATATGGCAGGTTAAGGGGGCAAATGAAGATGGCAAAGTCTATACATATGGATGAATTGAAAATGGGGGTCTGTTATTACCCTGAGCATTGGTCGGAAGCGTTGTGGGAGGACGATTTCCGCAGAATGCGAGAGATGAATATTACTGTTATTCGGATGGCTGAATTCGCATGGTCTATCTTTGAACCGGAAGAAGACCAGTTCGATTTTAGTTTTTTCCAGAAGGCAATGGATCTGGCACATCAATATGGTTTGAGCGTTATTTTGGGAACACCAACTGCAACTCCACCAGCGTGGTTAACCTCAAAATACCCTGAAGTATTAAATGCGAATAAAGACGGCGTATTGTATCAACACGGCATGCGACGCCATACCAACTACAGCAGCCCCATCTACAGACAGCAATGTGAGAAAATCGTGCGTAATATGGTGATTGCCTATAAAGATCATCCGGCTCTCATTGGCTGGCAGATCGATAACGAATTCAATTGCCATATGGATGTGTTCTACGCTGAGGCAGATCATGTCGCTTTCCGTGAATGGCTTAAGAATCGTTATGAATCATTAGAGAATCTGAACCAGGCTTGGGGAACCGTTTTCTGGAGTCAGACCTATACCGACTGGGAGCAAGTCCACCTTACCCGAAATATGGTCAGTCCTTCGCCAAATCCTCATTTGGCATTGGATGAAAAGAGATTCATCTCAGCCAATACTATTTCATTTGCCAAGGTTCAGGTGGACATTATTCGGGAACTGGACCCGAAACATTGGATCACCACAAACGGTACGTTTGGACACTTGGATAATCATGAAATGACAGAGGACTTATTGGATTTCTTCTCCTATGATTCGTATCCACAGTTTGCCACGATCTTCCCGGGGACAGACGACAATTCGTTACAGGACCGGGCCTGGAGCATGAAACTGTCCAATGTACGCAATATGTCACCGAACTTTTGCGTCATGGAACAGCAGTCTGGGCCAGGAGGTTGGGTAGATAGTATAGGCATGGGCACACCAAGACCGGGGCAGATCCGATTATGGTCATTTCAATCTGTTCTCCACGGAACAGATCTGCTTGTCTACTTCCGCTGGCGGACGGCAACATTTGGCACCGAGATGTACTGGCATGGCATCAATGATTACCATAATCAACCCAACAGAAGGGTACGCGAGGTTGCGCAAGTAGGCGAAGAGTTTGCCAAGATCGGGCGCGTTATTGCGGGCACTACTTATCAAGCCAATGTTGCGATCCTGCAGGATTACGATAACATCTGGGACGGAGAATTGGATGAGTGGCACGGTCCGCTTCAGCAACAGAGTGTACGCTCCTGGTATAAGCAGCTCCAGTATCGTCATATTCCGACGGATCTGGTGACCCTGCAATCCACGACAACATTGGAGGCGTTAACCGAATATAAGGTGATCATCTATGCTCACCCGGCCATCATGACAGACGAGACAGCAGAACTGCTGCAAGCCTATGTCAGTCAAGGGGGCACCCTGTTTTTCGGTGCACGCACCGGTTATAAGGATCTCAAGGGACATTGTTATATGAGACCGTTCCCAGGGGCTGTCGCTGAGTTGTGTGGTGTAACCGTAGAGGACTTCACCTTAATCAAGGGAACCGTTTCCGCAGCCACGTTGCAATGGAATGGAGAGAGTAAGCGGCTTGAGGAGGGAACGCCAACGGCCGGATTTAACGAAGTTCTTCATGTGGAGCATCCCGACGTACAGGTCGTGGCCGAGTATGCATCCGAATATTATGCAGGTAGTCCTGCATTGACCAAACGTACGGTGGGTCAGGGGCAGGTATGGTATTATGGTGCGGCTTACAATGAACCGGTCGTCGATGCTCTTCTGGATGAAATCGGGCTAGTCTCGCCTGTGGATGATCTGGTGGAGGTGCCGTCCGAAGTTGAGCTTGGGATCCGTTCCGGTAAGGATAAAGCTTATGTATTTTTACTCAACTACTCGGAACACCAAGTGGCCATCCAACTTAAAAAGCAAGCCAAAGAGTTGCTGTCGGGTACAACACTTCAGGATGAGATCAGCATGCCCGCGTATGGTGTGTTCATTTTTGAGATCGATCTGCCATATTAATCCATCCATTCATCCATATCATGACTTATATATATACAAAGAAATACCAAAAACGCCTTGCATCCATTGCAAGGCGTTTGATATATGCATGATGTGATGTGTAACTCACGTTGAGCATGAACTGTTAAGGACGGTATAACTATGCTTCATACAAAATTTCACCTGTTCGCGATACATCATAGCCCTCGAATGATTGCAGTTCCTGCCTGAACTCCGGGGATTGGAGAATTCGCAGCACCGATTCTGTCCAGGCTTCATTACCCTGCTTCCTCAGCATGACCAGATCATAGCGTTCCTGAACGAGCGGGATAAAATCAACCTGGCCCACAAGTCGTGCAGCTTTCTCAATGCCAACTCCGACATCGGCTTCGCCAGAACTCACTTTGGCAGCCACGCCCATGTGACTGGTTTCTTCCATTTCATATCCGATCAGGCCTGCGGCAGAAATACCATGCAACCGAAGTTGCTCATCCAGCAATACCCGCGCACCAGAACCCTTCTCCCGATTAGCTAGTCTTAGTTCAGGCTTGCTCAGATCGGTCCAATGCTGCAAGTTCTGCGGGTTGCCACGCTGTACATATAGCCCGGCAGGACGTGACAGCAGGTTTACCACAACATAGGATCGTCCTGTCAGAATTTTGCGAATATACGGCAGATTATACTCACCGGTATCTCCGTCGAGCAGATGGGTGCTGACCAGATCGGATTCACCACGATACATTGAGATAAGTCCGTCCAGACTGCCCATAAACGAGCGCAGCGGACGAATGTCCCGGGTTTGTTTTTCCATATGGCGCATTAGGATATCCAGACTGACATCCTGACCTGTTATGACCAGATGCCGTGGTGCAGAAGTCATTGTATGGGTAGAACTCACTTGTAAGGAATTTTCCTGAGCATCACCATGACCTGGCTGAGTCCCTGATACCGAGGTCTGAACCGTATTCGGGATACGCTGACCTGAGGACTGGAGTTGCTTGGATCGGCGTTTATATGCCTCCAGATCCGTTGCATCAATCCGCATTTGTTTACCCACACGGTAGGCGACAAGGTCTCCCTTTTTGATCAGGTCATAGACTGTCAGTTTCGATATTTTGAGTAGCTTGGATATTTCTTCGGTTGTGTAGGATTGCTCCTCCGTCATAAGTGAAGATCCTCCTTCAAAGATATAGATCCGATCATTCATCGTAATGGAATGTTTCTTGTACTATATCATTAATTGAGGTGTGCCATAAACCTGAGAACACGCAAGAAACGCAGAAGACAGGTAACAAAAATCAATTGTGATTGAAATCACCTTCCCATTTTTTTGGTCTTGTGTATAATTAGATATAATTAATTATAACTAGTTATAACCAGAGATAACGTTGGGGGAGAACTGAATGAGAAAGAGAATCGGATATATTTTGGGAAGTATGTCACTGGGACTGGCTCTAGTATTGGCTGGTTGTGGCGCAAGCACGAGCACTACGGATACATCCACGGGTGCAGAAGGAACGACTTCAACGCCAGCGGCATCAGGTGAAGGTTCATCAGCGGGCAACAGTGATCCTCAGGAAACGGTAGATCTGACGATCTCTGCGGCTGCCAGTCTGACCGATGCGATGAAAGAGATTGAAGCCAATTATGAGCTAGCTAATCCTTATATAGAACTTAATTTCAATTTTGGCGCCTCGGGTGCCTTGCAACAGCAGATTGAACAGGGCGCCCCCGCTGATATCTTTGTATCGGCGGCAACGAAAAATATGAATGCGCTGGTGGATGAGAACCTGATTGCATCAGGCGATCAGAAGAATCTGCTACAGAATTCACTGGTGGCGATTGTGCCAGCAGAAGGGACCAATACCGTAACCGGCGAAACGGATCTCACCAATGACTCCATCAAGACGGTAGCGATTGGCATTCCGGAAAGTGTGCCTGCGGGAACCTATGCCAAGGAAGCTCTGACCAATGCCAAGTTGTGGGATGAACTGGAAAGCAAGCTAGTGCAGGGGAAAGACGTTAGACAGGTCCTTCAATATGTAGAGACAGGTAATGCAGATGCCGGATTTGTATATAAAACGGATGCTCTTACTTCAGATCAGGTGAAAATTGCGTTTGAGGTGGACAAGAACAGCTACACACCCGCCAATTATCCGATAGGCATTATTGAAGGAACGAAACACCGCACAGAGGCCGAACAATTCTATGCGTATTTGCAAACCCCTGAAGTACTGGATATCTTCGCGAAATACGGATTCACAATTCCGGAATGAATATGAACGCCATAGACTGGTCCGTATTCTGGTCGCCGGTGCGCCTGTCGCTTCAGGTTGCGCTGTTATCCAGCGTGGTGGCCACTGTGTTCGGAATTGCGGTAGCCTGGAAGATGTCACGTACTTCATTTCGGGGAAAGATTCTGGTGGAAACGGCATTTATGCTACCACTAGTCCTTCCACCAACGGTGGTCGGATTTCTGTTACTTGTCATACTGGGGCGTAAAAGTCTGCTTGGACAATGGATTGAAGCCATATTCTCTGCACCGGTTATTTTCACCTGGTGGGCAGCGGTGATTGCTGCGGTGGTGGTTGCTTTTCCACTCGTGTATCAGACCATGAAATCGGGATTCAGTGGTGTCGATCGGGATCTGGAAGATGCAGGTCGTTCGATTGGGGCGAATGAGTGGCAGGTCTTTCGTTACATTTCCTTGCCGCTCGCAGCCAGAGCGCTGATGACCGCCTTCATCCTGGGCTTTGCCCGGGCACTCGGGGAATTCGGAGCGACACTGATGATTGCAGGCAATATTCCGGGCAAAACACAAACGGTACCCACGGCAATCTATGTCGCTGTGGATTCAGGCAATCAGACCATGGCTTGGGCATGGACTGTTTCCATTATCATCATCTCGTTTATCATGTTATTGATGACCAGACAGCAGCGA
This sequence comes from Paenibacillus sp. FSL R5-0713, assembly GCF_037973325.1. Lineage (NCBI taxonomy): Bacteria > Bacillati > Bacillota > Bacilli > Caryophanales > Paenibacillaceae > Paenibacillus > Paenibacillus sp. FSL R5-0713. Next base: position 5,373,449 of record NZ_CP150229.1, on the reverse strand, counting down.
GATGGTAAAAACGACTGAAATTTAAATAGATATACGATATATCTCATCACTTAAAACCCGTTTTAAGGAAAAAACTTCTTCCTTAACGCGGGTTTTTATCATATATTTCATATGCATTAATATCAAATGTTAACCGAATTGGAACGAATGGAAATGTAAAGCTGTTTTAACATAAAAAAATAAAAAAAATACCAAAATTTAATCATTCAGTACTCGCTTTCAGTGGGCTTGTTCCTGTAAGATAGAAGTAATTGATTCCAGCCAAGTACTGAAATAAGGAGAGACGACGATGAACACTAGACCTGATTGCGGCGTTTCGTTGCAAATCGATGACTATCTGGATCTTTTGCATTTTGCCATCCAAATTCAAGATCAGGAATGGCAGCAATCCTTAATCCACCAACTTAAAATATTTCAGACGGCGACGGACCAGCAGCGCACACCTGAAGAGGAATTATGGACAAGGTTCGATTATATTAACAGTAAACTTACTGGTCTGTGCCATCAGATTCATGCCGCTCATTCCATGGATGAACGCAAGAAGTTCGAGGAACGGATCGGCCTCTTGCAATTACAGCGAGTGGAAGTTGCGCGTAAAATTAAATGGGCAAGTCGCAGATAGATGAGAGAGTAAAGCAAGATATGGTGTAACGCCAAAAGATATAATTGAACGAGAGTCATACATGAAGAAGCCATCCACCAATGATATTGGGGATGGCTTCTTCATGTACGATAGAGAAGTTCTATAACCTTATCAGGATGTCCTATTAGTTTAGTTATTGCCCAAAGATAAGTTGTAATGATATTCTTTGTTCAACCTAATTCCGACTATACAAGTAAGAATGGTTTGTTAATAAGTATCGGAATGGGAGCACACATCATATTTGCTGTGATAACAGCCTGTGGAGGAGATTGGGAATGGTTAAAAAACGGGGGATTCAACAATTCCGGACAGCACTGCTGTTCATTACAATGCTGGCGGTTCTGGCTGGATGCAGCACAGGTACTGCAAGTAATGAGTCAGAATCTGCTTCGGCAGCAGGCGATACCAAAGTGAAAAAAATCATTGTAGGAACAGGTACACAGTTCCCGAATGTCTGCTTCATTGATGAAAATGGCAAGTTAACAGGTTATGATGTGGAATTGATCCGGGAGATCGACAAACGTTTGCCTGACTACGAATTCGAATTCAGCACTATGGATTTCAAAAACCTGCTGCTGAGTCTGGAAACGAAAAAAATTGACTTGATCGCTCACCAGATGGAAGTAAATGAAGAGAGACAGGCCAAGTTCCTGTTTAATGATGAAGCCTATAATATTTTCCCAAATAAAATTGTCGTCAGTCAGAAAAATGAGGAAGTCAAATCGATTGAGGATCTGAAGGGGAAAAAACTGATTGTCGGCGCTACGAGTAATGCGGCTGTACTTGCTGAGAAATGGAATGCAGCGAACGGTAACGGCATTGATATCGTCTATTCCGGAGCAGGTGAGGATACCATTACCCAGATCAAAACAGGCCGGGTGGATGCAACGATCAGCACTCAGTTTGCCATTGATTATCAGAATAAAGCGGTGGATGCCCAGTTGAAAACGGTGGGAGATGCCCTCTCCAATTCCAAAGTGTATTTCATTCTGAACAAGGATGAGCAGGAGCTCAAAACCAAAGTGGACGAAGCGCTCAAATCGATCAAAGAAGATGGGACATTAGGCAAGCTGAGTACAGAGTGGCTTGGGGCTGACTATACGGTTGAAGAGTAGTCTGAGAGAGGTGTGCAGCGGTCATGGGAAAATCATTTGATCTGTCATTGGTTCTGGATTTCATCCCGGAACTGCTACGATATTTGCATATAACACTGATTGTATTGGGTGGCTCCATCGTGCTCGGACTGGTGGGCGGCGTGCTTCTGGCCGTTCCCCGTCTGTATCGGATTCCGGTACTAAGCCAGCTGGCTACCCTGTACGTCTCATTCATGCGGGGCACACCGATCCTGATCAAATTGTTCCTGGTGTATTACGGACTTCCCGAGTTGCTCAAACCGATTGGCATCGACCTGTCGAGAACCGACCCGTTGTTATTTGTCATTGTGACCTATGCGTTTAGTGATGCGGCATCCTTTGCCGAGATCTTTCGCGGCGCAGTGCGCAGTGTGGATAAAGGTCAGACGGAGGCAGCCTATGCTGCGGGTATGACGACATTCCAGTCTTTTCGGCGGATTGTCGTTCCGCAGGCACTGATTGTTGCTTTTCCTAACATGGCCAATACGTTAATCGGTTCATTAAAGGATACTTCTTTGGCTTTCTCCATTGGTGTCATGGATATGGTGGGCAGAGGGCAGACGTTAATCTCCGCCACGTCCCACGCACTTGAGGTATATATCAGTCTGTCTGTGGTCTATTATGTCATTGTCATTGTACTGGAAAAAGGATTTGCCGTTGCAGAACGCAGACTACAGCGTCATGAACGCAAGAGGGTTGTACACAAATCGACCGTTCGCGCCAAACGCCTGAGAGAGGTTGTTCAAAAAGTCCGCTTTTGATTACGAATCATGCCTCGCGGCATCATCAGCATCGAAGTTGAAATTCAGCCGAAATAAGCGGGAGGCTTACGAAGTATGTTTCCTTTGGAAACATTGCGGTTGCTCACGTAGTTTTCCCTACGCTCCGCTACTCCATTTCTAACTTCATTCCATCTTTTCGGTACTGAAAACCAGATTTTTTGAACTCTCACTGAAAAACGAATAGCGGGGTGAGCATATGTCGATTGATCTCCAGTTTATCTATACCTCTTTTTTTCAAATTCTGAAGGCATTGCCACTGACACTCGTCATTACGATTGTTCCGTTAATTGCAGGCTTCGGAATTGGTCTGGCTACGGCTCTGATCCGTATTTATCGTGTGCGGTGGATTCATCGCATTGCTGACTTCTACGTTTCTTTCCTGCGTGGAACACCGATGCTGATGCATCTATTCCTCATCTATTATGGTGTTCCGATGATTATTGATAAGCTGTCGGAACGTTACGGTTGGGCTTTCCAATCTTCATCGATCCCGATTCTCGTATTTGTACTCATTGCCTTCTCGCTTACTGCGGGCGCCTATATGTCCGAGATTATCCGTTCAGGCATTCTTGCCGTTGATATCGGTCAGATGGAAGCTGCACACGCTGTGGGTATGAGCACATTCCAGGCTTTAAGGCGCATCATCATTCCTCAAGCGATCGGGGCGGTATTGCCTAATCTGTGCAGCATGTTTGTCGGGTTCCTGCATGGATCAACACTCGCCTTTACCGTGTCACAGATGGACATTCTCGGTAAAGCGGATGTGGTGGCATCCGTCAGTCTGAAATTTCTGGAGGCCTTTATCGCCGCCGCGTTCATCTACTGGGGGCTGACCCTCATTGCCGAGCGGATCACTGCTTTGCTTGAGCGTCGGGTTGCCGTGTACAGCAAAGGAGGCGTGTCATGATTACACTAACGAACATACACAAAACATTTGGCAAGCAGGACGTATTGAAGGGGATTGATCTGACGGTGGAGCAGGGTGATGTCGTTGCGATCCTTGGACCGAGTGGATCAGGTAAAACAACGCTGCTGCGCTGCGTCAATTTTCTGGAACGTGCCGATGAAGGCAAGGTTCAGATCAGTGGATTGACTGTGGATTGCAAGCATGCACGCAAACATGACATTGTGCAATTGAGACGGAAAACGGCGATGGTCTTCCAACATTATAATCTGTTCAAACATAAGACGGTGCTGGATAACGTCACGGAGGGTTTGATTATTGCCCAGAAAATATCCAAAGCTGATGCCCGTACTCGTGCCTTGCGTGTGCTTGAACAAGTCGGACTGTCTGCCAAAATCAATGAATATCCAAGTATGTTGTCCGGTGGACAACAGCAGCGGGTAGGAATCGCCAGAGCACTGGCACTGAATCCCGAAGTGATTTTGTTTGATGAACCGACCTCGGCACTGGACCCCGAGCTTGTGGGGGAGGTGTTGTCTGTCATCCGCTCAATTGCTCAAGAGGGGATTACCATGATTGTCGTTACCCATGAAATGGGGTTTGCCCGTGAGGTGGCAAATCGGGTTGTTTTCATGGACGGGGGTTCCATTGTAGAGGAAGGAACCCCGGAAGAGGTATTTGTGCGTCCCAAGCAGGAACGGACTCGCCAATTCCTCAGTCGGTATTCTTCTGACTGGAGTTATGTCATCTGACGATATAGGCGCAAGCTGTAGTAACTGACGATCCCGGCCCGGCATATGCTGTAACAGGCAAATGCTGATAGGCCGGGTTTTTCTATGGGTGAAGCAGGCCGTGACGGTAAGGAGGAGGACCATGCAGAGCAAAATCGATGAAATCATCACACATATTGCACACTCTCACCAGCAGATCGCACGTGTGCTGGATGCCAAACGCCAAGTCGCTGTGCGCATGTCTGAAATCATTAATCATTTGCCAGATATCGAACCGGAGTTGGATGGCGTTGACGGTCTGCTGGATAGCTCTGGGCAAATCAACAAAAGCATTATCTCTTACTTGGGAGGCCTTGCAGATCTGGAAGAGGCTGTAGCCGAAACGCTGACCCAAGTCATGCGGGAGATCGCGGTTCAAGAGGAAGAATAAGCCCGGAAGGCGGGTGAAGGAACATGAGTAGAGAACAGAGCCTCATTCTGATGCTGGACGCAGCAGCCAAGATGCAGTGGAATATTGCCCTGATTCTGGAGGCAAAAGCGATTGAGGCCGAGAAGGTACGGAACTGGACGCTGAATCATTTGAATGGGGATACTTTTCTGACGCATGGGGATCAGGTCGGCGAGCCACTCAAAATGCATGATCAGCTGGTGGAATTGCTGGAAGGTTTAACCCGGATGGAGACCGGACTGTGCAACAATCTCAAAGCGGTGATGGTACAGAACGACAGCGAAGATGGCGGCGGTATGGATGGTGGCATGTTTGGCGGCATGGATCTGGGAGACATGGGAAAATGAGTCTGATGCGGCGTGAGCAGGAAGCTAAACTGGCCCTCATTGAATCCATTGCACACAGTCAGCAGGCGCTGGCACGCATTCTGGACAGTGTAGCCAGTGTAACTGCTCATTCGGAAGTATCCGCCCGCAGTCTGGCCGAAAACATTCGTCTGCTGAGTCGCTATCAGGAAGAGATGTCTCGCATGGTAACGGGAATCAGGCTGGCTCGAATCCAGCATGGGGAGCCAGGCTTGCCGTGGCTCAAAGACCCCGAGTGTGCAATTCGTATCGTTCGGGATATACAGGAGGAATGATGACATGTTAAAGAAGAAGAAAATACGACTGAGAACCAAAAGAGCTTTGGTAACTCGTGGAGCCCGTCTGCGCAAAATTCGCAAGCTGCGTGCGCTCAGAGCCAAACGTGTTCTTCACAAACGCCCACTTAAAGGACGCAGTGCGTGGCTCAAAAAAAAGAAACGGACGGTACGGCGGTACCGGAGTCCGAAGCCTGTACAACCCATCGTCCCGGCTACCCCTACCGATCCGAATCCGGACGGTGCGTACAGCCAGGGATACAACGAGGCGTACAACGAGGGATTCAACGCGGGTTTCGCCAAGGGATTCGAGGACGGACATCAGCTGGCGTACAAAGCACAGTAACTGAGAAGATGGAATGAAGCTAGAAATGGAGCAGCGGAGCGTAGGGAAGACTACGTGAGCAACTGCACTGTTTCCGAAGCAACCTTCGTAAGCATCGGCTTATTTCGGCTGTATTCCATATTCGATGCTGGTGATGCCAAACAAATGATGATAGCCCGGGGGGACAGATCCCCCCGGGTTATTTGCATCGCCGCAAAAGCGGACATGCCCGTACAGGCGGATGTGGAGGGCAAGCGCCAATTTTGCGCCTTGCAGGACACCCGTCCATGATGCATCTGACCCCGAGGCATATCCTTTAGAGGGAAGACCAATCTCGGGGAGAGTCTGGAAGTGAGATCTCCTGAAGGAAGACAGGGTGAAGAATGTGGCAAAACGAAGACACCGTCCGCTAACTGAAGCGGAGACAGCTTACCGCGGCGGATATGCAGAAGGCCGCAGATTTGGCGGCTGTCAAGCCATGATGGAGCGGGTGCAGATGTTTGAACCGACCCTGCGGGACATGAAGGTGCTGTATATTCCGCAAGGGTTCGATGCCATCGATGAAGGTGTCACCCTGGCCCTGCAACAGTCTGTACGTGAATGCGTTGTTGGATCGCCAGCAACGATGTTGCAGGAAGCCAGTCAGCATCGGCCAGATGTTGTGCTCGTTATGAATGGTCTGCATGTGTTTCCCCCGGATCATCTGGAGCAGGTGAAGGGCATACGTGCACTCGGTATTCGAACAGCTGTGTGGTTTGTGGATGATCCGTATTTTACCGAGGATACTGTGTCCCTGTGTCAACACTATGATGTCGTGTTCACACATGAAGAGGCCGCTGTACCATTCTATCAAGGACATGGAGCGAACCGGGTTATCTATATGCCACTCGCAGTGAATCCGGGGATGTTTCAACCGCGTCGCGCGGCACCGCAACATCAGCATGATATTTGTTTTATCGGTACCGGATTTTGGAACCGGATTGCCTTGTTTGATGAGCTGGCTCCATTTCTTGCGGACAAAAAGGTATTCATTGCAGGTAGTCAGTGGAACCGGCTGGCACGTTTTGATGTACTGGGCCGCTTCATCCACGAAGGATGGATTGCTCCGGGAGAGACAGTCGATTATTACAATGGCGCCAAGATTGTCATTAACATTCACCGGACTTGCGAGAATGGGGAAGACAATCGCAACACACATCATCTTGAAGGTCATTCCATTAACCCGCGCACGTATGAGATTAGTGCCTGCGGCACCATGCAGATTACGGATGCACGTGCGGATTTGCCCCGTTATTATAAGCCGGGATATGACATCGAGACCTTCACCAACGCAGCAGAACTTCAGCGCAAGATCCACTATTATCTGAAGCATGAAGAAGAACGACAGGCGATGGCATGGCGGGGACTTCTCACCACGATGAACCAGCACACGTTCATTCGCCGTATTGGTCAGTTGCTGGAACATCTGTAACCCCCGTCTGAAGTAACAGCACAACGAGTAACCTATCCCAAAAAATAAAGGAGTGGCGGTATGTCTCTCAAACACCGTAAAACCAAAAAGGTTCATGCACCGGTACTGAGCCTGGCTGATCAAGCGCGCAAAAATGGGCAACATGCCGGATATGACGCAGGTAAAGAAGAAGGATATCTGCGCGGTCGCGCCAACTATATTGTAAATTGTGCACAGGAACCGTTGCCTTTCCGACAAGTTCACGTGCTGTATGTATCTTCGGGTAAAGGTTTCCCATACTCCCCGTTGGATGAGGCCATCATGGCCACGCTACAGGGAATGGTGGCTCAGGTAACCCTCACGGATCCGCGTCAACCGGTTTCTGAGATTGCGCTGCAGACGCGTCCTGATCTGGTGCTTGTGTTGGATGGAATGGATATACCCATCGAGCATATCGATGCGATCCGCCAAGCCGGCATTCAGACGGCCATCTGGCTGACTGATGATCCGTACTATACAGACATGACGCTTGATATCGTCAAACATTTTGACCATATCTTCACGTTGGAACTGAACTGCATCGATTTATATCGACAAAACGGCTGCGCGTCAGTCCATTATCTCCCTTTTGCCGCGTTCACCAATCATTATTTTCCGATTACAACCCCTTCCCCGTTAAAACGGGATGTCAGCTTTATCGGCTCGGCTTATTGGAACCGGGTATACTTCTTTAATCCAATCATGCCTCAGTTGATGTCACACAATACAGTATTTAACGGAATCTGGTGGGACCGTCTGCCTGACTATACTGCCTATGGCGAGAAGATTGAACTTGGCCGCTGGATGAGTCCACAGGAGACCAATGATGTGTACAATGGCACCAAAATTGTCATTAACCTGCATCGATCCCACGAAGATGATTCCGTCAATAATAATCACCTCAAAATCCCGCCAGCCTCACCGAACCCAAGAACGTTTGAAATTGCCGCTTCCACAACACTACAGTTGACCGACGCAAGGGATGACATTACGCGTTTCTACAAACCGGGTGTGGAGATTGAGACGTATTCCTCGCCGCAGGAGTTACTCGAAAAGGTGGAATATTATCTTACGCATGAAAAGGAACGCCGTGAGATTGCCCTTCGTGGACTCGAGCGTACCCTAAAAGACCACACGTATGGCAAAAGAATTAATGAAATGTTAACCATTATATTTCCTTAATCCTGGCCGGGAGGAGGTGTGCACAGTACCCTGTATCGGATATCCGCATACAGGGTCCGTGCGGCCATGGCAACGAAACCAAAGATGATGTTATTTTCACATGTGTGCAATACTCGCAGCATTACAGGTGCAGAGAAGCTGCTGCTTCATTTTATGAGAGAGATCGGTACGATCTTTGAGTGTGTGCTCATTGTACCCCAGGATGGGAAGCTGGCAGGGCTTGCACGAAGATTCGGCATTCAGGTCAAAATATGCAATCTGCCGATGCTTCACGGTGTGTACACACCTTACCTGGGCATTGCAAATGATGCAGAGCAACTTCGCCATACACCAGCATATCAGGAAGTGGTCTCCCTCATACGGGAGACTGCTCCCGATCTCGTGTTAACGAATACCTGTGTCAATGTAATGCCGGCTGTAGCGGCGAAGTCGCTTCAGATTCCAATTATCTGGAAGATTACCGAGATCATTCATACGAATGAACATACAACCGAGGCGATTCAGATGATTGGTCGCTATGCAGACTGGATTATCGGTATATCCGAGACAGCGGTCGCTCCATTTCATCAAGCTGGCATGAGTGACAAACTAACTGTCATTTCGCCGACATGGGAACCGGCTCTGCCCGCACCGGACCGCTGGGTTCATCTGCGTGAGCGCAAGCGCAAGGAACTTGGTCTTAAGGCATCACAGACTTGTATCGGTTATATTTCTTCCTTTATATATGATGCCAAAGGGTTGAAACCTTTTGTGGATATGGCCTTGAGGATCTGTGAAACGCATTCGCGCTGTCGCTTCTGGATCATCGGGGCACCATCGGATAAAAAGTATTACGACGAGTGTGTATCACGGGTGAAAAAATCCGGGTATTCACGCCGATTTACCTTCACTACGTTTGAAGAGAACGTATCTCTGGCGTATAGCGCCATGGATATTGTGGTCATCCCAAGCATGGTCAAAGAAGGATTTGGCATGACCGCACTGGAGGGTCTCTATTTTGCCAAACCGGTCATCGCTTTCGCTCAGGGTGGACTGAAGGAATTAATGGAATCCGTAGGCAGTGGTGCATTTTTGGCCCCGCCGGGGGATACCGAAGCACTTGTCACCTTGGCGGCAACCTTGCTGAATGATTCGGAGCTGGCCTCGAATACGGGATGGCGCAATCGGGCAGAAGCGGAAAGGCTCTACGGGGTTGAAACCTACCGAACGAAATTGCATACGATGGTGACACAGTGGTTATTGCGTTTTCCCGGATGGTTTGCTTATATCCAACCTCCGAATGGACCTGTGTATACCCATGGGGAGGGAGGACTACGCACGGTACTGGTTCTGGAGCCGGTTACGGTTCGGGCCCTGTTATTCCCGCTGACGGTCATACAGGCGTTGCCACATTCCTCATTACCTCCGATTGCATTGGGTCAAGATGCCCCTGTAGCCTCAAGTACTGGCCCAGCTGCAAAGCTGATTCAACAGAGGGGCAAAACGCGGAAACGCCGTCGTAAGTCACTTGCATCTCATTCTCGCCGAGACCGTGAGGGGCTGAAACGTACTTCCGGAACTGGCCGACGTAAAGGGAGATCCCGTACAACGAAGGGACCACGTCCGCATATGGGCAAATCAGCTACCCGCAGACGCAAATCTGCCAAGGCGGGACGCAGCCGAGCAGGGCGCAAGGGTTCCAATACAAGATGAAGGCAGGGATTACGATGAAGATCATGACGGTGCTGGGTACGAGACCTGAGATCATACGGCTCAGCCTGATCATCTCCAAGCTGGACCAGTATGCGTCCAAACATATTCTGGTGCACACGGGACAGAACTTCACGGAAAGTCTCAGTGGTCTCTTTTTCAAGGAAATGGGCCTGCGCGCACCGGATTACGTTCTTCAGGATGAAGCGGCCTCTCTGGGACGACAGCTGTCCTCGATGTTTACGCAAATGGAAGATCTGATATTGCAGGAGAAGCCCGATAAACTGCTGCTGCTCGGGGATACCAATAGTGCATTATGTGCAGTATTGGCTGAGCGCATGGGTGTTCCTGTTATTCATATGGAAGCAGGCAATCGTTGCTTTGATCTGGATGTGCCTGAGGAGAAGAATCGCAAGGTTATTGATGCCATCTCCACCATTAATATGCCTTACACGGAACAGAGCAAGAAACATTTGGTCAGCGAAGGTGTACCAAGCAGGCGCATTGTGCTCACGGGCAATCCCATCTATGAAGTGATGCAGCACTATGACGCACAGGTGAACTCCAGCAAAATCCTCAAAAAGCTGAAGCTGAAGTCCGGGCAATATTTTTTGGTTACTGCCCATCGAGCCGAGAATGTGGATCATGCCCCTCATCTGCTGGAGATTATGAAAGGACTTAATCAGGTCGCAGAGGAACACGGGCTGCGTGTAATCTGCAGCATTCATCCGCGTACAGCAATTCGGATTGCGGAGCATCTGCAACTGGAGATGAACCCGCTGGTAGAGTTTCACGAGCCGTTTGGATTCTTCGATTTTGTGATGCTCGAACGTCATGCACGTTGTGCGCTCACGGACAGTGGTACGGTGCAGGAAGAGTGCTGCATTATGGGCGTGCCGACCGTAACCATGCGCCGAACTACCGAGCGTCCGGAAACGGTGGATTGCGGCAGCAATGTGGTCTCCGGTCTGGATGCGGCACGCATCGCTGATTGCGTGAAAGTCATGACGCAGATGTCCACTGATTGGGATTGCCCGCAAGGTTACAAAGCAACAGATGTATCCGGTAAAGTAGTTAAATTTCTGCTTGGAGGGAAAATGCATGTTTGAAAATAAGCGTATACTCGTGACTGGCGGTACGGGATCATGGGGTTATGAACTTGTGGCTCAACTGCTGCCCCAGCAGCCCAAAGAAATTATTGTATATTCCCGGAACGAGTCCAGCCAAGTGGCTATGAGTCGTGAATTTGAGGACCCACGTCTTCATTTCCGGATTGGAGATATTCGTGACAAGGATGCCTTGACGGCGGCTTGCCAGCATGTGGACTATGTATTTCATCTGGCGGCACTCAAGCATGTTCCAGTGTGTGAAGACCAACCGTATGAAGCGCTCAAAACCAATGTGATTGGTACACAAAACGTGATTGAGGCTGCCATTGAAAATAAGGTGGAAAAAGTAATCTATATCTCGACTGACAAAGCTGCCAATCCGTCCAACTTCTACGGCATGACCAAAGCAATCGGCGAGAAATTAATTGTATATGCCAATTTGTTACACAGTGAAACCAAGTTTGTTACGGTACGGGGCGGAAATGTTCTGGGAACGAACGGCAGTGTGGTACATCTGTTCAAGAATCAGATTCGTCAGAAAGGCCAGGTCTCCATCACGGATATGAGCATGACTCGGTTCTTTCTCACGCTAAAGGATGCAATTACCCTGCTGTTCAAAGCCTCGGTGGAAAGTGTCGGCGGAGAGATCTTTGTCATGACGATGCCAACCTGCAAAATCGTGGATCTCGCGGAAGTGTTAATTGAGGATTCCGGTGTGGAGAATGTGGCCATTGTGGAACAGGGCATTCGTCCAGGTGAGAAAATTCATGAAATATTGATGAGTGAATTCGAGAGCATGACCACCGTTGTCTACGATGAGCAGTATCTGGTAATTCTTCCCACCCTGGGCATACCAGGTCTGCGTGAACATTATACCAATTGTCCACCTGTCTCCTTTAACAGCTTCAGTTCTGAACACCAACTGATGACCAAAGAGGAGATTCGTGAAATTCTCAAGCGCGGAGGATTCTTGTCATGAAACTGCTGATACTTGGTGGAAACGGAATGGCCGGCCATATTCTTGTCGACTATTTCCGCCGTCAAGGTGTACACAGCGTCTTCTACACAACTCGTGATGTAACGGACCCCAATGGTCTGCTCCTGGATGTGAACGACAGCTTCATGGTTGATCGATTGGTAGAAGCGGTGCACCCGGATGTGATTATTAATGCAGTAGGTGTGTTGAACAGCTTTGCAGATGAGGACAAAATTACGGCCTATCATATCAATGGGTTTCTGCCGCATCGTCTGCGGCGGGTTGCGGATACGATTGGTGCACGTCTGATTCATATCAGCACAGACTGTGTGTTCAGCGGAGATCGGGGAGCATACCGGGAAGATGATGTTACGGATGGGACTTCAGCTTATGCCATTACCAAAGCACTTGGTGAAGTCCAGGATGAAGGTCATCTGACGATTCGTACGTCCATCATTGGACCCGAAATTCGGCAGGGCGGCATTGGTCTGATGCAATGGTTTATGTCCAGCACAGGTGAAGTCGGCGGGTATACCCGCGTATTCTGGAATGGTGTGACCACACTTGAACTGGCCAAATGGGTTGACCATTACCTGGCCTCATCCATTAGTGGTCTGATCCATCTAGCTCATCCAACACCTGTCAGCAAGCATGATCTGCTTGTGTTGTTCAAGCAGACCTGGAACAAGCAGGATGTGACGATTGTGCGTGATGACAGTGTAGTACAGGACCGTACGCTGGTGTCCACTCGCGAGGATGTGAAGACAGACCTGCCGGATTATTCTACAATGCTGAAGGAGTTGGCATTATGGATGGAGCAGAGCTGACGGGCAAGACAGTACTAATTACAGGCGCTTCCGGTTTTACCGGGCGACATGCTGTATCTTATTTTCGAGAAGTTGGTGCAGTGGTTGCGGCGGTAGTCCGGAGACCGGATGTACATTCGTTTGGAATAGGTACCCAAGTCCATGTCTGTGATCTGAATGATAAACAGCAAGTGCGTCATCTGATCGGCAAGGTGCAGCCCGACTATGTGCTGCATCTCGCTGGCAAAAATTCAGTGCCTGATTCATGGTCTGATCCGTTACTGGTCCTGGAGACCAATGTGATGGCCGTGCTGTATTTGCTGGATGCGCTTCGCAGTTGTCCGGCAGCACGAACCGTTATTGTAGGATCGAGGTTAAAATATACGCAGGAACCTGGCCGGATTCCCCAGCCTCCACATCCATATAGCCTCAGCAAAGCGCTGGAAGAGATGGTGTCCTTGTCGTGGATGTCACTCTTCGGACAACAGATCATGCTGGCGGAGCCGGGCAATCTGATTGGGGCGGGTCCTTCCACAGGCATCTGTTCCCTGCTTGCACGCCATGTTGTTGCCTGTGAGCAGGCGGGCAAAACGGAGGCGTTCCGCCTGTCGGGACGGGACAATACCCGTGACTTTCTGGATGTGCGGGATGCAGTCAGAGCGTACGCAACCCTCCTGATACAGGGAGCCAGCGGTACAGTATACCCGGTGGTGTCTGGCACCGAGCGGAGTCTTGGTGAAGTTGCAGATCTGCTGTTGTCCATGACAGAAGCGGAAGTCCCTGTTCGCTGGGATGGGGCATCTTCTGGTCCGGACGGTTCGGGGAAACAGGAGGAATTATCACTGCTGCGCAAGCTTGGCTGGCAGCCGATGATTCCATTTGCCACATCACTTCAGGATATCCTGAGTGATGTTCGTGACCAGCAAGGGAGGACGACAGGTTGAGTCCGAGAGTATCCATTGTCATTCCATTCTACAACTGCCCTTATGTGCCTCAGGCGATTCAAAGTGCGCTGAACCAGACATATTCGGATGTGGAGATCGTTGTTGTGAATGACGGTTCCACCCGGCATGCAGAGCTGCTTCAGCCTTATCTTCCTTATATTAATGTGCTTGGCAAAAGCAATGGCGGGACGGCCTCGGCACTTAATCATGGGATTCGTCATGCCTCTGGTGATTATGTAGCCTGGCTTAGTTCGGACGATATTCTGTATCCAGATAAAATCCGGTATCAGCTCGAGTTTATGCAGCGCGAGAATGTGCTCGTCTCGTACACGAATTTTCACTATATCAACGAGCATTCAGCCGTTACCAAAATGCATGGTGGGCCAGAACCGATGTCCGATCTGGACTTACTGCGGCGGTTTGTCAACGGCAATCCGGTCAATGGCTGCACGGTCATGATTCGTAAGGATCTGTTCAGCGGAGTAGGGCTGTTCGATGAGCTTCTGCCTTACACGCATGATCTGGATCTCTGGATGCGGATTGTACTGAACGGTCATCGGTTCCCATACCTGAACGAACCGCTTACGGCCTATCGGTGGCATGGGGGAATGGGATCAGTTCGTCATGCGGATGTCATCGGCAGAGAGGCATCCATGGTATGGTCGAGATATCGCGAACCGTTGTTGCAGCGCATAGCGGCGCTTGGGGGTTAGCGTTGGGAGGGCAGTTATGAAGCCACAAGTTGGCGGAGTGACGCCCTCTTTGCGCAGCATTTTACCCGATGACAGTAAAGGTGGTATCAGAATGAAATGTGCTTCCGTAACACCGCGGATGTCCAATGCCGATCGAATGGATCTTCATAAAATGTAGGAAAGCAATCGCTATGCAGAGATAAGCGGAGGAAGGGGGCCCCGAATGGAGCCGAAAGTATCGATCGTCATCCCTTTTTATAATTGTGCGTATATCGAGCAGGCTGTTCACAGTGCCACTCACCAGACCTATCCGCATATTGAAGTGATCGTGGTGGATGATGGGTCAACCGAGCACGTGGAGCGACTAGAGCCATTCATGGATTCTATCCATTATATCCGCAAAGAAAACGGTGGTACCGCAACGGCATTGAATGAGGGCATCAAACAGGCAACAGGGGATTACTTTGTCTGGCTCAGTTCAGATGATGTGATGCTGCTGGACCGTGTGGAGAAACAGTTGAAGTTTATGCGTGAGGTCAAGGCTTCATTCTGTCATGGTGCCTACCACTATGTGAATGAGAAGAGTGAGTGGTTGGATACGGTGCATCCGGAAGTGGGCAGTCGTCTGGAGATGTTGCAGGTACTGCTTGAAGGTTGTCCGATCAACGGCTGTACCGTTATGTTGGAGATGGATGCATTTGAGCGATTTGGCTTGTTCGATACCGATTTTCGCTACACTCATGACTACGAGATGTGGTTGCGACTGTTTCCAATGTATGAGCTGTTCTATTACAATGAACCCTTGATGTGTTATCGTCTGCATGATTCAATGGGGACCAAACGTCACTTCAAGGCTCTGGTGGCCGAGATGGAACGTGTTCAGGCGAAGCACAGACCTATTTTGCTCAATTTGCTTCAGGTCGGCGGGTATTGGAAGTGAAGTAGACGGATGTGCAGATGATGGCTTGAATGGAATAGGTGGTTAAATGGATATGAGAGCACCCTTATGAAGCATGTTTAATGTGCTATAAGTGGGGGAGCTCTTTTTTTGTTCTATGACGATCCATGGACAGGTAGGTAGAAGGGATGCCGAAGTCTCTGTATAATGAAATGATTCATACACGGAAGGGACTGGACTATGCGCAGATATCAATATCTTACACCGAATCATTAATAAACGAATGGAGGTGAAGTATTGATTACAGAGTTACACACAGAACGGTTATTTTTGCGAAAAATGAACGTATTGGATGCGGCCAGCTTGTTTGAAATTTGGTCTGATCCGGAGGTTACTAGATTCATGAATATCACTCCTTTTACGGATGAAAGTCAAGCCATAGCCATGATTAATATTCTGGACGATCTTTCTCAGGAAAACAAGGCTATTCGATTCTCTATCATCGCGCAAGAGTCCAATGAAATTATAGGTTCATGCGGTTATAACTTGCTGGATTATGACAATCTCAAAGCAGAAATTGGGTATGACATTGCCAGATCACACTGGGGAAAAGGATATGCGACAGAAGCGATCTCTTCTTTGTTAGCTCATGCCTTCTCGACGATGAAGCTGAATCGAATCGAAGCAAAGGTTGACCCCGATCATGTGAATTCTATCAAGCTATTATTAAAGCTCAATTTCACATACGAAGGTACCCTCAGAGCTTACGAAAGGGCAGGCGAAACGTTCAACGATCTGAATATGTATTCCAAGTTGGCGACAGATGAATAAGATCTGGAATTCGTTACATGTCGGATCTGTGCAAAAAGAATCAATTAGCGTGTTCTGGATTCGCTAGAACACAACACAATAAAAGCAAACAAGGGGTGTCCACCGTCATTCATATGACAAATGGTACACCCCTTGTTTGATATTCCGGCATGTTACATGAAGACAGCATGGAATGGGACAACTTAATCCTTTGAATACATGATCTCTATCGACACGGGATCGGGAAATACATAGCCCTTGGGCAGCTTCTGCATCAATTGATTCATGATAGCGTAATCCACGTCGATGTGAGGCGTGGAAACTGGAGTCGAAAACCAGCGATTGTATAGATCACTCGGTACAAGCAACGTCATATCGGTTGTCCTCCTCTGTAAATAGCCTCCTGATAGACTTGAAAAGTACGCATTCCCATTTCTTCCAATGAACGATGTTGTTCAGCCCAGGCTTTTGCCGCCGCCCCCACTGTTCTTCGGGTAACGTTATCCTCCAGTAATGCATTCAACAGTTCACTGAGCGAGTCGACATCCTGTGGAGGAACAACCCATCCTGTACGTCCCGGTTCAACCATCTCAGGCATGCCGGCTGTACCACTGACGATAACAGGTATACCCGCCAGTTGTGCTTCGGTCACGGAGAACGGCTGAGTATCCTGCAGGCTGGGCTGGACATAGATGTCTGCGTGGCGCAGGAAGGAAGGGATATTGTCGAGTTTGCCCCAGAACACAACATCAGCGCCAATGCCTGCTGCCGTGGCCTGTGCCCGCAACTCATCGGATAGATTGCCTTCTCCTGCGATCCAGCACACCCAATCGGTACGTTTGCTTTTCAGACTGGCTAAAGCCTTGATTAATACATGTACACCCTTGATGTATTCAAGCCTTCCGGTAAAGGCAATGACTTTCTTGCCCGCGGGTGGTCGTTGGCGAAATTTCACGGCTGCTGAGGCACGGTAGGTTGGCAGGTCGATAGCATAGGGGATTTGCCTGAACTTCGACTCTGGAACCGCGAGTTCTGTAAGTGTACTTTTGATCCAGTGACTGGACACCAGAATCAGCTCAGACTGTGCTGCACTTCGCTCTTCCAATGAGAGAAAATAACGTCCGCGTTTGGATTGCAGATAGGTAGAAAGAGTAAGTTGCGGGTTGGAGTTTTGAGCATCGTAAAAGGCCTCGCGGGCAAGTGCCCCATGATAGCTGGTGACCAGTGGGATATTGCGGTTCAAGATGCGTTTAATGGCTACGGCGGCTACGGGATCTTGCGCATGGATTACGTCATAGTGGTCTACTCCCAGATAAGCGGCGGCCATCTCGAAGGCGTATCTGTTCAGTTCATAATAAGCGAGAAGCGGATCGGCAGTGAATTGTGGCAGATCGGTCGGATTGAGTTTGGCTTGCAGCATGGGCCACACCGTATCCTTGGAAAAAGCGCGGTTCAGATTACGAACATATACCTCGTTTTTAGCACCATTTGTGCCCATGATATCAACCTCTACACCAAGTGAAATCAGCCTGTCGGCCAGTTGTTTAACATATGTCCATATGCCTCCCATATGTGTAAGCTCCCAATACGTAACGAGCAGAACTCTCATAGCTACCCCCTTGTCACGGCCTGCACCGGCCGAGCTTCTATGCTTCTATTCTATGAAAAAAGAGGACCGGAAGATCGGGCATTTTTGTGTATCTGGTTGAAAATGGGTGAATGCAAATGACAATAGACAAGGGGGAGCATATCCTATGTATAGAAAGGCTCATACGCCGAAGGAGGGATCTACAGTGGCTGTATATGTGCTAAATATCCATGAAAATTTGTTACAGACGTTTGTTCCCATCAAATACATGGACGTGGAGTTGGCCTATGTGGGGAGCGATGAAGGGACAGATGTATTTGTTGGCGGAGCCAGTAGGCACGGAGAACTGTATCGACATCTTTTTCATATAAGTTCGAATTCGGGGGGAGCGGGTGGTAATCAAGTCATTCATAATCTGGATGTATCTTCCGATCCTTATGAGCTGAGGATTATCAGCAACAGCTCTTCACCGAATCATCTGGTTATTCGCATGTATTACAGAAGTATTCACGGTCAGACATTGGGCATAATGTCAGAATATCAGATGATGAAGCTTGCAGATTGATATGGACATCATTGAATAGTCGTGATTAACCCACGTGTGGAGCAGGGAAGTACCTGTTCCATTTTTTTATATTGCATCCATAGTAGAAAATTCTGAAAAAATAGCTTGACAGCAAAGGTATTTTCATTAGAATTAGATCAGTGTTAAACGAAAGTTTAAAACGACGATTTAAAACGATAGTTTGAAATCAGTTGAGAGAATATAGGCTAGTGAGATGCAGGCAGTAGCCTGTGATTCTTCTGCCAGAAAAGAGTGTGGAGAACGTGAAAGAACAAACAGCAGTATCACAGGAGCCGGCAGAGTTTTCGATTAAAACCATTATTTTGCCACTCCTGGCTATTATCGTCGGCATGATCATGGTTATTCTGGACAGTACCGTTGTTAATGTGGCCATTCCGAATCTCGTTCAATATTTCGAGACGGATCTGAAGACCATCCAATGGACGGTTACAGGATATACCTTGGCTTTGTCTGCAGTTATTCCGCTGGCAGGTTGGTTAACTGACCGTTTCGGTGCCAAAAGAGTATTCCTGTTCACCATTGCCATGTTTACCTTGGGTTCTGTGTTATGCTCCATTGCCCAATCACCTGAGCAATTAATCATTTACCGTGTCATTCAAGGCCTTGGGGGAGGCATGGTTGCTCCTATTGGTATGGCGATGGTATTTCGACTGGCTCCTCCTGAACGAAGAGGTTCCATCATGGGCATGCTCGGAATTCCCATGTTGCTTGCCCCTGCACTGGGCCCGGTATTGTCCGGTTGGTTTATTGAATCCCTGAGCTGGCACTGGATCTTCCTGATTAACTTGCCCATTGGTATTGCAGCTTTCATTCTATGTATCAAATTTTTGCCTGATACAGATCGTGGACGCACGCCTGCACTGGATCTGCTCGGCATGATTCTGGCGCCAATCGCATTCTCAATGCTCGCTTACGGTGTGAGTGAGGGGGGAACGAGCTGGACATCTACAACAACACTGACTGGTGTAATCGTAGGTGGCGTGGCGCTCATCTTATTCATTATTGTGGAACTTCGTCATCAAAATCCATTGCTCGAACTCCGGGTATTCAAATCATCTGATTTCTCGCGTGGGATTATTCTCGCATGGGTGTCACAAGTGGCGCTGTTCGGTGCGATGATCCTGATCCCGCTTTATTTGCAGCAGATCAAAGGGTATACTGCACTGGAAACGGGATTGATTCTGCTTCCGCAGGCTCTGGCTTCCGGCGTGGGTATGCCGCTTGGTGGTCGGTTGTTTGATAAAATTGGTGCCAGACCTCTGGCCTTCGTGGGTCTGGGAATTATCTCGGGAGCCTTGTTTATTCTGTCCTCCATCACGGCAGAGACAGGTCTTGGCCTGATTATCACGGCCCTGATCATGATGGGTCTGGGTATGGGCTTGTCCATGATGCCACTCAATACGCATGTATTGAATGCTGCACCACGTAAGCTGGTTGGACGGGTTACACCGCTTACGGCCGCTGCACAGCAAGTGGTCGTGTCCTTTGCGGTTGCAGGGCTCACAGGTTTCCTTACTTCCAGAATCGCAGACAATACAACGAGTGCAGAGCCGACCGCTATAGTTCAAGGTCTGGTGAGTGGTTTCAATGATACGTTCTTCCTGGCCGCTTGTATTGCAATGTTTGGATGTCTGCTCAGTCTGATTCTGCGCAAACCAAAACCGATGCCGGAAGAAGAACTTCAAAATGGCGACAAGCCTGATCCCGCGATGATGATGGGACACTAAGACTTTTTAAAGTGACATAGTAAGGCAGTTCAGAGAATCTTGCTGAACTGCCTTTTTGTTATGCTCAATGAAAAATTCGCAGTGCTGTCATCATTTCACGGAAAGAATGGGCATATCGATCAGGTGAGAAAGACAAGCTCATATGCTGTCTGCCCTGAATGCGGATATACTCCCGCAGTTTCTTGTTCTTCATGAGGTCTCTTGCTTCGTCTACAGCAGCCTTTATATTTCCAATGGGATAAAACTTTCCAGTCTTATTATGTGTGATGAATGAGCGCACACCATCCGAATCTGTGCTGAGCACTGGGCAACCGCAGCTAATGGCTTCAGCGACGGCATAGCCGAATCCTTCTAGCAGGGAAGTGGATAACATGATTCCCCCTGACGCAGCAATCATCGAATAGTATGCGGGCATCTGAGAATGGGGAACATTGACGAAGATGCCGATCCGATCCTCAAGCCCGTATTCTGCCAACATGTGCCGGAACATGACTTCATCTTCTGGATTAGCCAAAGTGGGATCATGGAATAACCATAGTCTGGCTTTCGGATTTTTTTTGATGATTTCACTCGAAATGATTAAATATTCCCGCCAGTTTTTATTGTGTTCAAGTCGTCCTACCCAGGCCAGCACTGGATAGGGTGGAGTATCCACCAGAACTGGTGCGAAGGTGTCTGTATCCAGCATATTGGGAATAACAAACCGATGTAGCCAAGGACAGATATGAATGAACATATCCAGAAGGTGGTCTGTGGGAGGGATAACGGCAGCATCGCAATGGGCCTGAAGGTAAGGTACACCCATCTGTATCGTTTCCAGAGCCTGATCGCGTGTTCCGAGTCCCTGCGCTTCAAAAATAATTTTTCCTGTATAGCCAAGCGCTCTCAAGCGGCCGGGCATAGCGATGTCTGAAGTGGCGATGATGGCATCATAATGATGAGTATGAATGATATGATGGATATCCTCGTCACTGGATGCGGTGAAAATGGGGGTATCACTGTTGTTCTGCAATCCCGAGCCTGTGTTGAGATAAAGTAGGTGCGCTTCAATGCCATGGCGTTTCAGAACAGCGGTGCGCAGTCGGTTTAACGTATCCACGCCACCGCTTGGAACATAAAACGTGAATAATACTTTCACACGATTCACCCTCTGACTTTTGGTCAGGAGCACATTCTCCTGTACTCTATGTTACGTTGGCTTGAAGTATAGGGTGTGGGTGTTGTTTAATGTGTACACATTTTGGACACATTTTTTTAAGCTTTCTTTTAAGTGACATTAAGCTGGGCTTAGGATAGATCACGTATTATACAAGGAACTTCCCGTGTACACATCTACCTTAAACGATGGTACACGGGTATTTTAACGGGAAAGGATGAATGATGTGCTCGAAGTGAAACAGGTCAGCAAAGTTTACGAAGGGCAGCGCGGCGTACATCAATTGGATTTCACCATGGAACGTGGTGAAATTGTCGGGTTTCTCGGCCCCAATGGTGCCGGAAAAACAACAACGATGCGTATGATTACGGGCTATGTGCATCCAACCGCGGGTTCCATCCTGGTGGATGGGGTACCGGTGCATGACCAGGGTCAGCGTGTTCGTTCCAAGATTGGATATCTGCCTGAAACTCCGCCACTGTATCCGGATATGACAGTGCAGTCCTACCTTAAATTCGTAGCGAATTTGAGAGATGTTCCGGCACGTGAGGTTAAGCTGCGAGTCAGCGAGATGGTAAGCAGATTGGGACTCCAGGGTCGGGAGAGACAAATGGTACGTGGGTTATCCAAAGGATACAAGCAACGCCTAGGGCTGGCAGGAGCCATTATTCACAAGCCGGATCTTCTGGTGCTGGATGAGCCAACCTCGGGCCTTGATCCAAATCAGATTATTGAGATCCGAGATCTGATTCGGGAACTGGGGGAGAATCATACGGTGTTGCTCAGTACGCATATTTTGCCTGAAGTGAGCACACTCTGTAATCGAATGTTGATCATTAATCAGGGGCAGCTCGTGCTGGATGGTTCACCACAGCATTTCGGATCAGCAATGGGGGATCAGTTCAAGGTGTCGATTGAAGTGAAGGCCACTGCGGAGCAATTACATAATGTGCTGAAACCATGGGAGAAAGTGCGGAGTGAAGTCATTCAAACATCAGATGCGAATACCACCAGAGATACTTCACTTACTTCTGATACAGCGAATACGGTTAAAATGCTTCTTACTGGAGAGAACTCGGAAGATTTCCGGGAGGAGCTATTTTACCTTTTGTCCGGTGCAGGATTACCGGTTCTGGAGATGAAAAAGGAGAATCTCAGTCTGGAACAGATTTTCCTGAAGCTGACCACAACCGAGACAACAACGGATATAAAAGATACAAACGCGGATTCGGCAGATGGGGATCAGGTTGCTGGGGCAGTGATGGATCAGGCGAATGTAACTTCCGACAACGACTCGTCGAGTGTATCGGGAAAATCACCGAGTCCAACAAGTAGTACATTAACGAACACTTCAAAGGATGCTTCGTCCCATTCGCGCAAAGGGGAGGACTCCAAATGAGACGAATGATGGCGGTATGTAACAAAGAGCTGCAAGCTTATTTTCTGTCTCCAACGTCCTATTTTGCTTTTGCCGTATATGTACTGATGACCAGCTTGCTGTTCTACTCCAGTTTCGTATATTACCAGCCGAGTATTGTCGATTATCGACTCGTGCTGGGGGATACCTTATCCATGCTGCTGTTTGTTGTACCTTTGTTAACGATGCGGCTTGTTGCGGAAGAATTCAGACAAGGAACGGATGAACTGCTGCTGACTTCCCCGGCGCGTGTAACAGAGATTATTTTTGGCAAATACCTTGCTTCTCTGGCCATTCTGGTCGTGCTCATCCTGTGCAGTCTGGTGTACCCCTTCATCATGTCGTTCTATGGAACATTGGATATGACGACGGTATGGATGTCTGCGCTGGGTTTATTGTTCTTGGGCGGAAGCATGATGGCAATAGGACTGTTCGCTTCCACGTTATCCCAGCATCAGATGGTGTCTGCGGTGGCGGGTTTTATTATTTTGCTCGTTTTGTGGATGCTTGATTCATTCGCAGGTAATACAGGATCTGCTTTGCAGCAGTGGCTCGATCCGTTTGCCCTGACTAACCGGTTTGACAGCTTCATGAAAGGCGTGCTTAGCGGACCGGATATATTGTACTATGTCACACTTTCAGGTGTGTTTCTGCTGTTAAGCATTCAAATTGTCGAACGGAAGCGGTGGAGGTGAGAAGATGAAAAAATGGTTAAGTCATACCAACAGTACCGTGCTGTCTGTAGCGGTGATTGGCATCTTTATTTTGCTAACACTGTTCCTGAATTCACTTGGCGGCTTCCAGCTCGATCTGACCTCGAATAAACAATACACGTTGTCTGACCAGTCTCTTACTGCGATCAAAGACGTGAAGGATGACGTCAACATTCTGGTGTTAACCGTCGAAAATGCCAACAATACCGTGCTGAACCGTGAGGTCACGGATATGGTGGAGGAATACACGAAACGGAACAGTAAGCTGAAACTAAAACAGTATAATCTGACGCAGGAACCTGCACTTGCATCCAAATACGGCATAACAGGCAGCTCCATTGTGCTGGAGCAGGGAGATCAACACAAAGTGATTGATATCGCCAGTTTGTTCACCGCGGCAGGTGACGGCAGTGACGGATCCTATCAGTTCACAGGTGAGGAAAAGCTGACACAGGCGCTTATGAATATGTCATCCACCGAGATGCATAAAATGGTCTTCCTGACCGGACATGAGGAGCTGAGTCTCGATCAGATGACTACGCTGCAATCCTCATTGGAACAAAATAATGTGCAGACAGAAGAATTGCAGCTGAATCAGGCCGGGAAGGTTCCGGAAGATGCAGATGTGCTTGCCATTATAGGTCCACAACGTGATCTCAGTGATGCAGAAATGAAGGCCATTCGCACTTATCTGAGTAATGGAGGCAAGCTGTTATTATCCCTCGGATTCGTAGAAGATATGAAATCCAGCTGGAAAAACATCGATGCCCTCATGGCAGACTATGGTGTCGTTGATGAGCATGCAGTGATGGTGGATAATCAACAAGCCAGTACGATGGGACCACTCTGGGTGGTACCGGAGTATGGAACACATGCAATTACGGACAAACTTGCTGCAAGCCAATTGTACCCGATGTTGTCGCTGTCGATCGCGCTGACCAGCAAAGAACAGGATAAATACACCCTTTCACCGTTAATCCATTCTTCCAATGACAGTTATGGGGAGACGAATATCGGAGGCTTATTGCAAAATGAAACAACCAATGATGCTAAAGAGGATATTCAGGGGCCAGTGGAGCTTGGTTATGCAGCCGATACGACGGATGGCAAACCGAAGGCGGTTATTCTGGGCTCGTCGATTTTCATGCAGGATTCGGATATTGCGAATGGCGGAAACAGGGACTTTATTTTGAATACCGTGAATTATTTGAGTGAGAAAGAAAATGGATTGACGATTCGTCCACGGGTCCAAGCCGGATATGAGACAGCATACCTGAGCGGCGAACAGGCCAGAACGATTTTCTTCGTGGCTATTGTAGCGTTTCCGCTTATCTTTGTGATCATCGGTGTACTCTTATGGTGGAGGCGCAGACGGGTATGAGAAAATGGGTTCCAACGATTCTGGTGGTCATCGTACTCATTGTGGGTTGGGTGTACGCGGCTAGTCAAAATTATTTTCGGGAGGAAGAAGCGGTGCAAGCCAAGTTGCTCGGTATTCAATCCGAAGATATTCAATCCATCACAATACATGACTCCACCGCAGAAACATCCGGTGCAGCAGCATCTTCAACTTTGACGCTTGAACATGGCGTATGGCAGATGGTTGAGCCGAAAGCTTATCCTCTGAACGGTTATAGTGTTAGCAGTTGGTTAGATGCTCTGAGTGGCGCGAACCAGGAAATGGTGGTGGAAGAAGCGCCGGCAGATCTGGATAAGTACGGATTAGGAACAGATGCGACACGTATGGATATCCAACTCAAAGATCATCGGGAGATCAAACTGGCGATTGGTGCCCAGCTTCCAGCAGATGACGCACGATATGTGCGCGTAGATGAGGGTCCCGTAGTTGCCGTACAGACAGAGGCGATTAATAACATAGCCTTGTCACGTCGTGATCTGTTGGATACTACACCGTTCAACATGGATGAGACAAATGTGGGATCTCTGGAGTGGGAAGGTGAAGCCGCTACCTGGATGTTAACATCGACATCGGAGAACGGTGCTGCAGAGCAGACCTGGACACTGAATGGAAAAACGATTGAAGCCGCAGACGCTGTATCCCTTATCGGTAAAATCAAAAACCTGTCAACAGCAGATGATGTGCGCAAAGCGTCTGAGCTGAAAGGTACTGTTCCACGATTCACCCTGTCTGTTGAGCAGACGGTCAATGGGCAACAAGTGAGAGATGTGTATCGGGGACTTACGTTGCCATCCGAACCGGATCAGATATGGATTATTACGCCGGATGGTCAGTGGGCATATGCCTTGGAGACGACGAGTCTAACGGAAGCCGAGAAATTCCCGGATACAATTAAGACATCAACAGAAGGAAAATGAGTGGCGCAAAAGGTAAGAGTTCATCAATGACTTGAAATAAATTTTAAGTTACATGTAGACAGTGCTGCGAACACGCAGTACTGTTTTTTTATTTTCTAGCGAAGACCTTATGGTCTGCAGTTCAAAATCCAAAGATCAATAAGCTGTGAGCAAAAATTGAGCATCCAAATCTACAGGGTAAGGTACCATATCCTTTCAGCATATCGTCACGCACAGAAGCGCATCCTATCTTTGTGACCAAAACCAACATACATTGGAGGATGAGTACATGCCAGCAGTCAAAAAGGCAACAGCTATTACGTTATCATTGTCTACTGCAATCTTTGTAATGGCCGGTTTGACAGGATGTGGCACGAATCGGGATACCAACAATATGCATACGCAAAGTGTCCGTCAGCAAGCGAGCGGCATTAACCGTTATGGTGTGGAAACGAATGGCATGGATGGCATCCGTGCGAAAAGTTATCGCATGCATAATGTCACTGACCTGAAATCCAGTGAGGAGCTGGCTAAACGCATTACGGAGATGAAGGAAGTGAAATCCGCCCGTGTCATGTTAACGGATCGTAATGCTTATGTTGCGGTGCGTTTGGCAGATGGTCATGCAGGCAAGTTGGAGAGCAAGTCCAACGGTCGTACAAGCATGCTGGATGGAACGATGCGTAATCATGCGAGTGATACCATGCGTGGTGGCAACATGAACCACGATATGGGAGGCATGCGTGTGAATGGTGGTACAGGCACAATGTCACCGTACAGCACAAGTGGAATTGCTCCAGGGCTGAACACGAATTCAGCAACGGATCGCAGCCATATGGGCAATGATCGTGGCATCTACGGCACGATGGGTACAGGAGCGGTTGGAATGATGCGTGGTCTCACAAACAGCGGCAAAGCACGTGGGACGAACGATGGTCATTATGGAATGAAAAGTGAAGGACAACGTGTAGATAGCACGGATGATAACACATCAGCTGAGATTAAAGGCAAGATTTCAGCCAAAATCAAGCAGTTTGCGCCGAACATCGAGAATGTATATGTATCAGCCAATCCGGAATTTGTGCAGCATGTCGAGAACTATGCCACAGATATTCGTAATGGTAAGCCCGTTAGTGGCATGATTGATACGTTCCAATCGATGGTGGAGCGTATCTTCCCAACCAACGGAGCAGGAATGAATCACCGCGATGGCATCCTTGACGATGGCCTGATGAACCGTAATCATAACGGTGGGGTCATGAATCGAATGAATCGGTAGATTCCAAGCTCAATAAACAAGTGTGCCTTTGCGCGGATGATATCATCAGCTGCAAGGGCATGTTTGTTTTAATATCAATGATTCAAATGTTGGATTACATATGCCACGGCACAGGTTCACTTGGGACAATAAAACACATAATTCCTGCCCATTTTTCTTATAAAACTGAACCAACGCCCTTGATCTGACATAAGATGAGTTGACTGTATCCCCTTAACCTTGTTACACCAACACAACCCGAGCAAGGAGGGGTGAACATTGAAGGGTATCGATCATAAAAGCAAATTTTTGTTAACCCACCGTGAACGCGAAGTATTCGAATTACTGGTTCAAGACAAAACAACGCGTGACATCGCAGGGCAGTTATTCATCAGCGAGAAAACGGTGCGTAACCATATTTCGAATGTGATGCAGAAACTCAATGTTAAGGGTCGTTCGCAGGCAGTTGTCGAGCTGATTAAGCTTGGAGAACTGAAGATCTAGTTGCGAATTACAGTTAGGATGAAGTAGCAGCATGAAAGCCTTTCTCTATTCTTTGTCATGAAGAATGGGGCAAGGCTTTTTTGCTGGTATGGACCATGGACTCAGGGAACTATCAATATTTTTGAGGGAATATCCGAAACGTAGCATCGCTTGTTTTCATTATTTTACTAGGCCATAATGATTTACATATATGAAGTAGATAAGAGATTGTAGGTAAGGCTTTGAAGTAAACAATAGCTTGAACAAATTTTGGTTGAGATTTTTTTGTACTACATCTATATAAGTTAAACTACATATTTACACTAGAACGGAGAGGGCAGAAATGACCTGAAGAAGCGGAGCGGTCGCCTTTATCCGCAGATTTCCACTTTTAAAAAGTGATACAAGAAATCTGGGGATAACAGTGATCAGAAGGTTATTCTGTCAGCGAAGTGGCAAGTGTAATGATTCGGTATTCAACTTATATAAAACATGAAAGGATGAGCTGAATGGACCGTTTCTTAAGTGAATTTGAAAAACAATTTAGAGCGGGGTTTCTACCCGATCTGGAACAGACGCTGGCTAAGGTGCAGCATGAGAAAGTATATGCTTGTGCATTTGGAACGGACAGTGATTGGGTAACGCTGTTTATGGCGGTGAATACCGAGGAATCCCTGGCAACGCACATTTCGAGAATGAAAGAGCAAGGGCTATGCGACAGTGAGGAGGACGAGATCTATTACAGATGGGGCTGCTCCGAATATCAGTATGGCGAGGATACGCACTTTAACCACATCAGCCGATTGTTGTATGCAACAGAAGAGGTTCGGGAGTATAAGAATGAGATCATTCGAATCATCGCTAAAGTCGTGAATGAGACAGCCGATGACGTTTTTGCTCGATATGGACAAACTAAAGCAGACATTACCTTCTTTGTTTCCCTCACAGATGACGATCTGGCGGAGGAGATTGAGAATCAATCGGTTCACCAAATGACGGTACCCGGCTTAGTCAGCACGTTCCTAGAACGATATGATGACATGAACTAGAACGAGTTAACTTGAGTTGAGTTTTGAGTTAAATGCAAATTAAATGAAAACGAATTGAATTTTAATACCGCGAAAGTCTTTCCTAATTCTTTATTTTATCTAAAGAAGGGGAGAGGCTTTTTTGTTTTAGCTTGAAAAATAAATAACCTAATTCATATCACTTTATCACGTCTGATTCCTATTCATTCGAATAAACGTCCTCCATCTTTTCTTCGAAAATGGCTGATAAAAGAGCTGCTCCAGTTCCTCGAACTGTGCTTCATTCAGATGAAGATGGAGCGCTCTTTTCGCTATTTTGGCGGCAGGCGTGGAAGAAGATTTCCGCCCGCCAGCTTTTCGTTTGATCGGAATATGAAATTGCAGCAGGTCTTCGAGCTGATTCCAGCCTTCCCAACTGAGCCGACCTCCGCGTTTCCAGTCGATGGCATAGAGGGCATAATAGGCGTGCCCTTCTGTTGGTTTGGTAGCAATAAGCCAGATGGAAGGAATGAACTTTTCCCGTTGTCTTCGATTCATTGAATCGCTCCTTTTTTTAATACGATCATATCTCGATTCTCAATATAAAGGATACCTATGATGTGTATCAAGCTGGTGAGTGTCTATACAAGTTCAGTATCATTGCAAAAGTCGTGAGAAATTGCTCTTGATTTGCAGGATCGTCTTGATTAGAATGAAGTTATAAAAATGATTTTCTTATTAAGTTAAAAATATATAAAAATAATTTTCATACAAGTGAGGTCCTTATGGCAGCCATATTACGTGCGTTGCAGCAAGAACTGAATAACCTTCCGTCTCAGGAGCGACGTATTGCCGAAGTCATTATGCAATCTCCGTCGGACATTCCCGGCTGGACGATTAGTCATCTGGCAGAGCAGAGTGGTACAAGTGCGGCGACGGTGACCCGCTTTTGCAAGTCGTTTCATTTCAAAGGTTTCCCCGATTTCAAAATGAAGCTCGCCGCAGAATTGTCCCACGCTTCTGATGAAACGGCGTATCAGGACATTGTAGCGGGCAATTCACTATCCAAAATTGTTGAAGCGATCGAAGCCAATCACCTCGCGTCTATTGCTGATACTACCCGTTTGCTGGATCTGGGCAGATTGGAGCAGGCGGTGCAATTATTGTGCCAGGCTCGCCGTATTGATCTGTACGGTGTGGCGACCTCGTCGATTGTGACACAGGATTTCTATCAGAAGTTGGTGAGGATTGGCAAAAGTTGTACTGCTTTCTCCGACTCCCATATGCAGATCACATCCGCATCTTCGCTCGCTGAGGGGGATGTCGCAATGGCCGTATCCTATTCAGGCGAAACACCCGAAACCATTGATGCCCTGCATTGTGCCAAACAAGCCGGAGCTTCTACGATTTCACTGACTTCCTATGGAAGTAATACACTCGCAACGGTATCTGATATCCCACTGTTCACCTCTTCTCTGGAAGAGGGCATGAGGCGTGGAGATATGGCTTCACGTATTGCACTGCTGCATGTGGTCGATATTTTGTTCACAGGCATGGTAAGTGCCGACTTCGACCGTTTTATCCCGAGACTGGAACAATCCTATCACAACGTGCAGTCCTATCGCGTACAACACAACGGAGGTGCTTAAACAGATGAATATACGTATTTTTGAAAATGAAGAAGATTTGAATGCCACAGGTGCAGGAGTCATCGCAAGTTTATTGCAGACCAAACCACGTGCAGTCCTCGGACTTGCAACGGGAAGTTCGCCTGTAGGCATATATAAACAGCTTATCACGTTGTACCAGAAGGGACTGGTCAGCTTCTCGCAGGCTTCTTCATTCAATCTGGATGAGTATGTAGGACTTCCAACAGAGCATCGCGAAAGTTACCGCAGTTTCATGAACGAACAATTATTTCATCATATCGATATGGATCTTGCGAGAACGCATGTACCTGATGGTCAGGCTGCCGATCTGGAACAGGAATGTAAGTCTTATGAACAGCGCTTGGATGATCGTGGACCCGTGGATCTGCAGCTGCTGGGCATTGGACATAATGGTCACATTGGCTTCAATGAACCGGGAACTGAACTTACAGGACGAACACATGTTGTGGATCTGAAAGAAGAGACACGTAAGGCAAATGCACGTTTCTTCGACAGCATCGATGAGGTTCCGGCTCAGGCGATTACGATGGGTGTTGGTACCATTTTGAAAGCCAAACAGATTCTGCTCATTGCCCGTGGGGAGGAAAAAGCCGAGATTATTCGCGAAGCGTTCATGGGCCCAATTACAACGGCCTGTCCTGCATCGCTATTGCAATGTCATCCAAATGTGGTGGTATTGCTGGACCGTGCAGCAGGGAGGCTGGTGAGATGACCGGAGCGAATAATCATGAACCTGGGAGCCAGCGTGAACAAAATATTTCTCTTCTTCGGGGCAAGCTGCTCCTTTCCAATGAGATATTGGAAGACGGTGTATTAGCCTGGAGGGATGGAAAAATCCTTTATGCTGGGGTACCGGAAGGTCTGCCTGAACAGATTCGGAGAGAAGCTTTGCAGCTGTCTGTACCGGACCATGGCCTCATTGTGCCTGGATTCATTGATATCCATGTGCATGGTGGGAACGGAGAAGACTTTATGGATGCAAGCCCGGAGGTGTTGGACAAGATCACTTCTTTTCATAGTACGCAGGGAACAACAGCGATGCTTGCGACTTCCATGACCGCTCCGAAAGAGCGACTGGACAGCGTACTTGCTGAAGTAGCTCGTTATCGTTCCGGTGAGATGCCGTATGCACAGCTTGAGGGTGTGCACCTGGAAGGTCCGTTTTTCAGTCCGAAATGGCCTGGTGCGCAAAATCCGGAACATATCATTCTACCTGATGTATCCTGGCTTGAAACATGGGAGAAGCAATATCCCGGCCTAATCCGTCAAGTTACGTTGGCACCGGAACGTGAAGGCGCACTGGAAGTCATCTCGTGGCTGCGTGAACAGCGGATTACAGCGGCACTCGGCCACACCGATGCGACCTATGAAGAGGTGGAGCGAGCAGTTGAAGCCGGACTTCATCATGCAGTGCATACGTTTAATGCGATGACACCGCTGCATCACCGGCTACCGGGAGCTGCCGGAGCGGTGCTAAGTGATCCGCGTATCAGTGCTGAGGTGATTGCCGATGGTATTCACGTGCACCCTGCGGCGATTTCCATCCTCGCTCAATTGAAGCAACATAATGATCAACTCGTGTTGATCACAGATGCCATGTCTGCTGCGGGATTGGATGACGGGGAATACAAGATCGGCGACCTGCCCGTCATCGTGAAGCACGGTGAGGCCAGACTGAAGGACGGCGGCGCACTGGCCGGAAGCACACTGACGATGATTCGCGGTTTCCGTTACCTGGTACAGGAAGTGGGCCTGAGTCTGAACGCTGCATCACGTGCAGCAAGTCTGACCCCGGCACGCCTGCTGGGCATTGATCACCGGACAGGTTCCCTGGCTCAGGGAAAACAGGCAGATATCGTTTTGCTGAACGCTGAGCTGGATATTGAGGGTGTGTGGGTGAAGGGCAGACGGGTCGGCGAGTAAGTTGTAGCTGGGATATGTTTGCGGAGAGGCAAGAGAGGCAACAGCTTGCGTAATATGTTAAAATAGATCTCAAAAAGACGGGATCTGCGGATCACGCATAACGGAGGCGTGAAACATGGAACGTAACGCTATGCTCGAACATGATCCGTTCATCACAGTGTTGGCGGAGAAGTTGCACATACACGGATACTATGCCTTTTATGGCGAGCATTACAATGAAACCGATATGGAGCAGTACCGCAAGCATCTGTTCACATCATTCAGCAACATCGTGTGGGTAGAGCTGGATGCACGCAAAAAGTATATGATTGTCGATCATCGTGGCCGCAACACGGTCATGAAACTGATCGAAGGTATGCTGAACACCCGTAGAACATTACGAGCGAATCAGGCCATGTCGGGGACTGATACTTCTGGCGTCCAACAGGAGATCGCACATTTCTCCAAACTTGTGCACATGCTGAAGTTTACGACTTTCCGCACATAAGCGCGATGGGTAACAATGAAAAAATGAAAAGTAACACCAAGAATAATAAGAACAACCACATGAGTATACATGAGCAACACGGAAGCATGATAAGTCAGGTTTCAATAAAGTACGGACTAGGATCTCGACAATAAGACATGGCAGACGAGTGCCTCTCATACGTAATAATCTCTGAAGGGACGCTCAGTTCTAACGAACCTGCGAAGTCTTATTTCCAAGATTTTGCTGTCATACAAATCGTAATGAATCTCAGACACGCTATGTAATGAAAATGAGCGATATTACGTTACAAAACTATGCTTAGACTCAAAATAAGGCGCCTACGATTCGTTAGATTCTCAAACCTGCAAAATTTCGAGCAATAAGGCCTGTAAGGTTCTTTAGACGACAGTTGGCAATCTTGATGGAGATTATGTGTGTGGCTTCATACTTAACGAAATAGAGATTTCTGTCATCACTGACGGAAATCTCTATTTGCCTTATAAAAAACCTTTCAATCCGGCATCAGACGTTACACCAACATTAACTTATTAACTGGTTCGACGAAAATCAAGCTTCTGTTATTTCGCAATCCTCATGCTAAACAGTTATCTAAACGATGTCACAAAACTGCTGAACAGCGTCCGAACATCATACTGGTACTGGTTAATCGACTCAATTGGTCGGTTCTCTCCGAGAAGAGTGTAGACGGCAATCCGTGCTGCCCGGACCGAATATTCTTCCGTGAATACCACGTCATCGGGAATCTCGCAGAATTGGCTAATAAAGGCCAGGTTGGTGGAGCCCTCAGGCACAACTTTTGGTCTGTCGCTGTTCAGTCTAGGCATAAATTGGGCAGTGATGTAAGGCATCATGCATGGAATGCAGTTGGCGGTAGCCATGATCGCCTCTTGATGTTCCTGAAAATGAAGATGGCCGATCAACTCCCGCATAATTTCTTCCCCGGTACAATCACTCATTCTTTTCTTCACATAGTCGCCAACATTATCCGGGTATAATCCGTATCCCCAGAACACCTTGACATGCTCCGGCTGACCACGGAAATGTGGTTGGAAGGCCAGAACGACAGACATGAACCAACTGGAATCCTTGAACGTAACCAGAGCGCCGGTACCTGCCCGGTTGCGTGTGAATTTCTCCATCAGATCAAAGAAGACCGAATCCTGGAAGGTGACCGTAAACGACTCCCATTTGGACTCATGCACATGATCATTAAATGAAGAGGGATTACCTAGTATCGGTTTCTTGGCGGCAATGTTCTCCCACAGCTTCCATGAGCTGCCCTTGCCGTTCAGTTTCGGTGCAGAAGTCATGGAGCCGAGGTCGGCCCCTTCGGTCATCGAGCCATTGGTGACAATGACCAGATCGCCTTCGTGGATGTCAATGACCTCCTCTTTACCTCCCTTGAGCACATGCATCTGACTTACTGTAATGCCGTCGCCCTCTTTGAAGTCCAAATCGGTGACAGTACATTTCAGCGTGAAATCTACGCCAAACGGTTCCAGATAGTTATACAGTGGCAGGATAATTGAGTCATATTGGTTGAACGGTGTGCGGGTGACACCTTCCAGCGTCTGAATTCTTGGGAATTCGTGAAAAAAGCGAAGCATGTATCTTTTGAATTCCACGGCGCTGTGCCAAGGTTGGAAGGCGAAGGTGGTCGCCCACATATACCAGAAGTTCGTTTTGAAAAAGTGAGGGCCAAACCAGTCGTTGATTCGCAGTTTACCCAGCGTGTCTTCAGGAGTAATAATCAGCTTGCCCATCGCCAGACGGTCGGACATATCAAAACCCATGGAGAGCACATCTTCGACTTTGCCGTCACGGTTAATGAGCCGCGCATTGGAATGTGTGGGATTGGCATCGTCAAATTCAGTAATTTCCTGTCGGACAGATATGCCCGGACGATCGATGGAAGGGATGGACGCTAACAACTCCCATAGATTTTCATAAGCCTCGTCATTGAGCATTCGACCGCCGCGGATGATATATCCTTGATCGGGATTACCAGCGCCGTCATTGCTACCACCGAGAATCGGCATTTCTTCGATAATGTGAATGTGTTCTCCAGGAAAGTCACAATCTCTGACCAGATAAGCTGCACCCGCCAAAGATGCAATGCCGCCGCCTACAAAATAGACCTGTTTATTACCGTGTTCTTTCTTCACGATCATTCGCCTCCAAAAGGTACTGTAGTCACATCCCTAATGTAAACCTTGCAGGTCCCATAAGGTATGATCAAAAGAATAGGTATGTCTGGTTTTTAGTCACTTTTGGAAAAATGTCTAAAACCTAGAGTTAGATTGTATGCAAAAAAGCCGCGCATCCTAATCGGATGGCAGCTTATTCTCATACCTATGCAATGCCTTCAGGACATTACCTTCGATCAGCTCACTGAGCTTTTCAATAATCTGTTTTGGCGGTTCTTGCATATTACCCCTCATCCACTGAATGATTAGCCCGGTGAAGGCCAGGGTATAGAAGTTGGCGATAAACTCTTTGTCTTCACTGCGGACCTTTATCCCACAGGCTAGCTCATCAATCACACCCATAATCAGATCATGCGTTACTTCATAGAGGTATGTATCCAGGTGGGTACGACCGAGCGAGTCGAGTGTGTTGCAGCAGAATGATTTATTGTTCTCGATGTAACAAAAGATTTTATAGAATCCGTCCGTCCATGTGCTGTAGCTTCGGTATTCCGTAAGGCTCTCCACCGCTTCAGTCTGATAGATCCATCCAAGCAGCGCGTAAATATCCTGAAAATGATAATAAAAGGTTTGCCGATTCAATCCGCAATGATCCACCAGATGTTTGACCGTAATCTTGTTCAGCGGAGTATGCTCCATCAGTGATTTGAGCGAGTGAGCCAGCGCATGTTTGGTTAGGTGAGAAGCAGACACAATAATCACCTCATCATTCAAATTAGCTTGTCGGGGCATAACAGGAGATAAACACCTCATGGCAAAACTCCCGCAGCGAAGCCCTGAGTATAAGCAAGTGAAAACGCAAGAATCCCAAAGGATCCTCCCATTCAAATATCCCCGTGGCTGACCACCCTTGTAATGAAGCATGGCACCTATAGCTATCAACGACATTTGTTACCCGATCCGCACCATGTGACTCCACCAGTGGATATCTGAGATATCACCGTTCCAAACAAACCTCGAAAGGGCATCGCTTATCTTGTCTCTATCAAAACCCTTAAAAGTTAACCCTCATTAAAATAAGTCACAATAAAGCAGCCACGGTAAAAGCCTGAAACCTAGAGAAGGAGACGTAATTAATCTAATAAAAAGGCCGATAAGGTCGCGTATATTATCTCTATAACACTAAACCTTTAAAACCGGGACCCCGTCTATAAAATCAGTCATAGGAAGAACTACAACGAGTGAAGAAGAATAAATCAAAAAACAGTCCGAGAACCCGAAGCCCATCGTTTTGATTATCTGCTACACTACACCATCCAATTCAACCCAATCCTCTAAGCAACCATGATAAAACAAGCTATTACATAACAATCGAGACAACATTCAAAGAGTTGTCAGTAGCCAAGTTTTTTATCCTCTCTATATTACTAATGCCCTCCATCATGAAAAGTAGCGATTGGACAAACTAGAGCATCACTAAAGAAATAAAATAACTACAACATCACAAAAGAAACAAAGAACAAAGCCCCAAAGCCCGAAAGTAGCAAAGCAACAAAAACACAAGAAAAAAAACAAAGAATTAAAACAAAATCAAATAAAAAAAGAACGACCCGAAGGCCGTTCTTTTACTATCCCTATTACACTAACTCATATAAAAAGTTAGGATCAATCCTAAAATCAGTCTGCGAGAGCTGCAACGTAGTGAAGGGGACGAAATCGATTCTGAAGAAGCGGAGCGTTCGCCTTTATCCCCGGATTTCTCCCTTTAGAAAGGGGATCAAGGAAATCCGGGGATAACAGCGATCGAAAGAA
This sequence comes from Paenibacillus sp. FSL R5-0713, assembly GCF_037973325.1. Lineage (NCBI taxonomy): Bacteria > Bacillati > Bacillota > Bacilli > Caryophanales > Paenibacillaceae > Paenibacillus > Paenibacillus sp. FSL R5-0713. The sequence goes on along the minus strand of NZ_CP150229.1, from coordinate 5,336,955 downwards.
CGATTCGGCACCGGAACGTCTACTCAGCACCTTGCCCCAGCACTTATTTTAGAAACGATGAGCACTAACTATTACAAACTCTTCAAGAACTGAACAATCGTCAACAACCCTTTATCAAAGTTCTCCAGGTTGAAGTGCTCGTTCGGTGCATGCAGATTCTCATCCGGCAAACCAAAGCCCATCATCACAGCAGGGATTTCGAGTACACGTGAGAGCTTCTCAACAATTGGAATGGAACCGCCATCTTTGGTAAAGAGGGCACGAACGCCATACACATGCTCATATGCATCTGCCGCTTTTTGCAGAATGGGATTGGCAGGATCGATATTGAAAGCAAAAGCTTTCTCGATCTGTTTCACATGCAGGGTTGCACCCGGTTGAACGTGAGCGCGCAGATGTGCTTCGATACGATCCAATACATGTTGTGGGTCTTGGTCCGCTACGAGGCGGCAGGTGATTTTGGCATGAGCTTCCTTCGGAATAACCGTTTTGCTGCCTTCACCCTGGAAACCACCCCATACCCCATTCAGTTCCAATGTTGGACGAGCGCCAACACGTTCCACGAACGAATAACCTTCTTCGCCGTACAATTGCTCCAGTCCGAGGTCTTGACGAAGCTGTTCTTCATTGAAGCCCTGTTTCACAAATTCTTCTCTCATCTCAGGAGACAGTGGCAGAACGCCATCGTAAAATCCATCTACACTCACACGGCCTTGCTCATCATGCAACGATGCAAGCAGGGATACGAGTGCATGAAGTGCGTTGGGTACACCACCACCAAATGAACCGGAGTGCAAGTCGGTATTGGCTGTGTTCAGATCCACGTGAAGCGAACATAGACCACGCAGGCCAGTGGAGATCGCCGGTTTCCCTTTTTCAAGCAGGGACGTATCCGAGATCAGTATCATGTCTGCACGCAGCTTGTCCGTATTGTCATTCAGATAGATGGGCAGGTTCGGACTGGAGATTTCCTCTTCACCTTCGATACAGAACTTGATGTTAACCGGAAGTTCTTTGTTTTCGGCGAGAATGGCCTCTACAGCCTTGATATGTAGGAAGATCTGTCCTTTGTCATCCGTTGCACCACGAGCGAACAGCTTGCCATCACGAATGGTAGGTTCGAAAGGAGGCGTGTCCCACAGATTAAGGGGATCTACAGGTTGTACATCATAATGACCATAGATCAGAGCTGTCGGTTTGCCGGGTGCATGCAGGTGATCTGCATAGACAATCGGATGTCCAGCCGTTGGAATGACCTCTACGTTTTCCATGCCTGCACGTGTGAGCGCATCTGCTGCCCATTGTGCTGCACGATTAACATCCTCTTTATGCTCTGAAATGGCGGAGATACTTGGAATGGATAACCATTCATTCAGTTCTGCCAGGTGTTTTTCTCTATTTTGTTCAAAGTAAGTCTGTTCTTTCATTAAAAAGGCCTCCTTGATGTTTGCTTTATCTCATTGTAATCCATTTTGTCATGTTAATAAAACATTGGTTAAAAAAATGATCGGTTACAGATCATTTCATTCACCTGATGATTATGCGTATAATACAAGAAAAGGATTTCATCCATATATTCTCAAGGGAGTTGAGGAAGTTTCCATGACAGTCAGACCCGATGCAAGCAGGCAGGTGAGTAGCGATGGAACCGACGAGGAATGATCGAATATTGGGCAGATTCAAGCGGTTATCCGATTTCAAAGCAGGAAGACATAAAGGACGATTTTATCGAAACAGCCTGATGCTTATTTTACTCATTGCCAGTATTCCCGGGTTAATCACAGGTATCGTGATGTATCAACAGGTGGTTGGCCGGATGGAAACCGAATTCAATCGGATGCATCAGAACCAGATCGAGAATCGGGCACGCAATGTGGATGATCAACTGGCCTATCTGGAGATGAACTTATCTCATTGGGCTTTTGAACCGAGGTTTGGCAATGCGTTACGAACGCTGGATTTTGTGTATTATTTTAATGAAACGCAGGAGATTGTCACTACATTATATGTACTACAAGGTTCCCACCCGTTGATCAAGTCAGCACAGCTATATTTGCAGGAACCGAAGCCGATCTTGTTTAATCGGGATTATAACGAATTGAATGATGCTGCCAAAGTACAAGCGTATGATCGTTACCTCTCCATGGGCAACCACGTGTACTGGACAGACTGGGTTTCGGGCATCAACCGAGATACCGCCCCTTCGACCAACAATAGTCTACTGCATACGGATGCAGGCAATGCACTCGTTCTTGTACATAAGATCCCAGGGGAGAGCATGAATCCATTTGGTGCACTGATTATTACGCTGGATAACGAGAAAGTCGCCAGTTTGTTGAAAACGCTTACTCCGTATGATGAAGGTTTAACGTTCCTTATGGATCAGGAAGGCAACACACTGGTTACAGGGAATCCGGGAACGGCGGGGGAGACTTCTGCTTTTGAACAGCAGCTAAAAAAAGAAGTGGCCCTGCATGCCGATAGCCGCTCATTCCTGTTCCGATATGAGGATCAGACCTATTCTGTCTCGTATGGCTCGTTGAGTCGGATTGATTCGGACTGGACGTACGTCTCCGCGGCACCTTTGACCTCAGTCACTTCGCCCGTCAAGCTGGTATCCAAGATCATCGTCATTGCGAGTGCAGGCAGTCTCATCCTGGGATTGTTGTTATCCTGGTTTGCTTCCCGCCGCATCTATTCGCCTGTAGCACGGATGCTGCACCTGCTTACACCTGGCAGAAACGAAACTACACCAACGGATGAGAAGCTGGACGAGTTTGAGCTGCTGGAGCAACAATGGAACGAACTGACCTCCCGCAGTGTAACGGCACATCGCCAGCTGCAGGAGCAGCTTCCCCATCTGCGCGACAGCTTTGTCTTACAACTTGTGCAGGGACATCTATATGCCTATAACGAGCAGGATCTCCAGCAGCGGATGCGTCATCTCGGATTTGAGTTGGAGGGTCAGCAGTATTTGCTGGTGCAGATGTATTTTACGGGATACGAGCAGCTGCAAGGCAGATTCGGAAGCCAGGACACGGGTTTGGTCACTTTTGCAGCAGTGAATATCACACAGGAAGTGGCAAAAAATCATTTCAGGCAGATCAGTGTCATGAACTTTCATGACCTGTCTTCCGCCATGCTTGTGATCGCTCCTCAGGACGAACCTGTGAAGTCACAAGCGATGTTATGGGGACAGGAGCTCGTGGAGGTGATTGGACGAACGCTCAAAATGAAGGTGACCTTGATGATCAGCCGCCCAGCAGCTTCACTTCAGGAACTGCCCGGACGATTCGTCGAGATGGAACAGGCCGTGGCATATCGCAGTGTGGAGGAAGGAAGTCAGATACTCGATCTGGAGGATGAGGCGTGTTTCCACAGAAACGAAGCAGCTTCCTATCCGCTTGGACTGGAACGTGAGTTGCTGCAGGCGATCAGGTTGGGCAAGCAGGATGAAGCGGAACGTGTGCTGGAACAATTCATGAGCGAGATTACGCGGACGGGTAGTACCGAATTTCAGGTGCAGCAGATGATGCTGCAATTACTCGGAAGTATTCAGCACATGATGCTGCAAACGGGGGTCACACCTTATAAGCTGTTTGGTGGTTGCAACATGTATGAACGGCTATCCGGTATTCGTGAACCTTTTCAGATGAGACAATGGATGATGAATGAGGTATTCACACCGTATATCCAAGAGATTGAAGCACGATCCCAGGAACCGCTGAAACAGGTGGTGGAACGTACAATGTTGTATATCGATACGCATTATCGTAGCGATATTTCGCTGGAAAACTGCGCTGACGCGGAGCAGATGACACCCTATGCACTGAGCAAGGCATTCAAACAGGTATCTGGTATTAATTTTATTGATTATCTGACACGTGTGAGAATGGATGCGGCGAAGCAATTGTTAAGGGAGACAACGATGAAAATCAATGATGTTGCGGCAGCTGTGGGCTATCAGCATAGTTATTTTAATCGGATCTTCAAGAAACAGGAGGGCATTACACCGAGTCAGTATCGCGAGCAATGGTTCGGACAATAACCGTTCATCCGTCTGTCATTTCTGACCGGCATCCAGCTTTAACGGATGTCGTTTTTTTCTTTTTTTACCGTCATACAAAGAAGGATAAACCTGCAAAAATGTGCAATTCTATCTGCTACGATATGTCCAATATCAAGGAAGAATGGCGTTATAGCGGGTTTCCCGACCATCATGTCGTAGACATGCAAAAAATGAAGGTTGCCGGAAAAAGAAGGGCTGTATAGTCTGAGTATCAGGATTATTGATAACGCTTACATAACTAGGGAAGGGGAGACATGATGAAGGGGAAGACAGATTGGAACACCAACGCCACTGCAACTGCTCAAGCGGATATGGCCACAAGGCCCATGAGACGAGAGTCGAACTGGAAAAGGCAGATCCAACGAAACAAATGGTTATATGTACTTGTGCTTCCCGGCTTTTTGTACTTTGTCATCTTTAAATACTTGCCCATGTGGGGGATCGTCATTGCCTTTCAGGACTACCAGCCTTTCTTGGGCATCCGGGAGAGTAACTGGGTGGGGCTGGAGAACTTTACGAACTTTTTCTCCAACCCGGACTTCTTCCGACTATTACGCAATACGCTGGTCCTTGCGCTGTATGATCTGATCTTCTTTTTCCCGGCACCCATCATTATCGCTTTGTTATTAAATGAAATTCGGGTTGCATTCTTCAAAAGAACCATTCAAACGCTGGTCTATGTACCCCACTTTGTATCCATGGTGATTATCGCGAGTATCACGTACGTGTTTCTGACCCCGCAGGGCGGAGTCTTATATGATCTGATTGCCTGGATTACAGGTAAGCCCATTGATGTGCTCTCCAGTCCGGGTTCGTTCCGGCCGCTCATTATTGTTCAGATGATGTGGAAGGAGATGGGCTGGGGCACAATTATCTTCCTGGCTGCCCTAGCCGGTGTGGATACCGAACAGTATGAAGCCTCCATTGTGGATGGAGCAGGACGATTGCGGCGAATGTGGCATATTACGCTTCCCGCGATTCGTACGACTATAGTCATTTTGCTCATTCTCAGACTGGGAAACTTTCTGGATACCGGATTTGAGCAGATCTATCTCATGACCAACTCCCTCAACCGGGATGTCGCAGACGTATTTGATACGTATGTGTACACGGTGGGGATTACGCAAGGGGCTTTCAGTTACAGTACCGCTGTTGGACTATTCAAGTCTGTGGTGGGCATCATTCTGGTGCTTGGCAGTAATAAACTTGCGAAAAAATTCGGTCACCCCGGAATTTATTAAGGAGGAGCGCCCATGAACAGCCGTCTATACAACAGCCCTGCCGGCAAGGTATTTGATATCTTCAATTACGCCATGCTGGGGATTCTGGGCATATTAACTGTCCTTCCTTTCCTGTATATTATAGGGAATTCTTTCGCAACGGAAGCCGAGATCACCGAACGGAGTTTTTTCCTTATTCCGAAGGTGTTTTCTTTCAGCGCATATGAGTATATTTTCTCTTCTTCCACGATCTTTCGCAGCATTGGCGTTTCCATCTTCATCACAGTGGCAGGTACACTGGTGAATTTGTTCTTCACCCTGACGATGGCCTATCCCCTATCCAGAAGTGACTTCTGGGGCCGTAACGTCATGATGAACATGGTGATCTTCTCCATGTTATTCGGCGGTGGCATGATCCCAACGTATCTCGTCATTCGTGGACTGGGACTGCTCGATTCTTACTGGGCCCTTATGCTTCCTGGCGCGATCAGCGCTTTTAACTTAATAGTAGTCAAAAACTTTTTTCAGCAAATGCCGCCCGGGCTGGAGGAAGCGGCCCGCATCGACGGCTGTTCGGATCTCGGCGTGCTGTGGCGAATCGTACTGCCTTTATCGAAGCCGGTCATTGCCACGTTTGCCTTGTTTTACGCCGTGGGACATTGGAACAACTTTTTCTCGGCACTTCTGTACATTTCCGACAGTGACAAATGGCCGCTGCAGGTCATGCTGAGACAGATCGTATTGCTCTCGCAAGCCAGTGTCGGAGATATGGCAAACATGGACCCTAATTTTGTCCAGCCACCAGAGCAGTCGATCAAAATGGCGGTAATCGTTGTAGGTACGATTCCAATTTTGCTGGTGTATCCGTTTTTGCAGAAGCATTTTGCCAAAGGTGTCATGTTAGGTTCAATCAAAGGCTAAAGCCAAGGGGGAGAACGTATGGGACAAAAAACGGGATTCAAAAAAGGGGCACTGCTGCTCTCAGCGTCATTGGTACTTAGTACAATTCTGGGCGCATGCTCCACGGACAAAGCAGATTCAGGAACCGCTGCGGGTGGCACCGATCAGCTCACGATTATGCTGCCGAACTTTGAAGCGGAGAATCCGCCGGACAACAGCCCTGTGATTCAGAAGCTGGAGGAGTTGACCAAGGTTGATGTTAATCTGCAATGGGTGCCGAGCAGTTCCTATGAGGACAAATTCAATATCACACTGGCTTCAGGCAAACTTCCGCAAATTATGGTCGTATTGGGGAAATCGCCAAGCTTTATCAATGCGGCACGAACCGGAGCATTCTGGGAACTGGGTCCTTATCTGAAGGACTATCCGAACCTGAGCCAGATGAATGAAATCATCACCAACAATGCCTCTATCGATGGCAAAACGTATGGGATATATCGGGCTCGCCCTCTGGGACGTAATGGGGTGACTATCCGTAAAGACTGGCTGGAGAATCTGGGGTTGGAAGAGCCCAAGACGATTGATGAATTTTACAATGTATTGAAAGCGTTCACGAAGGATGACCCGGACGGTAACGGAAAGGATGATACGTACGGTCTGGTAGCCAGCAAATTCACGGGCCCGTGGGATAACATGCAGGTGTGGTTCGGTGCCCCCAATAAATGGGGAGAGGATGGCAACGGAGGGCTAATCCCTGCGCATGAGACACCAGAATACATGGAAGCGCTGAAATTTTTCCGTCAGATCTACAGCGAGGGTCTGGTGAACAAGGACTTTGCCGTGATGGATGCAACGAAACTGCCTGATCCATTTGTGAACGGGCAAGCGGGTGTCATGGTGGATGTAGCAGATAACGCACAGCGTATGGACCAGAAAATACTGGATAAAGATCCGAATGCGACAGGACGTGTCGATGTGCTGCAAGCCATGGAAGGTCCGAAGGGGCTGCGTGATATGCCAACGTCCGGATATTCCGGAATGATTGCCATCTCCAAAGGCAGTGTCAAAACGGAAGAGGAACTGAAGAAGGTACTGCGTTTCCTGGATCAACTCAATGAACCAGAATTGCAGGCGCTGCTTGGGAATGGACTGGAAGGCAAGCAGTATGAGAAAAAAGGGGACTACATTATCCCATCCACTGATAAGCTTGCACTCCGCGATCTGCAGGGCTTAAACCAGATTTTGATGTTTGTGCCGGAGGACAAAACCCTTCGTGTACAACAGACACCTGTGCGTGAAAAAGTTGCACAGGTGCAGAAAGCCAACGAAGAGATTGTCATCGCCAATCCTGGTGAACCGCTGATCTCGGATGTGTACGCCCAGAAAGGACCGCAGCTGGACAATATCATTAACGATGCACGGATCAAATATATCGTAGGTCAGATTGATGAGAAAGGATTCGAAGATGCTGTTACCCTGTGGAAGAACAACGGCGGAGACGATTATGTGAAAGAAGTCAATGAACTGTACGCTGCACTGAAGTAGTTGGAGACCAACGATACTCTTGAACAGGTAGGGAGGAAGGCGACATGTGGAACGGGGATGCATTTAGTAATCCCGAGGCGCAGTACCGGGTTCATCCCTTTTGGTTCTGGAACGGGGATATGGAAGATGAGCAGATGAAGCGGCAGGTGGCTGAGATGGCCGTACAAGGCGTGGGTGGATTCTTTATCTGTCCACGTCAGGGACTGCAAATTCCGTATCTCTCCGAAGCGTGGTTTGATAAGGTGCGGATTGCAGTGGAAGCGGCGGCCACTCACGGAATGCAGGTATGGTTATATGACGAGTATCCTTATCCGAGTGGAATGGCTGGCGGGGAAGTGACTCTTGATTTTCCTGAAGCCAAGCAGCGTCAGCTCATCCATCATCAACTGATGGTTCAGGGCGGAGAAGCTGTGAATCTGGAGCTGCCATGGGGACGAGTATTGGTTGCAAAGGCGATTCCCAAGGATGCACAGGGTAAACGGTTATGGCATGAATCCATCGATCTGCGCAGCAAAATCGGCAATATTCAGACGGATCAGGTGTATCAGGAGACCGGACTTACTTCGTATAACCGGAAGAGGTTCTTCACCTACCGAACAGCGTTTCGATTGTTGTGGGATGTGCCCGAGGGTGATTGGGAGTTGATTGTATTTCAAGAGATGGAGATCGATGATTTCAAATATTACGGCAACTTTGTTGATCCTTGTCACAAGGAAGCGATGAGCCGATTTATTGAACTGACGCACGAGCGTTATAAGTCAGCGGTTGGAGATCAATTTGAGAGCGTAATCAAAGGCATGTTCTCGGATGAGATTGCACCGCTGGGCCGTATCCCCTGGTCCCAACAGCTTCCCCTTTATTTCAGTGAGCGTTGTGGTTATAGTCTGATCGATTCGCTACCGGCCCTGTTATATGCTGATGTTCCGGACGCGCACCGGATTCGGTATGACTACTATCAGTCCCTGCATCTGCTTCTCAGGGAGTCCTATCACAAACAGGTGCATGATTGGTGTAAGGAAGCAGGAATCCAGTACGCGGCTGAGGTACCTGGCGTACGGATGACCACCCAGTTGTTCAGCCATATGCCAGGCGGTGATTCAGCACATGAGAAAATCGGACGATCCTTATCGTGGATTCTGGAACGTTACGGTCAAAAGATGCGTGACAATCCCAAGATGGTCAGTTCGCTTGCCAGACAACTGGGGCGAAGTCGCAATCTGATTGAATGTTTTCACAGTGTAGGCTGGTCCATGACGCTACAGGATGCCAAGTGGATGATTGACCGAATGGCCGCCATGGGCACCAATTTCTATAACTTTCACGCCTTTTTCTATACGATCGGTGGGCTTGCGAAGCATGATGCACCGCCGTCTCAATTTTTGCAAAATCCCTACTGGAAGCATTTCCGGCAGTTAGGGGATTACACCGGACGGTTGAGCTATCTCATGAGCACCGGAGCAGCAGACATTCGTATTGCTGTACTTGACCCAACGACGACATTCTGGAGTCTGATGGGCAATCCGCTGCATGGATTCGAGTATAGCGGCGAGGACGAAGCTGAACGGGTGCAACTGAATCGCCTGACGAAGGACTGGATGCGAATCACGACCCATCTGCTCGAAAACAGACGTGACTATGATCACCTTGATCCCGAATTGTTGGCTGAAGCTGACTTAACGGATGGCATCATTCAGATTGGCGTTGCCCGTTATGACGTATTGATTCTGCCACCGATGCTGAATCTGGAGGCCGCGGCCTGGGAACAGGTGAAGCGATTCGTTCAGCAGGGAGGAACCGCCATTTCTGTTGGGATGCCTCCGCATATTGCCATCCAGCCGGGAAGTCCGGAGGGAGATGAAGCTGCCCAGTTCTTTGGTGCGGGCGAGCAGCCGCAAGAGGTGTACTGGGGCCGTAGCGTGACAACAGATCACGATAACCGTGAAACCATGTGGCATCAAGGTGAGGGGAATGCGTATTTTCTACCCGCAGGAACAGGGCAGGGAGATGACTTTTCGCTGGAGCTAATCTCTCTGCTGCTCGATCAGGTATTGCCTGAACCCATCTGCTGGATCATGGAGGAGGAAAGTGCCTCTCTGCTGATGCACACCCGTCAATTGTCGGCTGGGGAGCATATGATTTTCTTGACTAATCAGGAGGGTCAGGAGCTGAAGGGGCAATTGAAGTTGGTTGCCCGACAGCTGTGGGATGGAGCGGAGCTGACAGATGGTGCTTGTCTGGTGGCGGAACGACTCGATCTGGAGACGGGGCAGCTTCAGGCATTGCCGTATACGAGCAGTGGCGGGGAATGGTGCATTTCACTAACGCTGGCGCCTTACGAAGCGCATGCTGTACGCCTTACTTTACAACCAGTGAAGGTAGAGACTGGACTAACGAAGGTGGATGTCACAGACCCAATAAATTCGACATTCCAAACGGATGTTTCAGCAGAAGTGAAGCAAGCCACTAAGATCAGTATTCCTGCGGAGGGACCATGGCGACTGGAAACGGTGCAGCCTAACATCCTGCGAATGGGACAATTCCATCTTCAGGCAACCAATGCTAACGGAATAATACTGGAAAGCCAGCATGTAGCTGTGAAACCGTTTATTGATCAGGCAGCAGAATTATCGGAGCAGCAGCATCTGCCAGTCCAGTTTAGTCAGGTATTTGGCACACCGAAAAAGGCATCCGTTGCTTACCCGATCGAGTGCCGTTATACGACCACATTTGAGCTAAGAACGGCGTTACCTGCATGCCTGTTATTCCTGGATAAAGCGGCGATTTCGGGCAGTTGGTCGATGGAGATTAATGGGCAACCACTTGAAAAAGAACAATTCGATCCAATCGAAATAACCGACCACAATAATATCGCTTGTGATATTACGGAATGGCTACACAGCGGTCTCAATGAAATGACGGTGATTGTGCAGGTGACGAAAGATGAGGATGGTATCGTTGATCCCTTATATCTGCAAGGGAGATTCGGGGTGGAGTTTCATCATGAAGGCATCGCTTCGCTCGTGCGGGAGTCAGACACAGCCCTTCGCATCGGACCTGAACCTCAGCCGCTGTATCCTCATTTTGCCGGGGAAATGAGTTATAAACGCACGTTCTGGCTGGATGAGCCAGGGGAAGATATTACTTCGTTTGAAATGGAATTTAGCGATTGGCGTGTGCAGGATGTGGTGGAAGTGCGGGTGAACGGACATAGTCTGGGTGTGAGATGCTGGTCTCCGTATCGCTGGAAGGGAGAGGCCTCCTGGTTGCGTCGGGGAGACAACGACATTGAAGTGCGGATTACGAATACATTGATCGGCCTGCTGGAAGGTACGTATTTTGATTCGGAACATCATCAATTACAGGATGCAGGTCATGTACCTGTTGAAGAATTAGGATAAAGGAGTGGAAGTAAGGGATGGGACATCGTATTCAGTTTGACCGCTATCCAGGTGGTGTGATGAAAGCGTTAACGCTAAGTTATGACGACGGAGTGGTGCATGATCGCAGACTGGTGGAAATCTGTAATCGGTATGGTCTACGGGGAACCTTTAATCTGAACTCCGGTACCCTGGGTAATCCAGGACGTATTGAGGCGTGGGAAGTTGCTGAACTGTATGCGGGTCATGAAGTGGCCGTTCACACGGTTACTCACCCTACGCTGCCTTATGTTCCGAATGAACTATTGACCGAAGAGATTATCGAGGACCGAAAAGCGTTGGAGAAGCTCGTCGGTTATCCGGTACGAGGCATGGCTTATCCCAATGGAGGATACGACCGTACGTTAAGTACAAAGCTTGCGTGGCTCGGCATCGACTATGCTCGTACCGTTGAATCTCATGGCAAATACACACTGCCAGACCGGCCGCTTGAATGGCATCCGACCTGTCATCATAACCATGATCTGGCGGGGCATGCTGAACGTTTTATCCAACATTCCAAAACAGGTACACCACTATTACTCTACGTCTGGGGCCACAGTTATGAGTTCAATGATAACGACAACTGGGAGATCATCGAACAGTTTGGTGAGCAGATTGGTCGCAGGAACGACATCTGGTACGCCACGAACATCGAAGTGATTGCCTATTGGAAAGCGGTGCAACGACTGGAGTGTTCAGCCGATCGATCCATCATTCATAATCCGTCTGCCATCCCGGTTTGGTTCACGGCAGATCAGCAGGTAGTTGAAGTGCAGGGTGGGGAGACATTGCGGCTAAGCGAACGAATCAAGGTATAAGGAAGGGGCTGACGATCATTCGTTATTTCCATGAGAACGAGGCGATTGCAGGCAAGGTGTACGATTCAATTCCGGATATATTGACCACGGTGGCTCAGCGTTATATTGGCGATCACCCGCAACAATCCTTTTTGTTCAGAGCTTATCATCAGGGAGGTTTTCGCAGACTGGGGGATTATCGCTACGACCTGAATCTGAATGAGAAATGTGCAGAGGCGCGTACAGGGCAGTACGTGTATGTATGGGGTAAGTTATGGAGCGAGCAGAATGCAACGTTAAATACAGGCCTGAACTGTTATAGTCCAGTAATGATCTATGTGAACGGAGAAGAGGTATTCAAGTCCGAGTTGTTGCAGGAATTATTTCCCGAGCGAAGAACCCAGATTCCGATTTCCGTTCACTATGGCTGGAATGATGTGTTGCTGTGTTTTGTCAAAACAGAAGTGGGATTCGGCGGGATCTACGGAACAGCCTCTTTCAAAAATTTCCCGCTGCACTTCCTTACTCCTGGGACAGATCGTCAGGGTCAGGAAGGCTGGTTATATTCAGAACCTGTCGATGAACCTGTACTATCTCTTCCTCGTGATGGCATGGCGGAAGAAGAAACAGGTCTTATCTGGTATCCAAGCAGGAACTGGACAGGGGAGGAACAGAGCAAGGGTTCATTTGCACGCATCTATGGTACGGAACAACCTGCTGTGGCCTATGCATGGACGAGGCTGGATGTAACCTTACCAGGATCATCGCCAATTATTTTAAAAGGCAATCATGATGGTGCTTTGACTCTGTATGTAGATGGCAAGGAAATATACTCTGCTGGAAGCAGTGCTAAATTGCACGTTGAACTCCCGCGCCGTTACGGTTCTTGGGATCTGGTCGTGAAAGGTGAAATCCAGGCACAAGGTGGCTCATGGGGATTCACGTTGGAAGATGCTAAGCGTACGGGTTCCACAGGCTGGAGACTAAAATCACCTTATCCGGTTGCGGGGTGCTCTGACCCTTGGCTGTACACAGGTGTGTTTGTTCCTGGCGCTGAGCCATCCCACACCGACATCGTGCGAACAGATACCGTATTTGATGATGGCGCACAAGGTGTCTATTGGCGGGTAGACCTGCCCGACACTCATGTTCGTCCCTATCTGGAGAACATACATTACGGAAAGTGGAATTATCCACTTGGTGTTACCCTGCTTGGACTGCTCCAGACGGGACAGGAATTGGGACGGGACGACTACATTCAGTATGTTCGGCAACATATTGAACTGAGCACTTCATTTGACCGCTATGGTCTGTGGGATCGGGAAGCATACGGTGCGGCAGGGATCAATAATCAACTGTCTGCCATCGACAGTCTGGATGATTGCGGTTCGTTTGGGTCCACGCTGCTTGCTGCGATGGAGTTGGGCGATATTCGTGGTGGAAGAGATACCGCGGATCGGATTGCGGGTTACATAACGGATGAGCAGGAACGTCTGGAGGATGGTGCCTTTTACCGGGTTCGCGGCAGTGGGGAGATGCGTCAGGAGACGATGTGGTGTGATGACTTGTACATGAGTACACCATTTCTGATGCGTTATGGTCAGTTGACAGGAGATAGGGCGTACTGGGATGATGCGATCAATCAGTTCCTGATGTTCCGTAAATACCTCTACCTTCCTGAACAACAGATCATGTCCCATGTGTATGATTTTGTGCGTGGTCGGGCAACAGGTATTCCATGGGGACGCGGGAACGGGTGGGTGCTCTTTTCATTGACCGAACTGTTAACGATCTTGCCACATGATCATGCGAAGCGGCCGGAACTGTTACGTTTCTATCGTGATCTAAGTCAAGGGTATCTGGCGCTGCAAGGGGAAAATGGACTTTGGCATCAGGTGCTGAATCGCCCGGATTCCTATGAAGAAACCTCCTGCACATCCATGTTCATCTACGCTTATGCCCGTGGTATTCGCTCTGGCTGGCTGGAACAGCCAGAGCCTTATCTGGAGGCGGTACGCGAAGGATGGGAGGGAATGACGCGCTTGTCAATTGACTATAAGGGCAATGTATATGGGGTATGCCGGGGTTCCGGGTACTCGTTTACTGCCTTGTATTATCGCGATGACCTGGGGTGGAATCTGAACGACACCCATGGGATTGGCATTGTGCTCTTGGCAGGTATTGAAGCACATAAGATGAACCAGCAGCTCCGTCAGAGGCATCTATCTGAGGCTTAACCAAAAAAGGATCGGATAATTACCTATAAGTATTTCAGAAAATACTTAGAATTTTGGTGCCGTCAATTTGCATTAGGGCGACTCATCCGTTAAACACTTGAACAACAGGCTCTGATATAATAACACATAACAACTATCTGTTTTCCATGGAGGTGAGGCTATTGAAAACAATCGGGGTAGGATTCTTACATGCACGGCTCTATGCAAAGCCAGTGGAGGATATGGCAATGCTTTGCATAGAGTTTAGAAACAATCATATTGCCAACGAAGAATCGTAATATTCTGCTAACTGGCTTTGCACCTTATTGATTTATTAAATAAGGGAGTGATGCCCGTGAAATATTCAAAAGCCGAGTCTATTTTTCCGGAAGAATTGCTACGTATCATTCAAGAATACGTTCAAGGGGAATTGGTTTATATCCCCAAACCCAAAGAGGCACATTTAAAATGGGGCGAGAAAACGAACAGCAAGAGTAGAGTCTCTGCTCGAAACGCTGAGATTAAATCTTTATTCCACAATGGAGTCAGCATAGAGGAGTTGGCGGGGCGATATTTCTTGTCCTGCGAAAGCATAAAGAAAATTGTCTATACAAAGAACTAATGAAATCCGCTAAATCGTCATATCGACGGTTTAGCGGATTTTGTTCAAAGATGAATTAAATCAACTTATACATAGTAACCGCACATCTAAATCGATAGACTCAAGTTCAGGTTGTTGTGATAAAGGACGGCCCGATCATACGAAGGGGTGCAACGAATGGACGAAATCATAAAGAAGAAGTTACTGGACAAAAATGAACGACTCATTAACATGGTGATTGAACGCGCAAAAAGAGATTTTATAGACGATATCGCAATTATTGGGCTTACGGGTTCATTTAGCACGGGAGACTTTCACGAGAAGAGCGATCTTGATTTAATTATCATTAATAATACAGAAAAAGGATGGGAAATATCCGATTGCTTTATCTTAGATGACGTTGGATATGACATCTATTGCACGCCATGGAATTCAAGAATACAAGAGCAATCCACTTTGGAGAGTCCCAACGTATCGAGCTTAACTGAGCTCAAAATACTCTACTATGCAAAGCCTGAGGATTTGGAGAAATTGAACGACTTCAGGCAAAAAGCACTTGATGCACTTGCGAACCCGATAGGAGAAGCGTGTCTTGATCGAGCAAATAAATGGATCGATCTGGCTAAGCAAGCATACAGTGATACGATGCTAGGTGAAGATATCGGTTCAGTGCGACATGCATCTGCCGACGTTCTGTTTAATTTAGTCAATGCCTTGGTTAGTATGAATAACACGTGCATACAACGAGGAATCAAGCGATATTTGGAAGAGATTCGTACGTTTCGCTATGTTCCTGATGATCTCGATTCCTTATACATGTCAATCATCGAAGCTCATACCATTGAAGATATTCGAATAGCCTCCTTTAATATGTTGAATAGTGTTACGAGGTTATATAGCACGATGTGTGATAACTTCATAATTAAATCTGCTCCGACTTTTGATAATCTGAGGGGAACATATGAAGAATTGTGGTGCAACTACGGTAATAAAATTCTGAACAGTGTTATGACGAACGATGCTTCCTACGTCTTTCTTTCGGTCTATGGAGCACAAGGGTATCTTGATGAAATGGCTCTGGAGAAAGGAACTAAGAAATTTGATATTATGCAGTACTTTGATGCAAGCAATTTACCAGTTGTGAAAGAAAAGTTCCTTGAAGTGATGAATGAATATCTAGACGAATATGATAAGGTCGGCAGAGAAGTCGAACGTTTTACAACCTTCGAGCAACTATATGCCCATTATATGAATCATTGACTATACCTTAGAGCCCTGAATAATTAACGAAAGTTCGATAAATTCAAATGAAGACAATCGATATAGTGGCTATAGATAACGAGATGAAAAAAGCGGCAATGCCCTCGGGCTTGCCGCTTTTAGTTGACCCCAAACACAGATCAAAATAATTCCAACTGCTCCGGTCCTTCTTCCTTCTCCGGTTCAGTACGGTCAGGAAAAGGCTTCACTGGCAAATCCAGCAGATCCATCATCATCTGTGCATTCGCCGCTGCATCGCCACCGGAGTTGTTGTTAAAAATAACATAGACATCCTTGCTCTGCTCCTGCAATTGCTCCAGATATCCTTTCCACTCCAACAGCTCTTCCTTGTTGTAACGGTACAGATAACGGGTCTCGCGCCAATTGGGTGCACCATTCTGATGCCAACCGGACACATTGCGCCCATGCATGCGAACCAGTGTCATGTCCGAATCCGTGGCCTGGGGCACGATGGGAATGGAACCCAACCCCGCCTGAGGTTCGTCACAGACGCTGTGAATCCAGCCTTGCTCTTTCATGAACGCAAGTGTTCGCTCACGCATGTCATCTTCATACCAGCTGCGATGGCGGAATTCCAGGGCGCACGGAATGCCCTCCATTCGAAGCTTTACTTCACGAAGCTCTTTCACATTGTCCTTATTACATTCGAACCAGGGCGGATATTGAAATAAGGCTGCCTGCATTTTGCCTGCTTCTATGACGGGTTCCAGTGATTCCCGAAAGGCTTTATACATCTCCGACGTGCTGGTGAAGTAGGGTTTGCCTCTAAGATGTCCGGTCATTCCCTGATAGGCTTTGATGATAAAAGCAAAGGATTCAGGTGTCTCAGCAGCCCATCGTGCCATGCGATCCCGCGGCTGTACGGCGTAGAAGGAACTATCCACCTCCACGGTGGAGAAATATTGTCCGTATAGACTGAGCTTGTCTTTGGCTTTGGTACGGTTCGGATAGAGATCTTCCTGATCCCCCCATCCGGTAAGTCCGATGTGAATCATAAGAACACCTCCTGTTGCTTTTTGAACAATCTCTTATAATTAACCGATTTGCAGGCGTATGTCTAACATTATATCGTGTACATTTTGGCTCTTCAATGAAGGCAATGTACCGGGATTTTTTTGAGTTTGCAGAATAAAGACGTTACAATACATTAAAGCTAGGGGAAATGAACAGGCCTGTACAAAGCGCACTACAGATAGAGGGCCAAGGACCAGGTGGAGGGCGAGATTGAATGACGGAATGGTATGAAAAGAGTTTTGGAGAAGATTATCTTCTCGTATACAAGCATCGGGATGTGCACGGTGCCTATCATGAAGTACATAAAATGATCAATTGGTTGAAGCTTAAGCCTAATGCTGAAGTATTGGATCTATGCTGCGGTATGGGGCGACACTCCCTGGCACTTGCTGATGCAGGATTGCGAGTGACCGGAGTTGATCTGTCCGATGTGCTTTTACGCGAAGCGCGCCTAACAGACACCGAACACCGAGTATCGTGGTGTCATGCGGATATGCGTGAACTGCCGCTGAAAGGTGGTTTCGACGCCGTAGTTAATCTGTTCACATCGTTTGGTTATTTCCTGGAGGACGGAGAACAACTGAAAGTATTACGAGCCATTCATCGCATGCTTCGGCCGGGTGGCAGCTATATTATTGATTTTATGAATACGGCGTATGTGACTCGTCATCTGGTGCCGCACTCCGTCCGAGAGGATGAAGGGCAGCGAATTGAGGAATTCCGCAAGATTGAAGATGGATTTGTGCAAAAGGAAATTCGTATTACCGACACCACATCCGGACATGAACCGCGAGTATATCAGGAGCGTGTAAAGTTGTACACACGTGATCAACTGAGTCAGATGTTAAGTGCAGCTGGGCTCCGGGTAGATCAGGTTCACGGCGGCTATGATGAAGAGAAATATGACGAGCAGACTTCTCCACGCATGATTTTTGTGGGGCGTCGTCCTGTGGAGTGAACGGAGATCGTGAGGAAAGGGGGATCATATGAAGCGAACAGAAGAGATGTCCATGACAGAGGGCATATACCGGGTCAAGATCAGCATGTCGTTTCCCTTGCGATGGGTGAACAGTTATGTGTTATCAGAACCGGATGGAAAGATAACCATTATAGATCCGGGACCGCGTAATTCGGAAACAGAACAGGAGTGGAATGAAGCGCTGGCAGATCTCGGTCTGACCTTTGGCGATATTCGTCAAATTGTACTGACCCACCATCACCCCGATCATCTTGGGTTGTCGGGTTGGATGCAACAGGTGACGGGGGCACCTGTTCGAATGTCCACACGCTCCCGCCAAGAGGCCGATTATATGTGGGGACCTGATTCACGCATCAATACAATATTACCTGATTATTATGGTCGTCATGGTATGCCAGAAGACAAGACTGAACAGATATATGAACATATGAAGACATTTACTTCGCAGATCACGCCCCTTCCGAATGTCATACCTGTTGAAGATGGCGAGTGGCTCGATATGGGCGGGAAACGTTGGGTTGCTGTCGAGACGGGGGGACATGCCCCAGGCCATTTATCCTTTTATGCGCCGGAGTCCATGGAGATTCTGTGCGGAGATGCAGTTTTGCCACAGATTTCACCGAATATCAGTCTGCAACCCGGCAGTGACCCTCAGCCATTATTGTCTTATATGGAAGGATTGCAACGTCTCGGAGAGCTGAACGTCAAGCAGGCATATCCGGGGCATCGGAATCCATTTTCCACATTCAACGAACGGACCGTTCAACTGCTCGAACACCATGAGGAACGACTTCAGAAGCTGGCAGATCGAATGCAGGAGTCACCCGCGAATGCGTATGACATCTGTCTATACATGTTTGGCAATCGGCTTGGTACCCATCAACTGCGGTTTGCCATGAGTGAGACGTTGGCTCATTTGCAGGAGTTAATTCGACGTGAAGTAGTGAAGCAAGTGCAGCAATCGGATGGTTCGCTCTATTTTCAAATCTATACGGAATGATGATATCGTTAAGAAAATGATAATTCGATCTTATATAGAGGCTCGGGACAGGAAACTCACCTGTTCGGGGTCTTTTTAGCTTGTCTTAACAGTTCATTCATCTATTTTTAAGCCACCGAGTCTATCATACAACTATGAACTTCGCTAGGGCGTGTCTTAGAACTCCGAAGGAAGCAGATTATGAGACACACCCTAAAGAAAGCAGGGATGAGCGATGACCAGAAAAAAACGAAATCAATGGAGAAAATGGCAAGCTTCAGCGGCAGCAACGTTGACTGTGGCTGCACTCTTTCAATATGTAAGAACTTCGGATGCTTTTGATTTAGCCTACGCAGCAGCGAATGGTACAGACACAAGCGTTACTGCTTCAAGCCAGGTGGATACGCGGGATGATGTGATGGATGAATGGTTCAACAGCACAACGGACAGCAGCAACTGGAATACACAGGACAATGATAATGATGATAGTCAATATAATGGAACAACCGATAACACACAATCTGCTGGGCCTGATCAGAGCATGAATAACGAGAGAAGGTACTCAGATTCTGAACGTCCGAGCCAACATAATCAGGATTCAGATTCCGGATATAGCAGTGGCAACTATCAGTCACGCACAGGTGCATCATGAGCCGCACAGTGCAAGTTGCTCGTCCGCTCCGGTTTCAATTCCGTGCGATGAACACGGATGTTGAAGTACAGCTGTCTGCTGGGAAGGAACAAGTTGAACATGCAGCAAACTTAGTGAAGAATTGGTTTGAGACGCAAGAGCAGCGCTTTAGCCGGTTTGTCGCAGATAGTGAACTGAATCGTCTGAATCATGCAAACGGATGGATGCCCATTTCCGCTGCGATGGATGAAGTTTTGAGTCTGGCCTATGGGTATGTTGGACTGACTGAAGGGATTTTCCAACCGGGTATCTCGCAGGCTCTTCAGGCTTCGGGATATGATCTAAGCTTCGAGAAAGTGCAACAACGACAACTGCAGCGCCCGCTGCTTGAACGCATTTTGCGAACGAGAACACCTGAAAGTTCAGGAATGATGAAAGATCGTCATGACCACAGTCGTCCGGGATGGATTCAGCGGGAAGGTAGCCGGATGGTTCATCTGGACCCTGGAGCTGAGTTGGATCTGGGAGGAATTGTTAAGGGATGGGCAGTGGAGCGCATTGCGGACTGGTTGCAGCGAACATTGCATATCCCGGCGGGTTTAATTAACGCGGGTGGAGATATTCAAGTATGGGGTACACCGGACTATCCCCAGTGGACCTTGAAAGTAACAGATCCTTTGCAAGAACAGGGGGATGTGTCAGGTACGATTCGTTTACAGCGAGGAGCTGTTGCCACTTCGGGTATCTCGCATAGGCAATGGCAAAATTCAGACGGAAGCCTTGCGCATCATCTCATTGACCCCCGGACAATGGAACCGGCGGATACGGATGTGCTACAGTGTACCGTTTTGGGACAGCATGCGTCGCAATGCGAGATTATTGCCAAGACGGTCTGCATTCTGGGGAGTGCCGAGGCGGTGGGCTGGTTAAACCGACACTATGATCGTCATGACGTCCTGTGGATAACACAGGAGGGAAGCACTTATTTTAGAGGAAATACGGATACGCTCGCTGAGCACTGGCCCGGTTTTGATCCGGATCATCGCTTCAGTCTGATTTAAACGAGGACAAGTCTAACAGATATGGGGGAGCCGGTTATGGCACAATGGATTGTAGATTACCTGCCGACGTGGAATATCATTCGAATTAGTGGAATTGCTGCTTATGTGCTACTCTTTGTCGGTGTATTTCTGGGCATTGCTCAAGGGATGCCTATGGCCAAGGGCAAACCAAAAGCAGCCATGTTCAAATGGCATACTCGAACGACCTGGCTCGCCTTCGGACTTGGACTCGTGCATGCGTTAACGTTATATATTGATCATTACAGCCCATTTAGCTGGGGAGAACTTCTGATTCCTTTTACCGCCTCCGTGCATCCGATTGGCAGTGGTCTGGGAACGTTATCCTTCTATGGATTAGTGATCGTCCTGTTATCCAGTGACCTGCGGAGCAAATTGGGCCGCAAATGGTGGTTCTTGTTCCACATGCTGTCCTACCCCGTGTTCATTGGTCTGCTGGTTCACGGCATGGTAACAGGATCAGATTCTGGCAACATTATCATGCGAATGATGTATGTATTTACCGGACTCAGTATACTTGGTATCACCGTATTACGTGGCATGTTGCGAGAACGCAAGGGCCCGGAGATCACGATTGGACCGAAATGGACATCCGCTGAGCCAGCTGCCGAGCAGAAGTGGGTTGAAGGTTATGGTCTGGCGGGAACGGTACGACCTAAACATCTCAAATAATAACATGTGGATCATCCAAAAATTATGGTACACATGCAAAAGAAGCGGCCATCAGGCCGCTTTTTCCATGAACAGTTATTTCTTCAAACAGTTATTGCACTAAGCATCCACATACATGTCCAATCTTCCACATGATTTCAGGTACGAAACGAGTTACGTGTTATACCGTGTCATCGCTGACCGGTTTTTCTCCCAGTGCTTCTTCAAGCTCGGATTGTTTGCGATGGGCGATCCGACTGCTCGCTGCCGATGCAATTGCACCGACAATATCATCGAAAAAGGTGTGGACAGGACCCAGGCTCTTGTCATTCAGTCGTTCAAGCACCCCTGGCTTCAGCTTGTCCACATAGCCATAATTCGTAAATCCGATACTGCCATATACATTGACGATGGAGAATGCCAAAATCTCATCCACGCCATACAGCCCTTCGTCATTCTCAATCATCTCCTGCAAAGGAGATATGAGCTGCCCCTGTTCCGCCAGAATATCAAGCTGAATCCCGGTCAGGACGGCGTTCTGTACCTCACGTTTGCGGAGAACCATCTCCACATTTTCGATACACTCTTCCATCGTAAGACCAGGATAATATTTTTTCTGCAATAACATGACCAGTTCTGCGATCTCAGGGATCGTGACGCCCCGCTTATGCAGCCATTCCCTAGTTGCCTCCGCGACCTTGCGGCTATTCAGGCTGTAAGGGATTTTTTCTTGCTCAGGATGTTCCATGGGCGATTCCTCCTCTGAAGTTAGCAATGTCCCTACTCTTGCTTCCTAATACGTATTAACCGGTTTTACGTTTCTTTAAGATCATCGAACGTATAACTTTTCAGCGAAGCTTTTATCTTTTAGTTATTTTTTGGACAAAGGCTCGTATACATGGTAGTACAAACTGTAAAAATGATGAGGGGGAACGTGATCATGAGAAAGATCCAATCTTTGCGTACGGTATCGGCAGCTGCGCTGCTGAGCATTCCTATGGTGTTGTCAGGTTGTGGCATGTTTGGAGCCCAGTCTTCCGAAGCTGTTGATCCGCCACCGCCCATTCAGGAAGCAGCCATGATTCAGGCAGCCGAAGGGAATGGGGCACTCGCAACGCTCCCGTTAACGACAGTATATCTGCAAGACCAGCAGGGACTGCTCGCTCCGGTATCCCTGACTCTTCCTTCTGGAACAGATGCCAGCAGTCCCAAGACAGCACTGGATACACTTGTCACAGGCGGGGCCTACGCGGGTATGTTGCCAGAAGGATTCCAGGGCGTGCTCCCGCAGGGAACGGTTGTACAGAATGTAACGATTCACGCGGATGACAAGCTGGCAGTCGTGGAGTTCTCGGGTAATTTTGCCAAGTATGATGCGAAGGAAGAACGGAAAATGCTAGAAGCTGTTACTTGGACATTGACGGGAACACCAGATGTGGAGAATGTGCAGATCTGGGTGGATGGCAAAAAGTTAACACAAATGCCGGTAAACAGTACGCCGTTGCCTGAACCGCTGAATCGGGCTGTGGGAATCAATCTGGATCTGGGTGATACTTTGGTGGCGAACAGCAGTCCGGTCACGGTCTATTTCTCAGCAGCTTCACCAGCAGGCATCCAATATTATGTTCCAGTTACACGTCTCGTTACCCCTGGCGAAGATCGGGTGCAGGCAGCATTGAATGAGCTGATCAAGGGACCTGACAAAGGCGGCGAACTGGAAGAAGTCATGACAGGCGGAACAGAGCTGCAATCGGTCAAAACGGCCGAGGATGGCACAGTAACAGTTGCCTTGAAAGATGATATGTTTGCCGAAGGGGATATCGTACCTAGCGAGCTGTTACAGTCTGTTGTATTAACCACTGCGGAGAATACAGCCGGCAAGGATGCCAAAGTGCAGATCGAATGGAACGGCCAAAAAACGGTCATGGGTGATGATAACCGGGATTACAGTACGCCTGTTTCCAAGCCTGAATATATCAACGAAATTCCGATTTAATGAACGCAGAATGCATAAGGATGCTTTTAATTGAACTCTTTGGTAAAATATAAGGGATTCGTAAAATTGTTAACAAGCTCAACATTACAGGATGCTTAAGTCGTAGGAGGCAGAAAAAATGAGATCAAACGGACGAAACAGCGAACAGCTGCGCCCGCTGAATTTAACAGTGAACACGAATAAATACGCCGAGGGCTCTGTACTGATTGAAGTTGGAGATACAAAGGTGATCTGTACAGCTACAGTGGAGGAACGTGTTCCTCCCTTTATGAAAGGGCAAGGGAAAGGCTGGGTAACGGCTGAATATTCCATGCTGCCACGTGCAACACATACTCGTAACCAACGTGAAGCCAATCGCGGCAAATTGACTGGACGCACCATGGAAATCCAACGTCTGATTGGTCGGGCACTGCGTTCAGTGGTCAATTTGCAGGCGCTTGGTGAGCGTACGATTACGCTGGACTGCGATGTTATTCAAGCTGACGGAGGCACACGCACAACGTCCATTACCGGTGCGTTTGTAGCGTTGGCGCTCGCTGTGAACAAGATTTCTCAACAACACAAACTGCAAGTATTCCCGATTACGGATTTCATAGCAGCAGTAAGTGTAGGTGTTGTGGGTGAACAGCCTGTACTGGATCTGAACTATGATGAAGATTCCAAAGCCAAGGTGGATATGAATCTGGTAATGACAGGCGGCGGCAAATACGTCGAGCTCCAGGGAACAGGTGAAGAAGCGCCATTTGATCGCCGTGAGCTGAACGCAATGCTGGAACTGGGCGAGCAGGGAATTTTGGAGATGATCGAGCGTCAAAAAGAAGTACTTGGACCGATTGCGCTCAAGATTGGCGCGCGTGGATTAGGGGAAGCCTAAGATGAGTTTGGACAGCCCAATCCTCATTGTCGCAACCCGCAACGCGGGTAAAGTCCGTGAATTCGCACATGCTTTCGCACCGCTTGGCAAAGAGGTCAAGAGCATGTTTGACTACCCGGAGCTGCCGGATGTGGTGGAAGATGGCGTAACGTTTGCGGAAAATGCCTGGAAGAAAGCGAAGGCGGTAGGCGACGCGCTTGGTTTGCCCGTACTGGCAGACGATTCTGGACTTTGTGTAGATCTGTTGGACGGGGAGCCCGGAGTTTATTCAGCGAGATATGCAGGCGAAGGAGCAACGGATGCACAGAACAATGCGAAGTTGCTGGAGACGCTGGAATCGTTGAAATCCGGTGAGGACACTGAGCAGCCGCTTCTCAGTCCGGCTCGATTCGTCTGCGCATTGGTCCTGTACGACCCGACAACTGGTGATAAATATGAATCGGAAGGCACTGCGGAAGGCTGGATCACGGCTGAAGCTGCGGGTGCTGGTGGTTTTGGATATGACCCTCTCTTCTATGTACCTGAATACGAGATGACAATGGCAGAGCTGACGCTGGAACAAAAGCAGGCGATTAGCCACCGTGGTCATGCGCTGAGAGCACTCGTATCCAGACTTGAAGGCTGAGTCGCAACGAGACTTTTTGATTTAGCGTATCAGATGTGAACATCAAAAGCGTTAATGGAAGGAAAGGAGCATTCCGATGGAATGATTCACCAGCCATTAACGCTTTTTTTATATGAATTGAAGTTGTCCAACGGGGTTAGGTAAGCTCCTTCCATATACCTAATGATGGGGGCTATTTCCGCGACTTTGTTTCAGAACGTATGTTCCTGTACCTACATAAGAAATGCTTAACATTGCATGATTGGGAACCTCATTGGGACTGGAGTTGGAAGAAGTTGCAAGCTGTGTGTGGTATGGGTTAACATTCAAATTAACGAATCATATATGAACCTTAAACGGAGGGATTTGCTCATGCAAGAAGTGAAGCTTGTTGTATCCTACGATGATTATGAGGACGGCATTCGTATGGAAAAATTAATTAAGGATTTGGCGGCTAAACCGGAGGCCAGCTCACTGGAAAGTCTGGTCATCGGAGATTGGGGACAGGCTTATGAGAGCTCACCTCAAGAGTTCATGAGCACACTCATCCAGTCGGCTTCAAGCTTTCCGTCATTGAAGAAACTGTTCATCGGGGATATGGGATTCGAAGAATGTGAAGTGTCGTGGATTATTCAGACGAATCTTACCCCCTTGTTGGGTGCCTTTCCAGAATTAACATCATTCTCGATTAAGGGCAGTAGCGGCCTTAGTCTGGAACCGCTCCAGCATGCCAAGCTTGAAGAATTGATTATTATCTGTGGCGGTCTCCCGAAAGAAGTGTTATCTTCGATCACCCATGCCAAATTGCCTGAATTGCGTAAACTGGAATTATATATTGGCGTCGATAATTATGGCTTCAATGGTTCAATTGAAGATATACTGCCTTTGTTAGAGAAAGGATTATTTCCAAAGCTGGTTTACTTGGGTCTGAAAGACAGTGAAATTCAGGATGAGATTGCGAAAGCAGCAGCGGAAGCACCTATTCTGGATCAACTTGAAGTACTGGATCTATCGGAAGGAACGTTGTCCGATGAAGGGGCAGAGGCCTTACTTGCCAGTGACAAGATCAAGCAGCTGAAACATCTCGATCTAAGTTACCATTACATGACCGATGAAATGATCCGTCGCTGGAACCAATCGGGTATATCCGTAGACGTTAGCGACCAGCAACAAAGTGATGAGGATGACTGGCGTTACCCGTCATTAACGGAGTAGAGGATGTCAGGTTTTACGAAAATAGTTGAAAGTCTGCATCAATCAGATGATGTTCCTGATCTGGATCGGGAGCAGCCATTATTATTGATCGGAAATCCTCATAACCGACGAACGCAAGGGATGCAAGAAGCCAGGTATAGATTAGGGATGAAACCTGCCGTTGTATTGCCTTATGCCCAATTGCTCCAGAACTGGAGACAGGGGGGAACGATCGTTGATATAGTAGATTCCAATCTGCCTGTGCCCCTCGTTCGGATTGACGCTCCTGGTGAGGATTGGGAAGTAGAGCGTGAATTGTTATTCCTTGGAGTTATGAATGATACGTCATGCTTAACAAAAGAAATGGCGGCAGAGGCATTCACAGCAGAGCAGGTACTTGCGTTGGAACAGGAGTGGGGAAGAATCTATGCCCCTGCTCAGTGGTTCCGCGGCTGGAAAGCATGTCTGGATCGAATCGGCCGTGAGACTCGGGAAATATGGCCTGAAGTTCGATTCATGAATGATCCTGCTGACATCCAATTGATGTTTGACAAGAGAACATGTCAGCAGCATCTATACTCTCAGGGGGTTCATGTACCTCCTACGCTCCAGTCTTCACTGCCGATTCGAAGTTACACTGACTTGCGTACAGCGATGCAATCGGCCGGTATGAACCGTGTATTTGTGAAGCTTGCGTGTGGTTCGGGTGCCTCAGGTGTTGTCGCGTATCAGATTAACCCACGTACGGGTGACGAAATCGCCATAACGACGATGGGAATGGAACAGGCGCAGGGCAAGACAATTTTTTATAATGAAGGACGTTTACGCAAGTATTCCCGTAATGGCGAGGTTGCTGCGTTAATGAACTGGTTATGTGCAGAAGGCGCACAGATTGAACGGTGGATGCCCAAAGCCACGTTTGATCAGCGGGCCTATGATATTCGCCAACTGGTTGCGGGTGGACAGGCAGGCCATGCGATTATGCGACTAAGTCGTACCCCTATAACCAATCTGCATCTGCGCAATGAACGTATGTTGCCTGCTGAAGCTGGTCTGGATGAACAGCGGATGTCGCTGGTTCGGACGGCAGCGCAGGCAGCCATGTCTGCTTTTCCCAACTCGTGGTCAGCCGGGATTGATGTGATGCTTACAAGTGATTCGAATCTGCGT
Organism: Paenibacillus sp. FSL R5-0713; assembly: GCF_037973325.1. NCBI lineage: Bacteria > Bacillati > Bacillota > Bacilli > Caryophanales > Paenibacillaceae > Paenibacillus > Paenibacillus sp. FSL R5-0713. The sequence continues at coordinate 5,309,736 of NZ_CP150229.1, read as the reverse complement.
GCCTATGTGCTGGATGTGAATCCGTTTGGAGATCTGTTATACAGGGTTGAGCATCATGGCCTTGGAACCTATGAGTGGGAAATGGAACTTTTGCGAAAGGAGCCTATTCAACATGCCTGATATGAACACCATTGTGGGCTCCCATGATCTGTTAATGATTACGCTGGATACGTTACGCTATGACGTAGCCAAGCTGGAAGAGGCGAATTGTCCCAATCTGTGTGGTTCCGGTCCGTGGGAGAAGCGTCATACTCCAGGCAGTTTTACATATGCGGCACACCATGCTTTTTTTGGTGGTTTTATGCCGACCCCTGCCAATACGGATAAGGCATCGCATATAAGATTGTTCCATTCCCGGAATACCGGACTCAAGACTCATCCGCATACCTGGCTGTTTGATACACCGGATATCGTGTCCGGGTTCGCAGCTGAAGGTTACCGTACCATCTGTATTGGCGGCGTCATTTTTTTTACGAAAAAAAACCCGCTTGCGAAAGTATTGCCCGGCTATTTCCAACAGAGCTACTGGCGAATGAACTTTGGGGTAACCAACCCCAAATCGACAGAACATCAGGTACAGCATGCATTAAAGCTGCTTGAACAGACGCCGCCGGATGAAAAGATATTTATGTTTTTGAACGTGTCTGCCATTCATGGCCCCAATCGTTACTTTGTGGAAGGTGCCAGGGAGGACTCGGTGGAGACTCAGCGAGCTGCACTTCGATATGTAGATGAGGCACTTGGGCCATTGTTCGAGGCGATGAGGAAACGTTCCCGGCCTGCCTTTTGTTTAGCTTTTTCCGATCATGGTACAGCTTACGGTGAAGACGGGTATCAAGGACACCGGCTTGCACATGATGTCGTCTGGACGGTGCCATACCGTGAATTTTTAGTATAGGATGTATTGCTCTTAACGTATTAATCTTATGATGATGATAACAACCGGAGACAGGAGGAGACCGATGGACAATCATTCACAACCCATGACAACAGGCGATTCCGATCAGTCCGGATCCAATACAACGATTACAGGTCTTCGTGAAGTACTCGCATCCCCTTATCGTTCGTATCTGTACTCATACCCGCACAAGACCGCATATCGGGAGCTTGACCCACCACTGCCGCTGGGACCAATGTGGGAACGAGAAAATACCGATACGTATTTTTTATATATGCATATTCCCTTCTGTGCTGCACGTTGCGGATTCTGTAATCTGTTCACCCTGCCGGATCGACGGGATGATACGCATGAACGTTATGTGGATGCGCTGGAACGTCAGGCGAAACAGTGGGCACCCATTACATCTCGAAGACCGTATTCGCGGTTCGCGATTGGTGGAGGAACGCCTACATTATTAAATGAGGTTCAGTTGAATCGTCTGTTTGATATTGCTGAACATGTGATGGGGCTGGACCCTGCGCAAGCATCGATTTCGGTGGAAACGTCCCCGGATACCGTTACGGAAGCCAAGCTGGCTATTATGAAGGAGCGAAGTGTGGATCGTATTAGTATGGGTATCCAGAGTTTCATAGAAGCTGAAGCATCTGCCATCTATCGTCCACAAAAACCGCAGGAGGTCGAACGGGCGCTTGAGAAGCTTACCCGTTATGATTTCCCATTGTTGAATCTGGATCTGATCTATGGTCTGCCAGGTCAAACGGTCGAATCGTGGATCTATTCACTGGAAAGAGTTTTGGCTTACGAGCCGGGCGAAGTCTTTATCTATCCTTTGTATACTCGGGAAAATACGATCGTGAAGCCTGATGATATTCGTCGTCAGGGACCTGACATTCGGATGGAGCTGTATATTGCTGCACGTGAGACTTTAAAAAGTAAAGGATATGTGCAGTATTCGATGCGAAGATTTGCCAAGGAACAATCGTCCTCCAAAGTGCTTCTGCCTTATAGCTGTCAGGAGGAGGGCATGGTTGGTCTGGGATGCGGCGCACGCTCTTATACGAGTGAAGTACACTATGCATCCAAGTACGGCGTGAGTTACAAGGCCACACAGAGCATCATTGCCGATTATGTGGCGACTGAGCGCTACGATGTGGCGGATTATGGTATCGTGTTAAGTCGTGAGGAACAGAGACGTCGCTTTATTCTGAAAGCCTTGCTGCATCGAGAGGGATTGACGTTGTCTGACTACCAACAGCGCTTCGGTACCGATGTGATGGCTGATTATCCTTGGCTTAGCGAGTTGTTTACGGAAGATATGGGGCGGGTTGAACTGGAGGAAGGCGAACGTGTATTACGTCTGACAGAAGAAGGACTGGGTTACTCCGATGCAATTGGAGATTGGCTTATATCCGCCGAAATTCGTGAACAGATGGAAGGGTTTGTTTTCTCATGAGAGCGACTTTGTATTATCGCGGCAAGTTGTCTTCCTGCAATTATGACTGTCCATACTGCCCTTTTAGCAAAACTGTCGATTCCAAAGAGACGCTGGAAGTGGATGAACAACAATTGCGTCAATTTGTGAATTGGGTTAAGGCGCAGGAAAACGAAGGTCACCGCTTCTCTATTTTCTTCAATCCTTATGGTGAAGCGTTGGTACGACGCTGGTATCGAGAAGCTATGGTTGAGCTGTCACATATGCCACATGTGGATAAAGTTGCGATCCAAACCAACCTGTCCGTCAAGCTGGATTGGGCGAGGGAGCTGGATGCGAATAAAGCAGCTTTTTGGGCGACGTATCATCCTCGTGAGACAAAAGAGTCTTCTTTTGTAAAACAATGTCTGACCTTGCGTCAGATGGGACTTGCTTTTAGTGTCGGTACTGTCGGACTCCGTAGTGCTTTCCCCGCAATTGAGTCCATGAGACAGGCTTTGCCGGATGATGTGTATATGTGGGTAAATGCCTTCAAAGATCGGCCCAAGTATTACACGCCGGAGGAAATTCAGTTTTTACGTGGGATCGATCCGCTTTTTGAAGGTAATCTGCAGGACTATGAGAGTTTGGGCAAACGTTGTGCTGCCGGTTCGGAAGTATTTTATGTACAAGGGTCAGGGCATGTGAAGCGGTGTTACAAGGATCGCCGGATCATTGGGCATCTCTATCGCGATGGTCTGCAAGCTTTGGCCGAGGATCGGCCTTGCCGCATGAAAAAATGTGGTTGTTATATCGGCTACATTCATATGGAGGATTCTCCCTTCAGAGAAACATTTGGTAGTGGGCTGTTGGAGCGTAATCCGGTCCTGATTCCTTGATCCGAATTTCATATGTCAGTATAACTCTGAAATGCATTTTTCAGTGTAAGCGGGATCAGACCTTGGGTTTGAACAGGCTACGCTGAAAAGTGTTTTTTTTTTGATATTCTCAGTTACATATTGTTTAATATTTTTGATGAAAAAGGGTCTTGACTATTCTTGTTGAAATATTTTCCGGGTTTATGATTCAAATTCTGTGTTTTTTGGGTTAATATAAATAGGAAAAAAGACCTGTTTCGAATAGTATTTATACATACAATCTGTATATGTATCTATTTATAGGCCTAAAGTCTTATTTCCGTTAATCTGAGGAAGGGGGACCGATGTCGGGGAAACGCGCACGTTATTTGAATCTCGGGGGAATAGACATGAAAAGAATATCAATTAGCCGCAAGTTACTTATGGGTTTCTCATCGGTACTGTTATTACTGGTGGCTGTAACGGTTATAGCGTATACCCAATTTGTATCCATTGAGAAAACGTATACAGAATTAATTAATAATAGAACAAGTAAACTATTGCTCATCAAAAATATGACGATAGATCTTAAAACACAGCAGATTGCTTTGAGGAATTTTGTGATGGAAGACAATGAGGTTAACGAGGATGAATTCAATAAGGCATATGAAGACTACATAGCGTTAAGCAAGGAGTTACAATCAACGGTTACAAGTCAGAGCATGAAAGACTACCTCACCCAATCAGATGAAGCGATGAGTAAGTATCATCAATTTGCCAAGAATATTATGACACTGACAAGACAGGGGAATAACAGCGAGATCTCGAGACTAATGCAGGATACGGCTCCAGCTCTGATCGGTGAGTTTGAAGCCATTGTCAATAATATGGAGAAACATCAACAAGACTCCATGGATGCTGGCGTTGTGAATGCCAATCTTCAGATTGCTCAAGTTCTTCGTTGGATTACTATTATTGGGGTCGCTTCCATTCTCATTGGAACACTCGTTGCGTTCATCATAGGCAGACTGATCTCCCTGCCTGTCGCTGCAGTTGCTCAAGCCGCAAGTCGCATTGCGGAAGGGGATCTGACTGGTGAACCTATTACAGTTCGTAACAAGGATGAGATTGGTGATCTGGCCCAAGCCTTCAACATCATGTCCGGGAATCTGCGTACACTTATTCATCAGGTTGGGAATAGCGCAGAACACGTAGCTGCTTCTTCCGAAGAACTGACCGCAAGTACGGAGCAGACATCCACCGCCACGGAACAAGTGGCCATCACGATGGGGGAGATTGCGACGGGAATGGATACCCAGGTACGTATGGTCAGTGACGGATTCCAGACGATGACTGAGTTGACGACAGGTTTTCAGCAGGTTACGGTGAACACCTTAAATATGTCAGAGGAAGCGACGAAAGTTTCAGCGAAGACGGTATCTGGCAGTGAGTCCGTTGAATCCGCTGTAGGACAGATGAATTCCATACATGATACGGTCTCAGGTCTGTCGGCAGTTATCGAAGAATTGAGCAGACATTCTCGGGATATTGTGAAAATGGTGGAGAGCATCTCTGAAATATCAGCCCAGACCAATCTTTTATCCCTTAACGCTGCCATTGAGGCCGCTAGAGCTGGTGAACATGGGAGAGGGTTCCAGGTTGTTGCCACAGAGGTTCGTAAATTATCTGAACAATCAGCACGTTCAGCGGAACAGATTGTGCCTTTGGTAGCCTCCATGGAGAAAGGGATGCGGAACGCTGCTCAATCCATGAGTGTAGTGACGGCAGAGGTGCAAGAGGGAATTGAACTTGTTCACCAGGCAGGTGCTACATTTAATGAAATTCGGGAAGCAGTTGGTAATGTAGCGGGTCAAACACAAGAAGTCTCTGCTTCAATCGAGCAGATGTCAGCAGGTGTAGAGCAGATTAGTATTTCCATGAAAACCATTATGGAAGTGACGGAAAGTGGAGCAGCGGGAACGGAAGAGGTGAGTGCTTCTTCAGAGGAACAGTTGTCTGCAATGCAGGAGATCGCTTCCGCAGCCAATGATCTCTCGTCCATGGCAGAGCAGTTGCAACAGACTGTCCGTCAATTTAAAGTTCAATAAATTCCGGCTTAAGAGTAAAGTGTGGGTGAAAGGTTGGGCGTAGGCTTAAGTAGCCTCTCACATAATAAAGGGTGTCCGTACAGCTAACTGCTGTCTGGGCACCCTTTTTGGTCTTGATCTAGAACCATGTGCTGCAAGATAAGACAGGTTAACGAATAGCGACTTTATACGCCCGCAACCAGGTATTGATCTGCGTTAGATAGGCGAACAGTTGTGGACCAGACATTAATTGTCCGAACCATGGGAGATTGGATGCGGCATCTGGAGAAGAAGCTAAGTTGCGAATTTGGGCTTTGTCGATCAAAGGCAAAATTGGCGAGGTTGGATCGTCCAGTATGTCAAGGACCTGTTGTTTAACCGCGGCCAGATATTGCGGATTATGTGTTTTCGGGTAAGGACTCTTTTTGCGATATAACACATCATCAGGCAGGACACCTTCGAGTGCTTTGCGCAGAATACCTTTTTCCCGCCCGCCCGTTATTTTCATCTCCCAAGGGATATTGAATACATATTGAATCAGGCGATGGTCACAGTATGGAACCCGCACTTCCAATCCTGCCCCCATACTCATCCGATCTTTGCGATCCAGAAGTGTAGGCATGAAACGTGTAATGTTCAGGTAGGACATCACCCGCATTTGTGCATCTTTACCCGTTTCCCCATCCAGAAGAGGCACTTCAGCCACTGCATCGGAATAGCGGTCTGCCAAATAGTCGAGTGGCCGAATCCATTCCCGAATATCCGGGGATAATAGCGCTGCTCTCATGTCAGGTGCTACAGACCACGGGAACGTACCGGAGTTCAGCATATCTTCTCGATGGAACCAGGGGTAACCGCCAAACACTTCATCCGCTGCTTCGCCTGAAATGGCAACCGTGGCCCCTTTTTTGATTTCTTTACAGAACAGATAGAGCGAGGAGTCTACATCTGCCATGCCCGGCAAATCCCTTACTAGCATAGCCTGTGTCAGGGCATGAACCAGCTCTCCGTTCTCAATCTCAATCCAGTGATGATCGGTCTTGAGTTCATCTACCATTCGTTTAATCCAGGGGCCATCTGCACCTGGCTGAAAGGAATGCGCCTGGAAATGCTTGGCGTTATCCACATAATCGACAGAATACGTACTGACTTGGCCTTGCCCGGTCCGGTTGTAATAATCCACGGCTAAAGCAGACAAGGCACTGGAGTCCAGTCCTCCTGATAAAAGAGAGCATACTGGGACATCCGAAGCCAACTGGCGCTCCAGTGTATCTTGCAAGAGTGTTCGCACTTCGGCTGCTGTCTCTTCCAGATTATGTTCGTGATGCAGGCTTTCCAGTTTCCAGTAGGCATAGGTTCGGATCCCGTTTCGGTTGTAGATCAGTGCGTGCCCAGGCTTGAGTTCACTCAGTGAAGAGTATACACCGTGTCCTGGTGTCCGCGCAGGTCCTACAATAAACACTTCGGCCAACCCTTCCGGGCCAACCGCGGCTTCTACATCTGGATGAATGAGCAGAGCTTTGGGCTCTGAGCCGAATACGAGTGTGTCTTTGGCATTACTGTAGAACAGAGGTTTCACGCCAAGGCGATCTCGTGCCATAAAAACCTGTTCGCGTCCCCCATCCCATATGGCAAAAGCGAAAATACCGTTAAACCGGTCAACGCATGCCGGTCCCCACTCGATATAAGAGGCGAGCAACACTTCCGTATCACATTGCGTGCGGAACGGATGCCCCCGCTGGAGCAATTCCTTTTTCAACTCGGGTGCATTGTATAGTTCTCCGTTATACACGACGGTATAGGAGGTATCTCCCTGTAACGCATGCATGGGCTGTGCCCCGTTCTCGGGGTCCATTACACTAAGACGCCGATGTCCAAAGGCACAAGGATTGGAGATCCATGTACCTGAAGCGTCGGGTCCCCGGTTCGACAAGCTATCCGTCATACGGACCAGCAGCTCTGATTCCTGGGTCAGATCCCGATTCCACTGTATGAAGCCGGTAATACCGCACATGGTTTGTTCATCCTTTCTTGGTCGAGTCATTCATCCGTATGGCTGCTTAATTACGGGCAACCAGCAAATGTTGTCTTTTTCGTCAGAGGTCGTAACAAATATATGCCGAAAGCAGGCATAAAATGTCTGTCCTCTTCGGAAACTAGTTCTAGGGACAACGACCTAAACATGCCTGTGAAGGAGAGAACGTGCAATGGACAGTATGAAGTATTATGTGTCTGTCATGGGCCGCTCCGTTATTCCGGATCCGTCGGTAACATCGTATGAATGGATCATTCAGGCAACGCCGCAGGAAGCGGAGCACTTACTGGGACTGCTGAGCCTCATGCAGGAAAAGGAGGAAGAGGCCTTTCCTGGCATGGTGTTCCCATTGCCAGATACACCGGAGGAGTCCGTAAACCGGGCGTATGAAACGATATTACAGCAGGTGTATCGGGAGATTTACCGATTAGGCACACCGGAGACACGATACCAGATTGAACAAACGACATGATAAGCACAAAAGAAAAGGAGCGCGATGAGCAATGTATGCCATTCAAGATGCTAAAATACGCAGATTAACCGAGGTAGATGGATTATCTTGTGCAGAAGTGGAAGTACAACCTGGAAATGCCGGAGATCCGTCATTACTTGTATACGTGGCCTCTACTCAACCTGGAAATTCACTGGAAGTCGTTCGGATTGTACGCAATCACTCTGATTCAGCGATCGACTGGTATAACAATAATATGCACACCGCATTTGAAGAGGCGACAGAAACCGCCTTTGAGAACAGCGAAGGTATGACGGTGGAGGAAGATAAGGCTCAGTTTCAAAATGAGTTGTTTGCCTTTGGTTTGCTTGGTCCAACGCTTCAGCGTTATCTAATCGGAAAGGCTTAACTGGGAAGGTTTGTATGAGTTGGATTGATGGATGGCAGAATAGGAGTTTCATGTCGAGCATACATCGATAGTAAACGAATTGTTCTAACCACAGCTGCAACTGGAAAACCCCGCTGTTAATAAACAGCGGGGTTTTGTTATGCAAGTCAGTCCGGGCGGATAGGTGATCAAGCGTACTCACGCAGCACTTGAATCCCTTTGACCACGTTATATACAAAGCTTAATCCGTAGATCACAAAGAATAGAACGACAAAGCCGACGGCTGAACCCAAACTATGTGCAGTCACGAAGAAATAAAATAGCGGGATGGCAGCAAGAAAGGGGAATACATGTGAGAATAAGGCGCGTTTTGCATGTCCCTCAATGTAAGCATCCTTGGCAACAATCCATACGATGATTGGAAACAGGAACGGGGCAAAGAAAATACTAAAGTAGGATAGGGCTGATAAAAGTTGTCTCATGACGATTCTCTCCTTCAATGCATCATTGAAATGTATGTATGCAAAAGATTACCCAGCAATTCTAACATTGAACATGTCTTATGTTAATCTTGCTCTAAATGTCCCCATCTCCTCAATATAACCTGGTTCAAGCAATCATATTCTTAAAGGGAATGGAGTATGAGAATAATACCGAAAGTACATTTAGAAAGGTTGTTCAAAAATTCCGAATTTGATTACGAAGGATGCCTGTGGAACTCGCATTGAAGTATAATTATTAATTTTTTTATAAAACTATTGAAAAATATAGAAATCAGAGTATAATAAGAACCGCGCCGAAAATTTATAATACATATTTGTCTCAGTAGCTCAGCTGGATAGAGCAACGCCCTTCTAAGGCGTCGGTCGGGGGTTCGAATCCCTCCTGGGACGTAAAAAAAGATAACTTCCTTCGGGAAGTTTTTTTTTGCGTTCAGGGGAAGAGAACCCCGATGGTTCGTCGGAGCATTCGCTTCGTTAGCACCACTTCGCAGTCTCGACTGGAAGGAGAGTATCCCTCCTGGGACGTAAAAAAAGAAAACTTCCTTCGGGAAGTTTTTTTGCGTTCAGGAGAAGAGAACCCCGAAGGTTCGTCGGAGCATTCGCTTCGTTAGCGCCACTTCGCAGTCTCGACTGGAAGGAGAGTATCCCTCCTGAATTCATTTATTGGTTATACCTATAAACAATATAGAATTTATATATTTAAATAATAAACAATTCTGTGCCACAATGAGGATATCAATAACGGAAGCGACGGTGGTATCCATGAAATCAATAAATCAATGGCAAGCAGATGACTATGACAACAAACTGGCTTTTGTCTCCGAATATGGCAAAAACCTGATCTCTTGGCTTCAACCTCAAAAAGGGGAATACATTCTTGATCTGGGTTGCGGTACGGGGGATTTGACGTACGAAATTTCTCTCGCCGAAGCTGAAGTTGTTGGTATGGATGCATCGCCGGACATGATTCGCCGTGCGAGGGAGAAATTCTCTGAAATTGAGTTCGTGGAAGGAGACGGTCATCAGTTTGAGACGAATAGACAGTATGATGCCGTCTTCTCCAATGCTGCCTTGCACTGGATGCGAAGTCCGAGATTAGTGGCGGACAGTATATGGAAATCTTTGAAGCCCGGAGGGCGATTTGTAGCAGAATTCGGTGGTAAAGGGAACGTGCAGACTATCGTGAATGCCTTGGAAGAGGTTATCGAGCGAAACACGGGCATTCGTGCTTCTGAACGTAATCCTTGGTATTTTCCGTCGATCGGAGAATATAGCTATATTTTGGAACAAGGCGGATTTCTGGTACGTCATGCCTATCACTATGACCGTCCTACCAGATTGGAAGATGGTGAGCAGGGTATAGTAGGATGGTTGGCTCATTTTGGAGGAGACTATTTTGAAGGTTTCAGTCATGATGAGATACAACAAATATGCCATGAAACCAGTCAGATCGTGGTGCCTAAACTTTGGGAGAGTGATGCTTTGTATGCAGATTACAAGCGTCTGCGTATTGAAGCCGTGAAGCCGGAATGAAGTTGATTTTGTGATAGTTATCGATGTTAACCGAATTGATTTTATGCTTTGTACACTAAATAACTTTACCATATACCAAGATTCTCTTGCTGACAAAGAGGCGCTTGGTCTTTTTTTTAATGCATTATTTTAAAAATAAAATATTCGAACGACAAATAATTACAAGTAGATATTTTTATCATACTCAAGACCCATATAAGTAATTTTTATATCATTTATGTAAGTATTTAGAAGGAAAATGTGGTATTTTGATAGAATAATTTACCAAGGGTCAATCTTCTTGCAGATAGGTGGTGAAATTGGAGTGCGTATTGCAGTACGCACAAACAGCAGGAACCCATCATTTGGTGAGGTATTCACATTTAAAAGGAGGGGCAAAGCCTTGAGTAAACGATTGATATCCACGTTATTAAGTGTTCTGATGGTCTTTTCCATTATTCTCCCCGCGGCTGGAGCCGCTCCCGCAGATTCATTTATTCAGCTTGAAAACTTACCGAGTACAGCCGAAGCCAAACAATGGAGAGAAATTCTTGCAGGACGGGAAGCCAAACTTGCCGCAGATCCATTTTTGGATAAAAGCCTGGAAGGGCTGGGTGGAGAGAACACCCGAGTGATCGTTGAGCTTTCCAATAAACCTGTTGCAGTAGCGCAAGGTGAATCAACCCTCTCCGGAAAATCTTTTACCTCCTCTATGGAAACAAAGGCTGTGACTCAAGTTGAGCAACAACAACAGTCATTTGTACATAGCCTCACTCAGAAGAAAATCAAACATGAAGTATTGGAAGAGTATGCATATGCCCTAAATGGTGTAGCGATTGAGCTTAAAGGAAACCAAGTGGGACAATTGCTTCAAATACCTGGCGTGGTCAGCGTATATCCTGACCTTGAAGTTACAATAGCGCCTGAGACCGATGAAGTGAACCCGTACATGAAAGACACGGCGCCTTTTATTGGTGCACCTGAAGTATGGGATCTAGGTTACAAAGGAAATGGCATCAAAGTGGGTGTCATCGATACAGGGATTGACTATGAGCATCCTAATTTGCAGGAAGCTTACAAAGGCGGATGGGACTTTGTTGGTAACGACAATGATCCGTATGAAGCGACATATCAGGAATGGAAAAGTTCAGGGGAACCTGAGTTTAACGAAAGGGGAAGTGCCTTTTACACATCCCACGGTACGCACGTAGCTGGTACCATTGCTGCTCGTGAAGCAGGGGATTACGGGATTGTTGGCGTTGCTCCTGAAGCAGATATCTATGCATACCGTGTACTTGGGCCGTATGGTAGTGGTCAAACCTCATGGGTGCTCGGCGGAATTGATCGTTCCGTTGAAGATGGCATGGATATAATTAATCTCTCTTTGGGGAATGCCGCTAACGATCCAAGTTATATTACCTCGGTAGCCCTGAATAATGCGATGCTGTCTGGTGTGACAGCAGTAGTTGCCAGTGGCAATGACGGACCGAACCGCTATACACTCGGTTCTCCGGGGGCATCTGCCATGGCCATCACTGTAGGTAACTCCACGGGCCCTAGCCAGCTTATTACAGCGGATACTCACTTCTGGATTGGTGAGGAAGGCGAAGAGACTCTGCCTGAGCAACAACCGGTGCCAGAGGTTGAATCATCTCCTGAACTGGGGACGGCATCTGAAACAGAAGAGCCTGAAGGTTCGGAGCAAGGTGTACCCGCAACTGCTACTGAAGATAGTGCAGCAGCTGTGGAGGATGTCGTTTCTGACGAAGCTGGAGTTTCGAATGTAGAAGAGGCTGCAACTGAAGAAAATACGCCATCTGCATCACCTTCTGCACCAGTTGAAGCTTCTCCTGAAGCTGCTCCTGTGGAAGAAGAGCCTGTAATTGCTCCAACTGAAGCTCCAATGGCTGTTACAGAGTCGGTTTACCGTTTGGATGTGATGGGATGGAGCCTGTCAGCAGACCCTGAGACTGTTTTGACTGGGAAATATGAGCTTGAATTTGCAGCACTGGGTAAGCCCACTGATTTTGAAGGTAAGGATTTTACAGGCAAAGTAGCATTAATACAACGTGGTGAACTCGCATTTGTAGAGAAAATCGCCAATGCCAAAGCGGCTGGAGCCGTGGCTGTTATTGTATATAACAACATTCCGGGCCCAATCGGTGTAAGTCTGGGCGATAACTTTGAACTCATTCCAACACTGAGCATGTCCAAGGAAGATGGAGAGGTTATCAAGGCTGAGTTGGACGCAGGCCAAGCCGTTGAAGTGAGCTTTAGTGATTTTGAACGCAGCCAAACGCCGGGTGATGAAATGAATTCATCCAGTTCACGCGGACCTGCCAAGGTAACACTGGACATCAAACCGGATATTGTTGCACCAGGTACAAGCATTCTGTCTACGATTCCTGCCTACGGCAAGGATGAGCCAGACGCAGATTACGCACAAGCTTATGACCGTAAATCAGGTACAAGTATGGCTACACCTCATGTAGCAGGATTGATTGCACTGTTGATTGAGAAGCATCCGGACTGGACGCCATTTGATATCAAAGTTGCGCTGATGAACAATAGTAAAGTGTTGGATACAACCCAATTTGATGTATTTGATCAAGGTGCTGGCCGTATTCAAGCAGTGAATACTATTGATCCTGCTGCTTTTGTCAAAGTGCTTGATGTAACTCAATATACCGAAAGTGGCGCTGTTGTTGAAAAGGAGAATATCACCGGAAGCATCAACTACGGTAATTTCCTGAGCACAGATGAAAAGACGATTACCAAAACGATTAAAGTTGAAGCGCGGAATGGCAGTGGAGGGGATTACACTGTAAATGTGAATCCAACTCGTAATGTTGCTGGTGTATCCGTTGCGGTAGACAAGAGTTCCTTCACACTGAATGGTGAGGAAGAACTTGCAGTGACAATTACCGTTCCACGAGGGGTTACTGCGACTACAGAAGCACAAGGATACATTGAGTTCTCGAACGGAACCAATACATTTACTGTGCCATATGTTGCTCATTTCAACGTTACGTTGAGTGGAGTTAAATATATTGAAACCGTAAAAGGCACTGAAAAAAATCCTTTCCACTATCCATTGAAGGCTGATGGTACGTTGGATACGCTTAATGTAGCGATGGAATTCTACAATCCGATGACATTCGCCCTGATTGAGATTTTTGATGGTCTTAATCCGGAAGGTGGATATTATCAAGATGGTTATATCGGCTCCATCTTCGGTAACTATTATAATTTCAATGCTAACGCAAGATATAATCTTGCCTGGGATGGCACATATGCGGATTACACAACCGATGAAGTGACAGAGATTCCGGATGGTTTATACACCGTTGATATCACTACTATTGGAACGGACGGCAAAACCTATAAGGAAGACACTTCGCCATTTTTGGTGAAAAAGACAGCTCCGGCTGTAACTGCACCAGAAACATTGGAGTTCAAAGCGGATGAGTCTGCTGTCCTTAATGGTAGCGTGGAAGATTTGTACTTCCGTGTTGCGCCTGCGCTTGCCAGCGGATGGGACATTGCTTTTGATGCGGCAGCTTCCCTGGAAGCAACGTATGTTGTGAGTAAAGAGGATGGTTCGGTTTATAAAGAGGGAGGCTTTGAGGTACAAGCTGATGGCACCTTTAGCCTTCCTTTGGAAGGAATAGAAGCAGGTGAGTATGCCGTTGAACTTACGGTAAAAGACCAACAGGGGCTTTCGGGTAAAGCCAATACGGTACTGAAGTTGGAAGCTGTGGAGACCGAACCTGAAACTCCAGCTACCAAGGCTCCGGGTACACCTGTATTGTCTCACAATAACTGGATAGGTAACGGCCTGCCGGAGGGTTCGTATATCGTTTCCATGAACCTATGGTGGGGCGAGAACGGAACTAGCTACAAGTTATATGAGGACGGGGTTCTAATTGATACGCAGAAGTTGACTTACAACGCGCCTTGGGCGCAGTTTGCTCAGACGAAAATCACAGGCAAAGCCAATGGCACATATACGTACGTGGCTGAGCTCACTAACGACAAGGGAACAACGCGGAGTCAGACGTTGACTGTTAAGGTTACCAACGCAGCGCCAGGCAAAGCAGTTCTATCTCAGGATAACTGGGACGGCGATGGCAATTATAAGGTGACCATGAACCTATGGTGGGGGACCAATGCTACCGAGTATCGTCTCTATGAGAATGATAAGTTGATCGACACGCAAGAACTCCGTGCGGTATCACCTCTTGCGCAAAGTGCTGTGACTAAACTGTCCGGCAAAGCATCGGGTACGTATACGTATCGGGCCGAGTTAATTAACGCAGCTGGAGTTACCAGCACAGACACGATTAAGGTAAAAGTGAAGTGAGTTCTTCCTCATTGAAACTGAGTAATTTAATGAAGGAATGGTTCTAGCATAAACGGCCTCCATCCTGATTTTCGAGGATAGAGGCCGTTTTGTTTTAATTTATTTTTTGTTAATGAATGGTATGACTAACCGATCATCCGATTTTTACTGGCTTGAAGCCCTGCGATTAATAAAGCAATGGCCAGAATGACCTGAATGAGCAACGGAAGGGTCCATCCTTTTGTCCAGTCATGAAGCATGCCGAACAGTAGAGGTCCCACTGCCGCCAGCATATATCCGAAGGACTGGGCCATACCGGACAGGCTGGCAGCTTGTCTGGCATCTTTTGAGCGAAGGACGAAGAACATGGTTACCAGTCCAAACGAAGCTCCGGCACCGATTCCAGCCAATGTGACACCGATGGTAACGAGCGAAGCGATGCCACTTAGCAATAATGCATACCCGACAATTAATGAAGAGCACGTTATCGTGGTTAGAACACGCTGATTCTGCGTTCGGCCGGCCAGGATCGGAACGATAAAGGTAGCCGGTACACTAACCATCTGCATCAAGGAGAGCATCCACCCTGCTGAAGTGGGGCTGAACCCTTGCTCAGCGAGAATTTCGGGTAGCCAGGTAATCGTCGTATAGAATATTAGAGATTGCAGACCCATAAATAAAGTAATGAACCAGGCTAGTGTAGAGGTCCTTAGACGCACGGGTGTCCCTTCGCTCTGGGAGGTAACATATAACATCTGCTTGCGTCCTGCTGCGATCTGGGGGAGCCACAAGAGAAGCGCAAGTATGGACAACAGGGCCCACACACCTAACGAAGCGCGCCAACCCATAGATGTAGATCCGGCTAAGGGCACGCTCACGCCTGAGGCGATGGCGCCAAATATGTTCATGGATACAGAATATAACCCGGTGACGATCCCCACCCGCAATGGAAAATCACGTTTGATCAAACTTGGCAAAAGCACGTTGCTTAATGCAATGCCACATCCCAATATTGCGGTTCCGGTATATAAAGAGAGAACGGAAGGCAACAAGCGTAAGGCCACTCCGATGGTCACGATGATAACAGCCAATAGCAGAGCAGATTCCAGTCCTAACCGTTTGGCAAGACGTGGTGCAAAAGGAGAGACTGCTGCAAAGGCGAGCAAAGGTAGTGAGGTCAGAAGCCCGGCCATCGTATGGCCGATACCTGTATCTGAGCGAATCATCTCCACTACAGGTCCGGTTGCTGTGATCGGTGACCTCATGGTAGCGGCGATAACGATAATGCCTGCTAATAACAGGCCGAATCTTTTGGATGTCGAAGAATGTTCTTCCTCGGCATGGAGGGACGAGTGCTGCTGTATTGAAGATGACATTGATAAAATCTCCTGTTTTCTATGAAGTTGATATGTATGGATTGTAACATTATCCACTTCGCAAGCATAACATTCCGTGTCAATATTGAGCAATGAAATGAAAAAAGCACCCACAAGAATGCGGAGCTCTGACGATCATGGGCTGACAAACCTCTAACGAATCGCAGAGGTCTTATAGTAATGGATAACC
Organism: Paenibacillus sp. FSL R5-0713; assembly: GCF_037973325.1. Lineage (NCBI taxonomy): Bacteria > Bacillati > Bacillota > Bacilli > Caryophanales > Paenibacillaceae > Paenibacillus > Paenibacillus sp. FSL R5-0713. The sequence goes on along the minus strand of NZ_CP150229.1, from coordinate 5,293,683 downwards.
GCTATGCGCAGATTCTAATGAGCCTCAGCAACGTTAATCAAGTAATCTACTGCAATCTGAGTGAGTTAATCCGCCGGAATGGTGAAATAAGCTCTCTAAAATTCGTTAGAACTCCATGATGCTGAAATTGGGTCTAATAAAGTGTCCTAGGTTCGTTAGATCTTCGATACTAACAACGATATTAAGAAATGGTGACCCATGGAATGAGCTAATGCAAACATATTGATGAAGGGACATAGATATGTAACGAAGCGAATGCTCCGACGAACCGTTGGGGTTTTCATCCCCAGAACGCAAAAAAACTTCCCGAAGGAAGTTCTCTTTTTTACGTCCCAGGAGGGATACTCTCCTTGCAGTCGAGACTGCGAAGTGGTGCTACCGAAGCGAATGCTTCGACGAACCGTTGGGGTTCTCATCCCCAGAACGCAAAAAAACTTCCCGAAGGAAGTTCTCTTTTTTTACGTCCCAGGAGGGATTCGAACCCCCGACCGACGCCTTAGAAGGGCGTTGCTCTATCCAGCTGAGCTACTGAGACATGAATTTTTTCAAGCAAAATTGATTTTATCATATGCATACAGGAATATCAAGCATTTTATTTTAATCTGTTTTTCGTATATGATATTTGGCGGCAGTAACGTTTTTTTCATTATATTTACGGTTATGTTAGAATATCAGGAGAACTCAAAAAATAGATCGACATTCGTTTTAATATATACATCTATTTAAGTTGATTCCAACTGGAGATTCAGGATATAGAGGAGGTGCTCCCATTAAGGAATCCACGACCCCGGAAACCGAGCATAACAACAATATTGTGCTGTTTCCTAAGACGCTGGACTATTACCAGATTCAATTGACAGTTATGCTTGAAAATGAACGGTATGGTGAAGCGATGAAATTGCTTCACTTTTTGCTGCAATGTCAGGGACAGGAAGAGCGCCATTATGATGAATGGCGGGCCCTGCTCGAATGGCTTCAGGCGGCGTTCCCTCAATATGAAGAAACCTCGCCTGCCATTCTTGAAGAACGGGAAGAGGAAGAAGAGATCAGTGAGGATGACATGGCACGGCATCATGCTCGAATGAAGCTTGAACAGGATGATGGATATGCAGATAAGATGCTTCGTACTGTAATGGAGGAGCCGCTATCCGAACAGACGATGCTGGCCTTGGAGCAGCTGGCCTATCTGGATCTACCGAAGATTGACGAGGCACTAACCCATTGGTTAAAAGACAAGACGCTTCACCCTTTGCTTCAATTTCGGGTGTTGCAAACCTTGCGTCGCCGAGGTGTTCAAGGTATGATCCAGTTTACGAGAGGCGAAGAGCAGGTTGAAGTCGAGATCGATACGGTGCCTCTTAAACCAGAGGAATTCCCGCTTCAAATTGTTCAGATTCTGGAACGAGTGGCAGATCAGACGGAGGTTCACGAACCTACGCTCTTTTACTTTGCCCAGGAACTGTGGATACAATATGTCATGGCGGTGTATGGAACCCGCGATTATATATCGATGCTGGAAGAAAATGATTCCATGACAGATATATGGGCAGCAGCCCTACATATGACCGTTGCAGACAGTCTAGGTGGTTCGCATGATGAGGAGAATACACGCTCAATGTATGCTGTGACAGGGGCGATGCGCTTTCGACTCGAGCAGGCTTATCGTTCCATGAAACAGTTTGTATCTGCCGGTTTGGACGGGTAATCGAGGCCGGAAACGTTTTCCTTAAACTCTATCAAGGGATTCCCCTTGAAAAAGAATCTAATCTTGTTTATACTAAAATGGTTATTTTGTACGTGATTGCCTACGTGAACATGTGAATTTTGGAGGGGAAAGTATACAATGAAAGCAACTTGGGAAAAGATAGAGAAGAACCTTGGGGTTCTTGAGGTTGAAGTGGATGCGGATCGTGTAACCGCAGCACTCGACAAAGCTTTTAATAAAGTGGTTAAACAAGCAAACGTACCTGGATTCCGTAAAGGTAAAGTACCACGTTCCATCTTCGAAGCACGTTTTGGTGTAGAGAGTCTTTATCAAGAAGCAATCGACATTTTGCTTCCTGAAGCTTATACAGAAGCAATCGACCAAACGGATATCTTCCCGGTTGATCGTCCTGACGTAGATGTTGAACAATTCGCTAAAGGACAAACATTCAAGTTCAAAGCGAAAGTAACTGTGAAACCTGAAGTGACTCTGGGTGAGTACAAAGGAATCGAAGTTGCTGTAGCAAAAGGTGAAGTAACTGAAGCAGACGTGACTGAAGAACTTGAGCGTCTTCAACAACGTCACGCTGAACTCGTTGTACTTGACGAAGGTTCCGCTGCTAACGGCGACGTTGCAGTAATCGACTTCGACGGTTCCGTTGATGGCGTACCTTTCGAAGGTGGACAAGCTGAGCGTTATTCCCTGGAACTGGGTTCCAACACATTCATTCCTGGATTTGAAGAGCAAGTTGTGGGTCTGTCCACAGGTGACTTCAAAGACGTTGAAGTGACTTTCCCAGAGAGCTACCATGCAGCAGAACTTGCTGGCAAACAAGCGGTATTCAAAGTGAAAATTCACGAAATCAAGCGCAAACAGCTTCCTGCATTGGATGATGAGTTTGCTAAAGATGTTAGCGAATTTGACACGCTTGAAGAGTACAAAGCTGACCTGAAAACACAATTGGAATCCCGTAAAGCAGACGAAGCTAAAGCTGCACAAGAAAATGCAGTTGTAGAAAAAGTGGCTGAGAACGCTGAAGTGGACATTCCGGCTGCAATGGTTGACAGCGAAGTACAAAACATGATGCGTGATTTCGACAACCGTCTGCGTAACCAAGGTATGAACCTTGAAATGTTCCTGAGCTTCTCTGGCCAGACTCAAGCTGACCTGAGAGGACAAATGCAAGAAGATGCTTCCAAACGTGTTCGCAACAACCTGGTGCTTGAAGCTGTAGGTAAAGCGGAGAACATTGAAGTATCTGATGAAGAAGTGAATCAAGAACTCGAGAAAATGGCTGAATCTTACAAGCGTCCTGCTGAAGAGATCCGTGGCATCCTCGAAGGTAATGGTTCCCTGGACAGCCTTCGCGATGAAGTGAAACTGCGTAAAACGATTGACGTTCTTGTTGAGAACAGCACAGTTGTTGAACCGGTTGAAGCTCCGGCAGAAGAAGTTGTTGCAGAAGCTGACGAAAAATAAGACAAGCTGTGATCAACTTGTCAGTTGAATAAACGATAAGGCACGTGAATTATTGCGTGCCTTATTTTTAAATTATTACATCCATTTTATAGAAAATGAAGTAATTATATGGATGTAAACTAATTTTATTGATCTGTGTACACTTTTTACATACCTATGTACTTCAAGCAAATAAAAAACGGCAAGACGGCATAGGATGGCTTCAATTTGCACATACATAGAAAACATGGTTAAATATGATCAGGCTAAAAAAGTAATCAAACTGATATCTGACCCCTCTTGTGAAAAATGACATTGTCACAGGAAAGTGTTAGAATGAATTTGGGTTTGCTTTACAGGTGGCCTATGTCTAATTACATGTAGAAAAGAGGTTGGTCTCATGAGTCTGGTGCCAATGGTTATAGAACAAACCAATCGAGGCGAGCGGTCTTACGATATATATTCACGTTTGCTGAAAGATCGCATTATCTTTCTAACCAGTGCGATTGATGACGATGTAGCCAATCTTGTCATAGCACAGCTTTTGTTTTTGGCAGCCGACGATCCTGAAAAGGATATCAGCTTGTACATTAACTCACCTGGTGGTTCTGTCACCGCAGGGATGGGTATATACGATACGATGCAATTTATCAAGCCGGATGTATCTACCATTTGCGTAGGGATGGCAGCAAGCATGGGCTCGTTATTGCTAACAGCCGGTGCACCTGGCAAGAGATATGCGCTGACGAACAGTGAAGTAATGATTCATCAGCCACTTGGCGGTATTCAAGGACAGGCTGCGGATATTAAGATACACGCAGAATGGATTATTAAAACACGTCAGAAACTGAATCAAATATACGTCGATCGTACGGGTCAACCTCTTGAGAAAATTGAGCGGGATACAGACCGTGACTTCTTCATGAGCGCTGAAGAAGCTAAGACGTACGGCATTATTGACCAGGTGCTCAGTAGACCGATCAATTCCTAAAGGGGTGGTTTCATGTTTAAATTTAACGATGAGAAAGGGCAACTGAAATGCTCTTTTTGCGGTAAATCTCAGGAGCAGGTACGTAAGCTGGTCGCTGGACCAGGCGTGTACATTTGTGATGAATGTATCGAACTTTGCACCGAAATCGTTGAGGAAGAACTCGGTCATGATGAAGAAATAGACCTCAAAGATATTCCAAAACCAAAAGAAATTCGTAATATTCTGGATCAATATGTTATTGGACAGGAACAAGCGAAAAAATCATTGTCTGTTGCTGTGTATAATCACTACAAACGGATCAACACCCAAAGCAAGATCGAAGACGTTGAATTGTCGAAGAGTAACATTTTGCTGTTAGGACCTACGGGTTCTGGTAAAACGTTGCTTGCACAAACGATGGCAAAAATTTTGAATGTACCTTTTGCGATTGCGGATGCTACGTCATTAACAGAAGCAGGTTATGTGGGTGAGGATGTAGAGAACATCCTGCTCAAACTGATCCAGGCTGCTGATTATGATGTGGAAAAAGCAGAGCGTGGCATTATTTATATCGATGAGATTGATAAAGTAGCGCGTAAATCCGAAAACCCATCCATCACTCGTGATGTCTCGGGCGAAGGTGTGCAACAGGCTCTCTTGAAAATTCTTGAAGGAACTGTGGCTTCTGTACCACCACAAGGTGGCCGCAAACATCCTCATCAAGAATTCATTCAGATCGATACAACGAACATTCTGTTCATCTGTGGCGGTGCCTTTGATGGTCTGGAGCAAATGATCAAACGCCGTATCGGTAAAAAAGTCATTGGCTTCAATACCGTTTCCGAGCAAAAAGATCTGAAACCAGGCGAATACCTGGGCATGGTATTGCCGGAAGATTTGCTGAAATTTGGTCTGATTCCGGAGTTTGTAGGCCGTCTGCCAGTCATCTCCACTTTGGAGCCGCTGGATGAAGATACGTTGGTACGGATTCTTTCCGAACCAAAAAATGCGCTTACCAAACAGTACCAAAAACTGCTTGAGCTGGATAATGTGAATCTGGTATTTGAACCAGCTGCATTGCTTGCGATTGCCAAAGAAGCAATTAAACGTAACACAGGTGCACGTGGATTACGTGCCATCATTGAAGGGATCATGCTTGAAATCATGTATGAAGTGCCTTCACGTGAAGATGTTACGAATTGTGTCATTACCGAAGAAGTGGTTGAGAAAAGAGTTGTGCCTGAACTAAGCCAATCGAAGGACGATAAGCAGGAAGAAAGCGCCTAATGAAGGCCTGAATCCCGTTGAACTCTGAAATATAGACTTGTCAGTTCTCCACTTTGGCAGAAGGCGAATTCATGTCTCTGTCAGGGTGGAGCTTTGACGTTGTGGGGAGAGAAATCACTCATGTATTTAAGACAGGATACACGTCCCGTGAAAGTGGGAAACGTAACGATCGGTGGCAGTAACGAAGTCATTATCCAAAGTATGTGTACAACCAAAACGGCAGATGTTGAAGCAACGGTTGCAGAGATTCTGCGACTGGAAGAAGCGGGCTGTCAAGTGGTACGTGTCACGGTGAATAACGAGGAAGCTGCCGCAGCCATCAAGGAAATTAAAAAACGCATTAATATACCGCTCGTAGCGGACATTCATTTTAACTATAAGCTGGCTTTGCTTGCGATTGAGAACGGTATTGATAAAGTACGGATTAATCCAGGTAACATCGGTAAACGTTCCAAAGTGGAAGAAGTCGTGAAAGCATGTAAAGAACGCGGTATTCCAATTCGGATCGGGGTAAATGCGGGGTCTCTGGAAAACCACCTTCTTGAGAAGTATGGGTATCCTACGGCTGATGCTATGGTAGAAAGTGCATTGTATCACATTGGTATTCTGGAAGAGCTTGATTTCCACGATATCATCGTGTCTCTCAAAGCATCGGATGTGCCGATGGCAATTGAGGCATATACCAAAGTAGCTCAGATCATTCCGTATCCGTTGCATCTCGGGATTACCGAAGCAGGTACACTGTTCTCCGGTACGATCAAAAGCTCTGCAGGTATGGGAGCCTTGTTGTCCATGGGTATTGGTTCTACGATGCGGATCTCACTGAGTGCGGACCCTGTAGAAGAAATCAAGGTTGCTCGTGATCTGCTCAAAACATTTGGACTGATTACGAATGCAGCTACTTTGATTTCCTGCCCAACATGTGGACGTTTGGATATCGACCTGTTCTCCATTGCCAACGAAGTGGAAGAGTATATCTCCAAACTTAAGGTGCCGATTAAAGTATCGGTGTTGGGATGTGCGGTTAATGGTCCAGGTGAGGCTAAAGAAGCGGATATCGGGATTGCCGGTGCTCGTGGAGAAGGTCTCTTGTTCCGTCATGGCAAGATGATCCGTAAAGTGCCTGAAGAAATCATGGTTGAGGAATTGAAAAAAGAGATCGACAAAATCGTCGAAGCTTACGAAGAGACAGGTGTTATTCCTGGTCGTTCGCACTGATTGATTCATATCCTGTCACAACAAAAGCTCGCCAGCAATGGCGAGCTTTTTATATTCTCGTCTACAAATTCCGCATTGCCCGTTTACGTCTCGTTGAAAAGGCTATACTACCAAGTATTAGCATGATCTCATATGAGAATAGGGACAGAAGGAGGATGTTGAGACATGGGTGATTTCGGAATGTTCATAATGTTGATTCAGTTATTTTTTGGAGTGGTGATTGGTTTGTATTTCTGGAACCTGCTGCGTGGCCAGAAAACCAACCGCAGTGCTGTTGAGCGTGAATCTCGCAAGGAACTGGAGAAACTGCGCAAGCTGCGCTCGATCTCACTCACCAAGCCGCTGTCGGAGAAGACGCGTCCAGCTACCATTAATGATATTGTTGGGCAAAAAGACGGGCTTCGTGCCCTTAAAGCTGCATTATGCAGTGCGAATCCGCAACATGTTATCATTTATGGCCCTCCCGGAGTCGGGAAGACAGCTGCCGCAAGGGTTGTGCTAGAAGAGGCGAAGAAGAATCCATCTTCCCCTTTCAAACCAGACGCGAAATTCACCGAGCTGGATGCAACAACAGCCCGTTTTGATGAGCGTGGTATTGCGGACCCCTTAATTGGTTCGGTTCATGATCCGATATATCAGGGAGCAGGAGCCATGGGCGTTGCAGGTATTCCCCAACCAAAACCGGGGGCTGTGACCAAAGCGCATGGGGGAATGCTTTTTATTGATGAAATTGGTGAATTGCATTCGATTCAGATGAATAAGCTGTTGAAAGTGTTGGAGGATCGCAAGGTGTTTTTGGAGAGTGCGTACTATAACTCTGAAGACACGCATACTCCTGCTTATATCCACGATATTTTTCAAAATGGCCTGCCGGCCGATTTCCGCCTTGTTGGAGCAACGACACGTTCCCCTCATGAACTGCCACCGGCCTTGCGTTCGCGCTGCATGGAAGTTTATTTCCGTCCTTTGTTGCCTGAAGAGATTGGACGAATTGCAGAAGATGCTGTCCAGAAAATAGGGTTCAGTCCGTGTCCGGAAGCCGTTGAGGTGGTCAAGCGATATGCAACCAACGGACGTGAAGCGGTCAATATCATCCAGCTGGCTGCTGGACTTGCGCTGACAGAGAAGCGTGAGACGCTTCAAGCTTCCGATGTAGAGTGGGTGGCTGGTAGCAGTCAGATTCAGCCACGGCCTGACCGAAAGGTCCCTTCACAGCCTCAGGTGGGGTTTGTTAACGGCTTGGCGGTATACGGACCGAATATGGGAACCATTTTGGAAATTGAAGTGTCTGCTGTTCCGGCTCTTAAAGATCAAGGCCGAATTAACATCACAGGCGTTGTGGATGAAGAAGAGATTGGAGGCGGTTCGCGTACACTCCGGCGGAAAAGTATGGCTAAAGGCTCGGTTGAAAATGTGTTAACCGTATTAAAAGCCATGGGTATTCGTCCGAATGATTACGATTTACACGTGAATTTCCCAGGTGGGACGCCTATTGATGGTCCATCAGCCGGAATTGCCATGGCGACTGCCATTACATCAGCCATTCAGGGACGTCCTGTGGATCATGAGACAGCGATGACTGGCGAGATCAGTATTCATGGTCGGGTCAAGCCAATTGGTGGCGTGCTGGCCAAGGTGGAGGCTGCTTTTCAGGCGGGAGCGAAGACGGTTATTATTCCCGCCGAGAACTGGCAGTCCATTTTCGAGAACTTGGATGGCTTGCGCGTTATTCCGGTAGATACGGTACAGGACGTATTCCGTGAAGTGTTCGCCTGGGTTCCGGAACAACAGCTGGAACAGACGAAGCTTGCAGAGGAGACAGTTACCCCTGCACCGGAGATTTTTCCACCGGCATCTGCTTCCTATTTGCGTGCTGACGTGCCTCGTCCAGGACAGGTTACAGATTCGGGAAGCTGCTAAACGCTTCCCTTCATTGGTTTTTTATGTGAACATTTGATAGAATAATGAATGACTACAACCTGAGAGCCATTGGAGGTGCGAAAGCGATGGGACCGAGCAAAGCGAAAGGTCGTCGTTTTCCTTTACTGCCTTTAAGAGGACTTCTCGTCTACCCGAGTATGGTACTGCATCTCGATGTGGGCCGGGAGAAATCGGTCAAGGCTTTAGAAAAAGCGATGGTAGAAGAACATCTGATTCTCCTATGTTCCCAAGCCGAAGTAAATATTGAAGAACCAACACAAGAAGACATTTTCAGAATCGGAACCGTGGCCAAGGTCAGACAGATGCTGAAGCTTCCGAATGGTACGATTCGTGTACTCGTGGAAGGCTTGGAACGGGCTGAAATTATTGAATATACGGACAACGAGGAATATTATGAAGTACTGGCAAAAGAGCTGCCTGAAGAGGAGAATACCCATCCGGAGACGGATGCCTTGATGCGTACCGTTCTGAACCAGTTCGAGAATTATATTAATCTGTCCAAAAAAGTGACACCAGAGACACTTGCTGCGGTGTCTGACATTGAAGAACCAGGGCGTTTGGCCGATGTCATCACGAGTCACCTGTCCTTGAAGATCAAGGATAAACAGGAAATTCTGGAGACCATCGACGTTCGGGAACGTCTGGAGAAATTGCTGGATATCCTGAACAATGAGCGCGAAGTGCTGGAGCTTGAACGCAAGATCAGCCAACGTGTGAAGAAACAGATGGAGAAAACGCAGAAGGAATATTATTTGCGTGAGCAGATGAAAGCAATCCAGAAAGAACTGGGTGAAAAAGAAGGCCGAGCGGGTGAGGTTGAGGAACTTCGCACGCAGATGGAAGAACTCGGCTTGCCGGACAAGGTGAAAGAAAAGGTTGAGAAAGAAATTGATCGACTGGAGAAAATGCCTGCAAGCTCAGCCGAGGGCGGAGTCATCCGCAACTATGTGGATTGGCTGCTTGGCCTTCCTTGGAGCCAGATGACAGCAGATGATCTGGATATCCAAAAAGCCGAGGATGTGCTCAATGCAGATCATTACGGATTGGAAAAGCCCAAAGAACGTGTGCTTGAATATCTGGCGGTCCAGAAGCTCGTCAAGAAGCTTAAAGGGCCAATTCTCTGCCTAGTTGGACCTCCAGGGGTCGGTAAAACATCACTTGCCCGTTCGATCGCGAGATCGCTGGGACGGGAGTTTGTCAGAATCTCTCTTGGCGGCGTGCGCGATGAAGCCGAGATTCGTGGACACCGACGCACCTATGTAGGAGCCATGCCTGGTCGTATCATTCAGGGAATGAAAACGGCCGGTTCACTTAATCCGGTATTCCTGCTCGACGAGATTGATAAGATGGCTTCAGATTTCCGCGGAGACCCTTCTGCAGCGTTACTTGAAGTCCTTGATCCGGAACAGAATAATACGTTTAGTGATCACTTTGTAGAATTGCCGTTTGACTTATCCAACGTTATGTTTGTAACAACTGCCAATACGGTACACAATATTCCGCGTCCATTGCTGGATCGGATGGAAATGCTCAACATCCCTGGTTACACGGAGCTGGAGAAGCTGCAAATTGCGAAAAACTATTTGTTGCCCAAACAGAAGCAGGACCATGGTCTGGAAGAAGGGCAACTGGAAATCCCGGATGACGCGTTGTTGCGTGTAATTCGTGAATATACACGGGAGTCAGGTGTACGTAATCTGGAACAGCAGATGGCTTCGTTGTGCCGGAAAGCTGCCAAGAATATCGTGTCTGGTGTGGAAGGTCAGATTAACATCACATCAGATGAGATCAAAGACTATCTTGGACCTGGCAAGTTCCGTTATGGCATGGCCGAACTGGAAGATCAGATTGGTACCGTAACGGGTCTGGCGTGGACTGAAGTTGGCGGAGATACCCTTGTCATTGAGGTGACTGTTGTGCCTGGAACGGGTAAATTGACTCTTACAGGTAAACTGGGGGATGTCATGAAGGAATCGGCACAAGCCGCATTCAGTTACACACGTTCCAAAGCTACGCAGCTTGGGATCGCGCCTGATTTCCATGAGAAGAACGATATTCATATCCACGTTCCGGAAGGAGCGATTCCGAAGGATGGTCCATCTGCCGGGATTACGATGGCAACAGCGTTAATCTCAGCTCTGACGAACAAACATGTATCCAAGGATATCGCCATGACTGGTGAAATAACATTGCGTGGACGTGTGTTGCCAATTGGTGGTTTGAAAGAGAAATCACTGGCAGCCCATCGTGCAGGTTATAAAAAAATATTATTGCCTAAGGATAACGAACGGGATCTGCGTGACATTCCAGACAGCATCAAGGAAGATGTGGAGTTTGTCCCGGTCGCCCATATGGATCAGGTATTGCAGCATGCGCTTGTTGAGCAGGCAGGAATCCACCTGTAATCCACGTATCCGAAAGGTTCGTATGAAGAGTAGACCGTTCTGCGGAGGCTTCGGCGTCCGCTGGAACGGTTTTTTTGGTATGATAGAACAATCCATGGCATAATAACTTCAACAGGTTATGCATAGCAAAGGCGTTCAAGAGAGGAAAGATACAATATGAAAGTAAATCAATCTGAATTTATTATCAGTGCCGTTCGGCCTGAACAATACCCAGAGGACGGTCTGCCAGAGATTGCGTTGGCGGGTCGATCCAATGTGGGGAAATCTTCCCTGATCAACCGTTTGATCAATCGTAAAAATCTGGCTCGGACGAGTGCGACACCAGGTAAAACACAGCAGCTGAACTATTATAAAATTAATCAGGATCTCTACTTCGTCGATTTCCCGGGATATGGTTACGCCAAGGTTTCCAAAGAGCAGCGCTTTGCCTGGGGTAAAATGATGGAGAAATACCTGCTCGGACGCGAGGAATTGAAACTGGTTATGCAGATGGTGGATATGAGACATGAGCCATCCAAGGAAGATAAGATGATGAATGAATGGCTTCGTCACAATGGATTGCCTTTGGTTGTCGTAGCAACCAAGATGGACAAGATTCCCAAAACACGTAGAGCCAAACATATCAAAGTTATTAAGGAATCACTGGGTCTTCGTTCAGGGGATTTGTTTGTGCCGTTTTCATCCGAAGAGGGATTGGGGAAAGAGGAGTTATGGGACATCATTACCCGCCATGCCCGCATAGATAAGTATGCACCAGTTCTGGATGCAGAGGGTACTGCTGAAGAGGAAGAAAACAACGAAATTAACGGATAACCGAGATAGTATACAGTTTTAGTGTGGGAAAGTGAGCATGTTAAGTGAATCTTGGATGAGATCAAGATTAATCCGGTTATTTATGGGATTTCGTGAGAATTCATCATCTGGGTCTGGAGAAATATAGCGTTAAGGTAGTGTATAATGAGCATAGGTGCATGTTGCCAACAGTACCCAAAACACCGGCTTCGCCGGCCTGAAGAATTTTGAGATTACTGCTACAGTGCAGGAAGGCAAAACAATCGGGAAAGAATTGAGGAGATTTGTATGGCTCAGCGGTTAGCCACAGAGTATGTTAAGGCCACTATGAAATTGTCAGAACCCCAGATGCATCAGTTTTTGCGCATGACGGAAGACGGCCGACTCCATCATCGGGTTAAGGTGTTGGACAATGGATGTCAGGAGGTTGTGTTGGGGGATGTAAGTGGAGAAGAGGTTCATTTCCCTTTTGACCGCATAGAAGGATTTTATATCTGTGAGTTATCTTGCCGCCTGGTGAATCTGCATCTGACCAATGTTGTCCGGAAGCTCTTTATGACTTTTAAGGGTGACGGGGTCGTTCATCGAATCTATAAAGGGTTCACCATGACGTATGTTTATGCTCAAGGCACTGTCCGTAAAATTGTGGAGAAAACCGGGGAGAATACCCGAGTGATCTATGAATACAAAAATACGTTGCTCGAATTGCAACATCTGTTCCTGGCCAGACATGTAGAACGCGAAATCAACCGTGTGTATGCCGAGATTGATTCACTGCTGGACACTAGAAAAGATGCGACTGCTGATCAGCTTCATCAGATTGATGAGACTCTTGTTCGTTATCAAAAACGGTTGTTTGAGCTTGAAGCTTATTAACCTGAAAGTGTATGTCTATACACGTATAAAAATGTAATGAATTCCCTTGTATCTTCCGGGTCTTGGCACTTGCCAATGCGGAGGTTTCAGGGGGATTTTTTGTTGTAGGGTCAAATCATCCGGAAGTGAAAATATTTATTTTACAATCTTCTGGAAAAGGGTTGATTTCACTCGGATTCAATGTTATTTTTAATCTCGTTGAAAACAATATAGGAACCAGGATTCACTCAGGACATTATATGTTGCGAGAGATTTTTCCCTCGGGAAGTGAATGACGTAGGTCCTAGCGGATGAAATTTTTCAAACATTTTATTCCTAGGAAGGGGGAACCGAAGGGTGGAATATTCAACTTTCGGAAGACACGTTGCTGTTGATACTTGGGGTGTCGACTTTAATCTACTGAACAATGCGGAGTACTTGCAAGCTCAAATGGTTGAAGCAGCGGAGGCATGTGGTGCGACAGTAATGTCCGTGCAGTCCAAGCAGTTTGACCCACAGGGAGCGACCGTTCTTGTACTCTTGTCGGAGAGTCACCTCTCCATTCATACGTATCCTGAGAGAGGTTTTGCAGCAATTGATTGTTACACTTGCGGGGATACCGTTGACCCACAGTTGGCCATTGACTACCTGGTATCCGTATTAAAACCTGAAAAAACGTATGCAAAGAAGCTGGTACGTGGATTGGGCGAATTGCAAGTTGAAACACCAGAGATGAACAAACATTCAGAATGGGTTTAAATAAATAGTATATTGCATACACAATGTTCACATATCGGGATGGACGCATAACCTCCCAAACTTTAATAGCCATGGAATCATTCCATGGCTATTTGTTTTAAATGTCCATATCATTATGAATATTCATAATCGACACTTTTTAACGCATAACGGGGAACTTTGGTGAGACACTACAATAAATGACAGTGCATATGATGATGAACATGGGGATTTCATAAACATTTCATAAAAATGACCCGGTCACGGCTATGATGTGTGATATAATTAACCATGTCAATCATAAATGGATAGACATATGCAGTAAGCACTTTGATTGGAAATTTATTAGGCAGGTGAACTTGCAATGCACATCGTTGTCGTTGGTTTGAATTATCGCACGGCGCCTGTAGAGGTTAGGGAACGATTCACATTTGCAGAAAAGGACTTGTCTGAAGCGCTGCAGCAGCTCAAGCTGACCAAGAGTGTATTGGAAGGTGTAATCGTAGCCACATGTAACCGTACCGAGTTGTATGTTGTGGTGGACCGTCTTCACATGTGTGGTTATTTTATTCGAACATTCATGGAACAATGGTTTAATGTACCACGGGAAGAATTTACGCAACACTTATATATATATGAAGATGACCAAGCCATGCGCCATTTGTTCCGTGTGATCTGCGGACTTGATTCCATGGTCATTGGTGAGACTCAGATACTTGGACAGGTGAAACAGGCTTTTCTTAAAGCGCAGGAAGAGAAATCAACAGGTACCTGGTTTAATATGCTGTTCAAACAGGCAGTTACACTGGGCAAACGGGCCCATTCGGAGACCTCCATCGGGGAGAGCGCCGTATCTGTCAGTTATGCTGCTGTTGAGCTTGGTAAGAGGATCTTTGGCATGTTCACAGATAAGAAGGTGCTCATATTGGGTGCCGGCAAGATGAGTGAACTAACCGTGAAACATCTCTATGCCAACGGGGCATCCGAAGTCATCGTGGCAAATCGTACGCTCGCAAGAGCCGAAGAGTTGGCAGCCAAGTTCCGGGGCACACCTTGTACGATGGAACAAGCATTAGATCGTCTTAATGAAGTGGACATTGTGATTAGTTCTACTGGAGCTGAACGTTATGTCATGGATGCGGCAGTGGTACGGGAGAGCATGAAGCGTCGTCAATCCCGTCCATTGTTCCTGATTGATATTGCGGTTCCACGGGATATTGATCCGGCGATTGCTGAGTTATCCAACGTATATCTCTATGACATTGATGATCTGGAAGGAATCGTGGAGAGCAACCTGGAGATGCGTAAGGTGGAAGCTGCCAAGATTGAGAGAATGATTGAGCTTGAGATGGAAGATTATTACCATTGGCTCAAAACGTTGGGTGTTCGTCCCGTTATTCGCGCTTTGCAGGAAAAAGGTGTCTCCATTCATGAAGAAACGATGGATAGCCTGTTTAATAAACTGCCTGAGCTTGATGAACATCAGCGTAAAGTCATTCGTCGTTTGACCAAGAGTATTGTGAATCAAATGACGACAGATCCGATTAATCGGATTAAGGAAATGGCAGGAACGAAGCAAGGTGATGAAGCTCTGCGCATGTTTACTCAGATTTTCGCTTTGGAAAATGCAGTGGAGATGGCCGCTGAAAAAGTGAGTCAGAGTGACGCCACAGCTCTGGCTAAACCAGCCGCTCACCTTAACGAAAACCGGCAAGACCCCGTGCCGGCTTATGCTCCGGCAGGCGTATAAGGCGGGTGGGCAGCTTGACCGTTGCTGAACAAGTCTATGAAGCTTTAATCTATATGTATGCCCTGAGCCTACTGTTCTATTTCTCGGACTGCATTCGACGCAATGCGGGGGCGAAGCGGACAGGCACAGGGTTTCTTGTCGTTGTTTGGGGACTTCAGGTCACACATGTCATTTTGCGCATGTGGACTGAAGGACATTTTCCAATCTACACCACCTTTGATTTTTTGTTTATATTTTCATTCAGTATTGTGCTGATGTCTCTTGTCATGACTCGTATCCAGCGTTCTGAATTTGTGATTTTATTGCTGAATGTTGTAGGTTTTTCCGTTACGGTATTAAACCGCCTGTGGTTTACGGCCGGAGAGATATCCCTGCATAACTGGCAAACAGTACATGGATTACTCATCATGCATATCACCTTGGCGAATCTTGGTTTTGCGGCGTTAACCGTTGCTACGGTATTTGCCTTGTTATATCTTTTCTTGCACCATAAGTTGAAGAAAAAAAAGTGGAATGATACGATGCGCCGGCTGCCAAGCCTGGAAGTGATCGGTAAGTACATGGATGGTGCTACATTGATAGGAACGCCGCTCCTTGGTGTTTCTGTAATGCTTGCCGTATTATCCATTGTGGCGGAAAGACGATGGATCTTGCTACTGGACCTCAAAGTAATTGCTACAGGTCTTGCTATAGCCATCTACGTAGGTTACTTCGTATTCAAGAGAAGAAAACAGTTCTCTACGATCATCATGGCAAGATGGACACTGATTGGATACGGATTGGTCATTGTGAGCTTTTTATCCAATGCGTATTCAGCGTTTCATCGTTGGACGGGAGAGTGAGGGAAATGGAGCGTTACACGCCAATATTTGTGAATACTTCAGGCAAGAAGTGCTGTGTAGTTGGTGGTGGACGTGTTGCCGAACGTAAAATTAAGGGATTGCTGCATGCCGAGGCTCAGATTACGGTCATTAGTCCGGAGCTTACTCCCTTATTAAAACAACTGCATCATGAATCCCGAATTCAATGGATAGACCGGTCCTACCGCAATGGAGATTTGCGGGGGGCCTTTCTCGTATATGCAGCGACTGACCGATCAGAGGTCAATTCAACTGTGGTTCGGGATGCTGGGAATGCGGGCATATTGGTGAATGACGCGATGTCTTCGGAGCACAGCAGCTTTATTACGCCAAGCGTAGTCAGACGTGGAAGATTAAGCATAGCGATATCCACAGCAGGGGCGGGGCCGGCAGCAGCTGCTGAGATACGAGCCACACTCGAACGACAGTTCGGTGATGAGTATGAGACGTATCTTGAGTTTTTGCACCAGATGAGGACCGAGGTGAAGGCACGCGTATCTTCTGCTAGTCTTAGAAGTACGTTGCTTCGGCAGTTAACTGAGATGAACATACTAGAAGATATTCGTACAGGCCATTTCCGGTGGTGGACCGAAGAAGAAATCGGGGACTGGATATCCCGTAATCAGGAGGAAGTATAGATATGCGTACAATTAAAGTTGGAAGTAGACAGAGCGCGCTTGCGCTAACCCAGACAGGTCATGTCATTCAGGATTTACGCGACATTTGTGAGCGGGAAGGATTAGCTTTTGACTTTGAAGTACATAAGATTGTTACAAAGGGAGATCTCATTCTGGATGTAACGCTGTCAAAAGTGGGAGGCAAAGGATTGTTTGTCAAAGAAATTGAACAGGCGATGCTTGATCGTACCATTGATATGGCTGTGCATAGCATGAAGGATATGCCCTCCGAGTTACCCGAAGGATTAATTAATGGCGCTGTTCCCCGTCGTGCAGATCCACGGGATGCGCTGATTTCCAATGGTGGACTTACGCTGGATCAATTGCCAGAAGGCGCAAGAGTTGGGACAAGCAGTCTGCGCCGATCCAGTCAATTAAAAGCCTATCGTCCAGATTTGCAATTGGAATCGCTTCGCGGCAATATCGATTCCCGTCTGCGGAAGCTGGAGACTGAAGGCCTTGATGCGATTATTCTGGCTGCTGCTGGGTTGTACCGAATGGGCTGGGAAGACCGGATTACCGAGTACTTGACCGAAACAGCTTGCCTTCCGGCTGTGGGCCAGGGGGCGCTTGGTATCGAATGCCGTGAAGACGATGAGGAATTGTTGCACTTGTTGCAGCTGTATAATGATCCCGAGACAGCATTTCCTGTACAGGCGGAACGCCGTTTTCTCAGTGTATTGAATGGGGGCTGTCAGGTCCCGATTGGTGCTCATGCGGTGTGGCTGCCTCAGCAAGATGCAGATTCCCTGAATGGCAAAAACACGTTACAATTAACAGGTATGGTCGGTACACCGGATGGTGGACTGATTCTTAAGGAAGCTCTGACTGGCAAAGACCCGGTTCGTCTGGGAGAAGAAGTGGCTTGGAGATTGATCGAACGGGGAGCAGAGCAGATACTGGCAGAAGTTAGGGGATGAAGACATGGTGGGGAAGGTCTTTTTGGTAGGAGCAGGTCCTGGGGATGCAAAGCTAATTACGGTAAAAGGGTGGGAATCCATCGGTAAAGCCGATGCTGTAGTCTATGATCGTTTGGCAAGTCCGAGATTGTTGAAACAAATGAAACCTGGCGCGGTCAAGATTTACGTGGGCAAGCGCCCGGATCGGCATACGATGAAACAGGAAGAGATCAATCAACTGTTGGTTGATCTGGCTCTGGAAGGCAAGGTTGTGGTACGGCTTAAAGGTGGCGATCCGACGATCTTTGGACGCGTGGGCGAGGAGGCGGATTTGCTGCACAAAAACGGCATTCCATTTGAGATTGTGCCTGGGGTAACAGCTGCGATAAGTGTGCCAGCGTATGCCGGAATTCCCGTGACACACCGTGACTATGCGTCCTCTATCTCCATCATTACGGGGCATGAAAGTCCGGACAAGCTCGATCGCAGCATCCATTGGGATAAAGTGACGAATGCGACGGGTACACTTGTATTTATGATGGGTGTTGCCAAAATTGGCTATATCAGCGAACAGTTGATTCGTCATGGTCGTCCAGCACAAACACCAGTAGCACTGATTCGTTGGGGAACACGAGCGGAACAGGATACCATTACAGGTACCCTTGAAGATATAGAAGCAAAAGTGATCGCAGCCAATTTCCAACCGCCTGCTGTTATTGTGGTAGGGGATGTCGTGAATCAACGGGAACAGTTGAAATGGGCAGAGGCGCTGCCGCTGTTTGGCAAACGAATTCTGGTGACCCGTGCTCGCAGTCAGGCGAGTGAACTCGTGAATCGCATTGAGGAACTCGGCGGCGAACCGTATGAGTTTCCGGTCATTGAGACGGTCATGCCTTCCAGTGAATCTGCGCAGCAAAGTGTCAAAGACGCGTTCAGTGCTTTAAATACCTATGACTGGGTATTTTTCACAAGTGTGAACGGCGTGGAGTTCTTTTTCCGCCATCTGGAACAGGAAGGCAAGGATATTCGCTCGATTCATCAGGCAAGAATTGCTGCCGTAGGACCATCCACAGCAGACGCTTTGCGCAAACATGGCATCGTTGCAGAGGTCGTCAAAGGTCCTTTCCAGGCCGAAGGCATGCTTGAGACTTTTGAAAGTGAACTGAAGGAAGGCCAGAAAGTCCTGCTTCCGCACGGTGATCTGGCTCGTACGTGGTTACGTGACCAGCTGCGAGAACGAGGACTTCAAGTCACCGAAGCCATCATCTATGATACGATCCTCGCTGGTGAAGATGATGATGAACTGCTCAAGCTGCTTGAAGAAGGCGGTATACATGCGGTGACCTTCACAAGTTCATCGACGGTTACCAACTTCATGAGTATGTTGAAACGGATGGGATTGCAAGATCCGCTGCCTTTGTTAAAAGATGTGGAGGTTGCATGTATCGGACCGGTTACAGCGAAGACTGCAGAGGCCGCTGGACTGCGTGTTACGCTCATGGCAGAGGAAGCGACGATGGATAGCTTGATCACAGTTCTATGTGACTGGAAACGGACAAGCGCCAAGGAAGGCGTTCTTCGGAATTAATACACAAGTAATATGTTGACATACGAAGCGTGCTGAATTCGATAGGATACCAGCGCGCTTCCCTTTTTGCTCTATTACACTTTCAGGGAGGTTTACACGTATGAGTTTTCCAATTGTACGGCATCGCCGTTTACGCCAATCCACAGGTATTCGCAATATGGTCAGAGAGACCCATCTAACCGTGGATGATTTTATTCAACCGATCTATGTAACGTATGGAGAAAATGTTAAATCCGAAATCAAATCCATGCCTGGGGTATTCCGTTTCTCGCTGGATCGTCTTCAGGAAGAAGTAACAGAAATTGCCGAGTTGGGAATTCCAGCCGTGTTATTGTTCGGTATTCCTGAGACGAAGGACAGTGTGGGTTCATCTGGCTTCGCTGAAGATGGCATTGTGCAGGAAGCGACGAGATTGATCAAATCGTGGTACCCAGAGCTGCTGGTTGTTGCAGATACTTGTCTGTGTGAATTCACAGATCACGGTCACTGCGGTATGGTACACACCGTGGAGATTGACGGTCACATCTGCGGAGATGTGTTAAATGACGAATCACTTGATCTGCTCGTGCAAACGGCAGTGTCCCAAGCCAAAGCAGGAGCGGACATTATTGCACCATCCAACATGATGGATGGATTTGTACAAGCGATCCGTGCCGGGCTGGATGAGAATGGATTCAGTCACATTCCGATCATGTCCTACTCTGTAAAATATGCTTCTGCATTCTATGGCCCATTCCGCGAGGCAGCAGATTCAACGCCACAATTCGGGGACCGCAAGTCGTATCAGATGGACCCGGCCAACGCACGAGAAGCTCTGCGTGAAGCCGAAACGGATGTGCTGGAAGGAGCGGACATGTTGATGGTAAAACCATCCCTTTCCTATCTGGATGTTATGCGCACCATCAAGGATCAATTTGATCTTCCGCTTGTTGCCTATAATGTAAGTGGCGAGTATGCCATGGTTAAGGCGGCGGCGATTCAAGGCTGGATCGATGAGAAAAAAGTAGCCATGGAAATCCTGCTCAGTATGAAACGCGCGGGTGCAGATATGATCATTACCTACTACGGAAAAGACGCTTCTCGCTGGTTGGCTGAGAAATAAAATAATCGACATTGGGGAGGATACACATGACTGTACAACAAGGTAATCGTCGTAATGATGAGCGCTCACGTAGCGCGTTTGAGGAAGCGAAGCAGTACATACCCGGGGGGGTGAACAGCCCTGTACGCGCATTCAAATCGGTGGGACTTACGCCAATCTATGCGGAGCGCGGCGAAGGGTCCAAAATCTACGATATTGATGGCAATGTTTTTATTGACTATGTAGGATCGTGGGGTCCACTCATCATGGGACATGCACACCCTGACGTTGTAGAAGCTTTGCGTGAGACAGCCCTTAAAGGAACAAGCTTTGGTGCACCTACCTTGCTGGAGACCGAGATGGCGAAACTGGTCTGTGAGCGTGTACCTTCCATCGATATTGTGCGGATGGTTAATTCCGGTACAGAAGCAACCATGAGTGCCATTCGACTGGCACGCGGGGTAACCGGACGCAGTAAAATTCTGAAGTTTGAAGGATCTTATCATGGACATGCAGACAGTTTGCTGATCAAGGCTGGCTCAGGTGTTGCAACATTGGGTCTGCCAGATAGTCCAGGTGTGCCTGAAGGCGTAGCTGTGAATACCATTACGGTACCTTATAACGATCTGGAGTCTGTGACACTTGCTTTTGAACGTTATGGTGAAGAACTTGCCGCTGTTATTGTGGAACCTGTGGCAGGTAACATGGGGGTTGTACCTCCGGCTTCCGGCTTCCTGGAAGGCTTGCGCAGTTTGACGACGCAATATGGCAGCCTGCTTATTTTTGACGAAGTCATGACCGGTTTCCGCGTAGGGTTGAACTGTGCCCAGGGACGATATGGGGTTACACCCGACCTGACTTGTCTGGGGAAAGTTATCGGTGGCGGACTCCCGGTTGGTGCTTATGGTGGTCGCCGGGATCTGATGGAACAGATTGCTCCTACGGGACCGATCTATCAAGCAGGTACACTAAGCGGGAATCCGCTGGCTATGGCAGCAGGATATACCACGCTCAAATTGTTAACACCAGAGGTCTATGACCGTCTGGAGACACTGTCTGCACGTCTGCAAGCCGGATTCGAGAAAAATGCATCTGAGGCGGGTGTCGCGATAACCATTAACCGTGTGGGTTCCATGGTTTGTCCATTCTTCAGTGCCGTTCCGGTAACTAATTATGATATTGCCAAAGAAAGCAATCTGGATCAATTCCGTCGTTATTTTGCGGCCATGATTGATCAAGGTGTGAGTGTTGCGCCTTCGCAATACGAAGGCATGTTTGTCTCTGGTGTGCACACGGAGCAAGATATTGACGATACGATCGAGGCGAATCGTAAAGCTCTTCAATCGCTATGACGATCAAAAGTTGGAAACGCCGTGGGGAATGGCTTGAGCTGATGCCAGGAAAAACCGTAACCGGCAGCTCGGACAAACAGATGGCTGCAGAGCAATGGCTATTGTCTGAACTTCAGTTTCCGGAGAAACTGCTACGTCAGCTTAAAGCAAACCGAGGAATACAACTCGCAGGGGACCGGCTTCGGCTGGCCCTTTTTGCGTCCCAGCCAATCGATGTCGAACCACGCTGGGCTGAGGCGGAGGTCTTGTTTGAGGATGATTTCTGTTTGGTTATGCACAAACCGGCAGGCATGAAACTGCATCCGGATGGAAGCCGCGCTGATCAGGCCATCACGCTGGATCATGTGGTTGCCTCCTATTATGAGATGAACGGAATACAGGCAAGTGTACGCCATGTTCATCGACTGGATGAGGATACAACCGGACCTGTCCTGTATGCCAAAAATGCTTTTGCTCTCGCCAAACTGGATGAAGCGATGCGCCGCAAAGAGATTGGTCGCCATTATGTAGCCATGGCAGGGGGACAACTATCCCGCGAACTGCACAAAATTGATGCTCCCATTGGCAAGGACAGACATCACAAACAGCGCAGACGTGTCTCTGAAGGTGGTCAAGAAGCTGTTACGCATGTGGAGATCGTCGAAGTGTGGGAACGGGCAACTCTTGTACGATTGAAGCTGGACACAGGACGCACACACCAAATTCGTGTACATCTGAGTTATGCGGGACATCCGCTCATCGGTGATGAGTTGTATGGAGGAAGAGCGGATGCCATTGATAGGCAGGCGCTTCACGGAGAAGTGTTGAAGTTTAACCACCCGTTAACTGGAGCCATGATTGAAGTAAATGACCCTTGGCCGTCCGATTTTACACAACTGGCAGAGCGCGAAAAGATGTATTAATACTATTTATGTCGCCTAAAAGCTTTCTGAAAGAAAGCTGCTTCGGAAGCATAATTTATCCCCGGATTTTCCCTTTGAAGAAGGGAATCAAAAAAATCTGGGGATAACAGTGATCGGAAGGTTATTCTGTCATCGAAGTGGCTAGGTGCAACATTCTCTATTTCGCTTTATATAGCAAGGTTTTTCAAAAGGTGGCATGCTCATCTCATTCAAGGCATATAGATGGGGTAACGAAGGATTTGGACCATGGATCAGTCCCATGAGAAGGATCATGGTGAACATATGCCGAAAGGAGGACGCCACCTTTGTTGAATCAACCTTATGGTTTGCGGTTCGATATTTATGAGCGCGTTCATTTGTCTGAGGGAGTTCCTGCGATTGAGGAATTGGAGGAGATTGAATTATACCCGCGCATTCAAGTCATCGGGCAGGATGATCATGCCACGTTAAGAGGGCATCTTTTACTTACAGGTGCGTACAGAGGAGAAAATGAGGCTTCAGAGGAGCTCAAACATTTCATTCCCGTGGAGATTACAGTGCCGCTGAACCGAGTCAGATCGATTGAGGATATTTCCATTGAGATCGAGAATTTTGACGTGGATCTGTTGTCCAATCGTAGTCTGAACATTACTGGCGTGTTGTCGTTGCGAGGCATCGAGGGCTTTCATGCTGAAGAGCCGCAAGTGTGGTCAGCAGATGAGTTTACAGTAGTCCACTCACCGGATGCTCAGCAATCCAACCGTTCCGATGAAGCAGAAGAGACAGATAGCGATCCTAACACATTTGCACAGGAGTATCTGCTCCAGCGGAGTGAGGAAGAGAGACTTGCGAATGCAGCAGAGCTTGCCTATGGTGCCCCGGAATATCATCAGGAATATGCAAACTTATCCTCGGCGGAGCCACTCCAATCGGCGGAGCAAAGTGCCGAGTACGCTAACGAAAACAGACAACCTGATGCAAACGAAGATCCTGCATTTCTGACAGCGAATGGAGATGAACTGGCATCCCAGGAGCCATACAGCGAACCTTCTCCCATCTCGTCATTTATGGCTGAGACGGCTGATCGGTTGTCTTCTTACCCAGAGTCGGAACCATTGCTTCCTCTGGAAGATGAGTCTTCAGCGTGGTCCGAGCCTTCCTTGGATGCATTGCCTACAGAGCCTAGAAATTCAGATCAAGAAGTCCAAGAGCCTGCTGCTCAATTATCCAATGAGTTCGCAGCACCAGATGTACCGGACGGACCGGACGTATGGCATTTCGAATCAGCGAGATCTGTACCTCAGCAGGAGAATCAGGCAGTTGATGTTCCGGTTGAACCACAAGCGGAGAACTGGCAAGGTGTATTCGGTACGTCCGAAGCAGGCAATGCAGAGGAAGAACGCCAGTCTTTTGAAGCGACTGAGGTAGATGAGTTTGTGCAGAATGAAGCATTTGTCCCTGAACCTGTTGCTGAGACGGAAGACAAGCCGGAGATGAAGGTTGCTTTTGGCAGTAAAAAGGAATCCGCTCCAAGACAAGAGGAGGGTGTGGGGATCTCTTCCTTGTTATCCTCCGGCAGATCAGCACGAGATGCTGAAGTGGAGAGAGGCGAAGAGGTTCCAGCCGGTGTGATACAGGAAGAAACGTATGCACCTGAGGATGTGGAATGGAAGAATCTGTTCCTGGGAACGATTGTGGACCAGACGCCATTCCGTAAAGTGAAGTTGTGTATCGTCCAGCGGGAAGATACACTGGATGCCATTGCGGATCGATATCAATTGAGCACGAGGGAACTTCAGTTGTATAATCGATTATCTGAACAAGTTGTGGAAGAAGGTCAGATATTGTACATCCCTTAATCCGTAGTTAAAGCCTTCGTTAGGACCCGTGATCCCCTTGAGGATTGCGGGTTTTTGCATGATTTGCCCTAAACCTGCATTCCAGCGCACTTTATCCGCTGTTGTCAGGTTGACTATCGCGCACGAGCAAGGTATGATGTGTGTAGGTTTTTTGAAGAACAACGTGGAACGGGAGTAGTAGACAGTATGACCTTTCAGAGAGTGGAATTGCAACGCTGTGAGATTCCGCAGGAACCAACTGATCGAAGTCGCCCGGGAGTTGCCTGTTTGAATTCAAGGGATGAATGAGCGTTATCGTCATTTATTTCTGAGGTAGGATGGGCCGGTAGCAGCCGTTATCTGCTTGAAGTGTCACGTCCTGTACAGAGGGGGAAGTCTACCTTGCTGTCGGCGTGAAACAAAGGTGGTACCGCGAAAGCTAACCTTTCGTCCTTTGATGGATGAAAGGTTTTTTTTGTTTTTTTTGGCGAAGATGATGAAGATGAAGTAACGGAGGAATGACACATGTCTGAGGAAAAAAAATCAGCTGCAACAGAAATGCCGACCACTTACGATCCTAAAGCGGCAGAAGACAAATGGTACTCCACCTGGATGGAGCGCGGATATTTCAAAGCCGGTCAACGTAAAGATGCCGAGCCGTATACGATTGTAATTCCACCCCCAAATGTGACCGGGATGCTGCACATCGGGCATGCGCTCGACTTTACACTACAGGATATTCTGATCCGCACCAAACGGATGCAGGGTTATGATGCACTGTGGCTTCCGGGTTCTGACCATGCAGGTATTGCTACCCAAACCAAAGTGGAGCAGAAGCTGCGTGAAGAAGGTCTGACTCGTTATGATCTGGGACGCGAGAAGTTTCTGGAGAAAGTATGGGATTGGAAAGATCAATATGCCACAACCATTCGTCAGCAATGGGGCAAAATGGGTTTGTCCCTTGACTACTCACGTGAACGTTTTACGCTGGATGAAGGTCTGTCCCAAGCGGTTCGCAAAGTATTTGTTCAACTGTATGAAAAAGGCCTTATTTACCGCGGCAAACGCATCATTAACTGGGACCCGGTGAACCGGACAGCCCTGTCTGACATTGAGGTTGAATATAAAGAGGTTCAGGGTCACCTGTACCATCTGCGTTACCCGCTCAAAGACGGAAGTGGCTACGTTACAGTAGCAACAACGCGTCCTGAAACGATGCTGGGTGATACAGCGGTCGCTGTTCATCCGAAGGATGAGCGCTATGCAGATATGATTGGCAAAGTCCTTGTACTGCCTATCATTGGACGCGAAATTCCAATTATCGCTGATGATTATGTGGATAAAGAGTTCGGAAGTGGTGCAGTAAAAATCACGCCTGCACATGATCCGAATGACTTTGAAGTAGGTCTTCGTCATGATCTGCCACAGATTACGGTAATGGATGAGAGTGGCACAATGAATGCAGAAGCTGGTAAGTATCAGGGACTGGATCGCAGTGAATGCCGCAAGCAGATTGTTGCTGATATGAAAGAGCAAGGCATATTGATCAACATCGAGGATCATACGCATCAGGTTGGACACAGTGAACGTACCGGCGCTGTTGTTGAACCGTATCTGTCTACTCAGTGGTTTGTTGAGATGAAGCCACTTGCAGAGAGAGCGATCAAGAAACAACAGAGCGGCGAAGGGGTTAATTTTGTTCCAGACCGTTTCGAGAAAACATATCTGAACTGGATCGAGAACGTTCGTGACTGGTGTATTTCCCGTCAACTGTGGTGGGGACATCGTATTCCGGCCTGGTATGATGAGGAAACGGGTGAAATCATCGTATCTGCTGAAGATCCTACAACGCTACCAGAGAATGCAGGACGCAAGCTTAGACAGGACGAAGATGTACTCGATACTTGGTTTAGCTCCGGCTTATGGCCATTCTCCACACTAGGCTGGCCGGAAGATACGGAAGATCTGCAACGTTATTATCCGACAAGTGTACTTGTGACAGGGTATGACATCATATATTTCTGGGTTGCACGTATGATTTTCACTGCACTGGAATTCACGGATGAGATTCCGTTCAAGGATGTGCTGATGCATGGTCTTGTTCGTGATGCAGATGGACGTAAAATGTCCAAATCACTGGGCAACGGTGTAGATCCGCTGGATGTGATCGAGAAATATGGCGCAGATGCAATGCGTTACATGATCTCAACCAGCAGCACGCCAGGCCAGGATCTCCGTTTCCGTTGGGAACGGGTGGAGCAGGCTCGTAATTTTGCCAACAAGATCTGGAACGCTTCGCGCTTTGCATTGATGAATCTGGAAGGATTCACCTATGAGGATCGTGACATCAGCGGAGAGCTTGGTACAGCGGATTATTGGATTTTGCACCGTCTGAACGAAACTTCCCGCGATATTACGCGTCTAATCGAAGCGTATGAATTTGGGGAAACAGGTCGTGTGCTGTATAACTTTATCTGGGATGACCTGTGTGATTGGTACATTGAGTTCGCTAAACTGTCCTTCTATGGGGAAGATCCGGTTACCAAGAAGAAAACACAATCCGTACTGGCTTATGTGCTGGATCAGACCATGCGCCTGATTCATCCGTTTATGCCATACATCTCCGAAGAGATCTGGCAGCATCTGCCGCATGAAGGTGAGACGATTACGTTGGCAGCATGGCCGGTATATGATCCTGCTTTTGAGAATCCAGAGGCTGTTGCCGAGATGAACCTGCTCATGGATACCATTCGTGCAGTTCGGAACATCCGTGCAGAAGTGAACGTGCCTATGAGCAAAAAGATTGAATTGATGGTGAAAGCAAACAGCCCTGAGGCGTCCAGCATCATCGAACGTAACAGTCATTACATCAAACGTTTCTGTAACACGTCCGAGTTCGATAGTGGGCTGGATCTGAGCTCCCCGGATAAGGCAATGACTGCAATCATCACAGGGGCAGAACTATACTTGCCGCTGGCAGGTCTTATTGATATCGAACAGGAAGTGGCTCGTCTGGAGAAAGAGTTGCAGAACCTTGAGGGCGAAGTACTCCGTGTGGAGAAAAAGCTGTCGAATGAAGGCTTTGTAGCCAAAGCGCCTGCCAAAGTTATTGAGGAAGAGCGCGCCAAGCAAGCAGATTATTCCGATAAACGGGATAAAGTGATCGCACGAATCAAGGAACTGAAAGGTTAATATATTTGGGTCGGATGGAGAGCCAGTATGCCATCCGGCCGCTTTTTTCACTCAAACTCGGAACCGAAGGTGAATCAGATGACGGAATTAGACGGGACAGATGCAGCAGCTCCTTTACTTACGTATAACGAGGCCGTGGACTGGATCAATGGCCTTATTCCTTTTGGCATCCGACCTGGAATGGAACGAATCGAGGGTCTGATGTCTATGTTAGGCAATCCTCACCAACGTCTCAAATTTATTCACGTCGCGGGAACGAACGGCAAAGGTTCGACTTGCGCTTTTTTGACGTCAGTGCTTCTTCAGGCTGGATATGATGTGGGTACCTTTACATCGCCTTATATCACCAAGTTTACGAACCGTTTTCAATACAACGGCGAGGATATTCCGGAAGAGACACTGTTGAAGATCTCTAACCGTTTGCGACCGCTGGTTATGGAAATGGCATCTACACCGCTTGGTTCCCCAACGATGTTTGAGGTGTCTACGGCTCTCGCGCTTCTGTATTATGCAGAAGAGTGCTACCCTGATGTTGTGGTATGGGAGACGGGGCTGGGGGGAAGGATGGACGTAACGAATATTGTTTCGCCTGTTGTGTCCGTCATCACCAACATTGGTATGGATCATACGGATGTGCTTGGAGATACGATTGAGCAGATCGCTGGAGAAAAGGCAGGCATTATCAAGCCGGGAGTACCCGTTGTAACCTGCGCGACGCAACCCGAAGCTGTGAAAGTGATTCAGGAGAAAGCACAGCAGCTTCAATCAAGCCTGTATTTGGCTGGAAATCAATTCTCTTATCATCGACTGGAGAGTAATGAGAACGGACAATCTTTTCATTTTACAGGCCCTTTTCGTGACCTGGACGTTCGCATCCGCATGCAGGGCTCACACCAATGTGACAATGCAGCGGCCGCACTGATGGTGCTCGAATTGCTTAGACAATACATGGCATTTATGCTGGATGACAACGATATCGCACTTGGACTGGAGAATGCTTTTTGGGCAGGGAGATTCGAAAAAGTCGTCGATGAACCCCGAATTGTGCTCGATGGAGCACATAATCCGGAAGGGGCAGAGTCGCTGGCCAAGAGCATTACGGATGTCTATCCTCACAACAAGTTAATTTTGATGATGGGTATGTTGGCAAATAAGCATCACGAATCATATTTGCAGCATATACTGCCACTAGTGGATACGCTGATCCTGACCGAGCCAGACTTCCGACGCAAAATGGCTGCAGATGAATTGCTGCAGATTGTCGAACGGGTACGTCCCGCCTTTGCGAAGCAGGAACTGGAAATCATCGTCGAGCCCGAATGGGCAAAGGCTCTTGATCTATTGAAGTCACGGACGGAAGCGGAGGATCTGGGGGTGGTCTCCGGCACACTGTACCTGATTGCGGATGTGCGGGCAGCCCTTTTGCATCAAACCGATTCTGAAAAAGGTTGGTGAAAGTTTTGTTAAATACATCGGAACACGTTCATTTTATAGGGATTGGCGGATATGGCATGAGTGCCATCGCTAGAGTTATGTTGGAAATGGGATACACCGTTACCGGATCGGATGTCGCTTCACAGGAGTTGACCGAGAAGTTGGCAGCCAAGGGAGCGAAAATATATATCGGCCATACAGCAGAGCACGTCACTGGAGCAGACCTGGTTGTATACTCTACGGCAGCGCCTGCTGATAATGTGGAACGGGTAGCAGCTGCAGAGCTCAACATTCCGATTCTGCATCGTTCCCAGATGCTTGCACGTTTGTTAAATGAACGTAAAGGTGTGGCTGTGGCTGGAGCCCACGGTAAAACCACCACCTCATCCATGATTGCACTGGTTATGGATAAATGTGATACGGACCCGACATATATCATTGGCGGAGAGATCATGAATGTGGGCACCAACGCCAAGGCAGGCCAGGGCGACTGGGTAGTTGCCGAGGCGGACGAGAGCGATGGCTCATTTTTGCAGTACCATCCATGGCTCGGTATTGTAACCAATATTGAGGCAGATCATCTGGAGAATTACAACAGTGATTTTGAGGAACTCAAAAAGGCTTATGTGCAGTTCCTGAGCCAGATTCGTCCGGAAGGAACAGCCATTGTGTGCTCAGACGACGAGAATGTTCAAGCGATTTTGCCAGAACTCAAGTCACGGATTACAACTTATGGTATTGATCGTGCTGCGGATTATATGGCAACGGATATTGTATTGGGCGATCGCCGTATCTCCTTTACGATGAATCATCAGGGTGCTCCTATGGGCACGGTGGAATTATCAGTGCCAGGTAAGCATAACGTTTATAATGCGATGGCTACTGTAATTACCTGTCTGGAAGCAGGTATTCCATTTGAGAAGATTGTGGCAGCGATCATCCAGTTCCACGGAGCCAAACGCAGATTCCAGGTATTGGGCGAGGCGCGTGATATGCTGATCATCGATGATTATGCGCATCACCCGACGGAGATTGAAGCGACTATTAGTGCAGCCAAAGCGACAGGCAAACGTATTATTGCGGTATTCCAGCCACAGCGTTATACGCGTACGTTCTTCCTGTTGGATGCGTTCAGTCGTGCTTTCGCGGAAGCGGATGAGGTGCTTATTACGGATATCTATTCTCCTGCGGGCGAAAAACAGATCGAAGGGGTAACCTCCGCCAAACTGGTTGAACTAATCGTTCAAAACAGTAATGCTTCTGCACGGTACCTTCCTACGAAAGAAGAAGTTGTAGCTGATCTGCAGCATCGTTTGCAGCCAGGAGACCTGGTGATTACGATGGGTGCAGGTGATATCTGGAAAGTTGGAGATACACTTGCCAAAGGCTTGAAATAGATCATTTGCGAAACCGCCTGTCTTCGATATGAAGCAGGCGTTTTTTTGCGTTAATTGGAATGTCTTCTGCCTTCTCTGCATATAGCTGATATAAATGGGACAAAGGAGAGGGTACGGGTGAGCAATGCTAGAATGACGTTTCGCTTCGGGGATCATGAGTCGGACAAGCCTGAAAACAAGAGGAGTTCCGCATCCAGTCCATTGGTGTCGTTAAGTGAAGAATTACCGCATAATCAACTGCTAACGCCTAAGCAGATGGATACGACCCCATCATGGACGCCAGAGGATATTCCCGGAGACTGGGGAGAGACGGTGCTGACAAGCTCTACTGTACCTGAACCTGACGAGAGGGTGAGCCCTGATTCGAACTCGAATTTTGATGAGCACCATTATCTAGGAAACCGTTCCGGTTACGGTTATGATAATTATTCAGAAGGTCCGGAGGAAGAGCGTCGCTATCGGTCTAATGCCCAAGAGGATCAGGGCCACGACTGGCTTGCAGATTCGGAGAACTATTCCTATAAGCGCAATCGTCCTCCAAGGGGCTGGAAAATGATTGGTTCTGTCACTGGGGCACTTGTTACCGGAGCACTCTTTGGCATGGTGATTCTCTCATTTTTTAATAAAGAAGGAGCCGTCAAGCCAGACGATCTTCTGCCCGCCAATCAGGCAGTTTCCACTGTGACCGGTCAGGACGGGACTGCAGGTACAGAACAGCAGACAGCGGCGACTGGCAGCACGTATTATGCACTTCAATACGGCGTGTTCAGTTCTCCTGAACGAGCTGAGCAGGCCAAGCTTGAACTGGCTCAGGCAGGTATAGCCGCAGGGTCTGATCCTGAAGATGGTAATCGAGTATATGCAGGCATTTCGGCTGACCGTGAAGAGGCCAAGCTACTTAGCTCCAGGCTTAAAGCTCAGGGAGTCGAACTGTATGTCAAGGAGATCGTGAACCCTGAGATCAATCCGGCTATATTCGGTGGCAAGCAAGAGGATGTGCAGCTTTTCTTCACAAACAGTTCTGCACTGGTCGAACAATTGTCTACCTTGTCCATTCAGCAATTGGGACAATCTGCACCGACAGCAGTCTCTGCAGAAACGATGACCGCGATTCAGAATAAACACCAGTCATGGTTAACCGGTTTGAATAGTCTCTCACCCGGCCTGACTGCGGAGGTACAGCCTATTGTTGGTGGAATGGAGAAATCAATGAACGATGCAATAACGGCTATTGCAGAGTACAACAAAAATCCGGATGATGTGCACATGTGGTCCGTGCAGTCCGATCTGATGGAATATGTACTACAGCAGAAAAAATGGCTCGAAGCGATTAAGCAGTAACATGCTCTTTCCCATAACAACGCTTGGAATTACCCATCCGGCAAGGAACTGGAAATAGTTCCCCTTGCCGGATTTGTGTTTGTATTGACGTACAAAACCCCGTATAATAATGTGGGTGTCAAAAAATGGCGAGGGAAGATTACCGATGAAAAAAAACTTCGGCATGTTATTGCTGTTTCTGCTGCTCGGCTGGATGGCCGGAGCGTGGATCGCCAAGGCACTGCAGCCTGTTAAGGCAGTAGCCTTTCTTACGAAAGCCACGACCATACGTTGGTCGCCGCAGGCTGATCTTGATATTATCAGTTATGATATTTCACTTCAATTTCAAATGAGCCTTCTGAGTCTGATCGGTATGATTGCCGCTGTGTGGCTATATCGCAGACTGTAGGAGAATGACGAGTTATGACGAAAAAAATTAACCAGTGACATCTATTATCGTGATCCGGACAGGATGTTGCCGTGGCATAAGGAGCCGTTCATTTTGGATAACACAAAGCAGCGCCCTATTATTCTGGCCTCCACATCGCCTCGGCGCAAGGAACTGATCGCATCACTCCACCTAGCGTTTGATGTAATACCAAGTCATGCCAATGAAGATACACCGCCAGAGTGGACCCCTGAACAGACGGTACAGGAGCTTGCTTTG
Source organism: Paenibacillus sp. FSL R5-0713 (assembly GCF_037973325.1). Lineage (NCBI taxonomy): Bacteria > Bacillati > Bacillota > Bacilli > Caryophanales > Paenibacillaceae > Paenibacillus > Paenibacillus sp. FSL R5-0713. The sequence continues at coordinate 5,261,378 of NZ_CP150229.1, read as the reverse complement.
CGCAAGGCGCTTGCTGTGTATCGGGGGCTTGAAGGCCGCGAGCAGGAAGCCATTATTGTTGGTAGTGACACCGTTGTTGTTCTGGATGGTGAGATTCTGGGCAAACCCGTAGATGAAGCGGATGCTGAACGTATGTTATCCCAGCTGCAGGGCCGTGTGCATCGGGTGTTTACGGGCGTCGCTTGTATTGATGCGGGCAATGGACAGTCGTTAGTTCATTATCGCCAGACCGATGTAACGATGAAAGAACTGTCGGATGCGACCATCCGTGCTTATGTGAAGACAGGTGAGCCTTCGGACAAGGCAGGATCTTATGCCATTCAGGGCATTGGCGCTTCACTGGTCGACCGTATTGAAGGATGTTATTTTAATGTGGTTGGCTTGCCGCTATCCTTGCTAAGTGACATGCTGGACGGGTTCGGCGTACATGTGTTGCCACGAACATGAATGAAGCCAAATGTTGTGAAATGAAAAGAGGGAACATATGGAGTCGCCTCAATACATGATGCGCGACATCCCCCAGGAAGAACGCCCGAGAGAACGCATGATGGAATATGGGGCGGGCGCCTTAAGCCATGCTGAATTGCTGGCCATTTTACTTCGAACAGGCACAAGACAGGAATCCGCGGTGCATATGGCACAGCGGATTCTGACCGAAACGGGTGGCATTCGCTCGTTAATGGATCTGAGTCTGGAAGAATTGACTGCGATGAAAGGGATTGGCAATGCCAAGGCTGTACAATTGAAAGCTGGCATTGAGCTGGGGCATCGGATTGCCAAGAGCAGACTCACACAGTCGGCTTCAATCCGTACACCGCGTGATGCAGCTGACATCCTGATCGAACAATTGCGTTATTTGCAAAAAGAACATTTTGTGTGTCTCTTTCTGAATAGCAAAAATCATATTATTGCCCAGGAAACACTCTCCATGGGCAGCCTTAACGCTTCGATTGTACATCCGCGTGAAGTGTTCCGGGCTGCCATCAAATGCAGCAGCGCATCTATTGTGTGCGCACACAACCATCCGAGCGGTGATCCTACGCCCAGTCCGGAGGATATCCAAATAACCAAGAGACTGATTGAAGCAGGCGCTATTGTTGGTATTGACGTGCTTGATCATATAATTATCGGAGATGGAACGTACGTAAGTTTGAAGGAGAAGGGCTTAGTATAATATAATGGTTGGCGTTGATGTTTTCCTATGAATGTTAACGGCGTTGTCCGTAAAAGATAGGTTCACTTTACAAATGAAAAAAAAACAAATGCGAATATTAGCTCCACGTGTTACGTGGGAATGAAATTATCACGCTCTGGATCTGAATAGAGCGGCTATATGAGGCAGAAAAGGAGAATATGTTATGTTTGGTGGTTTTACGAAAGATTTGGGTATTGACTTGGGGACAGCAAATACGTTGGTTTATGTACGAGGAAAAGGAATTGTGGTGCGCGAACCTTCGGTAGTCGCTATACGCACAGATACAAAAAGCATTGAAGCAGTAGGTGAAGCTGCCAAAAAAATGATTGGACGTACACCAGGTAACATTCGTGCCATTCGTCCAATGAAAGATGGCGTTATCGCCGACTTTGATACAACGGCAACAATGATCAAATATTTCATCCGTGAGGCGCAGAAACAACGCTCCATGTTCCAACGTCATCCAAACGTGATGGTATGTGTACCGTCCGGGATCACGGCTGTAGAACAACGTGCGGTTGAAGATGCAACGAAACAGGCTGGAGCACGCGAAGCCTATACAATTGAAGAGCCTTTTGCAGCTGCAATTGGTGCGGATCTGCCTGTATGGGAGCCAACAGGTAGTATGGTTGTCGATATTGGTGGCGGTACAACGGAAGTGGCTGTTATCTCTCTTGGTGGGATTGTAACGAGCCGTTCGGTTCGCGTAGCAGGTGACGAGATGGATGAATCCGTTATTCAATACATCAAACGCCAATACAATCTGATGATCGGTGAGCGTACATCGGAGCAGTTGAAGATGGACATCGGATCAGCAATGCCATTGGAGCAAGTAGAAACGATGGAAATTCGTGGACGTGACCTCGTTACAGGTCTGCCGAAGACCATTACGATTACTTCGGACGAGATCAGCGAAGCATTGGCTGATACGGTGAATGCAATTGTTGAAGCGGTAAAAGTAACCCTTGAGAAATGCCCACCAGAACTTGCGGCCGATATTATGGATCGTGGAATCGTTCTTACAGGTGGTGGGGCGCTTCTGCGCAATCTGGACAAGCTTCTGGCTGGTGAGACAGGAATGCCTGTCATCGTGGCTGAGAATCCGCTGGATTGTGTAGCAATCGGAACAGGTAAAGCGCTAGAGAATATTCATTTGTTCAAAAGCAGAAGCAGTTCGGCAGTTCGTTCCAAACGTTAATCGGTATTTGCCTAACTTGACATTGCGAATAAGTGGCAAGATATCTTTATAGAGGACCCGGTTAACCCCGGGGATGAGCTATTACCCGCTTAACAGGGGAGGATCGGCTGATATTCTCGCAGGGACTACAAGTCTGACAGTCTCCCCGCCGGGCATGGCTCGGAAGAGAATATGGATGTTAGAGGGTGTTCGAACTGTTTAAACTGCTAGGCAACAAAAGACTTTTTGTTTTGCTGGTGGGCCTTGTTACATTTATCGCGTTAATGGGCTTTACGCTCAGTCCGCGAACCACTCTATCCTGGCCGGAGAAATTCCTGAAGGATTCAGTTGGATTTGTACAATACGTATTTTACAAGCCCGCTTCTTATGTAGCGGGCTTTTTTAAAGATGTAGCGAACATGCGTACGGTATATCAAGAGAATGAAGAGCTTCGTATCGCGATGGGTCACTATACCCGGGATCGGCTGAAGTACAATGATATGGAGCAAGTGAATGAGCAGCTTCAGAAAGCGCTCAATTTCACCGAAGAACAGAAGAATCGGTATAATTATGGTTCACGAATTGCTCAGGTTATCAGTGCCAATTCAGATCCGAATAGCAGAACCATTAACATTGATATTGGTGAAAATGCGGGAATTAAGCCGGGGATGGCTGTAACCTCGCAAGAAGGGCTAGTCGGCGTGATTAGTCATGTCAGCTCCTATACATCAACAGTTAATCTGTTAACGTCCATGGATGCCAATGATCCAACATCCAACGCTATTGCAGCAACGGCAGTAGGTAAGGAGAAAGTGTTTGGTATGATTGAGAGTTATGATCCGAAGACGGGCATGCTCAAGATGACCAAAATCTCAGAAGATTCTAATATCCAAAAGGATGATGAGATCATCTCCTCTGGAATTATAAACAATTTTCCGAAGTACATGCGGATTGGGAAAGTGAAGAGTGTCGAGAAAAGTGAGTATGGTTTAACCAAAACAGCTACAATTGAGCCATATGCAAGTTTCCTTGATTGGAAAGAGTTGATTGTCATTATCCCGCCTGAGGTAAAAGAATAATGGTAACGCGCAAGCAAGTTTTGTTCCTGTTGTTATTCGTTTTGTTCATTGCGGAAGGTACGATTTTGCCGCTGCTCATTCCTTCTGGCTGGCAGATGCGTATTTCTGCCAATCTGGTCTATATCGTCATTTTGTTTATCGCCGTATATCATCACCGACACACGGCACTAGTGCTCGGTATATTTTTTGGACTATTGCATGACGTTGTATTCTACGGCGAGATGATTGGACCTTATGGATTTTCGATGGGATTATCGGCGTACATGATGGGACTCATTTTTCAAGCACCTCGTGCACCACTGCCCGTTATGGTATCGGTTGTCATTTTGGGAAGTCTGCTGAATGACACCATGCTATTTTTCCTGTACAAGCTCTTCCAACTTAACCACGTGACCTTTGACTGGGCGTTGATTGAATACATGATTCCTAATTTGTTCATTCATTTTGTGTTTGCCTTGATCATATATGTCCCGCTTCGGAAACAACTGGAGCGGATCGGCAAGAGACGGAGCAAGACAGAAGAAGCTTCCTAAATACATTTATGGAGCGCAAAGCAGGAACTTGGGGCCCCGGGCACGAAATGTAATGAGATGGGAGGGACAGGCTTATGACGGTAAAATCGAATCACGTAACGATTAAAGGCATCCGAGACGGCCTGGTTTTCCTGTTGGACGATCAATGTGAATTCGAGGAATTGCTCTATGAGCTCCGCTATAAGCTGGAACACAGCCATCAAAATATTTTGACCGGACCGATTGTTCATGTGGATATCAAGTTGGGTGCCCGCGAAGTGACAGAGGACCAGAAAGAAGCAATTCTCGATATATTGAAACAAAAAGGGAATCTGCTTATTCGATCCATCGATTCACCTGCACTCCAACCGGAGGTTAAAGGACCGCCGCCGATTGTAACCATGTGTGGTATGGTGCGTTCAGGTCAGGTGCTTCATCATGAAGGAAATCTCCTGTTTCTTGGGGATATCAATCCGGGGGGCACAGTGACGTGTACCGGAGATATATATGTGTTGGGTTCACTCAGAGGTATGGCTCATGCCGGAATTGGCGGGGACGAGGAAGCAATTATTGCAGCATCGGTATTTGCACCGACGCAGCTACGGATTGCGGATATCATCAGTCGTCCTCCCGATGAATGGGAGAGCCGAGAGACCGGAATGGAATTTGCTTACTTACAGGACAATCAGATGCAGATAGACAAAATGAGCAATATCGTTCGGTTACGCCGAGATTTTAATGTGTTTAAAGGAGTGTAGCTCATGGGAGAGGCGATCGTGATCACTTCGGGTAAAGGCGGCGTGGGTAAAACAACCACCTCGGCAAACATCGGGACAGCGCTGGCGCTGCTCGGCAAAAAGGTTTGTCTGGTAGATACCGATATCGGCCTTCGTAATTTGGATGTCGTGATGGGACTCGAAAACCGTATTATTTACGATCTGTGCGACGTTGCGGACGGCCGCTGCCGTCTGAATCAGGCTTTGGTCAAAGACAAGCGTTTCGAAGAATTATACATGTTGCCTGCGGCGCAGACGAGAGACAAAAACTCGGTATCGCCAGAACAGGTGAAGGATATTATCCTTGAATTGAAAAAAGATTTTGAATACGTCATTATTGATTGCCCCGCAGGGATCGAGCAGGGGTTCAAAAATGCGGTAGCAGGAGCAGATCAGGCCATCGTGGTCACTACACCGGAAAATGCTGCAGTACGTGATGCGGATCGTGTCATCGGCCTGCTGGAGAGTTCACATATTCAATCACCTAAACTGGTGGTGAATCGAATTCGCAATAATATGGTTAAATCGGGTGACATGTTAGATATCGATGGTATTTTACAAGTACTTAATATTGACCTGATTGGCATCGTGCCTGATGATGAACTAGTCATCAAAGCTGCCAATTCAGGAGAACCCACGGTCATGAATCCGGATTCACTTGCAGCGATTGCGTATCGGAATATTGCACGCCGCATTCTGGGAGATACGGTCCCATTAATGCAGCTGGAGCAGAAAAAGGGTGCTTTTTCTCGCTTCAAAAAGTTCTTCGGAATGGGTTAACTCGTTAAACGAACTTATTCATAATTTTAAATACATGACAGCCGTGGCGCATAGCCCGGCTTTTTTTGTTATCTGACCGGCAGGCTTGTTCATATTATCATCCACCTCTTCATAGGATGTAGTAAACAAGCCTCGGCGGGAGGATATTCCATGAACACGAAACTCAGAATCAAGCAGAGACGAGAAGAACGCATTCGGCGACTGATGGATGGAGCCACTGTGGAGGTCTTACAGGAGCAAAAAGTAGGTTCATTGTTGGACAAGAATGAGATCATGCACCGGAAACCGTTTACGCCTAGTGAAGGGATACAAGAAAGAGATCCAGAATGGTTGTGGAAAAAAGAGAACGGTCGTTTCGTTCCAGGGGGGCATTCGAGATTCAACCTAATCAAGTCACTTTTAAAACGAACGGTCATTAGCGCTTTGATATTCGGCGGAGTATGGGGGCTGTTTCAATTAGATACATCGTGGACGAAAGCTCCCAAAACAGTCATTGCCGATGCACTCCATCGAGATATGGATTTCGCCTCTGCAGCAGCCTGGTATGAACGTCATTTTGGAGGAACGCCTTCGTTTCTGCCTGTTCTTGGTCATACGACGGATGCTGTCAATGGCTCAGGCATACGACAATTACTGGGTAAACCAATCTCAGGAACAGTGGTTCAGCCATTCGCGCTGAGCATGAAAGGAATTGAGATCGTTCCGGATGCTGCTGGTGCAGAACTTGTACAGGTCGCAAGTTCGGATGCTGGACGTGTCATGGAGGTTATCGGAGATGCAGCAAGTGGATTCACCGTTGTGATTCAACATACAGGCAATGTCACGGCAATATACGGTCGGCTGAACGAAAGTGAAGTGAACGTGAATGATTGGGTGGAAGCGGGGAATCCAGTGGGGAGTCTCAAAGCTACGGGTGGTGAGCAACCGGCCACGCTCTATTTTGCGGTCAAAGAGGGGGAGGAGTACGTAGACCCAGCGGAAGTTGTTGCCCTTGATTAGGGTGTGGGGGGTCCGTATTACGTTTCATCCGTTTTTTGTAATTATCATGATGGCCTCCCTCCTGACTGGACATTTCATTGAACTTATTACGCTGTTTGCCATCGTATTCATTCATGAATGTGGACATGCTGCGGCGGCGGCCCTTCTGGGATATCGTGTTTTGTCAATCCAGATGCTTCCTTTTGGAGGAGTAGCGGTTATTGAAGATGGAGGTACGATCACAGCCTACCGGGAAATCATGATTGCTCTTGCAGGTCCATTACAAAACATGCTGATGGTTGGTGTGGTTTTATTGTTGCAGTATGGCCATCTCGGCGATCCGGTTTTTCTCAATTATATCATTCAGGGAAACCTGCTCATCGCCCTATTTAATCTGCTGCCTGTACTTCCTCTGGACGGAGGAAAAATTGTTCAGGCGCTTGTCAGCCTGTGGGCACCCTACTATACAACATTAATGTGGACCTACAGAATTAGTATTCTGTGTAGCGTAGGAGTTGTTTTATATGCGATCTGCCGATGGTTTACTGGAGACAACGGCTTACCGTTAAACATTCTGTTAATCGGTCTTTTTTTGTTCTATTCCAATCTGACGGATTACCGAAATGTACCTTATCGCTTTATTCGTTTTCTGATGAATCGAGAAGGGGCGTTCACTCGTCACGCGGCTGCTGGCAGTTTGGCGCAGCCAATAATCTCATTTCCAGCGAAACCTTTGGACACTATTTTGCGTCTATTAAAGAGAGAAAGATACCATATGGTATACGTGATGAACAGACAGGGACAAATTATGGCCGTATTGCCTGAACAACGCATTATCGGGTCCTATTTTCAACAAAATGGCGATAAATTGTAGTGTTCTGGTGGACCTGTTCTGAAATGGGTTAATACATGTACAATGAGAATGGTAAAGAGAGCTGAAATGGATGTGGATGAATTGAATTGTCTTCTAGAGGTGAAGCCATGAAACAAATGATCGTACATAATGAACATAACCTCATGCAAATGGCGCTTCTGGAAGAAGGCAAAGCTGTGGAATTTACAGCAGAGCGTACACGCGAGCGTGGACTGTTGGGTTCCTTTTTCAAGGGACGGGTAGTTAATGTGCTACCGGGTATGCAGGCTGCTTTTGTGGATATCGGTCAGAAAAAGAATGCGTTTCTGTATGTGGATGATGTGTTACATCCCCATCTGGAGAAGCAACCTAAGGTGAAGCCTTCCATCTCGGAGTTGCTTCGTCCAGGTCAGGAAGTCATTGTTCAGGTTCTGAAAGAACCGGTAGGAGGCAAGGGAGCCCGGGTGACGACTCATTATTCACTTCCGGGCCGCTGGCTTGTCTACATGCCTGTTGCCGACTATGTGGCGGTTTCCAAGAAGATTGCCCGTGAAGGGGATCGTTCTCGTCTTAAGGCACTTGGGGAGCAGTTGAGGCGGGATGAAGAAGGACTTATTATTCGAACCGTATCTGGAGAAGAGCAGCATGAAGCCATCAAGTCGGACTTGGAAACATTACGTGCGCAGTGGTACCTGATTCGTGAAAAAGCGGACAGTTTGCCTTCGCCAAGCCTCCTGCATCGGGATCATAGCATGGTGCAGCGAATCATCAGAGATGTGTACACACCAGGCAGTGATGAGGTCATCACCGATAGTGAAGGACAAGCCCGTGAGGTAAAAGCATTGCTGGAAGAGATTAGTCCTGGTCATCAACCCAAAGTTCAGGTGTATCGGGGTACAGAATCCATCTTTGCTGCCTATGGTGTACAGGAACAGTTGAATAAGGATTTTGCCCGAAAAGTCTGGCTGCCCGGAGGCGGATATATTGTCATTGACCATACTGAAGCTCTGACTGTAGTGGATGTGAACACAGGCAAATATACTGGAGCTGGCGGTGACAGTCTAGAAGAGACCGTGACGGAGACCAACATGCAGGCAGCAGTGGAGATTGCCCGTCTGATGCGTCTGCGGGATATCGGTGGCATGATAATTGTCGACTTCATTGATATGGAGGAAGCCTCGAATCGGCATGAAGTTGCGTCAACCTTGGAGGGTCAACTCAAAAAGGATCGGACCAAAGCGTTTGTAATGGGTTGGACCAAGCTGGGTTTGCTCGAACTTACCCGTAAGAAAGTGCGGGAAGAAAGTACGTTGCCCTATGTTGAGCCGTGTTCTTCCTGTCATGGAACGGGAAAAAGATATATTTCACCTTTGCATTGATTTTTGATATATTGCGTGATATAATCTTCAAGTATGTGTTTAGCCTATTGGTCTTGCACATGCTGTAACCGCACTGGCCGGGTATAAGAACAGTTCCGCAAGGAGGCTGTCACCTGAGAACGGGCGAGTCTGAGACATGAGGAGGTGCAAGGCAAATGTACGCAATTATTGAAACAGGCGGCAAACAGTACAAAGTCCAAGAGGGCGATGTTCTGTTCATCGAGAAATTGACTGCGAACGATGGCGAAAGCGTAACGTTCGACCGTGTCCTGGCTGTATCTAACGATCAAGGTTTGACAGCAGGTACACCATTGATTTCCGGAGCTACTGTAACGGCTAAAGTGGAGAAACATGGCAAAGGACAAAAGGTTATCGTATACAAATACAAACCTAAAAAGAACTACCATGTGAAGCAAGGTCACCGTCAACCGTACACTAAAGTAACTATCGAAACAATCAAAGCGTAAAGAAGGTGCGATAAGTGATTATCGTTCAAATCTTTCGTGATGAGGACGGGAACATCGAACGCTTTTCCATCGAAGGGCATGCCAATTTTGCCAAGCGGGGAGAAGATATCGTATGTGCCGGGGTATCCGCTGTTACAGTGGGTACGGTGAACTCAATTGAAACATTGACCGGTGTCGAAATGGATGCCAAGATGAAGAATGGCTTTTTAAGTGGTTCTTTACCTTTGTTGGAGAGAGGGGAAACCTGGTCCCAGGTACAGCTGTTACTCGAATCCATGGTGGTTATGCTCTCTAATATTGCAGAGTCATACGGGAAGTATATTAAAATACAGCAATTCAAATAAGCAAAGAAGGAGGACAACCAATCATGTTGAAATTAAATCTTCAGTTATTCGCATCGAAAAAAGGTGTAGGTTCCACGAAGAACGGACGTGACAGTAATGCTCAACGTCTGGGTGTTAAACGTGCTGATGGTCAAACTGTAACTGGTGGTAGCATTCTCGTTCGCCAACGCGGAACGAAAATTCACCCAGGAACTAACGTTGGCATTGGTAAAGATGACACTTTGTTCGCGAAAATCGACGGCGTTGTAAAATTCGAACGTTGGGGACGCGATCGCAAAAAAGTAAGCATCTATCCTGTTAATGTTGCTCCTGTAGCAGCAGCAGTAGAAGCGTAATATCGGCATTCCGCCTAAGGAGCCTTCGGCATTTTTGCCGAAGGTTTTTTGTATTCAACGGTTATTCGGTAATGAACTGGCAGAAAAGACATGTTATACTTGGATACGGTGGGTGTAGACCAACCGAGTTTTGTAGAACGGGGAGAAGCCATGAAATCTTGGAAAAGAGTGCCGTGGATTGCGGCATGTTCACTTCTGATTCCTTTGGTTTTCGTTATGTTGTATCCGGCGATGATCTCAAGCGTCGTATGCGCATTGTGGTCCGTCGCAGTATTGTTCATTTCTGTGAATGCGATGAAGAAACAGGCGGAGGCGGAACGCAGAACCATCATACAATCCATGGAAAAGACAGCAATTGCTTCATTAAATCATCATCGACACGACTGGATGAACGACCTTCAGGTGTTATATGGATATCTTCGGATGGGCAAACTTGATAAATCCCTGCAATGTGTGGAAAGAATAAAAGAGCGGGTTACGGAAGAGAGTCGAATCTCCAGGTTGGGTATTCCTTCGCTCGTATTTTATCTTCAATCTTTTCGGGCCAGTGGAATGCCGCTGGAATTGCATGTGGAAATAGAAGAAGAGTTGCAGCTTAGTGCTCTGGTCTCTCCCGAGGATGGCGAGTCACTTACCGGGGCGATTGCGGATGCAATCAGAGCCTATCAATATGGCGGCGGCCGGTCTTCTTGGGGAGAGGTTCGCAAACTGACCTTGAACTTCGGGCAGGATCATGGAGATGTGGTTGTCCGACTGGAGGGGGATCAAACACCCGATCCGGAAACATTGCGGCAGCTTACTGCCGTACTCCAAGGAAAAAAAGTCAGAACGGAGCAGTTTCCGTCTGAGGATACGTTTATACAATTCAGAATGCCGTGTGGAATATAGGAAGAAGGGGTTAACCAATGTTTGTAGATAAAGCGAAGATTTATGTAAAAGCCGGAGACGGAGGGGACGGAATTATTTCCTTCCGTCGTGAGAAGTATGTTCCAAACGGTGGACCCGCCGGGGGCGATGGAGGCAGAGGGGCTGACATCATTTTCCGGGTGGATGAAGGTCTGCGGACGTTGATGGATTTTCGTTACCAGCGTCACTTCAAGGCCCCACGTGGTGAGAAGGGACGTAATAAAAGTCAGCACGGTGCAAACGCTGAGAACATGATTGTGCGCATTCCACCAGGAACTGTCATTCTGGATGAAGACAGTGGAGAAGTACTGGCGGATATGACACGTCACGGTCAACAAGTTGTTATTGCTCGTGGTGGTCGGGGTGGTCGGGGTAACATCCGATTTGCCACACCGAACAATCCTGCGCCTGAACTTGCCGAGAATGGTGAAGAAGGCCAAGAGCGTTATATCGTATTAGAGCTAAAAGTGATGGCAGATGTTGGTCTGGTTGGTTTCCCGAGTGTCGGGAAATCCACACTGCTTTCTGTCGTTTCGTCAGCCAAGCCAAAGATTGGTGCATATCATTTCACAACCATCACACCGAACCTGGGTGTAGTCGGTGTAGGAGAAGGCCGAAGCTTCGTTATGGCCGATTTGCCTGGTCTGATTGAAGGCGCACATGAAGGAATCGGACTGGGACATGAGTTTTTACGTCATGTCGAGCGTACCCGTATTATTATTCATGTGGTGGACATGTCGGGTTCAGAAGGACGCGATCCATTTGAAGACTGGCAGAAAATTAATGATGAACTGAAACTGTACAATCCGCTTTTGGCTGAGAGACCGCAGGTTGTAGCAGCCAATAAAATGGATATGCCGGACTCCGAAGCAAATTTGGAGCAATTTTTGCAGCAAGTTCGTGAGGTGCAACCGGATATTGAAGTGATGCCTATTTCATCTCTGACTCGTAAAGGGATTCAAGAGCTCTTGTATCGTGCCGCTGATCTCCTGGATCAGATTCCGGACGAGCCAGTGGTTGAAGAGGTAGCAGACGTATCCGAACGTAAAGTGTACAGCTTGGACAAAAAAGAGGACGATGGTTTCCGCATCTTGCGTGAGAATGAAATGTTCGTTGTCGAAAGTGCCAAGATTGATCGCATGATGAAACGGATGCAATTGAACTCGCATGAAGCTATATTGAAACTCGCACGTACAATGCGTTATATGGGTGTGGACGCTGAGTTGCGTAAGCGTGGAGCTGTAGAAGGCACCATCGTGCGTATTGGAGACTTTGAATTTGAATTTGTGGAAGGCAGCAGTTACTACTAAGTAACCGTCTTCCGTGGAGAGACAGATTGATATACAGACGCAGAGAAGTGGGAAGTTGACCCGCAGCTCTGCGTTTTTTTTGTTTTTTCCTGACATGGGAGAGGCATAAACTTGTATACTGTGAGGAATACATTTCAAAAAATAGGCATGTCATGTATTGCCCTTTTGTCGTAGATCCTATATAATGTCCACTATATGAATACATGAGTCTTTGAGGAGAGGACGTTCTGTGAACGAACGCTATTACTTGGTACGGGAAGATATTTTACCGGAGGCAGTGGTGAAGACCATGCAGGTAAAAGAACTACTGGCTTCTGGTGATGTTAAAACAGTGCATGAGGCGGTTGAACAGGTTGGATTAAGCCGGAGCGCCTTTTACAAGTACAAGGATGGAATTCATCTGATCAACCAGCTTGAACGGGAGAGAATTGTAACGATCTCTATTGATCTGGAGCATCAGTCAGGGATCTTGTCTCGTGTGCTTGGACATGTAGCAGGTTATGGAGCCAACGTGCTCACGATTAATCAGAGTATACCGCTTCAAGGAAGAGCCAATGTTGTCATTTCAGTGGAAACGACACATCTTCATGGCGAAATTGGTGAAATGCTGGATCGAATGCAAGATATGCCTGGAGTAAGACGCACACGTATTGTAGGCCAAGGTTAATGAGGCTTTAATATACAGGACTGACAGACAAGAATAGACATTAGGGGGTAGATCGTTAGTGAAACCAGTAAAAGTCGGATTGTTGGGTCTGGGAACTGTGGGAACGGGAGTCGTTCGCATTGTGGAAGGGAATCAGGAGGATCTGAGCAGTCAGGTTGGATCGCCGATTGTCATTGAGAAGATCGCGGTGAAAAATACAGAGAAAGAACGTGTTATTGCTGTAGACCGTGCCAAACTCACTGAAGATCCTTGGGAAGTCATTCGTCATCCGGATATTGATGTCATCGTTGAAGTCATGGGTGGCATTGATCAGACGAAAGAGTATATTCTTGAAGCGTTGGAACGTGGGAAGCATATCGTAACAGCGAACAAAGATCTCATGGCACTGCATGGTACAGAGATTTTGGCGAAGGCGCAGGAAAAGCAATGTGATGTGTTCTATGAGGCGAGTGTTGCGGGAGGGATTCCAATCATTCGTACGCTGATTGAAGGTTTCTCTTCTGATCGGATTACTCGCATTATGGGGATAGTGAACGGAACAACGAACTTTATTCTGACCAAAATGAGTCAGGAAGGTGCATCCTATGAAGAAGTGCTAGCCGAAGCACAGGCGCTGGGATACGCTGAATCGGATCCAACCTCCGATGTGGAAGGACTTGATGCAGCTCGCAAAATGGCGATCTTGAGCACACTGGGTTTCCGCACTAATGTGGAGTTGAAGGATGTAACTGTTAGAGGCATATCCTCCGTTACTCGTGAAGACATAACCTATGCCAGAAGACTGGGCTATGAGATGAAGTTACTTGGTATTGCGGACCGGATTGACGATGAGATTACGATTAGCGTACAGCCGACAATGGTTAGACAGAATCACCCCATTGCTTCAGTCAATGGTGTGTTCAACGCAGTATATGTACACGGTGAAGCTGTAGGGGAGACCATGTTCTACGGTGCGGGTGCGGGAGAACTGCCAACGGCAACTTCGGTTGTAGCTGATATTGTGGCGGTTACCAAAAACCTCAAACTTGGCGTGAACGGTCTCAAAGCAATTGTTCCTTATAAGCAGAAGCGAATGCAAAGCGATGAGCAGATCGTGTCGAAAAACTTTATTTTACTGCACGTGGACGACAAAGCCGGTGTATTGGCACAAATTACACAAATTTTCGCTGAATATGATGTCAGTCTGGCGTCGGTTGTTCAACAGCCGAATGAGCACAACCCGGATGCCGAGATCATTATCGTTACGCATAATGCAAGTAAGGCAAGCATGGATAAAGTGTTAAAACATTTTGAATCACTCAGCGTCATTCGTCGCATTAAGAGTGTATACCGGGTCGAAGGATAATTGTCCTCACCCCATACTGCATCTTCATTATTTCCGTTATAAATTATACCCGTATCATCAGGTCATCATATCAGATTATTAAAACATAAAGGAGTTTACCCACAATGAGATATCAAGGACTTTTGCAAACGTACAGAGAGCACCTTCCGGTTAATGAAAATACACCACTGCTTACGCTTCAGGAAGGGAATACACCGTTGATTTATGCAGAGAATCTGTCTGAGGAGCTCGGCTTAAAAGTATACTTCAAGTATGAAGGTTTGAATCCTACAGGATCTTTCAAAGACCGCGGTATGGTTATGGCGGTTGCCAAAGCGATGGAAGAGGGCAGCCGTACGATCATGTGTGCATCTACAGGTAACACATCAGCAGCTGCAGCAGCCTACGCCGCACGTGGTGGCCTCAATTGTATCGTGCTGATCCCTAATAATAACATTGCACTGGGTAAACTGGCCCAAGCCATGATTTATGGAGCCAAAGTGATTGCGATTAATGGTAACTTTGACCGTGCACTGGAGATTGTGCGTGAGATCACAGCCAAACATCCGATCACGCTTGTAAACTCTGTGAATCCGTTCCGGATCGAAGGACAGAAGACAGCAGCGTTTGAAGTGGTTGAACAACTGGGCGAAGCGCCTGACGTTCTGGCTATTCCAGTTGGTAATGCGGGGAATATCTCGGCCTATTGGAAAGGCTTCAAAGAATACAAAGAGGCTGGTAAATCCAACACGCTGCCACGCATGGTTGGTTTCGAAGCCGAAGGTGCGATGGCGATTGTCAAAGGTGAACCGATTCTTGAGCCTGAAACAGTAGCCACAGCGATTCGAATCGGTAATCCGGCGAGCTGGAAAACGGCTGTAGCTGCAGCTGAGGAATCTGGTGGACAGATTAACTATGTAACGGATGAACAGATCCTGACAGCGTATCGTACGCTTGCATCTCGGGAAGGGATTTTTGCTGAACCTGCTTCTGCGGCTTCCCTTGCTGGTGTATACAAACTGAAGAGCGAAGGGTACTTTAAAGGCGGAGAGACTGTAGTTTGCGTACTGACAGGTAATGGCCTGAAAGATCCGAATATTGCGATCAAAACAGTAGCGACTGAGCCGCTTGTTGTTGAAGATACGGAAGAAGCAGTAATGGCGGCCATTGCACAATTGGAGCAGCAATCTGTATGAGTTTGCGTGAAAAGGTAACTGTAAAAATACCTGCAAGCACAGCCAATCTCGGTCCGGGCTTTGATACTCTGGGCATGGCATTGTCTCTGTATGCCTGGTTGGAGATGAAACCTGCCGAGCAGACCACATTTCATCTTTACGGCGATCATTTGACAGGCCTGCCTACGGATAAATCGAATTTGATTTACGAAGTCGCACAGATGGTATTCGATGAAGCTGGGGTGTCTGTACCTGAATTGGAGATTTCCATGTATTCCAATATTCCACTTACGCGTGGACTCGGCAGTAGTGCATCAGCCATCGTTGGTGCACTGGCGGCAGCGAATGCATTAATTGGTACTCCTTTATCGGATGCGAAACTTCTGGATATAGCCACCTCCCTCGAGAAGCATCCTGATAATGTGGGTGCATCACTCTATGGGGGTATTATTACGGCTGCATGGGATGGTGTGCGGGTAGATCATATTCGTATTGAGCCACACCAGGATTTGCAGGCTTTGGTTGTTGTACCTGAATTCCAACTGTCTACTTCAAAAGCAAGGAATGTGATTCCAGAGCAATTTGGCATGTCTGATGTGGTGCATAACATTAGCAGATCCTCGCTGCTCGTTGCCGCTTTGGCGAGTGGGCGACTGGATATGATTCAGAAGGCGATGTCAGATCGAATTCACCAACCGTACCGGGCATCATTGGTGCCAGGCATGGCTGAGATATTGGAACATGCTGTCGATCATGGAGCGTTGGGAGCTGCCCTGAGCGGAGCGGGACCGACCGTATTAACCTTGGTGGATCGTCATGACACCCGCAAAGCGGAAGTGGAACAATATTTGCTGAACACCATGGAGCGGGAGGGCATATCTGCTTCTGCACTGTGGCTCGATCCGGATTTGGACGGTGTAACCGTGCTGCCTGATCAAGACGAACGTCCTTTTTTGGACAGAATCAAAGGGGAAGTTAATGCATGAAAAGAATTGCAGTATTACCTGAAGGCTCAGTTTCCCATGAGGCGATTGATTTCCTTTTTAACAGTGAACCGTTAGATTTGCTTCACTCCAAGCTGATTTCAGATGTTTTTCGAGCAACAGATAGTGGAAAAACACAATACAGTGTCATTCCGATGGAAAATACAATTGAAGGTTCCGTTAGCCTTCACATGGACTGGCTTGTGAATGAAGTGGATATTCCAATGCAAGCAGAGTGGATATACCCGTCCATCCAGAATGTCATTGGACATGGGGTTGAATTCAGGACGGAGAGCGGCGAGTATGATTTTAGTAAAATTACCAAGATCATGTCTCATCCTGTGGCTATTCCGCAGTGTCAGAACTTTATTCGGCTGCATTCGCCTGATGCGGATCTTGAAGGTGTGAACAGTACAGCCGAAGCTGTAGAGATTGTGAAGAAAAATCCGGGTAAGGGCTGGGTAGCCATCGGTACCAAGCTTGCTGCTCAGAAGCATGGTCTGGACATTATGGCTGAACGAGTTACAGATCATGACAATAACTATACCCGTTTTGTGCTTATCGGCCATGAACCTGTGGTTATTCCTCGTGAACCGGATCATGTGAAAACCAGCTTGCTCGTGACATTGCCAGAAGATGCACCGGGAGCGTTGCATCAGGTATTGTCGGCATTTGCCTGGCGGAAGCTGAATCTGACCCGTCTTGAATCTCGTCCAACTAAGAAACGATTGGGCAGCTATTATTTCTACATTGATGTTGTGGAAACGGTCGATTCGGTATTGCTCACTGCAGCCATGGCTGAGATAGAGGCGTTGAATTGTCAGGTGCGTGTTCTTGGTAGCTATCCTTGTTATACATATCCTTCGAGGTAATCGACCTGTATGATGGTTGGAATGTTAGAAGGTTGTCATAATTCTGGATAGAATGAACAAGTAAGAGCTTTTCATTTGGTGTACAATGGACGAGTTATAACGTTCGGAGTTAGGGAAATGGATATTTTATGGAGGTGCAGTCATCGGTGGCAGAGCAGTGGATCTATTTGGATGGTCAGTATGTGACCAAAGAGAACGCAACCGTTTCGGTATATGATCATGGATTTTTGTACGGAGACGGGATTTTCGAAGGTATTCGGATCTATAACGGAAATATTTTCAGATGTAAGGCTCACTTGGATCGTTTGTATGATTCGGCAAAATCCATCAGTTTGAACATCCCGCTGTCCATGGATGAGATGTTGGAAGTGATGGCTGAAACGGTGCGCCGCAATGATATGCGTAATGGGTATATTCGTCTTATCGTATCACGTGGCCCTGGTAATCTTGGTTTGGACCCGCTTCGTTGCCCTAAGGCATCCGTAATCATCATCGTGGAGCAATTGGCGATTTATCCGGAGGAAGCGTATCTGACTGGATTAAAAGCAGTGTCCGTTTCCCAACGTCGGAACATCCCGGACGCTTTGAATCCGAAAATTAAATCATTGAACTATCTGAATAACATCCTGGTTAAAATCCAGTCTAACTATTCAGGTGCTGGAGAAGCGATTATGTTGAATTCCCAAGGTTACGTTACCGAGGGTTCAAGTGATAACATCTTCATCATCAAAAATGGTGTAGTATACACGCCGCCTTGTTATCTCGGTGCTCTTGAAGGGATTACACGTCAAGCCATTATCGATCTATGTGGAGAACTGGAGCTTGAATTAAAAGAAGTGCCATTCACCCTGCATGATGTGTATATCGCAGACGAAGTCTTTTTCACCGGGACAGCTGCAGAAGTTATCGCTGCATGTGAAGTGGATGGAAGAACAATTGGTACGGGTGTCGCAGGTCCTGTAACGCTGAGACTGCTGGAAGCATTCCGTCAGATTGTTGACAAAGATGGTTATAAAGTGTGGGAATCTTAAGTAAGAATTGTATAGCATAGGGAACAGGAATCCTCCTTGTCCGATAAAATTCAGCATACCTGGTGTATGGGAATTTTTAACGACAGGAGGATTTTTTTTGTTTAGTTGATGTCATTAGCCCGGTTTCTGCATAGGATGTAGTAACGGTATGGGCGAATGTACTGCCCAAGTATGACGTCTAGGAGGTTAGTTCCCTGTGAAAATACACATGGTGAAAAAAGGCGACACATTATATCTGCTGTCCCAAAAATACAATGTTGCGCTGGACAAATTGATCGCGGCTAATCCGCAAATCACAAATCCCGACAAGCTGGGTATTGGCATGAAAGTCAAAATCCCTGCAGAGCCAGTAACACCGAAGCCGGAGGGTATGCTCCACAGTCACAAGGTTCAGCAAGGAGATTCGTTATGGAAGTTGGCACAAGCCTGGGGAGTTCCTTTAAAAGATATGATCAATGCCAATCCACAGTTGAAAAATCCGAATGCTCTTCTGGTGGGGGAAACGGTCTACATTCCCTCGATGCATGCACAAGGAAACACGATGTCTAACTCGGGTGCCAGCAACATTGCTGCAAATGAAAAATTGTCGCCTGAAGGTAAGGAATACACGGGAGTCAAAGAACCGGAACAACCTGCTCCAGTTGCACCAACTCCTCCTGCTCCGGTATCAGAGGTTCCAGTCCCAGTACCTGCTCCACCACCAGCTAATCCAGAAAAACCGAATGTGAAGCCTGAACTGGAGGTGCTGCCGCAGTTGCCAGAACTTCCTGAAGTGAAACCCGAAAAGGAAATGCCGAAAAAAGAAGAGGTTAAACCCGAAGTTCAAGTTAAACCTGTAGCGGAATCCAAGAAATACACAATGCCTAATCTTTCGCCTGAAATTATGCCTTTGCCTGTAATGCCTAATACCGAGCCTCCAACTGAGGTTGCACCAGCAACGAAAAAGCCCTGTGGTTGTGGTAACAAGTTGCATCATGCGCCAGCGGAGCATCCTTATGTTCAAATTCCGGTTCCTGCACAAGAGGTGTATGGTATTCAGCAAGATATGTACACGGCAGAAGTGAGTAACAATGCGCCGTTTCCAGGGATTTCGGAAGTTAGCCCTTACAGTGGCAGTGAAATGACTAACAGCCCGTGGACGGGTGCGGAGCAGAGCTATAACCACAATAACGTTATGCCAAATCTGTCTCCAGAAATGCAAAACAACTCATTTCCGATTGCACCAGCTGGCGAAGTGAATAGTCCATTTCCAACGTATGCAGCACCTAGTCATATGAATCATCAGCCACCATTCATATCTCCATACTCTATGCTTCCGTATCCTCCATGCGGATGTGGATCACATACACATGTCCCTCAGTATACTTATCCTTCTTATGGTTACCAGGAACCGGCTTGGAACATGAACATGTACGGTCCTTCGTATGGTATGCCACCTGAAATGTCTACATCAACGATGCCAAACCAGCCTATTGAGTATGCATATCAGAATCCGTATCCTACACAGAACATGGTTCCGTCGTCCCCGCTTGGAGCATTTGGCGAAATGTATCCTCCTCAAGGGCAAGGCAGTGGTGGCAAAAAGGGAGGGCGTGAAGACGCTAACTTAAGTCAGGTAAGCATTGAAGAGGTTGGATCAGATTCGGAGGCGAAGTCCAAGCAAACCGGAAATAAGCCAGCAGCCGCAAAACGCAGAACGAGCAAGGCTCCTCTGAAGAACAAATCCAAAGTATCCGTGTCAGGAAAAACATCCAGAGAGGGTGTAGCTACTTCCAACCAACGGAAATCAAATAAAAAGCGTCGTAATCCATGGATACAAAACTAACCAGAGGACTGCGATCGATAGAGAAGTAAGTTACCTATAATATTAGCGGGAAGTTAACTCTGTAATAGGGAGCTGGCTTCCCGCTAACTCTGAATGAACAATGAATTGCATATAAAGGAAATATAATTTTTCAGGAATAATGGGAGCATTTTGTAGAGAAATATTGAAACCCCTTTCATATATGTGCTAAAATATTTGTTGTACCCTATGAGCGTACCGCGATAATAGGACAAGTTAGGGAACCGATATGATCGCTTTAGCTAATGCAAAACTAGTAAAGAAAAGAAATGAAAAAAACTGTTGCATTAGATTCAGCCGTATGATATATTATTTAAGTCGCCGCTGAAACACACGGCTGACACGGGAAACACAATAAATGAAGAAACAAGTTTGATCTTTGAAAACTGAACAACGAGTGAGTAAACATTCTGCTTGCAGAATGAACGCGAAAGTTGAAACAAGCCTTGGCTTGGATCGACTGGAGCACAAATGAGATGTTTAATCTCGTCAGATTCAAAATGAGCTTATCGCTCTTTTCAATACTTTATTGGAGAGTTTGATCCTGGCTCAGGACGAACGCTGGCGGCATGCCTAATACATGCAAGTCGAGCGGAGTTGATAAGAAGCTTGCTTCTTTGATGCTTAGCGGCGGACGGGTGAGTAACACGTAGGCAACCTGCCCTCAAGTTTGGGACAACTACCGGAAACGGTAGCTAATACCGAATAGTTGTTTTCTTCGCCTGAAGGAAACTGGAAAGACGGAGCAATCTGTCACTTGGGGATGGGCCTGCGGCGCATTAGCTAGTTGGTGGGGTAACGGCTCACCAAGGCGACGATGCGTAGCCGACCTGAGAGGGTGATCGGCCACACTGGGACTGAGACACGGCCCAGACTCCTACGGGAGGCAGCAGTAGGGAATCTTCCGCAATGGGCGAAAGCCTGACGGAGCAATGCCGCGTGAGTGATGAAGGTTTTCGGATCGTAAAGCTCTGTTGCCAGGGAAGAACGCTTGGGAGAGTAACTGCTCTCAAGGTGACGGTACCTGAGAAGAAAGCCCCGGCTAACTACGTGCCAGCAGCCGCGGTAATACGTAGGGGGCAAGCGTTGTCCGGAATTATTGGGCGTAAAGCGCGCGCAGGCGGTCATTTAAGTCTGGTGTTTAATCCCGGGGCTCAACCCCGGATCGCACTGGAAACTGGGTGACTTGAGTGCAGAAGAGGAGAGTGGAATTCCACGTGTAGCGGTGAAATGCGTAGATATGTGGAGGAACACCAGTGGCGAAGGCGACTCTCTGGGCTGTAACTGACGCTGAGGCGCGAAAGCGTGGGGAGCAAACAGGATTAGATACCCTGGTAGTCCACGCCGTAAACGATGAGTGCTAGGTGTTAGGGGTTTCGATACCCTTGGTGCCGAAGTTAACACATTAAGCACTCCGCCTGGGGAGTACGGTCGCAAGACTGAAACTCAAAGGAATTGACGGGGACCCGCACAAGCAGTGGAGTATGTGGTTTAATTCGAAGCAACGCGAAGAACCTTACCAGGTCTTGACATCCCTCTGACCGGTACAGAGATGTACCTTTCCTTCGGGACAGAGGAGACAGGTGGTGCATGGTTGTCGTCAGCTCGTGTCGTGAGATGTTGGGTTAAGTCCCGCAACGAGCGCAACCCTTGATCTTAGTTGCCAGCACTTCGGGTGGGCACTCTAAGGTGACTGCCGGTGACAAACCGGAGGAAGGTGGGGATGACGTCAAATCATCATGCCCCTTATGACCTGGGCTACACACGTACTACAATGGCCGGTACAACGGGCTGTGAAGCCGCGAGGTGGAACGAATCCTAAAAAGCCGGTCTCAGTTCGGATTGCAGGCTGCAACTCGCCTGCATGAAGTCGGAATTGCTAGTAATCGCGGATCAGCATGCCGCGGTGAATACGTTCCCGGGTCTTGTACACACCGCCCGTCACACCACGAGAGTTTATAACACCCGAAGTCGGTGGGGTAACCGCAAGGAGCCAGCCGCCGAAGGTGGGATAGATGATTGGGGTGAAGTCGTAACAAGGTAGCCGTATCGGAAGGTGCGGCTGGATCACCTCCTTTCTATGGAGAATCGTTTCCCGAGTGGAAACATTCAAATATAAAATCTAGCCAGGTCGGCTAGTTACTCACTCGTTGCTCAGTTTTGAGAGCTCAAACTCTCAAACAGCTTGCTTTTGCATGGAGCTTGTTCTTTGAAAACTAGATATCGAAACGAAAGTAAATGCGAATTAGAACATTCCTTTTTAGCTGAACTTGTGTATAACAAGTTTCAATAAAAACGGTAGATTGCTGGAGCGAGTGATCGAAATGGAGCGACTTTTGGATTTGCGCAAGCAAACCAAGCGGAGCGACAGCTCGAACACGAGCGCAATGGTTAAGCTACTAAGAGCACACGGAGGATGCCTAGGCGCTAGGAGCCGATGAAGGACGTGGCGAACAACGAAACTGCCTCGGGGAGCTGTAAGCAAGCTTTGATCCGGGGGTGTCCGAATGGGGAAACCCAGCTGGGGTAATTTCCAGTTACTCATAACTGAATACATAGGTTATGTAGAGGCATACCAGGGGAACTGAAACATCTAAGTACCCTGAGGAAGAGAAAACAATAGTGATTCCGTCAGTAGCGGCGAGCGAACGCGGAGAAGCCCAAACCAGAGAGCTTGCTCTTTGGGGTTGTGGGACGTCTCACATGGAGTTACAAAGGAACCGGTTAAGCGAAGAGGTCTGGAAAGGCCCGCCAAAGAAGGTAAAAGCCCTGTAATTGAAAGTCTGTTCCCTCCGAGACGGATCCCGAGTAGTGCGGGGCACGTGAAACCCCGTATGAATCCGGCAGGACCATCTGCCAAGGCTAAATACTTCCTAGCGACCGATAGTGAAGCAGTACCGTGAGGGAAAGGTGAAAAGCACCCCGGAAGGGGAGTGAAATAGAACCTGAAACCGTGTGCTTACAAAAAGTCAGAGCCCGTTTTAGGGGTGATGGCGTGCCTTTTGTAGAATGAACCGGCGAGTTACGTTCCCGTGCAAG
Source organism: Paenibacillus sp. FSL R5-0713 (assembly GCF_037973325.1). NCBI lineage: Bacteria > Bacillati > Bacillota > Bacilli > Caryophanales > Paenibacillaceae > Paenibacillus > Paenibacillus sp. FSL R5-0713. The sequence continues at coordinate 5,238,353 of NZ_CP150229.1, read as the reverse complement.
GTTAAGGTGAAGAGCCGGAGCCGCAGCGAAAGCGAGTCTGAATAGGGCGAATTAGTACGTGGACGTAGACCCGAAACCGGGTGATCTACCCCTGTCCAGGGTGAAGGTGCGGTAACACGCACTGGAGGCCCGAACCCACGCACGTTGAAAAGTGCGGGGATGAGGTGGGGGTAGCGGAGAAATTCCAATCGAACTCGGAGATAGCTGGTTCTCCCCGAAATAGCTTTAGGGCTAGCCTCGGAAAACAGAGTCGTGGAGGTAGAGCACTGATTGGGTGCGGGGCCCGCAAGGGTTACCAAGCTCAGTCAAACTCCGAATGCCATAGACTTACTTCCGGGAGTCAGACAGTGAGTGCTAAGATCCATTGTCAAAAGGGAAACAGCCCAGACCATCAGCTAAGGTCCCCAAGTGTGTGTTAAGTGGGAAAGGATGTGGAGTTGCACAGACAACCAGGATGTTGGCTTAGAAGCAGCCACCATTGAAAGAGTGCGTAATAGCTCACTGGTCGAGTGACTCTGCGCCGAAAATGTAACGGGGCTAAACACACCACCGAAGCTATGGCTTGATGCTTTGCATCAGGGGTAGGGGAGCGTTGTATAAGGGTTGAAGGTGTACCGTAAGGAGCGCTGGACATTATACAAGTGAGAATGCCGGTATGAGTAACGAAAAGATCAGTGAGAATCTGATCCGCCGAAAGCCTAAGGGTTCCTGAGGAAGGCTCGTCCGCTCAGGGTAAGTCGGGACCTAAGGCGAGGCCGAAAGGCGTAGTCGAAGGACAACAGGTCGAAATTCCTGTACCACCGTAAGCCGTTATGAGCAATGGGGGGACGCAGTAGGGTAGTGACGCGGACTGATGGATGTCCGTCTAAGCAGTGAGGCTGATGTGTAGGCAAATCCGCACATCATAAGGCTGAGCTGTGATGGGGAGCGAAAATTGTAGTAGCGAAGGTCATGATCTCACACTGCCAAGAAAAGCCTCTAGCCAGGTGAAGGTGCCCGTACCGCAAACCGACACAGGTAGGCGAGAAGAGTATTCTAAGGCGCGCGGAAGAACTCTCGTTAAGGAACTCGGCAAAATGACCCCGTAACTTCGGGAGAAGGGGTGCCCCGGTAGTGTGAATAGCACGAGGGGGCCGCAGTGAAAAGGCCCAAGCGACTGTTTAGCAAAAACACAGGTCTGTGCGAAGCCGTAAGGCGAAGTATACGGGCTGACGCCTGCCCGGTGCTGGAAGGTTAAGGGGAGTGGTTAGGAGCAATCCGAAGCTGTGAACCGAAGCCCCAGTAAACGGCGGCCGTAACTATAACGGTCCTAAGGTAGCGAAATTCCTTGTCAGGTAAATTCTGACCCGCACGAATGGCGTAACGACTTGGGCGCTGTCTCAACGAGAGATCCGGTGAAATTTTAATACCTGTGAAGATGCAGGTTACCCGCGACAAGACGGAAAGACCCCATGGAGCTTTACTGCAGCTTGATATTGAATTTGGGTACGATCTGTACAGGATAGGTGGGAGCCTTTGAAGCGTGAGCGCCAGCTTGCGTGGAGGCAACGTTGGGATACCACCCTGATCGTATCTAGGTTCTAACCTGGTACCGTAATCCGGTGCGGGGACAGTGTCAGGTGGGCAGTTTGACTGGGGCGGTCGCCTCCTAAAGAGTAACGGAGGCGCCCAAAGGTTCCCTCAGAATGGTTGGAAATCATTCGAAGAGTGCAAAGGCATAAGGGAGCTTGACTGCGAGACCTACAAGTCGAGCAGGGACGAAAGTCGGGCTTAGTGATCCGGTGGTACCGCATGGAAGGGCCATCGCTCAACGGATAAAAGCTACCCTGGGGATAACAGGCTTATCTCCCCCAAGAGTCCACATCGACGGGGAGGTTTGGCACCTCGATGTCGGCTCATCGCATCCTGGGGCTGAAGTAGGTCCCAAGGGTTGGGCTGTTCGCCCATTAAAGCGGTACGCGAGCTGGGTTCAGAACGTCGTGAGACAGTTCGGTCCCTATCTGTCGTGGGCGTAGGAAATTTGAGAGGAGCTGTCCTTAGTACGAGAGGACCGGGATGGACGTACCGCTGGTGTACCAGTTGTTCCGCCAGGAGCACCGCTGGGTAGCTATGTACGGACGGGATAAACGCTGAAAGCATCTAAGCGTGAAGCCCCCCTCAAGATGAGATTTCCCAGTATGTAAGACCCCTTGAAGACGACGAGGTAGATAGGCTGGGGGTGGAAGTGCAGCAATGCATGGAGCTGACCAGTACTAATCGGTCGAGGGCTTATCCAATAGCAAGTTGTAATTCGCACACTTTCGTTTCGAATCTAGTTTTCAGAGAACGATCTCTGAAATGTAAGCTATGCGTTTGGTGGCGATGGCGGAGGGGTTCCACACGTACCCATCCCGAACACGACCGTTAAGCCCTCTAGCGCCGATGGTACTTGGACCGCAGGGTCCTGGGAGAGTAGGACGCCGCCAAGCGAACTCTTTCATCATACATAGAAAACAAGCTCTGCATGTGGACATTGTACGATGGATTGCATTTGCCCTGCAAATGCATATTATTCCCTGATAGCTCAGTTGGTAGAGCACTCGACTGTTAATCGAGTTGTCACAGGTTCGAGCCCTGTTCGGGGAGCCATTAAGGCCCGTTGGTCAAGGGGTTAAGACACCTCCCTTTCACGGAGGTAACAGGGGTTCGAATCCCCTACGGGTCATATTATGGAGGCTTAGCTCAGCTGGGAGAGCATCTGCCTTACAAGCAGAGGGTCGGGGGTTCGATCCCCTCAGCCTCCACCATAAGATTTTTAATAACGACGCGGGGTGGAGCAGCCCGGTAGCTCGTCGGGCTCATAACCCGAAGGCCGCAGGTTCAAATCCTGCCCCCGCAATTAGACTTTCCCAATGGAAAGTGATCTGGAACCGTGGTGTAGTTGGCCTAACATGCCTGCCTGTCACGCAGGAGATCGCGGGTTCGAATCCCGTCGGTTCCGCCATTTTATATCTATCAATACCGTATGCGGAAGTGGCTCAGCGGTAGAGCATCGCCTTGCCAAGGCGAGGGTCGCGGGTTCGATTCCCGTCTTCCGCTCCAATATTTGCGCCCTTAGCTCAGCTGGATAGAGCGTTTGACTACGAATCAAAAGGCCGGGAGTTCGAATCTCTCAGGGCGCGCCATTATAACTTCATAATTTGCCGGCGTGGCGGAATGGCAGACGCGCTCGACTCAAAATCGAGTGGGAAACCGTGGAGGTTCGAGTCCTCTCGCCGGTATATATAACGGGATGTAGCTCAGCTTGGTAGAGCACCTGGTTTGGGACCAGGGGGTCGCATGTTCAAATCGTGTCATCCCGATCTCGAAAAAGTACTATCTAACTTATAGATAGTACTTTTTTTGTGTTTATCTTTATTACGTTGCGATATTAAAGGGATTACGATTACGATGTGTGCTTAACATAACTTTCAATATGCCATCAGCTATTGGCCCATGGTCCCTTGCTTCATGAATATATGGGTTACTCTTCAGACGACAAGTCTTGCATAAAGCCTCGTTCTTTAGGTCACAATAGGTTTAAAAAGTGATAGAAGGGGTTCATGTGAACACGTTTAACTTCAGGAAACAATTCAAGAGACGCTGGCGACGGTGGAAACGAACAGTATGGATGACGGTTGCTTTGCTTGCAGTTACGATATTGGCTTACAGCGGATTGTCTATCTCATCGGCGATTGAACGTTTGCTGACCACTAATTTTAGTGAGGCAACTAGTGTGATGGGACCTGTTACGCCGGAGACCAGATCTGATCAGGACATTCAGGCGTTAGTAGAGCAACTTGATACTGATCCGGATCATTTAACGAGTGTGGTTTTGGAAACACAGTACATTTGCGGAGTGGAGACAGAACAGTTGGGCAAGATGGCTAGACCACAGTTGAAGATGCTGCTGGTTCAACATCCGGAATGGGATGCTACCGTTGGAACATCAGATGAGTTGCATTTGAAGCAACGTGTAGATGACCTTTCACCGCTTTGCAAACAGCAGGCGTATATTAGCATAGATGCTGTGGGGAACCTTAATTTGTATGAGGGTAAGCCTGCAGAAGAGAAGGTTATTCGTACGTTTTTTCAATTGGATGTGGGGACGTTGGAGAGTTCTTTGCCTGAAGGGGTGCTGGAGCAATTGCAGCAGGGTATCCGGATTCAGGACAAGGATGAGTATGATAGCGTAATCTCAACGTTTAGTGACTATGCGGTGGATGAAGATCATCATTTAATCCGCAATGGCGGGTAATCTTTTGTGCTAACTTACAACGTTAAGATACTGAAGTAATAATTAGATGGTTGGAGACCAGTGGCATTGGTGTTTCGCGAAACTAAGTGATAGAAATCCAATATACGTGGAATGTGGTGATGGACATCGAAGAGATGTCCTTTTTGTCGTTTGTGCCGAAATACATGAAAATACGAATAAACATGAAAAAAACCACGAATAAAGACGAGTAATGGGTTAGACAAAGTTTTTCCTGCCGCAGGGTCTATCTTTTGTTATAATGAAATGAACGATACATATGTTCGCTTTTGTGAGGGAGAGATGGTTTTGCGTTTTTTGGGAATTGACCCGGGGATTGCGATTGTTGGTTTTGGTTTTGTTGATAAAATCGGCAGTAAAGTGGTACCCGTACAATATGGATGTATTCAGACGGAAGCTCATACCCCTGAAGAGGAACGGTTGCTTCATGTATATGAAGGTATGGTGCAATTAATTGATAAGTACAAACCGGACGCAGTAGCGCTGGAGAAACTTTTTTTCAATCGGAACGTTACAACAGCGATGTCTGTCAGTCAGGCTAGGGGCGTCATGGTACTTGCTGCTGCACAGAAGGGTTTGCCTATTGCAGAGTATACACCAATGCAGATCAAGCAGGCTGTTGTTGGGTACGGTAAGGCTGAGAAGAAGCAGGTGCAGGAGATGGTCAAAATGTTCTTGCGCCTTCAAGTCATTCCTAAACCGGATGACGTAGCGGATGCGTTGGCTGTAGCCGTGTGCCACGCGCACTCTTATACATTAAATTCCAAGTTGAATGAGGTATTGCGAAAATGATTGATTTTCTAAGAGGACAGTTCATTCATGTAGAGAATGATTATATTGTGTTGGACGTTCATGGTGTGGGGTATCGCGTATTTTGTCCGAATCCATTTGCGTTCGCTAAGCAAGAAGGCGAAATTACCGTGTACACTCACCATCATGTGCGTGAGGATGCGATGCTGCTGTTTGGATTTGTGACACGGGATGAACAGCGTTTGTTCCGCAAACTGATTGAAGTATCCGGTATTGGTCCCAAAGTGGCGCTGGGCATACTCGCTGGAGGTACACCAGAACATGTGGTTACAGCGATTTACCAAGAGAATTTAACGTTCTTGACCAAATTGCCAGGCATCGGCAAGAAGACTGCACAACGCATGATTCTGGATCTCAAGGATAAGCTGGATAGTTTTGGCGCGGCAGCGTATGCAACAGGTTTGTTCGCTCCTCCATTGGAAGAATCGGGAAGTGGTTCAGCCTGGGATGAGGCACGTGAAGGTCTCAAAGCACTTGGGTATACTGACAGTGAACTTGATAAAGTATGGCTCAAATTGAAAAAGGATGTTACTACAGCGGATTCCGTTGATGTGTTGATGAAAAAAGCGCTGCAAATGCTGTTTACGGGATAATACAAATTGCATATTATAATATAGCTGTAGCCTGCAAAAAAAGGTAGGGATGAACATGGATGATCGGATTATTTCCGCGAACCTGATGATGGAGGACCAAAATGTTGAGTTGAGTCTTCGTCCCCGGTATTTGAATGAATATATCGGACAGAATCAGGTGAAGGAAAATTTAAAGATATATATTGAAGCTGCCAAATTTCGTAATGAGGCATTGGATCACGTTTTGTTATATGGACCACCTGGACTGGGTAAGACAACACTTGCCAATATTATTGCCAATGAATTGGGCGTTAATTTACGAACTACGTCAGGCCCGGCCATTGAACGCCCGGGTGATCTTGCAGCATTGTTAACCAATCTGCAGGAAGGCGATGTGCTGTTTATTGATGAGATTCATCGTTTGCATCGTACGGTTGAAGAAGTCATGTACCCCGCCATGGAAGATTCGGCATTGGATATAATGATTGGTAAAGGTCCAAGTGCTCGGTCCGTTCGGCTGGATCTGCCGCCATTCACTCTGATTGGGGCTACAACACGTGCTGGCTTGCTGTCTGCGCCACTTCGAGATCGGTTTGGTGTTATCAGCCGCTTGGAATTCTATACGGTTGATGAGCTGGCTTATATCGTCTCGCGCTCTACCGAGATTTTGGGTGTGGAGATTGTGGGAGATGCTGCGCAAGAGATTGCATTGCGCTCACGTGGAACACCGAGGATTGCCAACCGTTTGCTTAAACGAGTACGTGACTTTGCACAGGTGCGTGGTGATGGGATTATAACGCAGACACTGGCGGAAGAAGCATTGCAACGACTTCAGATTGATCCGCGTGGCCTGGATGAGATTGATCATAAGATGCTCAAATCGATGATCAACAGCTTCCGGGGAGGTCCCGTAGGGTTGGATACCATTGCGGCTACGATTGGTGAAGAAAGTCAGACGATTGAGGATGTTTATGAACCGTATCTGCTTCAGATTGGCATGATTCAGCGTACACCAAGGGGGAGGATCGTAACAGATCTTGCCTATCACCATTTAGGTCTGCCTGTTCCACCAAGAGACGGGAAATAATCGAACCTTGTGAAAGTTCACGATTTGAACATTTACCAATTGAAGGTTCACCATAAACATTGAAATATTACGTGTGTTAATCCGATATAAAGTGAAGGCATTGCATGGAGAGGAGTCTGAATGTGGGAAAAGCAATACGAACGAAGAAGTGGAGTCGTCGATTGAAGGTACTGGCGGCAGCTCTTTTGACAGTAGGTTGTCTTCAAGTGCCTGCGTATGCAGCAGGTAATGATGGACAGACAATCCGTGTAGCCATGTTTGCGAATCTGGGCAGTACGTATAAATCAACTACACCACTTATTACACTTGAATCAACGGGACAATGGAGTATCCAATCGGAAAGTGGCGCAAATGTAGGTCTTCCGGCTGGACAGGTCCGTTTCAGTGCAGATGGATTCAGAGTGAAAGTGTTGGAAACAGGGGATTTCAAGGCAGCATCTGCAGCAGCCAAATTGTTGCAGGCAACCGCGGATAAGCCGTTGCTGTTTACAACGTCTGTGAATGGAAATGCCATCTATCAACTCTACACAGGTAACTATGCAACAGAGGCACTGGCTGGACAAGCTGTTACACGGGTACAAAAGGTAGCAGCAGCTCAATTGGCTGGTCAAAAGCCAACTGTGACCGGAAGTAAGCGCCTGTCTGCTGGAACGTATGGTTCGCTTCAGGAAGCAGAGGCAACGCAAGCGAACCTTTTATCAGCAGGAGTTAGTAGTGCTTATCCGGTCCTCCTACTGAGTGGAGGAAGCCAAGCATATGCGGTATGGGTAGGTGAAGCTGTAACAGATGCGGAATTATCCTCAGTGAAGAAAAGTGTGGAGGCCATTCCAGGGATAAGTCTCTCAACTGTTAACAATAGTGCAGGTCTCATCATCCGTCAGGATGCGGGATTAAGTGCGGATGCGCTTAAAACAGCTCCGCATTACACGATTGCAGGTACTGAATCCAAAGCATTGGTACAAGGGAATAGCACTGGCATCAAAGTAGTGGAACGTTCCCAGCGAACGTATCGTGGAGATATGGAAATCAGCATCGTCAGCGGTGATCTAGCATTGGTCAATGTCGTTCCACTGGAACAATACCTTTACTCTGTCGTAGGGGCAGAGGTATATTCCTCCTGGCCTGCTGAGGCTCTGAAAGTTCAAGCAGTAGCTGCTCGATCCTATGCGCTTCAACAAGGAGATCGTTTCAAAATTGCCAATGTCGTGGATACGACACTCAGCCAAGCCTATAACGGGATTGGTTCGGAGAACGATAAAGTAACCAGTGCAGTGGATGCAACGGCCGGAGAAGTGGTTAAGAGCGGTGGCAAAATCATCGAAGCTGTATTCTCCTCCAATGCGGGTGGTCAGACGGCTCATCCTTCTGAGGTATGGAACGGCGGAGCAGATGTGTTCACCAATGTAATTAGCTCGGGGGATACATCAGCGCAGGCAGGATTACATACGTGGTACCATGTGCTGCTCAGTTCAGGCATTAGCGGGTACATTCGTGAGGATAACATCAAAGAATTAACAACCAAGACCAACGCGGGTCTGGCAAAAGTGACGGTAACGGCTCAGAACACCAATGTACGTCCTGTTCCGTTGATTCAGTCCACCGTGGAACCTGTAGCCAAAATGAATCCAGGCAATGAAGCTGTAGTACTGGCAAAAGTGGCTCAATCCAATGACTATGCTTGGGTGAGAGGACCATTCACGTCTGCCCAGTTGGTTAAATCCCTTCAGGGTAAAACGACAGCGTCTGTTCCTGCTTCAATCTCAACCTTGGAAGTAACCAAGCGTGGACCTTCTGGAAGAGCACTTGAAGTCACTGCCAACGGCCAGGCTATGACGGTGAAATATGCTGATACATACCGTTCTGCGCTTGGTGGATTACCGAGTACTCTATTTGATATTGCAGGAACCGGAAGTTATACTGTATTAGGCGCTGACGGCAAAACAGCCAGTAAAACCGGTTCAAATGGTGCCGCTGTAATGTCTGCCTCTGGTACAGGTTCATCATCCGGTAATGCTCTTGTGGTGATGAGTGGTGATGGTCAAGCAAGAGCGGTAACGCAGGGTCAAAACTTCATGTTCATCGGCCAGGGCAATGGCCACGGGTTGGGCTTGTCCCAATGGGGAGCCAAAGGTATGGCAGATGAAGGGTATGATTACCAGGCAATATTGAAACACTATTATCAAAATGCGACTATTGTTAAGGAATGAAACTAAAATGAATGTGAACTTATATGATTTTGAATTACCAGAGCAATTGATAGCACAGACGCCGTTGCTTGATCGCACGGCTTCCCGTTTGCTTACCTTGAACAAAGATAGTGGTGAGATTAATCATCAAACGTTTCCTGATATTACCGATTTTCTGGATTCTGGGGATACATTGATTCTGAATGATACGCGTGTTCTTCCAGCCCGTCTGTTCGGTACAAAGGAAGACACCGGAGCAAAAGCGGAAGTCTTATTGCTTAAAAATGTGGAGGGCGACAAGTGGGAAGCACTGGTTAAGCCGGGTAAAAAGCTGAAAGCCGGTTCGGTTATCGTATTTGGAGACGAACTGAAGGCAATCATTGAAGAAGAAGGCGAGATGGGGGCACGTACACTTACGTTTACGTATGATGGAATCTTTCAGGAAATTCTGGACCGTCTGGGTGAGATGCCGTTGCCACCGTATATCAAAGAGACTTTGGATGACCGCGAACGGTATCAGACCGTGTATGCCAAGCATGAAGGATCAGCGGCTGCACCCACAGCGGGATTGCATTTTACGGATGAATTGTTGGATCAGATTCGTGCCAAGGGCGTTAATGTCGCTTTCATTACGCTTCATGTAGGACTGGGGACGTTTAGACCAATGTCGGTAGACAACGTAGAAGATCATGTCATGCATGAGGAGTATTACTCCTTGTCACAAGAAACGGCAGATCTGATTAACCAGACCAAAGAGAATGGACACCGTGTTTTCGCGGTTGGGACAACCAGTTGCCGGACTCTGGAAACAGTGGGCAGCAAGTTTGAAGATGGAATACTGCAAGCAAGCAGCGGATGGACAAGTATTTTTATCTATCCGGGCTACTCCTTCAAAGTGATCGATGGGATGCTTACGAATTTTCATCTCCCCAAATCCACGTTGGTTATGCTGGTTAGTGCACTTGCAGGCAGGGAACATATTATGCAGGCATATCAGGAAGCCATTCAAGAACAATACCGGTTCTTCAGCTTCGGCGATGCCATGTTGATATATTAATATAACGGAATAACGATTAACTTTTAGAGGATGATTAAAACCAATGGCAGCAATTACGTATGAACATATCAAAACTTGCAAACAATCCGGCGCACGTCTGGGACGTGTGCATACACCTCACGGTGTGATTGAGACACCGACCTTTATGCCTGTAGGTACACAGGCAACCGTCAAAACAATGAGCCCTGAAGAGTTAAAAGCCATGGATGCTCAGATTATTTTGAGTAATACGTATCACCTGTTTCTGAGACCAGGACATGAAATCATTCGTGAAGCTGGCGGATTGCACAAGTTCATGAACTGGGATCGTCCAATTCTGACGGACAGCGGCGGATTCCAAGTGTTCTCGCTCAGCGAGATGCGCAAAATTACGGAAGAAGGCGTTAACTTCCGCTCTCATCTGAACGGAGATAAGAAGTTCCTTTCTCCTGAAGTGGCCATGGAAATCCAGAATGCACTTGGCTCCGATATTATGATGGCATTTGATGAATGTCCACCGTATCCAGCTGAATATGAATATGTCAAAAAATCACTCGAACGAACGAGTCGCTGGGCAGAACGTTGTCTTGAAAGTCATGCTCGTCCGCATGACCAAGGTCTGTTTGCCATCGTACAGGGAGGCATGCATGAAGATCTTCGCCGTCAGAGCGCCGCAGATTTGACTTCCATGGATTTCCCGGGGTATGCTATTGGTGGACTGAGTGTTGGAGAACCGAAACATTTGATGTATGGAGTATTGGATTATACGTTACCTTTGTTGCCAACCAATAAACCACGTTATTTAATGGGGGTAGGTTCGCCCGATGCGTTGATTGAGGGATCCATTCGTGGAGTGGACATGTTCGATTGTGTTCTACCTACTCGGATTGCCCGTAACGGAACAACAATGACCAGCCAAGGACGTCTGGTAGTTCGCAATGCCAAGTTTGCAACTGATTTTGGGCCATTAGATCCTGAATGTGATTGCTACACTTGTCGCAACTATTCCAGAGCTTATCTGCGTCATTTGATCAAAGCAGATGAAACATTTGGCCTGCGTTTGACAACGATCCATAATCTTCATTTCTTGCAGAATTTGATGCGTAATGTACGTAAAGCCATTATGGAAGATCGTTTGCTTGATTTCCGGGATGAATTTTTCGATCAATATGGTCTTCATGACAATGACAAAGGTTTCTGATTGAGTTTTTAGGGAAACCGGCGTAACAAGTAATATCTGTACGTATAGTCGATAAGGGGGAGTTTGAATGTTTCAGGGAATGACTCTAGCAGGAACACAAGCAGGCGGAGGCATTGTATCTTTGATCGTACCTTTGGTACTCATGGTTGCAATTTTCTACTTCTTGATGATTCGTCCACAGAACAAAAAGCAAAAGCAACGGAATTCCATGCTGAGCCAATTGAAAAAGGGCGATAAAATTGTAACGATTGGCGGCCTTCACGGTACGATCGCTGAGATTACGGATGATGTAGTTGTATTGCGTGTAAACGATGTAACTAAACTGACGTTTGATCGTAATGCAATCAGCAGTGCTGTAACTCGTGATACGGCTGTTGAATAGTTGCTGTAACATAGAATAACGAGGGTGCGTTTATATGGCGTATTCCCTGGCAGAGAACCGGATCTCCTGGAGACCCGGTTCTCTTTTTTTTGTTTTATGAGGGAAAGTCGATGTTCTTCACCAGTCTGCTAGGAGCGATGTGTGTTAACGCCGAACATGCCACCGAGAGCTGAAATGAAGAAAGCGCTGAGCAGTTGCAAACTATCTTTCCAATTAAATGAAGCATCCAACGCGAGAAATCCAATTAACAGTACGAGCAGTCCGTATACGATTCCGGTAATTCCTCCGTAGTACCATCCTTTTTCACCAGAACGTTTGCCTGCCACAAAACCACCAACCAATAACGATAAGCCATGCACAACATAAGTATACAACGAGAGGTCCTGTTCCCGCATTCCGCTCACCCAGAGAAAAAAGGAGAGGATTAATGCTCCGATAAACATCCATACAAAAGCCTGACAGAGGCCTGACAGAATCGGATTGGACACTCGAAACGAAACCAAGCGGCGGATCAATTGCATGAAGCAACCCCCTTGTACAAGTTTGAAGTTAATACAGTGTATGGTCAAGCCCTCTGACTTATGAACTGATTTCCATTAAATGAACGGATTATTTCTGCATGAGCCTGTAAGGTTCAGGTCAAAATATGGATTGCACTACTCAGCTACTGTCAATAACTCAGTTTCGAAGGAGGACCCCTGTTGTGAACTTCCCAGATGTTGGATCACATATCTTTCGAACCATTCTCATGTACTTTCTGGTGTATTGTGCAATGAGGGTTATGGGTAAACGTGAGATTGGTAAGCTATCCATGTTTGATCTTGTCGTGTCCATTATGCTTGCCGAGATGGCTGCTTTTGTCATTGAAGATATCGATAAACCGCTCTCTCATGGGATTGCCCCCATGCTTACCTTGATCATCGTACAGATCGGAATGGCCTTTATAGGTCTTAAAAGTCGGCGTCTTCGCCTGATGATTGATGGCAAACCTACGGTTTTGATCTCCAAAGGCGTTCTTCACCGAGATGAGATGCGGAAGCAACGATATAATCTGGATGATCTATTGCAGCAACTCCGCGAACAGAATGTTGACAGTATCGGTGAGGTGGATTATGCCATTTTGGAGACTACGGGTAAGTTGACCGTCTTTCCCAAGGATCAGAATGCTTCCAACGACAGCAATTCTTCAGGCTCTGATTCGGGAGGGACTTCTTCCAGTAAATCCAAAGCAGAGAAAAATCAGATTGATGGGCTGACAAATATCAAATACGAAGGTCTGCCGCTGCCCCTCATTATGGACGGTAAAGTTCAGGATCAGAATCTGGAAATCATCCAGAAAACAAGATTTTGGCTGAAAAATCAAATTCAACATAACGGAATTCTGGATTTCAAAGATGTATTTATATGCTCCATCGACCATAATGGTAAGATTTATGTAAGTCCAAAAGATGATAAAAAATGAAATTTATTTGCCTGACCGACGCTTGAACCATGCACCTATCAAAGGAGCACGGGACAGATCATGGAAGTCAATCATTTTGGTCCAGCCCATGACGATGAAATACACAATAAGCCCGACAAAAGGAGCGAGAATCATGCGGAGCCAGAAAGGCAAGATCATGGCAGTCTCTTCGTATACGAGTAGGGTCGCTGCTCCCATAATAAACATTCCGGCCCCCGTTTTGACCCAATCCATAATTTTGAAGCGGAACTGTAGCAGACTACGAACGCTTTGGGCGTGTAACAAGGTAACGACAGTAGAATTCACACAGATGGCGATGACTGCACCGAAAATCCCATATTCAGGACGGGAAGCGAGCGTCAAAATTAACGTGATTTTGATAACAGCACCGATGAATGTATTTAGCAGTGCTTTACCTGGACGATCAAGGGCTTGCAACGCAGCTTGAAGAGGAGCTTGAATATATATGAATAAAGCAAAAGGAGCCATTAGCTTCAGCATGCTTCCGATCGATGCATCATTATACAGAACAAGACACATCGGTTCGGCAAGCACATACATAAACACAGAAAACGGAGCACCAGTCACGAGCGCCAAACGTAATGCCTGATGCATTCTTTTGTGAATCAGCGCGCGATCTCCCTGAGCAGAAGCTTCGGACAGTGAAGGCACAAGTGATGTCGCAAGCGATGAAGTCAGTGCTCCCGGCAACAGCAGCAAAGGAATAATCATACCTTGTAGTGCACCATATTGTGCTGTAGCGATTCCTTTGGATATGCCTGCCAGAGCCAGACTCTGGGCAGTAACGATAGTTTCGGCCAGATAGGATAGAGAACCAACCAATCGGCCTGCTGTAACGGGAATCGAGATTGCAAGCAATCGCCGGATTAAACCGGGCTGTGGAGTAGTGGTTTCTTTCATAACTGAAGGAATTGGGTTTAAAGCTTTGGCTGAAGGTTTGGTTGTTAGATTGGACATGTTCTGTTGCATAACGAGCGGTAACTCTTTCTTCTGCCTGTTATACTTCCACAAGAGTACAAGCATACCGCCAAATTCTCCAACAAGCGCTCCCAGCATGGCACCAGCAGCAGCTTGTGCAATACCGTGGGGGAGGAGAAGCCAGGCAAACCAAATGACACAGACGATGCGAATGATCGTTTCAACAATGGATGATATGGCAGTAGGCATCATGTTTTGCTTGCCTTGGAAGTACCCTCTGTAGACGGCTGATACGGCGATAATGGCAATCATGGGGCTCATACTGACGAACGTATGATACACCCGCTCATCCGTGAGCACATACTTGGTAACCCAGGGTGCAAATAGGATGCACAAAAACATGAATACCACACCCAGGGTCAACGTAAAGCTTAAGCTTACTTGCAGGATTCGTTGGGGGGAATAACGATTGGCGCCAGTGTCAGCTTCGGCTACGAGCTTGGCTACGGCCAGCGGAATACCACCCGTAATTAATGTCACCAGTACGATAAAAAAGGGATAGCTCAATTGGTAGATGCCAACACCTTCTGCACCGATGACTCGTGGCAGCGCAATACGCGGGATGAAACCAAGTATTCGATTAATTATGCCTGCCGCGAGCAGGATCATGGCCCCCTGAATAAATGTCTGTTTCTTCAAGACTACCCCTCTTTCCCGGTTGAAAGTACAGGTTATCATCATAAACGGGACAAAGCCGTTGTTCTTCATCCTATGCCAGTCCTTCATCTTCTCATGACAACTTGGACACGATTAACAAAAAGAACCATAACCAGCAAGAAGGAATATGATCAGGCGAAGTCGAATGATGTAATATTGATGCCGCATAAAGGCTTGGATGTACGAAGGGAGGCTCCCCGTTGGAAGAAATGAATGATGTGGAGTTGGAACAGTCAATAGAGATGCTCTGCCGAAGCAAGGCGGAGGAATTAAGGCTTGTCGGTTACGAATATGTCACCAGCAAAGATGTCTGGAATTGCGTCAGTCATAAATATGAAAAACAGGGCATTCCACCGCTTCACCAGCTGGTGAACGACATTTTGTCACTGAAAGCAACAAGCTTTATGAACTTTATGACCGTGTCTGCATACCGGGGGTCCTCTTTCTAGACGAAAGGGATCTTTTTTGTTGAAAATTGACTGCTTTTTACGGCATCGCTATAATAGGAATATTGAGAACGAAAGGGGATCTAGGAACGGCATGAAAAGAATTATCAGTTTCATTCTGGTCGTGCTTGTCACCACAGGGGTAATGGTGGGAACAAGCCCGGAACTGCTCAAAAATATACGCTTGGGCCTTGATTTAAAGGGAGGCTACGAGATCTTATATGAAGCAGAGCCGCTCGAAGCAGGACAACAAGTCACCAAAGCATCTTTGGTGCAAACGGCCAAAAGTCTTGAAAGCCGCGCCAATGCGCTCGGAACAAGCGAACCGGAGGTAACCACTGAAGGAAGCAACCGGATTCGATTGAAGTTGGCAGGGGTTACGGATGAGGCTGAAGTTAGAGCCAAAATGAAAGAACCGGCTGTTCTGACCTTCCGTAGTAAAGCTGAGAATGACAAGGAAGGCGAATACACCAAAATTGAACTTCGCGGAAATGAATTTGTTGAGAATGCAGCCAAAGTTGTTTTTACAAGTTTGAATCAGCCGATGATTGACATCCAAGTGAAAGACAAAGCCAAGTTTTCCGAGATAACCAAACGTTTGATCGGACAACCTCTTGCTATCTATCTGGATGATCAGCTACTTTCTGCACCAACAGTTCAACAACAGTTGACAGATGGATCTGCCCAAATCTCAGGTGCCTATTCACGTGATGAAGCAAACCAGCTTCGTGACACCATTAACCTGGGTGCATTGCCACTGAAACTTACAGAGAAGTATTCACAAAGTGTTGGTGCAACACTTGGTAAGCTCTCTCTGGATCAGACGATTAAAGCGGGATTGATTGGTTCCGTTATTATTCTAGTGTTCATGATCGGGCTTTATCGTATTCCTGGCATTATCGCGAGTTTTGCCTTGATCACACATACGTGGCTGGTACTTGCAATCTTCTATTTAGGAGAATTCGTGCTCACCCTTCCAGGTATTGCGGCGTTTATCCTGGGTATAGGAATGGCGGTGGATGCCAATATCATCACGTACGAACGGATTAAAGAAGAAATGCGTAGTGGTAAGTCGATCTTGTCTTCGGTTAAAGCGGGCGGTAAACATTCCTTCCGAACAATCATCGACTCCAATGTCACAACCATTATTGCGGCCGCTGTTATGTTCTTCTTGGGTACAGGTGCGGTTAAAGGGTTTGCCCTCGTGCTGATTTTTGATATTGTGACCAGTATTATCACGAATATTTTCTTCTCCCGCTTCCTGCTGACCCTGCTCGTACGGGCTAACGTGTTGAAGAAGCCTAAGTACTTCGGAGTGAAGGAGAGTGAAATTCGTGCGCTTTAATTGGAATTTCGATTATATTAAAGGGAGTAAAATTGCCTATACATTCTCGATTATTTTGACTGTAGTAGGGATTATCAGTTTGCTCTCACTTGGATTAAACTACGCCGTTGACTTCCGTTCAGGATCAAATGTGGATATTACCGTATCCAAAGCCATTACAGCGGAGCAAATCAATCCAATCGTGAATGAACTGGGTGTTGACACAAAGGAAGTCCAGATTACAACTGGATCTGATCGGGTTAATATTCGATTCTCGAACGTACTGGATGAAAACCAAGAAAGCAAATTCAAGCAAGAATTTAGCAAACTGGATGAGACTGCTTCTTATGAAGTGAATACCGTTGATCCAGAAATGGCCAAAGAGCTTGAGCGTAATGCAATCTATGCGGTGCTGATTGCCAGTATCGGAATCATGATCTATGTTGCGATTCGATTCGAATGGCGATTCGCTTTGGCAGCAGTTGTTTCCATATTCCATGATGCCTTCGTAGTTATAAGTGTATTTTCTATATTCCGTCTTGAAGTGAATCTGACCTTTATTACGGCAGTGCTAACCATTGTCGGATTCTCTATCAACGATACCATCGTTATCTTTGACCGGATTAGGGAAAATCTGCGTTTTGCCAAAAAATCAACAAAAGCTGATCTGCGTGAAGTGGTAAACCGGAGTTTATCTCAAACGATGACGCGCTCGCTTAACACAACATTTACTGTATTTATAGCGTCACTCTGTTTGTTTATTTTTGGCGGAGAGTCTATTCGCATGTTCTCTCTGGCGATGGTGATCGGGACATTCTTTGGTGCCTATTCTTCGATCTTTATTGCAGCTCCATTATGGTTTACGCTTAAAGGTAAACAACAAACGAACAAGCCAAAAACAGTGGCTAAAGAATCTAACTAAACATCTTATTGTGAAGCCGCGTCTGCCAGGCGCGGTTTTGCAACTTTATGTACAGAAATAAGGGGGAATATTCATGACCAGAGAACATATCCCATCTGCTCAGGCTGCCACATGGAGTGGTATTGCTGGTAATATGGGACTTGCGGTAATCAAAGCGGGAGTCGGTTATATGGCAAACAGCAAATCATTGCTCGCTGACGGCTTGTATTCTGCTTCTGAAGCTGGTTCTGCCCTGGCAGGTCTCTTTCCCTCCAAGTCTGTACGTGATAAGAGTAAGGCTCGCAGGGAGCGGTTTAAAGAACACTCACGTGTTGCCAGACCGGGAATCTCCGTATTGTTATCTGTGCTGATCCTCATGGGTGGATTACAGCTTGCCATCTCCGCATTGGGTAGTCTCTCCGGAAGTGAACCGGAAGCACCCGGCAAGTCGGTACTTTTGGTGGCTGTTGCAGCTCTGGCTGTAAAAGAAGCGATTTTTCAATTTCAGTACAGATATTTTCGCAAACGAAACCAGTCTCAGGCTTTAGCCTATGCACAGCAACATCGTCGTGCGCTCTATTGTTCTCTCACCGTGTTAATCGGCATTATAGGATCTATGGCTGGTGAAGAGACAGGTTTGAGCATGCTGCTCTACCTGGACCCTACGGCTGCATTGATTGCTTCCTGTTTTGTACTTCATAAGGGTTACCGAATGATTGTGGACACAGTATATGGTTCACTTGTTCAGGAACTGGAGCAGGAGGATGCGTCCGATTTCAAAGAGACTGTACAGCGCGTATACGGCATTATTACCATTGAGCACTTGGTTGCTCGGGAACAGGAACATGACGTTACGATTGAGTTGGTCGTTAGTGTGAATCCGAGAATCTCCATACTGGAAGCACAGGAAATTGCAAATCGGGCCAAGACACTATTGCTTACCCGGTTCAGTCATGTGAAAGAGGTACAGATTCAAGCGGTGCCTTATGATCCAGGCTATCCCTATAAATCCAATCATGAACTGCCCGATCACGAAGCGACATTAATTCAGTAGTGAAGCGCGGGTCCAGTAGATCAGGAAAGGAGCGTTATCTTTGCTTTATTCGCAATACCGGTGGAATACACCGAATATCGATTTGGAGGCGGCTGCGGGACTCTCGCAGGCGCTTTCCGTTTCCCCACTTGTTGGACGTTTGCTTGTGAGTCGAGGCGTGCACAATGAGAAGGAGGCCGAACGTTTTCTGCATCCTGATCTGAATCAAATGCATGATCCCTATCTGCTACTCGGCATGAATGAAGCTGTGCCTCGCATCAAATTGGCTTTGGAGCGCGAAGAACATATTTTGATCTATGGTGATTATGACGCCGATGGCGTATCCAGCACATCGCTCATGATCCATTTGATGCGTCATCTTGGTGCCTCGTACGATATCTATATCCCTCATCGCTCGAATGAAGGGTATGGATTGCACAACCATGCATTGGATTGGGCCCATCAACAAGGTGTTTCGTTGATTATTACCGTGGATACCGGAATCAGCGCTGTTGAACAGATTGCCTATGCGGCAACACTGGGTATCGAAGTCATTGTGACAGACCATCACGAGCCGCCTGAAATTTTGCCAGAAGCCTTTACCCTTATTAATCCCAAACTTCCGGGATGTCCGTATCCCTTTAAAGGTTTGGCCGGAGCGGGAGTAGCCCTGAAACTTGCCCAGGCACTGATCGGGGAAGTGCCCGGTGAATGGATGGAGATTGCTGCCATCGGTACCGTGGCCGATCTGATGCCTTTGGAAGGGGAGAACCGGGTTATCGTCAGTTATGGAATAGAGTCGATGCGTGGTTCACGTCTTCCAGGTGTGGGGGCATTACTGGAAATCAGTGGAGTGGATCAAAGTCAGGTGACTTCAATTAATATTGCCTTTGCCATGGCTCCTCGTATTAATGCCAGTGGACGTTTGGATCATGCCGGGAGAGCGGTATCACTTCTCACCACGGAGAACCTGGATGAAGCTCATACGCTTGCGGGTCAACTTGATCTACTGAACAGAGAGCGGCAGCAAGTCGTAGAGGGCATACTACAAGAAGCAACTGCGCAGCTGGAACAAAAGATACAGCTACGTTCAGGAGCTGTTCCGGATGTTATCGTATTGGCTGGTGAAGGCTGGAATGTTGGAGTGGTGGGTATTGTGGCTTCCAAGTTGCTGGAGCGTTATTACCGACCTACTCTTATTCTTGGAATTGATCCAGATAGCGGTGTTTGTAAGGGCTCTGCGCGCTCCATTGAGGGCTTGGATATCTATGAGGCGCTCACAGTTAATAAACACAGTCTGGACCATTACGGGGGCCATCCTGCTGCAGCAGGTATGACCTTGCATCGGGATCAGCTGAAAGAACTTGAGGATGGCTTGAATGAGTTTGCTGCATCTGTATTGACTGAAGAGGACTTTGTACCTCAGCGTCTTGCAGATGATGAATGCAGAATCAGTGATGTTCCGCTGAAAGTGATCCAGGAGATCGACAGATTGCAGCCTTTCGGGATGAGCAATCCTTCGCCAAGATTCGTACTGAGAAGCGTGACTGTGAAGGAAACCAGAACGATGGGACGAGAGAAACGCCATTTGAAACTGGTTCTGGAACAGGATGGTCAGCAACTTGAAACTGTCGCTTTTGGCAAGGGGGCGTTAGCGGAGTTCCTTCTCCCAGGTTCCGTTATTGATGTGATGGGAGAACTGTCCATTAATGAATGGAATGGGATGAGAAAACCGCAACTGATGCTTCAGGACATTCATGTTCCTCAGGTTCAAGTGTTTGATATGCGCGGTAATGCCGAGCCATTGAATGCGATGAAGCAATTTTTGAGCTCACTTGAGGTGCATCTGCGATACAAATCAGGTTCTGTTGGTGCTATTGTTCGGAAAGAAACAGACGTTTCCGAGGGAAATTCATTGTATGAACCTTGCCTTTGGGTATATGATAGAAAGGTCGGGTTATTTCCGTGTAATGCTGCTGCACAGCATTATGGACAGGAAGAAGTCCGGACGTTATTTGTGTTTGATACGCCGGAAACCCCGGAACAACTTGATGCCATGCTGGCTTTGTTCAGTGGAGCTGAGAATATCATCCTTCTGCACGGATCAGGCAACCGCCGAGATCGCCTTCAGATGCCTTCCAGAGATCTCTTTAAGCGTATTTATATGCAGGTGTTGAAATGGAAAGCTGAACCCGTGGAGGAACAAGAGATTACTCCTGTGCTCAGTCGTCAGTGTGGTTGTTCGCCGCGCATGATTACGATGATGTTGGATGTATTCGAAGAGCTTTCCTTCATTACCCGTGATAACGGCAAAATTGCGTTTGTGGATAACCCGCCTAAGCGTGAACTAACCGCTTCTCGTCACTATCAGGCGCTCGAAAACATGGCCGAGATAGAACAGGTGATGCTGGATGCAGCCACACCGCAACTGACACAATGGATGATATCCCGGATGAAGGGCGTATCTTAGATGGAAGTTTGTGTATTTATTTTAGGAGGAGATTATTTTGGATTTTAAAGATTATATTCGTGTCATTCCTGACTTTCCACAACCGGGAATCAGCTTTAAGGACATTACGACATTGTTGAAAGATGGAGAAATGTACCGCAATGCGATCAATGAATTGAAAGTGATGGTTTCTGATCTCAAAATTGATGTCATTGCTGGACCTGAAGCACGTGGTTTCGTTGTGGGCGCCCCTCTGGCGTACGCTCTTGGTGTCGGTTTTGCTCCGATTCGCAAAAGTGGAAAACTGCCTGGAGAGACGATTGAAGTCGGTTATGATCTCGAGTATGGCAAGGATACACTCGCTATGCACACAGATGCGATTGAGAAAGGTCAAAATGTCCTTATCGCAGATGATCTGCTCGCAACGGGGGGAACGATTGCAACTTCCATCAATTTGATTGAACAATTGGGTGGGAACGTTGTCGGTGCTGCATTCCTGATCGAGCTGACTGATTTGAATGGTCGTGCTAAATTGCCTGAAAAAATCGATGTATTCACATTGATGAACTACTAAGTTTAAATCTCCACTTGGAGTGTTGTGATTAAAACCTGAATTGCTTTTCCCTTTTCCCGGGAAATAATATACAGCATTAATGATTATAAAAAAGCCTGTTCTATCCAACCATTGAGGTTGGATAGAACAGGCTTTTTTGATTTATATACGATACTGTGAAATTAATCAGGTGTTTTTTCAGTGATAGGCTGTTTCTGCGAATCGTCATTCAACCAACCCATTACTTCAAACAGTTTGAACAATAAGCTCATCAGGATTCCGACGATGGTTGCCAGTGCCATTCCTTTTAGATGAACGCCGTAGAAGACAACCTCAGTACCACTCAGTCCAATGACCAGTACAAGTGTGGTAAGCAGCAGATTGGTTGGCTTGGCAAAGTCGACTTTCTGTTCAACCAAAATACGCAGACCCGATGCTGCAATAACCCCGAAGAGAAGTAGTGATACTCCACCCATTACAGGTACAGGAATGTTGGCTACAAGCGCCGAGAATGTTCCTGAGAAGGAGAGCACGATGGCAATAACCGCTGCCCCACCAATGACATATGTGGAGTAGACGCGAGTCAGTGCCATAACACCGATGTTCTCACCATAAGTTGTATTGGGAGTAGATCCTACAAACCCGGAAAGGATGGTGGAGACCCCGTTACCGAGCAGGGAACGATGAAGGCCCGGGTCTTTCGAAAGATCCTTGCCCACAATGCTGCTCGTTACAAGCAAATGTCCGATATGCTCTACGATAACGACAAGCGCTACAGGTAAAATGGTGAAAATAACGGACCAGTCAAATGTAGGTGTGGTTACGGTTGGCAGTGAGATGAAATCTGCGTTTCCAATAGCTTGTTTATCAACCAGACCCATAGAGTAACCAAGAATATAACCAACTACAATACCGATTAGAATATGAATGATTTTGGGGAATCCACGGAACGTTACTGCACCAATGACCGTGATGCCAAGCGTAGCCAAGGATAAAATAATGGGTTTGGCTTGAGGCACCCAATTGGGGTTAGCCACGGGATCAGAATTAATCAATCCAGCCATTCCTGCAGCCACAGGTACAAGCTCCAGACCAATCAGAGCAACGATCGCGCCCATAACCGCTGGTGGGAAGACTACGTTAATCCATCCGGTACCCGCAAATTTAATAATGAGGGCCACGAGACAGAAAACAAGTCCTGTTATGATAAAAGCTCCAAGTGCCATGGAGTAGCCATTCTCTGGATGTTGTTTTAATACCATTGTGACAGGTGCGATAAAGGCAAAACTGGAACCAAGATATGCGGGTATCTTTCCTTTACACATCAGTATGTACAATAGTGTTCCAATTCCGTTCATCAGCAGGATCATACTTGGATCGACACCGAACAGGTTTGGTACAAGCACCGTACTGCCAAACATGGCGAACAAATGCTGAAGGCTAAGCAGTGAACCTGAGCCAAGTGGCATCTTTTGATTAACCTGAATTTCGCGTTGCAATGAATTTCATCTCCTTTTCCGAAACACAAACTTTCAATAGATTACAGAGTTTCTCTTAATTAAGCAATAACATTTTTGACGCAGCAGAGCGATGGAATTTATATTTTCATGAATTATCCTTCTATTTCAGCAAATAACGGCAATAATACATAAGAAATAAAAAATGCATTCAATCCCTTGTGAGTCATAGGGAAACCGGTTAAAAGTAATACAGAGCACCAATATAAAAAATGGATAAGCGCTCTTATTCGTCAGCAGTTGACGGGAAACGGGCGAAGCGTCATAATTATAGGAAATTACTTTTACGGGGAACCTGTGTTGCAGCAATGTCACGGGTTCCATTTGGTATAGAAAGGACACGGAACAGATCAGAATGGGCATAGAGCAATTACTCGAGAAGGCCGGGGCATATATCAAAGAACCCGATCTGGTGCGCATACGAGAAGCTTACGAATTTGCTGATCAGGCCCACCATGGACAGACGCGAAAATCGGGAGAACCGTATATTCTGCATCCGCTTGCGGTTGCCGACATTGTTGTGAACATGCAGATGGACACCATCTCCATAATAGCAGCGCTTCTTCATGATGTAGTAGAGGATACTACGGTCTCACTTGAAGAGATCCGCAATCATTTCGGCAATACGTGTGCCATGCTTGTTGACGGCTTGACGAAGCTGGAACGTATTAAGTTCCGCTCCAAGGAAGAACAGCAGAACGAGAACTACCGCAAAATGTTCATCGCCATGGCGCAGGACATCCGTGTCATCGTGATCAAATTGGCTGACCGTCTGCATAATATGCGGACACTCAAGTTTCAATCGGAAGAAAGCCAGCGCCGGATTTCATATGAGACGCTGGAAATTTTCTGTCCGATTGCGAACCGTCTGGGGATCTCTGCGATCAAATGGGAAATGGAGGACATCGCCCTCCGTTATTTGAATCCGCAGCAATATTACCGTATTGCGAACCTGATGCACAAAAAGCGTGCCGAACGTGAGCAATATATCGATACGGTTATGGACGGAATTACGAACAAGCTCGATGAGATGGGCATTCAGGCAGACCTTTCTGGCCGTCCGAAGCATATCTACAGCGTGTTCAAGAAAATGACGACCAAAAACAAGCAGTTTAATGAAATTTATGATCTGCTTGCCATTCGTATTATTGTGGATAATATCAAGGATTGTTATGCTACCCTGGGAATTATACACACGTTATGGAAACCGATGCCTGGACGCTTTAAAGACTACATTGCAATGCCTAAGGCGAATATGTATCAATCGCTGCATACAACAGTAGTCGGTCCCAATGGCGAACCAACCGAGGTACAGATTCGGACATGGGATATGCACCGGACTGCTGAATTTGGTATCGCTGCTCACTGGGCATATAAGGAAGGCGCAGCGGCAGGTCCGCAATTTGAAGATAAAATTACGTTCTTCCGCGAAATTCTTGAACTCCAAAATGAAGCACAGGACGCGTCAGAATTCGTAGAATCGCTCAAAATGGATTTCTTCTCGGATCTTGTATTTGTATTTACTCCAAAAGGAGAAGTCATTGAATTGCCAATCGGGTCTGTTCCTTTGGATTTTGCTTATCGAATCCATACGGAGGTTGGTAATCGGACCATCGGTGCCAAAGTGAACGGTCGAATTGTTCCGCTGGACTATCATCTGAAGACAGGTGATATCATCGAAATTTTGACGTCCAAACATTCTTACGGACCTAGTCAGGACTGGCTGAAAATTGCGAAATCTTCTCATGCACGAGCGAAGATCAAACAATGGTTTAAGAAGGAACGCCGTGAAGAAAACGTTGAAAAAGGTCGGGAGAGCTGTGAGCGTGAACTGAAACGCATGGGGCTTGATCCTTCTGCGTGGATGACGGATGACAAGTTGATGGAAGCTGCCAAAAAATATGCGTTTAATGATATTGAGGACATGCTTGCCGCTGTTGGCTTCGGTGGAATTACTGCTGCACAGATCGTAACCAAAGCAACAGAAAAGCTGCGTAAAGAGCAGGAAGAGTCCAGTTTGCTGGAATTAAATTCCGAGATGCGCGAGCTGAAACCTGCACCTGAACGGAGAAATCGACCAACCAACGGCATTCGTGTCAAGGGCATCGATAATCTGCTTGTTCGATTTGCACGATGCTGTAATCCTGTGCCTGGGGATGACATTATCGGATACGTTACACGCGGACGCGGCGTTTCCGTGCACCGTAGTGACTGTCCGAATATTCCGACAAGTGCAGACGGAGAAGAAGCAGCACGTGTTATTGAGGTCGAGTGGGAAGAGAATATCGAAGCGAGTTACAGTGTGGATATTGAGATTACAGGCCATGATCGGAATGGCTTGCTTAATGAGGTACTTCAGGCTGTATCTGAAAGTAAAACCAATATTTCTGCCGTTACCGGACGGACAGATAAAAATAAATTAGCATTGGTGCACGTCACAATTCTGATTCGTAATACGGATCATCTGCAATCCGTTGTAGATCGGATCAAACGGGTGAAAGATGTCTATTCGGTGCATCGGATTATGCAGTAAGGAGCCTGTAAGATGAGGGTGCTTGTTCAACGCTGTAAAGAGGCTCAGGTGACTGTGGGAGACGATCTGACGGGTAAGATCGAATCCGGATTAATGTTGCTCGTAGGTATTACCCATGAGGACACGGAGAAGGATGCTCAGTATCTGGCTGACAAAATTAGCGGGTTACGGATATTTGAGGATGATCAGGAGAAGATGAACCTCAGCCTGCTTGATGTAGGCGGTGCTGTACTGTCCGTTTCCCAGTTCACCCTGTACGGAGATTGTCGCAAAGGAAAGCGTCCTAGCTTTGCAGCTGCGGCCCGACCGGAAGCGGCAGAACGTTTATATGAGACGTTTAATCAACTTTTACGAGATAAAGGGATTCAGGTTGAAACCGGCCGTTTCGGAGCGATGATGGATGTAACATTTACCAACTGGGGACCCGTGACTTTGATGCTTGAAAGTCCGGTTCGTTAGGAACCACGTGCATAATTTCTTCGGGTTCAGGCCATAATGAAGGATAATTCGTTGATGACTATTTTATGATCAAAGGAGTATCCAGCCAATTATGCGCCAATCTGCGAAAGAAACACGTATCCGTACAGAACCTTTGTTACTCCCTGGCAACCTGTATGAATCATTGCATCTTGCCCGTGCGGCTGCTGAGTGTGTTGCAACGATCTGGGCACTTGAGGATTCCGACAAAGGGAAACAGAGTCATCTTCCGCGATCTTGATTGTCCACACTTGTATAAACATCTGAAATTTGGATTATACAGATTTTGAAAAAGACCTGATTCCTCACCGAATCAGGTCTTTTTGTCATGAGTTGATTTTTATAAAATACTCGTTAGTCGATTTTCCTAGAAAATGAAATTACATCGGATTGTTATAAATTGCTCTGGTGAGGGTAATAACAAAACGAGGCACAACGAAGTGCCATTGTACTGCAAGGCCCGATTCATAAAGAAAGTTCGAACACGGAAAGGAGAACATACATTATGAGTAAAGTTGCTTTTTTATTGGCGAATGACTTTGAAGATTCGGAGATGCAGGTGCCGTATGACGAAGTAAAAAAAGCTGGACACGAAGTGGAGATTATCGGTTTAAAAGCTGGTGAGACCCTTAAAGGTAAAGGAGGAAAAGCCTCCTATACGACAGATAAGGCGATTGCTGACGCATCCGCTTCAGAGTATGATGCAGTCGTGATTCCTGGTGGATCATCCCCTGAGAATTTGCGAAGTGATGCGCACATCTTGAAGTTTGTCACCGAGATCAACAGTGCGAAGAAACCAATCGCGGCGATATGCCATGGTCCGCAGATTTTGGCTAGTGCCGATCTGTTGAAAGGCCGTACGATTACATCCTATCCACCGCTCAAGGATGACATGGTAAACGCAGGAGCAGAGTTCAAGGATCATGAGGCTGTTGTGGATGGAAACTATATTACATCCCGAACGCCTGAAGATGAGCCAGCATTTGTGCGTGAACTGCTAAAAGTGATTTAACTTCACCAGTTTTAACTGACATACATTGAAGTATTGTAACTACGTTACATCGTGACTTATACAAACTTCACGTTTGCATTTCATTCCGAAAAAGGAGGGTTTGACATGACAAAACATATTCAGGCGTATTTTCGAACCGAAGACGAGGCGGAGGGAGCAAGAACCTCACTTCAGACGTTCCGTACAGAGCATTTGGAAGTAGGTCAACTCGATAGTGCGATTGGTAGAGACACGCGGGTTATGGTACCACTGGTACCATATAATACTGCGGGTGGCGTAGGCACGAACGGAGCAATGGGTGTTGGTGCCGCTCCCGGTGTTCCAGCCAGCGAAAATGTGATCCCTGTGGTATCCAATGTGGATCGTGATGCAGAACGGGACTCTCGTGACAGAGTGAATGAGGATGGAGACATGCTGGATGCTGCGGACGTGTCTTCGGCCGATTATGATGATCTGCACTATGTTCTGTCTGCCAAAGTAAGGGATGAGGATTATGACGAGATTGTTCATAAGCTTCGTTCCAACCATGCCTATGTGGAAGAACTGAATTAACGTGTAGATCCCTTTTGCCCTTGCACTGCTTGACTACAGAGTCGAGTAATGTGCAAGGGCTTTTAATTATGTCTATACTTTTTAAAGAAATAAAGCGCTATCATTTTTGTAATATTACTGTAATATTAGTTACATAAGCCTTTAACATAGTGGGCTTATAATAACACACATGACCCCCTTTTTTTATATATCTTTTGAGCCTGCACACCGTGTGCAGGCTATTTTTTTGGAATGAAAATGTATATGTTTTGTGTAAAGCTTACCCCTTTATATAATTTTTGCTAGAATAGAGGAATGGATTCGAATATATTAAAGCCAGTTGTTTCATAGTTTAGCTTCATCGGATGGTATATCAAGCATAAAGCAAGCATTTAGCATTTGGGCTCAGGCGAATGCAATTCAACGACAGTGTGTATGAGGAACACATCGCCAGAGAGAACCGCCTTATTGCACATGAACAGTATAAAAGGAGTTTCGGGTTGTCTCTAATCCTTCTAATACTCGCAGAAACGCCCCCCGTCCTTATACAAGGGCGGGGTAGCCGTTCTGCTTGCTCGCTGGAAACTGCAAATCATATAGAATGCCTCGTACGAGAAACGGCACCTAAATGTTAATGCAACTGTGTTCTCATACAACTGGCTAGTGACAGATTTAAGGGGGAATTAGTTTTGAGTAAGGTTGGAAGAAATGAGTTATGCCCATGCGGAAGTGGGAAAAAATATAAGAAGTGCTGTTTGAATAAGGAGTCCTCACCCGCAGAATCTATACTGCGCCTGATATCAACGGAGCAGCCTGTCCAAGAAGCTACAGTTCAGCCTGAGAGCAAGCTGACTCCAACCAAACTGAAAAGGATGGTAACGCAAGAGCTGAAATGGGAACATCCTTCTCACGAACAGTTGGCCCTGGAGCTGATTGAGAACATGCGGAACCAATACGAGGGAGAGCTGATTTCGGAAGCTCTGATGTTATGGAACGGTTATTCCCGCCAGACGCGCCCCACTGTGAAGAAGACAGGTTCCTTCTGTGCTGCAATTGAATATTTGCTGTCCGAGGAATACGGCTTCAATGTCTCAAAACCTGATATGGCCACTAAATATGAGGTAACGACAGGTACGATCTCCCGGAAGGTCAATGAGATGTTCAGTTACATTGAAGAATACGGAATGGGCGGCGAAACGGACGAGCTAATGGTGCTGAACGGTCCAGGTACACCAAAGGACAAAGCGGAGGCTCTGCTACATAAGGCGAGGGAAGCCAGTTCTGCCAAACGCAGAATACAACTGGCGAAAACGGTGCTGGAGGTATATCCTGACAGCTCGGATGCATATCTTATACTGGCTGAGGAATCGGACAACGAATCAGATGCACGGGCTTACCTCAAGGCCGGAATTGCTGCTGGAGAACGCGAACTGGGTGACCTGTTTTTTGAGAAGAACAAAGGGCACTTCTGGGGGCTTCAAGAGACTCGTCCATATATCCGGGTATGCAAAAGCTACGCGGAATCTTGCTGGTTTGGTGGGGATACCCAAGAAGCTGCACAAACCCTGGAGCGTATGTTGGAACTTAATACAGAAGACAATACCGGAGCACGTTATCTGCTCGCTGCTGTGTATTTGTACAGCAACCAATTGAAGCATGCAGAACAATTGATGGAGAAGTATGGAAAAGGTGGCGCCTCAACGGCCTTTGCCTATGACCAGATCATTCTGGAGTATAAGAAAAATGGAATAACCTCGCAGCTCGAAAAGCTGTACCGTGTGGCTCGGGGGATGAACAAACATGTGCCGGATTACCTGCTGGGTTTGAAACGCCTGCCGCATAACCTCCCTGATTTTGTCGGAATGGGCGATTCCAATGAAGCGATTGAATATGTCATTATGCACTCCCGTCTATGGGCGAGCATGCCTGATCTGCTGAAGTGGATGCTGAAACAATAGAGTTATGTAGGGATTGGAGTTGGAATTCGTTTGAGGAATCCAGCTTCTATCCGCCATAATTGGAGTGTACTCTCTATCCAGTACGGCGTGTGCTTAGAATTTTTTTAATGCTATCTTTTCATGTTAACCCTTGACTTTAGCACTGCGGTTCATTACAATCAGAAAATAATACGTTGACTATAGTCAATACAAGTCGATTTTTGAACTATATTACTGATTTGATGACGGGACCAAGTACTCCGTGCCCACATGACCAGAGAGGAATCCCCAGGGCTGTAAGGATTCTCTTGATGAGCGGACGAATGACTTCCCCGAGAACAGACGGCGAACATGGCAGACATGATCTGTTAAACAGTAGCCGGCCTGCGCAGGACGTGCGTTACACGTAGAGCGGAATATCTGCTTGATCAGGGTGCAATAGGCAATCCTGAATCATCAGAGATCACCTGAACGGCTAAAGTGTCAGGTTTCCGAAATGTGGGTGGTACCACGGGTGAATGTATATTACACAATCTCTCGTCCCTTTGTTTGCTGTATATACAGCGACAGGGCGAGGGATTTTTTTGTTATATAAGTTGATTTAAAAGGAATACACAAAAACGGAGAGGGCAGAAAAAACCTGTAAAAGCGAAGCGTTCGCCTGAAAGCTTTCTGAAAGAAAGCTGCATCGGAAGCATATGCTATCACCGGATTTTCACATTTAGAATGAAAATTTAAAAAATCTGAGGATAACAGCGATTGTAAGGTTGTTCTGCCCGCGCAGTGATCACGTGTAGAATTTTTTAACTTTTAGAGAAAAAAATCAATGCTGGAGGGATCAAGATGGCTTTTCAAAAACCGACGGGGACGCAGGACTTACTTCCTGGAGTTGTCGAGAAATGGCAGTACGTAGAAGAAAAAGCACGAGATCTGTGTCGACGGTTTAATTACCGCGAGATTCGTACACCGATCTTCGAACAGACTTCTTTATTTGTACGTGGTGTAGGAGAGACTACCGATATCGTTGAGAAAGAAATGTATACCTTTGATGACAAAGGCAATCGCAGCATGACTCTTCGTCCAGAGGGAACAGCCGGTGTTGTCCGTGCGTATGTAGAGAATAAAATCTACGGCGAACCGGATGTGAGCAAGTTGTATTACATCGGTCCGATGTTCCGGTATGAGCGTCCGCAGGCAGGTCGTCAGCGTCAGTTCCACCAGTTTGGTGTAGAAGCCATCGGTGCACTGGACCCGGCGATTGATGCCGAAGTCATCGCACTGGGCTACCAGTTGTGTGTAGAGCTCGGCTTGAAGGATGTTAAAGTGGAGATCAACTCCGTTGGTAACTCGACCAGCCGTGCAGAATACCGGGAGACGTTGCTTGGGTTCCTCAGACCAATGAAAGACAGCCTGTGCAAGGACTGTCAGTCCCGGATGGAGCGTAATCCGCTGCGTGTACTCGACTGCAAAGTCGATCAGGACAAATTCGTAGGGGCACCGTCCATACTGGACAGCCTGGATGAAGAGTCTTTGAGTCACTTTGCCAAGCTGCAGGCATACCTGGATGATTTCGGAGTAGATTATGCTGTGAACAATCGTCTGGTACGGGGCTTGGATTATTACACGCTGACTGCGTTCGAATTAAAAGCCCAAGGGATTGGAGCAATTGATACGGTTGGTGGCGGTGGCCGGTACAATGGTCTCGTTGGAGATATCGGCGGACCTGATCAGCCGGGCATCGGCTTCGGTATTGGTCTGGAGCGTATTCAACTGATTCTGGAGCACCAAAATATTGAGGTGACTACGCTCGCTCCACTGGATGTGTACTTTGTTGCTCTGGGAGAGGCCGCTGATCGTGAAGTGAACCGACTGTTGTTCAAAATTCGTCAGTCTGGACTGTCTGGGGAACGTGATTATCTGGGCCGCAAGATGAAAGCACAGATGAAATCAGCTGATCGTTTCAAATCCCGCTATACCGCCATCCTTGGTGATGACGAGCTGGAGCGTGGTGAGATCGCCCTCAAGTCGATGGATACGGGAGAGCAACAAACCGTGAAGCTTGATGATCTGGTATCAGCCATTCGCGAAAGTAAATAAGCACGAACTGTAACATGGAGATTAAAACGTTCCATTAACACATTGATCCGGCAAAATTACTGAGGTTCATCAACGTTTCTAACGAATGGGGAGCTGGTGAGCCAGAGGTAACAAGCCTTTTCGAATACATGATCTACACGTAACCGGACTGTTGAAGAGCAGGTACCACTTGCCCATGCAGAACGGAAATTCACATAATGAGGAGTTTGGTTATGAAAAGAAGTCATCATTGCGGCGCATTAACACCCGCACACATCGGTGAAACAGTAACATTGAACGGTTGGGTTCAAACCCGTCGTGACTTGGGGGGCGTACTCTTCATCGATCTGCGTGACCGCAGCGGGATTGTACAAGTTGTCTTTAACCCGGCTTATTCCGGCGAAGCTCTGCAAATTGCAGATCGTGTACGTAGCGAGTATGTTATCGCTGTAACGGGTAAAGTCGTTAAACGTGATGCAGAAACAGTGAACAAAAACCTGCCTACTGGCGAAATTGAAGTTCAAATCACTGAAATCGAAGTGCTGAACGCAGCCAAAACACCTCCATTCTTCATTGAAGATGGTGTAGAAGTGGATGAATCCCTTCGTTTGAAATATCGTTACCTGGACCTGCGTCGTCCGGAAATGTTTGAAACACTGAAACTGCGTTCCAAAGCATCCAAAGTGTTCCGTGACTACCTGGATGGCGAAGAGTTCGTTGAAGTGGAAACACCAATCCTGACGAAGAGCTCCCCGGAAGG
Organism: Paenibacillus sp. FSL R5-0713; assembly: GCF_037973325.1. Lineage (NCBI taxonomy): Bacteria > Bacillati > Bacillota > Bacilli > Caryophanales > Paenibacillaceae > Paenibacillus > Paenibacillus sp. FSL R5-0713. The sequence goes on along the minus strand of NZ_CP150229.1, from coordinate 5,206,118 downwards.
TGCGCGTGATTATCTCGTACCGAGCCGTGTGCATGAAGGTGAATTCTTCGCTTTGCCACAATCCCCACAAATCTACAAACAATTGCTGATGGTGGGTGGACTTGAGCGTTATTATCAGATCGCTCGCTGTTTCCGGGATGAGGATCTGCGTGCAGACCGTCAACCCGAATTCACGCAAGTCGACATCGAGACTTCCTTCCTGCAACAGGATGACTTGCTGCCAATGATGGAAGAACTGATGGCTAAATTGTTGCGCGAAACAAAAGGCATTGAGCTGGAACTGCCTTTCCAACGGATTACGTATGCAGATGCAATGGGTAAATACGGTTCAGACAAACCAGATCTGCGCTTCGGTATGGAACTGGTTGAAATGAACGATATCGTAGCAAACAGTGGTGTGAAAGTATTTGCTTCCGTCATCGAAAAAGGTGGAGAAGTGAAAGTGCTCAACGCTAAAGGTTGTGGCACATGGAGTCGTAAAGAGATTGATGATCTCGGACCATTTGCTGCACGTTACGGTGCGAAAGGTCTGGCTTGGATTCAAGTAAAAGACGGCGAGTTCAAAGGGCCAATCGTGAAGTTCTTCACGCCTGAAGAAATCGAAGCTGTCAAAGAACGTACAGGTGCTGAGGATGGCGACTTGTTGCTCTTCTCCGCAGACACGAAAAAAGTGGTTGCTGACGTACTGGGCGCATTGCGTCTGAAAATCGGCCGTCAACTCGGCCTGATCGATGACAGCAAATTCAAATTTGCTTGGGTTGTGGACTTCCCACTCCTTGGATATGATGAAGACGCTAAACGTTATGTGGCAGAACACCATCCGTTCACACGTCCAAAAGACGAAGATGTACATCTGTTCGACACAGACCCGGGTGCTATTCGTGCTCAAGCCTATGACCTTGTTCTCAATGGTTATGAAGTAGGTGGCGGTTCGATGCGTATCTACAAACGTGACGTTCAGGAGAAAATGTTTGCTGCCCTTGGACTCTCTCCAGAAGTAGCGAATGAGAAATTCGGCTACCTGCTGGAAGCATTCGAATATGGAACTCCACCGCATGGCGGAATTGCCTTTGGTCTTGACCGTTTGGTGATGTTGCTGGCGGGCCGCACGAATTTGCGTGAAACGATTGCCTTCCCGAAAACGGCAAGTGCAACGGATCTGCTGATGAATGCACCTTCCGAAGTGGATGACTCGCAATTGGAACAACTTCATATTCGCGTAGCCCGTAAACCGGTAGCGGAAAAGAAATAAAGGAGGCATCGATTCTCAATGCTCCATCAATTTTCAAGAACAGAGCTTGCGATCGGACCTGAAGGTCTGGACGCATTGAAAAATAGTACAGTCGCTGTGCTCGGTATTGGCGGCGTGGGTGGAATTGCTGTAGAAGCTCTTGCCCGTAGCGGCGTTGGACGCATCATTCTGATTGATAAAGATGTCGTGGACATTACCAACATCAACCGCCAGATTCATGCGCTGACCACAACAGTGGGACAGAAAAAAGCGGACCTGATGGTGGAACGGGTGAAACTGATCAATCCGGAATGTGATGCCATTGCATTGAATATGTTTTACACGGAAGAAACGTATGAGGAACTGTTCAAATATGAACTGGATTATGTGCTGGATGCATCCGACACGATTATCTACAAAATCCATCTCATTAAAGAGTGCCTGAAACGTAAAATTCCGATGATTTCCAGCATGGGTGCGGCGAATAAAATGGATCCAACGAAATTCCAGGTTGCGGATATTTCGAAAACGACCATGGACCCGATTGCCCGTGTTGTGCGTACCACACTTCGTAAAGACGGCATTAAAAAAGGTGTAAAAGTGGTCTTCTCGACTGAAAAGCCGATGAAACCGCGCGAGGACGTAACCCAAAAAATCGTTCCCGAGAATGCTCCGGAAATTCGCAAGGCCAAACAGCCACCTGCGAGTAACTCATTCGTGCCTCCGGTAGCCGGACTGATTATGGTCAGTGTTGCAATTAAGGATTTGTTAGAAATTGCAGAGAACAAGCAGCAATAACTTGCTGCCAACAGAAGAAGCGTAGATGCCCTTAAGGCATCTGCGCTTTTTTGTATGATTATACCCCGGAAGATGGAGCGGATGAGACATCAAACGTCTATGATAGACGAACCGCATTCCTGAAGAAATGTCAGAGTTACGTCATGTACTTCAACGTCAAAACCGTGTATGATATTCACTGCTGCGCGAAATGATGATACATACATAAAAGAATTTGCGGCTATATAAGCTGAATAAGGTTTACACAAGAACGAAGAGGACAGAAGAAACCTGAAGAAGCAGAGCGTTCGCCTAAAAGCTTTCTTAAAGAAAGCTACATCGGAAGCATACGCTATCACCGGATTCGTACATTTAAAAATTCAAACAAAAAATCTGGGGATAACAGCGATCGGAAGGTTGTTCTGTTAACGTAGTGGTGGAGTGTAAATACTCAGTTATTCAGCTTATATAGAGAGAGGGGAATAGAACGAAATGAAACACGGATGGATGGCCAGACGTCTTGGCATGGAGCCAGGAGACCAGTGGAAGAAGGAAGTTGTGGCGGGAGCCATTTCCTATTTTGCCGTGGTCTATATCGTTATGGTCAATGCTACAATTCTTTCCGATGCCGGAATGCCTTTGCAGGCAGCTATGGTTGGAACCCTGCTGACATCGATCGCAGGCTGTTTACTCATGGCATTTGGCGGAAAATCACCGATTATCGTTGTACCCGGAATGGGGATTAATGCATTTTTCACGTATACACTTGTACATTCCATGAAATTAAGCTGGCAAGAAGCGCTGGCTGTTGTAACCGTTACAGGTATACTGTTTGCCATTGTTGCGTTTACGTCATTATACAAAATGATTAGCGAAGCAATCCCGAAAAATCTGCAGCATGGCATTACGGTGGGGATTGGTTTGTTTCTCACGTTTATTGGTTTGCAAAAAAGTGGAATCGTTATCGCGCACCAGACCACATTTGTCGCGATTGGTCACTTTAATGATCCGAATGTCATTACAGCCTGCGTTACGCTGGTGCTGGCCTTGATTTTATTTATCCGTAATGTGCAAGGCGGACTTCTAATTAGTATTTTGGTCGGGACAGGTCTTGCCTATGTACTTGGAGCAGTGAATCCGGGTGAATCCGTATCAGCGATGGATGCGCTACGTCAATATGGCGGTTTGTTTGGTGAATTGTCCTTGATGAAGCTGGCTGATGTAGCATTCTGGATCGCGGTATTTTTGTTGCTGCTGATTGTGGTGTTCGAAAATATCGGTTTAATTACAGCTCAGACACAGATGATTGGTCGTCCGAAGCGCTTCAAGGGAAGTCTGCGGGCACTATCGATTAGTACCGTGCTGGCAGGCATATTTGGAAGCAGTCCTCCAGTGGCCGCCGCCGAGACGACAGCTGGTATTGCCGCAGGTGGACGCACAGGGTTAACTCCGCTCGTTACAGCCGTGTTGTTTGGGGCAACCTTTTTCTTCATCCCTCTGCTCGGTTACATTCCAGACAGTGCGATTGCACCCATTTTGATCATTATTGGCGGTCTGATGGTGCAAGGTGTGAAAGATATGGACTTTGGTGACTTTACAGAGGCTTTTCCTGCTTTTCTGATCATGGTCATGATTCCATTCACATATAGCATCGTGGACGGGATGGCGTTTGGATTTATTGCCTATCCACTTGCGAAGCTGGCAGCAGGTCAGGGTAAACAGGTGCCTGTGGTCATGTATGGCATATCCATCCTCTTTTTGGCCAATTTTGTGCTGCACGGCATCTTGTAAAGTTGTGTTATACAACAAAAGGCAACGTTATATAAGTTCATACGTATGATTTCTGGTGAGCAGATGTAGAACGGGAGGAACGGGAATGGAAGAACAGCAGCAAGCAGGGCAGAAGGAACCGAAGGTAGGAAAAAAAGGATTTAAGGATTTCGTCAAGCTGATCGCTTCCACGAACCCGCCAAAACTGATCCTGATCCTGGCCCTCATCCTGACCTTGATTCAGACGACGGCCGGACTGATTGTGCCACTGATGACCAAAGGTCTGATTGATGGACTAACCACTTCGGCACTGAACAAATCGGTTATTTTATTGTTGCTCGGTGCATTTGTGATTCAGGCGATTGCCTCGGGTATCAGCATTTATATGTTAAATTACGCAGGACAACGTGTGGTCGCCACACTTCGCACGAAGCTGTGGAACAAAGTATTGTCGCTGCGAATGCCATATTTCGATCGCAATCGGACAGGCGATACGATGAGCCGGATTACGAATGATACAAGCCAGATCATGACGTTGATTGCAGATTATCTGGTCTCCTTTGTGTCGAACATCGTTGCCGTTGTAGGTGGGGTGGCGTTACTTTTTTATTTGGATTGGGTGATGTCACTCATTATTCTGAGTCTGGTGCCACTTACGCTGTTGATCCTGTTGCCAGTGGGGAGGAAGATGTACAAAATCTCCAAGAAACAGCAGGATGAGATGGCAGGTCTTACATCCGTACTTAGTCAGGTTATTGGTGAGATTCGCTTGGTCAAAGCCTATGGAACGGAGAAACAGGAATCAGAAGCCGGGGATTCCCGGATTCGTAAAATGTTTGCTTTTGGCTTGCAGGAAGCACGCATCCTTGCGCTGATCGGTCCTTTGTTTACATTTGTCATGACGGCAGTATTGGTCGTTATTCTTGGTGTAGGGGGAATGCGTGTAGCGTCTGGTATGCTGTCACCAGGTGAACTGGTCGCCTTTATATTGCTGTTGTTCCAGGTCATTATGCCAATGGGGCAGTTCACAACACTATACTCCCGTTTGCAAAAAGTTGTAGGTGCGACAGAGCGCATACAAGCTATTCTTGCTGATGAGGAAGAGCCGCATCACAGCACCAAGGTAGCTCCAAAAGGAAATGAGACGATTGCGTTCCATGATGTACACTTTTCCTATGTCACAGGTGAAGAAGTGTTGCACGGAATTAATCTGACGGTACCTACACGTAAAGTGACCGCGATTGTTGGTCCAAGCGGTAGCGGTAAATCAACACTGTTCTCTTTGATGGAGCAGTTCTATATGCCCGATTCAGGCCATATTTCGTATGGGGGACAAGCGATAACGGACTATTCTTTGTCATCCTGGCGCAGCAAGATTGGGTATGTATCTCAGGAAAGTCCCCTTATGGCGGGTACGATCAAAGACAATATCACGTACGGATTGGACCGTGAGGTCACGATGGATGAGATCCGTCGAGCTGCCGAGATGGCTTATTCTGCCGATTTTATCGACAAGTTGCCACAGGGATATGAGACGGAAGTAGGCGAGAGGGGAATTAAGTTATCCGGGGGACAACGTCAGCGGATTGCTATTGCACGGGCGCTACTACGAAGTCCTGACATTCTCATGTTGGATGAAGCAACGTCCAGTCTGGACAGTACCTCGGAGTATGAAGTACAGCAGGCATTGTCCAATTTGATGGAGGGCAGAACTACAATCGTGATCGCACACCGATTGTCCACCGTGGTGGACTCCGATCAGATTGTTGTACTAGAGCATGGACATGTGACCGGAACAGGAACTCATGCTGAATTAATTGGCAATCATCCGGTATACCGTGAATTAGCACAGAAACAGTTTGTGGCACAGGAAGGAAACGCAGCTACAGTACAAAACGAAGAGTAATTCCCATTATTGCAGGATCTCCGTTATACCTCTGAGGTATTTCAACGGAGATCCTTTTCCTTTTTTTTTTTTTTGAAATTCCTCATATTTACAGTAGGACCAACATACTCTATATTATAGATACCGACCGTTGGTATGTATAAGGAGGGCATTATGGCCAGAAATAAATACCCTGAGCAGACACTGGACCTGATTCTGGCAGTCTCAACTCAAATGTTTACCGAAAAGGGATATGAAAAGACCAGTATTCAAGACATTATAGATGAATTAGGTATGTCCAAAGGTGCAATATATCATCATTTCAAGTCCAAGGAGGATATCCTTAGTGCAGTGATGGAGAAGGAGCTTGGGCGGGCAGAAGACATGTTTATGGAACTCATCCAGAACACGCATGCTCCGAATGCCAGACAGAAGCTCATCAGTATTTTGGAAAATATTATTGTTGATCCTGGCATTCAGTCTAACTCCATTGATCAGGTTCTAAGCACTCAGATCAAGAATCCACAGTTTGTACTTGGTGGAATCAGGAAGGGTGTTCTAAAAGACGCACGAATTATTGCCAATATCATGGAGCAAGGCAAGAGTGATGGATCGATCTCTGTCGAATATCCGCTGGAATGCGCTGAAATCTTCATGCTACTCGTTAATATCTGGATCAACCCTCTTCTTTTTGGACGGGATGAGGCACAGACATTGGAAAGACTCAAGTTTCTACAGCACATGATGAAGCTTTTGGGAGTGGATATCGTAAGTGAACAGCTTATTCAACGTATTACCAATCGGCATGCCAGCACGGGAGGTTATGTGAATCCGGAGTAAGCACACACACATGCTTGTTTGAAATGGAGATGGGAACGATGTTCAAAAATAGTGAGCTTGCCCTATGCAAGAGCCTAGATATTGATCAATCCATTCATGATATACAGCTAAATTGGTTATCAGGAGATATCAGTATTCTTCCGAGTGTGGATGAACTGATTCACGTCACGCAATATGCGGATGTGTGGTTCTCCAAGCGAAGACTGATGCAAGTTGACATACGTGGAGGAACCTTAAACATCGTAGACGGAAGAAAGATGAGAGGTCTCATCGGGTTAAATATAGGTCGAACAGCATTGAAAATTCATCTACCAGCTCGGGTTTATAAACGTATTTTGCTAAACTCCACAGGAGGACAACTCCGGTTGAATCGACTTCTGGCCACTCGCTGTCAATGTAAGATCACCTCAGGTCGTGTAGAATTGTCAGGGAAGATGGGTGAGCTTGAATTGTACGCAGTGGCATCCACAGTGAGTGCACAACATCTTTGTGCAGATAAATTCAATCTTCAATCCACTTCAGCCAAAATCGACATTTCGGGAGAATTCCGTCACTTGCAATTTACCATTACAGGCAGAAGTTTAAATATGGAATGTCTTAATATGCCGGAGAGCTTGTATTCCGTATCCACGGGGGGACAGGCAGTAGTCTCCATTCCAGATAACGAAGGTTTCCAAATTATACTTAAAGAAAGATCAGGAGCACTTAAAAGTGAATTTGATTTGACTCCCCTTCACGGGGACAGCAATAATCTAATACACAAAAGTGGAAAAAGTGAATTCCAAGTGGATATTCGAGGAGGAGCTTTTCATTTAAAACACAGGAAATAAGAGACTAATCGTGTGTACTGAAAACAATGGGGGCAGATATCATGGCTGGTTGGATCGTAGGAATTAGTTTTTCCACCATCGTATTGCTAATTGGGATTTACGGCGTATTGAACAGCAGGCACAGGCAGACCAGAAACAAGTGGGCCTGGTGGTTTATTTTGTTTGGTTGTTGTGCGCTTGTCAGTGCCATCATTAATTATCAATTCAGATGAGCCTCATATATTACAAAAGTAAGCCTACAAAACGGATGTGGCTTTCAATTGCCCTATGTGATATAGTAAGTATCCTTTTGTATTTCCAGATCTAGGCGATACAGAGCAAAACATATTCTTAGGAGGTAACTGAAACATGTCAGACAGCTTTCAAAGTGCCTATCAAGAAGAAGAGTACAGGTTAGAGCGAACGATGGAGGAAGTGGACAGTCAGTTGCAACGACTGCAAAATATTCCGGTGTATACCGGCCACGACTTCACAGAACAAGTGCTGGAAGCTGGACGCGAAGAGCGCCGCACCGCCTTGTCCAAGAGCGCGCAGCAACCCTATTTCGGACGCTTGGATTTCGAAGAACAGGGCAGTGGTGCACGGAAACCGCTGTATATTGGCAAAGTCGGCGTAGACCGCGAAGAGGTGGGAGAGCATCCGCTCGTCATCGACTGGCGTGCTCCTGTCGCCAGCCTGTTTTACTCATTTACAGGAGGCGAAGCCTCCGCAACGTATGAAGCCCCGGAAGGGCTAATTGAAGGTCTGGTGTACCTGAAACGAAACGTTGTCATTCGACAGCGGATATTGGAACGTGTGGCGGATACATATAACCGTGACAGCGACCAGCCAGCGGTATCTGATGAATTCCTCGTTTATCGTCTGGGGGAGAACAAGGATAACAAGCTCCGTGACATCGTATCTACGATTCAGGCGGAGCAGGATCTGATCATTCGTGCGGCGAGAAACACCGCATTGATCATTCAGGGTGTGGCTGGATCCGGGAAAACAACGGTTGCCCTGCATCGGCTGGCCTTTTTGCTGTATCAGTACAAGGAGCAGGTATCTGCGGAGAAAATGGTTATTTTTGCACCCAACCACATGTTCCTGGATTACATCTCGGATGTGCTCCCGGAACTCGGAGTAGGGGACATCCAGCAGCGGACATTCCCGGATTGGGCGATGAACCTGCTGGGGCTGGAGATGTCTTTGGCGAATACGTCAGATACGCTCAACACCTGGTTCGAAACACCAGATGCACGGCCTGAATTGAATGATGATGTACCTGGACGGTATAAAGGATCGATCCGTTTCATGGAACTTATTCGAGAGTGGCTGTCGGGGATGGAAGCGGACTCCGTACCGGATATGGATTTCAGTCCATGGGATGGTAAGGTGCTTAGCAAGACGGAGATTGAGAACTGGTTCGGTGAGGAATACAAACATTATCCGCTGGCCAAACGCAAAGAACGGGTCATGGCGCGGGTTCACCGCTGGATTGAGATGGAACTTAAGAAACCGATGCCAGAAGCTGTGCGTAAAGAACGCAAGAAAAAAGCATCTACTCGTGAGAAAGCTTATGCCAAAAAATGGCCTCAATACGAGCCGCTTACGTTATACAAACAACTTTTCAAAGCTGCAAAGGGTGGCTCAGTGCCAGCCTCGCTCAGCGGGCTTATTCCAAAATTGGTCATGAAACAAACGGCAGCAGATCTGAAGCAGGATATCGTCCGTGAAGAGGATCTGCCTGCATTGGTATACATTCATACATTGGTTCATGATATTGAGGGTTCGGAGCGGTTCGATCATGTCGTGATCGATGAAGCGCAGGACTTTTCCCCTTTTCATGTGGCGTTATTGGATCAGTTCGTCAAAGGGCATTCCTTCACCATACTGGGTGACTTGTCCCAAGGGATTCATGAGTACCGTGGTGTTCATGCGTGGGATGAGATGAGTTCTCTGTTTCCTGAGGAGCAGAATGCATACTTTGCATTGACCCGAAGTTATCGTTCAACGATGGAAATTATCGACTATGCCAATACGATTCTGGAACGTGGTGTCAAGAGCGGAATTACGGCGATCCCTGTTTTCCGTAGTGGTGATCCGGTTCGGACATTGGCTTATGGAGGCGAAGGGCGGACGGCAAGTCTGGAGCAGGCTTTGAAGGTGTTAACTGTCAAAGACTACCGAACGGTCTCCATCCTGACCCGTACCCTGCATGAAGCAGAGGAACTTCACCGTGACCTTCAGGCCGCAGGCTGGGATCTGAACCTGATCGATGGTGGCAAAAAGCAGTACACGGGTGGACACTCTGTTTTACCTGTTTATCTGTCCAAAGGGTTGGAGTTTGATGCCGTTATCGTGGCAGACGTAGATCAGAAGCATTATCTGCCGAATGCCGGTGATGCAAAGCTGTTGTACGTGGGGTGTACACGGGCCTTGCACGAATTGTGGCTCTTCCATGATGGTGATTTGCCAGAGTACGCAGCCGCAACACATAATCCGGGCGGCGAGCCCGTAACTATTCAGGGTTGGCCAGAACTTGGGTGAATAAAGTCTGTTAAACATTAAAAGGCATGACGTTCATGGGGAAATGTCCCATAAGCGCATGCCTTTTCTGCATTTGTGCAAGAATGCTTAAACCTCTGAGAAAGAACGACAGTGGAAGTTTAGGGTTATGTTACCCTATTTCCCATTCTGGACGAGCGACGGTTCACCAGGAATATGCCGATAGCAATGAGTAAACCACCTGCCAATGCAAACCACTGGACATGTTCTCCCAGCAAGATCCAACTCGACAATACACCAAAGAATGGTGCCAGGAACAGATAGGAACTGGTTTGAGCCGGATCACTATGTTGCAGCAAATAAAACCAAAGCGAGAATTGCATGATGGAGCAAACAAGCGTTAACCAAAGCAGTACGATAACCGAGGTGGTATTCACTATAAAGTGAGGATGTTCAGTCCATACGCTCAGTAGAAGAAGCGCAGCACCTCCCGCGAGCATCTGATAGGCTGTTAAGACAAAAGTATCGTAGTCATCGCCCCAGCGTTTGATAAGCATTGTGGACACGGCAAAGGAGATCGCACCACCGAATCCAATCCAGGTGCCAGGACTAAAACTCATCTGCCATCCAAAGGTTAACATAATCCCCATGAAACCGAGCATAACACCGATCCACTGACTGAAGCGGTAGGTCAGTCTATATAAGAAAGCACTGAGGATAATGACCAGCAACGGATTGGTAAATGTAATAATGGCCGATTCGCCAGAGGTAATCCAGTTCATGCTGTAGTAGGCGCAGCCCATCACTCCTGCGGATTGGAACAGGCCAATAAGGATTATTTTCAACCAAGACTGCCACTGGGTAGGTAATGGGCGTTTACGTAGATACCAGGCCATCAACCTGCCTGCCAGTACATAACGTAGACCCATGAGCAGGAAAGGTGGAGCATATAACATACCGATCTTGCCGATTGGAAACGAAGTACCCATGATTAGCGTTGTCAGAATGATCAAAATTGTATACTTCAAGGGTTGGATGGTGCGGATACCTTTTTCATGTCTGGAGTTCATAACGTTTGTCCACTATCTACAGTAATGAGCTGCCCGGTCATGGATTGCTGTTCAAGCGCAGCACAGATCATGTGTGCGATATCCTCAGGCGAGGCAATTTTCTGCAATAATACTTCTCCACTGAGACGATGCATTCGCTCCTCGTTTCCAGCCCACCACCTTGTAGCAACTGCGCCAGGGACGATAGCATTCACCCGAATGTGTGGTGAGAGTGCATGCGCAAGGGATAAGGTCAGGCCGTGAACTGCCGCTTTGGAGACGGCGTAAGGGAGGGATGAGCCAGAACCCGTACTGCCTGCAATGCTGCCCAGATTCACGATGGAACCCCCACCAGCCTGTCTCATGCCTTCCGTCACTGCACGCACGCAATGAAACATGCCTTTCACATTCACATCCACCAGCTCATTCCAGACGTCATCTGTAACAGACTCCAGATCGTGCATGGGGATGTGATGCGTGATTCCGGCGTTATTTACAAGTGCAGTAATTGGGCCATAGGTTTCAGTTATTGTGGTGACCATGCGCCGGACATCAAGATCATTGGCAACATTAGCTTGAACGGCGAATGCATGGCCGCCCGTATCCAAAATGTGTTGAACAGTCTCGCTTGCTGCATCTTTGGAGCGCGAATAGTTGACGGCGACCAACGCTCCACGCTTAGCCAGCATTAGACTTACAGCACGGCCTATGCCTGTTCCGCCACCTGTGATCAAAGCAACTCTATTTTTCCAGTATGTCATGCTGAACACTCCTTATCATCATCCAGTCAGAGGACTGGTTAGGGATCTACATGAATTGTAGTCCGGTTTGCACATGAAGTATAATGATTGGTAATGAAGTGGATATCATTTTTAATGATGTCAGAGTGGGGGGACCATGGAGAGCGGGGATCTTAGAATATTTCAGTGTGTTGCACAGGAAGGGAATCTGACCAAAGCTGCTGCTAAACTGGGGTATGTTCAATCCAATGTAACGGCACGTATCAGGCATCTGGAAGCAGAAGTGGGTACAACGTTGTTCATTCGTCATAACCGGGGCATGACGTTATCTCCAGCCGGAGAGATGCTGCTGACGTATGCGGATAAAATTATTGGTTTGCTGAATGATGCTTCCAAGGCACTACGGGCGACGAGCACACCATCGGGTCCGTTGCAAATAGGGTCTACTCAGACGGCAGCAGCAGTTCGTTTACCTGAGCTTTTTGCAAAATATTATCAACATTATCCCGAAGTGTCCTTGTCACTGGCTACGGGCAATTCGCAGATGCTTATTGATCAAGTTATTGGGTATGAATTGGAAGGGGCTTTCATTGGTTGTTCCTGTGATCATCCCGATATCGAGTCCATCGATGTATATGATGAAGAGTTATTTGTGGTCTCGTCGGGTGTGGGGCCCGAAGAAGAGCTTACCCGTAAACCGATCCTTGTCTACAGCATGGGATGCTCCTACCGACAGATTTTAGAGGAGTGGTTGCTCTCAAGTGGGGTAAATCGTCCAGTGATTATGGAGTTTGGAACGCTGGAGGCGATTATTAGTGGAGTGACGTCCGGAATGGGGATTTCTCTGTTACCAGAGATTGTGATTCGGCAGCAAATCGCAAGTGGAAATCTTCGCAAACATTCGCTACCTTCTGGCATAAGTAGAATGATGACTCGTTTTATTACACGCAAGGATGCGTTTGTCAGCAGTGCGCTTGGCGCATTTATAGCTATGTTACCACGGGAGTATGATATGATAGAGAGTGGTAATACATCAGAAGTGTAAATGTACACATGTTAAGGCAATCCGTTAAGGAAGTGATAAGCAATGGATTTATTTTCGTTTCAGCAGGACTCCAAACCACAAGCCAGATTGCTCGCGGACCGCATGCGGCCAGAGCATCTGGATGAATATATTGGACAGGAACATATTATTGGACCGGGGAAATTACTACGGCGCGCCATCGAGGCGGATCAGATTTCGTCCATCTTGTTATATGGCCCTCCGGGATGTGGCAAGACAACCCTGGCACATATTATTTCTCAGCAAACGCAGGGACAGTTCGTTCGCCTGAATGCAGTGGAAGCTTCTGTCAAGGATGTGCGTGAAGTCATCGAACAGGCGCAAACGAACAAACAGCTGTATGGAACCAAAACCATTTTGTTCCTCGATGAGGTGCATCGGTTTAACAGCTCACGTCAGGATGCGTTATTGCCAGCGGTAGAGAAGGGCACGATTATTTTTATCGGCGCGACGACAGAGAATCCCTTTCATTACGTCAATGGGGCCCTAATGAGCCGTTCAACTCTGTTCCAGCTAGAATCGCTGAACAAGGATCATTCCCTTATTGCGATGCGCAGAGCATTGAGTGATGCGGACAAAGGTCTGGGGTTCATGGAATTACAGGCAGACGATGAGGCGCTTGAGCATATTGCCACGATGGCTAATGGGGATATTCGGCGTGCGCTTAACGCACTTGAACTGGCTGCGTTGACGACGCCACCGGAGAAGGATGGCTCCATTCATATTACGCTTGGTGTAGCTGAAGAGTCTATTCGGCGCCCTATTGTGAAGGCCGATGAATCTACCCAGTATGATGTGCTGTCTGCTTTTCACAAGAGTATCCGGGGGTCTAGTGATGCGGCGCTATTCTGGTTTCTATACGCGGTGGAGAAGCTCGGTATGGACCCAATGACCTTCATCCGGCGTCTGATTGCAGCAAGCAGTGAAGACATTGGGCTTGCGAACCCGCAAGCCATGACCCAGGCCATTGGAGCACTTGATGCATACCGGAATAACGGCTGGCCCGAAGCCAAGCTGAACATCGCACAAGCGATTCTGTTCGCGGTCGAAAGTCCAAAATCCAATGCGGTATACACCGCCATCTCCAAAGCCATGAACGCCATTGATGAAGTGAAATCGGCAGAAGTTCCGCTGCACTTGCGAGATACGCATTATTCGGGTGCCGTGAAACTAGGGCATGAGGGCTATCAATATCCGCACAATTACCCGGGGCATTATGTGAAACAGGAATATTTACCAAAACAGCTTTCACGTAGAGTATTCTATGAGGCAACGGAACAAGGCAACGAATCGAAGATCAGGCTGAACCAACAGCGGCGCAGGGAATTTTAAGAACAGACAGATCAATCGGGAGATGCACACAACATGAAAGAGCTTATGTATATAGGAGCGGGTGGATTTCTTGGGACATTAACCCGATATGCTATACAGTTAGCGATACCAACTGTCTACGGGGGGTTCCCTTGGGCAGTGCTGCTAATCAATGCAATGGGAAGTCTTTTTTTAGGATGGTTCTTTACCATCGCTATTCCAGGCAAAATAACACCACAACTTCGACTGGCAATTGGCACAGGTTTTACCGGCGCATTTACGACGTTCTCCACGTTTACATTGGATATTGTTCGTTTATCCGAAGGGGGCGAATGGGTGAATGCCGCCCTTTATATGATCGCAAGTGTGTTAGCAGGATTAATGCTTTGTGCGTTGGGAATGAGCATCGGACAGCGTATGTTGGGATCGCCAAGACAAGAGGGTGATGCCTCATGATCGTATGGATTGGTTTGGCTGGTGTACTGGGTGCAGTACTGCGTTTCAGTCTAGGCAAATGGGTCTCGGGCTTGCTGGGAACGACTTTTCCATGGGGGACATGGATCATTAACATCAGTGGTTCACTGTTGCTGGGGCTGTTATACGGGTGGCATCAATCGGTAATGATCTCAGATGTAATCTGGGTGATCTGGGGAACCGGATTCTGCGGTGCGTTCACCACATTCTCCACTTTTGGCTATGAAACGTTAGGACTTATGGGTCGTCAACGATACGCTAGCGCGGCGCTCTATGTCGTCAGTTCGGTTGGAGTTGGGGTTTTGGCCTCCTTGGCAGGATTCTGGTTGACTGCATAACGAACTATTTTTATTTATTTTGCAAAGAAAAGCAGGAAAAAAGCCATCCTTCATGGTATACATGAAAGACGGCTTTTTTAATAGGGATACACGGTATTGTGTATAATCCGCATTTTATGGACAAGCTCTATTATTGCATTGCGGGTACAGGTACCTTTTGCACCTGATCGATCGTACCCCCACCCAGACAGATTTCTCCGTCGTAGAAAACAACGGCTTGTCCTGGCGTGATGGCTTTTTGCTGCTGATCAAATTGCACGTCCACACTTCCATCTTCCTGCCAGGTCAGTGTAACACCTTGATCCGGCTGACGATAGCGGAATTTGGCAGTACAACGGTATGGCACATTAGGCATGTGCTCTGTACCAGCAATCCAGTTCACACCCGTTGCGGTTAGACCAGTGGAGTACAGGCTTGCATGGGCATCGCCCTGAACAACAAGCAGTTGATTTTTCTCCAGATTCTTGTCTGCAACGAACCAGGGCTCACCATTGCCTGAACCACCAATGCCAAGACCTTGGCGCTGTCCAAGTGTGTAGTACATCAGACCATCATGGCGGCCTTTGACTTCACCGGTCACGATATCAACCATGTCTCCACCTTTGGCAGGCAGATAGTTACTCAGGAACTCTTTGAAATTACGCTCACCGATGAAGCAGACACCTGTGCTGTCTTTTTTCTTGGCAGTATACAAGCCAGCCGCTTCTGCAATTTTGCGTACTTCCGGTTTGGGCAAGTGACCAATCGGGAACATGGCTTTGGACAACTGGTTCTGATTGAGTGCGTTAAGGAAATACGTCTGGTCCTTATTGTTGTCCACACCGCGCAGTAGTTTGAATGTGCCATCTTCTTCAATCAGACGAGCATAGTGTCCTGTAGCTACATAATCTGCGCCGAGATCCAGAGCTTTGTTCAGGAATTCACCAAATTTGATCTCACGATTACACATGACATCCGGATTTGGCGTGCGACCCGACTTATATTCATCAAGGAAATAGGTAAATACTTTATCAAAATATTCTTTCTCGAAGTTGACAGTGTAGTAAGGAATGCCGATCTGTTCGCATACGCGGCGTACATCCTCTGAATCTTCTTCAGCGGTACAGTGGCCGAACTCGTCGGTGTCATCCCAGTTTTTCATGAAAATGCCGATGACATCGTAACCTTGTTCTTTCAGCAGCAACGCGGTAACAGAAGAATCGACACCTCCGGACATGCCAACGACGACCCGTGTATTTTCAATTGTTTTGGACATCGTTATCACCATTTCTATATATAAATGTGTTTCGTTTCTTATTCTAGCATAACCGGACCCAAGATACGATACACCCGGCCAATTTTGGATAGTGTCCACCACAGACGCACATTTTGGAATATCGTCAATCTTTCTTTTCCATAAAGCATGCAGATATGTTAACATTAGCTGAGGGTTATGATCGGAATACGGAGAATTAGAAAGTTAAAAATGAGTTCTATGAATCTCTGCTGTGGACAGATCGTGAAACAAACGGTCATGGACTACAGGATACAATATAAAGTTTCCAATCGTTACTGAAAATTGAAAGAGGTGACTCCTTTGAAAATATCGACAAAAGGCCGTTACGGCCTCACAATCATGATGGAGCTTGCTGCCAGAACAGGCGAAGGCCCTACATCACTTAAGAGCATTGCCGAGCGCAACCAGCTTTCGGAGCATTACCTGGAGCAACTGATTGCTCCACTACGTAATGCAGGACTGGTGAAGAGCATTAGAGGTGCATACGGCGGTTATATCCTTGCAGGTGACCCTGCAACCGTAACTGCAGGCGATGTCATCCGTGTACTGGAAGGGCCAATCTCTCCAGTAGACTTCACAGAGGAAGATGATCCGGCAAAGCGTGATCTATGGTTGCGAATCCGTGACGGTATTGCGGAAGTGTTGGATTCCACAACACTGAAAGACCTGATTACATTCCAGGATCAAGAGAAAAAAGATAGCTACATGTTTTATATTTAGGGTCATCATTCGCATCGCAGAAGACACACTAAAGCCCCCAACTAGGGGGCTTTAGACATGCCAATAGAGATATTTCAAAAAGTCTGATTTTCTCGGTATTGAACAGAAGACTCTTTGAACACGCACCAATGGGTACTTTGTTCTTCAATTTCTACAGATCACTTCAGGGAAGTAAGGACTATGTATTCAGCCGCGGATTTACAAGTTGGTGAAGTTGAGCTTAACCGGATATCTTGTGAATCAGCGACTTTTTAAAGTTTCTATATCAGCTTCCATGCGTAACTGACGGCGATTCAAAATATCAATGCTGTGCTGATGGGTATTCAATTCGGTAGTTACTTTGCGTTCAGAGGCGGAGTGGGAAGCGTCAAGCCGTTTCGTAACGGTCAATGTTTCCAGAACAGCTTGTTGAAGAAGTGGGATATTCTTGGTTTGTTCATCTATGGTGTCCAATCTGCCATCCATAGTGTCCAATCTGCTATCCATGGTATCCAATCTACCATCCATGGTGTCTAATCTGCTATCCATGGTATCCAATCTACCATCCATGGTGTCTAATCTACTTTCCATGGTAATTAGTCTGTCTTCCATCTTTTCAAGACGTACGTCGATGCTGTCGAATCGTTTGTCCATTTGTTGAAGTTGATTCAGAATCTGCCCGAGAATGGGATCACTCATGTCTCTCTCTCCTTTTTGAAATGGATATAGAACATTATACACGAAGATGCGACAATAGAGCATCCATTTCAATTTCCAATTTGACAGTACGCCATGAGATAGAAATTTAACATATAACGGGGTGGAAATAAATGAAACGAATTTATTTGGATCACGCCGCATCGACACCTATGCATCCACAAGTCGCAGAAGCGATGATGAACGTCATGACAGGACAATTTGGCAATGCATCAAGTATCCATGCCTTTGGGCGTGAAGCCAAACGGACTGTCAGCGGAGCAAGGGATGTCATTGCGGCGTCTTTGGACTGTTTCCCGGACGAATTGGTGTTTACCGGAGGTGGCACGGAGAGCGACAATCTGGCGATTTTCGGAGCAGTCTCAGCAAGGCAAGATCAGGGGAAACATGTCATTACGACCGCAATTGAGCACCATGCTGTTTTGCATACGTGTCAGGAATTGGAGCGGCAAGGTTATGAAGTAACCTATCTATCTGTGGATCGTCACGGTCGAATAAATCTGGATGAATTGCAAGAGGCCATCCGGCCGGATACGGTTCTGATTACCATGATGTTTGCCAACAATGAAGTGGGCACCATTCAGCCGATCCGTGAGGTCGGTGAGCTTGCACGTAAACACAATATTCTGTTCCATACTGATGCAGTTCAGGCTCTGGGTAGCCAGGATATTTCCTGTAAGGAACTTCCTGTGGACCTGATTAGCTTCTCAGCGCATAAAATCAATGGGCCTCAGGGTGTCGGTGTACTCTATGTACGGCGAGGAATCGTGTTGGAAGCAAGAGCCCACGGTGGGTTGCAAGAACGTCAGCGGCGCGCTGGTACGGAAAATATCGCAGGTATTACCGGATTTGCAGAGGCTCTCAAGATTTCATCAGCTCAAAAGGAGACGCATCGTCAGCATGATTTGAAATTGCGCAAACTTTTGTTGGAACAGCTTGAAATCCATGTGGGGACGGAGCACTTTCATGTGAATGGACACGCGGAGCATACGCTGCCGAACATCCTGAATATCAGCTTTCCGGAAGTGTCCACAGAGACGATGTTAATGAATTTGGATATGGAAGGGATTGCTGTTGCAAGCGGTTCTGCCTGCACTTCCGGTTCACTTGAAGTCTCTCATGTGCTCAAAGCGATGAAACTGCCTGAAACATTTTTACATTCTGCGATTCGTTTTAGCTGGGGATTGGGTAATACTACGGAAGAAATCATGATAACCGCCGAAAAAATTGGAACCATTCTTGGACGACTGCGTAATAGACCCTAAGGGGAACTTTACACATGGAACAGAAGGAGGGAAGAAGTTCCATTTCATCGGTTGGATAGAAGCGGTTTTGATGATCGGCGTCTGATTGCCACTCATCAACTTTGGGCATACCTAGCAATAGCGCCGCGCCTATTTAATGATAAGAAGATGAGGGGGACCCAGCGATGAAGCTTCAGGAAATGATCGGACTTGCCGTTTTTGATGTGGAGGACGGGAAGCAGGTCGGTAAAATCCAGGATTTCATTGTGAATGATGATTGGCAGATTGAAGGCATTGAACTTGAGAACAAAGGCCTGTTTACCAATCATGTCAAAATCGTGCAGTGGCAAGATATCGTTGCCTACGGCGAAGATGCCGTCATGATCCGTAATCAACAGGCTGTCCGCAAGACGGGAGCCGACGACATAAAATACACGTACCTCCTCGGTCGGTCTAAATTGAAGGAGATGTCCGTGCTCACCGAAGAAGGTTTGCTGCTTGGGCGTGTCTCCGATGTTTATTTTGACCAAGAGTTGGGAAATACAATAATAGGGATTGAAATTACGGACGGTTTTGTGTCCGATCTGATCGAGGGCCGCAAATGGCTGCCATGTACAAGCGATATGTCTATCGGGGAAAGTGCCATTATGGTACCGTCTCTGAGTGAACAGCGCTTGGAAAATGCCATTCATTCTGTTAATGGATAGGTGAATGAATATGAAATGTCCAAACTGTAGTTCCAAAGATATCGGGAAAATTGGTTCCCACCAGTTTTATTGCTGGGGATGCTTTATCGAATTAACGGTAAACGGTGAGAAAATGTCTGTATATCAAGTGGAAGAAGACGGTACGCTGAGCTCCCTGGATGATCTGTTTTTCGGGGACGAGCTGCCACAAGACTTCCCTCATCTTCACGCTTCTTCTTAATAAGCAGGATAACTTCCTCTATATGCGGTTTCATGACAATGCATGTCATGGGATGCTGTCGTTATATGATGGC
Source organism: Paenibacillus sp. FSL R5-0713 (assembly GCF_037973325.1). Classification (NCBI taxonomy): domain Bacteria; kingdom Bacillati; phylum Bacillota; class Bacilli; order Caryophanales; family Paenibacillaceae; genus Paenibacillus; species Paenibacillus sp. FSL R5-0713. The sequence goes on along the minus strand of NZ_CP150229.1, from coordinate 5,186,387 downwards.
ACATGTATATAGATGCGGTTACATAATGGTTCGGGTTGCACATGTATGATTATATGCTACCCTTTACTGCAAAATGCGCTTCCTTCTCTGATGAAGGAGGCGTTTTTTGGGGTTTAAGAAAAAATGTTCGAATTGCTCCTTCCACTTCTGCGCTGTGTTAATAAATTTTACCTTTCCTACATATACTGACTCTCAGAGCCAGTCCAAAAGGAGAGATACAAGTGGAGCAATTAACCAAAAACAAGCTGTTCCGTTATGCGATCTGGCTGCTGCTCGGATTAATTATTCTATATTTTATTTGGTTGCTGCGGCCTTTACTGCTTCATATATATGCATTCCTGAAAACAGTGCTGGCACCCTTTATCGTAGCTCTTATCATATCCTATGTACTTAATCCGATTGTCAGCATGCTGGGAGGGCGCAAGGTGCCGCGTACGATTGCGGTACTGCTCATATATGCCTTTTTCCTGACCTGCATCGGTGTCATTCTGATGAATGTGATTCCGGTATTGATTGAACAGCTGGAGGAACTCAACGAGCATATGCCGGAGCTGTCCATGCGTGCCCAGAGCCTGATGAACAATATGGATCACAAATTAATGCCGCCAAGTGTGCGAACAGGCATGAACAGTTGGTTCTTTCAGATGGAGGATCGACTAACTCAGGGCATTACCGTGCTTATGGACAATATCGGGGCGACCATTAATGTGTTATTCAATGTATTCATCGTGCCATTTCTGATATTTTATATGTTAAAAGACTTTGAGGTGTTTGAGCGCACTATAGTGGCATATCTCCCGCGTTCACGCCGTAAAGCGATTGTCTCCGTGATGAAAGAAATTGATACTGCACTGGGGAACTACATTCGGGGCCAGTTTATTGTCTGTGTTATTGTTGGCATCTTTGCCTACATTGGTTATATCGTCATTGATATGCCATATGCCCTGCTGCTTGCAAGCATTGTAGCTGTGTTTAATATTGTGCCTTACTTGGGGCCGTTCCTTGGTGCTGCTCCTGCTGTGGTCATGGCATCAACCGTGTCGTTTAAAATGGTGCTGCTTGTGGTCATTGTGAACACCCTGTGCCAAGTGCTGGAGAGTAACGTTATCTCTCCTCAGGTTGTGGGACGTACGTTGCATTTGCACCCACTGTCCATTATATTTGCACTGCTCGTCGGAGGCGAACTGGCAGGCATTGTAGGTTTAATTCTGGCAGTACCCGTTTTTGCCGTACTAAAGGTGATTGTGCAACACTTTTTCGCCTATTACATCAAACGTAGGATCGACTGATAAATAGGGTTACAACAACAGCTAGCCTGCGTTGACACCCGCTTGTGCTACCGATATAATGAGTGTGTATGTTTAGAACATGAAATCGATGATGAAATAAAGTACGCCGAGGGTTCCTTTCCTCAGAGAATAGACTTCTTCGGATCAGGGTGAACCTGAACTGATGGCTGGAAGAGTCTTGAAAGATGAAGCGGCAGAAAGCTAATTTCGGAGTGCAGGACAACCCTGCCGGGAGCGACCGTTATTTCGCATGAACGAGGAGATTGTTTGTTTATCTACGCAGCAAGGGATAAACAGCAATAACCAGGGTGGTACCGCGATAACATCGTCCCTGATTATTCAGGGGCGTTTTTTGTGTTTATTTTTACAGAAAACAATGTTGACCAACCGGAGCGAATACGCAACGGACTATTATAATTTAATGGGGGCATCCAGTATGAAAGCCAGTGAAATCCGGTCCAAATGGATAGAATTTTTTGCAAGTAAAGGTCACAAAATCGAGCCGAGCGCATCGCTCGTGCCTCACAACGATCCTTCCCTTCTGTGGATCAATGCAGGTATGGCACCGCTCAAGCCTTATTTTGACGGACGTGAGAAGCCGGAGAACCCGCGTCTTGCGAACTCCCAGAAGTGTATCCGTACCAATGATATCGAGAATGTCGGCAAAACGCGTCGTCACCATACGTTCTTCGAGATGCTCGGTAACTTCTCTATTGGAGATTACTTCAAGGAAGAGACCGTAACATGGGCTTGGGAATTCTTGACCAGCAAAGAGTGGATCGGATTCGATCCGGAACGTCTTTCCGTAACGGTATATCCGGAAGATGAAGAAGCCTTCAAACTGTGGAACGAAAAAGTGGGACTGCCTGCTGAGCGTATCATTAAATTGGATGAAAACTTCTGGGATATCGGCGAAGGTCCATGTGGTCCTTGTACCGAGATCTTCTATGACCGCGGCGAAGCTTACGGAAACGACATGAGTGATCCTGAAATGTATCCAGGTGGGGAAAACGAACGTTATCTGGAAGTATGGAACCTGGTATTCTCCCAGTTCAACCATAACAAGGACGGCAGCTACACACCGCTTCCTAACAAAAACATTGATACAGGTGCAGGTTTGGAGCGTTTTGCTTCCATTCTGCAAAATGTGGATTCCAACTTTGACACAGACCTGTTCCAACCGATGATTCAAAGAACAGCCGCTCTTGCGGGTGTGAAATATAACGACAGTGTCGAAATCGATGTTGCACTGAAAGTCATTGCCGATCATATCCGTACCGTTGCCTTTGCAGTAGGTGATGGCGTGCTGCCAAGTAATGAAGGACGTGGATATGTCATCCGCCGACTGCTCCGTCGTGCAGTTCGTTATGGAAAAGTGCTTGGACTCGATCGTCCATTCCTGTATGAACTGACTTCAACGGTTGGTGAAGTGATGGGCATGTACTACCCTGAGGTCGTAGACAAACAAGAGTTTATCGCCAAAGTGATTAAAACGGAGGAAGAGCGCTTCCACGAAACACTAACAGATGGTCTGGCGATTCTGGCTGATATTAGCGGTACTGCCAAATCCGAAGGACGCACGGTTATTAGCGGACCTGAAGCTTTCAAACTGTATGATACGTACGGTTTCCCGTTTGACCTGACAGAAGATTATGCTGCAGAGCATGGTATGACTGTGGACCGTGAAGGTTTTGATGCTTCCATGCAGAAGCAACGTGAGCTTGGACGTGCTGGGCGTCAAGAGAGTGAGAGCATGAAAGTTCAAGGTGGACCACTTGCTGAGCTGGAGGTTAAAAGCGAGTTTGTTGGTTATACTGACCTGTTGACGGAAGCAAAAGTGGTAGCCATCGTCGCTGGTGACGCCCTTGTTGAAACCGTAGGCGAAGGACAAACGTGTCAGGTTGTTCTGGACAAGACTCCGTTCTACGCGGAAAGTGGCGGTCAAGTGAGTGATCAAGGCTTGTTGCGCGGTGCTGGTGTAACAGCGAAAGTACAAGGCTTGTTCAAAGCTCCACTAGGACAACACGTACATCTGGTAACGGTGGAGTCCGGTGAACTGCGTTTAGGTGATGTGATTAACGCTGAAGTGGATGCAGCCAAACGTGGCGACATTATCAAAAACCATACAGCGACCCACTTGCTGCACAAGGCACTCAAAGATGTGCTCGGCACACACGTAAACCAGGCAGGATCGCTCGTTGAGCCACAGCGTCTGCGGTTTGACTTCTCTCATTTCGGCAGCATCACGCCGGAAGAGTTGACAGAGATTGAGCGTCAGGTGAACGAACAGATCTGGAATCGTCTGAACGTAAACATCGAGCTGAAAGCTATTGATGAAGCGAAAGAAATGGGTGCGATGGCCCTGTTTGGCGAAAAATATGGAGATATTGTACGTGTTGTTCAAGTTGGAGACTACAGTTTGGAACTTTGTGGCGGCTGTCACGTAAATAATACTTCAGAGATTGGAATCTTCAAATTGGTAAGCGAGAGCGGAATCGGCTCCGGCGTTCGTCGGATCGAAGCTGTAACTGGCCGTGGCGCATATCTGTATGTGGAAAGCCAGTTGGAACTGCTCAAGCAATCAGCAGCACTGCTCAAAGCAAATGTGGCTGATGTACCTAAACGGATTGAAGGTCTGAACCTGCAACTGAAAGAAGCTGCAAGAGAGACGGAATCCCTGCAAAGCAAGCTGAGTGCCATGGAAGCTGGTCAACTGACCGATCAAGTGGTACAAGCAGGAAATACTCAATTACTGGCAGTACGCGTAGATGCTCCGAACATGGATGCACTGCGTACAGTGGCAGATGAGCTGAAAGTAAAATTGCCTAATGCAGTACTCGTATTGGGTGCTCCGGCGGATGGTAAAGTGAATTTTGTTGTAGCGGTACCTGCTGAACAAGTAAAACAAGGATTGCACGCAGGTAAAATCGTCAAAGAAGTCGCAGCAGTATGCGGCGGCGGTGGCGGTGGACGTCCAGATATGGCGCAAGCCGGAGGCAAGGATGCTACCAAGCTGGATGAAGCGCTGAAACTGGCGGTTTCATTGGTTAGCGGGCATACTGCATAATCCATTGAGCAGCTTATCATCGTCAAAATATAAATCGAAATGGTTCTGTTCATTTGTATTTTGTACCTGAGAACGACTGAAATCCAATGATGCAGTATGCTGAAGCCAGTAAAGGACAAGCAAAAAACACAATTGCCTTATCCTTTGTTTACTTGTGGCAGTCAGAATATGTTATTATATAAACAGAAATCAATTCGGCAGGACATGGTCCCCATGTTCATGCAGGAGCGAGGTGTCATCAATGGACTCCATGGATAAGACGGTTAAATTTAATGTGAAAGGTGACGAACAGGAAGCATCATCCAAAGAGATTCTTCTCACGGTATATGATGCACTGGTCGATAAGGAGTATAATCCGATCAACCAGATTGTTGGGTATCTGATTTCCGGAGACCCGGCATACATTCCTCGTCACAACAACGCACGTAGTCTGGTCCGTAAAAAGGAGCGCGATGAGCTGATTGAAGAGCTTGTACGTTCCTATCTGGCCAATCACCGGTAATGTACGCCGCTTCCGCTGTGTTGCAGCCATGCAGGCAGCGGGAAATGAACCGACAGAATACAGCCTGAAGCTTGAGAAGGCGATGTTGAATCGACCTGAGCAGGCCCCAGGATGGGAGAGCATGGATGAAAATATTAGGTTTGGACTATGGGGACCGAAGAATCGGAGTTGCCGCGAGTGACGCCTTCGGTTGGACTGCCCAGGGATTGGAAGTACTTGAACGCCGCCGTGATGAAGGCGAGTTCGCTCGAATTGCCGAACTTGTGCGTGAGCATGAGATTAGTGAGATCGTAGTGGGACTTCCCAAAAACATGAACGGCACCGTAGGACCGCGCGGTGAGATATGCATTGCTTTTGCCGATCGCCTGCGGGATGAACTGAATTTACCTGTTCACCTTTGGGATGAACGGCTGACAACCATGGCAGCAGAACGTACGCTGATTGAAGCGGATGTCAGTCGGAAAAAACGCAAGCAAGTTGTGGACAAAATGGCCGCAAGCTTGATTTTGCAAAATTATTTGGATGCCAATAGTAGAAGGTGAGGGGGATCAACAATGGCTGAAGATCAACTGGGTATGGAAGAAGAAGCGGAAATCATTTACATTGCGGATGACGAGGGTAATGAAGAGGAATTCGAAGTCATCATGAAGTTTGAAGTAGACGGTTCGGAGGCCAAGTATATGATGGTTGCTCCGGTTGAACCTGAAGATGGCGAAACGGATGTATATGCATTCCGTTATGAAGAAGAGGGCGACGATATCAAACTTTTCGTTATCCAAGATGATGCCGAGTGGGATATCGTCGAGGAGACGTTTAATACATTTCTTGCTGAAGATGATGAAGAGGAAGCGAACTAAATGACGGAATATAGCCGCAAAGACCTGAAATGGACAGATTCACTGCGTCTGGCATTCGGTGCTCATGTTGAGCTCGAGGAAGAGAACGGTAAATCACAACCGTATGACTTGTTGGCTGAGTTCGAAGTGAACGGTCAGCAATATGCGGTGCTCCGCAGTTCGTTGCGACCTTATGACGAGGTTGAACTTCTGCGGGTATTACCTGGAAGTGAGAACCAGATCATGCCAGAGTTAGTTACGATCGACGATGATGATGAGTGGGAGAACATCTCAGAACTGTATGATGAATGTACACTCCCCATTGACGAAGATTAATCAGCTTCAAATTGAAGAAACCGGGAGGGCGGAGAAGTCCGCTCTTTTTGGTTGTGTAAAGGAGTTGTTTCTTTTTTGAAAGGGAAAGCAATAGTAGTCATACTGCTTATCATTGTAGTTCTTGCCGGAGGCGCAGGTGTTTACGTATGGAGTATGATGCGTCCTGTGGAAGCTTCTACAGAACCGGTCGTATTCGAGATTAAGAGCGGATCGGGAACTTCAAAAATCGCGGATCAGCTTCAAGAAGAAGGGCTCATTCGAAGCGGGTTAACCTTTAAAGGGTATTTAAAGTGGAAAAAAATGGGATCTAATTTCATGGCGGGTACATATTCTATGAATCCTGGCGTGACATATGATGAGATTGTTAGCAAGCTGAGTAGTGGTGAAGTGGTACCGGAGGAAATGGTGAAATTCACGATTCCAGAGGGTTATAATGTTCTGCAAATGGCGGGCAAGCTTTCTTATGAGCATGTTCTCGATCGGGATGAATTCATCAAGCTGGCCAATGATCCTTCGGCCTTCGATGTAGATATCCTCAAAGATATTCCAGTGGATGAAGAACTTCGCTACGTATTGGAAGGGTATCTCTTCCCGGAGACCTACGAGCTGAAAAAGGGAAGTTCCACCCATGATGTGATGCAACGTATGCTGGAAGAATTCCAGACCAAGATCAATTCTATCCCGGATTTGGAAGCTAAGCTCCAAGAGAAGAATCTTTCCCTGCACGAGCTGCTGACCATTGCGTCACTGGTGGAGAAAGAAGTTGTAGTGGATGAGGAACGTGCACTGGTTGCAGGGGTAATCTACAATCGGATCAATCAGGATATGAAGCTGGAAATTGATGCTACCGTGCAATATCTGCTCGACAGGCCAAAGGAGCGATTGTATTACAAGGATCTGAAGGTGAAAAGTCCTTATAATACGTATCTGAATAAAGGCCTGCCGCCTGGTCCAATTGCCAGTCCAAGTCTTCCGTCCATTGAAGCAGCACTAAATCCGGAAGCATCGGAGTATCTGTTCTATGTGACAAAAAAGGACGGCTCGTCTGGACATCTATTTGCCAAAACGTATAAGGAACACCAGCAAAATATAGCCAAAAGTAAGGCTGCGCAATAAGCGGAGGGGATTATATGAGTAAGAAACATGAACTGCTCGTTACAGCAGCGAATGTGAAAGAGGCAGAAGTGCTGCTCCAGGCTGGAGCAGATGCTCTGGTCATTGGAGATGATCGATTCGGTATGCGTCTTCCAGGCAGCTTCAGCGTGGAGGAGACAGCAGAGGTGGTTGCCATTGCAGCCAAACATCAGGCGCGGGTGTATGTATCCATGACGAATCTGATGTCCAACGAGCTGTTGAAAGAATTGCCCGAATATGTTCAATCACTTGGCAGAATCGGTATTGACGGTGTGGAATTTAATGATCCATCCGTGCTGGCTACCATGAAGGAATATGCTCCACATGTGAAGCTGCATTGGAATGCGGAGATGACTTCGACGAACTATGCAACAGCTAACTATTGGGGGACCAAAGGAGCGAGTCGCGTTGTGCTTGCCCGTGAGTTGAATATGGACGAGTTGACGGAGATGGTTCCTTTTCTCAAGGTGGAAGCTCAGGTTCAGGTACATGGCATGACGAATATATATCACTCCAAGCGTAGCCTGGTGCAAAGTTATATGGCTCATCAAGGACGGCCAGTCGAGGGACACTTGGGTAAAGAACGTGGATTGTTCCTGATCGAGGCTGAACGCCGGGATGAGAAATTCCCGATCTATGAAGACATTAACGGCACACATATTATGAGTTCGGAGGATATATGTATCCTCGAAGATCTTCATCTGTTGATGGAGGCGGGTGTACACAGTTTCAAAATTGAAGGTATCCTAAAATCACTAGCCTACAATGAAGCTGTTGTACGTGCATATCGGACAGCGATTGACAGTTATGTTGCCGATGCTGACGCATATGCGTTCTCCGAAGAGTGGCTCGATGAGGTACGGGAGTTACAGGATCCTGAACGTGAATTGTCGTTTGGATTTTTCTATAAAGAACAAGTGTATTAATAGACGAGGTGAACAGAATGGAAACAGTGGCGGTACAGCGGAAGTTCTCGGGTAAACGTAACCGTCTGGACAAACCGGAGCTGCTAGCTCCGGCGGGTAATCTGGAAAAACTGAAATTTGCAATCCATTACGGTGCAGATGCCGTATATATCGGTGGACAGGCCTATGGACTGCGTTCCAACGCGGACAACTTCAGCTTTGAAGAGATGCGTGAAGGTGTGGAGTTTGCCAAAAAGTATGGAGCCAAAGTGTTCGTAGCGACGAACATCTATGCACATAATGAGGATATTGAGGGTATTGAAACATACCTGCAAAATCTCTATAATGCTGGAATCTCTGCGATCATCGTAGCTGATCCTGCTATTATTGAAGTAGCCCTGCGTGCTGTGCCAGGTCTTGAGGTACATCTGAGTACGCAACAATCCACACTCAACTGGCAGGCTGTGAAGTTCTGGAAAGATGAAGGACTTCCACGGGTTGTTCTCGGACGTGAGACCAGTTTCGAAGAGATTGAAGAGATCAAGGCAAATGTGGATATTGAAATTGAAGCCTTTATTCACGGGGCAATGTGTTCCTCGTATTCCGGACGTTGCGTGCTCTCCAACCATTTTACGGATCGCGACTCCAACCGGGGCGGCTGTTGCCAGTCTTGCCGCTGGAAGTATGATTTGTTTGAGGATGCGAGAGAAGATGCAGTGTGGGTTAGCGAAGAGGACGTGCAGATGAAGACACCTGCACCATTCAAACTGGGTGAGAACCAGCTTCCCCTGTTCCAGGAACAGGATAATTCATTCTCCATGGGATCAAAGGATCTGTGCATGATTGGCCATATTCCCGAGTTGATTGATGTGGGTGTGGACAGTTTCAAGATCGAAGGACGTATGAAATCGATTCACTACGTGGCAACCGTGGTTAACGTATATCGTCAAGCCATTGATGCCTATATGGCAGATCCGGAGAATTATGTTCTGAAACCTGAATGGGTTGAAGAAATGAACAAAGCGGCGAATCGCCCGCTGAATACCGGGTTTTTCTATGATACACCAGACCATGAAGATCATATCTATGAACCGGAAGAAAAAGCTGTACCTTTTGACTTCGCTGGATTGGTTATGGGGTATGATGCCGAAACAGGAATGGCAACCATTCAACAACGCAATCACTTCAAACCAGGACAGGAAATCGAATTTTTTGGTCCGGGAGGTCACTTTTTCAAACAGGTGGTCGGCGAAATACAGGATGAAGAAGGCAATGTTCTAGATGCTGCTCGTCACCCTTTACAGCTGGTTAAAATGAAAGTGGATCAGCCGGTTTCGTATTTTGACATGATGAGAAAAAAGAAGTAGGTTCAAATACCTACAATGTGCCAAAATAGTATTATGATTTAACAAAATAGTGTTATGAAATCAACAGGAAGGACCTCCGTTATCGGCATATGGGGGTCTTTTTTTTATAGAAAAATAGGAATAAAGTTGTAAAAAATTTCTGGGAAATGAAAGGTGAACGAAGAAAGCTGTCGAATACTACATAATTATAGGGGAGAGACACAAAAATCTAACAAGTAAATAACTGGCAGGTGAATGGGATTGGTTCAAAAGAAGCAGAAAGACAGTGGAGAGCAAGTGACAAAAGATGAGCAGGTTAATCCTGAGCAGGTTCAGAAAGTGAAGAAAGAAAAAGTAGGTAAAAGTAAAATTACAGGGAATGGGAAAAAATTACTTAAGCTTGATCGTAGTAAACTGAAGCTGGGCTGGATCAAGACCGATTGGGTAAAGAAACAATTCAAAAACCGGGATTGGAAAAACCTTGGGGGAGCTTCTTTTAAACAAATTAGGAAGGCAAATCCGGTAAAATCCGTAGGGGTTAAACTGTTCTTGATCTTTTTTGCGGGGATCATGATTTTTGTAGTGAGTTTGGGTCTATTATCCTATTCAAAAGCCAAGGGTACGATAGAGAAAAATGCTTCGCGTGCCAATCAGGAGACCATTGATCAGACCAAACAAAAAATGGACATTATTTTGGAGAGATTTGTGGATACATCCACACAGATTTTCTTTGATCCGGAAATGCAGTCCTTGCTGCAAAAGATGTCAGATAAGAATCTGACTGCGTATGATACATTTGTGAATTCAAGTTCAATCAACAAGCAACTGTCCAATGTTGCATTTACAAATAAATCTATGGAAGCGATTTATTTGGTGCCTACAGACGAAACAAAGTCCGTTATGGGTACGGGCAACAACAGTTCATCCATGGGCGGTATTCGTCAGGAAGCATGGTACACTGAGTTGATTGAGTCGGGCGGTTATCGCTGGCTTCCAACCGAGGTCAAGGAAGATGGCTCAACGCCAACGTTCAAAATTGCACGTTCCATGAAAAACTTGCAGGGGACTACTCAGTCGTATGTTCTGGTTATTGAGCTGAAGCTGGAAGTTTTGGAGGAACAATTGAAATCGCTTGATCTGGGGCCAGGAGCTGTTCTTCAACTGATTGCTCCGGATAATAAAGTGGTCGCATCCTCCATCTCGGATGGTACGGGACAAGATACAGATCTTGCATTTGTCAAAGAGTTGACCGAACCAGCAGGTAGCACGAATACGAAGTATCTTGTAGATGGAAAATCTACGGAAATGCTGGCTGTATACAGCACGATGGATACATCCAATTGGAAACTGGTTGGTATGATACCTACCTCTGTGTTGGTTCAGGATGCAAAAGGCATTCTGACCCTGACCTTGTGGATGGCGCTGGTTGATGCGGGGATTGCAGTATTGATCGGGGTCTGGATGGTGCGTATGTTTGCTCGTCCACTCGGCAAACTGAAAGACTTGATGCAGGAAGGTGCTAAAGGTAATCTTAAAGTTCGAACACCGTACAGCTCCCAAGATGAAATCGGTCAGCTCTCTACCGCCTTTAATCTGATGATGGAGCAGATTACGAAGCTGGTTGAACAAACGAATCGTTCTGCGCAGGAAGTATTGGATACGGCGTCTGAGCTGAGCAGTGCATCCAAGAAAACGGCTGTATCCGCTTCGGAGATTGCCGTAGCCACAGAAGAGATCGCAGGCGGTGCAGGCAGTTTGGCAACCGAAGCGGAACGTGGCAATGAATTAACGGACAATATCTCTCGTCAGATGCAGAGTGTAATCGCTACTAATGAACAGATGGGTGATTCTGCTCGTCATGTAGAGAAGTCCAGTCAGACAGGAACACAACATCTGAATCAGTTGATGACCAAAACTCAGAAGACAGAAGAAATGATTGGTGCACTGGTGAATAAGGTAGATTCGCTGAAAGAGAGTACATCCTCTGTTCTTAAAGTGCTTGAAGTGCTGCAAAATATCACAAAACAGACGAATATTCTTTCCCTGAATGCAACCATTGAAGCAGCACGTGCCGGTGCAGCCGGACGCGGATTCATGGTGGTGGCTGATGAGGTCCGACAGCTCGCGGCTCAATCCAGACAATCCATTGAAATGGTTGGAGAGATCACAGACAAAATCATGACCGAAATGAACGAGACCGTGGATGCTTTGTCTGAAGCCTATCCGTTATTTAAGGAACAGATGGATGCGGTTAAAGATACCAACGTCATCTTTGCTTCTGTGCAGGAACAGATGGGGGCATTTGTGGAGCGTCTGGGCATGGTGACAGGTTCCATTGGAGAATTAAACCAATCTCAAGCTACGTTGTCTGAAGCCATGAGCAATGTTAGCGCTGTAGCTGAAGAATCTTCTGCAACGTCCCAAGAAGTAGCTTCCTTGAGTAGTGAACAGCAAAATATCAGTAATCAGCTGGTAAATCTGTCTGGTAAGCTGGAGAATGTGTCCACGGAACTGAAAGAAACGTTGTCACGCTTTACGGTGTAACAAAAAAATAAAGCATATCCGTGAAATATGCGGATTAATATTGCTAAGGAGCCTGTCCCGTACATGGGACAGGCCTTCTTGCTGTTTACCGGATAATTCCAAGCTGTATTAGCAATAATATGTCAAAACGACAAAGGGTGAGACTGGGATGCATCTCCTTGCGAAACGGCGAATCTATATAGCTTGTATTATGCTAACTCTTGTCTTTGGATTGCTTATATTGCGATTGGGATGGGTCCAGATCGTTCAGGTGAATCAGACGATGCCTGGATTTCACCGAACGGTACGTGAAATGTCCGTATTGCAGCGTGAACGCGGGGTGATGTTAGATCCGGGCCGTGGACAATTTACGGATTACAAAGGTGAGGCATTGACGGGTAAGCTGCAATGGGGCTTGGTTCTTTTCCCACAGGCAGTGCCATCAGGTAAACTACGCAAGCAAGAGGCATTAGAAGGCTCAGAGATGACGCAGTTGGCAGCTATATTACATACCGATCTGGATCAATTGAAGAAGGAATGGAATCGGGAAAATGCACCTCATTTCTGGACAGCAGGTGCAACTCAGCCTGTTCATTTGACAGCTGCTCAGGTGGAGTGTCTGCGTAATCTGCACCTGCAAGGAGCGGGTATCTATCCAATGATGACAAGGTATCTTCAGGGGCATACGGGAATGCAGTGGATGGGTTATCTGGCTGAACAGCCTGAGTCCTCCAGAGCTCTAACTGGGCATCAGGATGAAGTAAAACAGCCATTTGCCATGAAATCAGGGGCAGCTGGACTGGAGAGGACACTAGAACCCCTGTTGAGGGGAATTGGTCCTACGCTTGTATCACGTATGGTCTCGGGTAGTGGGGAGATTATCCCTGAAATTCAGCCGCACGTTATTGCACCGGCCAATGGCCATTATCCTTTACGTGTAGAAACGACTGTGGATGCCAAGTTGCAGCGTGGATTGGAGCAGTTGACAGAAGAAGCTGGCTTACAAGAAGGGGCCGTTGTTGTGTTAGATGCGGCTAACGCAGATGTTCGCGCCATGATTTCAAGTCCATTCTATCAGCCACAACATGTGGACCCCAAACAATCGGCCTGGGGAAATCGTGCAGTACAGGGAGCCGTCCCGGGTTCCATTTTCAAAATTGTCACTGCGGCTGCTGCGCTGGAATACCATGCGGTTTCTCATGGAGAAGAATTTCATTGTGGTGGTGAGTATGGAAAGTATGGTTTGTCCTGCTGGAAAGAGCATGGGCATGGTAACCTGAATCTGGAACAAGGATTTGCGGAGTCTTGCAACGTCGTATTCGCGGAAACGGCGCGCAGGCTTAGCATGGAGCAACTGGAGAACACGGCAGATCGTCTGGGACTGGCGCGACCTGTTGGTTGGGAGGGGAAAAAGATGGCAGGAATGCCCGTCTTGCGACACTTTGATCACGAAGATCACGGGCGTGTGCGAACAGAGGCTGTTTCTTCTGGTGATGAAGGTGCGAAAATACAGACAGCCATTGGTCAGCGAGATGTGCTGGTCACACCGCTGCAAGCCGCCAATCTGATTGTGACACTATTACATGATGGAAAGGTTAGTGCCCCACGTCTCGTTGAGAGAATCCGATATGCGGATGGTGGCATCATGCTGGAGATGCCATTGCATGATTCTCCTTCAGCCGCAGGGCAGATTGCTCCCGCAACTGCGCATAAACTGTTATCCTGGATGAATAAGGTAGTCCGTGAGGGAACAGGAAAATCCCTGCAGCATGCGCAGTGGCAAGTTGCAGGGAAATCAGGTACAGCTCAGGTACAGAAACATGGGGAGAAGCGTAATCATCAATGGTTCATCGGTTATGGACCGATAGAACAACCCAAGTACGCCGTAGCTGTGCTTGTTCAAAATGTCTCTCCAGACAGCCATCATCAGGCGACAGCTCTCTTCAGGAAGGTCATGGACTATTTGGCTGGGTCCTCGTGATCCTTCGCAGGAACAGGCGTATGCATCGCGGACTCGGCAGAACTCGTTGAGGCCGTGCTAACGGGCGGGTCCATAACCAATGGAGAAGATTCAAATTCATCTTTTGGCAGGTGAATCCACTTTTGCAGGTACCCTTGTTGTAATAATTCTTTCAAAAGGATCAGCAGCACTGGAGATAACACTACACCAGCCAGGCCGAAGATCGAAAGGGAGATTAGCATGAACGAAAGCATCAAGTACGCCGAAGATACACCAATCGAGTTACCCGATATCTTCGGTTCCAACAATTGTCGTGTCAGCATCGTCACTGCCAGAATCACAATCAGGCCGATGGCCAGGCTGCTATTTCCTATAATGAACAAGTAGATAATCCATGGAATGAATACAACAGGAACCCCTAGCAATGGTACCAGATCAAAAACTGCACAGACGACTGCAATGGTAAAGGCGTTAGAGGTTCCCAAAATCAACAAACCTGCATAAATCAATACGAACGTAATGAGCATCATGATCATCTGTGCCTTCAGATACGAACGGATCGTCTTGAACACGTGATTACGCATGAATTCAATAGCTAACTTCAAGGTTTTAGGCGTCTTCGCACGGGCAAACTTGCGCCAGGATTCAATCTCGATACTGAGAAAGAAGGCCAGAATAATCGCAATTCCGAAGTTCGTAATAAATGAAGAGAATGAACTGAGGAAACCTACAATGAATTGCGCTCCGCTCGTTACCCATTTGGAAAGAAAGCCGGTCAGTGTTGCAAAATAATCATTAGCTTTATCCATAATCCCATCAGGGAGAGCGTCTGACTTGTCCTGGATGAATAACACCAGATTGGTAAACTCACGCTGTATCATTTCAATGTATACAGGAAAATTATCTTGAAGATTGGATATCTGTGAGATAATAATCAAGCCCACACCAAAAAAGGCCGCGATAATTATCGCGAGAAATAACAGGACGGATATGGCAGCTCCAAGCGTCTTGGGCAGTCCTTTGCGATGTAGAAATTTGGCTAATGGCTCAATCATCCAGTACACGATAAATGAGAGAAAAACCGGTGCAGCGATTTGATATAATTGGCTAAAACTGTACATGATGACGTACACGGTTAATACGAGTAAAGCGATATCAAAGACAGTTCGCCCGTATTTTTTGTAAAGCGGTAGCATGGACATGGCTCCTTTGCAGGCAGATCATTATAATGTATATATTGTACACGATAGCTATCTTTTTGGGAAAACAGGATTCAAGAAAAGTCTGAACTATGATAAAATTAAAGGCGGTTTATTTTTGATAGTGCCATAGCGCACCGTAATTCAGCAGGAGAAGTGGGGAGCTTGCAACATGACAACGATACTTCAGAGTATTCTACTGTGGTTATTGTATCTTTCATCCTTTTACGCCTTTATTCCAAGTTTGATCAGCAGGATTTTCGGTTTTCGTGTATTTAGACGGGGGAGAAGTGATACACAATTTGCATTAACGTTTGACGATGGGCCAGATCCGAAGTATACGCCGAGATTGCTCGATCTGCTTCGTCAGCATCAAGCAAAAGCAACATTTTTTGTCGTGGGAGAACATGCCGCGAGTCATCCTGAACTCATTCAGCGCATACATGACGAAGGCCACCTTATTGGCATTCATAATTATATTCACAAGACGAACTGGCTTATGCGGCCGCGTACGGTTCGTGACCAGATTCAGCGAACAGGTCAGATTATCCATGAAGTAACCGGTGTGAAAACTTGTTTTTATCGTCCACCATGGGGCATTATGAATCTGTTTGATTTTTTCAGCAAGAAAGAACGAAAGATTGTACTATGGTCTTCCATGTTTGAAGACTGGAGAAGCCGAGTAGGTGTCCAGCGACTGACCGAACGGATGCTGAAGGAGTTAAGAGGCGGAGAGGTCATGCTGCTGCATGATCGAGGAACGACTCTTGGTGCTGATGCACACGCGCCGGAGCAGATGCTTCAGGCGCTGGAAGTCGTATTGCAGGAAGCTGAAAGGCTGGGTCTGCAAAGCGTACGTGTCGACACGTTGATGGGAGGTGTTACAGTGAGCGAATCTCAGAACAAGAATCAACCACAGACAACGTTAAAGCTATGGAAGCGGATCGTTGTTGCCTTATGGCTTGGCTGGGAGAAATTGTTCCACTGGGTATATCATCTGCGGACGGCTTCGCCCGAAGATCCCATGTTACACTTTCGATCTCGTGTATATCACGGAGCACGAATGGAGATGAGCGATGGCCATGTCATCCAAAACGGAGATCCGGTCATTGAATTGCATTTTGACAATCAGAAGTTATTCGAACTTGGAGTGACTTCGCGTTCAAGTATGCATTTGGCTATTCGCATGATTCGTACGATGGAACAGCAATTGCCGGATTTGGCACATATGGTGGCGCTCGATCCTGAGTTACGCTCTGCCAAAGCCATATACGGTGTAAGTATGATAAACAGAGGTCCTGAAAAATTTGGATTTACCATACAAGAATTGCCCCCTGGACCGTTCAGCGCTGCATCCAAAGTATACCTTAAACTGCTCTTAAGTGTGATCCATCCGGCAGGAACCAAACGCTTGAAACAGCGTACAGAACAATTGGTACCCAAGATGATTGCCATGCCGCTGGATATATTGTTGGAACGTTACGGTCAACATACGACACAGGTGGCTGCAACGATAGAAGAATCCAGAGATGAATCGTTGTTAATTGAACAAGAGATATTGCCAGAGCGGAATTAAACGGACTAATTACACCAACCAGCAAAAGAAAAGGGTTGCCCTTCGCCAGATTTGGCAGAAGAGCAACCCTTTATTTATTAGATTGTTTCCAATAGGTCAAGTATGGAATACGTAAATTAGATACTCAGTACGCCACCATTGCTTGCATTGGTAACCAGTTTGGAATAACGAGCCAGGTAACCGGTTTTTACTTTCGGTTCAAAGCCTTTCCAACCTGCGCGACGACGTTCAAACTCTTCGTCACTGATGTGCAATTCGATGATACGGTTGTTCAGATCCAGCTCGATGATGTCTCCTTCTTCAACAAAGGCGATTGGACCACCTTCAGCTGCTTCTGGTGAGATATGTCCGATACTGATTCCGCGGGATGCGCCAGAGAAGCGTCCATCGGTGATCAGACCAACTTTGGCACCAAGCCCCATACCAACGATCTGGGAAGTAGGAGCTAACATCTCAGGCATACCTGGTCCGCCTTTTGGTCCTTCATAACGGATAACAACAACATGTCCTTCTTTTACTTTGCCGTTAGCAATGCCTTCGAGCGCTTGCTCCTGGGAGTCAAAGCAGATAGCAGGACCTTTGTGGTATCCACCAACCGAAGCATCAACCGCACCAACTTTGATGATAGCGCCTTGTGGTGCAAGGTTACCAAACAATACAGCCAGGCCGCCTTTTTCGGAATGCGGGTTATCCAAGTGGTGAATGACATTGGTATCCTGGATTTCTTTTCCTTCAACGTTCTCGCGAATCGTTTTACCAGTAACCGTAATACAATCCCCATGAATCGCGCCTGGTTTCTTGAGCAATTCGTTAAGCACTGCGCTTACGCCGCCTGCATTGTGAACGTCTTCGATGTGAAGATCGGAAGCTGGTGCAAGTTTAGCAAGATGCGGAACGCGGTTAGCTACTTCATTGATGCGTTCGATTGGGTACTCGATGCCCGCTTCATGAGCCAGTGCCAGCGTGTGCAGTACTGTATTCGTAGATCCACCCATCGCCATATCCAGAGCAAACGCGTTATCGATCGCTTCTACAGTAACGATATCACGTGGTTTCAGATCCATTTTGATAAGTTCCATCAGTTGTTTGGCAGATTGTTTAACAAACTCACGACGCTCAGGAGCAACAGCCAGGATGGTTCCGTTACCTGGCATCGCCAGTCCCATCGCTTCAGCCAGACAGTTCATGGAGTTTGCTGTGAACATACCGGAGCATGATCCACAAGTTGGACAACCGAACTGTTCAAGTTCAAGCAAGCTCTTATCATCGATTTTACCTGCTTGGTAAGCACCTACGCCTTCAAATACGGAAGTCAGGGAAAGAGCTTTACCATTGCTGTCGCGACCGGCTTTCATCGGTCCACCGCTGACAAACACGGTAGGGATATTACAGCGGAGTGCACCCATCATCATGCCGGGTGTGATTTTATCGCAGTTCGGGATACATACCATGCCGTCGAACCAGTGAGCAGATACAACGGTTTCCACGGAGTCCGCGATAATGTCACGGCTTGGCAGCGAGTAACGCATACCAATGTGTCCCATGGCAATTCCGTCATCTACCCCGATGGTGTTAAATTCGAATGGAACGCCACCGGCTTCACGAATAGCATCCTTTACAATTTTACCGAATTCCTGAAGGTGGACGTGGCCGGGCACGATATCGATGTAAGAGTTACATACGGCAATAAATGGCTTGCCGAAATCCTCTTCTTTAACGCCCGCTGCGCGGAGCAAACTCCGGTGCGGTGCACGGTCAAAACCTTTTTTGATCATATCGGAACGCATCTTCTTGGCTGACATGGTGTGTTTCCCCCCAAATATATAATATTGAGCAACATGAATGGAAAAGTAAATGGCAGTGCATCTGTCGTTTAATTTCATCCGTACTCTAAAAAAAAGATCGGTTTGCCGGTGTCGAGCTCCCCGTAGTTTGTGAAATTCTTTGCTGCTTTAAACCCGTGAACACCCGGTTTTTCTATTGAGTCTATCACAACCATCGTCATATTTCTACAATCAATAGAAAGAAGCCTCAAACCATTTTCATGGAATCAGACTTCTTGATTTGCGGGAAAACTATGATCATGTTTCGATGTGGGAGCGGAAATCATTAGTTGCTTCCGCCTTTGCGTCCAATCTCACGATAGAATTCCTTATTATGGGTTTCGGAGGTTGCTTCGCCGCCCTTGCGGCCAATCTGCTTGTAAAAGTCAGTGTCATGGGCATCTGAAGTCGCTTCTCCACCTTTTTTTCCAATCATCTGATAGAAGCTTCGATCATGGTTCTTGGAGGTGGCTCTCCCACCTAATCTTCCGGCTTCCTCACGGCTCATCTTGCGTTCTGACGTCGGTTGACGTGCCATTACAAATCACTCCTTACAACAATAAGTTGTTTTTTGTAGCGCGTATCCCTAAATTACCACATCATTTCCAGCCTGAAACAACCAACCAGGTTAGAATCGATGGCGAAGAGAATCCGTCAGAGGATTAGGCCGACCGTTTAAACACCTCATGTCGATTGAAAGAAAAGCGGGATATATCCGGTTCGATCAAGGGTTTGAACGTGTGGCGAACAGCCGGCAGAGCCAATGTGACTGCGAAGAGTAAGGCGATGACAAGTATGACTGGAATATACGCCGAGCTTCCCATATAACTGTAGACTCCAGACCAGATTGCGAGACGAACGAGAAAACCATGCAGCAGGAATACATAGAGTGTGCGTTTTCCAAGGTCCGTCAGTCTGGAAGTCAAGGAGGGTACCCAGGCCAAGAATAGTGCTGCCGATCCGATTTCCAGCAAATAGATGCCAAGTCGGAAGATGCCGGCATACCATTCGTGATGGCCCAATTCGGCGTAAGTCATGCTGCCGAGTAACCATCCCGATGTAATATTTAAACCGCCATACCCGATCCATACCAACAATGCAGCGGAGAGGACGGCTGCGGTTCTTCGCCCCCAACCGGATAATAAACGAGAACGGATGGATGCCCCATAGTCATAACCGATGACAAAGAACGGCAGGAACACAAACGTACGGCTGAAGCTGAGCCAGAATCCGTCGATGGGCAAATACCCGGCAATGACACCGAGCGCAATCGATCCAATCAGCCGATATATCGGTTTCCATGAAATCGTCAGACGAAGCAACAGTCGCCAACAGAAATGACTCGCGAGAAACCATAACAGCAAGTATGGTGCAAAGAAGGATAGTCGCATATGGGGTGTGTGGAACACAGTAAAGTCCATTAATGCGTATAAGGACTGAAATAGCACATACTGCAAGGCAATCTGTTTCAGGACGTTTCGCCCCGAGGCCCCTTGAAGTGAGTGTGTCGCAAAATACCCGGTCACCCATACAAAGAGTGGCATGTGAAACGTATATATCCACAAGAACAGAGCTTCTGCTCCTGCAAAGCGTGTGATGAGTGGTTCCAGTGCATTACCGGCAAGGACACAGACGATAAGCATAAAGCGCAGATTGTAAAAGAAAGATTCCTGATCATCCTGGATCAGTGTCTGATTTTTCATGGTGTAGCCCCCTTATAGACCCTAGCTGCAAGGTCATTTGCATCTGTAATAAGGGTAATACGGATGTACATTATCTATTGTGATTTAATTCACATTAGTAAGCGTTATCTTTTCTCAAAGCTGTGACAACAAAATGAACGCTCCGGGATTGACAACGGTTGCATAGAGGATGACAATAGTAACAGAAGATGAGGAAATGTAACGATAAGGAGGGAAGAAATCATGTCAACGAGTCCCAATCCAAGCCCGGAAATTATTACGTTTGGGGAAAGTATGGGTTTGCTGACTGCCAAAGATACAAGAGGGCTGGAATATGCAGCCACACTGGACAAGTCGTTTGGGGGTGCCGAGAGCAATCTGGCTATTGGTGTATCCCGGCTCGGGCATACCAGTGGCTGGTTTGGACGTTTGGGCAATGATCCGATCGGCAACATGATTCTGAAAGCCATTCGCGGTGAAGGTGTAGATGTATCACGTGCAAGGTTAAGTGATCACGAGCCCACTGGTTTGATGATTCGTGAGAACGCTTCCGGGAAAGCCTCGGTACATTATTATAGGAAGCTATCGGCAGCAAGTGCGATTACACCAGATGATCTGGATCCCGCATATATTGCCGGAGCTAAAATATTGCACGTTACAGGTATTACAGCCGCCATTAGTTCGTCTGGACTTGAAACGGTAGAAGCTGCCATACATATTGCCAAACAGGCAGGTGTGAAAGTAAGCTTTGATCCAAATCTGCGTCTCAAACTGTGGTCAGCGGATGAGGCCCGTCCGGTTTTACTGCGTCTGGCTGAACTGGCGGACTACTTTTTACCGGGTCTGGATGAGATGAAACTTCTATACAACGAAGAAAATGATCAAAAAGTACTTGAGCGTTTATCTGCCATGAATGCTGTGTGCATCGTGAAGGGTGGCCCTGATTTGACCTACGTATTGGCGAATGGTACCCTAACGGAAGTTCCGTACTTTAAGGCGGATCATGTTCTGGATACGGTAGGAGCAGGAGACGGATTCTGCGCGGGATTTTTATCAGGTCTATTAAAAGGATACTCCCCGCAGGAAGCAACTCGTCTCGGCAATTTGACCGGTTCCATGGTTATACAGGCTGTTGGCGATTGGGAGGCGCTCCCGACGTGGGGGCAGGTCGAGGCCAAGCTGAACAACGTTGCCCATGTTGAGCGCTAGTCGCTGCTGAAATCATATATGGCTCATCTTCGTTCTTCAAATGTAAGGCTTGTATACACAACCACCACATTGACAAGGGAGAGAATGAAATGAAGAAGCTTCAGCTGTTGCAAAAGATTACGGACAATGGGGTTGTGGCAGTTCTGCGTGCAGATTCTGCGGATCAGGTCATTGCCATGGCCGAGCAAGCGATTGCGGGTGGCATTAAAGTTATCGAGATTACGATGACCGTACCCAGTGCACTCAAAGCCATTGAAAAATTAAGCCGTGTATACCATTGGAACACACAAGATCCAGAGAAGTTCGCGATTATTGGTGCGGGAACGGTGCTAGAACCGCAAACGGCAAGAGCGGCCATCATGTCGGGTGCCGAGTTTGTCGTCGGTCCTTCCCTAAATCCGGATACCGTTCAGATCTGCAACCTGTATCGAATTCCGATCCTGCCTGGTGTGATGACGATTGCTGATGTTCAACGCGCCTTGGAACTTGGTGTGGACATTGTGAAGTTGTTCCCGGGTAATCTGTACGATCCTTCGATTATCAAAACGATGAAAGGTCCTATGCCGCAGGCGAATTTTATGCCAACTGGCGGAGTATCCTTATCTAATCTGGGGGATTGGATCAAGGGTGGAGCAGTGGCTGTAGGGATCGGCTCCGACTTGACATCGGAAGCTGTGAAGACGGGTGACCTGAGTCATGTCCGTCGCAAAGCAGAACAATATATGGATGCTTACCGCAAGGCCAAGGCTGAATAATATTTTTTCAATCCGGAGAGGGGAGCCTGATTAACGAAGGCTCCCAATTCTGTGAGCCGCGGCACCTGCGGAAGTGAAGAAAGGTGATTAACGTTGAGAAATCGGTATAATACAGGGCGCAAGAAGAGGGGCATCGGGAAATTCCTGCTCGTACTTCTGGCGCTCATTGTTATTGGATGTGGATTTGTTGCGTGGAAATTATTCACACCATACGGTCCACAGGAAACAGCTCAAACGGCCATGGAAACAGTCAATCAGGTGACGGTGAGCGAACAAGAGAACTGGATTGATTTTGCGCCAGACAAACCGGCGGGTAAGAGTGTTCTTTTCTACCCCGGCGGACTGGTAAAACCGGAAAGTTATGCACCACTTGCCCATGAGCTGGCTGCTGCTGGTCATCACACGATTATTGCCAAGATGCCAGTTAACCTGGCAGTGCTCAAGCCAAACCTGGCAGATGAGATTCTGGCCGCATATCCAGATGAACAATTCGTCATGGGTGGGCATTCTCTTGGTGGGTCCATGGCTGCACGTTATGTAGCATCGCATCCTGATGCACTACAGGGCATCTTCTTCCTGGCATCTTACCCGGATGAAAAAGGAAGCGTAAAGTCACTCGGAATACCTGCTTTATCTATTCTGGGTACCAAAGATGAGGTCGTGAATGCTACGAAGTATCAGAGTGGACGGATGTATCTTCCAGAAGATACGGTATATTACACCATTGAAGGTGGAAACCACGCCCAGTTTGGTGATTATGGTCATCAAAAAGGGGATGGCGAGCCGGAAGTGAGTGGAGAAGAACAGCTGAATCAGACCGTCAAGACAGTCCTGGGTTGGTTAAGTACCATTAAGTGATCTAGATTAATCTGTCTGCATTGAGGACTGTATGCATTTATAGCATAACATGATGGAGGTGATACGGATGGCCATGCTTCAAGTGAATGGAGCGCAGATCCCATGTAAAGGTATCCTGTTCGATAAAGATGGAACACTGCTGGAATTCCTCCAGTTATGGGGGCCGTGGGCAGAGACGTTACTGAATCAGTTACAATCACGTATGAACGAACTTGGTGCTTCATTTACGGTTGAACTGGAGCACGTTCTGGGCACCACCCATAATGCAGAGGGGCATATTGTCGGTTATGATCCGCAAGGTCCCCTCGCGATTGCAACTGTGGATGAGTGCACGGGATTGCTTGCCGGGCAGCTATATGCAGCAGGCATGCCATGGAATGAAGCGATCACAACGATACGGCAATTCTCAAGTGTAGCCATGAGATCGGTACGAGAGCGCAAATCGGCTGAACCGATGCCAGGATTGCTGGATTTCTTGCAGAGTTGCCAGGCAGCGGACATACCTCTGGCGGTTGTTACTTCAGACAGTACAGCTGCAGCAGAGACACATCTGGATTGGATGGGAATCCGTTCCTTTTTTACATCCATTGTAGGCTGTGATCGGGTGACCCAGGGCAAACCGGATGGAGAAGCAGCACTTTTGGCTTGCCGGGAATTACATATCGATCCTGCGATGGCCGTTGTCATTGGAGACAGTAATGGGGATATGCAGATGGGACGGCATGCAGAGGTATCCTATACGCTGGGTTACTGTCCGCAGTTAGATCAAGGATCGCACCTGGTTGATGCCCATGCCATTATTCGCCATTATAATGAGCTAAGTGTGATTATATAAGTTGCTCTGGCCAGATTGAACTATATAAATTGAACTAATCATTTACACAAAACGGAGAGGGCAGAATTAACCTGAAGAAGTGGAACGTTCGTCTAAAAGCTTTTTAGAATAAAGCTACATCGGAAGCATATGCTATCCCCGGATTTACCCTTCATAGAAGGAATCAAAAAATCTGGGGATAACAGCGATCGGAAGGTTGTTCTGTCATCGGAGTGGTCAGTGTAAATATTCTTTAGTTCAATTTATATTGTATATAAAAGGAGGAGAGAGGATGAACGCAACAGAACAACTGGCTGCCTGGATTCAGGAAAGCTCCCGTATTGTTTTTTTCGGAGGGGCCGGGACTTCAACGGAAAGCGGGATTCCCGACTTCCGTTCGGCTGCGGGTCTGTATCAGACGGAGCAGCATTCCCCTTATCCACCGGAAGAGTTGTTAAGCCGGCATTTTTTTGATCAGCATGCCAATATTTTTTATGATTTTTATCGAGGCAAAATGCTTCATCCAGATGCGGAGCCGAATGGGTGCCATCGACTGTTAGCCCGTCTGGAGCAGGAGGGAAAACTTGAGGCAGTGATCACGCAAAATATCGATGGATTGCATCAGAAGGCAGGCAGTAGCAATGTCCTGGAGCTACACGGCTCAATTCATCGTAATGCCTGTATGGATTGCAAGCAGTTTTATGCACTGAATGATATTATACAATCCCAAGATATCGTACCTCGCTGTACCGCATGCGGTGGTGTGATCAAGCCGGATGTGGTGCTGTACGAGGAGGAGCTGGATCAGACAACATTGTATCGCTCTATTGATGCATTGTCTTCCGCAGACCTGTTACTCGTGGGCGGCACGTCACTGACGGTATATCCAGCAGCCCAGTTAATTACGTATTTTCAGGGAAAACATACCGTTCTGCTCAATGCTACACCTACCGCTTACGACAGCAGGGCGGATTTGCTGATTACAGAGCCGATTGGTGAGGTAATGAATGATGTGGACCAGCTTCTTGGTTAAACGTATGGACTGAATAACCGCATTCTCCGGTGTTGACCGGATCAGGAGGCGGAACCTGGGGAAAGAAGGGATTCATGATGGTCTACGTAGCAAGCGATACTCGCTATGAAACGATGAAATACAACCGCGTTGGACGTTCAGGTTTGAAACTGCCAGCGATTTCACTGGGGCTGTGGCATAATTTTGGCGGTATCAATAACGCTGAGAATGGACGAAATATGATCACCCGATCATTTGATCTGGGTATTACCCATTTTGACCTTGCCAACAATTATGGTCCACCGGCAGGTTCGGCAGAGCAGTTGTTTGGACAGGTGCTTGCCCAGGATCTGAAACCTTATCGGGATGAACTTGTGATCTCCACCAAAGCAGGATATTATATGTGGCCCGGCCCGTATGGCGAGTGGGGCTCACGCAAAAACCTGGTATCCAGTCTGAATCAGAGCTTGAAGCGTATGGGCCTGGATTACGTGGATATTTTCTATTCCCACCGTTATGATCCCGAAACGCCTTTGGAAGAAACGATGATGGCACTGGATCATATTGTTCGCTCGGGTAAAGCCCTCTATGTGGGAATCTCCAACTATCCCGCAGACCAGACGAGAGAGGCCGCTGAGATTCTCAAAAGTTTGGGTACGCCGCTGTTGATCCATCAACCGAAGTATTCGATGCTGGATCGCTGGATTGAAGATGGTCTGCAGGACGTGTTGGATGAATATGGAACAGGCAGTATTGCCTTCTGTCCACTGGCACAAGGTGTACTCACGAACAAATACTTGAATGGTATCCCGGAAGACTCACGTGCCAAAGGACCGTCGGTATTCCTGAATGAGAGCAACATCTCTCCGGAGACGCTCCGCAAAGTGCGTGCGCTCAACCAGATTGCAGCAGCCCGTGGTCAGAGCTTGGCCCAATTTGCACTTTCATGGGTTCTACGTAATGGCAGGGTAACATCTGCGCTGATTGGCGCAAGCCGTCCTTCCCAGATTGAAGAGAATGTGGCTGCACTCAGCCAATTGGATTTCTCTACAGAGGAATTGGAACGGATTGAGTCCATTCTGTCACCCAAGTCTGATGACAAATAATTAACGTGCAAAAGGTGCATCTTAGCCATAATGGCGGAATGCACCTTTTTTGTCGTATATGATTCTTGGTCCATTATGTTGATCACCGTTTGTTAGGTTGAGCATTCTTCTGTAACCCCTGATGTCGTGGACGCGAGAGGATTTTCTCTCGATACAAGCTGGGCGCTTCACCGTGGAATCGTTTGAACTGTTTGGAGAAATACAGCGCGTCTGGCAGTCCGACCGATGCAGATACCTGTTCGATGGACAGATCCGGGCGTTCTCTTAGGAGTTGGCGCGACTTGTCGATCCGCAGTTTTAGCAGATAAGTGACTGGCGAAAGTCCGGTTTCCTGTTTGAAAATACGAGAAAGATACGCACGATTATACCCGAGACTCGCAGACATTTGTTCAATGGAGACCGGATAGGCATACTGGGTGGACATATATTGAATCATTTGTTTCACCGTACGTCGGATGGAGGATTCACCTGGAATTAAGGTTTGACCCTGCGAAAGGTGATTCTGTGCTTCGGCTAGAATCATATATAACGTACCCAGTGATGTGAAATGGGAGCTTTCTTTGCGCTCGGCAAAAGCATCCTGCATCACGGATAACCAATCGGATATTCCACAGGAAGGTCCGGCATGAAAAACGGACTTCTCCGGGCGGAATCCTGCCTCCTCGGCATGCTGGGCAGCCTGGCTGCCGGTAAAGGCGATCCAGCGGTATTGCCATGGGTTACGGGCATGTGACTGGTAGCTCACCAGCTGCCCGGGGTGAATGAGGAAACAATCACCTGCGGATAATTCGTAGGTGTGCAGTTCGGTACGGAACGTACCCGCCCCTTTTTCTACATAATGCAGCAGATAATAATCAAACAATTTAGGGCCGAGGGCGTGACCCGGAAGGGTCTGACTTGCTCCCGCAAACAGGACATGCAGTGCGCCTTGCACATAATAGACTGGATTGGAGGCAACCGAATAACTGAGTGCTCCACTTTTACCGGAAGGTGATTCCTGTATTCTTTCTATTGAAGATGCAAACGGGTCTTTCTTGGCGTTGGATTGATCTGCCATAGTTGTTTCCTTCTTTCCGGGATGCTCTGATCATTATACGCCTTAAGGTCACATTTATCCATATGAAACACACATGGTTGCATTACATGAGGCACCGCTTTCTTATATAATAACATTAAGAAAACCACAACAACGAGGCGAGGTGCAGAAGCAGTGAACGTAACTGAATTGAAACAAAAGTTTATTGAGAGGTACGGAGAGAGTGGAGCGGACATCCGTGTATTTCATGCCCCTGGTCGTGTGAATCTGATTGGTGAGCACATTGACTATAATGGTGGATACGTGCTTCCGGCAGCACTTGAATTTGGAACAACATTAATAATCCGTGAGCGTCAGGACAACAAGTTGCAACTGGCTTCCACGAACATGTCTTATGAAGGAGCACTGGATACTTCCACTATTGGTAAGGAGAAAACGGGTGAATGGACCGACTATCCTGTTGGTGTCATGGTGGAATTGCAAGGCAAAGGTGTGAATGTAACGAAAGGGTACGACTTCCTGTACCACGGGGAGATTCCGAACGGGGCAGGACTTTCATCATCTGCATCTCTGGAGGTACTTACCGGATTCGCGATTCAGTCTCTGGAGGGCGTGTCGGATATTGATACGGTTCAACTGGCACTTCTGTCCCAGAAAGCCGAAAATGAGTTCGTAGGCGTCAACTGTGGAATCATGGATCAGTTCGCTGTTGCAAACGGTGCGCAGGATCACGCGATTCTGCTGATGTGTGACACACTGGAGTACGAAAAGGTTCCTTTCCGTACAGGCTCTTACAAATTGGTCATCGGGAACACAAACAAACGCCGCGGGCTGGTGGATTCGGCGTACAATGAACGTCGCTCCCAATGCGAGCAGGCACTTGCCATCTTGAAGGAACAGCTGCCTGCACTGAATTACCTGGCTCAATTGACGCCAGAGCAGTTCGTAACACTACAGGATCAGATCAAGGATGAGAAAGTTAGACAGCGTGCACAACATGTTGTGGAAGAGAACGCGCGTGTGCTCGCATCAGTCGAAGCATTGCAGCGTAATGATCTGGAAACCTTCGGCCAATTGATGAACGCTTCTCATGAATCGCTTCGCGACTTGTACGAAGTAAGCTGTGATGAGCTGGATGTTATG
This sequence comes from Paenibacillus sp. FSL R5-0713, assembly GCF_037973325.1. Taxonomy (NCBI): domain Bacteria; kingdom Bacillati; phylum Bacillota; class Bacilli; order Caryophanales; family Paenibacillaceae; genus Paenibacillus; species Paenibacillus sp. FSL R5-0713. The sequence continues at coordinate 5,158,276 of NZ_CP150229.1, read as the reverse complement.
GTGGAAGAAGCTCAGCGGATTCCTGGCACACTTGGTGCCCGAATGACTGGCGCAGGATTTGGCGGTTGCACCGTATCGCTGGTGCATGAAAATGATGTCGAGCGTTTTGTAAGCGAAGTGGGCGCTGCATATGAAGCACGTACCACTCTCAAAGGTGATTTTTATGTATGCGGCGTAGGTGACGGTGTTAAAGAATTGAAGGAGGCGAAGTAAAATGGCAATTTTGGTGACAGGTGGAGCAGGGTATATTGGATCTCATACGGTAGCGGCTTTGTTGGAACGTGGAGAAGAGGTTGTTGTACTGGATAACTTGCAGACAGGGCATCGTGAGGCGCTGCTGGGCGGTAAATTGTATGAAGGAGATCTTCGTGACAAAGAAATTCTGGCGAAGCTATTCGCTGAAAATTCAATTGATGCGGTTATTCACTTCGCAGCCAACTCACTCGTAGGCGAAAGTATGAAAGACCCGGTTAAATATTATGACAACAACGTGTTTGGTACACTGTGTCTGTTGGAAGCGATGAATGCAGCAAATGTACGTCGCATCGTCTTCTCTTCCACGGCAGCGACCTACGGTGAGCCTGAGAAAGTGCCAATCGAAGAAAGCGATCGTACAGAGCCGACCAACGTATATGGTGAAACGAAATTGATGATGGAACGCATGATGTCATGGTTCGATAAAGTTCAGGATATCAAGTACGTTTCCCTGCGTTACTTCAATGCAGCCGGTGCGCATGAGAGCGGCAAAATTGGTGAAGATCACCAGCCAGAGAGTCACCTGATCCCCCTCGTACTGCAAACGGCTTTGAAACAACGCTCGCATATCGCTGTGTTTGGTGACGACTATGCAACCGAAGATGGAACATGTATCCGTGACTACATCCACGTGAGCGACTTGGCTGATGCACATCTGCGTGCAGTGGATTACCTGCGTAAAGGTGAGAACAGTAACGTGTTTAACCTGGGTAACGGCACAGGATTCTCGGTAAAACAAGTGATCGAAACAGCTAAAAAAGTGACTGGCCTCGATATCCCGGTTGTACAGGAACCACGTCGTGCGGGTGACCCGGCAGTGCTAGTAGCTTCATCTGCAAAAGCGAGATCTGTTCTGGGCTGGAATCCAAAATGGACCAATCTGGAAGATGTCATTCAAAGCGCTTGGAGCTGGCACCAATCACGTCCTGACGGCTACGGAAAAAACTAGGAGGCGAACACCTTATGTCACAGACTCATATTGCAGCAGGTGCCACAGAGCGGACACCGGAGCAGCAGGAAGCACTGCATGCCATTGAACGTCTGGTTGCATTTGCCTTGCAGAAACAATTAATTGAGGAAGCGGATTGGGATTACAGCCGCAACCTCTTGCTGGAACAATTCGGATTCTCGGAGCCTTATGCCGGCGAGTTGGACACAACAGTGCCCGATGGTCCACAGGCGATGCTGGATACGTTGATCGATTATGGATTTACCATTGGACTCATTCCTGAAAATAGCGATACGTTCCGTGATTTGCTGGATGCCAAAATCATGGGTCATTTGATGGCACGCCCATCGGAAGTGGTACGCGCATTCCGCCACACCGAGCAGACGGAAGGCATTGAGGCGGCCACATCCCAATTCTATGACTTATCCATTAACTCCAACTACATTCGGATGGATCGCATCTCGAAGAACGTCTATTGGACGCAGGATACGGCTTATGGGGAGATGGAGATTACCATTAACCTCTCCAAACCGGAGAAAAGCCCGAAGGAAATTGCCATGGCGAAATTGCTTCCGCCACCGGTATATCCAAAATGCCAGCTGTGTCGTGAAAACGTAGGCTACGCGGGACGGGTAAATCACCCAGCCCGTCAGAATTTGAGAGTCATTCCGCTGGAGCTTAACAACGAGCCTTGGTTGTTCCAGTACTCGCCATATGTGTACTACAACGAGCACTGTATCATTTTCCATCATGACCATGTGCCGATGAAACTGACCAAAGATACGCTGCGCAGGCTGCTTGCTTTTGTTGGGGAGTACCCGCATTACTTTATCGGGTCTAATGCAGATCTGCCGATCGTTGGCGGTTCTATCCTGACACATGACCATTTCCAGGGCGGACGTCATACGTTTGCCATTCAAAATGCACAGGCAGAGGCAGTCTTCCGCCATGCGGATGCACCTGGACTTACTTTGAGTCTTGTGAAATGGCCAATGTCCGTCATGCGTCTGGCTTCACACGATCCTGCAGAGCTGCTTGAAGCCGGTAACGCTGTGTATGAAGCGTGGAAGGTTTACAGTGATTCGGCTGTGGATATCGAAGCATTCAGTGAAGTGGACGGTGAACAGGTACCACACAATACGGTAACACCAATCGTTCGCCGCAGTGCAGACGGTGGCTACGAGATGGATCTCGTTTTGCGTAACAATCGCACAAATGATGTGCATCCTGAAGGGATTTTCCATCCTCACCGTGAAATGCACCATCTGAAGAAAGAAAACATTGGTCTGATCGAAGTGATGGGACTTGCCATCCTGCCGGGCCGTTTGAAGGAAGAGCTGGACAGTATCGCGGATATTCTCGCTGGAGATGCCAAACTTGCTGAAGCAGCCAAAGCTTCTGATCATGTGTTGAACAAACATCTGGGCTGGGCCGAAGAGTTGGTTGAACGATTTGGGCCTAACCTGGACAAAGAACAAGCCATTTCCATCGTACAGCAGGAAGTCGGCTTGAAATTTGCCGAGATTCTCGAACATGCAGGTGTCTACAAATATGATGAAGCAGGACGCCAGGCTTTCCGTCGTTTTGTAAGCAGCATGGGATACACGGAATAGGAATCAACATAATTAACATAACCCAAGAACACCCGCCCAATCATGAGCGGGTGTTCTTGTCTTTCTTGATATTTGTGTGCATTGGAATGAACTTCCGAGCCAGTTATAATGGAGTGAAGTCCTAGAGTACCACAATGAATTGAGGAAATGGGGTTAATATGTTGGAAAAGCAGGCATTGGATATTACGTTGATTACAGATGCTGAGGAACTGCAAGGCATGGTGGGTGAACCGCATGAACATGTGCGTAACAAGGCAATTTCATTTGTGGATTCACATGTTCAGAATTTTTTATCCATGTCACCATTATTTTTCCTCTCCACGTCCGATCATAATGGTAAAAGTGATGTATCTCCACGGGGCGATGGAGCAGGATTCGTAAAAGTGTATGATACATATCGACTCGTTTATCCAGAACGCCCAGGCAATCGAAGGATAGACTCCTTGTTGAACATTCTGTCTGACCCAGGTATCGGTATGCTCTTTCTGATTCCGGGAATGAATGAAGTGCTGCGTATCAATGGTACAGCTTCCATCACCAAGGATGAAGAATTCATTGCGAGCATGGGATGGAGTGGTAAAACCATAGGTGCAGCTGTCATTGTGGATGTGGAAGAGTGCTTTATTCATTGTCCGCGAGCATTCAAACAGGCTGGGTTATGGGCCCATGAAACATGGGTGGACGCTGAGGATTTGCCTTCAACGAGCGAGATGTTTAGAGCACATTTGGAGATTAACGGATTGTTATAAAGTGAGTGGCTATCGATTTGTTTTTCTATAAACGGGGTACTATAATTGGAGTTGCACAAAAAATTCTAAACTCCATTGGAGGCGACAATAGATATGAGATCATTCCAATTCTATAATCCAACCCGTCTGATATTCGGTAAAGGACAACTGGAAGCATTAAAGACAGAAGTGCCGAAATACGGTAAACGGGTTCTGCTTGTATATGGTGGCGGCAGTATCAAACGCAGTGGGCTGTACGATCAAGTGATCGGATTGCTTAAGGAAGCTGGAGCAGAAGTGACTGAACTGGCAGGCGTTGAACCTAACCCACGTCTTTCTACAGTGCATAAAGGGGTAGACCTTTGCAAAACGAATAACATTGACCTGATTCTCGCTGTAGGTGGCGGTAGTGTACTGGACTGCTCCAAAGCGATTGCTGTAGGTGCTAAATATGATGGCGACATGTGGGATTTTGCTCAGCGCAAAGCCGTTGCACAAGACGCTCTTCCGCTTGGTACCGTATTAACGATGGCAGCAACGGGTTCAGAGATGAACTCCGGTTCGGTTATTACAAATCAGGATACACAAGAAAAACTGGGCTGGGGTAGTGCATACTCATTCCCTGCATTCTCCATCCTGGATCCGGTGAATACATACACTGTTCCACTGGACCAAACAGTATATGGTATGGTGGATATGATGTCCCACGTATTGGAGCATTATTTCCATCTGGATGCCAACACACCGGTTCAACTCGGTTTCTGTGAAACGATTCTGCGTACGGTAATGGAAGCAGCACCTCGTCTGGTTGAGGATCTGGAGAACTATGAACTGCGCGAAACGATTCTGTATTGCGGAACGATGGCATTGAATGGTGTGCTGAATATGGGTCTCGCAGGAGACTGGGCAACACATAATATCGAACACGCGGTATCCGCAGTGTATGATATCCCGCATGGTGGCGGACTGGCGATCTTGTTCCCGCACTGGATGAAACATAACCTGGATGTCAATGTGGATCGATTCAAACGTCTGGCAATTAATGTATTCGAAGTGAATCCTGAAGGCAAGTCGGACAGACAGATTGCTGAAGAAGGTATCGATGCGCTGAGCCAATTCTGGACATCCATCGGTGCCCCTAACCGTTTGGCTGATTACGATATCGATGATAGCCAGATCGATGTTATGGCTGATAAAGCTATGTTGTTTGGTCCATTCGGTAACTTCAAGAAACTGCAACGGGAAGATGTTGTATCCATCTACAAGGCTTCTCTGTAATTCTATAATCACATACAAGTGAACGGACACATCCTGTTGTCCAAAAACCGCAAGTCTCCTTTATGGGGGCTTGCGGTTTTTCTATGTGTTGGATGCGTACGCGAATGATGGAGGATCTTGAAGCATGAAGTAAAGAATGTCGTGATAATACCCATTATCGGTTCCAGAATACATTTGAGGAAAGATTTTGAAACATTTTGATGTTAGCTACGTATTTATTTACATGTGGAATGCCCAGTTAGGATGAATTTGCGGCAGAGAGAGGAGGAACAGGGGATGGAGACGATCTATTGGGGGTGTCTGATCGGAGGGGCCATATTTGCGGTTGTCAGCCTGGTGCTGGGTGACTTGATTGACGGCTTGCTGGACGGGGCTTTTGAGATGCCAGGTCTTGATTTTTTCAAACCCGTTGCGTTAGCTGGTTCCATTACAACCTTCGGTGGGGCAGGCATTATGCTGACACGTTACAGTTCATTAAGTGCGATGTCGGGTCTAATATTATCCCTGCTTATAGGTATTGCTGCAGCCATGCTGGTATTCTTCGCATATATCAAACCGATGCGTAACAGCGATGTCTCGATTGCATTTTCAATGAAAGAGTTATCTGGGAAAATTGGGGAAATTACCATTCCGGTGCCGGAAAAAGGGTTTGGTGAAGTCATGATCCGCTTTGCATCCGGCAGTACGATTCAAACGGCATCCAGTTTTGAACACCTCCCCATTGCGGCGGGAGCCCGTGTTGTTGTTGTGGATGTCGTAGATGGCGTACTGCGTGTGTCGGAATGGGATGAAAATGTACTTAAAGATTTATAAAGTATTCTTGTCACCTAAGTAGTTTTGAGCACTCATCATGAATGAATAAGGGGAGAGATGTGGAATGGATAGTTTGAATTTGAATTGGGATGTATTGTTGATTCCTATAGTTGTGGTTGCTGTAATACTGATTCTGGGCTTGGCTTTCTGGGCGAGATATAAAACGGTTGGACCGGATGAAGCGATGATCGTTACGGGGTCTTTCCTGGGTAGCAAGAATATCTCCGATGATGATTCTGGCCGAAAAATTAAAATTGTTCGTGGTGGCGGTGCATTTATCCTGCCCGTGTTCCAGCAATCGGAGTTCATCTCTTTGTTGTCCCACAAGCTGGATGTCTCTACACCTGAAGTGTACACGGAGCAAGGGGTTCCGGTTATTGCTGACGGTGTAGCTATTATCAAGGTTGGAGGCGCTGTAGAAGACGTTGCTACGGCAGCTGAGCAATTCATCGGTAAACCTGTAGAAGCGCTGAGAAGCGAAGCACAGGAGGTACTGGAGGGGCATTTGCGGGCCATCCTCGGTACAATGACGGTAGAAGAAGTATATCGGAACCGGGATCGTTTCGCACAAGAGGTTCAAGGCGTAGCCGCTAGAGATCTGAAGAAAATGGGTCTGCAAATTGTCTCCTTTACCATCAAAGATGTTCGTGACAAACAGGGTTACCTGGATGCTCTCGGTAAACCAAGAATTGCGGCGGTGAAGCGTGATGCCGAGATTGCCGAAGCGGAAGCGATGCGTGATGCACGTATTCAAAAGGCCAATGCAGAAGAGCAGGGTCAAAAAGCAGAGTTGCTGCGTGATACCAATATCGCCGAGGCAGCCAAAGAGAAGGAACTGAAAGTAGCCACATTTAAGCGGGATCAGGATACAGCCAAAGCGGAAGCTGATCAGGCATACCATATCCATGAAGCACGTGCTAGACAAACCGTAGTGGAAGAAGAAATGAAAGTTGAACTCGTTCGTAAGGAACGTGAGATCGATCTCCAGGAAAAAGAAATTGTCGTACGTGAGAAGCAATATGATGCTGAAGTGAAGAAAAAGGCAGAAGCGGATCGTTATGCGGTGGAGCAGGCTGCCGAGGCGGATAAAGCCAAAAGAATGCGGGAAGCCGATGCTGTGCAGTATTCCATTGAAACACATGCCAAAGCAACAGCTGAACAGAAGCGACTCGAAGGTCAGGCCATGGCGGATGCAGAACTTGCCAAAGGTACAGCGGATGCAGAAGTTATTCGTTTGCGTGGTCTTGCAGAAGCCGAAGCGAAGGAAAAACTGGCCGAGGCGTTCCAGAAGTTTGGCGAAGCGGCTGTACTCGATATCATTGTCAAAATGCTGCCTGAACTGGCTGGCAAAATTGCAGAGCCAATTGCATCTATTGATAAACTGACGGTGGTAGATACAGGTAAAGGTGAAGGTGCAGCGCGAGTGAGTAACTATGTTACCGAACTTATGGCGACGGCTCCAGAGATGCTGAAGAGTGTATCCGGCATCGATGTAGAGCAGCTGATTAAAGGCCTTACCAAGTCCAAAACACCTGCTCCAGTTGCCATTCAACAGAGCGAGGCTGTTACAACTCCTTCTATTATCGACAAGATTGTGGAGAGAGCTGGGGTTGACGAGTAAGAAGTACTTCGAATCTTGCATGGTTGCTCTATTGACCTTAAGGCGAATTTTTGTTACTTTTTAAGCGAGACGTCCGGCGCGGATTGCCCGCTCCGGGTGTCTTTTCGTTCGTAACAGGGTGTGACTTAATCGCACCTAAGATGGTGTGAAAAAAGAGGTGCAAACAATGAGCAGCCTGCATGTAGATAAAGCGCTAAATAATAATGTAATCATTGCACAGCATCCTGAACACGGGGAAGTCGTTGTTATTGGAAAAGGCATTGGCTTTAACCGAAAACCTAGTGATCACATTCCATTGATGGCTGTGGAGAAAATGTTTATTCTGAAAAACCAGCAGGAGCAAGAGCAGTACAAACAGCTTCTTCCACAGGTGGATGAAGCGCTGATCGAGATTATTAACGAAGTTATTACGTATATTGCAGAGCGTACAGATGTTCCTCTGAATGAACATATCCATATTGCATTAACCGATCACATTTCTTTCGCGTTAAAACGCAAAGAGCAGGGTATTGTCATACAAAATCCATTTTTATATGAGACTCGCGAGATTTATCCGGAAGAATATCGAATGGCAGATTACGCCATTCGTCTGATCAAAGAGAGAATGGGCGTAGATCTCGGGATGGACGAGATTGGTTTTGTTGCGCTCCATATCTATAGTGCAATGACCAATCAAAATATATCCCAAGTACGTGAGCATTCTCAATTGATCACGGATTTGGTGAACCTGGTGTCTAATCAACTCGATTATTCGTTTGAAACGGAATCGCTTGATTACTCTCGTTTGCTGACTCATCTTCGGTTCGCTCTTGAGCGTGTTCGCCGTGGAGACAAAGTGGAAGAGCTTCATAAGTTGGATTCCCTGCTGAAGTTGGAGTATCCCGAAATGTACTCGCTTGCATGGAAACTGACCAAAGTGATGGAGAAAAGACTGAATCTGCCTGTTTATCCTGCAGAGGTAGGCTATCTAACCATTCACCTGCAACGGCTGAATCAGCGGAAAGAAGAAGAGGATAAGTGACCAGTGATGGAATGACGGATTGATTTTTTTGGTGTAAAGGCTTGCAATAGATTAGAACTGGTGCTACAATGGTGTCCGTAATCAAGCAACTGAATAAACATAAGCGACGTGTTACTGACTCGATCAGGCATGAGTTAATTTGAGTGTGATTGTTCTTACCTTATACAGGGTATGCTATACCCGAAGGTTGGCACAGTTCACTTTATTAATTCATGCCTTTTTTTGTGTTTCCTTGCTTGCATCACGACATATAACTTAGACGAAAGGGAGATACGACGCGATGTTTAAAAAGCTTTTTGGTGTATTGCAAAGAGTAGGTAAAGCTCTTATGTTGCCTGTAGCCATTCTACCTGCGGCAGGATTGCTGCTTGGAATCGGTAACATGCTGGTTAATCCAGATTTCTTGCAATATGTAACGGCGCTCGACACCCCTTGGGTGAATTCGATCGCAACAATTATGATGAACGCAGGGCAGATCGTATTCGACAATCTGGCATTGCTGTTCGCGGTCGGTGTAGCCGTCGGATTGGCTGGTGGCGAAGGGGTTGCGGGTCTTGCAGCCATCATCGGTTATCTGGTCATGAACGTCACACTGGGTACAGCCGTAGGGGTTACACCAGCAATGATCGGCGAAGTACCGGGTTATGCCAGCATTCTGGGTATCCCAACATTGAGTACAGGCGTGTTCGGAGGTATTATCATAGGTATTGCCGCCGCGCTCTGTTACAATCGATTTTTCAAAATTGAACTGCCGTCCTACCTGGGTTTCTTTGCAGGTAAACGATTTGTTCCGATTGTCACTTCTGTTGTTTCCCTCTTGTTGGGGTTAGTTCTGGTGATTATCTGGCCACCAATTCAAAATGGATTGAATGCTGTGTCTCACTTCATGGTCGATACAAGCCCGACATTGTCGGCATTTATCTTCGGTGTCGTGGAACGGTCATTAATTCCGTTTGGTCTTCACCACATTTTCTACTCCCCATTCTGGTTTGAATTCGGTGAGTATGTGAACAAAGCTGGAGATGTCATTCGTGGTGACCAGCAAATCTTCTTCAATCAATTGCGTGATGGTGTTAACCTCACAGCGGGAACATTCCAAGTTGGTAAATTCCCGTTCATGATGTTTGGTTTGCCAGCGGCCGCTCTTGCGATGTACCATGAAGCAAGACCGGAACACAAAAAGTATGTTGCAGGTATCATGGGTTCAGCTGCGCTGACCTCGTTCCTGACAGGGATTACAGAACCACTTGAATTCTCGTTCCTGTTTGTAGCACCAATCCTGTTTGCAGTACACTGCATCTTTGCAGGTTTGTCTTTCATGACCATGCAAATTCTGGGTGTGAAGATCGGTATGACCTTCTCCGGTGGGTTCATTGACTTCCTGATCTTTGGTATTATTCCAAACCGTACACCATGGTGGGACGTTATTATTGTCGGATTGATTCTCGCGGTAATCTATTACTTCGGTTTCCGGTTTATCATCCGCAAATTCAATCTCAAAACACCAGGACGTGAAGATGCAACGCCTGAAACCGAATCTGGTGGAGGCTCCGGTTCAACGGATGATCTGCCCCATAATATTCTCGAAGCTTTCGGTGGCAAGGAAAATATCAAACATCTGGACGCTTGTATTACTCGTTTGCGGATTGAAGTTAATGAGAAATCCAATGTGAAAAAAGATCGTTTGAAACAATTGGGTGCATCTGGTGTGCTTGAAGTGGGTAATAATGTTCAAGCCATCTTCGGAACACGTTCCGACACGATCAAATCTCAAATGCAGGATATTATTGCAGGACGAACACCAGCACCAACGCCAGTAGCAGCCAAACCAACTCCAGAAGAGGAGAAGGCACAAGGTGAGCAAGGCGAGCGTATCGTTGCTGAGGACATCGTCATGCCAGTCAATGGTGAGTTGATGGACATTACGAATGTACCTGATCCAGTCTTTGCTGAGAAAATGACAGGTGATGGATTCGCAATTTTGCCACATGATGGTACAATAACTTCTCCTGTGTATGGTAAGGTGTTTAATGTATTTCCAAGCAAACACGCCGTGGGCATCATGTCCGACGGAGGCAAGGAAGTGCTTGTTCATATAGGTGTCAATACGGTGAAGCTGAAGGGTCAAGGCTTTAACGTACTGGTACAGGAAGGTGATCTGGTATCGGCGGGTCAGCCGATTATGGAAGTGGATCTGGAGTATGTGAAAGCAAACGCTCCATCGATCATTTCGCCAGTTATTTTCACCAACCTGCCAGAGGGCTCCACGGTAACCCTGAAGAAGAGTGGAGTGCTCAAAGTTGGCGATCAGCCAATCATTGAGATAAAATAAGAAGTGTTACGACGATGGCAAGCAAGTGTAAATATATGCAATGCCTAAACCAAACTACTGAAAGTGAGATGATTGTAATGCAACAAACATTCAGAATTACAGACGAAGATGGTATCCACGCACGTCCGGCGACAGCCCTGGTTAATACAGCAAACAAATTCAAAGGTGCAGAATCCTTTGCAGAAGCTAACGGTAAAAAAGTAACGTTGAAATCCATCTTGGGTGTTCTTTCCCTCGGATTGGAACAAGGCGACACCATCAGCATTATCGTTGAAGGCGAAGGCGAAGCAGAAGCTCTTCAAGCTTTGACTGACGTTATGGTTAACGAAGGGTTGGGCGAAATTAATGCTTAATGTCTCCGGGATCGCGGCTTCGGCGGGTATTGCTATCGCCAAGGCGTTTATCTTGGAGCATCCTGACTACTCTGTAGAAAAACGCCAAATTAACGACGTTGACGCAGAGATCGCAAAACTCGACTCAGCTCTGGGCAAGTCCCAGGCTGAGCTTGAGGCGATCAAAGAGCGTACTTTACAAGAGCTTGGCGAGAAAAAAGCAGAGATTTTTGCTTCGCATTTGCTCATTTTGAATGACCCGGAATTGATTGATCCGGTTAAAGCGAGTATTGCTGATAACATGATCAATGCAGAATATGCTTTGAATGAAACGGCATCGCAATTTATCTCCATGTTTGAGAACATGAAGAGTGCCTACCTGCAGGAACGTGCAGCAGATATGCGTGACGTTACCAAACGTGTGCTAAATCACTTGCTTGGTATCGACTTCATGAGTCCGGCTGAGATCAATGAAGAAGTGATCGTGCTTGCGGAGGATCTGACGCCTTCCGATACGGCTCAATTGAATCGCCAATTTGTTAAAGGTTTCGCAACTAACATTGGTGGACGTACTTCTCACTCAGCAATCATGGCTCGCTCTCTTGAAATTCCAGCTGTTGTTGGAACCAAGGACATCTTGGCTCAAGCGAAACAAGGCGATATGATCATTGTTGATGGTCTGGATGGTCACGTACTGGTTAACCCTACTGATGAAGTTATTGCTGAATACCGTACCAAACAGGAACAGTATGATGCACAACGTGCAGAGTGGAGAAAACTGCGTGATGAGCCAACAGTAACCGTGGACAACGTTCATGTTGAACTTGCAGCCAATATCGGTACACCAAATGATGTAACGGGTGTTCTGGAGAATGGCGGCGAGGCTGTAGGCCTGTACCGTACCGAGTTCCTGTACATGGGTAGAGACAAGCTTCCTTCCGAAGACATTCAGTATAATGCTTACAAAGCGGTACTGGAAAAAATGGAAGGCAAACCTGTTGTTGTTCGTACACTCGACATCGGTGGAGACAAAGAACTTCCATATCTGGATCTGCCAAAAGAAATGAATCCATTCCTCGGCTTCCGCGCAGTTCGCCTGTGTCTGGACCGTCTGGATATCTTCCGTACACAATTGCGTGCATTGCTGCGGGCAAGCGTACATGGAAACCTGCGTGTCATGTTCCCAATGATCGCAACACTGGGTGAATTCCGTGAAGCAAAAGCTGTCTTGCTCGAAGAGAAAGAGAAGCTGGTTGCTGAAGGTATTGCTGTTTCTGACAGCATTCAACTCGGAATCATGGTCGAAATTCCTTCGACTGCAGTTCTCGCGGATCAGTTTGCCAAAGAAGTGGATTTCTTCAGTATCGGAACGAACGATCTGATTCAATACACTATGGCTGCAGACCGTATGAACGAACGTGTATCGTATCTGTACCAACCTTACAACCCAGCCATTTTGCGTTTGGTTAAAATGGTTATCGATGCAGCGCATCGTGAAGGCAAATGGGTTGGCATGTGCGGTGAGATGGCAGGAGACGAAACAGCAATTCCATTGCTGCTCGGCCTTGGATTGGATGAGTTCAGCATGAGCGCAACATCCATTCTGCCAGCTCGTAGTCAGATCACCAAGCTGTCCCGTGCGGATATGCAGGAACTGGCTGCTAAAGCTCTGGATATGCAAACGGCTGAACAAGTCGTTGAATTGGTTCAAAGCATTCAAGCATAATGTAATTTTAAGGGGTTTCCACCCGATTTTAAGGGTTTCTTTTTCCGATAAAAAGCTGCAGTCGTGCAGCAATTTTGCCGGTATCCGCGATTCATTGTGGATATCGGCTTTTTTTGTTATGAGCGGGGTAATCTGATTCGGAGGGAAGGCAATTCGAAAAGCTCTTGCTGATCGGAATGTCAGTAAGAGCTTGTGTGAGAACAATGATTGGATTAACTGCAAGCGCAGTTCAGTACAGGTTTACGAGCTGCTGTTGTTTCATCCAGACGAGTGACCGGTGTTCCGTAAGGTGCGTTGAGTACCAACTCTGGTGTCTCTTCCGCTTCTTTGGCAATCCGTATCATCGTATCAATGAATCCATCCAGCGTTTCTTTGCTTTCGGTTTCCGTCGGCTCGATCATGATGCATTCCTCAACGTTGAGCGGGAAGTACACCGTTGGCGGGTGATATCCAAAATCAAGTAATCGTTTGGCAACATCCAGTGTACGCACACCATACTGCTTCAATCCCCGACCAGACATGACGAATTCATGTTTGCATACCCCTGGATACGGAATCTCGTAGTAAGGTGCGAGACGGGCCATCATATAGTTGGCATTCAGTACCGCACACTCCGATACACGGCGCAAGCCTTCCGGTCCATAGGTGCGAATGTAGGCATAGGCACGTACCAAAATACCGAAGTTGCCATAATACGCTTTGACCCGGCCAATGGATTGATCTCCTTCACGGTCCAGTGAATACACACCATCATCATTCTTGATCACCATCGGTTTAGGCAGGAACGGGATCAGACGGTTCTTCACCCCGACGGGTCCGGCACCAGGTCCACCACCGCCATGAGGCGTGCTCATCGTTTTGTGCAAGTTCAGATGCACCACGTCAAAGCCCATATCACCCGGACGGGTAATGCCCATAATGGCATTGGAGTTCGCGCCATCGTAGTACAGCAAGCCACCAGCTTGGTGTACGATGGATGCAATCTCCTGAATGTCTTTCTCGAACAAACCCAGTGTATTCGGGTTCGTCAGCATCAATGCTGCTGTATCCGTACCAACGGCTGCACGGAGTGCGTCCAGATCAACCAGTCCATCTGCGCGGGATGGAATCGTCACGGTCTCAAATCCTGCAACGGTTGCACTTGCCGGGTTGGTGCCATGAGATGAATCGGGCACGATGACTTTGGTACGTTGTTCACCACGACCTTCGTGGTACGCACGAATCATCATAAGTCCAGTCCATTCTCCATGGGCACCAGCGGCTGGTTGTAAGGTTACCGCATCCATACCTGTCAGCCCCGCAAGGTCATTTTGCAATGTATATAACAGTTCAAGTGCACCTTGAATGCTGGATTCATGCTGATAAGGGTGGATTTTGGCGAAACCATTGTAACGTGCAACATCCTCATTAATCTTCGGATTGTATTTCATCGTACAAGAACCCAGCGGATAAAATCCGTTATCTACGCCGAAATTACGACGGGACAGCGCAGTATAGTGTCTGATAACATCTACCTCAAATACTTCTGGCAGTGCCGCTGCTTCCGAACGGAGCATTTCCCGGGGAATCAACGTATCAACAGCCTGACGAGGAACGTCACATTCCGGCAGGGAATAAGCGACACGTCCAGGGCTGCTGAGTTCAAAGATCAATGATTGTTCCGGAGCAGGAGATAAGGTCTGTGCGCTGAATGTTGTAGCTGTCTCAGATTGAGCCGGAGTGGAGACAGAGGCACCCATTTCAGATTGTCCTTGTCCTTTTATCGATGTTGTCGTTGTTGTCGTTTCCTGAGTCACAGCGATCCCTCCAATACTCGTGCGAATTCGTCGATCTCTTCTTTGCTACGTCGTTCGGTTACGGCGATCAGCATATGTCCGGCAAGCTCCGGATAATCACGTCCAAGTTCATAGCCGCCAATAAAGCCCGCATCCAGCAGTTTTAGTTGAAGGGCATCGATGTCAGTTCCTTCAGGCAGCTTAATCACAAATTCATTAAATGTTGGCGCCTTAAACGTCAGGCTAACACCGGGAATCGCAGTTAATGTATTTAAGGTGTAATGACTCTTTTGCAGATTCAGATCCGCGACATCGATCATGCCTTGTTTACCCATGATGGACATATATACAGATGCGCTGAGCGCAAGCAAAGCCTGGTTGGAACAGATGTTGGATGTCGCTTTTTCGCGGCGGATGTGCTGTTCACGCGCTTGCAGTGTGAGTACAAATCCACGTTTGCCGTTGCGATCCGTTGTCTGGCCTACAATTCGGCCAGGAATCCGGCGCATATGAGGCTGGGATACGGCGAAATATCCGCATGTCGGGCCGCCGAGTGAAGCGGCGATGCCGAGGGGCTGTGCATCGCCAACGACGATGTCGGCACCCAGCTTGCCTGGGGCTTCCAGCAGACCCAGCGATAGCGGGTTAGCACTTACGACGAGCAGGCCCTTGTGCGCATGCACAAGGTCAGCCGCTTGTTTTACATTTTCCACGGCACCAAAGAAGTTCGGGCTCTGGATCATGACAGCTGCGGTATCATCCGATATGGCGGCTTGCAGGGCATCCCAGTCCGTGACCCCATCCTTATAACCGATCTCGATAATCTCCAGACGGAGTCCGTGCGCATACGCCTGCAATACCTGACGGGCTTCCGGATGAACGGTACGGGATACGATAAGCTGTTTGCGACGAGTTGCCGCTGCGGCCAGATTACCTGCTTCAGCAAAGGCGGTTGCGCCGTCATACATACTGGCATTGGCTACAGCCATACCGGTTAATTCACAAATGTAGGATTGAAATTCGAAAATGGCCTGTAGTTCACCTTGACTGATCTCAGGCTGATAAGGTGTGTAGGCAGTGTAGAACTCGGAACGTGAAATGACATGATTGATGACGGAAGGAACATGATGATCGTATATGCCTGCGCCGAGGAAGCTGGCGTGTGTTTCGAAATTGGCGTTGGCACCAGCTTGTTTGGACATGTGCCGTGTCAGCGCATATTCATCAAGTTTGGAGGATACGGGCAGCTCGCCCTGATAACGAATCTCCTGAGGAATGTCCTGAAACAGTTCCTCCAGCGTATCCACACCGATGGTTGCGAGCATGGCACTCTGATCCTGTTCTGTCATGGGAATGTAGCGGTGCTTGCTCATGATTGATCAGCTCCTTGGGTAGGTGTCTTTGACGTACGTGTCCGTTTATGAAAAGGGGTCTTTACGACCTCGGCTTTTAGTTTCTTACCTCGAAT
The DNA here is from genome assembly GCF_037973325.1 of Paenibacillus sp. FSL R5-0713. Classification (NCBI taxonomy): domain Bacteria; kingdom Bacillati; phylum Bacillota; class Bacilli; order Caryophanales; family Paenibacillaceae; genus Paenibacillus; species Paenibacillus sp. FSL R5-0713. The sequence goes on along the minus strand of NZ_CP150229.1, from coordinate 5,142,365 downwards.
CTCAATCTCAAGTGGGGTTCCGAGCGCAGCGTATTTGCTGTCGATGAGGGCAAGCCCCAGATTACGCTTCAATGTAGGTGATTGCGTGCCTGTTGTCACTTCACCGATCTGTACGCCTTCGGCGTAAATCGGATAGTGGGGGCGAGGAATACCGCGCTCCAGCACTTCGATGCCGACCAGTTTACGGGCGGGCCCGTCATTTTTTTGCTGTAACAAGGCTTCGTGTCCGATAAAAGGTCCAGCATTCAGTTTCACAAACATACCAACGCCAGCTTCTAGCGGAGAGATCGTTGCAGATAATTCCTGCCCATACAGAGGCAGCTTGGCTTCAAAACGCAGCGTATCCCTTGCACCAAGTCCAGCGGGAACCAGCCCGTGCTCTTCTCCAGCTTGCATTAATCCGTTCCAGACGGTAGCGGCCTGATCTGCTGGAATATATAGTTCAAAGCCATCTTCACCGGTATAACCGGTACGGGACAACAGCAATTTTACTCCACAGACTTCGGCATCCTGCACAAAACGAAACGGTTCAATCGTGGATACATCCGTTTCGGTAACTTTTCCGATAATATCCACAGCCAGTGGACCTTGCAGGGCAAGTAGCGCCGTCTGCTCCGAATCGTTGGTCATGTTTACGCCAGGGATCAAGTGATCTTGCAGCCACGCCCAGTCCTTGTCGATATTGGAGGCGTTAACGACGAGCATATAATGCTGATCTTCCAGCTTATACACGAGCAGATCATCCACCACACCACCATCTGGATAACACATCAGGGTGTACTGGGCTTGACCGGGAACCAGCGTGGTTACATCATTGGTTGTCATTTGTTGCAAAAAAACTTCAGCCTGCTCACCCTGTACAGTGAATTCGCCCATATGGGATACATCAAACAGTCCAGCACGCTCACGCACCGCTTCATGTTCTTTCTGGATTCCGCTGAATTGCACCGGAAGCTCCCAGCCTCCAAAATCAATGCACCGTACGCCTTCGTATTGCTGATACAGGGGAAAGAGTGGTGTTCTAAGCAAATCGGACATCAAATCACCTCGTCATGGGCCGTCAAACGGCCGAATATGCAATCGTGGATCAATGAACCAGGGTATTTTTTAATTTTTCAGCTAGAAGTCATTCGTAGATAAGTATGGTAAGGCAGCTATGGCAGCGCCGATTGAAATCCTGTTTTTCGTTTTTTTGGGAAAAAGGAAAAGGACAGGCCAAAGAATCGGCATGCCAAGTAGCACGCTGTATTCTAAGGCTCTGTCCCTTGTACCTGAGAGTTACCCCGCTGTATTGTACAACAGGTTTCCCCTTGGGTGATCATAACGCCCGTACAGGGCGAATAGATGCTCTCCAGAGTTGCGTCCCGTAAAAGTCCTTTTGCCTGAGAGATTCACCCCCGCTTATCGGTGGTTTACTCCTTCGGCGTTACCTCATGTACATCCCGAATCGGGTGGCACAGGTAATCTCTCCCTTTACATTCATCCGCGGGTATAACATAGTCCAATAAACACATTTACTCTCCTCATTAAAACGTGAATCCACTACTGATGTCAAGAACGATATCATTGATATTGAATTAAAACCGAATATTTATTGTATTTTAAATGATATTGTTCGTGTATTTAAAAAGACTGCGCTTACTATTCTAGTTTTCACCAGTATATGTAGAAAGAGTGTATTTAGGTTACGGTTTGGAGAGGCCGTTATCAAATAAATTGTGAGGTATCTTGACATTTGAATCCGAAATATCATACGCTATGTTCTGGGAAAAAGGTTAAGGTCAAAGAACGCATGCACTCATTAATGAAAAGCGAGGCGGATATCGATGAGCGAATTGAAAAGTGATTTCCTGTACAGTGAAGAGCACGAATGGGTGCAAACCGTAGGGGAGGATACTGTACGTATTGGCATTACCGAGTTCGCGCAGCATCAGCTGGGTGACATTGTGTTTGTGGAATTGCCTGACCTTGAATCCAATGTAAAAGCAGAAGACAGCATTGGAACGATTGAATCGGTCAAAACGGTGTCGGACTTGTTCTCTCCCGTCACAGGTTCAATTATTGCAGTGAATGATTCGTTGCAGGACTCGCCTGAACTTGTGAACAGTTCTCCTTACGAGGAAGGCTGGATGATTGAGATCCGTGTTGAGGGAGATCTGACAGCAGCGTTGTCTACATTGATGAATGCAGATGCGTATCGTAAACATACGGAAGAATAGGCTCAACGGACTTGTACTTATTAACATATACTTTATAAAATAATGAAATTAGCTTCATATTGTTTCGACCTGTGTGAGCCGGATGCTTGCACAGGTTTTTTGTGCTTTCCAGGAATGGTTTTGAATAGGGATCGAGGCAGATTAGGGATGTAAATCACCTGATTGGACCAAGCTATAGGTTAGAAAATGATGCTGGAAATGACAAAAGTCATAGGCAGGAAAAGCCTTGTGTACCAATGGTTTTAGCCATTATGCATCAATAAAAACGATTACATAACCTAATGTTGTCATCATTGTTCATGACGAAAGTACGCTTTCATTTCATTGAACAGGAGAGCATTCTCGCTTAGGATTACAGCAGGGGAGAAATGATACCCCTTTCATAAGTCATAATCACTTGATCCAAGGAGGATAATACAATGAGTAATTTGGACCAATCGTCCAATTCCAAAGGTGGGCTACGGGTAGGTGTGCAACGTTTTGGCCGATTCCTGAGTGGTATGGTCATGCCGAATATGGGAGCGTTCATCGCTTGGGGATTAATTACGGCCATGTTCATTCCAACAGGCTGGTTCCCTAACGAGACACTAGCACAGTTAGTTGATCCAATGATTAAATATTTGCTCCCACTGTTAATTGGTTACACCGGGGGTACGATGGTGCATGGTCAGCGTGGTGGTGTCGTAGGTGCCATTATGACCATCGGGGTCATCGTGGGTAGTGATATTCCGATGTTCCTCGGTGCCATGATTGCCGGACCACTGGCAGCATGGATCATCAAAAAGTTCGATAAATCCATTGAAGGTAAAGTTAAAGCCGGATTTGAAATGCTGGTTAACAACTTCTCAGCCGGTATTATTGGCGGGATCTTGGGGATTTTTGCTCTACTGGGTATTGGGCCAGCTGTAGAAGCGATTAGCAAAGTATTGTCTGCCGGTGTGCAAGGTCTGATGAATCTGGGCTTGCTACCGCTGGTCAACCTGATTATCGAACCAGGTAAAGTGTTGTTCCTGAACAATGCAATCAACCACGGTATTCTAACACCAATTGCAACAGATCAGGCAAGAGAATTAGGACAATCTGTTCTATACATGCTTGAATCCAACCCGGGTCCGGGACTTGGTATCTTGCTTGCTTACTGCTTCTTCGGACGCGGAATGGCCAAATCTTCTGCACCAGGTGCCGTTATCATTCATTTCTTCGGGGGAATTCATGAGATCTACTTCCCTTATATTCTGATGAGACCGATTCTGATTCTTGCCGCAATCGCGGGTGGCGTCGCAGGTACATTAACATTCATGCTCACCGGAGCAGGACTTGTTTCGGCACCATCACCGGGTAGTATTATCGCGTATTTCCTGTTAACACCAAAAGGTGGATACCTGCCAATGCTCGCAGGGGTGCTTGTAGCAGCAGTCGTTTCATTCTTGATTGCAGCAGTGTTGCTGAAAACGGGTAAACAAAAGGACGAAGATTTGGAGTCCGCATCCAGTCGGATGAAAGACATGAAGAGTCAAGGAAACGTACCGAACGCTGGCATTACAGCTAGTCATCGTGAAGCAGACAGAGCTTCAGATAAGGCTTCTTCTACAGTGAAAACAGATGTGAAGAAGATTGTCTTCTCCTGTGATGCAGGCATGGGGTCGAGTGCCATGGGTGCTTCCATTCTCCGCAAGAAGATGAAGGCAGAGGGGATTGACGTTACGGTGACCAATACAGCCATCAGTGATATCCCGCCGGATGCAGATGTGGTAATCACACAACAAATATTAACCGATCGTGCCCGCTCCGTTGCGCCGAACGCAGAACATATATCCATCGACAACTTCCTAAAAAGCCCGGAATACGATGCGCTTGTTGAACGTCTGAAGTAATTGCGCGCATTCGTTTTCCCTGAGCCGGAGGCTGAGATATGAGTATTACCAAAAGACAACGTGAAATCGTGGAGTTTCTGCTGGAGCATCCACATGAAGTCACTGCCGGTGAAATTGCCGTTGAAGTAAAGGTTAGTACCCGAACGGTTCACCGGGAGCTGCAAATGATTGAACAATGGCTTGAACCTTTGGGCATGAGGCTGGAAAAAAAATCAGGAACCGGTATCCGAATTGATGCCAGTTCCGATGATCTGGCTGTATTGCGCCAGCAACTGGAGGGTAAAGAATATGTAGAGTTTACGCCGGAAGAGCGTAAGCTCTTCATGCTTTGCATCCTGCTTGATGAAGCGGAGCCTGTGAAGTTACTCGCTCTGGCTTCGGATTTGAAAGTGACCGTATCCACCGTAACCACAGATCTGGATGATCTGGAGTCACGGATTCGTCAGGCGGGACTGAAGCTGGTTCGCAGACGTGGATATGGCGTCAAGATTAACGGGAGTGAGACGATTCATCGCACAGCCATAGCTGCACTTGCTTTGGAATTTCTGGATGAATCCGACCTGTTCGGAAGACAACCTGAACAAGGTGGCTCCATCGTAAACCAAAAATTGCTGGATATGATTGGACACGGTGATGTGCTTACGATCGAAAATGCGTTATGGCAACCAGATATCGAATGGCTGGAGAACATCCCGGAACGCCAATACATGAAGCTGCTGATTCAATTATCCGTCGCAGTTGTACGTATTCGTAAAGGCTTTGGCATTGGCCGTATTTCTCCGCGAGAGAACATGGAAGATGCAACTGCAGAGCAGGATGAGATGAAGGTTCCACCTTATATGGCTTCCCGCTTATGCGGTGTGTTATCCACTCAACTGGGGCTGACATTCTCCCAAGATGAGCAAGCTTATTTTCACAGATTATTAGTTGAGACAGAGCAGCGAATTCACTCTTCGCGGCTGTTGCCAATCGACGACTTGATTTTACTGGACAGGGTACATTCACTGATTGATCAGATGCAGGCAAGAACGCATTACACCTTTCATGAGGATCGATTGCTTCGTGAAGGTCTGCTTGGTCATATGCAACCTGTAATGGAGCGAATTGAAGGGCAACAGATGATACGTAATCCGCTACTGCAGCAGATTCGCAAAGATTATGACTCCCTGTTCGAAGAGGTCAAACAATCTGTTGGGCAAGCTTGGCCAGGCACAGACGTTCCGGATGAGGAAATTGGTTTCTTGGTCATGCACTTTGGGGCTTCCATCGAGAGGTTGCGTACATTGAAACGGGAGATCAGGGCGATCATCGTGTGTACAAGCGGAATTGGATCATCACGCATGCTATCCAGCCGATTGTCCAAGGAGATTCCCGAGATTCGAATCATGGATAGCGTGTCCTGGTATGAAGCTGCCCGGATACCTACAGATCAGTATGATCTGGTGTTATCGACGGTCGATCTGCCGATGGATGAGCATCAGTATTACAAAGTGAGTCCACTGCTTACGGCAGAAGAGAGCGAACGTCTGCGTCATTTTATCCGAACAACAACGTTACAACGACAGCATAATAAGCCCCGTGGAGCAGAGGTTCAGACAACAAGTCGTTACTCAGACCCTGATGGAATGGAAGCTATTTTAGTTGAAATCGTCCGAATTATCGGCAAGTTTCAGGTGTACCCGCTGGATAATCAGGATATCGGGTTCTATAAAACGGTGTATGCGATGTGCAACGTGCTCCATGGAACGGGCGTGTTGAAGGAGCCAGAGGAGATCGCAAAACGGCTGGAGGCACGTGAAGCAGTGGGGAGTCAGAAGATTCCCGGCACAAGACTTGCTCTGTTTCATACACGAAGTGAGGGAATATACAGGCCGTCCATTAGCTTGTTTCAGCTCACGGAACCACTTCTTCGTACGCCGGATGATCCGGCAGGAGTTACCCATGTTCTTTTGATGCTCGGTCCGAGAGAATTATCCAAGGAAAGCCTGGAGGTTCTCAGTGAGATTAGTGCCCTGTTATTGCAGGAAGAAATGATTACATTGTTGGAAAAGGGAATCAGGGATGAACTCATTCATTACCTTTCCCAGGAACTCGTTGGATTCTATCGCAGTAAAACCGAAATTGGAGGTCAACCACTATGAGTATGTTAACAACAGATAAAGTCATCATGAATGCGACGGCTCAGGACAAATACGAAGCGATTCGTATGGCAGGACAGATTCTGAAGGATGCGGGACATATTACCGCTGATTACATTGAGAAGATGATTGAACGTGAAGAGATTGTCTCAACCTATGTAGGGAACGGTCTTGCGATTCCGCACGGTACGAAGGAATCCAAAGCATTCATTTTATCCACAGGCATTTCCGTTATTCAGTACCCACAGGGTGTTGATTTTGGCGATGAGAAGGCTTATATGGTCATTGGTATCGCGGCTCAAGGCGGGGAACATATGGAGATCTTGACTAGCATTGCGGTGATCTGTGCTGAGGATGAGAACATGGAGGCCCTGCGTCTCGCGAAAACAGCCGAAGAAGTTATCGCTATTCTGGAAAGTGAAATGGAGCTATGAAGGCCCTTCACTTTGGAGCAGGTAACATTGGACGCGGTTTTATTGGATTGATTCTGTCTCGTGCAGGGTATGAGGTTGTTTTCTCCGACGTTAATCAGGAATTGGTAACCGCTCTTCAGCAACGGGGGCAGTATACTGTGGAACTGGCTAACGAGAGCAAGGATCAGGAGACTGTGACAGGCGTAAATGCGATCGATGGAACCCAGCTGGAGACGGTTGCCCAAACCGTTGTGGAAGCTGATCTGATCACAACCGCAGTGGGCGTGGGCGTACTGAAACATATTGCACCAGGTATTGTGAAGGGACTTGAAAAAAGACTGAATTCCGGTCCTGCACAAAACCCTCTTCACATTATTGCTTGCGAGAACGCAATTGGAGCCAGTACACAATTGAAAGAGCATGTATATGCTCTGCTCAATGATGAGACACGTTCCCTTGCGGATCAGTATGTGTATTTTCCAGATTCGGCCGTAGACCGGATCGTGCCTATCCAGCATCATGAAGATCCTCTGCATGTACAGGTGGAGCCTTTTTACGAGTGGGTGGTGGATCGTTCCCAGATGGCCCCGGCATTCAAACCGGTTGAGGGCATTCTATATGTTGATGATCTGGAGCCGTATATCGAACGGAAGCTGTTCACGGTGAATACAGGACACTGCGTTGCAGCATATATCGGTCATGTACACGGGTATGACACGATTCAGAAGGCTATTGCCGATGAGAAAGTGAAATCGATTGTATACGGTGCTTTGCAGGAAACCGGGAAAGTATTGGTGAAGCGTTTTGCATTCAACCCGGAAGAGCATGAGCAGTATATTGTCAAAATATTGGGACGGTTCGTCAACCCGTATCTCACTGATGAGGTTACTCGTGTTGGTCGTTCCCCGCTGCGTAAATTGTCTCCGAATGATCGTCTGGTTCGCCCTGCCCTTCAGGCATATGCGGATGGAACCGAAACGATCTATCTGGCTATGGGCATGGCAGCAGCCTGCAAGTTCGATGTCTCCGATGATCCGGAAGCAGTGGAATTACAGGACATGATTCGCCAGAAGGGAATTACAGCTGCGCTCCACCATTACACGTCGATGGATGAGCATCATCCGGTGCTTGAACAGGCTGTTGCCCAGTATAACCAAATGTAAGAGCAGCGGTAGCCAGCTAACAATATAGATGAGGCATAATGAAGAAGAGCCATACAGTTGTTAACTGTGTGGCTCTTCTTTTGGTTGATGTTTATCGGCATATTCATCCAAACAGCGCTGACATATACACGATTTTCGGGGCTGTTCTGCCGGAATGCGGTCAAATACACCCTCGGGGAAAGTAGCCCGGTTACACCAGCATTCCGAATGAGGATGTCCTGCGGCATAAGAACAGCGATTAGCTTCACCGCATAATGGGCAGACAAGAACATCGATAGGGATGTGCTCTTGATCGTCTTGTTCTGCAGACATACAGTTCTTCCCTCCCTGTGGAATAGCTACGAGCTGAAGTTGAACATACTGCTCCCAGTATAACAGAAATGCGTCAGTGATTATGGAATTCACTGTGTATATATGACTTCCAGTTTACCACCACATCTGTTTCTCCCAGGGGTTATTCATTCTTCAGGCGGTAGTTCAATCTGCAGGCCTTCCACATGTTTACGTCCCATTAATTTGCGTTTCTTGCGGTTTTCTTTTGTCTCCAGCACAATGTCCAGATCATAATCGTCACCCGGATATAACTCATCGGCAGATATATGCAGGGTCAGGCGTTTTTTATGGATTTTGACTTTGCGTCCACGTAGCATGACCCCGATATTTCCACGGCTATCCTCCACATCACATACGATTCCCGACTGATTCAGATAGGCCGCATACACCCGATCCCCTTTGCGAAACGTTTTGGCAGGAGCAAGAGAATTCGACTCTCTGGTTGTTCTCTGTTTGTGGAGACCGATTGAATTTTTGGATTGCTTCGTCTGATTCAACTGATTCAGCTTGGATAACTCTGTCGGGTCGTCTGCCTCCTTAGCGGAACGCTTTGGCGTCAGGATCGGAGTTTCCATAGGAGGTGACGTGAACACCATTGTACGATCTCTCGAAATACTTTGATCTGACAGGGACTTGGAGCGCTCGATAATTCGCTGTGGCATGCCCAGCTTTAATGCGATGGAATAAGCATAGCTCTCACCAGCTTCTCCGATACGCAATCGATACAGCGGCTGGAGAGTAACGGTGTCAAATTCCATACGGGCATTTTCGAATCCTGGCGTGGCCGCAGCAAAATGTTTGATTTCACCAAAATGAGTTGTCGCCACAACGGTTGCTCCGCGGCTGTGCAGCTCCTCCAGCATGGCAATGGACAGTCCGACACCTTCACCGGGATCTGTGCCGGAAGCCATCTCATCAATAAGCACCAAGGTTGACGTATTGGCCTGTTCCAGTATGCCAATCATATTGCGAATGTGTGCTGAGAATGTACTGAGCGCCTGTTCCAGACTCTGCCCGTCACCAATATCAACCGCTACCTCGTTATAAACAGCCATCTCGCCACCTTCCTCCACCGGAATAAGCAAACCGGATTGCATCATCAGGGTTAACAAACCAAGGGTTTTGAGTGCGACCGTTTTACCCCCGGTATTCGGGCCCGTAATAATGAGTGACGAATACGTCCTGCCAATGGCAAAATCAAGCGGAACCATGGAAGAACCCATGAACGGATGACGTGCACGTTGAAGGCTGATGTGACCCTGAGTATTGACTTGAACGGTACGTCCGTCCATGGTGGCCGCATATTTGGCTTTGGCAAACAGGAAGTCCAATACACCAACCGTTTCGGTGTTCAGTGCGATTTCACGGTTATACGATTCGGCCAGAGAGGTTAAATCACCGAGAATTCTCATCTCCTCTCGGGACTCCTCCGCTTGTAGAGCGGCCAATTCCATCTGCAGACTTACTAACTCAACAGGTTCAATATATACGGTTTGCCCGCTTCCGGATTCATCCAGCACACTGCCTTTCACCTGTTTGCGGAACTCTTTCTTAATGGGCAGAACGGTTCTTCCTCCGCGTTGGCTGATGACATGCTCCTGCATAATGGAACGATGTTTACTCACCAGAGAATCAAGCTTTCGTTTCATACGCTCCTCATTCACCGTCATTTTTTTGCGAATACGAGTCAGCTCCTTGCTTGCTTGATCCTGAATGCGTCCACTATGGATGCAGCGCTCGATCTCACGCAGCAAAGGTTCGATCAGAATCATGGATGCTGCATAGCGACTAACGGTGGGAGCGGCGTCAGATTTGCCCTCCATGTACTTCATGAGTTGTGCACAGCTCCGCAGGAACTGAGCAAGATGACTGAAGTCACGTTCACTGAATAGATAACCGGTGCCAAGCAGATCCATAATCGTTTCCATTCCGTCGAGTGAAGGGAGGGGGATACTGGCCCCGGAACGAATCAACGCAGTCGCTTCTGCTGTTTCTTCCAGGCGCAGCTGGATCAGGCGAGCATCTACCATCGGTTTTAGTTCTCTGGCATAACGTTTGCCCAGATAAGACAGGGCGCAGTCTGCAACATTTTTTTGAATTTGTGGATAACCTAGACTGTTTAATGTGTTCTCATTCATGCGTAATCTCTCCTTGAATTTGAATTGGGATTGCAGTTGACACGCGAAACATATTCCTGGAAAACGCAAAAAGGGCGGAGAATGAACAAACGTCATTCTCCGCCCTAAATATATGGGAAAGCAAAGTCCACTACAGATCTATATTAAAAAATCCGCGCTGAACTCAGCGCGGAAATAGACCCGGACAATGACAATCCCGGAGGCGATTTATGATATCCGCTGTTCTTAACTAAGTACAGGGATCTGGCGCATCATGAAATACACGTATGCCATGTGGGCACAAGCGCAATGAAAGGCCAAACTCCTGAATATGAAACTTGGTTAGTTAAGAACATTCACCGACATTAAAAATCTCTCCTTTGATTGAGGAATATGCAACCAATATAAACTGGAAATTGGTTTGAAGTCAACCTTAGAATAAATGAGTGGACTTGAATAAGAATGGGTTTTAAAATAACAATAGTAAAATAATCCAATGAAAGCGATTTAATATAATAAACATACATATTAAAGGAGGATGCTCTTTTTGCCTAAGTATTTACTGCGTTTGCTCTGCTTTACCCTGATCCTCGGAGCCCTTCCCGTTATTGTTATTGGTTCGGTCTCGTACACGATTGCATCACGTGACATTGAGCAGAAAGTGCGTGAAAGCAACCTTCAGATATTGCATCAGACCCAAATGCGGGTAGAACAAGTTCTGCGCAGCCTGCAATTATCATCCATTCAGTATGTCAATTCACCCCTGGTACTTCAGGCGATGAAGAAACCGCTGGACAGCAGCGATTTTCAGGAGATTCGTGACCTTACGTCGGGCTTTAACAACTTGCAAGCGGTTACGAACATTGACCAAGCCTATCTGGTTAATCTGGACGAAGATTGGGTTGTTTCGATGCGTTCTTTTGGCAAATTGGATGATTTCAGCATTCGGGACCGGATTGGTTCTTATCTGACCTACACTAACAGCCTGTTCTGGGTCACTCAAAATGCCAGTTCAGCCAAAGAAAGTGTACCCGTGTCAGCTGGCATGGGGGAACTGACACCCGAACAGGCACCTACTCTCATTTCATCGGATAATGTGGTCAGTATGGTATTCAAAATCCCGATGATGCCAACGAATGTGAAACCAAAGGGATTTCTTGTGATTGATATCGCCGATACGGAAATAAGTACATTCTTGAGCCGAAATGCGAATTCCGGAGATATGTACGTTCTGGATCGGGAGCAGAAGTATTTTCTAAACGATGTGCAGCAAGATGGGAAATATGACATGCTCAATAAGGAAATTGATGAAATGGTGCAAACGACAGGCCAGCCAGAGGGGTTCTTCAGCTCAGAGGTGGAAGGTAACCAAGTGGCGGTTAGCTATAGGCAATCTCCACTTAATGGCTGGTTATACGTGTCCGTTGTATCCCTTGGGCAGATCACGGCCCAATCACAGAAAATTGCATTGGTTACCGGTGTCGCTACACTGGTCATGTTATGTGTAACGGGATTGGTCGCCATATACGGCAGTCGGCGGATGTATTCACCGATCTCCAGACTGCTGCAATTTACGAAAGGGTTGGATTCCCCAGTTATTCCATCAGGACGCCGTCAGGATGAATTTATCTATATTGAGGAGCAATTGTCAACCTTGTTCAGTTCGGAGAAAACGATGCGTGAGCAGATGAAGGGTCAGCATGTGCATCTCCAAGAGTTTTTTATGACCAAACTGCTAACAGGCAAAATCTCGGAAGAAGATTTCAGATATCAGGGAGAATTGTATGACTTCCCGACCGGGTGGGCAAGTCTTGGCGTACTCATGCTCCAGATGGATACGTTGGAAGGGACCCGATATGAGGAGCAGGATCGGGACCTGCTGCTGTTTGCTGTCAACAATATGGTAGGTGAACTCCTTCCTTCTGCAGTTCGGTTCACCCCGGTCATGCTGGATGATGCCCAAGTCACCGTACTTGCCTCTGAACTCACGGATGAGGTGAAGCTGAAGGAATGGATGCACACCCAGGCAGACTGGATTCGCGAACGTGTCGTGACCTATCTGAATCTGCCCGTAAGTATTGGCATCAGTCGTTCGTACACTTGTATTGGTGATACGCCAAGAGCGGTCCAGGAGAGCCGCGAGGCTCTGCAAGGCCGGGTAAGTCTGGGCAGCCGTATTATTTTGCATTACGAGGATATACAGCCACGTGGTCAGATGGAGGCTGCGTTGTATACCCAGTTACGGATGATTGAAGATCAGCTCGCTTCCGCGCTCAAGCAAGGAGATGAAGAGAAGACAGACGCCTATTTTACGCAATATTTGGGGTTGCTTGCAGATAAGAAGCTTCATTTCAGTGAATACCCCGTCATTATGGTTCAGTTGCTGTCTCGTGTATATCAGCTTGTTCAGGAGCAAGGTGGAGATGTGGCTGAAGTACTGGGTGAAAAAGCATCCATGTCACATCTGCTAAAGTTGTCCACATTGGACGAAATGACCAATTGGTTCCGCAAGCGGCTGTTCCAGCCTGTCATTCGTTTTTGGCGAGAGCAGGAAGAATCTCAATACATGAATATTGCAAGGCGCATGATTCGTTTGATCGAGGAACGTTATGATCGTGAATTATCGCTGGAGGCCTGTGCCGCTGAGCTTAATTTTCACCCTGTCTACCTAAGTCGGGTATTCAAGAAGGAAGCGGGAGTCAATTTTACGGAGTATCTCGCAGAATACCGTATGGAAAAAGCGAAGACCTGGCTGCAAACAACCAATCTTAAAATATCGGAGATTGCGGAGAAATTAAACTATACCAATCCGACCGCATTTATCCGTACGTTTCGCAAAATCACAGGAACTACCCCCGGCAAGTACCGGGAGCAGCAGCGATAAAACAAGCCTGTTCTGCCTGCCATGGAGGCAGGCTTTTTCATGTTCAGGTGTAGGGAAAAGGCCACACTTATCCATGAAGTTAAGACAGGAATATGGAGGTTAAAAGCAGTTCATTGCGCCTTTCATTTCTGTGAATGAAATCAGATAAACCCTTGCTGCATAAGGAATAACAAAAGGCTAAAACGAGACGATAGCCAGTCATAGGTTTATCCTCCACAATGAAGATATGAATTCAGGAAGTGATCTTTTGTAATCGTTTCCAATGTGGGGAGGAAGACACTATGAAAGCCGAAACGGCGGCTCGAACACGGCCCGCTACCCGCAGTGACAAAAACCTGCTGTGGAGGGACATTATCAAAAACCGGTGGCTGTATATCATGTTAATACCGGGTGTGCTTTACTTTGTTATTTTCAAATACATACCCATGTATGGCATCACGATGGCTTTTCAAGATTACACACCTTACAAGGGCATCTTGGGGAGTGACTGGGTAGGGTTCAAACATTTCCAGCGTTTCTTCGGAGAACCCCAGTTCTGGACATTGTTTCGAAATACGTTTTTACTCGCCATTTATAACATTGTGTTCTTTTTCCCGCTGCCGATTGTACTGGCACTCATGATGAATGAGGTTCGCCGTGAACGCTTCAAACGATTTGTACAAACGCTTGTTTATGTTCCGCACTTTGTTTCCTGGGTTGTTGTTGTCGGTGTGTTCTACATGCTGTTCACAACCGAGGGCGGTGCGATTAATGAATTGCTCTATAACCTGACTGGACAAAAAGTGGCGTTCCTGCTTGAACCCGGATGGTTCCGTACGATGATTGTTGGACAATCCATCTGGAAAGAAGTCGGTTGGGGCACGATTATCTTCCTTGCTGCTCTTTCCGGTGTTGATACACAACTCTATGAAGCTGCACGGATTGATGGTGCCAATCGCTGGCGCCAAACCTGGCACATTACGTTGCCGGCCATTCGCAGTACAATCGTCATTTTGCTTATTCTGCGTCTGGGCAATTTCCTGGATACAGGCTTTGAACAGATCTTCCTGATGCTGACTCCGACGAACCGGGATGTGGGCGAGGTATTTGATACCTACGTGTACACGAAGGGGCTCACCCAGGCACAGTACAGTTATAGTGCTGCTGTCGGGTTGTTCAAATCGGTTGTCGGGCTGGCGCTTGTCCTTGGTGCCAATACGCTGGCCAAAAAATTCGGGGAGGAAGGCGTCTACTAACCCTCGGGAGCAGACGTTCTTCACCAGACAGGAGTGAACATTAAGATGCAACAGGATAAAACGTGGGGCAACCGGATCTTTGATTTTCTCAATCACGGCTTGCTGCTGTTGATTGGTATCGTGACGGTCATACCGTTCATTTATATTTTGGCCGTATCGTTTACCAGTCCACATGAAGTGGCCAAGGGAGGATTTATTCTTTTTCCAAAAGAGTTCTCTCTGGCTGCATACCGCTACATTTTCTCAACGGATACCTTGATTCGCAGTCTGGGTGTATCGGTCTACATTACGGTGATTGGTACCTTTATTAACCTGTTGTTTACGTCACTTATGGCGTATCCGCTCTCCAGAAGATATTTGCGTGGACGCCAGCCCATTTTGCTGGGTGTATTGTTCACGATGCTCTTCAGCGGCGGAATGATTCCAACGTACTTTGTCGTGAAATCTTTGCACCTGACGGATACATTATGGTCGCTGATGCTGCCTACCGCTATTAGTGCGTTTAACTTGATTGTACTGAAAAACTTCTTCCAGGCTATTCCCGATGAACTGGAGGATGCAGCCAAAATTGATGGATGTAACGATGTCGGCGTATTGTTCCGGATTGTACTGCCGTTGTCCATGCCAGCCATGGCGACATTTTCACTTTTTTATGCAGTGGCCCACTGGAACAGTTTCTTCAGCGCTGTAATCTATATCAACGATAGTGAGAAATGGCCTGTCCAAGTCTGGCTGCGTGAGATTGTCATTCTGGCACAGAGCCGAATCGGAGACACGAGTATCGAAGAGACCGAGATCCAGCCGCTGACCATTCGCATGGCGGTTATCGTATTCTCCACGATCCCGATTATGCTGGTGTACCCATTCCTGCAAAAGCACTTTGCAAAAGGAGTAATGCTGGGTTCGGTGAAAGGTTGAGTCTTCACATGCTTCAAAGTCAGTTCAATATGACAATTTAACTGCATAAAAAAGGGAGGTTTTCATGTTATGAAAGCAACAAAAAAGAAAGCCGTAGCTGTCTTAAGCACACTGGCACTGGTGACAGGGTTGCTGGCAGGATGCGGATCAGACGAGGGTCAGGCTGCCGAGGGCGGCGTACAAAATGTATCCATAGCCATTGCACAGGTGGGTGATGTGCCAAGCAAAGGCAATGAAGTTCAGCAAAAGATTGAAGAGTATACCAACACCAAGCTGGATATCCAGTGGATACCGGCTTCGGCCTATAATGACAAAATTAACGTGATGATCGCTTCAAGCGATATGCCAAAAATTGTGAAGGTGCAGTATAATCCGACCGTGACCAGCGCTATGCGTAATGATGTGTTCTGGGAAGTGGGGCCTTTGCTGAAAGACTACAAAAATCTGTCGGCTCAGAACGAGCGTTTTTTTGACAACATCAAGGTAGAGGGCAAAATCTACGGAGTTCCAGTTTTCTCTGATATCGCGCGGGCCACGGTGATTTATCGCAAGGACTGGTTCGAGAAGCTGAATCTGAAGGTGCCAACCACACCGGATGAATGGTATGAAACGATTAAAACACTGGCAACCTCCGATCCGGATGGAGATGGTCAGGATAATACGTTTGGATTGATGCTTTTCAAAAAATATAATGAGGACCAATATTCCTTCACGACGCGTCTGGGCGTAAGTTTTGGTGCACCTAACAAGTGGAAAGCTGAGGAGGATGGCAGCTTCACGCCTGAATTCATGACGCCGGAATATATGCAGGTGCTGGATCTGCTGAAACGGTTGTATGATGAGAAACTGCTGAACCAGGACTTTGCCGTATTCGATTCTACGGAAGCAGAGAAAAAGTATGATTCCGGTGTTGTGGGTATCCGTGTAGGTGTTGCTCAGAATGGAAAAAGTCAGCAAGAGCGTCTGTCCAAAAACAATCCGGATGGTGTGGTAGACATCGCTGGTTTGCTCGGACCCAATGGAGATCGTGTTGCAGGACAGACGGGTAACTCGGGCATTCTGGCATTCCCTAAATCGACGGTGAAATCGGAAGAAGAACTCAAGAACCTGCTCTCCTTCCTGGATAAACTGATGGACCCTGAGATGGCTACCCTGTTGATGCGTGGCATGGAAGATAAACATTACACCAAAGTGGGCGAAGATCAGGTGGAGATGAGTGACTTCGATGCATTCCAGCGTGAAGTGAAACCTTACCGTGACAACCTTCCTTATGTCGAAGGGTATAACGTACCGAAGTTGAAGGATACGGAACTGGGTGAAAAAGGTACAGCACTTGCCAAGGAACTGGCGGAGCACGCTGTGCCAAACCCTGCGCTAACGTTATATTCCCCAACATATGGTGACCGCGGGGCGGATCTGGATCAGGTCATTGCAGATGCACAAACCAAATATATCATGGGCAAGATCGATCGAAGTGGCTGGGAAAAGGAAATTGAGAATTGGGGCAATGCGGGTGGAAACAAGATTCGTGAGGAATATGCCGAAGATTATAAAAAACAGGCTCAATAAAGAGCCGGAAGCGGAGGCTTGATCATGAAGGAAACATTGCAACTCACATCGGTGCGCACGGCACAGCAATTCATGGAAAGTTATCGCAACCATGAGCTGTACTCCACTTGGCATTATGAGAATGGCTGCTTTCTGAAAGCACTCGAGGAGCTGTACACGCACACCGGGGAGCAAAAGTATTTTGACTACATCCGTGAGCTAATGGATCATTTTGTTCAGGAAGATGGCTCGATTCGTTCCTATACGGTTGAGGAATATAACCTGGATCAGATCAATCAGGGAAAATCACTGTTCCTGCTGCATGAGAAAACGGGTGAAGAAAAGTACCGCAAAGCTGCGGATTTGCTTATGACTCAGCTCAAGGGACAGCCATATACGAGTGAAGGCGGATTCTGGCACAAAAAGATTTACCCTTTCCAGATGTGGCTGGATGGTTTGTATATGGCTACTCCATATCTCACCCAGTATGGCGCGGTAACGGGTGAAGAGAAGTGGTTCGACAAGGCGGCTCTGCAGCTCTTACTGGTGGAGCAACGTACACGTGATCCGCGTAGTGGTCTTTTGTACCATGCCTGGGATGAGAGCAAAGAGCAGCGTTGGAGTTCGGGGGAGACGGGATGTTCTCCACATGTCTGGAGCCGGGCGATGGGCTGGTATGTGATGGCGGTTGTGGATACACTGGATCATCTGCCGGTAGATCATCCGCAGCGAGGGCAGATCGTGGGCATCTTCGAACGGGTAGCAAACGCATTAGTACATGTTCAGGATCAACAGACCGGACTATGGCCACATCTGCTGGATCAGCCGGGAAGAGAGCGGAACTATCTGGAGGCTTCAGGCACCTCAATGTTTGTCTATGCATTGGCCAAGGGTGTGCGTAAAGGATATCTGAGCGGCAAGTTCAAAGCGGTTGCGGAAAAAGGGTATCAGGGTCTGCTGCAGCATCTGCTGCAAACGGATCGTGATGGCGTACTGTCCTTGACGCAGTGTAATGGCGGAGCCGGTCTTGGAGGAAGCCCGTATCGTGACGGGTCCTATGAGTATTATGTGACCGAGTCCATTCGGATCAATGATCCGAAATCGGTTGCTCCGTTCATTTTGGCAGGGGTGGAGATTGAACTGGCGTAATGCTGGTTCTTCTCTCTAAATTATTTATGATAGCGCATACATGGTTGGTATGAGTGAAATGAGGCAAGTTTGCTGAACAAATTGGCTATCCAAAAGGAGAGATGGTTCATGAGTCCAAAAGGTCCAATGTCCCGTTTAGGCGGAATCGTTGTAATTGGTGCAATGTCCGCTGGATTGCTTGCAGGTTGCGGGGGAGAAAAAGCACCTGCTGCAGGGGAAGGTAAACTTCCCATTTCCATCTCTTTAATGCAGGTAGGTGATATACCGGCCAAGGAGAACGGGATTGAACAGAAGATTGAGGAATATACCAATACGGATGTCAATGTACAGTGGATTCCGCAGTCTGCTTTTGATGATAAAGTGAACGTGATGGTTGCATCGGGCGAGATGCCGACCATTATGCGTGTGAATTATGTACCGACAACGTTTAATGCCGCCAAAACGGGACTGTTCTGGGAACTGGGGCCTTACTTGAAGGATTATAAAAACCTGTCGGCCCAATCCGAGGCTTATTTTAACAATATCAAAATTGAAGGCAAGGTCTACGGTATTCCGAACTTCCGGGATATTGGACGGACTGCGATCGTATATCGCAAGGACTGGTTCGATACATTGAAGCTGGATATACCCAAAACGCTGGATGACTGGTATGAAGTGATGCGCTCTATTCGTAAGGATGATCCGGACGGAAATGGTAAGGAAGATACGTACGGTGCACTGTTATTTAAGAAATATAACGAGGGAGTCTCTTCGCCACTGACGCGTATTGCTGTAAGTATTGGCGGTGTCAACAAATGGGGTGTGGATGATGCTGGGAAACTGACCCCGGAGTTCTTGACTCCCGAATATGTGGATACGATGAAACTCTTCAAGCGATTGTTCAGCGAGGGTCTGATTAACAGTGACTTCCCTGCCCTTGATCCTTCAGATGCAGACAAAAAAATGGATTCGGGCCTCGTTGGCATGAAGCTGAACGGTGTGGCTCAGAACGGAAAATCTTCTCAGCAACGGCTTACGCCAAATGCTCCGGATGGAGAGATTGATGTAGCTCCTTTCCAGGGACCCGATGGTATTCGCATCGCCGGAGAGCCTGGGAACTACGGAATGCTGGTCATTCCGAAAGCATCCGTTACAGATGAGGAGCAGCTGAAGAAGGTTCTTACGTTCCTGGATCAGTTGATGGATGAGGAACTGAGCACGTTGCAGCTCCGCGGATTACTCGATGTTCACTATACCAAGACTGCGGATGGGAAAACCGAACTCAAGGATTTCGACGCCTATCAGCGTGAAGTGAAGCCATATCGGGATAATTTGTTAAGCATTGAAGGCTATAACGTGGCTGAACTGGTCGATGTTCCCATTGGTATGAAAGGTACAAAGATGGCGCGTGAAAATGAGCAGTACGCCATTCCCAATCCCGCGCTCACCTTGTCTTCGGCGATCTATACCGAGCGTGGTCAGGAGCTGGATCAGATGATCTGGGATGCGCAGACCAAGTACATTATGGGTAAAATCGATGATGCAGGTTGGGAGCAGGAAATTGCAAGCTGGAGAAAAGCCGGTGGTGATCAATTGATCACGGAATTGGAAGCATCCTATAAGGAATTAAACGGAAAATAAAGCTTAGTGAGAAAAAAAGGTTGATCATTTGGAATGATATGGTTTATTCTATGAGTGAGTTCATTTTCCAATATCATAAGAAAGACCACACCCTTAAAGCATAAGGCTATGAATCTGCGGATTCATGGCCTTTTTTTGTTTTAAGCGAATCAAGTGGGTCTATGGAAGGAGCGTTGCAAGCCTTGAAGTGATGGGGATGGACGAAAAATAATACCAATAGCCTAGTACAACATGGTAGAATATTGATTATTATGGCAAATTTAGGTTTTGGTTATGAAGAGAAGTGACTAGGTTGACCAAGTAAAGCATCCCCATACTAAGGTACATAGGAGCGTGAGTAGATTGAAGAAGCAGATTGAAGGACACGAGAAGAAAAAAAGGAACGGTTGGATCGTCGGGTTGTTAACGACAGCTGTATTGGCAGCAACACTTTTGCCAGTTGGAACCGTACATCGTACGTCAACAGCAAATGCTGCATCGGGCACAAGTGACACGGCTCTGAGCAAATTCAAGGATATTAAAGATCACTGGGCTCAAGCGACGATTGCCAAAGCTTACGAAAAAAATCTGATCTCTGGTTATCAAGACGGAACGTTTCGTCCTAATGGCAAAATCACACGTGGAGAATATGCGACTATACTTGCCCGCGCGACTGGACTGGAGAAGGTAGAGGGGCATAATCCCTTTGCTGATCTCAAGGGACATTGGTCTGAAGCGGCAGTTAGCCAGCTTGTCGGACAAGGGTTCATTAACGCTGGCGATTACACAAAAGGTTTCAATCCAAATGCGGAGCTAACACGCTATGAGATGATGAAGTGGATTGCCAATGGACTGATCAAGTCCGGCAGCAGCTTCCAAGACGCTTTTAACGATACGAAAAACACGCTGCTGCCCACACCGGAAGTAAACCGTGGCACCATTCGTAGCGAGCAGATTCCGTATCTTGCCCTTGTTCGCGGGACAGGCATTGTCGGTGGCTTCCAGGACGGCACATTAAAACCCGCGGATTCCACCACACGTGCAGAAGTATCAGCCATTTTGCTGCGTTATATGGACGTAGAGGGAACGGATGCAGGGAAGTATAGTGACCTGAATGAAATGAGAGAGGTCGGCACGACGGGTACGAATTTAACGACAGTAACAAATTACAAATATATCAAGGGTAACTTCGGAGATATAGTTAACACAGATTACACCTTGAAAAATAATGTGGGGGTCGTAAGGTACCATAGATTTATCGTAGTGGATACTCGAGGGACTAAGCCCTTGGGACTGTACGCCTCGCTATTTATAGATCCAAAGAACTTGACTAGGGCACAAGGAGGTCGCTTCTCTACCTACGCCGAGATAACGTTTAATTCTAAATTTGATAAGTCAAATCTTTTAACTATTGCTAGAGCGAATGATAATATAGCTATTCCAATTCAACGATTATTTAATGTGAGCTATTTGAAAGAAAAAGGGTTTAGTACTTTACCAGACGATTCGAATGCAATGTTGAAGCAAGGAGTGCCTACCAAGTTTTGGTCATCACATACTCTGGATCCTGTGAAAGGCGGATATATGTTGAAGAATGATGCTGGTAAAGAAGTTCAAATCTATCAATAGAACTTTTGGTGGTGTTTAAATTTAATATTAAACGTTATCTATTAGATGGCTTAAGAAATTTATTTAGAGTCTTAGTAATAATACTAATGATGATACCAGTCTATTACTGCATTTCTGATACTCCTAAAGCTAATGCCTTAGAAGAACAATATGGTCCCAAATCCATGAAAGGGCCAGCAGTAACAGTTGATGCAAACCCAACTCAAGGAACACCGGGAGTTTACTGGTATCAACTTGATTCAGGAGAATTTAGGGCAGAATATCAAGGCACACACAAAGATGTGGATAACGGAGGAACTGACTATGATGCATACCCTGTGAAAACAGAAATTCCTGATAATGTTGATATGAGTAAATGGCCGCCACTAAGTTGGAAGCCATATAGAGGAATAGGAATTGATAAGGAAATGGTAACTGATATTAAGCTAAAGAACGATCCTGATGGCGTAAAATATCAGCAGGTAAATAGTTATGAAGGAATAGGTAGTCCAAGAGTTACAAGTGAAAAAAATGCGGATCTTAGAACATATACTGGCAAAGGGTTTGAGTTCTTTGAAAGAGAACCTTATGGGACTAGGCCAGGCAATAAACCCAAATATAAGATGGTATACCACACCCCTGTTAGCATCTTCTGGGAAGGTAAGATTCACGAAGAGAAAGAAATCGATGTAACTCCAAATAAAACTCTTACCCTAGGTCAAACCCAGCAGATGGAAGCCTTGGTGAAGACTAAGGGCTATGGTGCGACAGCCTTTGGTGAGGACATCAACGTATCCCGACGAGAAGCGGAGATCAAATGGTTTTCTTCTGACGAGTCGATTGCAAGTATAGAGTTGAAAACCGGGATGTTGAAAGCCGAAAGTCCGGGCACAGTCACTGTGCGTGCGATCTGGAACAACGGTACATACCTGATTTCGGATACTGCGACCATAACAGTCACGTCGGAGCCAGGACTCGTTGTGAATCTGCCGAATGCTTGTAAAGCCAATACGACAGCTCTACAGGCAGAAGCCGTTCTAACCAAACCGGATCGCACTGTTCATAAGCTGACGGCTCATCCCAAATTGACTTGGCAGAGTTCGAATCCAACTGTGGCAACGATTGGCGCAGACGGCAAAATTACAACAAAAGGGATCGTGGGCAGCACTACCATCAAAGCCCATTTTCTTGATACTGCTCAGCGACTGGATGAACAAGGGACTCAGGTGCTTGAGGTGAAGGACTGTACGGATAATGGAGAAGGGGGGAATGATGGTGATCCGGGGGGCGATCCTGTGAACGCTTGCTCTGTGACCATCAGCCCACCTAGTAGAGGCACGGTTATCGAAGCATCGGTTATAGACCCATCTGTTCGAGGTGTGTTGAAGGCGGACGATCGGGGATCTGAGAAGTTCGATGTTACCCGTGGTATTCCGACCTCGGAAGATCTCTATGCCAATGTCTTGGCCAAGGAATATCTGTTTCAGCACCGTTGGGTTAACATGACAGGAACGGTGACTTACAAGGTTCCTGTGAAAAGGGTTTATCATAAAACCTGGACGATTCCGGGAAGAGCTTCTAGTGGTGAGGGGGATCCAGGAACACCTCCTGAGCCCAGAGAACTTGACGTCCCTGGGGATAAAACCATGCAAGTAACAAGGACATATAGCTATTGGCAGATCGATAATCTGGAGGTATACAAGTTAAATGAGGCAAAGGTATCTAACTATGCGCTAGGTGGTTATGGTGACACCGTGACCCTGACGCCCAATGCATATACTCCACCGACTTTGCAATCGGCTATGGATACTGTGGTTAACACTCATGTGAAACCTGCGCCATGTCAAGAAATTGATCTTGGCATCCAAGGGGTTCCAGGTGGTTCCGATGAACCGCCTACGCCAGATGAAACGTCATTGTTTCAATCTGAAGCTGAAGCGAAGGTTAGAGAGAACACGGTCAATAACGACAAGGTAACCTTTAATGGGGCGACGATTATGGACCCCGCTCCAGTAGCAAAATCAGCTCCGCAACCGGGAACGATCCCCCAGCCGGGCATGATTGGGGATCTTGTTCTATACCAGAACCGACTGACGATCAAGAACACATTGGTGAACAAAGCCAACCAGCCGACCACTGGTGAAATTTCTTACGATTTGCTCCCTGGCAATGTTAACGGTGGGCAGGATCAGAAGTTCCCCATTCTGGGCATCAACTCGGTGACAGTACATACTCCAGTTGTGAACTATGCCTGGGTATCCGATGATCAGCTGCATAACCAGAAGACTACGCCTGATCCGACCAGAGCTGCACTTATTCTAGAGCGTCCATTTGTTGTACGAATCCCAACTTCAGGTCAACATTTGGATATAGGGAGTTACCCTGGTTATGGAAACCGTGATTATGCGAAATATTTCCGGATCAAACAGGTTCGTTTCCCATTCGATGTTTATAATGCAGCCAGAAGCCAGTTCATCCCGGCCATGACTTGGGTGGATATTCCTGTAAATCAATTAGATACCCCTTTTTATCTTCCTGTATGGATAGATGAAGGAAACTATCAGATAGAGTTTCGTAATATTGCCGAAAATGCACCTGCAAACTTTACAGAACAACAGGATGCCAACACAAATCTGACCCATCATGTTGCAGCAGATACCGTTGCTGTAGAGGTTATCGGACGGTTGTATGATTTTCATATCACGGATATTTCGGACTACAACTGGGAGAATGTGTTCCGCAAGCGGATGGGCAGCCCGGAACCAACGGGTGTGAGCTACTGGACCGGAGGAAACAGTATCGACGGAGATCCCCGAGGTAATTTGGCTCCCTATGTCCTGCCTATTCGTCCCGGCAGTCATCCGGTACAAGGCTTCCGAAATGCAGCGGTGAAGACGGGTTACCATTTCAAGTTTGATCTGAAGACCAAAGGTAATATGTTTGGGAAACAGGATGGTATCCGAATCACGCCAACGTTCTCTTTTGTGAGCAAAGATGGCACCACCCGGCAAGAAGTGGATTTATACTACCATCGGGGACAGGAACGACTCATTCGTATTGGATCAGCACAAGATTTAGAAAAACGTTTTGTTGTCCTGAACTCACGATTGCGGAATGTTCCCGGTACGGAGTTGGGGGATACGGCGCGCTACCAGTATACCTATGAACTGTCGGAGGAGGAACGTATTCAAGGGTCACTCGCCGAACATATGGTTCGTTTCGTGGATCAGACCTCTCATCATAAAACGTGGGTAGGTCGGTATAACTGGATGATTCTTCCTTCACAGATCCGCACACTCATTGGCCCAAAAACAGATATTCCCGCCAGTGTTAATGTGGATCGGGCGAATGCAGCGATTCAGCGCTGGTATGGGGAATATAGCTTGCCAGCGGATGTATATGCAGTGCCCAAAGGAACCGATCTCGAATTACTTGCCAGACAAAACCAGTTGGATGAGAAGGCAACAGTATTTCTGAGGGACGGTTACATTGTAGTGAACTTCAATATCGAAACGTTGCGCAGTGGCAATACGAATGCACCCCATCTGCAATATATTCATGCACCGTTGATGAATCAATGGCAAATGGAAGGTTTCGATTACAGCCCGGTAGATAGTCAGGGGAGAAGCTGGCCGATGCAAGATGGGGACGTGGTTTGGTACCACGCCGATCAATCCAGCCGTAATGATTTCCAATCCCAGGTACCGCATTAGAGAGAGGTTATCGATCCATTAAGAAGGCAGACGTTATGTGAATCTACATGACGTTTGTCTTCTTTTGTGTAATTGGGATTATGGTTGGGCAGTAGAACGGGTATAAAGGGTAAGGAGCACTCGTTCTATCCATATTCATAATTTTCTCAACGAGAGGGGAACAATACATATGATTGAAGAGGGTAAGCAGGAACTATTGATTTCAGATGATACATACAGAGGAAGAGATTTAGGTGTCACCTTAGAAGCACAAGCCTGTCGCTTCAAAGTCTGGTCACCGTTAGCCGTTCAGATGGAACTACTTCTGTACCCGCCTTTGACAGGAGGGAACCCTGAGGAAGAGCCCAATCAACGGAAACAGCAGGCGATACCTATGCAAAAGAAAGAACAAGGCACCTGGTTTCTGGAACTGGAGGGCGATTTAAGCGGCTACCGTTACATGTACAAGCCTACTTTCGAAGATGGACATTCGACCAATGCTGTAGATCCTTACGCACGAGCCGTGACCATGAATGGAGAAATGGGTGTAATTGTCAGACTGGAGCAGACACATCCGAAGGGATGGAGTGAGGATATACGCCCGGAATTGACCAGTCCTGTAGATGCAATCCTGTATGAACTGCATTTACGTGATTTTTCCATTCACCCATCATCTGGTATTACGAATAAAGGTAAATATATGGCTTTTACCGAGACGGGTCTGCGTGATTCGGAGGGCAACACACTAGGGATCGATCATTTGGTTGAACTCGGGATTACCCATGTGCATTTGCTACCCGTATTTGATTTTGCGACGGTAGATGAATCCAGAGTAGATGGTGATACGACGGATGCCTCCAACTATAACTGGGGATATGACCCGCTCCATTATAATGTGCCGGAAGGTTCCTATGCATCACGTGCAGACGACCCTGAGACACGAATTCGTGAGTTCAAATCCATGGTGCTTGCCCTTCATAACAAGGGAATAGGTGTCATTATGGATGTGGTGTATAATCATACGTTTGATACGGAAGGCAGCTCTTTTGAAAAACTTGTACCAGGGTACTACTATCGTCAAAACGCCGATGGGACCTATAGCAATGGTTCAGGTACGGGTAATGAGGTGGCTACTGAACGCGCCATGGTTCGCAAGTTTATCATCGACTCGGTCCGTTACTGGGCAGAGGAGTACCATGTGGACGGTTTTCGCTTTGATCTAATGGGCCTGATCGACACCACTACGATGAAACAGCTTGCAGCGGAATTACACGCCGAAGTGTCACCTTCCATATTGTTATATGGTGAACCATGGGGCGCACTGGTTTCGCCTCTTGGGGATGATATGACCCTAAAAGGAACGCAACGCGGGGCGGGTTTTGCTGTGTTTAACGATAATTTCCGCGGCGTGATCAAGGGAGACAGCGATGGAGTGGGTACGGGATTTGCGACGGGGGCGGACGGGAAAGAAGACGAATTGTGGACTGGCGTCCGGGGAGCCGTTCAGGATTTTACGGATGGTCCATCCGAGACGATCAACTATGTAACGGTGCATGATAATCTCAACCTGTGGGACAAAGTCGCACGTACACAAGGACTCCACGATACCTTGAATTTCCTCACCTATGACGAGGATGGGTGTATTCGCGGTTGCGAAAGTGTGGAAGAGGCTGTAGAGAAGGCTAAGCCTTACCTGCAGATTGATCCGGAACACATTCTGGAGAATGAGACCGTTAGGCGTTGTTTGCTTGCCAACGGTATTGTTCTAACCTCCCAGGGTGTACCCCTGATCGCCGCTGGAGATGAGCTGCTTCGCAGCAAATATGGGGATGCCAACAGCCACCAGAGTGGAGACGCAGTCAACGCCATACATTGGGAGCAAAAGCAGCTGTTCAAGCCGGTGTTTGACTATTACCGTGGGCTGATTCTTCTTCGGCGAGAGCATCCCGTATTTCGGCTTCGTACACGGGAAGAGATCGAGAAGCATGTTCGTCTAATCGAAAAAGGTAAGGGGCTGTTGGCGTATGAATTGAACGGTACAGCAGCCAGCGATCCTTGGAATCGCATTGTTGTCATCTATAACGCGGCAAAGGAAAACCGTGACATCTCTGTTCCCGCAGGAACATGGAATGTAATTGTTGAGAAAGGACAAGCCGGCGTTGATACGATACGCACCGTACAGGACGGACAGGTACATGTGAATGGGCTATCCATAACAGTGATGTATTCCAATTCCTGATCGACCCTAATCCTCAAGCAAGAGAATGTAGTGTGCTAGTAAAAGGGAGCGTGCTTAAATAAGGACATGTTCAATTGTCCTGTAGATCGGGTGAAAAATGAAAATGAGTCGTCCTTCCAATCGGAAGGGCGATTTTTTGTCGAGTTAAAGAGCGATGGCTCGACCATAAACAGGAGTTTGTTATACTCGGAAATACTAAAACATCCGCCAGTTCAATGCGTAGCTAAGTATAGATTTGTTTGGAAAGCAGATGACATCCTGTAATTTATTCTTGTATTTTTCAAACTTTTTTTGTCAGGACAGGTACATATGCTGTCAATCTATGGCACTTGTTTTCATATCCTATATTTTGAAAGCGATTGCTAATTGAATACACAAATTGAACCGATATGATGAGTACAGACAACCCCGGGTTGACAAATCCCGTCCCGCTCCGTAACATCGGGACAACACGAAAACAATGGATATAAAGGCGGTGGGAACGATGCCGGAATGGACTTCTTTTCGTTACGAAGGCAACGATCTTGGCTTAACATATACTCGTGCTGCAAGTACTTTTAAATTGTGGGCACCTACGGCACAACAGGTTGATATATTGATTTTTGAAGATGAAGGGCATTACAACGAGGAAGGTAAGGTGCAAGAGCATAAGGGTGAAAGGGAACATTCCTTGACACGTGATGCGGATGGAATATGGACTTTAGAGCTTACAGGCGATTGGGCAGGTTATTATTATATGTACCGTATCACTCATAATGATCAGCGGATTGAAGTCGTTGTTGATCCTTACGCGAGAGCGGTAACGGCCAATGGGCAACGAACGGCTATTATAGATCCTGACACCACCAATCCGGTCGATTGGGAACTGGATGTCAAACCTGCTTTTCTGCGTCCTGTCGATGCCGTGTTATATGAGTTGCATGTCCGTGATTTCTCCTCAGACCCACATGCCGATATTCCGTATAAGGGAAAATATCTGGCATTCACAGCATCCGGTCTGACGGATAGAGCAGGCAATAGTATTGGTGTAGACCATCTTGCCGAACTGGGAGTCACTCATGTACATCTTCTGCCTGTGGCGGATTATCAGACGGTGAATGAACTCGCTACAGCTGACGTTGGTTCCAATGTCCGAGCACCATACAACTGGGGATATGATCCGCAACATTATAACGTTCCCGAAGGTTCCTACGCTACCGACCCTCGTGATCCGGCAGTTCGAATTCGGGAGCTCAAATCACTCGTACAATCTCTGCACAGACAAGGTATTCGTGTTGTACTTGATGTTGTCTATAATCATACGTACAGCGTGGAAGAGGGACCGTTTGAACGGATCGTACCCGGCTATTATTACCGTTATCGGGAGGATGGCACCCTCAGTGATGGTTCCGGTGTAGGCAATGAACTGGCGACTGAGCGTCCAATGGTGCGAAAATATATTGTGGATTCTCTCCGATATTGGGCAGAAGAATATCATGTGGATGGATTTCGATTTGACCTTATGGCTCTAATAGATACGGAAACGATGAATGAATTGACACGCGAATTGCGGGAACAGATCGATCCGGCATTTCTGATCTATGGGGAACCTTGGACGGGTGGAGATTCGCCTTTGGACCGCAAAACATTAAAAGGAACCCAGCGAGGTCAGGGATTTGCAGTATTTAATGATCATTTTCGCAGCGCAATCAAGGGGGATAGTGATGGAAGTGGCAGAGGGTTTGTCACGAGTGCCGGAGGACAGGAATATGAGATTCTCAGAGGATTAGCCGGGGCACTGGATGATTTTACATCTTCACCTGTGGAAGTTGTCAATTATGTATCTGCCCACGACAACCTCAATCTGTGGGATAAAATTGCAACAACCATGAACCTAAGACATGAATTAGGATTTCCCGTATGGAAGGACGGACAGCCCGTGGGTGGTGGGAGTGCTGAGTCCGCTGTAAAAGCAGCAGATCCTTATCGGTATGTGGATGCAGATAATGTTTTGGATGATGAGATGGTTCGACGCTCGTTACTGTCTTCCGGCATTCTGCTGACTTCTCAAGGCATTCCGTTCCTGCATTCAGGGGATGAGTTGCTCAGGTCCAAAGCCGGTGATCATAACAGTTATCGGAGCGGGGATGCGGTGAACGCCATCACATGGGCCAACAAATCACGGTTCAGACCGGTGTTCGACTACTATCGTGGTCTTATTCACCTGCGTCGCACACATCCCGCTTTTCGTATGATTGATGCTGAACAGGTACGAAATCACCTTCGTGTAATTCGTGCGGATGGCAATGTAGTTGCCTATATGCTTCAGGATGGTGCGAATCAGGACACCTGGAATCAGATAATGGTCATTTATAACGGAACGGAACATGAGCAGCATGTGGACCTGGGAGAAGGTGACTGGCATGTCGTAGTCAATGCTCATCAGGCAGGTACAGATCGGATTGAGACTGTTCGTGGTACTGTGCAGATAGAACGATGGTCATTGATGGTACTGTATGACACAGAGCGTGCTGGAGGCGCTGAGCCGTCAACAGTGGAGATTAGTTTTCCTCGCCAGGTATACAGTCCGAAGGAGACCACGCAACTGCGAGCAATCGTACGGGACAGCATTGGCAATGTGGTAGAAAAAGCCCCGGTTACCTGGACTTCTTCTGAACCGGATATTATTCAGATCCAGCCTGATGGAACAATCCATGCACTGGAACGAGGGGAAGCTTCAATTACAGTCCACTGTGGGGACATAACGGCAAGTTGTATGTTACAAGTGGATTACCGTCATGCTGAACGAATTGAAATTGTGGGCGAACCCGTCATGTACATGACCCGCATCAGCCGCTTCCGTGCCTTGGTCCTTGATCAATTTGGTCAGCCGCTACAGGATTCGAATGTACGCTGGAGCTCTTCTCACCCTGAACTTGCAGCGGTGAGTGCGGCAGGGATCGTACGTGCGATGACACCTGGAGTAACCCGTATTATTGCTGAAGCTGGAGGAATAAGGGCATCTCTTGCCGTGACGATTCATAAACAGATTTCGCGAACCGTCACGCTTCGATACGAACGGGAAGACCAGCATTATGAAGGTTGGGATGTCTGGGTGTGGGGCACAGGTATGGAAGACGGAGCAGTAAGGTTGGAACAAGTCGGTAATGCCGCAGAAGCCCGCTTCCGCGTTGCTCCGGGTCTGCATCACCTGGGATTGATCATCCGATTGAACGAATGGGAAGCCAAAGATACGTGCGGAGACCGTTACGTGGACATTGTACCTGAAGATGGGGACGTGCACATTATTGTCCGTAGCGGGTCAGACGAGATGCAGATCATTCGCGAAAGCGAAAAAACGGAAGATCGTGATAGCGCATAATTTCTTTATTTATAACTTTGAACGTAGTTCGTCAAACCCTTGCTAAACCAGCAGTTGGAAGAGATTCCGACTGCTTTTTTGGTCTGAATATACGGAGAATAGCTTAGCCGAAAATAAAGAATTGTCCTGTTTCGTGTTTGAGATCCTCTATCATTGGGGTAAATATAGATATGGCCCACGATTCGGCCAAAGGAAAAAAGACCATTATGGTCTATAGCGAAGCTTTAACGCTTTCCAACAAATATAATGTAGTGATCCCTTGAAGGAGGATGTTCAATCATGAAATCCAACGGAAAAATGGCTCAACTTACAGCAACGCCAAGAACGGAAAAGAAAGGTGCAGCACTGCGCTTGTTAAGACAAGGCGGACGAGTTCCTGCAGTCGTTTACGGCCCGGGACTTGAAGGTGCTTCAATACATGTAGATGAAAAAGAGATGCTGAAAGTGGCACGCACAGGCCGCTCCGAAATGTTCAACCTGAATGTTGAGGGTGGTAAAACGATTCCTGTACTGATCAAGGATCAGCAAGAGCGTAATGGACGTTTGCTGCATGTAGACTTTTTGCAGATTTCCAAGAACAAGCCAATCAGCGTAAGTGTATCGATCGACTTCCAGGGTACAGCAGCCGGTTCAAAAGCGGGTGGTGTATTCCAGACACAGGAGACACAGCTGGAGGTAGAAGGATTGCCTGCGGATCTGCCAACGTCCATTGAAGTTGATGTTAGCGGATTGGATATTGGTGACCGCTTGACTGCAGCGGACGTCAAACTGGATAAAGGTTTGACACTCGTAACATCTCCTGAATCAATCATCGCGTCCGTCATGCCGCCACAAGCGGCTGAGGAAGAGCCAACAGCTTCTGCTGATGAAGCCGCTGAACCAGCAGCTGAAGAAAAAGCTGAAGAAGAATAAGCCAAGCTTGGTGATCTTATCAGACCCCATGCTTAGCCGAAGCCCAGTCCCCGGACTGGGCTTTTTATATTTCCCGGACGAGAAGTTATGATAGTCGCATGAAGGAAAAGAATGTACTACAATACATGTTAAAGGGCAAGAAAGTAGGTATATTTCAATGTTTGATCCAACGGTGTATGACAATCTGAAAGTCGGGTTTGAGAATTATCTCTATGATATGGATAACCTGGATGAACGTATTCA
This sequence comes from Paenibacillus sp. FSL R5-0713, assembly GCF_037973325.1. Lineage (NCBI taxonomy): Bacteria > Bacillati > Bacillota > Bacilli > Caryophanales > Paenibacillaceae > Paenibacillus > Paenibacillus sp. FSL R5-0713. Next base: position 5,110,720 of record NZ_CP150229.1, on the reverse strand, counting down.
GATTACGGGGCGTAAAGATCGGCTGGAGATGGCAGTGATGTCCAGAGAGCTCACAATACAGTTCTGTCTCAGGGATCGTCCGGAAGTAACAGGAGAAGTCATATTAAGCAGTTCCCTTGAGGAACTTGCAGCAGAGATATTGGAGAAGCCTGGAGCGCATCCGGGTTGCCGATTGGAACTGCGGTTTGGTATGGATGTGAAGGAGACCGAGACACAGTGCTCGGCTATTCGTTCATTATTGCAGATGGGCTGGCCTGACCAGCGGATGTGCCTGAACATCCGCTATATCTTTGATGAAGAGCCAATCACATACAACGTCATGGCTCATGTATACTTTGACCGTAGTGTGAATGAAGACCAGATGGGAGATATTCCTGAACTATGTGAGCATATGGTGAATGTGATGAATCAATTATTAGAGTTGCATAACCAGTAATTCCAAAAAAGCCTTGTCTCTTTGGTGAGATTAGGCTTTTTTTTTGCATTTTTTTAAAAGTTTGTGTAGGCTTTCAGGCTTAGGTTTAAGGTCATTGGGGTTAATGTTTTACGCAAGCAAGTAAGAGAATGTATATTAAAAGGGGGTAAGAGTGCAATTGGACTATACTGAAACGGTGAAATTGCGAAAAATAATATTGGGACTAAAGATTTAGTTCTGTACTAAAGGAACTAGTTTTCCTTGCCGATAAAATATCGAAGGGGAGAAACTACATGACAGAGAAATTAATTCGTCTGCTGCGTATACTTCAGGCTATACAAGCAAATCCTGGAATTTCGGCCAAAGAGTTGGCGCTGAAATGCGGTACGACTGTACGCACGATATATCGTGATCTCCGGATTTTGGACAGGGTTGCCCCGATTATGAACGAAGGATATGGCAAAGGTTACCGATTTATTGGTGAGTTTGCCATGTATCCATTAGATTTTACTGAACAGGAGGCAATGGTCTTCTCCATGCTTCCGTCCGTAGTTGATACCTCCAAGTTACCTGCTGAGTTCGATTCGGCTTTTGACAAGGTCATGTCGGCTCATACCAAATTAAAATCAAGAAACAGTGACATTGTAGAGAATATTGCGGGAATTATTCGTATGGGCACGCCAGCTTATCGTGAGGAAGGAAAAGACCCTAATCTGCTGATTCCCATCATCGAAGCTATTCTAAGCCAGCAAACTATTCGTACTCAATATCATACGCTGACAAGAAATGAGATTACAGTTCGCGATATCGATCCTTATTATCTCATTCCGCGTGATCAACGTTTTTATCTGATCGGCTACTGTCATTTGTTGCAAAAAGTTCGATTGTTCCGAATTAGCCGTTTTTTGGATGTAACACGAACCAATGCCGGTTTCGACAAGGGTGACTTCAACATAACACAGTATATGAAGAACACATGGTCTATTGACCGTGGAGACGAGCATATCCATTTCAAGGTAAGATTCTCTGAGAAAATAGCCCCCTACATAAAAGAAGAAGAGATGTTTGTTCGCCCGCGAATGACGAATATGTCGGATGGGGGATTGTTATTTGAAGTGACACTGAATAGCAGCCGAGAATTTTTGAAATGGTTGTATCAATTTGGACCCGAGGCAGAGGTACTTGAACCACGGGAGTTTCGTAGAGAGATACGCAGGCAACTTGTCGAGTGGTTGGAACATTATGAGACCGATGTATCTTTGTGAATTTTAATTATGGACAAATACAAGAGAAGGAGCAGGTCGTATGAGCACTAAATTATTCGCAGCTATGTATGGGATGGACCACTATCATGGAGTACAGGTTTTACATGTGGGGGATACCGTGTATCTCGTCAAAGATCCAGACAATCGATTGGATCAACAAGCAATTAAGGTCGTTATTCCACCGATTGGAGCGGTAGGCTATATCGTTAATGATCCGCTTGTCGTACCTCATGGATGTTGGACCGGGAAGGCATTCTACGATGTATTTCATCAACTAACGTGTGCCAAAGTACGATTCATGATGAGAGATATGGTTATTATGGAGTTAATTGAGATGAGTCACATTCCTGTTCCACAGATGGATTCTTTGATTGCGGGATGGCAATTTCGTGAAAAAGCTTGATCATTTTAAAGAGCAGGTTTACATGGGGCAAAAAGCTCATAACAGAAGAAGGCTCATTGACGGATGAGCCTGGTATAGGTGGCTTCCAGATGCATGGCTGTTCTGGCCCAACTGAAATGTGCCTTTGCGCTGTCTCGGCCAGCCTTCCCTAACATCTCGGCAAACGTGGGGTTGCTTGCAAGTTTGTACAGGCAGGAGGTGAAACGTTGGGGACGTTTATAATCACTCACAAGGTATCCATTAATACCTGATTCAATAATCTCACGAATGCCTCCGTTATCAGAAGCGATGACAGGTAATCCTGAAGCCATGGCCTCAACATTGACCAGACCAAAAGCTTCATGTTCTTGGGAGGGACACACCAGACAATCGACGGCCCGATACAACTGATCGATATGCTCATGGTTTATCTGACCACGAAAGGATACATGCACTTTTTGTTTATGGGCAAGTTCGCGAAGTTTACGCATGTAATGCGGAGGGCCTTTGCCTGCAACGACCAGTTGGACAGGCATCTGTCGCTGAAGGAGGGCAGTCGCACGAATTAATACGTCTACGCCTTTTCCAGGGATGAGCCTGCCGACATACAAAATAGAGAATGGTTTAGTCACTCCAAATTGTGTACGCAGTTGAATCTGTTCTTCGCTGGATTCAGCAGGCCTGAAGCGGCTTAGATCCGCACCCAATGGAACCACACTCATCCGGCGTTTTACCAACGGAAATCTGCGGCCTAGCCTTTGTCGCAGGGATTGGCTGTTAACGGCAATCCAATCCGCTTTTCTCATTAATTTGAGTCTGGAAGTTCCGGGCTGAGCAAAGGTTAACGAGTGAAGATAGAGTACAACGGGAGTGCGTGGAAAAGCTTGTTTGATGTTCGCCATACTTCGTGGCCTGTTGTCCACTTGAATTACATCGTAGGGTTGTTTGGATAACTGGCGTATGACGGCTTTGGTGTATCTGACAGGACTCGATGCAGGGACACGTTGAATGGTGATGCCATCGATCTGTTCTGTGGCAGCGAGACCTTCCATTTGACGAGTTATGATAGTCACCTGATGGCGGTGTGCAAGTTCGCGGGCAATCCCTAATATACAGATTTCCACGGAACCATTACCGGGCAAAGGTAATTTCTCGGGTGCAACCATAGCAATTTTCATTAACTGGCTCCTCCTTGTCCGACATCGGTAACAATCTTCGTCGTATATCTTATGAGAAGCTGAGGTATTTGGCTCCTGCAAAAAGGCAGGTGAACACCCATATAAGCGTGCAGGAATAATCTGCTGCGTGGAATGAAGCGGAGATTTTCAGCTTTTGTGATATACTGTACGGGAACAATTGAATTCGTTACATGTATAAAAGCAGGAGGAAAATAATGTTACATTCTATGCTGGGACGCTTCCGGCTGATGTTGTGGTTGCAGGGAATTTCGTATGTATTGTTACTGTTTGTTGCTTTTCCGTTGAGAGATGCCGGAGTTATGCCGCAGGCTGTCACTTGGTTTGGAAATTTGTACGGTTTTTTATTTTTAATGTACTTGTTATTTATGGTGAGCATGTACACCTCACAGAAGTGGCGTCTGCGTCGTCCAATTGCCCTCTTCTTCATTTCTTTCATTCCACTGGGGAATATGATTTACGATGTTGTCGTATTCCGTAAGCTGTACCGTCAACGAAATAAAGCTTGACTTTATTTAAGATTATGAAATATGATGAGTACAGGTTTAACAACCCGTTCCAACTAAAACTACATATTCCTGTTAAAGGGGAGTAGCTTTTACAGTAAAGTCGTCAATTCGGGATCGTATCCCCGGCTTTATTGGCAGCAAATTTGTTGTTAGCGAGACCTTTACCAAGTTTTCATGCTCGGTAAAGGTCTCTTTTTGTGGATATAAAAGGACCTTACCAGCGATGGTAAAGGTCCTTTTTTTTGTACATCATAAGGATATTAAGGAGGAGTCAACGTTGGAAGTTTCATTATTATTGGAATATGGGTGGGTGTTGGCTGTCTTAGTAGTTCTAGAAGGATTACTTGCAGCAGATAATGCATTGGTACTCGCAATTATGGTTAAACATCTACCTGAAGAGAAGCGCAAAAAAGCGTTGTTCTATGGTCTGATGGGCGCATTTGTTTTCCGTTTAGGTTCATTGTTCCTGATCTCTTTCCTCGTCGATGTGTGGCAAGTACAAGCGATCGGTGCCCTGTATCTTCTATACATTTCGATTAACCACATTGTTAAAAAGATACTGGGTAATCGCAATAAAACAGATGAAGCTGCTGATTCGACGCCAAAGAAACCGAAAAAACAATCTGGTTTCTGGATGACCGTATTCAAAGTCGAAGTAGCCGATATCGCATTTGCAGTCGATTCCATTCTGGCTGCGGTTGCCTTGGCTGTGGCGTTGCCACCAAGTGGATTGCCTGCAATCGGGGGACTTGACGGAGGACAGTTTATCGTTATTTTCCTCGGTGGATTCATCGGGCTTGTAATTATGCGTTTTGCAGCCTCATATTTTGTGAAGTTGCTTCATTCCCGCCCAGGGCTTGAAGTTGCGGCTTTTGTGATCGTAGGTTGGGTAGGGGTTAAACTGGCAGTTATTACACTTGCACACCCTTCATTGGGTGTTCTGGATGAGCATTTCCCGGAAAATAAAATTTGGAAATTCGGATTCTATATTGTACTGATCACCATTGCGGTATGTGGTTGGTTCCTGTCTTCCAAAGTTCCTGAAAAAGAAGACGAAAATCCGGTTGATGAGTTGGAAAAACAAGCAGGTTTGTAATGATCATGTTACGCTAACAACATCATTATTATTAAGAAAAGAGGGGACTGTCCTAGGACGGTCCCCTCTTATGGTTTATACATAAAGTCTGCACCATGGACCTATTTCCAAGAAAAGGGTTGACACATGAATTTCAGTCCCTTTATTATAAGACTTAACATTAACGAAGGGAGGCCGAGAGACATGATGCTTGGTTATGATCTGAATCTAACAGGGCGCAAGGTGGATACAACTGCATATCAGGCTCATCGTCTCATTGGCCTCATACGGTCGACATAGGGGATAGGCATATCGTTTAGCGGGTTTTATAATCGATATGCGTTCTTCGCTTATATCATAGCGATGGATAACAGACACACAAGCATGTTTAAGCTGTTCTGTTCTCCGTTATTGTCATTCAGTAGAAGTCATGGGCGACTAGCCTATGGCTTTTTTTAGTTTTATTTTATAGATGAATCAGCAAACCGAATTTGCTGAACGTACAGGAAGGAATAATACACTTTTATGAATACAGACTTTAATTTATTTACTGATCCAAATGAAAACGCAGGTGGCTATCGCCATGAAGTGAAGTTGCCCGCAGGCGACCTAACCGTGTATGCAGCACAACAACTCTTTTCCTCACTCGATTACAAGGTATTCGAGATGGCGAACAATAATCTGCAGATTCCGGGAATCTCTTATATGAGTTACACACCTGACGTGCATGTCGGTGTAGGTACATGCATTGGAACAACAGCCGTCTGGGATGCGCAGAGCGGATACGTTTCTCCCTCCATCGTTGGCAGTGACATTGGCTGTGGCATGCGAGTGCACATGACGAACTTGCACAAGGACGAATTGAAAGACATCAAGCTTCGCCGTAAACTTGTCAAAGCCATAGAGAAAGTATTGCCAATGGAGGCGAACCAGCGAGGTCATTACTCGGATATAAGACTGGAGCACATTGTTCGTAAAGGGCTGCATGGTTTACCCAAAAAATATATCCCTGACAGCTATACACCGAAAAAATCAACCTCGATAACCCATGTGGAAAGCAGCAAATTCAGTTACGATGAGGATGTGTTAAATCACATTCCTGATATGACGTGGCATCGTTCGCATCGTCAGCTCGGTACACTGGGCGGAGGGAACCATTTTGCCGAGATCCAGGCGATTGAGATCGCCGAAGAGAATCGTGAAATCGCCGAAGCTTGGGGATTGTACGATGGACAGATCGTGGTCATGATTCATTCCGGCTCTCGTGCATGGGGCGGATATGTCAGTCAGACGAGTTCTTCAGCGATTGCGAAAGTCATGCAGCGTCTTAACTTGGGCACATCCGATCCAAGACTGGTATTTGCGCCGCTGGAGCATGCAGAAGGTCGTCATTATGTGAACATGATGTATTCTGCATTGAATTACGCTGTTGTCAATCGTCACCTGATTGCGTATGCTATTCGCGAAGCATTCCGGGATGTGTTTGGCCCCAAATGTGAATTTCGTACGTTATACGACCTGATGCACAACTACGCCTGGGAGGAATCCCATGCAGACCAAGACTCCGTTTTTGTACATCGAAAAGGAGCGACACGTGCGTTGCCGGCGGGTCACCCGGACAATCCCAAGCCTTATCTGGCAACTGGACATCCGGCGCTTATTCCCGGTTCGATGGGAACTGCTTCATATATCATGGTCGGTCAGCCACAGGGCGCTGATAATTATTATTCCATATGTCACGGCGCGGGTCGCATACGTTCACGAACAGCAACGAAACGATTGGTTACTGTAGAGGATTTTGCTACGGCACTTGGCGTCGGCACAGAAGATGAGATCGTGGTAAACCAGCGCTCACTTGAATCCATTATTGATGAATCACCACAGGCTTATAAAAATGTAGACGAAATCATAGACAGTGTAACCGGCGCAGGCCTGGCTCAAGTTGTAGCCAAATGCAAACCGCTTGCCGCGGTAAAGGGAGCGAAATAATGACAATACACGAACAACAAGTAGATCCTACCCGGGCAATCTATAGCTACGACGAACAACATGATACCCGTATTCGAGTGGAAGGGTACGCCATCTATTCAAGGCTGATTCGTGGCATCAGCGAGGCGCTACATCAGCGATATGGGGTTGAATACAAACTGTATGCCAGTTCTGACCCGAACAATGAATATTGGGAGTTACTCCGGGAAGACTTGCAAAATGGAAGTACCGAAGTGGAATTGGTAGCCCGCATTTTCGAGGATCTGGAGCTTCAGACGTTGCATTACGATGATGATGGTGATGTGCCCACGTATGGTGTGCACTACTCCATCCGCAACAACGTATTTGCCTATCCGAAATGGGGCGTTGCACTTGTGCGGGTTCCATTTTTCCGAGAGAACGGGATCTATAGCGAAGACTTTGTATTTGCTGTCGGGGATGAAGAGATGAAGCAATTTCTCGGAAGTGTCCGGGAACGGGAACGTCAGCAAAATATGAAAAAAGTGACGGTGTATACCGATGCCCGCAATGGCAGCGACCGTCATGTCGAATCGATTACTCGCTCCGTGGGAAGAGAGGATGTTGTTCTCTCTGCACAGATTAAACAGGATATTTTCCGCTCGCTGGATCAGTTCTTCGAAGCGGATCGTTCCTTTTACAGAGATTACGATATCCCATACAAACGGGGCATTCTATTGTATGGACACCCCGGAAACGGTAAGACCACATTGGTGAAATCCATTGCAGGAAGTATCCCGGGACCGGCTGCGTATTGGCAGATAACGGAGTATACCAACAGTGAATCGGTGCGTGAAGTGTTCGAGGCTGCCAAGCGACTCGCACCGATGGTACTGATCATTGAGGACATCGATTCGATGCCGGATGAAGTTCGTTCCTTTTTCCTGAATACATTGGATGGAGCTACGTCGAAAGAAGGCATTTTCCTGATCGGGACAACGAATTATCCTGAGAAAATCGATCCTGGCCTTATGAACCGTGCTGGACGGTTTGACCGGGCTTACGAAATTCCGTTGCCAGATGAAGCACTGCGCCTGCAATATTTACGCCAACGTGGCTTCACCGTATTCGCGGGTGAAGAGGGCACGGTAGAAGCAGCTCGTCTGACCGACACGTTTTCTCTTGCGCAGCTAGGTGAGTTGTATGTGAGCGCTGCGCTGGAATGGCATCAGAATGGACAGACCGACATTGTAAAAGTCATTCAGTCGATGCGTGGCGAGCTGGATAAGAGTCACAAACATACGTGGCTGGCGCAGCCAGGTAAGGGCCGTGCAGGCTTTTATTGATCAGATCTAACCCATCAATCCTATAATATGACGCAAATTTATAAATAATCCTACCTCAATTGGTGATACTAACCTTGTCTGCTCTAACATACAATGACTTTCGGGAGGTACATAACGCAGCCCTGAGCTGGTGAGATGCCGGAAAGTGACGTGATCTGTTTCATACTGGGCCACAGCCTATTTTGCAGAGAAGAATGCATGGGACAAACGGTAATATGCAAAAATTTTTATGCCAATTGTTTAAATGCTTCTGTAGCGGTTAATAGTAGACAGACAACAACAAAAACTTTAATTAGAGGTGAATGATATGGGTTGGTTATGGTCATTAATTATCGGTGGTATCATTGGTTGGTTGGCAGGTTTGATCGTTGGTCGTGACATTCCAGGTGGTGTTATCGGTAACATCGTTGCGGGTTTCATCGGTGGATGGTTAGGTGGAGTAATCTTGGGTGATATGGGTCCTGAGATGGGCGGATTCTACATTGTACCTGCATTGATTGGTGCGATCGTTCTTGTAGCCATCGTAAGCTTGATCTTCCGTTCGATGGGACGTAGTCGCGGGTAACTCATTCAAGATCAGTTCTTGAATAAGTTGTTGCTACATTGCATTACCTAATAAATAAAATAAATTACCAATGAAGAGGTTGATTGAGAGCCATAACGATGGCTTTCAATCAACCTCTTGTTGTTTTAGAATATAAGAAGGTATGCGTAATGGCTATCTATATTCATACGTAGTTTAGATAAGAGGGGATGAACGGAATGGAAAAAGCTACATTCGCCGGCGGATGTTTCTGGTGTATGGTTACACCGTTCGAAGAACAACCGGGCATTCATGGGATTATATCGGGTTATACTGGCGGTCACGTCGAGAATCCAACATATGAGCAGGTCAAATCAGGGGAGACCGGTCATGTCGAAGTGGTTGAAATTACATTTGATCCGGAAGTATTCCTTTATGAACGACTGCTGGAGCTATACTGGCCTCAGATTGACCCGACAGATGACGGAGGACAGTTCCAGGATCGGGGGACACAGTATCGTACGGCAATATTTGTGCATAATGAACGTCAACGTGAGCTTGCTGAACAGTCTAAACAGGAACTGGCAGCCAGCGGACGATTCACTCAACCGATTGTTACGGAAATTCGGGATGCCGTCGTGTTCTATCCGGCTGAAGACTATCATCAGGATTACCACAAGAAAAACGAGAAGCATTATAAGGAAGACCGTGCGTTATCCGGACGGGACGAATTTATCGACCAGAACTGGAAATAATGCATCAGATCACATGAAAAGCCGGGCGAGTTCCAGTTGGAACTCGCCCGGCTTTTTGGCTGTATGGAGGCTGAAATCAGCCATAACAGTTATCTGATTGTTCCCACCAGTATTTCTACGTCAATGGTAATCTTCGACAAGGAAGTTTGAATGCTCACCAGGGATGATCCCGACCGATGCCAGGAAAGTGGTGTCATATGAACGAGTGAATCCAGCATGTTTGCGGTGACGGGCAGCGTGTAGGTCAGCGGAATGCTGGCGATGAGATGATGATGTTTGCGGAATCGGTCCAGCGTAAGTTCCCGGCCGTCTGCTCGATCAGGTCGATTCAGGAACAGCATTTCTCTTAGTTCAATTAAATATCGTTCACGGGGGATGACTTTGATGATCCATCCCCCATCTTTCAGAATTCGTCCAAACTCTCCATAATTGGAAGGAGAAAATATATTCAGGATGATGTCCAGCTGACCTTCTGCAAACGGACTGCATGCCAGATCGCCGACAAACCAAATTTGCTGGTTGTAGGCAGAGGAAGCCATGGCAATGCCTTCTTTGGCAATGTCGATGCCCCAGCCAACGGCTGGAGTATCCTGCGTAATCTGCTGCAGAAATGTTCCCTCTCCTGTGCCGGCATCCAGAATATGCACGGGATAGCTGATGTCAACCGAATAACGTGAGATCCACCTGCGTAGTACTTCGGTCAAAGGAGCATAAATCCCGGTTTCCGATAAGATATTCCTTTTGGCAGTAAATAAACGTTTGTCATAGTTGCCCTTGAAAAAACGTGTCATGAAATTGATATAGCCTTGTCTTGCAAAATCAAAGCTATGCCTGGACACACATTGAATGCTCCCTGAGTTAATGGTTGCCATAGGGCTATGACAGATGGGACAGTTCAACATATGGATGTATGGATTAATAAGCGCAGCGCTACGTTCTCTGCGATGAACTGACATGGAATAACACCCCATTCATTCAGATTTGGATAACTGAAGAAAAGGGCATAACAAATAAACCTCTGCACGAAATTCAAAAAAAGAGGTTTATGGCTATGCCCCAAGTTATCTATATCGAATGAACTGAATAATCATAGGAAGGTTAAGCTCCTTTTGCCTATCAAGATTAGGGTGAAGCAAGAGAACGTTACTAGTATAACAGGATGAGAAGAAATGACAAGTAAGGGGAGCCAGGCGAATTTGAAATAAAAGAGCGCCCTGTCAACCGTTTAGACGGTCATACAGAAGCGCTCCGTTCATTATTTTGCAGCAGCCTTTAATACATATTTGGACAATGTCTCATCGTTCATCGAATAGATGACATCATCCACATAGGTAGAGACACCTTCTAATGAAGGAACGGAGGCACTGGTCGTGTAGATATGCACGTCTTCCAGTGTCTGCGGATCAAGAATGTATCCTGTTTTGGCAAAATCAAGCTGGTACTGACCATCCTGTGTCTGGTCAACATGCATTAATGCAGGCTGTGCGTCCTTGAATGTACGCTCAGTCACTTTGCCTTTCATCGTATACAGTTCCAGCTTCTGCCCTGTAAGGACCGTATAGCCGTTGCCAGCCGTTTGGATGTAGGCATCACCGGCAATGGCACGTCCCCATGCAAGCTTGCCGTCGGTGCCAAAGCCCATCAGTCGGTTACCCGTATTCTCGAAATTGGCACGCATAAGGATGGAACCATCTTCCAGAATGGCCAGCGATTCACCGCCGCCATCTCCCAGTGTATTGGCATTGGCAGGGAATTGGTAGAAGGCCAGACGATTCAACGTACGATCATAAATCTCCACCTTGGGATTCGCAGCTTGCTGCCAGAAGTTGCCTACCTTGGTATGTTTGCTGGCATCCACTACAATTCGACCATGATCAGCCTTGAGCACGCTGCCGTTAATGGTCTTTTCGGTAATTAATTTGCCCTTTTTGTCATATAACGAAATGGCTGAGCGAACGGAACCATTTGACTGCACGCCCTGACTTGAAGCAACCATCAGCGTATCGTTATCCAAAAGGGATATGCTTGCAGGTGAGTTCACCGTTTTGATCCAGTTGGTTTTACCGGATGTATTGAATGAGTACAATTTTTTGGTTTTGTCCGAATATTCCATATACACATAAGCTGTACCGTTACTGGCATATACCGAATCGGAGTATGTGGTGTAAGGACCGCTTTTCTCATGGAATATCGTATTCCACTTCAATTGCCCAGTTGTAGCATCGAATGCTTGGAGAGAGTCCAGTTGCCAGTCCAGTGTAGTTTTGCTGCTTGTTTTTGTTACGGCCTGGGAGGCATGTACGTATACAAGATTTTTGGATGGCACGGCATGGATTGCCTTGATCAGGACATCTTTTTCGGTATTGGCCTCAGATAACATCAGGGAAGATGACGTCCACGCTGGTTTGGGCATGGATTCGGTTGAGGCAGCAGCGTAACTTGTTGTATTCATGGTGAAGAGGAGCATGCCGCTAAAAATGAGGGCAGCCCATGTTTTGGACTTGTGTTTGGTCAATGTATGCAAGTGATAAACCACCTTTCTTCTTCGGTTCAAAAGAGAACCGATTGTTGAATTTTACCATTGAAGTGAAGTGCAATTCAACCGAACACACTGTAACCTTTTATCATGGATTTGTCGAAAAAACTATGTTTGGAGAAGTCTGAGGGTTACAGGGAATTCATCTTCTTTCGATCAAGGTTGAAGTCTGATATATTTAGTGCGGTGATAAGCCATATCTGATTAAGACGTTGGATAGAACATAGGGAAAAGAACAAGGAGAAGAGCTATGAACTGGAGTGAAAATGTGACCCTATGGGTCATCGGAATTATTGTCATATTACTATTGTTGGCCTGGATTATTCGGCGTATTATCGGGCGCGGTCAGCGGATACGAAGTGAAGCCAATCCCAGGAAGATTACGATAAAGGACATCGACAAGATGGAGGATGGTTCGGAATTTGAATTATATCTTTATCATCTATTCGAAGAACTCGGGTACGATGAGGTTCATAAAACGACGAGCAGCCGGGATTTCGGTGCGGATCTTGTATTTGTGGATCGACTCGGCCGGCGGAGTGTTATACAAGCGAAGCGATACGGTGCGAACCATCCGGTAGGATTAAGTGCAGTGCAGGAGATCTATACATCCATGCGTTATTATGAAGCTGACCGGTCGATTGTATTAACGTCCGCCCGTTACACGGAAGCTTGCCGGACGCTTGCGGCAGTCAATGGAGTGAAGTTGCTGGACCGGGAAGATCTGATGGAATTAATCCTTTTATTCAAGGCGAGAAGAGTGGAGGAAGCATTGGAACTGATCGAAGAAGATGATCATGAACCAATCGAAACGTGGCAGTCTCGGCGAAAGCGGCAATCCCGCTAAGTACACGGTGGAAGCCTTCTTAAAATATGTATATGCCCATTCCAGCAGGAAGCACCTTCACTTGCGTAGCTGCACATGATATATTGAGTGTATATCAACCAAAGGAGTGTGTAATTATGGCACGTACACAAACACAAAAAGCATTACGCAAAGCAGAGCGGTCAGGCAAGTGGTGCTCGGAACAGAGCCGACGAGTGAACGGAGATTATGGTGCATTATCCCAGCATGTACGTCTCATGCCTACGAAGCAGGAAAAATTGCAAAAGGTCAAACACAAGAAGCAGATCATCCAGGATGGTGGTGCTTCTTTTTATTTTGTCTATGAGAAACGGATTGCTGGATAAGTAAGACGATTATAATCCTTTCTTTGGTTGGAAAGTAATCATGTGGACTGTTAAAATCAATCTTATAAATTGGCTATAAATTCTGTACATATCATGAAGGGGAGAACCTAAACATATGACAACAGCGCTGCACATGAATAAAAAAATCGTTCGGCGTTTCTTGCTGCAAACGCAAGCTTTACTGGAACGTTGGCCCGCAGTTTCCTTACCATCGGGACCCGATCAAGTTCTGAGTTTGATTCGCTCCCTTGGTTGCGTGCAGATCGATCCTGTAGCTGCTGTAACCGGAAACCAGCATCTGGTGCTGGGTGCCCGTGACCCGGGTTATACGGCTGACAGCTTAAATTCGCTGCTGAGTGATCATAAGGTGTTTGAATATTTTGCAAATGCTGCCTGTGTCATTCCAATCGAGGATTATGCTCTCTTTGAACCTGTGCGTGCCCGATTAAGGGAGCGTCTGGCTCCATCCTTACAAGGTCTGGAGAAAACAGTGCAGCATGTTTTACAGCGTTTGAAGGAGGAAGGACCTTTACCTTCAAGAGCCTTCCGTGCTGTTGAACGGGTAAGTGGTTATTGGGACAGTGCAGATGTGCCAAAGACGAAGGATACCACACTTGCTCTGAATCTACTGTTAGACTCTGCTGTGATTCGTGTGGTGGCGAGGCAAGGGAATGAACGTTATTTTCATATAACCGAATCCGGATTGCAGCAACAGGGACTTCCGATGAAAGAAGATATGGATGTGTTAGCCCAGAAGCAGGCTCTGCTGGATAAATACATTCATGCGTATCGCGTTATAGATGCCCGTGATCCCCGTCTGGGTTGGCTAAAATCTACAGCGGCTGAACGACGCGCCGATATTGCTGCCCGTGTGTCAGATGGGCGAATGATCCCGCTTAAGGTGGAGGACGTGGCGACGCCTTATTATATTCGAGCTGAAGACGAGGATTTGTTATTGCATATGGAGAGGGAAGAGCCACACTATGATCCATCAGGCCCGGTCCGTTTCCTGCCGTCACTGGACAATCTGTTATGGAGAAGAGAACGTATTGTCGATTTATTCGATTTTCAATATAAATGGGAGATCTATACGCCAGAGGTGAAAAGAACCTACGGTTATTATGCCATGCCGATTCTTCATGGTGATCGGTTAATCGGACGTATGGACCCGCGACTTGATCGCAAAACTGGAGTGCTTACCGTTCGTTTGTTATCAATGGAAGAGACTGCTCCACCTGTGGAGGAATGGATTGCCGATTTTCGGGAGGGCCTTCAATTCTTTGCGTCCATGCATGGAGCGCATTCAATCACTATTGAGAAGACGGTACCGAAAGAGTTGAAAAAACAGCTTAAATCGATTTGATCAGGGGATACACGAAAGAATGTAAGGATATGAAATTAAAATGGCGTAGAAAGGATCTAGGATGAAAGGATCTAAAAAATAGACAAAAAAGGGGAGAACCCGGTGGTTTCCCCTTCATTGATTGTACAATCAGATCTTTAACATGGCATTAGAAGTGCTAACGTAAATCTAAGTTTGCGTACTCGCCAAAACTTTTTTAGTTCACCAGATGGGGCACTTCAACGTTTGGATCAACGTCTGCTTCATAATCCACACCATCGGTTTCAAAACCAAACAGTTGGAAGAATTCGCGACGATAACCTTCCAGATCGGACAGATCATAGATGTTCTCTGTAGTCAATTCATTCCAGAGCTTCGCGACTTCTTGCTGAACGTCATCTCTCATCTCCCAATCGTCGATACGAATGCGACCTTCTGCGTCGGTTGGAACTTCTCCTCCTGCATACAGGCGATCAGCGAACAGACGCTGCAATTGCTCGACGCATCCCTCATGCAAGCCTTTTTCTTTCATGACTTTGTACAATGCTGAGATGTACAGCGGCACGACTGGAATTGCGGAGCTGGATTGAGTCACCAGCGCTTTGGCGACAGTTACATAAGCACGTCCACCCTTGGCACTTAGTCGATCATTCAACTTGAGTGCAGTCGCTTCCAGATGATTCTTGGCCTGACCGATGGAACCATCACGATAGATAGCATGGGTAAGTTCAGGTCCGATGTAGGAGAAAGCAATCGTTGTTGCATCATCCGCAAGTACGCCGCCTTGTTGCAGGGCATCCATCCACAGTTCCCAATCGTCTCCACCCATTACGGTTACGGTCTGACGAATTTCCTCTTCCGTTGCCGGCTCCAGCGTAACGGAGCTGATTTCGCCTGTGTGGAAGTTTACTGTTTTATTCGTGTAGGATTGTCCGATAGGCTTCAGCACAGAATTGAACACTTCACCCGTGTTTGGATCGGTACGGCGTGCCGAGGCTACGCTGTATACGACCAGATCCACTTGACCGAGTTCACTGCGAATCAGTTCAACGGCTTTGTCTCGTGTTTCGTTTGCGAATGCATCACCTGTGATGCTGTACGATTTGAGGCCTGCTTCTTCAGCGGCTTTTTCGAATGCAGCGGAGTTGTACCAGCCTGCGGAGGCTGTACGTTTTTCTGTGGAACTGCTCGGACGGTAAATACCGATCGTATTCGCTCCCGCTCCAAAAGCGGATACAACGCGTGACGCCAGACCGTAACCGGTGGAAGCACCAATTACGAGCACATTACGGGGGCCTTTGAGCTCCGGCTGTGATTTCACATAATCAATCTGTTCCTGCACTTGCGCAGCGCAACCTACAGGGTGGGAAGTGGTACAAATAAAACCACGTGTTCTTGGTTTAATAATCATTTATTTGCATCCTTTCATATTCAGCTCATGTTTCAGCATTTCGATCAAATGCTCGTATACATACCTCCTTATTGTAAAACAATTACTACGGAAACGGAAACCGTTTCGTTTGATTTCGCCGGAAGGGTGGCGTTATATCTCTAATTTTGCGATGATGTGCATATAATGTACTCGCTTGTTAGGGTAGAAAGGACAGGAATGCCATGCTGAAGGAACGCATTGAACTGCTAAGCAAAAGAAAACAAATCTCCCGTAAAGACCTTGTGGAAGGTCTGGTCACGCAGGCCCACTTTGCCAATATTCTGGCGGATCGTTATCCGCTCCCTGAGGATTTGGCAGAAGCTATCGCTGGACGTCTGGGGGTATCCCCTTCCTATATTCTAAAGGCTGCGGCTCAGGACGAGGAAACACTCGAACGGGCAGAGGTCATCTTCGAACAAATGTCTGTTCCAGCGTCGTCGATATCCGAAGAGACGGTGCATGCGCTGTCAGATCGGGATGACACACTGACTGTTGAGCTGACAACGGCTTTGATGAAGGCGGTATATTATCAACAGTTAAATGATGCAACGGCACATGAATATATACATACGTCCTATCTTAATTTTTACCTGGAGAAGTATGGTCGCCCAGACGATATTGATCTGCCGCGCCCGTTAGTCAAGGCACTTTTATTCTATAAAATACAATATTATCGCTCCAAAATGGCCTTTGTAGATGTACTAACTCATGCAACCAGGCTCAGTGAGCTGGCGCTTCCTGGCAGTGAATTCTGGCTGTCTGTGCAAAATATCAAGATGGAAGCCTACATCCAGGTTAAACAGTATGAAGAGGCGAAACAGGTATTCGAGCTTACGATGCGTCATGTATATGATCAGCGGCTGTTCCATCGATTGTCCGGGTTATATGTGGCATATAGTGGTTATTGTTTCGCAATGGGACTGGTTCAGGAGGCACTCTCGGCATTAACCATGGCGGAGGCGAACCTCGTATATGCGGGGAACCAAGGCGATCTGGTGACCGCAATTGCCAACAATCGGATTGTTATGTTAACGATGACAGGTGAATTGGATCAGGCACAGGCGGAGATTGAACGATTTGAGTCACTATTGCAGCAGGAAACGGAAGAAACACAGCTCGCGATGCGGCCGCTCGTCTGTATATATCAATGCGAAGTGGCTCTGGCGCGGAAGAACTGGGGCGTACTTGCACAAAGTGTAGATCAACTCTTGAAATGTGCAACAACCCAGGACCATCAGATGAGCGGAACCTTCTACAAGAGCCAGCTGGCTCTTGCGCATGGAGATCGCGAAGTTTTCATGGAGCGTGCGCTTGCCTGTCTGCCTTATTTTGAATCCGCGCAGCATGTCGTGCGCCTTGAACCATTATACGAAGGATTGGCCGTGGTGTCTGAGGATCAGCGCAAATACAAGGAAGCGGCGATGTATTATCGGAAGCTGGTATATTTGTTACGCAAAAAATAGAGCGGTAGCACGATATCATCCGTTTGGAAAAGATGGATCACTACGGGTCCCATATAAGGATATTTCCTGGATACAGCCGGCTGACAAGTCGGCTTTCTTTCTCATTCCACTATAAATTTGATTCCATTTCAAGAGCATAAGCCGTACTAAGCTCCACAAAGTTCAGAACTTCGTCAGATACGGGATATAGTCCTGACTCTGTAGCAGGAAGCTTCCTCACTTCCCAAAACTTTTCGATCAATGTCTCATCACCATTAAAAGTATCGTGAGATAACTTCATTAATTCACAGGCAATGTTATAGCCTTCATCCGATTGGGGAGGAACAGATTGTTGTATGCACCACTCAATCCGGCGTATCAAGGAGACATATTGCTGAGTAATCTTATCATTATTATTAAGTTTCGGTAATGCTTTCTGTAGAAAGGCAACTTCCTCAGCATTGAAGTAATCCATCCACTGTTTAGCAACGGGCTGTACGTTTTGGACCAGATGTGAAACCCGATCCCAGGAAAGTATACCTTCCAGATCAATCATATTGATCAAAGATGTAGTATTTTCAATACTGCCCTGAATTGAAGTTAATTGCTCCTGAAGATGATTATGATGTGCGATCAGAATATGACGATAAGATAGTTTGTTCATTACAGTTTGTATGTCTTCAAGCGATAATGATAGTGATTTGAGCAACGTGATTTTTTCAAGCGCAAATAAATCTTCCTCTGAATAATAACGGCGACCGTTGTCTTCCTTATGACTCGGTTGTAGTAGACCGATCTGATCATAATAACGTAGTGTTCTCACGGAAATATCTCTCTGTTTGGATACTTGTCCTGTTGTCCATCTCTGCATGTTTTTTTCCTCCCAAAAAGTGCTTGCAGGTGACGTTACGTCACCTAATATCATTATAATATATAATAGAGGATTGAGGGATCGAGAATGACTAGAGCGGTAATGTGGAAAAAGACGGATCAGTGGACATGGCGTGAGTTACTAGTATTGCTAACGCTGGAATTTGTATTTGTAATATTCGTGATTAAATACCCGATACAGTCCGGATATGAGGAGTGGTTGGATAATACCCTTTATTCTGGGACGCTCACAGGGCTTACCATCGCAATTACACTTTTGACGGGACTGTACTTGGTTGCTTTGCGACCGAAGAAGCTGTCGTGGAGAGAGGTGGGCGTGAAGGGATTCTCCGTAAGGGATTGGTGGAGAATTGTACTGTGGCTCCTGCTTCTCATCATTTTAAGTGTGATGGCAGTATATCTTACCAGTTTTCTTGGAAATACGGTAGACAACAGCAAAACAGAGAGTCTTCAGCAAAATGTCACTCTTTTTACTATCGTTATCGGTATCGTTTCGGCTGGATTCGTGTCACCTCTCTATGAGGAGATCTTTTACCGCGGGTTCATATATCGCTGGCTAAGGACTCGTATCAGGATGAAATGGGCGATTGTGATTAGTGCTCTAATCTTTACTCTTGCTCACTTTCCAACGATTAATGCCATGCCCGTAAATTTCATTAGTGGTGTTGTGTTTGCATGGACGTATGAACGGACAGGATCGGTTGTGCCAGGCATGATTGTTCACGGTGCGTTTAATACGATTGCCGTAGTGTTAACCGCAATGAGTTAGAATGATGATTATAGTATGGATACACATTCAAAAATGAGTATATTGAATATGATTTGGTGCAATGCCACCGCTTTAACCACAAATAATATCTGCCAAACGTAAAATGAAGATCGCATTAGCAGTTGCTTTTTTGCGGAATTTGCATAATGCCTTACCAAAGAGATGATTATCCGGTAATTCGATTACCGGATTTTTCGTTTTTTTTGTATGCCGCCAGAAGGGTATTCAAAGACAAGCCGCGGTGTTTATAATTTAATTATAAATAAAATATAACAAATGAGGTGCTTACTATGGGATGGTTCGGTAGAAAGAACAAACAGGAAGATGCGATTGCGAAAGCAGATAAAATGATGAATAAAGGGCTCACTGGCATGATGATGAAAGGTTTCGTATCCAAGGAACATCGGGAGGCGATCAACCAAAGTCTGGATTCGGCAAAACAGGCACAATTAGCTGCGAGTGGTTCGCTTCCATTAACGGCAACAGCAACGGTGGTGACAATCACCGATACGGGCAAACTGATCAACTTTGATCCGATTGTTGTGCTTGTATTGGATGTTACAGAGACAAACGGTAACCAGTATCAGCGAACCTTGGAGACACTGGTGTCCAAAATGCAGATTCCACGAGTTGGAGATCGGGTGGGATTGGGGCAGAATCCAGCGAATCCGACTGAACTGATCTATATGGGACTAGTTTCCATCTAGAAGGTTTTGCTTGTAGGACAGTGATACTCCATTTATTAAATACGTATAACAACTGATTACAGACATAACGTTAGAGGTTTGGATAGAGATATGAAGAGAGGGTGGGCCATATGGTAGGTTTTCTGAGATTGATTGGCGTATTAACTGTGTTTGGAGTGGGGTTCTCCCCATTTCTGGCACAGAAGATGTGGGATGATCCATTTATCATCATGCAAGCCTGGTGGTATAAACCGGCGATCTTTGCCGGGTTCGGGTTGATCTTTGTTCCTGCGATTTTGAGTAGTATTTTCGGCGTAGGTCGAGTCAAGACAGGTTTACCGGCAGTGGGTGTCATTAAGAGCATACAACAGACTGGCACGTATATTAATGAACAGCCGGAGGTTCGATTGGTTCTGACGGTGTCGCGTAAGGGGCGTGAGAAATACGATACCGAGATGAAAACTGTTATTCCCCTGACATCCATGGCTCAGTTTCAGCCGGGCAGCTTCATTCCGTTAGTGGTCTCTGTGAAGGATGAACGCAAGGTAGGTCTTGATATGAAAGGACAGTTATCACAGGAGGATATGCAGCAACTGTTGAATGAAAAGATGGTACAACAAGGGGTATCCCCTGAGATGATGGATATTGCACGAACAGGCGAAAAAGCAATGGCCAAGATTCTCGATGTCACTCCACTTGGCAATGTAGGCAGTAATAAGATCAAGCTTCAATTCAAACTCAGCATAACCAAGACGAATGGTGAAACGTTCACTGTGACAACGCAAAAAGAAATTTTATCTACTGCGCTGCCGCAGGTGCAGCAGGGCCATATCATTAACGTCATTTATTCAAGACAAGACCCGACAAAATTGGTGTTGGCATTGAATGTACAGGAGCGACAATTAAGTGACTTATTCTCATCCTGAGGATATAGATAATAAGGAGGTCGTACAGGTCATTATTATGACGTGTACGACCTCCTTATTACATTTGGTATGTAGAAGAGATGCAAACAACGTACTGCTTTCAGACAATACCAAGGCGCATGCGATAAGAAAAGAGTACTGTTCTGGATTGTCCGTCAAATACACGATTAGCCAGCGCTCTGAACTCATCGGCAGCTGTTAATAGTTCATCCGCTCCAAGTTTCAACGCCGTTTGCAAGCCGCCTTGGCTCAAGGCCAGGTTCACGTATCGGTCTGCATCAAAGGTCTCGTGGTGATGAAACACGATTTCCCGCACATATCGGAACAGACCGGACTCCTGAATTTGCTGTAAATGCCCATCCTTGCTCCATTTGTGTGCCTGACTATTCTGGGGAGCCAGACTGGCTGCCCGTTGATCTGCTTCCTTATTCAGCTTCAGATAAGCTTGTTCTAACTGCCAGTCTAACATTGGCGGCCAGTCACAATCATAGGCAGCAAATATGCCGCCTGTACGAAGTACACGTGCAAACTCGCGTAGTGTAGGTTGCGGCTCCATCCAGTGAAATGATTGGGAGCAGGTCAGCACATCCACACTGCCATCTGGTAATCCAAGGTCGTGAGACAAGCCGGACACAAACCGCAGGTTATCCGGCTTCCCGGCAGATTCCCACTTGGATTCTGCTACAGACCTCATGTCATCGCTGGGTTCGAAGCCGATGATGCGTTCTGCCTGATTCAGCCAGATCCACGAGGATAAGCCGGTGCCACAGCCAACATCTGCGACCATGCGCGGTGTGCTTCCAAGATATGTCGTTAGAATATCCACCACTTCAGTGGGAGCAGCTGGTCGGTTCTGATCGTATAACGTACCAAAACCTTTGAAACGTTCCACATTGTTGCGTCTAATGTCTTGCATGGATAAACCTCCTTCGGTCAGATGGATGACGGAGAGTCAGCTGTGATTAAAAGTTGTATAGGCCTATATTATATCATTCATTGTTGGGAAGGTTGTTCATGACATGCTGTAAATGTTCAACGGCTTGGATATGGCGTCTGAGCAATTCCTGTCCAACATGTACAGGCTCGATTACGGTCAGCTCTGAACCGAACGATAGCAGGAAGGAGTAGAGCCATTCCCCTACATTTAATTCGAGAGACACACGGAGCCTGCCATCAGGCTCTTTTTTAATGAGGGACGGTTCGAAAAAATCATACACCCGGTAAGCAATATTATTGGTGAACAAGAGCGTCAGAGGAGTCAGGACAGGAGCTGCCTCTGATTCAGGGTGGGCTGACCCCACATCAACAGGATCGAGTTTTCTCGTTAGAAAGGTCAATTGGGTGATCCGTTTCATCTTGAATGTCTCGAATTCTTTCCGTTCAGGATCATCATGAATATATCCTCTGAAGTACCATGTACTGTTCTTGAATATAAGCTTCTGAGGTTCCACTGTTGGAACACTCTTCTCTCCATCCGAATTAACATAGTGGAACGTAATCAGTTGATTGGTTAATATGGCTTGTTTCACTTGATTAAAAAGTTCTCTCTCTTGCAGGGGAATGCTGCCCCATGGTGAGAAATTGAACTCGATCCAATCCAGCTTGTGATCAAACAGGGCGGTCAGCCGTTGCAGCATATGAGCACTATTCAGGTGTGGGATTGCACTGATGCTGTATAGTCCCATCAAAATTTCGTTCTGGTCTTCTTCCGACAGCAGGGACTTGTCCATGACATAGTTGTCCATGAGATGAATGCCGCCATGCTTGCCGGTCGTCGTATAGACGGGGATGCCCGCAGCGCTTAGCCGGTCGATATCACGGTACACCGTACGTACCGAAATCTCGAACATACGGGCGAGTTCGGGTGCAGTGGCTTTCTTTTTCTCCAATAACAAAAGCAACATTCGAAATAATCGGTTATTTTCCATGCTCTGATTATACCATGACAATAGGTGTCAGGGTATGGGTGGTACACTGGTTATATCGTCTTACGAAAACATTTTGACTCAGTCTTATAATTTGTTCTTCATTTATTGCGAAGTAGTGAAGGGGACGATATCGATTCTGACGAAACGAAGTGTTCGCCTTCATCATCCGAGGATAACAGCGATCAGAAGAACGATTCGTGACCGGAACGGCTACTCGCATAATATCAAGCATTTTATATCGAATTGAGTTAAATATGAAGGAGGAACTGGTCATGACAATGAAAGAAGGATTTTACTGGGGTGGCGCAACGGCTGCCAATCAATTCGAGGGCGGATGGAACCAGGGTGGCAAAGGGCCAAGCACATCTGACATGATGACAGGGGGAACCCACACGATTCCACGCCGGATTACACCTGTATTGGAAGAGGGCACGTATTATCCGAGCCATGAAGCGGTTGATTTTTACGGACATTACAAAGAAGATATTGCCATGATGGCAGAGATGGGTTTCAAAATGTTCCGCATGTCCATCAACTGGTCCCGGATCTATCCGAACGGTGACGAACTGGAGCCAAACGAAGAGGGATTGCAGTTCTACGATAATGTCTTTGCCGAGTTGAAAAAGTACAATATTGAGCCGCTCGTAACGATCTCCCATTACGAAACGCCATTTGGTCTGACACAGAAGTATAACGGCTGGGCTTCCCGTGAAGTCATCGATTGTTATATTCGTTATTGTACAACTCTCTTCAATCGCTACAAAGATCAAGTGAAATACTGGCTGACATTTAACGAGATCAACTGTCTGACGATGCCGTTGGGTGCTTATATGGCTGGAGGTCTTCTGTTTGAAGGCAAAGAGACGTTGGTCGACGGAGTGGATGATCCACAGACTCGATTCCAGGCATTACATCATCAATTCGTTGCGAGTGCCAAAGCAGTGAAGCTGGGACATGAGATCAACCCAGACTTCCAGATCGGTTGTATGGTTGCTTTCATGACCACCTATCCAAATACGTGTAACCCGGACGACATGCTGCTTGCACAGAAGAAAGACCAACTGTCCAACATGATCTGTGGTGATGTTCAGGTTCGTGGAGCGTATCCTGGATTCGCCAAACGTTTCTTCGCCGAAGAGGGCATTAAAATCGAAATGCAACCAGGAGACGAGCAGACACTGCGTGAAGGTTGCGTAGACTTCTACTCTTTCAGTTATTACATGTCTCTGGTAGAAAGTGCGGATGAGTCCCTGGAGAGAGCTGAAGGCAATCTGCTGGGTGGTATCAAAAATCCATATCTCGAAGCTTCCGACTGGGGATGGCAGATCGATCCAAAAGGATTGCGTTATACGCTGAATCATCTGTATGACCGTTACCAGATTCCACTGATGGTCGTTGAGAACGGATTGGGTGCTGTCGATGTGATAGAGGAAGATGGTTCCATTCAGGATGACTATCGTATTGATTATCTGAAAGGTCACATTGAACAGATGAAAGAAGCGGTAGCGGATGGCGTGGATCTGATTGCCTACACCATGTGGGGATGTATTGACCTGGTTAGTGCGTCCACTGGAGAGATGAAGAAGCGTTATGGCTTCATTCATGTCAACAAGGACAACGACGGTAACGGAGATTTGAGCAGAACACCGAAGAAGAGCTTCCACTGGTACAAAAAAGTTATCGAATCCAATGGTGAAGAGTTGTAATTTGGTATAAAATCAATACCCGCTTGTTCCTTGAAATAGGACAGGCGGGTTCTTGTGGTTTCTGAATTCGTTCAGGATGGATTCAGGATCAAATATAAGAATATAAAAATACCCGGCAATCCTTGAGTTAAGGAAAGCCGGGTATTTCCATATGCATGCGCTCGTAGAGACTATGCCAGTTTTCTGCTATGCAGTTGGGACATACGCTCCAGATGCCGCTGGTAAAACCATATGCAAGCGGAGAGCCAGCAACCACTCAAGAAATATCCACCGACGATATCACTTGGATAGTGCACACCCAAGTAGATACGACTTATGCCAATGGTCAGTATAAAGGCGGCACTGGCCATGATCATCAGTACACGTCCGGTGACGGTGGGTACATGTTTCCAGATGAGAAAGGCTAGTCCACCATACAGGCTAAATGCAGCCATGGAATGTCCACTGGGGAAGCTGTAGCCGCTCACTTCAATAATTCGGTTAATGGTAGGTCTGGCACGTTGGAATACCAGCTTGAGCAATGCATTTAAAAGGGTTGAACCGGCGAGCACACAAGCGAGGAAGAGTAGTTCGCGTTTGTGTCGCAGCCAAACGTATAACACAATCATGGCAATGATTGTAATGAAAACTACAGGCATTTCACTGCCGATCCAGGTGAAAAACTGCATGAATTGTGTCATGCCAGGGGATTCCAACCCCTGAATCCAGCCGATCAGCGTATCATCAAATCGATGAATCTGGTTATCGCTGATGGATAGGGCGATGCTTATAAAGGCGATCATGCATAACGCTGCAACGAGCAGCGGGAATGAGAAGTTCTTTTTCCAGTTGTGCATCAAATGTTGAGATCCTCCGTGAACGTTAATTTCGTATGTTGGCTCCTTGCGTATGTTGGACATAACGATATTTGTATTGTGCTATAATTTTACAATAATTATAGCAGCAATAAAAATATGTAACCTTTACAACGTTTGTTCAAGCAGAGAATGTAGGAGGGGAGCGGTCGGAATGAAACAACGGTTGGTGATGTGCATGTTGGTCTTACTGTTGGTTACGTCGGGGTTAGCTCTATTTTCCGGAGAGAAAGTGTATGCTTGCAGTTGTGTGGAGAGTGGTGTCCAAGAGAGATTGAAGACAAACACAACGGTATTTACAGGAGAAGTGGTAAAGAAAGGACCATCGCAGCAATCGAAGAATGATGGCATGTTAAGAGAGTATACCTTTGATGTAGATACGGCATGGAAGGGGGTTAACGCCAAAAAGATGAAAATCATCGCGAGTGACGGTGGGTCTGAATCATGTGGTATTCAATTCGAAAAGAATCAGTCCTACCTGATCTATGCGTATCAATCTGAACTGGATCAAAAGCTGCATACGAATCTGTGCAGTCGCAACGTTCTTGTGGAACAAGCCGGAGATGACTTGAAATTGCTGGGCGCAGGCAAGGTTGTAAGTAAAGAAGATTTTGGAGAAACCAGTGATGGCTGGCGAAGTGGACCTGTCTATCTTATCTTATACGGTACAGTCATTTTATTAGCAGCATTGGCAGTTTTGTGGTTTTGGAGACGAAAGAAAAGAATCTGATTGCCCAAGGACGGAAAGAACCTGAAGAAGCGAAGCGTTCGCCTAAAAGTTTTCTGAAAGAAAGCTGCATCGAAAGCGTACGCTATCCCTGGATTTTACCTTTATAATAAGGGATCAAAAAATCTGGGGATAACAGTGATCAGAAGGTTACTCTGTCATCGGAGTGGCCAGTGTAAATATTCTGTAGTTCAATTTTTATAGTTTAACTGCAACATGTATTCATAAGCTGTGACGCCAAATACCCGTTTGAAATGCCGGTTCAGATGGGTCAGATCCACGAATCCACAATCAGCAACAGCAGCGTAGACGTCCTTCTGCATTTCGATGGACTGACGGGCACGCTCCACCTTGCAGTTTAAGAAAAACTGGTAGGGAGAAATACCTGCTTGTGACTTGAATTCACGGATAAATTGAAACTTGGACATGCCAAATTCGGCGCTCAGGTTGTCCAGCTTGAGCACATCTTCGGTGCTGCAAAACATCATTTCCTTAGCTTTTCGAACCAGGCTGTCCTGAGGCACCCAGAGCTTGGGATGCATCTCCTTCTGAGCCAGAAGGTGAACCAGATCGAAGACCCGTTCGCTGCACTCGGCTTCGTCCTGTCTGTGCTGAACGGCATCGTTCAGCATCAGGATCTTCCGTGCAAGCTCGGGATCATAGACGATGGGATTTCCAAAACGCAATTCCTTTTTGCCTATAATCTCCTCTACCAAATCCGGCTTCAGATACAGCATCACGTAATCAATGCCTTCTCTATCATAGGAGCTACCATCATGGGACTGCTCACGATTGAACAACATGACACCATTTTGGTGAGATGCCTGATATTGTCCGTCCAGGTTGTATTGTTGAATGCCGCGCAGGGTTACGCCAACCGCGTACTCTTCGTGGCAATGTTTTTTGTATGCAAAATCAGTAAAGCTGGCGGATAGTGCCAGCACGTCTTGTGACTTTTTATAGTTGAACCGTTCCATGCAGCACACCTCCCAAGCTTTAGATCAATCCGGATACTATAATGGCTGAGTATAACAAAAAAAGTGCCATGAGAATACTCAGTAATTTTTGGTGGCGATTCAGCAACGTTCTGAAAACCGTGCCAAAAACGACCCAACTGGAGTAGGCCAGAAAACCTATGAAGGTAATGAGCAATACGAACAGGAACGATGAAAATGAGCTGTGGTAAAAGGGCAATACATAGCTTGGAAGGACCGTGAACGTAAACAAGACCACCTTGGGATTGACAAATTGCATAATAAAACCGTTCCCAAATCCGGTAACTTGGGTTGGTGCATCCTCAGTGGTACCCATCTTGTAGATCTGATAGGCCAGGTATACCATATAGATGCCGCCGACAATCTGCATCACCTTCAGAATTCCGGGCAACACGTCGGCAAGAAGGTGATTAAGGAAAGCTGATGCCGTAAGCAGCAGGCCAAATGCCAGCGTAGCTCCCCACACATAGTTCATCGTTTGTCGCGCGCCTACCTTCTGGGTGGACGATAGAATGACGATATTGCTAGGCCCGGGGGTAAAGGTGACGACGATGCAATAGATTAAAAAAGATGCAATACTCATGACGAAGCGCTCCTCTGGTTGTAGTCTAGTTCCATGATCATACGTCCAGAGCGAAAAACCATATAGTACATTATTGCAGCAGGTACATGGATAGCAGCACGGCTTCCGTTTAAAAGATAAGGGGTAGTTTTCTTTTTGAATGATTGCGTTTACAATTTAGACGGAGCATAGGATGATCAGACCACTTGAGGAAGTGAACGTAATGAAGAAAATGCTGCTAGTCTATATTTTGCTAATCTCGGCATTTGCGCTGTATGTGTTGAGATTCGAATATACCAGTCAGGTTAACAGTTCATGGGAGGACCGGGGGCTGCGCGGTGATATCGGAGAGACGTATATCATGATTACATTCCAGTCCGGGCTGGAGTATTGGAAGAGCCCGCTTAAAGGATTCGAGGATGCCGCGGATGCGCTTGGAGTGACCGTAGAATATCGCGGAGCTACCCGGTATGATGCGAAGGAGCAGACGATGGTGATCGAGCAGGCCATCGCTCGTAAACCCGCGGGCATTGCCATATCTGCGATCGATCCCCAATCGCTAGTTCCAGCGATTAACAAGGCAGTCGATGCAGATATCCCTGTTGTATTATTTGATGCGGATGCACCCGATAGCCAGGCCTATTCATTTCTGGGGACAGATAACTACAAGTCCGGTGTAATGGCCGCTGATGAAATGGCTGAACTGCTGGGGCGTGAAGGAGAGGTTGCGGTATTAACCTTGCCTGGACAACAGAATCATGAAGAACGAACGAAAGGCTTCCGCGATACGATCGAGGAGAGATATCCTTCCATGCAGGTCGTTGAAGTTGCAGATGGGCACGGTGATGCGATGGTGTCCAGAGACGAAACACTGAGAATGATGAAGGAACGTCCGGAACTGGCGGGTATTTTTGTGACTGAAGCCACCGGAGGAGCAGGAGCGGGAGAAGCGGTTCAAACTGCCGGGGGCAGCAGACATCCTATGCAGATTATTTCATTTGATACGAATAAGGCTACATTGGATATGATCAAGAACGGGACGATCTCGGCTACAATTGCACAGGGAACCTGGAATATGGGGTATTGGTCACTCCAATATTTGTTCCATCTGCATCACCAGTTGACGGTTCCTGCTCCATCGTCATCCGGTGAAAATGCACCGCTTCCCGTGATGGTGGACACGGGGATCTCTGTCGTGACACGTTCAAATGTGGATGATTACTATGCCAAATAACAAGGAGCATTTGAAGAGTGAGAGGTTTTGGGGCAGAAGAGCGATTCTCTCAACTTTCAGGAACGGGATTCGGCGTTTGCGCTTGCGTAATATGCCCCTTCGCTACCAGCTAATGCTGCTTTTTTTGCTATTCGCCATTGTGCCCTCTGTAGGACTCGGCCTGCTTGTCAATTGGACAGTGGAGCGGGTTGTTGAGCGACAGGTTGAAGGGCATACGATGCAACTGATTGGTAAAGTGAATGAAGCCCTGAACAGCAAGATGGAGAATCTGCAAAATATGACGTATCTGATTGCATTTGACCCGGATATTGATGCGTTTATGAACGACAACATGCCGTTGAATGATGATGCAAGCGGTGAACGGATGAATAAAGGCGCAATTGCCGAAACGGAGCAAAATCAGTTATACGGCATCAAGCAAACCTTGCAGGGGTTCACAACGTTGTATCCTGAAATCGCCGGGATTGTTCTCGTCAATGGAAGTGGTGACTATATTAGCAACGAGATGTATCCCCGAGCAGAGCAGAGCTTGATCCAGGAAAATTGGTACCGAGAAGCCGCGGCCAATCCGGGCATATTCATGGTGTTGGGTCAGCCCAAAGAGCGTAATCTCACGACACATGTACGGTATAAGGATGATGAGATTGTATCGGTTGCACGTTCCATCACGGATGAAGCGTCAGGGCGTGTGCGAGGCGTTATTATGATTGATCTTAAACTAAGGTCCGTCTCTCAGGCTGCCCGCAATGTGACCTTGGGTAAATCTGGTTATGTGATGGTGACGGATGCCGAAGGTCAAAGTGTATACAAGCCGGAGCATCCGTTAATCGAACACATCCCCGCAGAGTGGTTTCCCTCCGGGGAGAGTGGCACGTTTACCGCCGAAACCAAGGGTGGAGCGTTATTATTCATGTATCAGTCGTCCACCTTTACGGGTTGGAGAACGGTAGGGGTATTTCCCACAAGAGACTCGATATCCGAAGTACGCCAAATCCAGTTTTATGTGGTTAGCTTTGTATTTGTGGTGTGTTTATTCGGACTTAGCGCCTCTTTATGGTTCTCGCGTTCCATTGCCCAACCGATTTTCCGACTCATGTCCTATATGCGCAGGGCGGAGACGGGTAATCTCAGACCAGGCCGGTGGAGCGATCGGGCGGATGAGATTGGAATGCTTGGCAACAGTTATAACCGAATGCTGGCACAGATTCAAGAACTGATATCGCTGAATGAATTGCGAGAACGGCAGAAGCGCGATGCTGAAATGCGAAGCTTGCAGGAGCATATCAAACCTCACTTTTTGTACAATACCCTGGATACAATTCATTGGATGGCACGCAAAGAGGGTGCAGACGATGTATCCGGCATGGTTGGCGCGTTATCTCGATTATTTCGGATCGGGCTTAGTAAAGGACAAGATTACATTCCGCTGCACTCTGAGCTTGAGCATATGACCAGTTATCTGCAAATTCAGCAGACACGATACCGCGACCGGCTTCAGTATACATTGAATATTCCAGAGGAATTGCGGGACCTTTTCGTGTTAAAGCTGCTGCTTCAACCCTTGATAGAAAATGCAATCTATCATGGAATCAAGGGCAGGCGTGGGCCGGGACACATTCGGGTGGAGGCCAGATTGGAACATGGCAGACTGCTGCTGACCGTTCAGGATGATGGAGCAGGGATGTCCAACGAACGGCTTGCCGAAATGCTGCATCTGCTCGAAGCTCCTTTGGCAAGTCTGGAAGCGTCTTCGCCTGGGATCACAGGCAAAAGTTATGGGATGTTGAACGTGCAAGCCCGTCTCCGTCTGTCCTTTGGCGATGATTACGGTATTCTGCTGGAGAGCGAGGAGGGTCAAGGAACTCGCGTGACCATCATTCATCCGTTGATGCGAGAGCTGCCACCCATCCCGCAAATCAATAACAAAGAGAGGCAGGAGAGTGAATGGGAAAATTCATAAAATCGAACGCGACAACTTCCACTGGGGTAGATGGGACAGCCGCATCAAACACGGTAATGGAGCTTACACCGGATAGCCACGTCACGAAGAAGTATCGCGTGCTCATCGCTGATGATGAGCCAATCATTCGTGAGGGAATCCGGGATGCAATTGACTGGGAGATACTCGGGATGGAGGTTGTGGGTGAAGCGGAAGACGGTGAGGAAGCACTGGAACGGGCTGCTGACTTGGGCGTGGATATTGTTCTGGTCGATATGAATATGCCATTCCTGAACGGAATCGAACTCATACGTGCTCTACAGCAGAAGTGCCCGGACTGTCGTTACCTAATCATTTCGGGGCATGATGAATTTGCATATGCGCAGGAGGCGGTTCGGCTTGGCGTAGAGGATTACATCTTAAAACCTGTACAATCAGAACAATTACATGCTGCGCTTGAGCGATTACATCAGCGACTTACGGAAGAGCACCAGAGGACGGCTTATGTACAACAGGCAGCCCATCAGATTGAACGCAATATCCCTCTGCTTCGCCAGCGATTTATGCTGGAGTGGCTGGAAGGGCAGGCTGCAGGGAAAGATCTGATGGAACAGCTTGAGTTTTTGCGTCTACCCGCGGTTCCACCTGTGCAGATCGGGATTGTGCGATGGCCTGCCGCCGAAGCTCGTCAGACGATACTGAGAGAGAATGATCGTCAGTTGTTTCTGTTTGCAGTGGAAAATATAATCAGTGAACTGCTGGCAGATCTGCCACATGTTCTGTTTCGGGACGTAAGCGGATTGATTGGCATATGTCTGTGGCAAGAAGCTCCCGAAGAAATAGAGTCCCTTCTGGAACAGCAGATCAGTTCATGCCTGAATATTGCCATTCATGCTCATCTGGAGATACATGCAGGGACACTGGAACAAACGCCGGATACGTACCGTCATTGCCGTGAACAGGTATACGAAGAAGTGCAGTTGTCCCCTCTGGTTCGCCGGGCAAAACAACTTATTCAAGAAGAGTATGCCGAGCGGGAACTAACGTTGGAATCGCTTGCTTCCCGCCTGCAAGTATCTGCCGTATATCTTAGCCGTGTGCTGAAGAAAGAGCTGAATGATTCTTTCGTGACGCTTGTCACGCACGCTCGCATTCGCAAGGCCATACAGTTGTTGGACTCCACAACATTGCCGATGCACACCATAGCCGAACGTGTAGGTTACGACACCCAGCATTATTTCAGCACCGCGTTCAAAAAAACAATGGGCATTTCGCCAGTACAGTATCGAAAGAACGGAGGAACGGCTTATCGTCCTTCGGCGAATTGATTATGGTTGTACAGTTGTTCATTCAGCAATGTGATACATGAGATGGATGTGCTCTACTTCGTGTGAAGCGAAGCGGAGCATGTCCTTTTTTTTGATTTTAATCTGATTTTGATGGACCAGGCTCACAACGGGAGTTTCCATCAAAAGTTAAATTTTTATAAAAAAGGTTCAAAACGTGCAAAGACCTTGAGGCTCGTGCAATGCTACCATTGATCTCAGACAGGGACAGCAAGGAACAGGATGCACTACATGTATTGTAAGCGTTATCTTATAACTCATTTAGAACCGTATGACGTGAGGAAAGGGGAACTTCATATGAAAAAAGGAGCAGTGCTCATCTGGCTTCTGGTGATGACTCTGATGCTCTCGGCCTGCAATCTGGCAGAGAGTGGTGCAGGCAGCAAGGAAAAGGGATATGTCGGTATTTCGATGCCAACCAAATCATCAGAGCGATGGGTGGGAGATGGGGAGAATATGGTCCGTCTCTTTCAGGAGCAGGGGTACAAAACCGATCTCCAGTATGCTGAGGATGTGGTCGAGAATCAGATTTCACAGATTGAGAACATGATCACCAAAGGTGTGGATGTGATGGTCATCGCATCTGTGGATGGCAACACACTAACGGATGTCATCAAGAAGGCCCATGACGAAGGAATCCAAGTGATCTCGTATGATCGGCTCATTCGCAATACGCCTTATTTGACCTATTATGCCACGTTCGACAATTTTAAGGTGGGTGTGCTTCAGGCCTCCTACATCGAACAAAAGCTTGGACTCAAGGATGGAAAAGGACCGTATAACATTGAATTGTTTGGCGGCTCTCCAGATGACAATAATGCCTATTTCTTCTTCGACGGTGCGATGTCTGTGCTTAAGCCGTACATTGATTCCGGCAAACTGGTCGTACGCAGCAAGCAGATGACGATGTCTCAGATTGCGACCTTGCGCTGGGATGGTGCACTGGCCCAGTCTCGGATGGATAACTTGCTGAGTGCTTATTACTCAGGTGATCATCTGGATGCGGTGTTATCTCCTTATGATGGAATCAGTATTGGTATCATCTCATCTTTGAAAGGGATCGGTTACGGTACTTCGAACAAGCCGCTGCCCGTTATTACAGGACAGGATGCCGAACTTGCCTCAATCAAATCGATTGTGGCCGGGGAACAGACGCAGACCGTGTTCAAGGATACGCGCAAGCTAGCCGAGAAGACGGTAGAGATGGCCAATAGTATCTTGCAAGGGAAACAGGCGGAAGTTAATGATGAAACATCATATAACAACGGAATTAAGGTTATTCCTGCATATCTCCTGGATCCTGTCTCCGTGGATCGTACCAATGTGGAACAGGATATCGTGGGTACCCAGTATTACACGAAGGAAGAAATCGGACTGAAATAATAAATGAAAGGAGCACATCCCATGGCCGGAATCATTCTGGAAATGAAGAACATCACCAAGACCTTTCCTGGCGTTAAAGCACTGGAAAATGTCAATCTGAAAGTCCGTGAAGGCGAAATTCATTCCATATGTGGTGAAAATGGTGCAGGTAAATCTACATTGATGAAAGTGTTAAGCGGAGTATATCCACATGGCACGTATGAAGGCGACATTTTATTTCAGGGCAAAAAATGTGAGTTCAAGGATATCAAGCAGAGCGAGGATCTGGGAATTGTCATTATCCATCAGGAGTTGGCCCTGATTCCCTACCTTTCAATCGCGGAAAATATATATCTGGGCAATGAACGTGCCAACAGAGGCATTGTGGACTGGAAAGAAACATTTGTGGGTACACGGGAGCTGCTCTCGAAGGTGGGGCTGAGCGAAAATCCGAATACACTCGTATCCAGTATCGGGGTAGGCAAACAGCAACTGGTCGAAATTGCAAAAGCGCTCTCCAAAAAGGTACGGCTCCTCATCCTGGATGAGCCAACCGCTGCGCTGAATGAGGATGATAGTGAAAATCTGCTGCAATTGATGCTGGAATTCAAGAAGCAGGGCATCGCCTGTATCCTGATCTCGCACAAGCTGAATGAGGTGTCCAAGGTGTCTGATTCCGTAACCATTTTACGGGACGGCAAGACAATTGAGACGTTGGATATGAAGAAGGAGAAAGTGACGGAGGACCGGATTATCAGCGGGATGGTAGGACGTGATCTCACCAGTCGTTACCCGGAGCGTCATGCCACCATAGGTGAAATCATCCTTGAGGTGAAGGACTGGACGGTATATCACGAACATCATGCCGAGCGGAAAGTACTGGATCAGATCCATATGAATATCCGACGTGGTGAGATTGTGGGTATTGCCGGGCTGATGGGCGCAGGGCGTACGGAGCTGGCCATGAGTATCTTTGGCAAATCCTATGGCCGAAATATTTCGGGACAGCTCATCAAGAATGGTAAGCCGATCCAGAACAATACCGTCACTGAGGCCATCCAGAATGGATTCGCCTATGTGACAGAGGACCGTAAGGAATATGGACTTATTCTAATGGATGACATCAAGCGCAATATTTCACTGACGGGTCTCAGCAAGCTGACGCGAAACGCAGTAGTGAACGAGCGCGAAGAAGTGCTGGTAGCGGAAGAGATGAAGAAAAGCATGAACATCAAAGCCCCAAGTATTTTGCAGAAGACCGGTAATCTGAGCGGGGGCAACCAGCAAAAAGTGGTGCTGAGTAAATGGATTTTTGCTGGACCGGATATTCTTATCCTGGATGAACCTACACGCGGGATTGATGTGGGAGCTAAATTCGAAATCTATACCATCATTCATCGGCTTGCCGCTGAGGGCAAGGGTGTACTGGTAATCTCATCCGAGTTGCCGGAGGTTCTTGGCCTGTGTGACCGGATCTATGTGATGAATGCCGGGCGAATCACCGGCGAAGTCAGCCGGGAGCAAGCATCGCAGGAAACGTTGATGAGATATATGACCAAGTCTGGAGGCGGCAAGCATGGAAATGATAACAAAACTGTTTAAAAATAATATTCGTCAATACGGCATGATTATTGCCCTGGTTGTAATTATGCTTTTGTTCGAGGTACTGACAGGTGGACTATTACTCAAGCCGATTAATATAACGAATCTGATCTTGCAGAACAGCTACATTTTGGTGCTGGCGATCGGGATGGTGCTGGTCATCATTACCGGACATATTGACTTGTCTGTTGGTTCCATTGCAGCCTTTGTTGGTGCTGTTGCCGCAATTATGATGGTAGATTGGCAGCTTCCGGCCTGGCTTGCGGTTATCGCATCCTTGCTGGTAGGCGCTTTGATCGGGGCATGGCAAGGCTTCTGGATCGCATATGTGCGTATTCCGGCATTTATCGTGACGCTGGCAGGGATGCTTCTGTTCCGCGGTTTGACGATGATTGTGCTGGAGGGACAGTCGATCTCTCCTTTTCCGGGTGGGTTCCAGAAAATAAGCTCGGGTTTCCTGCCGGACATTCACTTCTCAGGCTTCGGTCTGGTATCCATTATTGTGGGACTTGTACTCACCGTCTGGTACATTGTTAATGAACTGCGGGAACGTCGTTCCCAGCGAAAATATGGCTTCGAGGTGGTGTCACAGGGGCTATTTCTGCTCAAGCTGATTGTGGTGGCTGCCGTGACAAATCTGTTTACATTTGTACTCGCAAGTTACGCGGGGATTCCGAACATCCTGGTTCTGTTGTTTGTCCTGATCATCGTATACTCCTTCGTGATGAACCGTACCGTTATGGGCCGGCATGTGTATGCGCTTGGAGGTAATGAGAAGGCCGCGGGACTGTCCGGAGTGAAAACAAAAAAAGTAACTTTCTGGGTTTTCGTGAACATGGGTACGCTTGCCGCGGTATCCGGGTTGATCTTCGCCGCACGTCTTAATGCCGCTACGCCAAGGGCGGGTACCAACTTTGAGCTGGATGCCATTGCGGCCTGCTTCATTGGAGGTGCTTCCGCTTCAGGAGGCATAGGTACGGTATTTGGAGCCATCATTGGTGGTTTGGTTATGGGTGTGCTGAATAACGGGATGTCCTTGATTGGTCTCGGTATTGACTGGCAGCAGGGAATTAAGGGATTGGTACTGCTGCTTGCTGTGGCGTTTGATATTTATAATAAAAATAAAAGATCGGCGTAAAACTGGATAAAATGCAAAACAGACCTTGATCTCAGGATCAGGTCTGTTTTGCTGTATACACCACTTGTTTACATCAATGCATCGAGGAAACGTGTGGCGATCCCAAAATAGATAAACAGGGACAAGATATCATTCAATGTGGTGATTAACGGACCCGAAGCGACAGCAGGGTCAACCTTGAAACGACTAAGTAGAAGCGGAATGCATGTACCGGTTAGTGTACCGATCACCAGAGTGAAGAATAGAGAAACCCCGATAATGGCGCCGAGCAGCCAGTCCCCTTGCCAGACATAAGCAATGACGGTGATCAGCAATCCACAGACCAATCCAATCATGATGCCCACTTTGATCTCCCGACCAATCAGTGCGAGTACAGTGGATTTGTCGAGTTTGCGTCCGATTAGTCCTCGTACCACGACAGCCAGAGATTGCGTTCCTGTGTTACCAGTCATACCCGCGATCATCGGCATAAAGAATGCCAGTGCGACAACCTGATTCAATGTATCCTCGAAAAAATCCACGATGCTTCCCGAGATCAGGCCAATCAGCAGCAATAGAATGAGCCAGGGGAGTCTGCGTCTGACGGCAACGAGTGGTTTGGTATCAAAGTCGATATCCTTGCCGCCCCCACCCATCTTGGCCAAATCTTCACTGGCTTCATCCATAATAATATCGATGACATCATCCATTTGGATAATCCCGCATAACCTGTGATTCTCATCTACTACTGGAAGCGCCATAAACTCATAGCGTTGCAGAAGCTGTGCTGCTTCTTCCTGGTCCATATCTACCGTTGCGTGGATCACCCGTCGGGTCATCAGTTCTTCAACCTGGGTCTTGTCGTCAGCCAAGGCAAGGGATCGATAACTCACTACTCCGACCAGTTTACCTTCATCATCCGTCACATAAAGGTAACTGGAGGCGGAGATATGCATGGTGCCTTGCGATTGTCGCAAGGCTTCCTTGGCTGTCTCATGGGCAAGCAGGGTTCGATATCGGTCTGTCATGATGCGTCCAGCCGTCTCCGGCGGATAATTAAGCAGGGACCGGATAATGGTAGAGTGGTCCAGATTCATGGTGGACAGCAATTCTTCTCTTCGTTTGGCAGGCAAATCGTGCATGAACCGGATCAGATCACTTTTGTCCATCTGCTGCATGACTTCAAGCGTTCGTTCCGGCCCGAGTCGTTCAAACAGTTGAATCTGTTCGTGCAGCTTCAGGGTCTCGGCGAGATCCGCCAGAGCATCGGGTTTGAACAGGAGCAGAAACCGATTGGTTTCTTCTTCAGGAAACTTTTTATATACGAGTGAGAGGTCGTAGGGATGCAGTTCTTTCACCAATTTATAGAAATCGGGAAGGTTCCGGGATTGCACATGTTGCACGAGTTGTTCGGTGATCTCCTCCACGGAGAAATCTTTCTTGGTATGAGGTCCGTTCATATCGACACTCCTTTCTAAACGGTCAGCTTCATATTTTTAAACGAAATGGGTTGGCAGTTAAACAAATGGAGGAAAAGAGAGTACCCAAAATGATATTGTAATCTTGCTCAAACATTCGATATGGGCTTACAAACGGGCGTTGCAAGGATATACTTGTTGTACAGCAACAGACGAGGAGGACGTGTGCGGTGGAAGCAGAAAATATTAGAACACAATTGCTCAGTCTGGCCGAGCCGGAGTATCAGAAATTCTCGGCTGCGCTTATTCCCAACATCACAAATGTGTTAGGCGTGAGATTGCCAGCCTTACGAAAGATTGCCAAACAGATCGCCGCCGGGGACTGGCGCACGTATCTGGAGACGGCAGACGATGAATACTTTGAAGAAGTGATGCTGCAAGCAATGGTCATTGGACATGTCCAGGCTGATCTGGACGAGCTGCTGAAGGCCATTGAAGCATTTGTACCCAAGATCGATAACTGGTCGGTATGTGACAGCTTCTGTGCGGGACTAAAATATACGAAGGTGCATTCGGAGCCGGTGTGGGCATTCTTGCAGCCGTATCTGAGATCAGAGCAGGAATATGAGATTCGGTTTGGCGTGGTGATGCTGTTGAATTTTTATCTGGATGAGAGATATATTGATCGGGTTCTAATCGCATTGGATCGGATCAGGCACGAAGCTTATTATGTGAAAATGGCGGTTGCGTGGGCCATCTCGATGGCTTATGTGAAACAACCTGAGGTTACTATGCGTTATCTGAACCATAATACCCTGGACGATTTCACGTATAATAAGGCACTTCAGAAAATCACGGAATCGTATCGCGTTGATCCGGAGAGCAAGCAGATAATCCGCAGTATGAAACGTAAGGTGAAGAAGCGAATTTCCTCGTAGTCCTAGCATGAAGCATTCCACCAGGGAGAGGACGATAAACGAATGAGAAAAAAGTTAATGTATACCACGATGCAACTGGACGGTCGTCCATGGGTGTTGCTCGCTACAGAACAGGGATTGTGCCGAGTGGTCATGCCTAACGAAACACTGGAGGACTGGAACGGCTGGATGCAGAAAGTTGCACCTGGCGTGGAATTGGAAGAGAATGAGCATGCGCTGAAACAAACAGGCATGATGGATTGGTTACAGTCCTATTTTGCAGGGGAACCGATGGCTTATACCGATGAAATTCCACTGGACTTGATCGGAACGAACTTTCAGCAGGAGGTATGGAGAGAACTGGGCCGCGTCCCCTACGGTGAAATTCGGACCTATGGCGACATAGCTGCATCGATTGGAAGACCTTCGGCTGTGCGAGCGGTTGGGGCTGCAAATGGGGCCAATCCGATTCCGGTTCTGTTACCATGCCACCGTATTATTGGGGCTAATCGCAAGCTGACCGGGTTCCGTGGAGGGTTGGAGATGAAGCGCAGACTGCTGGATATCGAACAGATTGAAGGCGTGACCGATGGAGGGCATGCGCGGTTTCATTTTTAGTAGCTTGGCGTAATCTAGAAGATTAAAGTGATTGGACAGGGCAGGCACGTATTGTGCCTGTTTTTTCGCATGTATTAAGGTAGAGTAATACAAACGTTCCGCATATGGAACACCAACGTTTTACGTATTTTTGCCCTGTGAAACCGTATGGTAACATGGATCATAGATCATAGATCAATCGGTATCCGGGGGACGTAATGCCGGGTAAGAAAAGAGGGATGACATAATGAAGCAGGCCTATTGGTTAACCAATGTAACTTTGGAACAGCGTTATGTTTGGGAAGGGGAACAGGTGACAGGGACACGGACAAGCCTCGCTCATCTGCGGATTGAAGATGGACGGATTGCGGCGATTGTGGAAGGAAGCAACCCGCTGTCTAACGATCTGCCACAAGTAGATGGCAAGGGACTTTTATTGCTGCCTTCGTTCGAGGAGGCACATATTCATCTGGATAAAACCTACTACGATGGACCATGGACAGCCGTCAAACGGATCTCCAGTATTTTCGAACGTATTGAAGAAGAGAAGGTTCTGTTGCCCAAGCTGCTACCAGATGCCAAGCGTCAAGCGGAGAGTATTCTAACCTTGATTCAGGGGTACGGCTCCACCCATGTACGTAGTCATTGCAATATCGAACCCGTCAGTGGATTGAAAAGACTGGAAGCAACGCGGCAGGCTCTGGAATCATTTTCGGGCAAAATCTCTTCGGAGATTGTAGCTTTCCCGCAGCATGGACTGCTTCGCTCCCATTCAGTGGAGCTTATGGGCCAAGCGATGCAGGAAGGTGCAACGCATGTGGGTGGACTCGATCCCCATACTGTGGACGAAGACATCGAGAAATCACTGAATGCCATGGTCGAACTGGCTGTTCAGCATCAGGCGGGCATCGATATTCATCTGCATGATGGCGGGCAGGCCGGCAAACAAACGTTGCTAGAACTTGCGAGTCTGACCGAAGCAGCAGGGCTTCAGGGTAAAGTTACGGTAAGTCATGCGTTCTGGTTCGCTCGCGCGGAGCAGCAGGAAGCGGAAGATATGGCGCAGCGAATGGCTTCGCTCGGGATGAGCATTGCTTCCACGGTGCCTATTGGCAGAACGATGATGCCTCTTCCCATGCTCCATCGTATGGGCGTGAACGTGAAGCTGGCCACAGACAGCCTGACGGATCATTGGTCTCCTTTTGGCAGTGGAGATCTGCTTGAGAAAGCGGGACGTTTCGCAGAACTGTACGGATATAGTGATGAATTGTCCTTGTCTCAATCTTTGGCGTTCGTAACAGGCGGTGTGACACCGCTGGATTCACAAGGGGAATACGTATGGCCGAAGGTGGGGGACACAGCAAGTTTTGTATTGGTCCATGCAAGTTGTTCGGCGGAAGCCGTTGCGCGGCGATCTGCGCGGCAGGCCGTATGGTACAAGGGACAATTGGTGAGCGGATCGACATCGGATTGAGAAAAATAGAGCGGGTGCAACCACGGGAAACCGTGGTTTTTTGGCATGGGAAAAAAAGAGGAAGGAACTGTTCGCAACTACCACATTTTGGGTTATGATGGACGTAGTTAATGAAGGGAGCAAAACGAATGAAGATTGAATATGCAACGGAAGCTGATTTCGACTATATCATGGATCGAGATCGGCATATCCATCAGGCACTTGTGAAAACGAAGATTCATGAAAAAGAAATATTCATCCTCTGGAACGAGGACGAGGGATCAAGAATTGGATGGATGAGGTACGGTTACTTTTGGGACAACCTTCCCTTTATGAATATGATCTGGATTGATGAGCCCTATCGAAACGGCGGAATTGGCAAAAAAGTGGTGCATCACTGGGAAAATCTAATGAAGCAACAAGGCTTCGATACCGTAATGACTTCAACGCAGTCAGACGAACATGCCCAACATTTCTATCGAAAGCTGGGGTATGTTGACGCAGGGGCTCTGTTGCTGGATACACAACCTTTGGAGATTATATTGATCAAGAAAATCTAGTGATAAGCTTCAAGGAGAGAGGATGGTAGGTATGGAGCAAGTGAAGTTACAACCTATAACCAAAGATAATGAACTCGAGTGCATGCACCTTAAACCAAGGGAAGATCAGCTGGATTTGGTAGCTAGCAATGCGGATTCATTGATTCATGCGACAAAGGAAATTACGTCCAAACCATATGGCATTTTCGCAGAGGATCAGATGGTCGGTTTTATTTTATTTGATAATGAGGTCTACAATGACGGGTATTACTGGATTCTGCGCTTCATGATTGATGAGAAGTATCAGGGGAAGGGCTACGGTAAACTTGCTATTCAAGAAGTGATTCGTATGTTGCAAGATAGAAGTGATTGCCAGCAAATCAGGGTATCCCATGTTCCTCATAACATCGCGGCTAATGCGCTGTATAAGCGTTGCGGATTTCAGGACACGGGTGAATTCGAGGACAACGGGGATATCATTTTAAGTTATCAAGTGAGGTAACAGGGAGGGGGAGCTTGATGATAAGAGAGGCAGAAGCTAGGGATGCAGAGGTTATCGAGAGACTGTATAGAGAATTATTGCCGAACAACTTAAATACAAAGGTACTGGCAGAACGGATTGAAGAAGTTCGGAATAACCCGAATAGTTTCTTGTTCGTATATGAACTGGGTAATCAGGTGATCGGCACGGCTCATTTACATATTTGTTTGGATGCTTTGGTGGAA
The DNA here is from genome assembly GCF_037973325.1 of Paenibacillus sp. FSL R5-0713. Taxonomy (NCBI): domain Bacteria; kingdom Bacillati; phylum Bacillota; class Bacilli; order Caryophanales; family Paenibacillaceae; genus Paenibacillus; species Paenibacillus sp. FSL R5-0713. The sequence goes on along the minus strand of NZ_CP150229.1, from coordinate 5,069,070 downwards.
AATAGACCATTCGGCGTCGTTGAGCGGGTTATCATTAGGGAACATGTGCAGAGCAAGGGATATGGATCTGAATTGATGAAATATGTGGAAAACATATGTGTACAGAAAAATTGTATGAAGGTATTTCTTACCAGTGGATCATCCAGACATGAAGCACATCACTTTTATACGAAATTGGGGTACGACGGAGAATCCAGCAAGGCATTTAAAAAGTATTTATAACGTATAACATCATCAAGGAAAAGGACGTAGAAGCAAAGAAATGAAAGATAACAAACATCCGGTGCAAGATCCCCGATTCATCGTTACCTTGCTTGTGGCTACTTGTTGTTGTTTAGGTGTTGTGATGTATTTACGGGCCCAAACAGATAGGAATATGTATCGCTTTTTAAGTTGGGATATGCTCCTGGCATGGGTGCCATTCATTATCTCATCCTGCATTAGATACATATTTCATAAGAAAGTAACCACAACGAGTGTTATATGTATGTGGTTGATGTGTGCAGTTTGGCTCTTTTTTCTGCCCAATGCGGCCTACCTTTTTACAGAGATCCTGCACTCATTCCGGTATTTTGATGCTCAAGGGGAGGTCAGATTTTGGGTTAATATTGATTTTTGGTATGGACTCACCCTGACGTTTGCCGTAGCGATCATCGGATTGCTGCTCTCGACATGTTCGATCATTCAAATCCAAGGCATGTTAAATAAATTAATAAATAAGTACATTAGCATGATAATTGTAGGCGTTATTTTGCTATTGAGCAGTATAGGGGTCTACATTGGCAGATTTAATCGTTGGAATTCATGGGATGTATTATCCAGACCGGGAAAGATCTTTGTGGATCTTGTGAATGATTTCAATGCAGCGAACAGCATGATGGTTGAATTTGTCGCTATTGTATTTACGGTTCAACTTTTTGGATACGTTATCGTATCTTTGCTAACCTCAAGGTCGAGCAGTTAATTCCCATTGGAAAGGGCAAAGGATCTGAAATGATGAAATCAATAACACAGGAAATTACGGAAGAATTATTAATGGCAATGGATATGTACAAGAGAATTGCGCGGCAATTGATCGACCAACTGATATTGGAAACCGATCAGCCTGATCGCGAGGAAATCCTCGCAGGGGCGTATCATCTGCTGTCCAATGCGGATGTAATCCATGGTGAAGAAAAATTAACAGGAAATTGGTATTTTGATGTCCACGGCGAGCACTGTATGTTCAAGAATACAGAAACGGGCCAGACATTGGAGGTTTTCCTTGGTAGTCCAGCGGATGTGGGTAACATGGACCCCTACTTCTTTTACAATTTTATCAAAACAACGCCAGAGCTTGCCCACCTGACTTCGTATTTCGAGAATGCGTTTAAGGACATGTTGGATTTCTTTGAACGTTTGGAAGCGGAGCATTTGTTAATTCATGTTCACGGGGTGGCATATAGAAAGGTTCTTTAATTGCTGTACATGTAATTAGAATTGAGGAGGGATGACATATGAGTTTAACGGAATGGTCCATAGATATACTTCAATATGATCTGTCGGATGAATATTCGATTCGCAGAGCTGATTTTGCCGAATGGGGATTATTTTGCACGGTTTATTATGATATGCGGTATGTCGGATTTTTCAGAGAAGAGGAGTTTAGTTCTTCCAAGATCAGTGCGTACTGGATTTACAAGGGGGAAAGCAAAATAGGTGGCGTGAGAATGGAGCCTAACCGGATGTATCATTTGTTTTTTATCCCGCCATTCCAGCAGTGCTTTGAGGTATTGAAACTGCTGAAGCATACATTAGTACAGTGGTCGGATCGCACGAAACGAATTCTGACCTTTGAGATTCTTCCAGACCAAGTCGATCTATACGCAAGAGCCGGATTCTGGCCAGTGGAGTTCAGATGTCGCTGGATGCAGCGGCCTACAGATCATTTTGACATCGAATGGGACAGCCGGGTAACCGTGAAGAGTCCAGAGATTATTGTAAGTGAAATCGGCACCAGAACATATGTAAATGAAGATGAAATTGCCCAATGTGACCTGGAGAGTTTTGCAGGAAGTCTTGAAGCTACACGAAGAAAACATACCACTCTTGCAGATTTTATCCCTAGTGATGACCCTAATTATACGAATGAGATCCTAACTCAGGCCTCTACACTTGTATACGATAAGGAGACGGGGCAGCTTATTGCCAACTGTCGTCTTTGTCTGCAGGATAATCAGGCTGCCGTATATAGTATAGGGGTTCGACCGACGTATAGAGGCAGAGGGCTTGCTACACTGATGTTACAAAGAGCTTTGAATGAGCTTAAGGGTAAATATCCTGTTCTGCGATTGTATGTGATGCAAGGAAATGATGCGGAGTCCGTGTATCTGAATCTGGGCTTTATTCCGGGAGTACAGGAGATTCAGACGATGTACATTCCAGAGGAGGAATCTCAATGAAGGTGGCCATCTTAACCGATATTCATGGCAATGTTCCTGCGCTCCAAGCGGTATTGGCTGATATGGATTCTAGAGGAGACATAGAGCATACATTTTGTTTGGGAGATATGATCGGCATTGGCCCTTACTCTAATGAAGTGATTGAGATGTTGTACAGCCGCAAAAATATGATAGCGATTTCAGGAAATCACGAAGAGGCCATATTGAGTTTGCTCCAAAATAAGGGACCATTAGAAGGGCACAAAGGCATGGCTGAACACCATGAATGGATATGTCAACATCTAAATGCAGAGTCGATCAAGAGAATTCAGGCTCTACCAAAATTTGTTGAAAAAGAGGTCGAAGGACGTCAGTTCCTTTTGACTCACTATCATATGAGCAATGACAAGCTGGATGCCATCGATAAAGAATCATCTGGAACCAAATTGGACGCGAAGTATCAGGGGACGGCCCATGATTTGGTTTGTTTTGGTCATCATCATATTCTTCATTATTATAAGACAGATCAGCGAATCTATATGAATCCGGGAGCCTTAGGCTGTAACGATCTTGCCATTGCCAGATATGGCATTGTGGATCTCCAAGAGGGGAACATTGATGTGAAATTCATTGGCGTTCCATATGACAATAGGGAGTATCTGCAATCGTATGAACGGTTGAACGTTCCGGATCGAGCTTTTATTTTGAAGGCATTTCACGGGAATCAGTTGGAAAGAGAAAATATAGACGGTAGTCATCGTTCATAGCAATGTGCTGCTACTTTGGGAAGGAGAAATGCACATGGGAATGATCATTATGTTGGTGGTTTATCTGTTCCTCGGTATTTATGTTTTGAAAGTTGGAATGGATAACTCAAAAAATAGTCAGCACACAAAAGAAATATTATCAGAGTTAAGAGAAATAAAGGACTTATTGAAAGAGCGAAGGTAAAGGAGGGGGATGTGTATGATTTATGATTTACAAGGGAAAGCCAATATGGCACCTGTTGTGGGGATGTTATTATCCGCTGTAACAGAAAATAGCCAACGACTTAAATCAATTACAGAAGGTATGTCGCAAGAAGAGGTAGATTACAGAGGGGAACACAACCAGTTTAATAGTACAGCTCAATTGATCCGACATATTACGTTCGTTGATATAAATTGGGTTTATAGAATAAAGGGAGCAGTCCTTCCTCAGCGTTTAATAGAGCAATATGGCCCTATGATCGATGCAAATAATAGACTCCCGCTGGTTCAAGGTGTGGCACGTGACACACTTATCTCTCAACATGAGAGTGTACTAACCCTTCTAAAAGAGACATGCGCACATGTAGCGGATGCTGATCTAGACCGAGTCGTTACTTTTGGACATCAGAACGAAAAGCAAGCTACGATCCGTTGGGGATTATGGCACATGGCTGACCATAACCGTTATCATCAAGCTCATATTAATCAATTGAGAAGGTGGTTCCAAACATAAACTGATACTAGTACGTTCTTTACCCATCCTCATCGACAGGTCATTCTTCTAATGTATTTGTGCAGAACCAAAGATCATCAAGTGAATCTTTCAGAAGAACATAGTGAATACAAGTGGGCAACCAGATCTGAATTATATCATTACCTGCCTTATGCAATTACTTCAGATCTGGAGAAATATAATGTTTTTGAGAAAATCAAGTTAATCGATTAGGTGAAAAAAATCAACCCAATGCACGAATAACAATATCTTGATCGTGATTACCAAAACCGGCACCATAGATCGTTAATCCCCCAACGTTGGGGCTCTTCTCGTCAACTGTAAATCGAAGCGTCCAGAACGGCTCGTCCAGTTTAATATCTGCAAGTGTAATGTCAGACATCCGCTCTCCATCCATGTAAGTACCGGAGGTATCAATGCGGATGGTCTTCAATAATCCATACTGATTCACATTGCGATGCCACCATTCTGGCGTATACTTGCCGCGCGCTGCCCTGCCGAAGTCGGCAGGGCTCGTCCACGTTCCAAGCGCAACACCGTTAAAGGTGAATTGAATATCTGACAGCCAATGATCCCGTAATCCCGGGGCTTCAGATGCCAGTTCCATCGAGATCTCTATCGCATCTGTATTCTCGTCCGGAAGAACAAAATTAGATGTTTTATATTCAACATAACCTTTCCCAAACCACAAAATTGCAGCGTGTACCCGCTCAGGATCCAGGAAGTAGCGGGGATCGTCCCACACGCCAATCTCTTTCTCAAGTGTCCCTAGCCCACAAGTAGGCTGGATATCAAAAGCAGTATAGTGCCCGACGGATATCGTCTGCTCTCTGGTTCGTGAAGTTCGACTAGTGGATGGCAGCTCGATCTCAATCTGATTTTGCTTGAGGTAACATAACTTGTGTGTCCCTCCGTTGATCCGAACGCGTCTACTTCCAATGAGCCCCGCGTCCTCCAGTTTACGAATGTGCATCGTGACAATGGAGGGGCTAAGCTCTAATGCTGCGGCAATATCCTTCACATTCTTCTCGCGATCTGCAATCATATCCATGATTCTCCATCTGACTTCGCTTGCCAGCGCCTCATATAAAGGAATGAACCGAGGCTCTCCATTTGCTTTGATCATCTGTACAACAACTCCCTACTCTCAATCTACTAAAATCACATATATATTAATTTAATGAAATTAGTCCGAAGATGCAATCCAGATTCATTGCAAGTTAATCGCCAATAGTGTTTAATTTTTTTAGTTGCTACGAAGTTGAATTCTTATATTTGTGAATTTTAAATAAGAGATGGAGTGGAGTAATGAGATACAATAACCCTGTTGTAAAAGGTTTCTATCCAGACCCTAGTGTGATTAAGGTGCACGACACGTACTACATGGTGTGCAGTTCTTTTCAATACTTTCCGGGCGTACCGCTCTTTGAAAGCAAGGATTTGCTGAATTGGAAGCAGATTGGTCATTGCCTCACTCGTAAAAGCCAAATTCAGTTGGACACCGTGAACAGTTCCGGCGGGGTATTTGCCCCCACCATTAGGTACAATAACGGACGATTTTATATGGTGACAACCAACGATACGACGCATCAGAATTTTTATGTATGGACAGACGATATCTACGGAGAGTGGTCTGAACCTATCTATGTGGATCAAGGTGGAATCGATCCGGATTTGTATTTTGAAGATGAAAAGACCTTGTTTATGAGTAACGGGGTTGATGATCAAGGCGTTGGAGGAATTGTCCAGTGTGAGATTGAAATTGAAACTGGCCGGAAATTGACGCTAGGTCGGACCATCTGGAACGGAACAGGTGGACGATATCTGGAAAGTCCGCATCTGTATAAAATGAACGGCTACTATTATCTGCTTGCAGCCGAAGGTGGCACCGAATATGGGCATATGGTTACTTACGCTCGGGGCATTTCTTCTTCAGGTCCATTCGAGGCTTATGAGCACAATCCGGTTCTAACCAATCGCAATCTGGGCGGTTATGAGCTCCAGGGTGTGGGGCATGGTGATCTGGTTCAGGATGATCGGGGGAACTGGTGGCTCTTTCACCTGGGATTCCGACAGATTGGCAGATGGGCTACGTACCATCATCTGGGCCGAGAAGTATTCCTGACTCCGATTACGTTTGGTGAAGACGGATGGTTTACAGCCGGGAATGAAGGTACAACACTGACGAGTTTTGAGACTAAACGTATCCCGGACACAGTGATCCAGCAGGATAAGAAGCATTATACGTTTGAAAATACCGACTGGAATCTCGATTGGTGTTACCTTCGTCATCCGAATACAGAGCATTATCAGCTTGAATGTGACAAGCTTACGCTAACAGGGACCGATGTAACGCTGGACATTCCGGCATCTCCGACGTTCATCGGGTTACGCCAGAAAGACTTTAATGCCACGATTTCAGTCGATGTTAGTCTAACCAGTGGAGAAGCAGGTATCACCATTTATATGGATGAGAATCATCATTATGAAGTAGCAATTCGTGATGAGCAGGACGGCTATAAGGTGATCGAGCGTCTGAATATCGGGGATATCAAATCGATAGCACATGAAGTGGATCTGGAAAATAAACAGCATGCAACGCTGGTCATTCGCTCAAGTCAGGAACGATATAGTTTCCTGTTTCTAGCAGATGGTGAAGAGATTCTGCTAGGCACGGCACAGACGAGATACCTATCCTCGGAAGTGGCTGGAGGTTTTACAGGCGTACTTATTGGATTGTACGCGACGGGTGAAGAAGCTTCAGCGGAGTTTACCAATTTCAAGTGTGAATATCACTAAGAAGTGAAGAGGAGGGCCCTAGGGTCCTTCTCTTTTTTTTAATTTGTGTCAAAATATAGAAATAGATCTATTAATAAATGCCAATAGAAGAGAGGTATGTAAACATGGAAGTACATTATAAAATGCCAGAATCCTTAGAAGGCATCGTTCGAATAGATAAAGAATTACGTAAAAAACATGATGGAACCCTTCAAGATTATATGGGTTTTTATATTAGTTTTAACAATGACGATGATAGATACTATTGTACGCCAGATGATGCCATCATATTTGGAAGAACAGGGGCAGATGGTGACCATTTTGCTTTTTTTACGTTTAATAGATCCATTAGTGATTTGGAAGAAGCTCCAGTTATCTTTATCCAACCTACGGCGTTTGGTAATCAAGTAACTTTAGTGGCCAGAAACTTTAAGGATTTTGTAGCATTATTTATTAATCTTAAGGAAATATATATTTTGGAAAGATTTCAATTTTATAAGCATAAATCAGATTTTATAAACGACTATAATGATAACTATTTGAAAGATATAAGGATGAGAGAGTGTGATAATAATCTAATTATTAAACTGCTAAAAGAGAATATTACAGGTATAGCAGAAATTGATGATGTGTACGAATACATGATTGAATCCAGGAAACAAATCGAACTGGGGATAAACAATGATGATTTTGCATGATCTCTTTATGGCATCACTAAATAATCTAACTGTAACAAAAAGTTGAAAGAACGTGTTATTTAATTATATAGCTTGATTGGATAACGAAGGAGGAGTTGTATGGAGGATCAATGGAGAATTGCAAAGTATGATCCGGCATGGCGTGATTTGTTTCTGGAAACGGGTTCGATATTAAGAGCAGCGTTAGGCGAAAAGGCTGTACGGATTGATCATGTGGGGTCCACTTCAATTGTCGGAATGGACGCTAAACCCATTATCGATATACAGGTATCTGTTTCAAATGTTGAAAATCTGTTGGACTACAAGCGTGAGATCGAAAGCGTCGGATTTGTATTCAGAACAGAAAATTCGGATCAGACTAAACGTTACTTTCGTGAAGAACCTGAAAGCAGAAGGATACATGTACACGTTAGACAGGCAGGCAGTTTCTCCGAGCAAATGACCTTGCTGTTCAGAGACTATTTAAGGGAGCATCCAGAAGATTGTCTGGAATATGCGGAAGAAAAGCACAGACTCATGTCATTGTATAAAGATCAGCGTCCCAAGTATGTTGAAGGAAAAGCACCAACGGTGTGGAGCATATTACAGAGAGCGCATATTTGGTCTCAAGAAATTGGATGGCAACCGGCAAGATCTGATGCATAATGATATCCAATGAGCACATCCAATGAATCGAGATAACCCTATTGGAGTGATGAGATGAACATGGGAAGAAAGCTGATGACAACCATTCTAACCATCATTTGTTTTACTTTGGCTGCAAGCCTCATATCAATGAATGAATCCTACAGTTTTGATTTTTACATGATTATGTATCTGGTATACGCAACTCCACTGATCGTATTGATTGGGCTGCCTTTATCGATATTGCTGGACGATCTGCTCCGTCGAATACAATTCGTTAATCATATGTTGTATCTAAGTACGAGGATATTGGGTTATGCATGTGCTGGAGTTCTAGGGATGTATATCTATTATGTGCTCACGGGAGCAGGAGAAGAAATACTGAATTTCAAAGAGACGTTAGTTCTGACCTTATTGGGTGCTTTTGCTGCTATTTTATTTGTAATGATTGATATGGGGTTGGAAGTTTGGTTACAGACGCGAAGCAGAAAGAGTTGAATTAAACTGATTCGTCAGGAGGAGAGGTATTGGCGATTAACAAAAGAATAATGAATCTATCAGCCTGGCTTGCTGTATTAGCCATCATATGTATTCCTGGAACTTTATATACAGATGATGGACCGCTCCGAACGGAGTATGGTTTTCCGATCCGATTCTTTACAGATTATCATGATGCTAACTCGGACGGAACAATCTGGTTTATATCTGGCATCTCTTTAAATGTACTTCTATATTTGTTCAATGTCCTGTTTATTTATGCAGGTATTCATGTAATCTTGTATATTAAAAAGAGATTAACTAGAACGTAAAGATGGGGTGATGACGATGAAACAACTTCCAGTAGAATGGAACTCAGACAGGCTCATGATTTCAGATGTGAAAGAGTCCGATATTCCTGAACTTCAGTCGATTTATGATACCAGTCGATACATACATCAATGGGATGGACGAGAGCATGATCTGGATTATGTGAAAAAATGTGTTCAAGAAGGCCACCTTCCTCCAGAAGGGAGAATGGAGAACTATCGAATTCAATCCATTCGTACGGCTGAGGATGATCATAACATTGGTTTGTTAAGTGTGTACCACGGTTATCCTTCTGACGATTCGCTATATCTTGAGTTTCTGTATATTCAGAGTGAAATCCAGAAGCAGGGATATGGACAAGAATTAATTCAGGCACTGACTTTCCATTGTTCCGAGCTAGGTTACAAGGAAATTCGAATTAACGTCGCGCTCAAAAATTGGCCTGCTTTACGCTTCTGGATCAAATGTGGATTCAATCAGATCAGCGGAATTTATGGAGATTTTGAACATTCTAATGATACCTTTGCCAATACAGAATTGATCAAATCTCTCTGAAAATATAGCCGATAAAGGGGAATATACCAATGGAAACTTTCTTTCGTTACAACTGGATCGTGCGTGAGCAATGGTATGCCTGGTGTGAAGATGTACCGCTTGAAGAACTGCTTAGGTCTCGTACGGGCGGAGTAGGTAACATATTACAAACGCTGTTTCATATCATTGATGTAGAGTGGAGCTGGCTTCAGTTACTTCAGGGTAAACCGGATGATGCCGAAAATTTTGCAAATTACCAGAACCTTGAGGCGGTAAGACAATTGGATCGCAGATTACGTCCGGATGTGGAGGCATTTGTTACAGCATGGGAGCCGAGTATGGAAAAAAGAGCTTATATTGATCATCGCTCAGGTGGCAATGTCGCTACAGATTCATGGGGAGAAGTCATGCGACATGTGATCGCCCATGAGATCCACCATATGGGACAGCTATCGGTATGGGCCCGAGAATTGGGCAAACAGCCGGTATCCGCCAATGTCATTGGCAAAGGACTTATTCTACCTGACTAAATGAGAGATCGGCAGGACATGGTAGGGCATGGAAGGATGGAGGGTAACAATGATTACCGGACTCAGCCAGATAGATTGGATACAACTGCATAATCGTGTCCAGCGGGTGATTGAACAGGAGGTTCAGATCATTCCCTTGTCACCTGGACTGGAAGCGAGTGTAATGAGAATTGAAATGGGTGGTCAGCGGTACGTATTGAAGGTCTGGGACAAGGATTCCAAGCCGGATATCGCCAAACAATATCAATTATTATCCAAGCTTTATCATAGTGGAGTTGGTGTTTCCAAACCCTGCGGTTGGGGAGTAGACGACCAACAGAATCAGCTGCTGTTAACAAGCTATGATGGAGAGCCTATTACCCAATTAACCCAAACCAAACTGACACGGTTGGCTGAGCGATTAATGGAGGTTCATCGTTATCCGGTGAATAGAGTGGGTGCTGGAGAAGATGAAGAATACATATCCAAGTATGATTTTGTTGAATACTTTTTTCCTCAGATTGAGTCGCATGGAGATATACAAAATCTTCTAGCAAACCTGATTCAGCATGTCCAGATCAGACAGGAATGTCTGATTCATGGCGATTATAATCTGGGAAACATTCTTGAAATGGACGGTCATTACACCATCATCGATTGGACCAATGGGCAGTATGGTGATCCAAGGTACGATATGGCATGGTCTGTTTTTCTTATCACCATCTATAATGGGGGAAGTTACGGCGAGATGTATCGGGCTGCATTTGCATGTTCTGCAAGCTACAACACGTATACGCAGGAAGAGGGGCAGGTCTTTGAAGCCATGGCATGCCTGCGCTGGATTCTGTTAAAACGTGTTGGGGATGTACCCATGGGGCCGGATGTCATGCAAAGGGTTCGCAGCATAGCTGTACATAATCCATATTTGAATGAACACTTGTTGTAATCCTAGTCACGGAATATCAACGACGACAGGATACGATTGAATGAGAGTAAGACCACATGTGTGTGAATAAAATAAACAGCCTGTCCTAAATTAGCGATCCTCGCATACCTATGTTAATAGAGGAGCGTGATCGATATGGAGCAGAAAGTTCAATCCTATTTTGAATTGAAGCAGCAGCAAAAAGATATTGAGCAACAGTTGTCTGTGCTACGAGACGAGATTGTTGCGTATTGTGCAGAACAAGGAGTCTATGAGACGCAGGTTGGTGGTTACACCGTGAAAACAGTGCTTCAGAACCGCAAAGAATATGATGATCAGAAGCTGTATGCTTCTCTTCCGGACCCTGACATCTGGCGATTGTTGTCCAAGGTAGACAGCCATAAGCTGAAAAGTCTCATCAAGCTGAACATTCTGTCCGAGGAGCAAATTAACCCGGCATGCACAGTGAAACAGGTGACCTTATTACAGGTGGACAAGCTGTAACATTTCATCCCCTCTTCGTACTGGAGTTGAATTAAACGGAACATCACGATCACATGGCACCTTCCACGAAATAGTTTTGTTGCTATAAGCAGCGGAACGAATGTGGAGGTGTTTTTGTTTTGCGAACAGGGCGCAAGATTCATAAATAGTTAAATATGAGGGGGAAGAAGTATAATTTGTTCATTGTAAGCGTATTCAACAAAAGATATGATGGATAAAAATGGGTAGGGGGAATTGTAAATGTCGACGGAAATTCCATCATTACATGCTGCTTATGCCAACAAGTTCAAAATAGGTGCTGCTGTACATACAGGCATGTTGCAGTCCGAAGGGGAATTTATCGCGAAACACTTCAATAGCATCACGGCAGAGAATCAGATGAAATTCGGAGAAATTCACCCGGAAGAAAATCGTTATGTGTTCGATGCGGCAGATGCAATTGTTGATTTTGCTGTTGCTCAAGGAATGGGGGTTCGCGGACATACCCTTGTCTGGCACAATCAGACATCGAAATGGGCTTTCGAGGATAGCTCAGGTGCTCCCGTGTCCAGAGAACTATTATTATCTCGCTTGAAGCAACATATTGATACAGTGGTAGGACGGTATAAGGGGCAAATATATGCATGGGATGTCGTCAATGAAGCGATTGAAGATAAGACCGATCTCTTCATGCGGGACACAAAGTGGCTGCAACTCGTGGGAGAAGACTATCTGCAGCAAGCATTCAGCATGGCTCATGAAGCAGATCCCAATGCCCTTCTTTTCTATAATGACTACAATGAGACCGATCCGGTCAAACGGGAGAAAATATACAATTTGGTTCGGTCTTTGCTGGATAAGGGAGCGCCTGTACATGGAATCGGTATGCAGGGGCACTGGAATATTCATGGTCCTTCAATTGAGGAGATCCGAATGGCGATTGAGCGTTATGCTTCACTGGATGTACAGTTGCATGTTACGGAGCTGGATATGTCGGTGTTTCGTCATGAGGATCGTCGAACCGATCTTACTGCGCCCACTCCGGAAATGGCCGAGTTGCAGGAGCGTCGATATGAAGAAATCTTCGATCTGTTCCGAGAATATAAATCATCCATTACCTCAGTGACTTTCTGGGGAGTAGCGGACAATTACACCTGGTTGGATCATTTCCCGGTACGTGGACGTAAGAATTGGCCTTTTGTATTTGATCAACAGTTGCAGCCAAAGGAATCATTTTGGCGTATAATTAAAGATAACGAAAGTTAAAAAAATCAGAGAATGATTCAAATTTCTGATCGAAATGAGATGAGGATATGGATTCCATCCGTAACTACCTGATGACATTTGCAGGGAACTTGGTGGCAGCCTATTATATTTTTGAAGAGGGCACAGTGGCCAAGCCGATGATGTTTGCCACACTCATGATGTTACTGATCATGTTGATCGATTACGTGAAAAGCAGGAACACATATTCACTGGAGTAGCATATTCGATGAGCTTAAGCGATTCTGTGACACAGGGTCGTTTTTTTTTATGAAAAGAAAAATGAATGTTAGGCTGATAACAGGGAGGCCGTGATTTGTTACGGAAACAATTCAAACAATGGGTTGAACAACAGGCAGATGGCCTGAAGTCTCTTCACATATCCACGGAACAGAGAGAGCATTCCGTTCATGATGACCACATCATTCCCGATCCTTCTACCGGATTCGTACATGAATCGGGGTGTGCCATCGGTCAGGTAACGGTTTGGGAGTCCGGACAAAAGCCTTGACCGGGATTGACTAGGTTCTCCCTGCAATGATTCGGACAACAGCTTCCATTTACATCAGGACCATTGTTCATTACACTTGATGAGTAAGACCTCATTAACTCAATTGAGATCATCAGGAGGATACCATTATGCATCAATCCGCACATATTCAGGAAGCAAGAGATTACATATTAAACCGAATCCATTCCAAACCTGCCATAGGCATGATTCTGGGTTCGGGGCTGGGAGCGCTCGCCGACGAGATTGAAAATGCGAAGGTTATTCCCTACACAGAAATTCCTTACTTTGCGCAATCAGAGGCAATCGGTCATGCCAATGAATTGGTTATTGGGGAGCTGATGGGCAAAACGGTTGTAGCGATGAAAGGCCGCCTTCATTACTATGAAGGGTTTACATTGGACGAAGTGACATTCCCTGTTCGCATTATGAAAGCGCTGGGTGTCGAGCAGTTGCTTATCACCAATGCCTGCGGAGCCATCAACACAAGCTTTGAGCCGGGACAACTGATGCTGATTACAGATCATATTAACCTGGTGGGCAACAACCCGTTGATGGGACCGAATAATGCTGAACTGGGTGTGCGCTTCCCGGACGTATCACAGGTATATAATCGCGAACTGCGCAGCATTGCGCTTAAGGTTGCAGAAGAGCAAAACGTTGGCCTGCAGCAAGGTGTCTATGCATGGTGGAGTGGTCCGGCATATGAGACACCAGCAGAGATTCGCATGATTCGTACGATGGGTGCGGATGCGGTGGGTATGTCTACGGTACCTGAAGCTATTGTTGCCATCCATGGCGGTATGAAGGTACTGGGCATTTCCTGTCTGACCAATATGGCCTGTGGCATTTTGGATCAGCCGTTAAGTCATGACGAAGTGATTGAAGTGGCTGCCCAAGTGAAAACAACCTTTATTGGTTTGGTAAAAGGCATCTTGAAAGAAATCTAATCGCCAGATGATTTCTATTCTAGGCAGCGCTGGATAGGATAAAGTTCCCATACAGCCAGCCAAGTCGAAAACACAAAAAACGTATGCTTCACGAGTTGTTACTCGTGAGACATACGTTTTTTTATTTTGCCGAACCATGAACCATCTGAGAATGATCGGCCATGATTGCTGGCGTAGACTCCCTGATGATGGGTTTGGTCACAATATGTGAGACTTGATACGGCTGTGTCGGGCTATTAATCCGGGATAACAGCATCTCCGCAGCCTTAATCCCCATCTCATTGCTGTAAATATGAACGGTCGTTAATGCTGGCTCAATAATTCGGGATTGGGGTGCATTATCGAATCCGCATATCACAACATCCTGCGGAACGGAAACACCTCTGGCTTTCAAAGCACGGATCAGATCGACGGCAAGAAAATCATTAGCGCATACGTAAGCGGAAGGTAAGGAAGTCAGCTCTGCCACCCGCTGGTTCAACCATCCTGGCTTGGAGAAGCATAGGCGATCATTATCTAGAATGCAATGAGATAGGTCTACCTGCAACCCTGATTCAAGCATAGCCCGGTGATATCCAACCCATCGTTCATTAAAGCTCTTACAGTGATTGTAGTCTCCAACAAATCCGATACTTGTGTAGCCGCTCTCAATTAATTTGGTGGTGATCTGATAGATGCTGTGTTCATTCTCCATAAGGAGCAAATCTGCATGGAATTCGGGATAACATATGTCGGAAGCGCAATCGATAAAGATCGTAGGGATGCCCAGATCGGTAATCAGCTGAGTGTATTCCAGATCAAATAATTCAATGCAAATGATGCCGTCTACTTTGGCGATATCAAAATTGTTGGGAAGTGTAAGCGCGTCTTGATCTTCTTCACGCACGATATGAATCGAGAGATTGTATCCCTCCGCACTGATTCTTTTCTCCAAACCGCTGATTAACAAAGAACCAAAGTGAGATGTATTAGGCAGGTTTTCAGTTAACAAGGCGATATTGCCCGGGGCCTTGGTTAAAACATGTTCATTTTCCATATAGGCAAACTGTTTATATTTAAGTTCAATTGCTTTTTTAATTACACGGTTTCTAGTCTCATCCGGGATGTTTCCGCTATCATTCAATGCTTTGGAAGCCGTATTCCTGGAGATCCCCAAAGCATCAGCGATGTCTTGTATCGTGACTTTTTCCTTTGCCATCTAATGCTTCACCTCTACTCATCAATAGTCATCCATATTCTTCTCTAAGTCAAATGTATAATAGAACGGCACAAATAGCAATCTTTACTTTACAAATGCACAATTCTGTTTACAATTCGGAACACAAATTTAATTTTCATAATTGTTCCAAAATTTTGGTTACAAGTGTAATGTGATTGGATGAATATCAGCGGTGACAAAGAAATATCTATGTTGATATCACCGTATTGGTGCTAATTATATGCAATTTCAGTGTGATTTATTTACATTTAGGCAAAGAAGAAATGATCAAATGCACAAATATTTTTTACAAAATGTATTGACTAAATTCATTGAAACCTGATAAATTGTAAATTATTAAATAGGCAATTGTAAATATTGAAAGCCCTTACCGAAAACAATTGTCAACTTCAAGAATGGAACGGGGGTATCGTGTTGGATAACATAGCCGACAGCAAAAAGGGCGAAGGAAGGGTACTGAAAGTGAGGACGACAAGCGGTCAGAGGTTGCAGCAGCTCAAAAAAAATTACTTTTTATATATGTTGCTCGCACCAGCCTTAATTTTGACTCTTATTTTCAAGTACATTCCGATGTACGGAGCCATCATTGCGTTTAAGGATTTCAGTCCGATCAAAGGCATTATGGGCAGTGATTGGGTAGGACTGAAGCATTTTGAGAAATTTATAGCTTCTCCCAATTTCGATATCATTTTAATGAATACGCTTAAACTCAGCTTTTTGGGATTGATATTCAGTTTCCCGGTGCCTATTTTACTTGCACTTATGCTGAATCAGGTACGTAAAGCTGGCGTGAAGAAAAATATCCAACTGTTTCTGTATGCACCCAATTTTATCTCGGTTGTTGTGGTGGTGGGTATGCTGTTCATCTTCCTCTCACCGACAGGGCCAATTAATCAATTAGCAACCTGGATTACAGGTCAGCCAATTATGTTCATGTCTGAACCGGAATATTTCCGATGGATCTACATTTTGTCCGATATCTGGACCGGAGCGGGGTGGGCTTCCATCATATACGTTGCGGCTTTGGCCAATGTTGATCCGGAGCTTCACAATGCGGCTAATCTGGATGGAGCCAATCTCCTTCAGCGTATTCGCCACATTGATCTTCCAACGATTCGTCCGATTATGGCCATCGTCTTTATTCTTGCAGCTGGTGGCATTATGTCCATTGGATTTGAGAAGGCCTATCTGATGCAGACGTCCATGAACCTGCCTTCCTCTGAGATTATTGCCACATATGTCTACAAGGTGGGGTTACAGTCTGGAGATTACGCTTATTCTGCGGCAGTGGGATTGTTTAACTCGGTTATCAATGTGATTTTGCTGGTGACAGTGAATCTGATTGTGAAGAAATTGAACGAAGGCGAAGGCCTCTATTAGGAAAGGAGTATGTTCCATGGTTGTTAAACACACGGGAATGGATCGATTGATCCTCACACTCAATGCCATCTTTCTCACCTGTGCTGTACTGGTTGTGGTCGTTCCCCTGATTTATATTGTTATCGCCTCATTTATGGACCCCACTGTGCTACTGAATCGTGGACTGTCCTTCAATGTATCGGATTGGAGTCTGGACGGTTATCAGATGATTCTGTCCAATCCAGCCATGATCCGAGGGTTTGCAAATGCGGTACTGTACTCGGTCTCCTTTGCACTGATCACCGTGACCGTATCCATATTTGCAGGTTATGCATTGTCGGATGAAAGGCTCGCGGGACGTGGATTTTTCATGATTATCTTTATCATCACGATGTTCTTCGGCGGGGGATTAATCCCGACCTATCTACTTATACGTAATCTCGGCATGCTGGATACGGTGTGGGCAATCATCATTCCTGGAGCCGTTAACGTCTGGAACATCATTCTCTCCAGAACCTTCTTCAAAGGAGTCCCTCGAGAACTGAAAGAAGCCGCAAACGTGGATGGCGCTTCTGAGATGAAGATTTTCTTCCAGATCGTCATTCCATTGTCGAAGCCCATCATATTTGTACTCGCCCTTTATGCGTTCGTTGGGCAATGGAATTCCTATTTTGATGCGATGATCTATCTGGACAATCCGAATCTCCATCCGTTACAGCTCGTCCTGCGCTCCATTCTGATTCAGAATCAGGCTGCACCAGGTATGATCAGTGACCAACTCGCGATGGCGGAACTGAAAAGGCTCTCCGAGATGATTAAATATTCAGCCATTGTCATTTCGAGTCTGCCACTGATCATCATGTACCCGTTCTTCCAGAAGTATTTCGAAAAAGGTGTCATGGTTGGTTCCCTCAAATAGTGAACAGCCTGCGATACTGTAAGTTGATCCAATCCAACTCATGGAGGTCATTATCATGAAAAAAGTGAACAAGAAGTCCAGAAAAGCCGTTACAACGGCATCCATTTCCATGTTATCTGCAATGCTCTTTCTAACCGCCTGTGGCGGGGGTGGAGGAGGCGCAGCAAGTGAGGCGCAATCACCTGATGGCAAGGTGACATTGAATTTTATCACACAGAGCTCTCCGCTGGCTCCCGCTGATCCGAACGACAAGCTGATTAACAAGCGACTCGAAGAGAAAACCAATGTGCATATCAACTGGAAGAACTATACGAGTGATGTATTTGCGGAGAAAAGAAATCTGGCGGTGGCCAGCGGTGATTTGCCGGATGCCATATTTGATGCAGGTTATGGGGATTATGATCTCCTGAAACTGGCGAAGGACGGGGCGATCATTCCACTTGAGGACATGATTGAACAATATATGCCCAATCTGCAAAAGGTGCTGGAGGAAGCTCCCGAATACAAGAGCATGATTACAGCTCCGGACGGACATATCTATTCATTCCCATGGATTGAAGAACTCGGAAGTGGCAAACAACGGATTCAGGCAGTGGATAACTTGCCCTGGATTAATGTGGAATGGCTGAACAAGCTCGGACTGAAGATGCCAACGACAACCGAAGAGTTGAAAGAAGTGTTGATCGCGTTCAAAACCCAAGATCCCAACGGTAACGGCAAGGCCGACGAAATTCCATTGTCTTTTATTAACAAGCCAGGCGGAGAAGATCTGACATTTCTCTTTGCTGCATTTGGACTCGGGGAGAACTGGGATCATACCGTAGTAACGAATGAAGGGAAAGTCGTCTTCACAGCAGCTGATGCAGGTTACAAGGACGCGGTTAAATACATTCATGAATTGGTTCAGGAAGGTCTGATCGACGTTGAATCGTATCAGCAGGATTGGAACACATATCTGGCAAAAGGCAAGGATAACAAGTACGGTATGTACTTCACCTGGGATAAAGCCAACATTACAGGCATGAATGATACGTATGATGTTTTGCCTCCAATTGCCGGACCTGATGGGGAGATTAATGTCACAAGAACAAATGGCATCGGTCTTGATCGTGGTCGCATGGTCATTACCAGCAGCAATAAAAACCTCGAATCCACAGCAAAGTGGGTAGACCAATTGTACGATCCGCTCCAATCTGTGCAGAACAACTGGGGTACGTATGGAGACGAGAGTCAGCAAAATATATTTGAATTCGATGAAGCCAAGGGCATGTTGAAGCATCTTCCGCTGGAAGGCTCTGCACCTGTGGAACTCAGACAAAAGACAAGTATCGCGGGACCACTGGCCATTCTCGACAGTTATTATGACAAATACACAACCAAACCGGAAGATGCTGCATGGCGTATGGAACTGCTCGATAAATATATGGTTCCACACATGAAAGCAGATAACGTCTATCCAAGCGTGTTCTTCTCAATCGATGAACTTGACCGCCTTTCCACCATTGAGACGGATTTGTTCGCCTATGTGCTGCGTCTGCGTACAGAATGGTATCAGAACGGGAAAGTAGATCAGGAATGGGATGCTTATCTGAAAGAGCTGGATCGCCTTGGATTGCAAGAATGGCTGCAGATTAAACAGGCGGGATATGACCGTAATAACCAATAAAGAAAAGTACGGAGGAGAAACCATAATGTCGACGATTCTACAACAAGATTACCGAAATAAATACCATTTTTCACCGAAAGAGAAGTGGATGAACGACCCGAACGGCATGGTGTTTTTCAATGGAGAGTATCACTTGTTCTATCAGTATCATCCGTTTGGTACGACATGGGGACCGATGCATTGGGGGCACGCCGTGACCCGAGATCTCGTCACTTGGGAGGAACTTCCTGTAGCTTTGGCACCGGATGAACATGGAATGATCTTCTCCGGCAGTGCGGTAGTGGACTGGAACAATACTTCCGGATTCTTCGAAGATGAGCCGGGGTTGGTTGCCATTTTCACACATCATCTGGAAGTGCCGAATGAGCATCCTGTTCAGCGTCAGAGTCTGGCGTATAGCAAAGACAGTGGCAGAACCTGGACTAAGTACGAGGGTAATCCGGTATTAACGCACGAATCCTTTGTCGATTTCCGTGATCCCAAAGTGTTCTGGCATGAGCAGAGCAAGGAATGGATTATGATTATCGCTTGTGGTCAAACGGTATGTCTGTATCGTTCTCCCAATCTGAAGGATTGGACGTTAGGAAGTGAATTTGGCGCCGGGATCGGTTCACACGATGGCGTGTGGGAATGTCCGGACCTGTTCCCACTTGCAGTGGATGAAGAAATTGGGCAGGAGAAGTGGGTAATGCTCGTCAGCATTGGTGCAGATCCTGCTTGTATAGAAGGCTCCAGAACGCAATATTTCACCGGGGATTTTGATGGAAGTACATTTGTCCCAGATGAGGCATCCCACATGATTCGTTGGATTGACCATGGCCGGGATAATTACGCGGGCGTGAGTTGGTCCGACATTCCGACTGAAGATGGCAGACGCTTGTTCATGGGTTGGATGAGCAACTGGATGTATGCCAACCAGACGCCAACCGAAGATTACCGTGGAGCCATGACCATTGCCCGGGAGCTTACACTTGAGACAAGAGCAGGAGAAGTAATACTGATTCAACGTCCTGTACGTGAACTTGAGCAAGCCCGTACGCCAGTATTGTCCCTACAGGATGCTTCGATTCAGCAAGTGAGTGAGCAGTTGAACGCTTTGCAACTAGTGAACTATGAGATCCATGCAGAGTGGGCTCAGGATCAGTCGTTCCATTTTGCGCTAAGAAGCGGCGCAGATCACGAGACCGTCGTTGGTGTAGACTCGATCCGAGGTGAAGTATATGTTGACCGTAGTCGATCGGGCAGCGGCGAGTTTCATGAACATTTCCTGGGCCGCCATACAGCTGAGTTAAAAGCGGTGAGCGGGAATCACTCTTTGCGTATCTTTGTAGATCATTCATCTGTGGAGGTATTTGCAAATGATGGTCAGGCGGTTATTACGGATCTGATCTATCCTGATGTGGATTCCAAGGGCATCTCTGCTCATGCCGAAAATACGGAGCTGGTATTCTCTTCACTTCAACTCTATGAGGTCTCACCGACCAAGGTTAAAGGTGAATTGTAATGAAGGAAAGGAGCCCAGAACGATGCGTATCGGAGCCATAGAAGCAGGTGGAACGAAGTTCATATGTGGTGTAGGGAATGAGCATGGACACATAGAAGATCGGATCAGCTTTCCAACAGAACACCCGGAGACAACTCTGGCCAAGGTAATCGACTATTTCAGGGATAAAGGTGTGGAAGCCATGGGGATTGGCTCCTTTGGTCCGATTGATATGCAACCGGATAGTCCCACCTATGGTTATATTACAACAACACCTAAGCCAGGGTGGGAGAACTGTAATGTGGTTGGAACCTTGAAGCATGAATTTCCGGTTCCTATCGGATGGGATACGGATGTGAATGCTGCCGCGCTGGGTGAAGTGACGTGGGGGGCGGCGCAAGGACTGGACAACTGTGTATATTACACGATTGGCACAGGCGTTGGTGTCGGAATTGTGGCAGGGGGCCAACGAGTACACGGATTGTTACACCCCGAGGGTGGACATATTCGCACAAGACGCCATCCGGACGATCACTTTGCCGGATGTTGCCCGTATCATGGCGATTGCCTGGAGGGAATGGCGGCAGGGCCGGCCATTGAGGCACGCTGGCAGATCCCTGGCAGTGAACTGCCGGCAAATCATCCGGCGTGGGAGATCGAATCCTTTTACATTGCGGAGTCGATCACCACGGCCATCCTGCTTCATTCGCCGCAGAAGATCATCTTGGGTGGTGGTGTAATGCAGCAAGATCATCTGTTTCCACTGATCCGGGAGAGGGTTATCCGGAATCTCAATGGTTATGTGAATGCAGCCCAAATCACACAACATATGGACCAATATATCGTCCAGCCCGGATTAGGCCAACATGCAGGTCTGTGTGGTGCGCTCGCATTGGGTCTGGAAGCAGGGCAACATGCGGCAAAAGTTTCACATGCTTCTTAGTTTTATTAAATAATGTACATTCCGAAAGGGACGGTTGTTGATTTGCTTATTTGTATAAGCAAGACTGCACGGTCCTTTTTGGGCTTTTTTTATTTTTTGAGGAGTTAATTAAGTTTGAAAAATATAATACGTTCTTAAATCCGATGTTGCTCAAGTCAGCTGCCAAAGGTATGATTTTGAGTGTCTATCTCTATCGTGCAATAAGAACATTCAAAATTTAGCGTGTCTTCAATGGAAAGGAATCCAAGCAATGAATCAAATAACAATGCGTCAAGCTGTGCAGGCAGACCAAGAGCAACTCGCTGATTTACGGGCGTTGGTATTATACGATGATCTAACCAGGTTGGAAAGGTACGATGATGTGAACGTACGTGAACGTTTCCGAAATACATTCGATCCTGTCCATACGCGGATTATTGAAGTGGAGGGTTCAATGGTAGGTTGTGTAGCATTGAAGCCCAAGGCTGAGGTATATCTATTGGAACATTTCTACATACATCCCGATTATCAGGGTGAGAGAATAGGAACTCAGGTGCTGAAATTGCTGTTGGAACAGGATGAAGTTCAGGGCAGACAAGTTACTTTAAATGTATTGCAGGGAAGCCCTGCTCGGCGATTGTATGAACGATTTGGATTTATATTGGATAGTGAAGATGAGGTCGACGTATTTATGTCGGTTCAGTTGCAGTAATTTTTACTGTACATCTATAACAGACCCATTCATTTAATTCTTGAATGGGTCTATTGAACTTTTCTATTATACTTTCCGATGACGGCACCTTAATATGGATAATAACCTACTTTTTATATAGGAATTATATAGTATGGAGAATGACAAGATGCCACAATGGAAGCGAAATCTGTATATTCTGTGGTTCGGCCTGTTTTTCAATCATATGGCGTATTCGCTGTCCGTTCCGTTCTTTCCTATATTCCTGCAAAATGATCTCGGTATCCAGAGCGGCCTGGAGGCTTGGTCTGGTATTTCGATCTCCATCAGCTTTCTGATCAGTGGATTATGCGCACCCTTTTGGGGATCACTAGCTGATCGATATGGCAGTAAACTGATGCTCGTCCGCTCGGGAGTTGGGCTAGGCATTGCACACATGGCTAACTTCTTTGTTTACGATCCATATGCGTTTATCGCAGTGAGGGTCTTTCAAGGTCTTATGGCTGGTTTTCATCCCGCCTCGATTACACTGATCGGCACCAATACTCCGGAGAAACATGTGGGTTACGCACTTGGCGTGATCTCCACGGCCAGCGCCGCGGGCGGAATTCTTGGTCCTCTTGCCGGTGGTGTGTTGAGTCACTGGATCGGACTGCGAGGGTGTTTCATTGCATCGGCTGTGATTACATTGATTGCCGCTCTGATGGTCCTCGGTGTTAAGGAGTCACGGCAAGCTCGTACGGTGGTTCCGACGAAGATCATAGGGGACTTGAAAAGAGCGGCTTCCACACCCGGGTTGATGCGAATCTACGGTTTGATTCTGCTGGTTTCAACGTCTGTACTCATCATTGAACCGGTGCTGACACTCTATGTCGTCCAGATTGGCGGAGATATCGGCAGTGCAACACTTAGTGCAGGTATTGTCTTCTCGGCGATTGGTGTGGCAACTGTCATTATGGGACCGCGATGGGGGAAGATTGGTGGCAGGATCGGATACGAGAAAACCCTGTTTATCGGTCTGATTGGCGGCGGAATTGGCAGTCTGCTGCAAATGACAGCAACGAATCTGATTTATTTTGGCAGCCTGCGATTCGTCTATGGTCTGTTCTTTGCCGCGGTTTATCCGGCGCTTAATGCGCTGATTATCAAGTATGCTGATCACGACTTTCGTGGGAGGGCTGTCAGTCTGAGTCAGACGGCGAGTCAGTTCGGTATTGTACTCGGACCGATAATTGGTGGTTTTCTGGGTGGATGGATCGGCATTCCGTTTATTTTTCTCTTCACAGGGATTGTGCTGCTGGGAGCGGCTTGGGCAGTGCGGGTAAGTGATGTGAAACAGGCAGGTAAACCCGGATTAAGAATGACAATAGCAGAAGCGGGCGGAAACAGCATAAAGAAATGACAAAACGACGCAACAACTCTAAGAGATAAAAGGATATTCGAACGGAATGATCATCACTACAACATGGGGAGGAATATATATGTCGCAACGACAATTGAAATTGGGAGCCAATCTGAACGGAGTGGGTAACAGTATATCCTTTTGGCGTCACCCGGATATTCCCACTAACGCGAGTGTTAGTCTGGAATTCTATAAGAAGCAGGTGCGTATCGCGGAAAAAGGCAAGTTCGATCTGCTCTTTATTGCAGATGGCCTCTTCATCAACGAGAAGTCCAATCCTCATTTTCTCAATCGCTTTGAACCTCTGACACTTCTATCCGCACTCGCCGGGGCAACTTCCCATATCGGGCTGGTTGCTACATTGTCTACTTCCTATAGTGAACCGTTCACGGTTGCGCGGCAATTTGCCTCACTGGATCAATTAAGCGGTGGGAGAGCCGGATGGAATGTGGTCACTTCACCTCTGGAAGGATCGGCACTGAACTTTGGCAAAGGCGAACATCCAAACCATGCGCTGCGCTACGAAATTGCAGAAGAACATCTGAATGTGGTCAAAGGCCTTTGGGATTCCTGGGAGGAAGATGCCTTTATCGGAGATAAGGAACAGGGCGTATTCTTCGACCCTGCCAAGCTGCATACGCTGAATCACAAAGGAAAGCACTTCTCCGTGCAGGGTCCCCTTAATGTGGGACGTTCGAAGCAGGGTCATCCGGTGATTTTCCAGGCGGGCTCATCCGAATCTGGCAAAGATCTGGCTGCCCGCTCGGCAGATGCCGTCTATACAGGACATGAGACGCTGGAGGAGGCAAGGGAGTTCTACCGGGATGTGAAGGCAAGAGCAGTGGCGTATGGACGTCAGGCAACGGATATCCTGATCTTCCCGGGCATCGGCCCCATTGTGGGTAGAACAGCGGAAGAGGCTGAGCAGAAGTATCAGGAGATTGCCGAACTGGTGAGTATGGATCAGGCGCTGAATTATCTGGGGCGTTACTTCGATCATTACGACTTCTCCCAGTTTCCGTTGGACGAACCTTTCCCCGAGATTGGGGAGATCGGCAGCAACAGCTTCCGCAGTACAACAGACAAGATTAAGCAGCAGGCACGCGAACAGGAGCTGACCTTGCGTCAAGTAGCATTGCTGGCGTCTACCCCGCGTACATCGTTCATTGGTACACCGGATCAGATCGCAGATCAGATTCAGGAATGGTTTGAAGGCGAAGCGGCAGACGGATTCAATGTTCGTACCGTGGTGCCCAATGGCTTGGAAGATTTCGTGGAGCTAGTTGTTCCGGTTCTGCAAAAACGAGGGCTGTTCCGCACGGAGTATGAGCATGAGACGCTAAGGGAGAATCTGGGACTTGAGATTCCGCGTAACCGGTATACGTTAGAAAGTGTAAGATAGAAAAGATAGAGCGGTAATGACGTTAATTTAACGTTGTTGCTGCTCTTTTTGATGGTTTCTTTTTGAGAGAGTACTGTTATTATAAAATGATAAACAAGCTGCAATCCAGACGAGTCATAGGAGGAGATTGGCATGATTAGAGGGTTAACGAATGCGGGACTGGGCAACATCGAGTCTGATGAACAATATATCATAGAGGCGGCCAAGTATGGTTTCGGATCTGTAGATTTGAATCCGCTCTCATTGATTGAAACGTATGGCAAGGAGCGGGCGCAACATATAGTGGATAGCAATCAGGTCATTATCGGTTCATCGGGTCTGACGGTGGAGTGGCGGACAACAGATGAGCAATTCCGTGAGGGATTACAATCGTTGGTTGCGATGGCTGAAGCTTCTGCTTCGCTGAATTGTTATAGCTGTTGTACGTATATTTTACCCTCAACGGATCAGCCAGCAGCGCAATTTATGGCGGCAGCTACGAAACGCTTGAGACTCTGCGCAGATATTCTGGACGCTTACGGGATTAAGTTAGGGCTGGAGTTTGTTGGTTGCCATCACTTGCGGACGCAATGGAAGAATCCGTTTATCTGGCGTGTGGAAGATACGCTGGACTGGATTGAAACCATTCATGCGCCTAACGTAGGCTTGCTTGTAGATTCCTATCACTGGCATACGAATGGTCTACCCATGGAAGATCTGTTGAAGCTGAAGAAAGAGCAGATTGTTCATGTGCATATCAACGATGCCTATGATTTGCCGATCGAGCAATTGAAGGATGGAGAACGCTTGTATCCTGGGGAAGGTGTAATAGATCTGAAAGGTTTTCTGACAAATCTGAAGGTTATTGGCTACAACGGTGTCGTGGCTCAGGAGGTGTTGGCACCTGCATCAGAAATGGATGTAGAGGCGCGGTTTGCCAAGTCGAAAGCAGGCTTTGAGCAGGTATTTGCAGATTTCTAATTCATGCTGAGGGAAAAGGAATGAAAGAGAACGACTGGATTAAACGGGCATCCGTTTGGTCTGGTCGTTTTTTGGTATGCCTGTATTCGGCATCCAAACATGTTTCTGTTCAGTGATTGTTAAGAGCTACTTGTTATATTGCTAATGAACATAATCAGAAGTTTTAAGGAGGAGACGGTTTGAGTCTACACACTAAAAGGGGTGCAAGAGTCAACAGAAAACGATGGAGTGTGCTTGCTCTTGTCATTACATTACTCATAAGCGTGGGTTTCCCATCTTCATCGGCCCTGGCTGCAACAGAGTCCATTTCAGTAAGTCAACCTACAGACATTGAGTTCTATAAGACGGCTGATGGTGAAACAGAGATGCTGATCGCAGACAGCGGCAACAATCGGGTTCTTCGGGCTACAGCGGAAGGCGAAGTGCTGTCGACCATGGATGTCCCGCATCTGACGGCAGTCACTATGGGAAGCGACGGACTGATCTATGCTGCTGCATCAGGCGCAACAGCACAAGTGCATATTTTTAATCCTGATGGTACCGTACACGCGCCCGCTATAGATCTTATGCGTACACTTTCCCTAGATAGCGGATATTCAGATGCGGATAAGCAACCTTATATCCGAAATATAATTATGTACAAAAGGGACGCTTATTCTTATGTGGAACTGATGTATAGCCTCTACAGTACTTCAACGAGATCTGTCATATTAAGTAGCATTTCGTTGGATACTTTGAGATGGACAGGAAGTTCGGGTGGGGGATACACCGAATACTCTAGCGTAATTCTTGGAGATGGAAATCAGAAATGGTATACACATATGAGCGGAGTTAATCTCTACCCCTTCATCAGTATAATAAATTCAACAGACAAGCTTGGAGACCTTACGTTAGATTCAGTGAACAAACAAGTATACGTCGTGAGTGAGAACCAGATCATGCATGCAGGTTACGAAGGTTTTGTTTATCCCGATCGCCCTGTACTGAGTACGTGGGTGAGTGGGAACGAGTCATATCCGATTGACCTCAATAATCAAATTGCCTTCGGACCGGAAGACGAAGTATATATGGCTGATACGGCCAGAAACCGGATTGTTGTATTCAGTACAGACGGAACCTCTGCTCGTACTCTGGGTCTCAGCCAGGATAATACGCCTAAACCGGCTGCTGGTACATTTTCCAAAACAGTTAAACAAGGGCTGCCAGTAAGCTTTACGTCTGCGGATTTTGAAAGTAATTATGCTGATCCAGAGACTCGGCCCATGACTGATATTCGTATCTCCTCTTTGCCTGACAACGGCAAATTGCAGCTGAACGGCGTTGATGTCGTGAAGGATCAGGTTATTCCTGTAGCAGAGTTGAACACATTGGCCTTTGTTCCTGGTTCAGCTTTTACAGGGATCAAGACAACATTTGGCTGGCAGGCCAAGAATGGAACTGTCTTTTCGGATAGCGTGGATGTCACGATCATGTTGCGAATCAAAGGGGATGCCAATGGAGACGGTGTAATCACACCGGCAGACGCCTTATTGGTCAATAAATATATCAAAGGTTTAATCACGTTAACACCAGGTCAGATTGAAGCGTTGGACATGAATGATGATGGTGTACTCGATGCGAAGGATTCAGCGCTGATTATGGGCGTTTACTTGGGAATTAATTCATAATATTAGAAGGGAGTGACTATCTTGCCAAACCAAAAGGGGCATTTAATTTCTGTAAAATCCAAACGATCCATGAAGGCGCTTCTGACTATGCTGCTCACGGTTTCCATGATCTTTTCGTGGCTTCCTCAGGCACAGGCCAGTGTAGATCCTGTCATTCATATCGGAGAAGTATCTGGCAAACCAGGAGATATCGTCGAAGTGCCTGTGTCTTATGATTCGAAAGGCTCAGCATTTGCTTTTTATCACTCTGAGCTGTCCTTTGCCTACGATTCAGCTGTGCTTGAACTCGTGGAAGGGGACGAGGTTGTAAACCAGCAGGCTTATGAAAAATATCAGGGATTAAATTTAACCAAAGATACCTCTGCTTCCGGTTACATTGAAGTGTCTATGATGACTCAACAATTCATCGATGAATCTACGGAGTTGTATTCCCTTCATTTTAAGATTAAGGAAAATGCGGTTATCGGTCCAAGCTTAGTAACCCTGCAAACGGGCGTATGGACAGGGGATATTGATCCGGTTCAAGTGACCGGGCAAGTTGGACAAGTCATTGTGCTTGAAGATGTAAAGCCAGTCGGGAATGGAACTGTTGGCATTGGATCAGCACAAGGAAAAGCAGGTGAAAAGGTAACGCTATCGGTCGATACGGTGTCACTTGATCAACCAATCGGCTCTTACGGGGTACGATTGAAGTTCAATCCCGCAGCCATGCGGGTTACTGATGTTACAGGTAACAGAACGGGAATACAGTATAACGTGAATAATGAAACAGGATCACTCATCGTAGGCTGGAGTGATGAGGATGGCGGGCTCAGTCCCATTCCGGCATCCGAGAGCCCGCAGGAGTTGTTTAACATCGAATTCACGATGGCTTCCGATGTTATTGCAGGAGAGTATCCGGTCCAGGTTGTCGACACGGCCCTGCCTGAACACTTTACGGTGACGGATGCTGATGCAATTGAGATGAACAAGCAGATTGTACCAGGCAAAATCACAGTCGTGGGCTCACCGGTTACACCAACAACCCCATCCAATCCGGGTTCGTCCGGTTCAGGAAGTTCATCCGGTGGTTCGTCAACACCATCACCGTCTGCAAGCACTTCCGAGAAGATCACCGTAGATGTGACCAATGAACGGAACACGAATGCCGTTGTTTCAGAAACGATTATTGAAAGAACAACAGGGGCAGATGGACGCAAAAAAGACGAGGTGAATCTGACGGCCGAGCAGACTTCTCGTGCAATTGAAACCCTGAAGAAGGCAGGTTCGACTATTGCCCGGATCATGATTCCGGATGAGAAGGACGAGGTATCTGAACTGAACGTGAAGCTGCCTGCCAAGTCTACTGCACTAATGGCAGACGAGAAGATGAATCTGTATATTGAAACGGATAACGCATCTCTGCAACTTCCGGCGAAATCTTTGCAAGGACTGGACTCGGACGTATTTTTCCACCTTGTTCCGATCAAGGATGCCGCAGGGCGTGAGGTAGTAGAGCAGCGAATTAAGAAGGATCCATTAATTGTAGAACAGCCAATCAATACCTCCGACTTCCGTTTAATAGGTCGTCCAATGACCATTGAGACAAATATGAGCAGTCGTCCGGTGACAGTAGTGCTACCGATCAGGGATACGAACCTGACACAGAAGGAACTGCACAAGCTGCAAGTATTTATTGAACATAGCGATGGGACCAAGGAACTCGTTAAGGGTAAACTTGTTAAGTTTAATGGAACAGACCAACCGGGAATTGAGTTTGAAGTCACCAAGTTCAGCACATTTTCCATTATTCTCATGAATGGCAGCCAATCCTCAGCGTACATTCAAGGTTATGCCGACGGTACATTCAGACCGAATCAGGCGGTTCAACGTGCCGAAATGGCTGCATTGCTATCTCGCGTATTACCTTCAGACAGCGAGGAAGCTACGCTCAGTTCATCGTATCGGGATATGCCTGTTGCGGAGTGGGCCCGCGATGCCATTACAAAGGCGACAGCAGCAGGTTATATGCGTGGTAATGCTGCGGGTGATTTCATGCCAGGGCGCTCTATCACACGTGCCGAGATGGCTGTCATCATCGAGCGGATTTTGACAATTCAAGAGTCAGCTGCCGATGTCAATACAGAAGCATCTGAAGCAACAGCAGCTTTGTCAAGCGAAGCCACGGATATTACACTGCACTGGGCCCGAGAGGCGGTTCAACATGTATTGGCAACGGGAGTCATGCGTGTGTCGCAAGACGGAGCATTCCGTCCGAACGATGCTGTGACGCGAGCAGAGGCCGTTACCTTGCTGAATCGTTTGGTGAAGATTGAGCCTGATCTGTCCGGTGCATCCAGATGGAAGGATGTATCTGCAGATCACTGGGCTTATGGCGCGATCCAGGCTGCATCCCAGAATTAAAAAGTAGATTGCTGATCCTGCTCTTCCCTGTCTTCAGTTGGGGAAGTGCAGGATCAGATGAAATCCAGGAGGCATCTGCGGATGCCTTTTTTTCATCGTTATATGGTAGTTATCAAAAAGGATGGACAGCTTCAGGTGCGAGTGGGAAAATAACGCTATGTTGCAAGATAGACGTTACTGGAGAAAGAGAGATGACAGTCATCAGAACGGATCGATTTATGTTAGGGATCGGACTCATGACCCTGCTGATTGCGCTAGTGGTAACATGGCAGATCTCAGGTGGACACGAAAAGCCTGTGGCCAGACAGGGCATTCTGGACTTGGCAGGTATGAAGTGGACGAGCCAATCCGTCATTCCACTGGATGGAGAGTGGGAGTTCTATCCGGAACAGTTACTCTCCCCCCAGCAGATTCATACCACGCACAATAAACCTGTCATGATGCAAGTGCCAGGTAATTGGGACGACGAGAGAAACAACCAGGGCTATCCGATGAAAGGCAAAAGTTATGGAACCTACCGCTTGATTGTGCAAAACGTGCCGCAAGGTGAGCTGCTGGCCATTGCCAAACGTTATGTTCGTTTTGCGGATGCAATGTATGTGGATGGCAAGTTGATGAGTCGTTCCGGTCAGCCGGGAACCTCTGCCGCATCGTACGTCCCGCGCAATGAACCTTATACGATCTATTTTTACCCTGAACGTACAGAGATTGAAGTTGTGCTGCAAGTAGCCAATTTTGATTTCCGCAGTGGTGGCATCTATAACTCAATGGATCTGGGACCAGGCAGTCACATGGAAACAAGAACGATCATTCAATCCGGACTTGAGCTATTGATTATAGGGATTGTGGTGATTTTGGGATTGTTGTTTCTGTATCTGTATATCCGTCTGCATCGGGATGGAAATCAGCTGTTGTATGCGCTGTTCTTCATCGGTTTTGCATTGACGGTTGTGACTAACGGGGAGCGTTTGCTGTTACAGTTGCTGCCGGACATTCCTTTTGAGTTGGCGTATAAATTGAAATACATGTCGGTATACGGAGTGTCTGTGATTGTCAGCATGATTACCTGGAGACTTACTCCCGATCTCGCGCCCGTGTTAAAAAGGTGGCTTCAGGTACCCAGCATGGTACTGACTGTCTATCTGGCATTTATTGCGCTGGCACCATTTCGTGTCTATTCCTATATCCAGGAGAGTATGTACGCTATTAATCTGTGTGCCTATGCAGTGGCTTTCATGGTTATTATACATCAGTATGTTCGGGCAAGGTACGGTAACCGGAGTCGCTCCCAGGCGCAATTGCTTATCATCTGCATCTGGCTTATGCTGATCAACTATGTGCTTGGAATCATTGTTACATGGTACCCGATCAGTCAGGTGCTGCTAAACTGTACAACGCTTGTGATTTTGTGTGCCTTTGCCATGTTGCTGATCTATCAATACACGCAGGCATATGATTCGATGCAGCAACTTACGCATCAACTTCAACTGTCGGACAAAGCCAAGGATGAGTTCTTGCTTCTCACTTCGCATGAGTTAAATTCGCCGCTCCATAGCATTATTCATCTGTCCCGCTCCCTTCTCACAACGTCACTGAGACGCACCAATGAATTGGAAATTCAGGGCAAGCTTCAGCTTATTCGCAATACGGCGTACCGAATGTCCAATCTGGTCAATGATCTGATTGATATATCACGATTCAGGGATGGCAGCATAAAACTCTCCATGGGAAGCGTTGATCTGGTATCCTGCCTTTCACTGGTTACGGAAGTGCTGGGATTTTTGGCTTCTGGCAAAGGAATTGTTATGATTCGCAGACTGGAGCCTGAAGCACGTTATGTCATGGCGGATGAGAGTCGGCTGCTGCAAGTGCTGTATAACCTGGTCTACCACATGATGGGACAACATCATAATGGGAAACTGGTACTGGCGTGCGAAAGGCATCTGGATCATGTGCGAATTACTCTTTATCTGGAAGCTGATTCGGAT
Source organism: Paenibacillus sp. FSL R5-0713 (assembly GCF_037973325.1). NCBI lineage: Bacteria > Bacillati > Bacillota > Bacilli > Caryophanales > Paenibacillaceae > Paenibacillus > Paenibacillus sp. FSL R5-0713. Next base: position 5,037,008 of record NZ_CP150229.1, on the reverse strand, counting down.
CGGAGTACTCTGCAAAGTCAGGGTGTAGACCCTGGTCTACAGCAAGGGGATGAGATTGCTGCGGGGGTTGCTGTTGCAGCGGAAATGGTCAGTGCAATGAGAGGGAAACTCGTGGTGAACGATGAAGCAGCATTAATCATGATTGAGCTTCCTCACGCAGTTAGCACCAACAAGCCCGATATGGCCGAGGTAGCCGCAACGCAGGAGACTGATGTGAAGGAGGAGAAAAAGGTGGGAAGCGTGATTTCAGCCCACGTATTAATTGCGACATCTGATCTTGTGGATATGGAACAATTGAATACATTGCTTGCTACAGAAGGCTTTCATCTGAGCTTCGCTGACTCTGATGTCAAGGTTCGGACTGCTCTGGCTGGTGGGAAGTTGCCCGATCTTGTGATTGTCGACGCGATGTTGCCTGAGGTGACCGGGTATGAGCTGTGCAAACAGGTTCGGATGGAGTTCAGTCAGGTAGATTTACCAATTCTGTTTATTAACATGCGCAGTACACCAGCAGATATTGAGGCATGCATTCAGGCCGGCGGTAATGATTTTATTACCCGTCCACTGGATGCTGGCGAAATTCTTGTCCGAATACATACCTTGCTTGGCATGAAGCAACTGGTGAAAGAGGCGGCGAGTAACGAGATGGCCTTTTTACGTTCACAAATCAAGCCGCACTTTCTGTATAATGCGTTAGGCACCATTATGTCGTTATGTTTTACGGATGGGCCGAGAGCCGGAGAATTGCTAGGCAGCTTCAGTCGTTATTTGCGTATACTCTTCCATCTGGATAACACGGAGGAGTTGATTCCGCTTAGTAAAGAGATGGAGTTAATTCGAGCCTATGTGGAGATAGAGCAGGAGCGATTCGGTTCACGGCTTCAGGTTAAACTGGACGTGGACAGCTCGTTATATTCCTGTAAAGTCATGCCGCTCCTGATTGAACCGCTGGTGGAAAACGCCATTCGTCATGGCGTATCCAAGAAGATTGACGGCGGAACCGTTCGCTTGACCATTCGAAGATATGAGGATAGCGTTCAAGTGGTGGTTGAGGATGATGGTGTGGGCATGTCTGGTAAGCAGGTTGCCTTTATTATGAATAGAAGTCATACAGAACAAGGTATTGGCCTGCAAAATGTACAGAGACGATTGAAACATATGAACGGACAAGCACCTGTGATTCAGAGTGAACAAGGTCTGGGCACCAAGGTTACCATTAAATTTCCATATCAATAATACAGAGGGGGAGAGACCGTGTTGCAGGCCTATTTGGTGGACGATGAGCCGCATGCGCTGAATATGCTGGAGATGTTTCTAACTCGAACGGGAGAAGTCGCCATTGCTGGGCGTTCGGTGAATGGATTCGAGGCACTGGAGGCACTTCAGCATACACGACCGGATATCTGGTTCCTCGATATTGAGATGCCGGGCATGAGCGGATTGGAGCTTGCAGCGAATATCCATGAGGTCGAACCGGATGCCGTCATTGTATTTACAACGGCTTATGATCATTATGCTGTCTCTGCTTTTGAACATGAGGCTCTGGATTATCTGCTCAAACCGATTGAGATGGGCCGATTGTCCAAAACCATTGACAGACTGCTGAAGGATAAGGGAAACGCGACTAAGTCATCTGAAGCGGAACCAGCATGGCAATCTTCGGGGAACAGCAGTGAGTCAAATCAATTATTTGTACAAATGTTGGGGAATTTTCGTGTCACGCCTACGAATGGTGAAATGGTCATGTGGCGTACAGCGAAGGAGAAGGAACTGTTTGCGTATTTGCTATTGCATGACCCGATCACCGGTGTTGTTCACCGGGATCGCATTATTGACCATCTGTGGCCTGATGAGCGTTACGAAAAGGCCAAAATCTATATGCATACCTGTGTGAGTCTGCTGAGGAAAAACCTGAAGAAGTTGGGCATGGAGCAGATGGTCAGCTACAGGAATGAACATTACATGCTGGACAAAAAGCGAATCCGTGCTGATGTATATGATGTACTGGAACTTGTGCTTCGAATGCAACGCGAGGAAGATGTTCCACTGGCTCAAATGGAGCGGACTTTACATATGTATCAGGATGAACTGCTTCCGCAGGAAGATTATTTCTGGATGTCTGAACTTAGCCAGAAGATCGAGCGCGGTGCATTGGAACTGATGCTGAAGCTGTCCGAGAAGTACCTGGAACTGCATAACGACAAGAAGGCAGCAGAAGCAGCGGAACGTGCCATGCGGCATTCCCCTTATGAAGAAGAAGCGTATCGTTGTGCCATGCAAGCATATTTGTCCATGGGCAATCATGACCATGTCTTACGTATCTATCGCGATCTTGAAGAACGTTTAAGTGAGTTGCATATTCGTCCTTCTTCAGTGAGCACACGATTATATGAGCAGATTAAAGCTTGAAGTGTTAAGGAGTAGCTGCAATGATTCGACTCCTATAATTACAACGTAATAAGTTATTTTTACTATGAACGTGGAAGTTAAGGGGGATGAGGCAGACAAGCTCTCATATGGATGATACATGCAGCATATTAGACAACAGGCACGGCATGAATGACCGGATACCCGACACACGGATTGAGGGTAAAGTTGCCGTAGGAGGATCCGATATCTACAGTGGTGAAGTTCATGTGGAGACCCTTGGTAAGAAGATCGGCATGGTCTTCCAGCAACCGAATCTTTTTCCAAAATCCATCTATGATCACGTGACCTTTGGCCCCAAACAGCATGGATCCCCTCTCTACCTTCAAGCTTGAGGAGCTGACGCATGAATTGAAGGAGCGTTATACCATTGTGATGGTGACGCATAACATGCAGCAAGCCGCTCGCGTATCCCAGCAGAGCGTGTTCTTCCTAAACGGCGAAGTGGTGGAGTGTTCTGCTACTCAGAGCATGTTCGCTGAGCCAGTGGATGTACGTATACAGGATTATATTAGTGGCCGGTTTGGTTGAATGTTTTATCGTTGAGAAGTGTGAAAGTCTTTCAGATCTGATCTGAAAGACTGTTTGCTGTTTTACAGACGTATGTATCTGGTTGAAACACGGAAAATGAACTAAGAATGATTTTTGTTATACTGTGATTGAATTGTTAGAATTCCATATTTTTGATATTATCAGTTACATCGGTCAACAGCATAATACCGAAGTTTTTAGTAGATAAGGAGTACATAAGATGAAATTTTTATTTGAATTAATGTTATCCATGCTTCTGTTAACGAATGGCGCAAGTGGTGAACCGATTACCAAAGAAGAAATTCATAGTTATCTCAAAATGCATCATTTGAAATACGCAGAAGTCAAAATCGTGAATGATCAATCGGCACTTTTGGTTAGTGTAAAAGGGGAAGATGCCAAAGCGTCCATACTTACCAAATCACCCAAGAACAAGCTTGTCATGCAACCAAATCAGTATGTATGGAAAGAAGATGAGGAAGGGATTTCAGTCCAGAAATTAGGGGATTATCTCTGTGTCGTTATTCACGATAGAGCAGTGCCTCATGATATGGATTTTGTGAATATTATATACACGGACGAAAATTGGATCGAGAGGAAGGACCGTTATTATTTTAATGGAAAGCAAGCGCTTGTTATTCCAATACCCATTCAACAAAAATACCTTGTTGTAGCCATTTATGGTAATGATGGTTTTATCCATGATATGAGCAAACACTTACCGTAGGAAATTTAATAATGGAAGTAGGTTCATCAATCACACCTTTAATCTTACAAACAACTTGCACCCAGTTCACAAAAGTAAAGATGTAAAGGCTGCAACAAAATCGCACCCACCCAAAGTACCTGCGGCTTCAGGACATATCATGCCTGTGGTTCGTGGGTGCTTTTTCTATACTCGGCGTATGCGTAACCCTGATCTTTTTACAAAAACCACTATGTTCTCCGCTTGATGATTCCGCCTATGTCAATTCTCCTCCTAATGATCCACAGCAGTGGTGGAACTTTCCTGAATCGTGAACAATCTCTGAATTTTGCATCACCTCCTAATTGCTGCGTTATCCCTAGATTCACTCCCCCAATATGGAGCAGTATAGAGTATAACTTCGTTAGGATAAGTTAGAAAAACCTTTAACGGAATATGAAAGAATACAGCCATATGTAAAATTTTAAATACATGCTTTCAGGTCGTTGACCCTGCCCCCAAAAGTCTCTTATATTTACTCCCGACACAACAACTCAGAACGGGTGGTGGGATGATTTTGTTCATTCATAAAGGCAAGAAAATGCTCGCTATGCTTACACTTATACCCTTGGCTACAGGGATGGTCATGGGAGCTTTCCCTGCTGCGATAACATATGCAGATGCAGGAGACAACACACCAATCAACAGCCAGGCAACAGGTTCTTGGCAAACGGGAGATTTGCATGTACATACGTTTGAGTCCGATGATGCACAGGTTTCACTGGAGGACGTGCTTGATGCTGGTTTAACCAAATATGGGCTGGACTGGATCGCGCTTACGGATCACTTGCGGTTATCCAAGCGAGATCACAATGGGAACGACATTTCGGATGGACCAATACCCATGTCCCAAGGAATGAATGAATATCAGGTACCACAGATCAAGGCACTTCAGGATGCAGGCAAATACACAGGTAAAACGATCTTTTCCGGTTTCGAATGGGACATGCCTACACATGAACACGTTGGAGTGGGGATTCTCACGGATGAGCCGAACTCAACCGAAGCGCTGAACGCTGCCAAGGAATTCGAGTACCGTTTCACGAATCGGGCAGCGAACCTGTTTAATGCGGCAGACGTAGCGAATTGGGATCAGAACGGGGGGCGTGCCTACACGACTCATCAGGATGCCTTAACCGCCATCAATTGGCTCGCGACCAACTATCCAATGACAAGTTATGCGATGATCAACCACCCTTCACGGGGCAAAAACAAATATACCATCGCGGACTTCCGTGATTTCAACGATTTGGCTCCACAAGTGGTATTCGGTATCGAAGGCATGCTCGGCAATCAGATGGAACCGGATCGTGGTGGGTACAACACAAGCTACAATGTAGCTAATCCGACCGCTGATGATGGATACAAATACCGTACATATGGCGGCGTAGACTACATGGTCGCCAAGGTTGGCGGATTATGGGATGCATTGCTTGGAGAAGGACGTCATTTCTGGAACTATGGCAATTCGGACTACCATTTCAAGACGATTGGCACGAATTCCAGTGGTTATTTTCCGGGCGAATATGCCAAGACGTATTCCTGGGTTGAGGGTACAGGGATGCAGGCTGTTCTGGATGGACTGCGTTCGGGGAAATCATTTTCCGTATTCGGTGACCTGATTAATGCACTGGACTTCACGGCATCCGGAGCGGGTAATCAGGTTGAGATGGGCGAAGACCTTAATGTTACCCAAGGTGATGAAGTAGAGCTGAAGATTCGCTTCAAGAGTCCCGCGACGAGTAACAACTATGAAAATCCAATCAACAATGGTGCGTCCGCCGGACAAGTACCCGTTGTGGATCACGTTGATCTCATCGCCGGAGATGTGACAGCCAAGGCTGAGAAGGGTACAGCCGCATATACCAAAGACACCAATGACTCTACCCAAGTACTGGCTACTTTCACGTCCAACGATTGGACGACAGATGCCGAAGGCTATAATGTCATCACGTACAAGATCCAAGCTGCAGACCAGGACAAGTATTTCCGCCTGCGCGGGACGAATCTGGGCATGAACGTGACAGGTGAGACTGTCAATGGCGAACCGCAGCTTGATCCGAAAAATACGACTGCGGATGCAACCACCCGTTTTAATCAAATTAATGAGAGCAACTACCGCGACCTGTGGTTCTACTCCAACCCAATTTTCATGAGTGCCACACCTTATAGTGATGCACAGGCGGTAACCGATACAATTCAAGCAATCGATTTGGGTGATCTGAGCGCGGTCCATTCCGATCTTACCCTTCCTGTTGAAGGAAAGCATGGTGCAACCATTAGTTGGTCCAGCTCCAACCCGGAACGAATGAATAACGAAGGCAAGCTGCTAACACAACCTGACAATAATGAGCGATTGGAACTGACGGCAACTGTGCAGCGTGGCACGGAATCTCAAAACAAAACGTTCACTGTCATTGTGGAAGGTACGAATAATCAGGCGCTGGTGTTGAAAAGCAACATGACTACCGCTGACGGTCAGCCATATTACACGGATACATGGACGAACCAGTCCGTAACAGTTAGTGTAACCGGCGCAGTATACGCACCTGCTACTTCTGCGATCATCGAGTTGTCTCGTGATGGAGGGCAGACATACGAACCATATACAGGGAATACGCCTTTGGAGATAACGGAGCCGGGGGAGCACAACCTTTTATTCCGGGCAACCGATGATCTGGAACAAACGTATACTTTACCTCTGGTCATTAAAATGGACCGTGAGATTCCCGTCATCAGCTTGCAAGGTAGCAGCCAGATGACGCTGAACGTGGGAGATACGTACAACGAGCCTGGAGCACAGGCTTCTGATAATGTCGGCATCCGTGGTTCCGTGCATGTGGATGGCACGGTGAACACACAAGCAGCAGGAATCTACACCCTTCGGTATAACGTGAAGGATATCGCTGGTAATGCAGCACAGGAAGTTATCCGTACCGTGACTGTACAAGCCCGCTCAGGCAATAGTGGCGGGGGTTCAGGTGGAGGCAATGGAGGCAACTCTGGTGGGAATTCAGGGGGAAGTACACCAAGTGTGCCAACCACGCCTATCGTTCCAACCTCACCAACGAACCCTGAAACGGGATCAGACTCATCCACTGAAGTGAAGGTTGAGGTGGAAGCGAATCAGCCAGTTCAAGCCGGTTTGAAAGACATCGTACAATTCAACGCTCCAGCGGGAGCCATTGGTTCCAAGGATACGTTGCAAGTGTCCTTGGTGGCCAAGGACAAGTTGCAGAAGACAGCTTCCCTGAATGTACTTGGACAAGCTGTACAGATTAGTCGCAGTGGCGGAAGAACATTGAATGACCAGGCCGTATTGAGCTTGAAAGTGGATTCGACAGAACTGCCGAATGGCACCCAACCTGCAATCTACTATTATAATGAAGCTCGTCAGAGCTGGGTATTTATCGGTGGCAAAACGAATGCAGCAGGAAACATAACGACCAATGTGAATCATCTGGGTACATTCGTTGTGTCAAGCTATATACCAGTGAATCTGCCTGACCTGAATGGACACTGGGCTTCCGACTACGCAGATCGCTTGTTGGGCATGAACGTGATTCAAGGTTACACAGATGGAACATTCCAACCATCGAAGAAGATTACCCGGGCAGAGTTTGTTACGTTGCTCAGTAAGGCGCTGGCATTGAAGTCTGTCGAGTCGGATACAACGTTTGCAGATCAAGGTAATCTGCCCGACTGGGCGAAAAGAGACATAACCGCAGCCATGCAAGCTGGAATCGTGAAAGGTTACGGCGATAACACATTTAAGCCCGATCGGACGATTACCCGTGCTGAGATGGCAGTCATGATGGCGAATGCACTAAAAGCAAGTTCGGAGGCACAAGCCGGAATGTCTGGCAATACATCCGTTAAACCAAGTTTTAATGATGCATCGCAGACGCCGTCTTGGGCACAGGAAGCACTGGATGCAGCGGTGCAGGCGAAGATTGTTAGCGGATATACGGACCATACGGTTCGTGCAGGCAGTGAAACGACTCGAGCGGAAGCTGTGACGATGATCTACAAACTGCTTTTGGCGCTTCACGTGTAACTGCAAAGTATTTAATGAAAATAAACGAAGGTCATCCTGACAAGGATGGCCTTTGTTTATTTTGCATGTGGACAGGTTATGAAAAGTCTGCTCTCAGCGCAGCTTATTCTTCCTGTTCTATAATCTCCACATCGGTTTTATTGGAGGCTAGGAAAGAAGGAAGCAGACTGCCATCGGGCAGTGCAATGTTAAAATGTAATAACGCCTGATTAAGCAATCGACAGTGTTCAGGTATGCTGTGCACCAGCACATTAAATTGAATGTCTACCGTCCCTCCTGGGGCGATTGTCCCCAGTGAAAGTCCCTTCACAACGTCTCCATCGGGTAGGAGCTGTCCGTTAACCACCACGCTGCCAGCAATAAAGGTGGACTCCGCTTGGAGTACATCTTTCAGAATGACATCTATCGCTGGCAATGAGCTTGCGTTATGAATCAAAATTTTGTAACGGAGATGAGAATGGACTTCGACCTCAGATTTGTTTGCACTTTTGACAATGGTGAGCTGTGGCAAACGACTCGGAATAACCACTGTTTCGGATTGGAGTGACCCAACTGTTGCTTGACCCTGAGCTTGAAATTTGGCTGTAAACTGATTAAGGATACTTCCGTTTACGGGCTGGTTAATGACGATAACCTCAAACGTAATACTTGCGCTATGCCCCGGCTGAAGGGATGCAATGAAAATACCCGCGGCTGGATGAGCTCCAGCAACCAGTTGTCCGTCCAACCTTACACTACCCTCAACGAATCGGGTTCCAGTCGGAATTGGGTCGGTAATCGTAACCTGAACGATTGGTTTTCCCGTATTGGTAACGACGATCTGGTATGTGATGGTGTCGCCCACAACAACTGAAGTTTTATCTGCTGTTTTTTGAAGGGTAATCTGTGTTGGCGAAGTGGCGGTTACGAGTACGTTGACGGGATTGGATTGGAGTGTAAAAATTGTCTGTCCCAACGTATAGCGAAGGTTCGCCTGATTTGTAATTAGTGAAAGCGTAGTGTTTGCGTTTACTCTGACTTGGAAGGACAACACGGTGGTGCCTCCTGGCGGAATAATGCCGAGATTGATTCCGGCCGCAGGGTTTCCCAACGGTGCCGCTACTCCGTTAACGACTACACTGCCCGTTACCAATGATGTTCCTTGAGGAACAGGATCGGTTAATACAACCGAACTTATGAGTGATCGGTTATTATTGCGTATAAGGAGGCTATAAGTAATGACATCACCAAGTAAGGCATCAGGTCTGTTCGCCGTTTTGTTAATAGATACATTGGGATTGTTTACGTAAAGGATAATGGAATTCGATTGTGAGTTGTCCGTTAGTGTTCTTCCGTCTGCGGTAAGGAAAGTAAAGCTTGCAGTCGCTTGATTTATAATCTCCAAACTTGGAGGTATGGAGGTAAGGGTCACCGAGAATGCGACTTCCATTTGCTGCCCCGGAGCAATCGTTCCCAATGGAATGCCAGTAACAGGGTTGGCTGAGGGTAAAGGGTTGCCATTGGATACGACACTTCCCTGCACAAAAGTCGTATTGGCTGACAATATATCGAACAAGGTCACTTGAGCTGGAACTGGACCTGAATTACGGACAGTAAACAGGTACTGAACCGTATCTCCAATCTGTACATTTTGAGTACTTGCCGCTTTGACTATGGTGATGATCGGGAGATCTACAGGTGTTGTCACTGCATTGGACTCCACGGTATCTGTGAAATCTCCTGTGGTGAATCGGACTTGCGCCTGATTGGTTACAAGGACAGGCATAGGCTCGTTAATAACACTATCATTAACTATGACTTGAAAAGTGACGGCTACTGAGTCATTTTGCAGGATCGAACTGATCGTTATGCCTGTAGACGGATCGGCGTCAGGGGTAACGGTGCCATCTACAGTAACACTTCCTGGAACAAATGTGGTACCGACCGGGATCGGATCCGTAAGCAAAACATCGGTAATGGGCGTCGATACATTGTTTTCGATCAAAATCGTATAAGTGATTGTTTCCCCTATCTGAACATGCTGGGCAGGTGTTGATTTCAATACGGATATAATATTCTCAGCCGTAACCGGGATGGAGACGATATTGGATAATACGCTGTCACTGAGAATGCGACCATCTGGCAGAATGGCAATATAGTCAGCTCTGGTTTGATTGTTCAGTACAGGCGGATCAGGAAGCGAAGTGATTGCAGCCTGAAATGTGACATTTACAGGGAATTCACGAGATATCGTGCCCAGAATAACGCCTGTCACTGGATTGGTCCCGCTCCATCGATTCCCGTTAATGAATATACTGTTCTGCACAAACGTCTCTCCCGGCGGGAGTGGGTCAAACAATATGACATCTGCATTCAGATTCCCCGTATTGGTGATGAGTAGAGAGTACGTAATGGTGTCTCCCACAACCGCAATTGATTCGGAGGCGGATTTCTCGATATTTATAATTGGACTATATACGGGGATAGTTACTATATTGGACAAGTTCTCTAAAGTGGTTGTTCCGACAGTAAATTGGATGGTTGCCTGATCTGTCAAGTAAAAAGGATTGGGCAGAGGTACGGGTAGATCGGTAACGCTGACCTGGAAGGTAATGATAACCTGACTATTGCCAGGAATGCTGCCGACATTAATACCAGCAGAAGGATCGGCTCCCGGAATGACCGTCCCATTCAAGGTTACACTATCTGGAACAAGCTCGGAGCCGGCCGAGATCGAGTCCGTAAGGAGGATGTCATTAACCGTGAAGCTTTCAATATTATCGATAACGATGGTGTAAGTGATCACATCTCCGTCCACAGCATCAATAACATCAGCGCTTTTAGTTACAATCGGGTCAACAGTGGATATTGGTATGATGATTTCATTGGAAGGGGAACTTCCCGAAATGACACGTCCATCCGGTGGATTAAATGTATAGTCCGTCGTTGCCTGATTCGATAGTTGCTGATTGGCAGGCAGTGTATTCACGATAATCTGAAATGTAATAAACAGGGATTCCCCTGGAGCCAGCGTTCCTAAAGGAATACCTACATTTGGATCAGCCGCAGGCAATGGAATGCCATTGGATATCACGGTCCCCGGTACAAAGGCGGCATCTGGCGGGATTATATCCGTCAGTGTCGCGTCTGCAGCGATATTGCCGGAATTCGTGACATTGAATTGGAACGTTAACGTTTGACCAACGGCTGCAAAGGTAGGATCGGAGCTTTTGGTTGTTGTAATGATAGGCTGATATACGGGTATGATTAAAGGATCCGAGAAAGATGCTTGCTCGAACGGGCCGCTCGTAAACGTAACCTGTGCCTGATCAGCAAGCTCGGGCGGATCGGGTAAAAAAATAACATTAGTGCTGAATGTGACGGTCACAGACACGCCGGGACCAATGGTTCCAAGGCTTACCCCTGTAACCGGATCTGCTGTGGGCTGAACGATTCCATCAATGGTTACACTGCCAGGAATAAATGCCGATCCGATTGGAATGGCATCTGCAAATACAACGTTGTTAATCGGATCAGTATCTGAATTGGTGATAACTACGGTGTAGGTTAGTGTATCTCCTATAACAGCATCAGTGGCACTTGCTGTTTTGGTAACACTGACCAGCGGAGTGGATACAGTCACGGTTACGATGTTGGAAACAGATGTGTCTGTGATCACACGCCCATCAGGCAGTTGGGAGGTATAGTTGACAGTCCCCTGGTTCGTTAAGTCGAATCCCCGAAACAGCCCAGACACCAGTACCTGGAATGTGACAGTTACCGTATCACCAATGGCGACATTTCCAACGTTGATACCAGAAACGGGATCATCTGTCGGCTGTACAGTGCCATTAACCGTAACGCTCCCTGGTACAAAGCTGGAACCTTCCGGAATCGGGTCCGTTACGGTGCTGATTGCATCAATATTTCCGACATTTGTTACGACCAGTGTATATGTCACTGTGCTGCCAACTAGAGCATTGGCTGTATCTGCGCTTTTCTCAATCGTGATGTCCGGTTGAAAGACAGGGACAGTGACCGCATTGGACGGAGCCTCATTGGAGATGATGGGGCCATCCGGAACAGTAGGTGCTGTATAACCGACTTTTGCTTGGTCAAACAGACGAGGTGGTGTAGGCAATGAGGTCACCTGCACCTGAAATGTAACGATAACCGAGCTGCCGGCCGGAAGTGAGCCGACAAAAATTCCGGTTAGGGGCTCCGTTCCCGGCTGTGATACCCCATTAATGGTAACTGTGTCGGGTATAAAGGAGCTTCCCGCAGGAATGTTGTCGAACACCACCACATCCGTAGCGTCCGAAACGGAAGTATTTTCCACAAGCACCGAATACGTAATCGTATCTCCGACAATTGCATTCTGTTCACTCGCGGTCTTCGTGGCAGTAATCACAGGGGTATTAATATTGATCTGCAGGGCAAAGGAATCAACCAAGTATCCGTCGCCCGAAGTTGTTAAACGCAGTAAAGCGGAAGTTTGGGTGTTCACAAGTGTAGTACTGACATCCACGTTAGTAATGTCCCATCCTTGTCGTCCGCCCACAATATTCGTCCCAGGCGTACCGTTGATCTGATTCCGGTTGCCGAAGGTGCCTGTGGTGTCCAATGCCCCGGTATCTCCGTTAATCTGGGAGGCGAAGAAATTCGTTGCGAAATTGTTCGGACCGGATAATGCCCTTAGATTGGAGACGGTGGGACCAAACAAAGCCTGATCTCCCGTTTTGTTCGCATCTCCCTCTTGAGCTCCGAGTAAGGCTCTGCCAGCCAGAGGGCCAGAAAATGGTGTTGCAAAGCCCTCAATCGGTGTAGTAACCGGGCCTGATGTCGAAAGAATAACTTCGGCACCTACCCGAATCGAAAGGTTCCGCAGGGGCAAGGCTGGATTGCGGTAAACCACGCCAAGTGTCCAGCCTGCATGATTCGACGTCGGATCAGGAATGGACAACGTCCCGACTACGCCACCTGTCACATATGTACCTGCCCCACCAGCTCGAATTAAATCCGTTACGTCCGATGATCTTACGTAAGCGAAGGTTCTTGGAAATCCAGATGCCGTTGAAAGTAGAACTTCTCTAGCTGTGGCTGGATCGGGAGAGACGGTGGTTACACCGACGGGTGTGGTCAGAATGACGTCTTTGTTAATAAAAGCCGAATTGTTCTCCTGATTATCAATGAATGTTCCACCCCAGATTAGTTCCGCATAGAGAACAGTACTTCCCACAGGCAGATTGAGAACAGCAGCTGAGCTGTTGTTCTGAAATACGTTGGTGGTTCCAGGTGGATAGGAGCCGAACTGTACGTTGGGATCCGTGATGATGTACCCTCCAATACTGTCCACCGTACCGGGAACACCCACCGTATTGGACCGGCTTAGCCCCAGCGTATTTCCTGTAAAAGTTATAGCCCCGGTATCATTGATTACGTATCTTTCAATGAAAGCCACTGTATTTCACATCCTTTATCATAAATTCACTCTAATCAATATATTGGGGGCGAAAAAAATTATGAGGAAGTACGGGCTTAATGTTGAGCAGGAACGGAAATTTGTGATTTTTTGTGTTTTCGCTATCTTGAATTCTGCCAGTTCTCAGCAGAAGTTAAGAGGACAAGTTATTGTGATAGAATAAGTTATCTGGATGATGAAACGGTGGGGGCTTGGAACATGAACAAAACGGAGCGGCAGCTTGCAATTACGCTTGAATTGCAGCGAAGAAAGATGTTAAGAGCAGAAGATTTAGCGGCTCAATTCGAGACAAGTGTACGTACGATATATCGAGATATCCAGGCATTAAGTGAAGCTGGCGTTCCGATCATGGGAGCCCCGGGTCATGGGTATTCCTTGATGGAAGGATATTTTCTGCCCCCGGTAAGCTTCAGCGCAGAAGAAGCGGTATCCCTGCTTATGGGAGCTGATTTTATTGAACAGAGATTGGATACGGAATACGCGATGCAGGCTAAATCGGCTCAACGGAAAATTGAAGCCATCTTACCTGAATCCGTTCGTAACGAGTCCACACGTGTCCGGGAAACGATGCGAACGCTTCATACGCTTGAACCCTTAACTCGAGTGAGGGTGAAGACATACCTTAACCAGATTCGTAATGCCATTTTGGAGCAACGGAAGATCAGCTTTATGTACCTGAAGAAAATGCCGGGAGCGGATGGCACTCGGTATAACATGCGTGAGGTTTCCCCTTATGGACTCTCGCTTGTCCAGGAGAATTGGGTATTGATTGCACGTTGTGATCTAAGGCAAGACATTCGTCATTTTCGTTTGTCACGCATGACTGAACTTTCAGAGCTGGAGGAACACTTCCATTTGCCGCCAGATTTTGATCTGAACAGTTATCGACCTCCTGACGACCGTAACGAACACGTATTAATTCGGGCTAAACCTGAGATTGCTGACAAAATTATGGAGGCCCTTCATTTCTATATGGATGCATTTGAGGAGGAAGAGGATGGTGTGATTTTTCATTTTCGTGTCCGCCATCCGGAGGAAATATTACATTATTTGCTTGGCTGGGGTGGGGATATCGAGGTCTTGGAGCCGGGTTCTTTACGCTTTCGAATGCAGGAAGTCGCCAAAAACATCTTAAAACACTACTGACACACACCTGTCAGTAGTGTTTTTTTATACTTTGATATATCACAGATCAAGAGGAATTGGAGTTGGTTGAAGGATGAGAAGTACAACGGAAGCATTGAAATCATTGGAAACTGCAGTAGAACGATATTTGGCAGAACTGAACAAATTGGATATGGATAGCTTACATAAAAAACAGAGTGAGGAGGAATGGTCCATTGGACAGATGTATGTACATTTGATTCAATCAGCGCTTTTCATGCATCTTCATAATGTTGAGCAGTGTTTGAGCAGCAAGGATTCGGCGTTAAACTCGGATGAGGAAAAAACAGAACTGGGTAGGCAAGTGTTTGAATCAGGACACTTCCCTCCCGTTCCCGTTAAAGTACCTCCTTCCCCGCAGTACACCCCGCAACCACCCGAGAGTATGGAGTCCTTGATTGATGGGCTTCACATGGTCGTGGAACGGATGAGGAGTACAGAACCTCTTGTATACCAAGCATCGGTAAACAACAAAATAGGTCATCCAAGGCTTGGCGCTCTAAACGCTCAGGAGTGGTTTTTGTTGATAGAAATGCACTACAGACATCATTTTTTACAATTGGATCGATTGAAATCGAATCTGGAGATGTAACCGAGAGAAGGGGATGGGATGTATCTATGAAACCAAATAAGGACAGCAGATATTGGATTGGTGTTGTATCTGCTTCTCATGTGAATGTAGCCGTAGAGGGAGGGTTTGCGCAGCTGTGCCATGGCAAGTCCGCAATGTTGAGACAGATGTCCCCAGGTGACTGGATGATATACTATTCTCCACGTACAGAGATATCAACAGGGAAGCCACTTCAGGCGTTTACCGCTATTGGTCAGATTATCGACAACAGGGTTTACCAATTTCAGATGTCGGAAACCTTTGTACCCTTTCGCCGAGATCTCCGTTATCTTCCATGCCGAGAAGTGAAGATTGCAACCTTGTTAGACCAACTCACTTTTACACGCGGCAATCGCAATTGGGGATTTCCATTTCGCAAAGGCCATTTTGAGATTGGGGCTGAAGACTTCATGATGATAGCTTCCTCCATGTTGGAAGGTGAGACACAATCACTACTGGATATTAGCTCAAGCCAGAAATGTTAACCAAACCAAAAGGCCCATAGATTGCCTATGGACCTTTTTGCTTTATGGATAATCATATCCTCCACCGTTGATATTACATTTGCGAAGACGCTGGATGCCCAGGGAAAGACCTTTGACCGTTCCGTATTTCTCAATCGCTTGAATCATATATACCGAACAGCTTGGTTCAAAGCGACATTTGTTCCTCACCTCAATGGGGGCAAAACGTTGATAAATTCTAATACTCCATATGAGGATTGCTCCAGCACGTTGTAGAACGATGAAGAACATACTTGTTATGAAAACAATCTGGGCACCTAGCAAAGCATTTACTGGAATGAATAGATTCAGAAGATAGAAACAGATCATAGAGATGACTAGTCCTGTGAATAGTGCAAGTGTAACGTTGAGTAAAGACTTCAACCAATCGATTTCTGGAATAACATGAGTTCTTATATAGAAACTGCTTCGAGGATCGTTTTCTTCATGATGTGTATGTAAGAGTCTAATAAGTTCTTCTTCGGATGGCATGTTATTATATATCAGTTCCTCAGATTCTGAGTTTCTCATGATTGTTGTGCGATTAATGCATCTCTCTGTAGAAAATCAGCATATAATGATGCGTTGTAACAGGTTGCTGGAGACAACCGGGCTTCTCGGTAACGGCTAACGACTCCATGGATTGGTAGATCCATCCGGATTGTGCTTTGTGATTGATGATATCGGCAAATAAATTAACAGCAGCCTGGGTATCACCTCGGTTTACTTGAACATTTTTGGGACCTGGAACGACGGTGTACTCTCTCATTTGGATCATCCTTTCATATGTTGGAATTATGGAAATAGACATTCCATTATTTTACTATGGGTATGGTGAACTGTCGATTGAAACTTATTAGATGAGATTGGATTGAATGATAGGGCACCTTGAGAGGGTGGCTGTGTTTGTTATTAAGGTTTAAATTCAAGTGGAAAGGTCAATAAAAGCTCTGTAAGCAACGCTGTACAATCCACTGAAAACCAGTACAATTGAACCTATAAGAACATGAGATAAAGAGAGGTATTTCTCCATGACGGATACAAGTGGGAATCGCAAAGTTGACGGCTATATTAAGAAACTAAAATCGTGGAAGGAAGAGTCCGCGAAGCTGAGAGAGATTATTCGAGATTTTGACCTGACAGAGGATATGAAATGGATGCATCCTTGTTATATGCTTGATGGAAAAAACATCGTTCTCATCCATGGATTCAAAGAGTACGTGGCCATTCTGTTCTTCAAAGGTGCTCTGCTGAAGGATACACACGGCATTTTGGTTCAGCAGACGGAGAATGTACAGGCAGAGCGCCAGCTTCGCTTCACCAGTCTGGAGCAGATTGTGGAGCAGGAGGCTATGATCAAAACCTATATTCAGCAAGCGATTGAAGTGGAACAGGCCGGACTGCAAGTGGAGATGAAAAAGACTGCCGAATATAGCGTCCCTGAGGAACTTCAGCAGCAGTTCGATGGAAATCCTGCTTTTCGAGATGCATTTGAAGCACTCACACCCGGACGGCAGCGGGCCTATCTCTATTATTTCTCACAACCGAAGCAATCCAAAACAAAAGTGTCACGAATTGAGAAGTACATGCAGCCGATCCTGGAGGGCAAAGGATTGAATGATTAAGGTCTTTGCTTGATAAAGGTATCTACCATCCAATCAAAGAATCTTTGTTTCTCTTCATAATGTGGGTAATGAGCCGAGTTTTTATAGGCAATGAATTCCTTTTGATCTCCTTCAATCTGGTCAAAAAACATCTTGGCGGCATGGGATGAAGTCATTAAGTCGTAATCTCCCATGACAAAATAAAAGGGTAGGTTCAGCTTCGTGATCAAGGATGGCAAAGGACGGCTTAGGGCTTCACTTATCAGTATTTCTTGCGAATGATTGATCCCTTTATTAAAACGAATGGCATCCAGCATATTATATTCTTGGCTGAACGTCATTCCCATAAAGCTGGTGTCAGGGCTGTCCATCAACCTTGATGTGCCTCCATAACGTTTAACGATATCTCGCGGCGTGAATGCCTGTCCTTGTTGGATCGGTTCATAGATCTGCTCCAACTGGTTTATGTCTTCATAATTATCAGCCAGTTGAGCTTGCTCCATAACGTAATTCCATCCGTCCATCTCGCTCTGTTGTGTATCTGCCATCTGACCGATCCCAATGTAGGCTTCATATTTATCGGGTGCTCGATGCGCAGCAAGAGTCCCTATGTATGTTCCGAACGAATGGCCCATCAGGATTACCTTTTTCTTCCCCAGACGTTGAGTAATATAATCCGTGACAGCCAGTGCATCTTCAACTAGCACATCAGCTGAGAGATTGGAATAGTCCTCGAAAAAATGATAGGATTTGCCGCTTGCTCTCTGATCATAGTTCACAATCGTAAACTGAGATTCTAACAAATCTTGGACCTTTTTCGCGTACGGAAGTTCAGATGCCCCCGGTCCACCGTGTAAATACAGGATAACGGGGTTGTCCAGATCCTGTCCTCTGATCATGATTTCATGTCCGGTACCATTGATTTTAACTTGTTCCAATACATGAATAGGGTTTGTTGCTTTTATTTTTGGTGTCCATGTTGGAAAGTAAAGAACTGCGAGTGATAGGGTTAGAGTCGTGACACCAAGCCACAAACCTGTTTTCTTCATTTTGTTCATAGGTCATGTCTCCTCTGGTTCAATGTCTTGAAGTGATTATTTTTCATAAACTCATAACTCTATCTTACGTGATTCGTCATTGATTCAAATCGTACGCCAGATTGAATCTGTTCTCCGTCTCAGGTTGGACATAAAAGGCCCTCAGTCCTGATGAACAGGACCAAGGCCGCCAAGGGTACTTCCGCATATAATGGAAAAACAATTGATCAGTATACCAAGCATGATTTCACTCCTGAATTCGCCAAACTGAGTTTAGAACATCGTCGACTTCTTTGATTCTTGTGACAGATGGTGTTTGAATTAGATTTCCTTTGACCATGACCATAGAGATGTCGGACAAGGCCTCAATATTTCCAACGGATTTTGCTCCATGATGATCAGATCGGCATGTTTCCCGATATCCACTGTCCCTGTAACATCATCAACACCCAGGATCTTTGCATTGGTTCGAGTCACCATGTCGATGACCTGTTTGTTGTTCAGGTTGGTCTGTCTCATGTAGTGGTCCATCTCCCTCCACATATCATAGTGAGTCACGTAAGGCATGGCGGCATCATTACCGATCCCGATGATGATGTCGTTTTCGATCGCTTGTTTTACACCTTTGAGCATGGAATCATAGACGAGTCTGGAATTTTCTTTTACCGTTGCACTTACCTTCGTTACGCTAGTATCCAGTGAAGCGGATGGATAGGTGCTTGCAGGGTGGGGATGAGTGCGGTGTAGCCATTCAGGGCATTGGGATTATTTTTGTACAAACGAATGATTTCGTCATCCATCTCCGAACCGTGCTCGATCGTATCGACGCCACCTTGTAACGCGACCCGTACGCCTTCCGTGCTCTCAACATGCGCTGCCACCCGCAAACCAATCTTATGCGCTTCATCGCAGATCGCTGCAACTTCGTCAACCGTCATCTGTAAATGTCCAGCTTCTCCGACCATTTTCGCATCCGTCACGCCACCCGTCACACAGATTTTGATCAGATCCACGCCGTGTTTCACATTGATCCGCACATTCTTTCGTGCTTCCCACGGGGAATCGCCCACCAGAGCGAGAAAGGGAGCACCATGTCCGCCCGTGACACTTAGGAAAAACCCGGAGACAAGCAGATTAGGACCAACAAAGTCGCCGTTATTAATCTCATCCCGCAGCTGGACGTCCGTGTAAAAGAATTCCCCCACACTGCGCATCGTCGTCACACCCGCATGGAGTGCGGTCAGCGCGTTGCGTTTCATTCGTTTTTTCAAAACGTTTCTGCCAAACTTGGTGTTCAATATTCGATCATAGGCAAACTGCAACAAACCTTCACTGACCGAGAGACTGAATGGTTTACCGTCTGCAAAGAGATGTACGTGGGCATTAATCAGTCCAGGCATACCATAGGAAACGACTCCTTAATAGTGAATGGCTGGTTCGTTATTAAAACAGCCCTTTTTGGAGGGGGCGTCAAGGGGGATTTCTTCATGAACTTCGACCTTATAGCGTTATTAGCTTTACCGAGATGACTTTGATAAAGGCTAACGCGATTTGAGTTGAAGGATATCACAAAAAGTGAGTAGATATATATATTATTGATAGTAAGAATTGCAGCATGAAAAAACATCTAATTATAATATGAAAAATAATCTAATAAACATGGTATTTTTTCATTTTACAAAAAGGTAATATGTTAAAAATAATGGTGTAAATTGTAATAAATTAAGTTTGTGTAACATTAACTGAAGTGGACGAGGTGTGATTTATGAGCATCATTGATGTAAACGGTATCACAAAGGTTTATCGGCAATACAAAAGATTTTCGGGATTGGTTGGCTCTCTGAGAAGTCTAGTTACTAGGCAGTATACGGAGGAAGTAGCGGTACGTGATATCACTTTTTCGATAAAGGAAGGAGAAGCAGTAGGTTATCTAGGTCCAAACGGTGCGGGCAAATCCACCATGATTAAGATGATGACGGGAATATTGGTTCCGACTTCTGGCCAGCTAAGGGTTCTTGGTTCGATCCCACATGAAGCAAGGCAGAGCAATTCTCAAAATATTGGCGTTGTGTTTGGACAAAGGAGTAATTTATGGTGGGATCTTCCGGTTCGTGATTCTTTTGATCTTCATAAATACATATATAAGCTCTCAGACTCCACATATCAAAAAAATCTGAACTACTATTCCGATCTCCTAGCGTTATCCTCATTTATTGAAAAGCCTGTTAGACAATTAAGTTTGGGTCAAAGAATGCGAGTGGAAATCGCAATGGCCTTACTGCATGATCCCAAAATTTTATTTCTAGACGAACCAACGATTGGTCTGGATGTCATTGCCAAAGAACAGATTAGGGAATTTCTAAGGATGATTAATCGTGAGAAGAAAGTCTCCATTGTTTTGACGACTCATGACATGAAGGATATTGAGGAAATTTGCCAACGAATGATTGTTGTGAACAAAGGCAATATGGTTTATGACGGATCTGTCGAACAACTTCGAACAACGTTGGGTGATCAGCGCCAGGTTATCATTTACTTCCGGGAAGAGCCAGGCGTGATTGATATACCCGGGATTAAACTAATAAAGGACGAAGGGTTAAGAAAAACGTACTTATTTGAAAAAAGCGACAGGACCGTATTTGATTGTGTGAATCAGATCGCTAGTGAACATGCAGTTGAAGATGCTTCTATTGAAAGCGCAGACATAGATTCGGTCATTCGGAAACTCTATAGAAAATTGGACGAAGAAGATAGAGCAAATGAGTTGTGAAAGGAGGGCCTGGGTTGAAAACGTATATTATGTTTGGTGTAAAAACATTCTCGAATCAACTTTCATATCGTTCTGAAGTTTGGCTAAGATTGCTCGGGAATTTTGTGGCTATTTTGATTCTGACTGAGATCTGGAGAGCAGTTCTAGGGAATGGAGAGATTGAAGGCATAGGTGTAGAGCAAATGATTACATATAGCATTATCAACACGTTGCTTGCTGCCCTGCTACTTACCGGAATTAGTGCAAAAGTGGATAACAGTCTAAAAACAGGTTCAATCGCTTCGGAACTTATTAAACCTCTTTCTTATCCTCTACATCTATTATCTGAGGGACTAGGGAATTCATTCTATCAGTTGGTGTTTACTTCTATTCCTTCTTTATTCATCGCATGGTTTTTCTTTGGTTTTCTTCCTCCAGCTTCGGCAATTCATTTTCTGTTTTTTTTGATTGCTTTAATCCTGGCATTGGCCATTTCGTTTTTGTTGGGGTACCTTATATCTTTATTGGCTTTTTGGCTCATGAATCACTTTGCATTAAATTGGATGTTGGGCGGATTCATCACGATTTTTTCAGGTTCCTTTTTACCCTTATGGTTTTTTCCGGATTCGTGGGTGACCATAACCAAAATGCTTCCTTTCCTGTACCTGGGATATCTTCCTGCTGCAATCTATTTGGGAGCGGTCACGATTCAGGAGATAGGAACTTTTATTATTACAGGTCTAGTATGGACTGCGGGGCTGACTCTTCTTGTGTGCTGGTTATGGAATAGGGCGATCAAGCGTCTGGTGGTCCAAGGTGGATAATGTAGCTGTAGAGAGGCTGATCTAAATGACATTGAAACTTTTTGGGAAATTAGTCTTTTTGTTAACTAAAGAAAGAATGGAATATCGCGGGGACTTCTTCCTTGCAGTTATTGCTCAAATCATTAATTATACCGGAGATTATATTATTATTTGGCTGTTTCTAAGAAAGTTTGATACTCTGGCCGGTTGGTCCTGGCCTGAAATTGCGTTGTTGTACAGTCTGGGGCTGTTCACTTACGCACTAGGAGCCTCTTTTTCATTTGTGCAAATGCGGGACCTTGAGAATCAAGTGAAGAATGGGACATTTGATTCAATATTGATCAAACCCGTGAATCCATACCTATACTTGGTATGCAGGGGATTCAACTTGGGATACCTTGCACATGTGGCGATATCAGGGTCTGTGCTGCTCTGGGCACTCTTTAAGTTAAACCTGAATTTATCCGGGGCTGAAGTGCTGTACCTTATTCTCTGTATCATTGGCGGGGCCATGATTCAGGCTGGATTCATGTCGGTAATCGGAGCCGTATCCTTTGTTTGGATTAGAACGAATTTTTTGTTCACCTTATTTTTCAAATTTAAGGAATTCATATCGTATCCACTCCCTGTATTCGGTACATTCATACAAGTACTTTTAACGTTTGTCATTCCATTTGCGTTCATCAATTTCTATCCTGCTGCATTCTTGCTTACCAAAGGCACCGCGCTGTTGTCATCATGGACGATGTGGATTGTACCTGTGATAGGTCCTCTGGTTTATTTGCTTGGGTACCGTCTGTGGATGCTCAGCGTGAATAAATATCAAGGTGCAGGAGGTTAAGTCTGTGGAACAAATAAAGGAGGCCATCTCGAATCTTTTACCTCAAACGGACAAAATGGGAGTCATCCAATTTGTCAGGCAACATCGATTAGAGAGTCTCGTTAGTACTCGATTTGAGGGTGTTTATACAAAAGAGTTAGAGATTGATCTATATAACATCAAGAAGTTGAATGAGGATAAATTAGCTTTTTTGAATGGGTTTGGCTACTGTATAACAACCTATGCGGCAAATGGAGCCCCCATTCCTTCTTTTGAGGGCGAGCCGTTTATAGTCAGCGTCTTTGACGATATCGACGAAACGCTTGATTTTTATTGGAATACCTTAAATAGGGAAACCAAAGTAGCTGTTTTAGCCAAATATATTCATGTTGAGAACGGGAAAGTCACCATTTACTGCATTAATAAGCATTCATACAATGGAATTACCCAATCAAATTATCGTAAAAAGTCGACAATTAAGTGTTGTCGACTTTTTATATGTTTTTGTGATAGTTTGTCTTAAGCTATAGACACGAATGAGTTACTTTCGTTCTTACATCTCATTCTCAACCCGAACTTAAGCATAAGAGATCGGGACAAATAAGGCAGGCAGTTGATTCAATACCTTGATCTTCGTAATCTTCAAAATATTTAACCTTGTACAAAGCACCAAGATGCCGCCAATCATAGTAATATCATTTATGATGTTGGACAAGATGTTCTCGAAATTAATCAGTTGCCCAATGATCCCGTCTATGGTGAGGAAAATGATAAACATAATCTGATATTGACTGTTGGATATGCTGTTCATGGTTGTACTCGTGCCTATGATGAGCGCGCTGATTCCAATCACTTGATTGAGTATGGACTTGTATCCGTCATTCATGAACTCTTGGAGAGGGCCCCACGGGTACTTCCGCATATAATGAAAAACAATTGAAAATATACCAAGCATGATTTCATTCCTGATCCTATTTTTAATTCTGAATTCACCAAACTGAGTTTAGAACATCGTCGACTTCTTTGATTCTTGTGACAGATGGTGTTTGAATTAGATTTCCTTTGACCATGACTATAGAGATGTCTGACAAGGCTCCGATATGTTCCAGCGGATTTTGCTCCATCATAATCAGATCAGCATGTTTCCCGATATCCACCGTCCCTGTAACATCGTCAACACCGAGGATCTTCGCATTGGTTCGAGTTACCATGTCGATGACCTGTTTGTTGTTCAGGTTGGCCTGTCTCATGTAGTGGTCCATCTCTCTCCACATATCATAGTGAGTCACGTAAGGCATGGCGGCATCAGTACCGATCCCGATGGTGATGTCGTTCTCGATCGCTTGTTTTACACCTTTGAGCATGGAATCGTAGACGAGTCTGGAATTTTCTTTTACCGTTGCACTGACCTTCGTTACGCTGTTATCCAGTGACGCGGATGGATAGGCGGCTTGCAGGGTGGGGATGAGTGCGGTATAGCCATTCAGGGCATTGGGATTATTTTTGAACAAACCAATGATTTCGTCATCCATCTCCGAACCGTGCTCGATTGTATCGACGCCACCCTGTAACGCAACGCGTACACCTTCCGTGCTCTCCACATGCGCTGCCACCCGCAGGCCAATCTTATGCGCTTCATCGCAGATCGCTGCAACTTCGTCCACCGTCATCTGTAGACGTCCAGCTTCGCCCACCATTTTCGCATCCGTCACGCCGCCCGTCACACAGATTTTGATCAGATCCACACTGTGTTTCACATTGATGCGTACATTTTTTCTGGCTTCCC
This sequence comes from Paenibacillus sp. FSL R5-0713, assembly GCF_037973325.1. Taxonomy (NCBI): domain Bacteria; kingdom Bacillati; phylum Bacillota; class Bacilli; order Caryophanales; family Paenibacillaceae; genus Paenibacillus; species Paenibacillus sp. FSL R5-0713. Next base: position 5,012,711 of record NZ_CP150229.1, on the reverse strand, counting down.
ACGGGGAATCGCCCACCAGAGCCAGGAATGGAGCGCCGTGTCCGCCTGTGACACTTAGGAAAAACCCGGAGACAAGCAGATTAGGACCGACAAAGTCACCGTTATTAATCTCATCCCGCAGCTGGACGTCGGTGTAAAAGAATTCTCCCACGCTGCGCATCGTTGTTACACCCGCATGGAGTGCGGTCAGCGCGTTGCGTTTCATGCGTTTTTTCAATATGTTTCTGCCGAATTTCGTATTCAGGATTCGATCATATGCGAACTTCAACATACCTTCGCTGACCGAGAGACTGAATGGTTTACCATCTGCAAAAAGGTGCACGTGGGCGTTGATCAGTCCTGGCATTACGTATTTTCCTGAGAGGTCGATTGTTCTGTAATGACTTGGGATAATAAGTTCATGATCTCGGCCGATATCCTGAATAAGTCCTTGTTCATTGACGAGAATTGTCATGTTTTTTTGCAGATTGCTGTTGGCATCTCCGTGGATCAGATTGACGTTTTTTAATGCGTAAGCGGTGTTCATGTTGTGTTCCTCCTTAGAATGTGGGTGAAGCTATATAAGTTGAATGATGGGTATGTACACTTATCACTCCGATGACAGAACAACCTTCGGATCGCTGTTATCCCCAGATTTTTTTGATACTCTCTTATTAGGGGAAATCCGGTGATAAGCACATGCTTACGATGTAGCTTTCTTTCAGAAAGCTTTTGGCGAACTCTTCGCTTCCTCTGGTTATTTCTGTCCTCTCCGTTATCGGGTAAATGTAGGTTCAACTTAAATAGTTTGGTAAATGGTAAATATTCAACTTAAAAAATGAATAATTAATTCATTTTTGGATCAAAAAAATAGAGCTGCTTAATGTTAGATATTTTTTGCGTGCAAACCAAGTGAAAATGACCTGATCTGCACGCTTTGTCTAACCAGCATAATTGATGAGAAGGAGCGTTATTCATTGAGACTTTTCATACCGTACAGTCTGTATACATACAACGCTTCGAATATTTGCTTCCGGCTGTCCTCGCTCATATCCCGCTTCAACAGATCCAGGTTCATGTCGATCACGTTGTGTGCGAGGATGTTCAGTAGGATCAAGTTCTCCTCGGTGCCAATCTCATACCGTTTATATTGGTTCTTCAGATAGGCCTTCTTGGTTTCGATCATCAGCTCAACAAGTTCATTCTTGGCGTTGGTGTAGATCGTTCCTTTATTCTTTTCGAAGATGATCACAATCTGATTCCGGTATTTCCGTAATACATCTACCTGTTCCTGCAACAGTGCCGACTTTCGCTCACTATCCGTTTCCTCGAACAAGGTCTGATTATCAAAGTGAATCGTCTCCACCAGCACATTTTTCAGATAATCCACCAGATCCGGCGGCACGACAGCGTAGAAGAGTTCTTTCTTGTTCTTAAAATAAGTATAGATATTGCCCACAGAAATATTGATCTCATTCGCGATATCGCTCATCTTGGCATCCACATAGCCTTTTTCGAAAAAGACCTTGAGCGCCGCGTATTCAATCTCTTTCCTGACCTCGTCTTTCTTGGCTTGTACCATCGAGAACGACTCCTTAATAGTGAATGGTTGGTTCGTTATTAGGATAGACCTTTATGTGGGGGGTGTCAAATCGGGGAGGAAATTCCAACAGTAATGTAACAAATATGCTACCTAAGTTGTAGCTAAGTGGATATTTTTTATATTGTCGGACTTGAATACAAGAAAAATTAAGCAGCCTTAGTTCAGTCGAATATTGAACCAAGGCTACTTAGGGAACTGTTTCAAAACATCTACTTTGTATAGAAGGGGATTGTTTAGATTGAATTATGAGATTCATTTATAAGTTATCAGAGCAAAATTAAAATACGACTAACTTCCGTTGATTGCTTCGGTTGCCCCAGCAATATCTCTACTGGTTGGAAAAGATGCTGTTGAAGTCGAATATCCATACATTAGCTTTCCTTGATTATTATCACTATAAAGATCATTTAATCCAATAGCATGACCGAGTTCATGTGTTAAGGCATGTGAATTTTGGGCAGCTGTTCTAGAAGACATAATTGATGTGTTCATTCCTAAAGTCCAAGCATATAAATGTCCGTTAACGTCAGAATAATAATTACCAAAGTAAGCAATGGTACTCGTGTTAGGATCAGTGTATTTAATAACTCTTCCGTTAGTAGACTCAGTATTAGTTTTTGTAATATTAACTACACCAGTAGTATTCCACCTTGAGGCTCCGTTACTGACATATCCAGCGTATGTTGAGTCAACATTTTGGAGATTATAAGTGAAACTTGAAGAACCTTGATGATTGTTACAATCAACAGAGTATCCAGAAGATTCTCCATTCGGGTGACAAGTATTAGGAGACTTATGTGCATATGCATTTATAGGAACAAGAGTTGATAAAAGAAGAGAAGTTATTGACAATTTTACTAGGAATTTTCTCATAATCTATACCCCATTTCTTTCTCTTTGTTAAATTATTTAGTTACTGATTCTATTTTCTTAATGAATTCTTCTTCGTTGAGCACTTGAGTGTTAGGCGTTTCATTGAGATTTAAAGTATGGTTGTTCTCAACATCATAAAGTTCTTTGTCAATATACCCTAATTTTTCAACAGTGTTATTTCTAATATTTTTATACATATTAGTCTCTTCACCCAGTATCCAATAAAGGTTTGGATATTCTTCTGCCACAGAACCAACAGCTTTTTTCAAGAATAGAATATATTCTTCATTTTCTTGGAATAACGGATTATCATTAAACAAGACTTCACTATTACCTTGTTGCATGATACTAATAGTTTCTGATACTAGTGTAGGGTCACTTTTTTGTGTACTTAGAATTTGAGCATTAAATATACTTTTAGGCACGGGTTCGGTAAGTTCACCAAGGTTTTCACGTAATACTACTTTGACAATTAAATCTGCTTGTTTAACCCCATCCTCGAAGGGAAATACCTCTAGTTGACCTTTGAAGGTTTTCTTTTCATCCGTTTCTTGATTATTAATAGGTCCTGAAGTCTGAGCATCCCCATTAACGACTGACCCTGAATTCCTTTGATCAAGTGTACCTGAGTAAATCATTCCTCCTGCCATTAAAGAGAGTATGACTGTTGAAAAAACTAATTTTTTATTCATAAAGCTAACCTCCAATCTAAATTTATGTTCTTTCCAATAATTAGACGGTGGAACTTCTAGAAATGTTTAACATATTTATATAAAAAATTGAATTAATGATTTTTATGTTGGAAATCTATAATAATAATACTTCATAAAGCCGCATGTGTAGCAGGCAAAACTTAAAGATTACTATAAATTCATTCAGTCAAATAGATGATTACTGTTAATAAACAATGATGCGAATAGGAATACAATGGTACGTTCTCACGTACCACATCTTTACTAGTGATATGTTACCCTGTCCTTAACAAAGGAGTGGTGACATGACAAGTACCAACAGCGAAGACCTCGCTTCGCAGTACGTACAACTCGTCCGACAAGAAGGCGATTACGTCGACCAACTTGTCACATGTAACAAACTCATCCTGGACGCCATGGATATTATCGCGAGGCAGGCAGGTGTGCTAGACATGGAGACAGTGAAACAAGCAGCATATCACCTTCATGCCATGGAGCAGGATCTAAACCGAAAATTATTTAAAGTCCGACTGGAGAAGAGCATCTTGGCAAATCAAATGAGCCAGTCTACATAAAACCACTTTAACTAAAGGACAGTGCAGGATCGTAACCGATGATCTTGAACTGTCTTTTTGCCTTCCCGTCCAAACGTTTTTCGTTCCAAAATAAGCATTGACTTTCCTCCCAAATCGCCATACACTTCAATTATTAAAATACTTTTAAAAACTTTCATTGAATGGTTCGAAATGAACGAAAGGAGGCATATAACTAACGATGTTACCCACATCACACAACACCCAACAGGTGAAGCGCATTAACGTTGAATTGGTGAAGAATACACTCCGATCCATGGGCGTAGGCACAAAAGCTTCCATAGCAAACCTTACCAAACTCAGCGTAGCGACATGCGGCACGATACTGAATGAGTTACTTCAGACAGGTGAGATTATCGATTTAGGTCCAGACGAGTCGAGTGGGGGAAGACCTGCAAGTCGGTATCAGTTTAATGCTGACTACGCCAGTGTACTGTGCCTGATTATTCGAACAGAGGGCGGCATTCACTCGATCACACATACATATGCCAATCTGAACGGAGAGATGGCGGACGAACAGACACTCATATTGGATGAGATTAATGTAAGTGTGGTAGAGGATCTGATTGCAAACCTGATCGAACAACACCACAATGTGCAGGCGATTGGTATCGGCATACCCGGGGTGGCGCACAACGGAGTGATTGGAATTTGCGATGTACCGGAGCTGATGTATCAGCCACTCGGGCCAAGGCTTAAGGAGCAATATGAAGACGTGGAAGTGGTCATTGGCAACGACATGAACCTGACGGTCTACGGACTTTACAACCAGCAGCAATTTGAGGAAGAGAAGAACTTCGCGGTGGTGACTTTTCCGGAGAACCATTTTCCGGGGGCAGGCTTTATCATTGACGGTCGTCCGTTGACCGGGAACACGCAATTTGGGGGAGAAGTGTCCTTTTTACCTTTTGGCGTGTCACGGGAAGAGCAGTTGAGCATGTTGAAAACGACGGAAGGGTTGCAGGAACTCGTCACAAAGACGCTGATCTCCATCATTGCGATTATCAACCCGGCTGCGATCGTCGTTACGGGCGATACAATGGACCCGGCTATGCGGGATGACCTGTTACAAGGCTGTCGGGATCACCTGATCCCACAGGAACATATGCCGGAGTTGATCATCCAAAGAGACACACGGCGCGAATATGTGACGGGGCTAGTCGCTGTTACACTGGAGAGCCTGACCTACCGCATTCAGGTGGTTGAGAAGCAGTGGTAGGAACTACTTATTGTGAATTGGAGTTAAGCAAAATTTTTGACACGACAACGGAGAGGGCAGAACCAATCTGAAGAACGCCTTTATCACTGTATTTTCACCTTTAGGAACGATTCAAAAAAATACAGGGATAACAGCGGTCGGAAGATGGTACTGCAATCGTAGTTATAACGTGCATTCATTTTTCTGAACACACTGGAGGAACTTATTTTGAATCAGCAAGCAGATACACAAGGCAACAAACGAAAGTTCAACAAGCTGTACGCCATGCAACTGGCAACAATCTTTTTGGGATTTATCGTATTTGGGATATCGGAAAATATTAAGGGGCCGGCCATTCCGCGTATTCAATTCGACTTCAATCTGGATGAGAAACAGCTCGGCACGTTACTGTCCCTGAATGCACTGGGCTATCTGATCGCCTGCTCGTTCACGGCTATACTGGTTCGCAAATGGGGCATCAAGGCGGTTAGCATCATATCGTTTGCATCGATGATCCTCTCGGGTGTGTTCATTTACATGTCTCATAACTATCCGCTCTTTGCTTCATCATACTTCTTCATGTACATCGGTAACGGCATGCTGGAGATTGCTTTGGCGATTCTGGGTGCACGGATCTTTGTGAAAAATACAGGTACGATGATGAACCTGTCCCATTTCTTCTATGGGCTTAGTTCAACGGTAGCGCCATTGCTGGCGACAGGGGTGATGTCGTTGAGCGTGTTCGGACATGTACTGGACTGGCGCGGCATGTATCTGGTGATGTTATCACTCTGTCTGCTGCCGATCATTGCGGCGCTGCGCAGTAAATTTCCGGGGGATGATCTTCCTCATGAAGATCGGACCTCGCTCAAGACGTTAACACGTGATCCAGCCATCTGGCTGATGGTGCTCATTCTTTCTTTTGGCGTGGTATCGGAACTGGCGGTTGGGGGTTGGCTCGTTAACTTTCTGGAGAAAGCCTATACGTGGGACACGGTGAAAGCTTCGGGGTTACTGTCAGCATTCTTCCTTACGTTCTCGCTTGGACGTTTGCTGCTGGGTCCTCTAACGGACCGGATCGGATTTGTACTGTCGCTTATAATCTTCTCTGCGTTCTCGGCCATTTGTACGTTTATTGCGCTTGCCGGAGGAGAGGGTCTCGCCATCTTCTTTGCCATCTCGGGTGCGGGTATAGCGATGATCTATCCAACCGTTATGGCGTTTATCGCACGCAGATATCCAAACGGCAGTGACACGGCGATTACGTTTACAGTTACCCTGATGGGGGTCGGCAGTGTCATCGGTAACTATGTGATTGGCTGGGTTATTGAAGGTGTGAAGAATATGTACGGTTCAACGACTCAGTTGGGACTGCTGCGTGGGCTTCAAGCGGGATATGGATTCATTGGATTATGTGCGGTGATCTGTGCGGCATCGGGTGTAGTGTTGTATGTGTATTTGAGAAGAAGGCAGGAACTGATTTAGAAATCAATTGCAAAGATAAAAGCCCCATTGATCGCCATGATCGGTGGGGCTTTGCATATGAATAACCAAGTTGAATTAGTACGAGATATCGTCTCCGCATTACCTCACCAAGCCTATGACTTGTTCAAAGCCGCTCTTCTTTTCCAACGTTTCAAAAGCACATACAATCCAAAAGCGCCCAAGAAAACCACCGCTGCCGGAACGATATAAGGTTTAACAATCTCATCCACGTGCTCCCATTGAGAGCCTAATTTGAAGCCTAAGTAGATGTATAATGAGGTGATCGGAAGCATGGCCAGGAATGTAAAGAGACTGAATTTGAACACATTCATCTTCGCCATTCCGCAAGGGATGGAGATCACGGTCCGAATGCCAGGTACAAAACGGCCATAGAAAGCGACCCCGCTGCCATATTTCTCGAAGAACGTATCGGAGGCGTCCAGATGATGAGGTTTAATCAAGAAATACTTGCCGTATTTTTCGACCATAGGTCTGCCGCCGTACCGTCCCAGGGCATATAACGTCAGAGGGCCAAACGTTCCACCTATGGTACCCGCCAGTATAGCCAGCCACAGTTTCATATCTCCAAGGTACACCCAATATCCCGCCATGGGCAGCACGAGTTCAGCAGGTACGAATTCAAACGACAAGGCAATAACGAGACCTGCGTACGACAAATCTTTGAAAAAAAGTATAAATTGCGTGATCCACTCCGTCATGCTTTCCCTCCACAAATCTATCTATTTTTTATAGTTTAGAAACACTCCTATACCAAGAGTAACAATAGCGAATAGAGCTTGTCAAAACTCACACGCATATCCGATTAAGCCCGTCACGGCGGGATATGTTAGGTCATACATAAGCGATATCTCATTCGACATGCGTTGAGCAGGCGGTCGGTCTTGGAACAAGATGAACTCCATATCACCCTGCCCCTAACACCAATATAACACTCTGAAAATGTTTCCAAATATAGCGTGATAAAACTATCACTAGCTTCTTCACCATCCTGTACATAAAGAGAAGAAGATCAGAACATGACCGAAACTTCGATTATCGACCAGATCCATATTATGGTTGAATACAATGTATCCTTTTATTGTTTCATGTATATCATATAGATATACAACTGTAGGGAGGTGAGGTATAATTGGAGCATCAATCAAACGAAAGGCGTGGGATTGCCATGACTACAGCCACACTTAGCAAATGGGGAAATAGCAGTGCAATTCGTATTCCTAATCAATTGCTTAAGCGTCTTAATCTGGAAGAAGGCTCGGAAATCGAGATTTTGGTGACAGAAGATAATGAATTGTTGTTGCGTCCAAAAATCAAGCCTGTAGAGTCCAATGAGGAACTACGTAACCATCTAAAGACGTTGCTCTCTAAAGTGAAACAGGATACAAGACATGAAGAAATAGACTTTGGCACTGAAGGGAACGAGTTACTTTGATTATTCCCAAGCGAGGCGATCTGATATGGCTTGACTTTGATCCTCAAGCGGGTCATGAGCAAGCCGGGAGACGACCGGCTATTGTTCTATCGGAACTTGAATTCAATGAAATAACGGGTTTTGCCGTTGTAAGTCCCATAACGAGCCAAGCCAAGGATTATCCTTTTGAAGTTACACTACCAGAAGACCTGCCATTTTCAGGTGTTGTTTTGACAGATCAGTTGAAGAGTCTTGATGTGCGGCAACGACGTATCCAAATTGCGGGACATGCCGAACCAACCTCTGAATTTATGAAATCAGTTCTACGCAATGTCCGTTCTATATTGGCATAATTGAAAATTAGTAGCTGATCATATTCCTAAATCCACGTCTAACTAAAAGACGTGGATTTTTTCTTTCATATCTAAGTAGCTTCATCCATCCTTGACGCTTCGAATAAGAGCTTCCGAAAGGCACTTATAAGTTGATAAGAAAGATTTTTAATCCTCTGAAAATGCTTCCAAATATAGTATGATAAGACTATCACTAGCTTCTTCACCATCCTGTACATAAAGAGAAGGAGATCCGAACATGAACGTAACTTCGATTATCGATCAAATTCAGATTATTGAGTACGATCCCTCTTATGCTGCCGCACTCGCGGATATGTGGAACCGCAGTAATGAGAGCTGGGGAGGCGGCACCAACCTTAGAACAGAGGAAACGGTTCGCCGCGAGATGGAGAGTTCGTCCAATCTTCATGCATTTCTAGCCGTTCATGGGAAAGAGGTAGTTGGCTTCTGCAGTTTTGCTCATTACCGCTATGACGAGAGAGCGTTATATGTACCGTTGCTTAACGTACGCCCTGACTATCACGGGTACAAGGTCGGACGCAACCTGATCCTGAATGCTGTGCGCAAGACCGTAGAGGCCGGATGGCCCCGTCTGGATCTGTTCACATGGGCAGGCAATACGAAGGCTGTGCCGATGTACAAGAAATGCGGATTCTTCTGGGAGAAAAAAGATGAGAATGTGCATCTGATGAATTTCATTCCCACCATCTTGCAGACTGAAGCACTTGCTCCTTATTTCGAGGAGCTGGATTGGTATGCAGACAGCACGCGTGAACTCGTCGTCGAGCCGGATGGCCGACGGGAGCGTGGGTTTGATTTCTTTGACTATACGTGGAAAAAGGGAGAGGTCTCCCTGCGGGCTGAATTTGAAAAGTCGGGTCGCGGGCTGACGGCCCTCGAAACACCGGATTACGAGATCGCTACAGAGGTCGATGCTCATGATCTGGTTTTCGGTTCCAGCTACAAGGTTCGCTATCGCATCAAGAACACTTCTGCGTCCGATCTGGCGGTTGAGATCAAGGGTGAGGATAACAAAAATATTCGATTTGCGCTAGACGTTGCACGAACAGTGGCTCCGGGAGAAACCATTACCGTGGAAGGTGAGTTTCACCTTGATCCGATTACAGAGGAACAGAATAACAATAAGACCCATCCCGTTGTTGCCAGCACATGGCTGATCGGTGGTAAGAAAGCGGAGTTCAGGTTAGGTATTGCCCCGAAATTTCCGGCCAAGATCAAGACCGTTTTGCCCGTGAAGGAGCTCTTTCCAGGTATCCCGGCGGAGTTAATTCTGAATGTGGAAAATAATGTGGATGCAGAAACAGAGTTCAGCCTGAACCTGCCTGAGGATGAATTCCTTGAATGGGCGGAGCGTTCGATACGCTTTACGGTGCCTGCTAAAGGCAAAGTGTCTGTGCCAGTACGCTTCACCTTGCGTTCATATGGTCTATATTTCCAAGAAGTAGAAGTGACAGCTGTCCCCGTGGGGAACCATGCGATCTCTTTTACAAGCAAAATTTCTGTCCTGATGAAGGGGATCGAGGGCAAATATGGCGGGCAAATTGAGGATCAATGGGTGGCCGTCAATGGCGCATTCTCGCTCCATATGAACAAGCATGATAACGTCATGTGGATTGAATATCCCGGTTCACGTCATTCATTCTGGTGGACTTATCCGAAGCTGGGTAAGCCGTTTGCCGAAGAGTTATCCAAGAAACAAGCCAAAGAAGTGAATATTTATCCCGAAGGGGAACGTCAGGTTCTTGAAGCGCTGTATGACTCGGAGGATTTCCCTGGCTTACAGATTAAGTCCGTGGTCAAGCTGTCTGCGAATGGAATCGCCGAATTCCACCACGAAGTTGAAAATACACGAGATACTGCCTGGGAAGAGGACCTGTATCTAATGAATAACTTCGGGTTCTATGGTAACAGGTTGATCCTTCCTTATCAGGGGCGCTTCGTTGACATGGGTGATGATTATGCGGGTGATCCGAACCGTTGGAATAGCTCACAGATTACGGAGAACTGGCTGTTCTGCAAAGAAGAGTATGGGGCGTGCGGCATCTATTGGGACCCTTCCCTGAAGCTTCTTCGTCCGGAATACACGCTGGGGTTGCAGCATGAACTGGGACGTTTGGAGGCAGGGGCTGTAGCACGAACCAAGGAAACGGTGTTTGCTCTGAACACGTTTGCCAAATGGCATGATTTCCGTGCATTTGCCAGGAAGCAGCGTAACCCGGTCATTCCTTTGCTAGACAGTCATCTGGATCTGACACTCAGTGAGGGGAATCCATTTGCCCCGGATGTGCTGCAAGCAACGTTGACTGAACATAAACTGGTTCCGCTTGCGGGCAACCTGGAGCTGTATGTACAGCAGGGTAGCGAACCGGAGGTTATGGCAAAAGCGAAGGAATTCAATCCGGAGCAGAATCTAAACTCCGCCAAACTGACATTTTCACCGGACGAAGTGGATCGCCAACAGCACGTGAGTGGTTGGAAAGTTCGTGGGCTATACCGAGGCGAAGATCGGATTCAGGTGCGAACGGCGCTTTGGTTCCCGCAGACCGGAACAGAGGTGAAGCAGAAGATTGAAGAAGGTTCTTCGGGATCTGTATACACTGTAGACAATGGTGTATTGTCGATCGCCGTTGCTCCAGAATTCGGCAGTATCGTACACTCACTGAAAGTTGCAGGCGAAGAATGGCTGGACAGCTCGTACCCTGAACCTGCTCCACGCTCATGGTGGAATCCGTGGTACGGCGGGTTGGGAGTGGCGATCCCGGGCATGAATGGTTTCAGCCGCCAGTTGGAACAGAGAGTCGCTTCCTGGACAGAGCAGAAGGATCAATACGGTAACGTCTGGAAGGGCATTAAACTGACCACCCGGATTGAGAAGCATGAAGCGAATCGGGGAATCACAATTCACCAACATTATTTGATGCTGCCGGGTGTTCCTGTGCTCTGCACGCTGCTTGCGGTGACAAACGAAAGTGGCCTGACGCTGACGGATTACTCGCTTGCGGAGGAACGTTTCCTCCAGCCTTCATCTGTATATGCGGAAGGATGGATAGAGCAACCGGGCAAAGATCGATTCCCATTAGGCAAAGTAGATGTGGGCCTGCCACTGGAAGACCTCTTGCGAGTCGGATCGGTTTCGCGTGAAAACATGCTGCATGCGGTCCATCGTTACCCGAATCAGAGTGCTTGGGCTTTTGCCAACAATCAGGTGACGGGTCTGCACGTGAATCATCATCTGACACTCCATCACGGGGAGACGGTCTGGACGGAGCCAACATATCTTGTCCTGGGACCCATCCCGCTGAGTTCAGCGGATGTGCATGACCTTCTCAAACTGAATTTTGCAACTTCTACCGATAAAAAGGAGGCTTCACATGCCGATCATTGATATTCATATTCATCTGTCGGACATCGAGAGCTTTCACCGAACAGCAATCGATCTGTCCAAAGTGGATTACTCAGCCGCAGGTCTTAAAGCGGAATTCGATAAAAACGACGTCATTTTGGGCATTGGAATGGGGGTTACGGAGCAGACGAAGGGAGCGTTCCCGGATTCCAGTTCCCCCAACCCGATGGGGCTTGATTTGGAGAAAAAGGTTCCGTCATTCCTCATGGAGTGCGTGGGCATTAATCCTAATGCGCTGGATGGAAAAAATGCTCAGGATGAGCTTGACCGGATTGAAGCTAGACTGCAATCCCCTGAGGTAGCCGGAATCAAACTCTATGCCGGTTACTATCATCACTATGTGTATGACAAAATCTACACCCCTGTCTATGAACTCGCAGCCAAGTATAACTTGCCTGTCGTCATTCATACAGGAGACACGTACTCCATGAACGGGTTGCTTAAGTACTCGCATCCACTGACCGTGGATGAATTGGCCTTTCAGCAGCGCGGTGTGAACTTCATGATCTGTCATCTGGGTGATCCCTGGGTGATGGATGCGGCTGAAGTGGTGGCGAAGAATCCGAACGTGTATGCGGATTTGTCTGGTCTGGTGGTGGGGGATCGGCCTCATTTTGAACGCTTCATGAACGAGCCTTTGTTCATGGATCATTTCCGCCGGGCCTTGGTCTATTCGGATCATTACGAGAAGATGCTGTTTGGCACGGACTGGCCGCTTGCGCCTATCGACCTATATGCCGAATTTGTCCGCCGACTTGTACCGGAGCAGCATCATGATAAGGTGTTCTACGAGAATGCCTTTGGACTATTTCCACGGATTGAACAGAGGATTGCCGATCTGGGTTAAAAGGGTAGTAATGAAACTTTAATATTTGAGGGGATATCATCCGTGTATGTCTTTCATGGAAGATGCGAGGTTCACGCTAAATCCCTGCCATGTAAGCTCCTGCCACTTTATTGGCAGGAGCTGTTTGGATTCAAGATGAGAGTGAATTCATCTTACGTCTAATCTGAAATGAAGTGATCAGGAGAACAAGGGTTCAGTCACCATTTTCATATACTTTTTTAAGTCGTCTTTGGCTTGGGGGGAGTGTTGCCAAACTCCAAGGTTCCAACTCATATAACGAATTCCGAGATATCGGGATGCCGAGGAGAAGTACTTTTCAAATTGATTTTGTGGAATATCGTATCCTTGAGAACTAAGAGCCTCCCGATAAATCTCAACTTGTCTCATATGTGCACAGCGCAGAGGGATGTCGAAGAACAGGGAGCCATACCTTGCTTCCTCCCAATCGATAAAATAAACGTCCTCATTGTTGTGTACCAATACATTGCCGGGATTCAGATCATTATGAATCAGCGTATGCGTATGTTCGTCCTCGATAAGAGTTTCAAGATCATTTGCGATGCTACTTGCTACAGCTTCAATCTCCCCAATGAGCGTTGAGCCAAATTCCTCAATGAATGATGGACTTTCTATGGCGTTTTTCCAAGAAGGTCTCCAACGAGTTTCGATCATATCAACGATATGAGATCGATCCACATTAGATATCCAGGGCAATTCTTTTTTTGCCCCCATATTCGTTCCATGTATGTAAGCCAATGCTCGTAATTCTTTATTCTGAAGCAGATTTATATCCAAATGACTATAATCGGTTTGGTAGTCCACATCCTGGATACAGATCAGGCTGCGATCCTTGTTATGAGGTTCATTGGTTAGGCTATAAGGTACATTTGCTCCTTGTAAAAATAATCTGGACAAGGCAGAGCGTTCAATAAACGTAGCCTTCTTGGTCACGAGAGAAATATCCCTGTTCACTCCATTTACAAGGAATTCAATATAATGTCGAAGCAATTCAACGGCTTGAGATCCCGTCCCGACAGGGTTACTTGTAATACTTTGAATGTGAACATCCGAGGATACATATTGATGAATGGTGTGTTTTATTAGTTGTTGTAATGTGATAGACTCCATGTTCATCTGTTATCTCCTTCTTGCCTGTATTTGTTTTTACGAATAAAGAGAACTATAATGGTGGATGCACAAAATTTAAGACTTTTTTGGAGGAACATACGTAATGAGATCTTTTCAGTTTTATAATCCGACCCGGCTGATTTTTGGCAAAGGGCAGCTTCAAGCACTGCAAACCGAAGTTCCAAAATACGGAAAGTGTATTTTGCTTGTATATGGTGGTGGAAGTATCAAGCGCAGCGGCCTGTACGACCAGGTGATCGGCCAGTTGAATGAGATTGGAGCAGAGGTGACGGAACTCGCTGGTGTAGAACCGAACCCCCGTCTATCTACAGTTCATAAGGGCGTAGAACTATGCAGAACACATCACATTGATCTGGTTCTTGCGGTTGGCGGCGGCAGTGTACTTGATTGCGCTAAGGCCATCGCCGTAGGGGCCAAATACGATGGGGATATGTGGGATGTTGTTGTGCGCGAAGCAACTCCGCAGGGCGGACTTCCACTGGGTACAATTCTGACGATGGCAGCGACAGGTTCCGAGATGAATAACGGTTCAGTGATTACGAATCAAGATACACAGGAGAAATGGGCATGGTTCAGCGAGTATTCATTCCCAGCGTTCTCGATTCTTGATCCGGTAAACACATTTACGGTACCTCTGGATCAGACTGTATACGGCATGGTGGACATGATGTCGCATGTGTTTGAACATTATTTCCATCTGGATACGAACACACCGGTTCAGCTTGGATTCTGTGAGACGATTCTTCGTACTGTCATCGATACTGCCCCTCGCCTGATCAAAGATCCTGAAAACTATGAACTGCGCGAAACCATTCTCTACTGCGGAACCATGGCGCTTAATGATGTTCTGAATATGGGGCTTGCTGGAGACTGGGCATCTCACAACATTGAACATGCAGTGTCGGCCGTGTATGACATCCCTCATGGGGGTGGCCTTGCCATTCTGTTCCCGCACTGGATGAAGCATAATCTGGATGTGGATGTAAGTCGATTCAAACGTATGGCCGTTAATGTATTTGATATCAATCCTAATGGAAAATCAGACAAACAAGTGGCTGAAGAAGGCATCGAAGCCCTGCGTACATTCTGGACTTCAATTGGTGCTCCTAGCCGTCTGGCTGACTATGACATCGACGACAGTCAGATTGATGTGATGGCTGATAAAGCGATGCGATTCGGTCCGTTCGGATTCTTCCAGAAATTGCAGCGTGAAGATGTCGTGCAAATCTATCAAGCCGCACTGTAATTGGAAATTCACTTATATAGTGAATGTAATTAACAAGGACCTTCCTGTACGACTGAGGAAAGTCCTTGTTTTTATTTTAGCACCATCTATTGTACGTTCAACGGCATATTCCAGATTCATATCTTGCGAGCACTTTAAGATTGTTCAACCGTTTCATCATTCCCACCAGTATACATCCGTTTCAGATACAACTTGCTTGGACGGTGCAAGAGCACGATGAGCAGGGCGAAGAGATGAATCAGGATAAACAGGTTACTTTCATTGGGAATAGCAACAAGTAGCGCCAAACTTAGAAATGTCACGGTGAGCTTGAACTTTCTCTTGGTGATGAATATAACGGCGAGCAGACTTGGTCCAATCATAAACAACATTCTGCCTACGATTACGCCAGAGGCGTAAGCCAGATCATCCCCTTTGCGTGAGAAAGCAAGATAGGCCTCCATGTTCTGGTTAAAATCGATGAGGAACACAATAAAGGACACTATCACGTAGATCAATTTTACACTTAATAAAATGCGCACGACATTTAAAAGTGTGGGTAAAGCTGTTTTTACCATATCACTTCTCCTCTTCTACTTCGAACCCATATGATGGATTGTACTCCTACTCCTATTCCTATTCCCCTTCAATGAATCGTCCTTTTCTTTCACGATATGTATTTCATACATTAACCGATGATGGGGATGTCATATTTTGTATTAACCCAAAGTCTACATTTTCCAATCGTCAACACCGATCCTGTACCTACAGTTATCCGCTTCCAAAGAATAAGGAAAATATTTTTGAAATCGTTTTCTATACTGGACGTTTATTTAATAACAACCGATATAAAGTTAACCTATATTATATGGGACACAACAAGAATGAGGATGGATGGTGAATGTATTCATGTTATTTGCAAAAGCGAGGCAACGCTTGACCAACATGTCTTTTCGGTTCAAATTGCCAATGATGATCAGTATTCTGGTCTGCATCGTACTGGCCGTGACGGCAGTACTGTGTTACAAAGTGGCAGAGGAGATCACACTGGACAAAAGCAAAGATGAGATCCAGTCGACTTCTGAACGGATTGGAGCAGGTTTATTTACTTCACTAAGTCTGCAGGAGCAGTCCACGTTTCTAATCACAACACATCGGACATTCCAAGACTTGCTGGAGATTAGAGATACAGCAGGACAGAGTGCTGACGCGTTTTTTTCGGAAAATAGCGAACTGGTGAACAAGGCCAATGGCATATTGGCAGACAGCCTGACAGGAATGGAGGGCAGTAGCGTTCTAATTCTCCTGGATCGGGAAGGCGTTGTGGTTGCAGCAAACAATCCCGAAGTGGTCGGCGGGGAACGTGCCACACGCACGTATTTTCAGCAGGCACTTCAAGGGAAAAACTATGTCAGCGAAGGTGTGATCTCCGAATCTCTGGGAACGCTGGGGACCGTCTTTGCAATGCCGATCTACGGTGATAACAAGGAAGTGAAAGGCGTGCTTGCGACGACTGCCTCGACCTCATTTTTCGTCAACCAGTTACAGAACGTCAAGATTAACGAAGAAGGAAAAGTTATTATACTGGATCGTTTAGGTCTGGTTATTTTTAATTCAGCAGATGAGAAAATGATTGGTCAGAAGATGGATTCCTCTGAGTATCAGTCGCTGATTGATCTGCCTGCCAATGAGCAGTTGCAACAAGGGGAGGCGAGCACGGAGGAAAAAGTGGTGTTCTACTCCAAAATTCCGAAGTCTGATTGGACTGTCATTGTGGAGGATACGTATGAAGATGTGAAGAAGCCGCTGACAGGTATGGCGAATCAAATGTACATTGTTCTGTTCAGTGCTATTGTGGTGTCGATCATTGCAGGCATCCTGATCTCGCAACTGGTAACCAGACCGATTAGCCGAATTACACTGTTGTTCAAACAGTTGGCCGGCGGAGACCTGACTGTTCAGGCACAAGGCAAATATACCGGAGAGTTCAAAGAACTGGCAGACAGCTTTAACACGATGGCCGAAGGGAACAAACAGCTGATCTCCAGCATGAACCATTCCATCGGCATCCTGAATACAAGTACGACGGAGCTAGAAAATTCCACTCAGCAAACCTCGACCACGATTGCTGAAACAACAACAACAGCATTTGAGATTTCACGAGCTATGGAGTCCCAGGCGAACGATACGGAAGCCATAGTGGACAAATTCATGAATGTTGGTAACAAGATTGAGAACGTAAATGAGATGTCGCAGTCCGTTATGCTCAAGGCAGATGAAATTACGGATGCATTCAAAAATAATCATGAAGTTATCGATGCGCTCATTGCGGTGAACGGACAGAACGAGATTGAAGTTGGCAACATCTCCAAAATTACAGTGCAACTCGCTGAAAGCTCCTCGGGCATTCACCAGATCACAGGTACCATTACCGAAATTGCGAATCAGACGAAATTACTTGCGCTGAATGCTTCCATTGAGGCTGCAAGAGCGGGTGAGCAAGGGCGCGGCTTCGCCGTGGTTGCTTCCGAGATTCGCAAGCTGGCAGAGCAGACGACAGCGCAATCGGAGGATATCAATCGAATTGTCATGCAGACCATTAATCACGTGGAACAGAATAACCGAAGTGTTCAGGCCATTGAGGAGATTACGGAACAGCATAAGAGCAGTGTAAGCCAGACCAAGGAGACATTCAATTTCGTCACCCAGAATATGAATGAGATGATGAGCCAGGTCCAGGCCATTGCCACGGAGATCCAATCCATTGAACGTGATAAGGATGACGTCATTGGAGCTGCACAGAATCTGTCCGCTTCCGGGGAAGAAGTATCCGCGTCTGTGGAAGAAGTCACTGCGACGATGCAGGAGCAGTCCGGTATGACAGAACATCTGGCAGATATGGTGCAGAGAATTGATGGACTGACCAAACAACTTGCCGAAGAATCATCCCGCTTCAAAATAAAGTAGCCTAGCAGCCTGCGTAGTGAGAAGCAGTATAGCTAGTCTGTGAGACACAGCGTAGAATTTCTTCAGTTTACACAGTTAAATGAATACGAAAGAAACCCATTCCTCATAGGAGAACTGGGTTTCTCCGACAATGTGAGCATCTGTACCCATCTAATGGTCCAGGTGCTTTTGTGTGTGATGCGCTACTCTCCTCGAATGGATGGTGCATACGCCAGCACTTCCATCTCAATTAAATAAGGGCCTAACCCACTGAATACGGTCATGCGGGCGGGATAGGGCTGCTTAATCATTCGCGCATATACTTCGTTGTATGCGGGCTGATCCTCCACTCGTGCCAGATGAGTCGTTACCTTCACGATATGATCCAGTGTAAGTCCGGCTTCTTGCAGGATCACTTCAATATTACGAATACATTGTTCAGTCTGCTCCTTAATACCGCCGATAGGCTCAAGGGTCTGTGGATCAACGCCTACCTGACCTGCAACGTAGACCATATCTCCTGCACGGACAGCGTGGGAGAAAGGAAGTGGGAACTTGGGTGCTGTACTCGCATGTATGATGGTAGACATAGAAGTTATCATTCCTTTCTTAGTGAGGGTGTATATTGGTTGTTAACTGATGCCAGTTTGTAGCCTGCTGATATTGATGGGCGATGGACAACAAGCGGTCTTCTCGCATGAGTGGACCAGCAAGCTGCATGCCGATTGGTAGTTGCTTCCCTGAGGAAGTATCAAATCCGATGGGAACGGTAATGGAAGGTAGTCCTGTATTAGTAAAAGGCCCGTTGAAAATCGGACTACCGGTCTTGTAGCCATAGGGGGCCACATACGGCGTTGATGGAGTCAATAACACATCTACTTCATCGAAAAGCATCATCATCTCGCTGCGGAATATCGTTCGAATGCGCTGTGCCTGCAAATAATCAACAGCACTCGTTTGGAAGCCGAGTTCAAGTTGCTCCCGCATCGTGTGACCGTAGCGATCAGAGGCTTCTGCGAAGCGTTCCTGATGGAAGGCAGCGGCTTCCGCTCGCATAACTGTACGATGAGCGGCAATAGTCTCTTCCATATAAGAAGGCAGGTCGACTTTTTTCCATTGCATGCCCAGCTTCTCAAGTACAGCGATGGCCGACTCTACCGCTAACAAGATCGCCGGTTCATCGGTCTGGAAGAAAGTGCTCGGCAGGCCGATCACCATTCCTGAAACAGGATGCTCAAGCTTATTGGTTAAATCCGGCTTGCCATAAGGGAGCGTGAAGGAGTCCAGCTCATCTTGCCCCGCCATCGCTTCCAGAACGATCGCGTTATCTTGTGCGGATCGAGTGAAGGCACCCATATGATCTAGGCTCCAACTTGCTGTGATGACACCATTACGGCTAACCCTGCCGTAAGTTGGCTTCATACAGGTTAATCCATTGTAAGCTGCGGGTCTGAGCAGAGATCCGAAGGTCTGTGTTCCGAGTGTGAAGGAGGCCATGCCAGCCGCTACAGCAGCGGCGGAGCCTGAACTGGAACCACCGGGGGTATGTTCCAGATTCCACGGATTGCGGGTTGGCGGCTCTCCTCCCTGGAAGGCATATTCCGTTGTTGTTGTCTTGCCTAGGAGGATCGCGCCGGCAGCCTGCAACTTATCAATGACAGTAGCATTCGTCTCTGGTATGAAGTCAGGGTAGGTACTAGATCCGGCCGAGGTGGGTATGCCAGCGGTATGGATAATGTCTTTCGCTCCATAAGGAATGCCATGCAGAGGGCCGAGATAGTTGCCATTCATTAGCTTGCGTTCAGACTCTCTTGCGGCCTGCAAGGCTTGTTCCGCGGTGACCGTAACAAAGGCTTGCACAGCAGGCTCTACGCGCTCAATGCGAGTCAAATAGGACTCTGTAAGCTCAACAGGAGATATCGTCTTGTTTTTAATCCATGTTGCAGCTTCCATAATCGTTAGTTCGTTTAGTGGTTTTGTAATCATCGCAGAGGTACCCTCCTATGCGGCGCATTGGGGCCGACTTCTTCTGACAACTTGAAACCTCGAATCAGTTCC
Source organism: Paenibacillus sp. FSL R5-0713 (assembly GCF_037973325.1). Classification (NCBI taxonomy): domain Bacteria; kingdom Bacillati; phylum Bacillota; class Bacilli; order Caryophanales; family Paenibacillaceae; genus Paenibacillus; species Paenibacillus sp. FSL R5-0713. The sequence goes on along the minus strand of NZ_CP150229.1, from coordinate 4,992,854 downwards.
AAGTCGGCTGTAAATAGAGCAAGCTCCTCACTCGTAATAACTCCGTTCGTGTATTTCGCACTTTCCGTACGGCGGTGTGTGAGATAGTCGTCCTGTTTCAGAGTAATCACCCTTTCTCTCTCTATTTGGTGAAGCTTGAATCGATAATGTCCTCGTAAGCGAGGTCTTCCTTCAGATTGCCGATGAAGCGCTGCATATCGATTGCGGTGTTAAAAGCTGATTCGTTGATGAGCCCCTCAGCAGGGTATACCTTGCTGTCAATCATACGTTGTACGGCTTGTTCCACGACTTCTTTGTCCAGATTGGGGAACTCTTTTACAGCGACTGCTTTGGCACCATCAGGATTGGTTTGAATATAGTCCAGGGCTTGCTCGATAGAGGTGACGAAGCGCTGGGTGAGATCAGGATTCTCCTCAATGAAGCTTGCGGTTGTATTCATCGTTGCAAAGGCGAAGTCAGGATAATCTTTCGTGAAATCATGGACAATGTGCAGCCCCTCAGCAACGCCTTGATCCAGTTGGGGTTCGTAAACGATAGCAATATCAGCTTTGCCGGCTAATACAGCACCAAGTTCGGAGCCATTCTGAACCTCGGTGATCGTCACATCTTTGTCGATATCGATGTTATTGTCGGCGAAAAGCTTCCGCAGTAAACTGTTGGAGCTTGTAGGTGCCAAACCTACAACAATGGTCTTACCTTTGAAATCCGCTGTTGTGTCCACCGTTACTCCTTCTCGTGCAACCGCCCATACAGGAGCACTGCCGGACAGAAGGACCAATGAGCGAGCATCTCCACCCTTGGCATTCGCGAATGCTACATGCTCAGGACCATGAAATGAGAACGCTGACTCGCCCGAGATGACCGATGACAATGCTGTTGGTCCACTTCCTGCAGCACGGATGGAGGATAGCTCAATGCGATTCTCCTCTAAGAATCCTTGGTTATTCGCTACATAGAGCGGAAGGTAGAGCAAATTGTGATACACCTCGGACACCATGATTTTATCCACCTTCGCAGTATCTTGCCCCTCATTACTGGATGCACCACCGCCACTTGCAGGTGTTGCGGCATTGCTTCCGCATGCGCTGAGCAGTGTGGTCAAGATCATCGTCATCGTTGCCAGAATAGCTATCTTTTTGAATGTACGCATTAGTCACCAGGCCCCTTTAATGGTTGTAGTTAAGTTAGTCGTTGCGGGTCAGTTTAGACAGATGTGGTTTTGCTGCTGGTCTTGTTGTCGTTCCATGGAAGAAGTCGGGATTCGATATAACCGACACAGGTGTAGAGTAGCATGGCGACCAGCATAAGCATGAACACGCCGACCCATACGGCCGGAAGGTTGAACAGGTTGCCTTCGACGAATACCATGTGTCCGAGTCCTTTGTCAGAAGAGATGAATTCTCCACCTACGACAGACACCAATGCCAAACCGATATTGATCCGGAAGGCTGAGATAATCCATGGCAGAGAGGAGGGAACAATAATTTTGCGGAAAATCTGTGATTTCTTTGCACCGAAGGATTTCATCAGATTAATCTGGGATTCGTCGATTTGATGCGTCGCTTGGTAGGCGGATAATAGCGCTACGATAAACGTTGCGACAGAGGCAAGAGCAATCTTGGAGAAGATGCCTGAACCGAACCAGATGATAATCATGGGGGCGAGTGCGATCTTCGGAATACCGTTCATCGCTACAATGAACGGATCGAGCACACGGGCAACGGACTTGGAATACCACATGAGTAATCCTGCCAACGAGCCGATTAAGCTCCCTGCTACGAAGCCGATAACAGTGGCATTCACCGTTGCAAAAGCGTCTGTAAGCAGTTGCCCTGAGCTGGCCATCGTGATGGCGGCATCAAGAATGGCGCTTGGTGATCCCATGAGGAATCCGTTAACCAGTTTCAGACGAACGGCGGATTCCCAGATCACCAGGATGACCGCTACAATAATGAACCGCCACAGCATCGTTATGAGCCATTCTTTGGAGAAGGTGGACTGTCTGCGTTTGCTCTTCACAACTCCAGCAGGCTTTCCGGCAAGGGTAATTTCAGGTGATGTGCTCTTCATTAGCTGATCCTCCCCATTTGGATATCAAGCTCTGCCCAGATCGATTCAAAATACTGTTTAAACTTCTGGTCGGAGCGGGCTTTCAGTGCTGAACCGTATTGCGAGGCGAGACCAATCTCATACACCTGCTTCACGGTCGTTGGTCGTTTGCTCATGACAGCAATGCGGTCGGAGATGGCGATGGCTTCCTCAATGTCATGCGTGATAAGCACGCCTGTCTTGCCCTCGGATTTCAGGATAGACAAGATCTCATCTTCCAGAATGAGTCGGGTCTGATAATCAAGTGCGGAGAAGGGTTCGTCCAGTAATATAATATCGGGCTGGGTAACGAGGGTACGTATGAGGGCTACACGTTGGCGCATACCGCCTGATAGTGTGGAGGGATAGGCTTCTGCGAATGAAGCTAGGCCATAACGATCCAGATAATCCATGGCAATATCGCCGCGATCTTTTTTGGACATGCCCTTCACTTCCAAACCTAGCGTGACATTGTCCAAGATGCTTCTCCAAGGCAGCAGCAGATCCTTTTGCATCATATAGCCGACATGCCCGGTGGTCTGATCAATCTCTTCGCCACAGACGATAACCTTGCCATTCGTTGGTTTAAGCAGACCCGCGATAATATTGAAGATCGTACTCTTGCCACATCCGCTCGGTCCCACGATACTGAAGAACTCCTGCTTCTTGATTTGCATCGAAACCTCAGCGAGTACTTGAATATCTTCGCCAGTTGCACTGACAAATGATTTGGATACGCCTTGTATCTGTATAGCCATGATAGGTAGCCCCTTTCCTACAGCCTGATGGTTGTTCGGTTCTTGATGTGAATTGATGTTAATAAACGTGACATTCATGAATATATTCCTAATCATATAGACTGTGGGTTCTGTTGTCATTAGTTACTTTGAACATAAAAATACAATTAAATCAGTTAAAATGAACAATTGAAGATTGGATATGAAAAGAAAAACAAAAGAACGTGTCATTATATATGACACGTTCTGGGTTCAAGACGTATGATTAACTTCACTGGGAGGTGGATTAAGCTTCAGAAGGGACTCAAGTGCAAAGGCAAGTCGAAAGCGCAGGCTCTCCATCGGGTCCTTGATGTTTCGGCCGGTTAGTTTCTCGCATTTTTCCAACCTATAGATCACTGTATTGCGATGTACAAACAGTTCTTTCGCTGTATCGACGATCTGGCAATGATTCTCATAGAAGGAGGACAAGGTCTTCATAAGTTCGCTGCGCTCGTTTGGATCTCGGCCTTCGAAGGGTTTAAAGGTTTCTTGATGGAACTGCAACATTTCATCGTGGGGAATCATACGCAGCAGGCGACTTATATCCATCGTCTGATAGGAATGGGCGAAGCGGGTCTTTCGCATCTGATAGCCGGATTGAAGCGCCTTGACTGCTTCCTTATAGGAGAGTCCGATATCCAATACATTCGTATAGGGATTGCCTATTCCGAAGGATAAGCTGAGCTGCGACTCCGTATACAGATTGCTTGCGATTCGCTCAAGTTGCTGAGTAACGGTGTGTTCGTCCCAAGACGATTCGTTCAAAAAGACGAGTATACCAAACTGGTCGTTTTTGGTGAACATGACGAAGGAGATATCCAGTCTGGCGAACTCCTGCTTAATCAACTCGTAATTAGCGTCTCGTTCCGAGATGAACCGCTCTTCTCCTGAGGGAGTGAGAATGTGATTAGGTTTGTTCGGTAAAGGTTCATCCATCTTGGCGATGATGAGAACGGAACTTCCTTTTGCATGCAGCCCGTATTTCTTGCCGCGATGCAACGCTTCTTGTTCCGAACGAATGAAGCCTTGAATGAGATCGGAGAAATATTCATTTTTGTAACGACGGGAACGCTCTTTGACCGCTTGCTTCTTGGTTAACTCCAGACCGATTACATTGACGGCTTGCTCCAGTGCCAGAGTGGAGAGTTTAGAACTTGCGGAACTATCGTATCGTGCGATCAAATAGCCCTCGTGCCGATCCGTGAAGATGGGATGAAGCTCGGCGTGTCGATATGTATCAGCAGTAAGCAGGCAGATCGAGATTGCGGTATGGAAGGAAGGGTGCTCATCTATAAATGACAGTAAGGGCCCTGCGAGAGACTGGTCATCCATCTGTTGTGCATAATGGGAGCTTGCCGTAATCTGTTTCTTGGAACCAAGCAGAAGAACGGGTGAAGAGAGTAACTGAGACAACGTATCTACGATGTTGGGTATACCTTTTCCTTGCATAATCATCGTGGAAAATTGTTTGTGAATAGATAAGGCGTAGTGAAGCTCATGGGTTTTGTTCTGAAGGATGGCGCTAATCGATTGTTGAAATATTTCACCGAGTGTATTGTCGATCTCCGACAGCTCGATGATTGGGAAGCCCAGCCTGTCGGCTGTCTCAAGCAGTTGTGGAGATAATTCAAGAGAGAAGCGCTGTGTCTTGACCGCAAGCGCTGCACAACCGATCGCATGCATGTCGGTAATGAATCCAAGATGAGCATCGGGGCGGTCTTTCAGAATATAACCGTTGGTCAGCAGCATATCTCCGGGTTTCAGGAATTGTACAATATCTGGGGCATCCATAATATTAATCGATTGCACCAAACGATCTAGGCCGCGATGTCCGGCAATTACCTTCGCTTTGGATAGGATGGGGATAGTCAATAACTGTTGCAGATCCATCTTCAACCCACTCGCTTTCGTTATTATATGTTATAAAATCTAACATTAAGTGAGGTGGGCGTAAAGAAAAGTTTGGATAAAGAGGCTAAATGATATTGATTTTTTAAGCAGATTGTACAAAATGCTGAGGTGGATTAGGTGTGTTTCTATTAAAATGCGTGAGGTAAAGTTACATAAGATAAGGAGGATCAGCAGTTGCCTGATTCGGTGATCATCGAATGATGTCGATAGCTTTCGGAAATCCAATGCAAACAAATTTCTCATAAATATAAAAACTTTCCAATAATTCAATGCGTTATACTAAATAGATATAAAGAAAATTTGATAACTATTAACAATTCTATCACTAAAAAGGAGTTCTCGATCCATGAAAGGAAAAGGATTAGTATTGCTTCTACTTGCCAGTGTTGTTGCTAGTTCTATTTTAGTTGCATCGACTACAACTGCGGAAAGAGTCATAGCCCAAACTCCGATGGAAGCCGCAACTGAGTACTTTGATGCTTACATTGCTAAGGATGTAGAAGGGATGATGTTCTATGCTAAAGATACAAATTATTTGGATGAGAAGAGTCGTGAAGAAGGATATGTAAAGGACTTGAAGACCAATCCAACTACAGGGTATGAGATTGTGGAGAGCAAACAAATCAATACGGATGAAGTTCAACTTTATGTCGTTCAAAAGTATGCAGGACAAGACTATGAACAGTCACCGCCACTCCCATATAAAATTTTCAAAAGCGGAAATGGATGGAAGGTTTTAGTAGAGCCACTAGAAATCAATACATGGACAGGTGAAGTCACGAAAGGTACACCGATTCACGCTATGCAGTATACAGATCATTAGTTGTTGTACCTGTCTTCTACCAAACATAGGCCCACTTGAACTAGAAGGCAATGGATATATGAATGCATACTATAGAAACGATTGAGGAGTGAGTGACATCCAATGAAAAAATTATTGGTTAGTACGGCATCGATAATGACTGTTTCGGCAGTGACTGCTTTAAGTATTTATGCGAGTAATTTTTATGATGAAGCTACAGCGGATAACCCAAACTATCCAGATTTTGGTCCAGCAGTAACATTATCAGAAGAGGAAATAAATAGAGCTTTAGAAAATGTCAGTGGTATAACGACTTCTTTTGGAACATTTGAAAGGGTAACCGAGAAAGATCCCTACATTACCGAGAAGGAAACGGTTGATAACTTAGATCATTTAACGGCCGATACCAAACAAATTTTTTCTCATGGTAATTATTTTGTGAAAAGCGAATCAGAGGAATAAATTTGTCATAAAAGGAAGTTAGGAAAGGCGGTGTAAAAATGCCAGCTACTTGGACATTTAGTGCAAATAGGACAAGAGACATTCTCTCTTATAAGAAAATAATCTTATACTAGGAGATGTTCATACTATGAAAATTTCAGACCGACTATTAAGACAATATTTAGATCATGTTTATTGGATATGTGGAGGCCCTTGCGGCGGAAAAAGCACGATGACAGAGTTACTTTCTTCAAAATGGGATATGAATTATTATTCTTCAGATGATCACACGTTTGATTATCAAAAAAAGGCTAATCCGCAGGATCATCCCGCCATATTACGACATTTTATTGATTGGGAATGGTTCTTTTTAGGACGAGGGAATGATAGAAGTCACTGGTTAAATTCCGTGTTTGACGAGAGTGTGGAATTTATCATCTTGGATTTGTTACAGATGGGGAAAGAGAAGCCAATCGTAGTAGATACTTTTATGGAACCTGCTTATCTAAGGGAGATTGCTGACCCCAACCGAGTTATTTATATGTTTGCAGAAGATGACCTCATTCGTGCGGATTATTTAGATCGAGATCATCTGAGGGGCATGGAGGGTTTGTTTCCTAATTTATCAGATCCACAACGTGCACGGGACGAAACATTAAACACAGTGGTTAGAGCATCGAATCATTATCTGCAACAAGCAGAGCAGTATCAATTAAAATGCTTTATAAGAACATCTCAGTCCAATAAAGAGCAGATGTTATTAGAAGTTGAAAGGCATTTCGGTTTCAAATGATACTGAATTGTTAATGATATCAGTCCCAGTCGTCATTTGTTACACTAAGGGAATACGATAGCTCAATAAACCACAGAAAACAGCAATCGGCTGCTTTTGTTCAGGTGACGGGCAGGTTAACTCAATGTCATCTTGCGAATTACAAGTGTAACTTTTTGACTAATTAATAGCGTTGTTAGTCACAAGTGATTTTTTACAGGTTCAAGAATAACTAAATAAAAGAATATGAGGGATGAAGTATTGAAGAAAAAGAGACTATTTTATATTGTTGTAACATTAGCCTTAACAACAGTGGCCCTAACTGCCTGTGATTCAACAAGTCCAACTCAAGAGAATTTAGATACTCAAACATCTAGTGTGTTATCAAGTCAGTCCCAAAGTGCAACCCTTTCTAATTCTTTAAGCGAACAAGAGAGCAAACCCTCCCACTTTATTGCTTCTGGAGGCGCTACGGTGCAGCAACCCTTTTCCATTAATCCGGAATTTGTACATATAAAACTGCTTATGAAGAACAATAGTAGCCATGAAGTCAATGTTAGTTTGACGCACTTAGATACTAGTAAAGTGTATTTCGCTAGAACGATTGCTCCCGGGGAATCTTTAGAGTGGATAAATGTTAAAGAAGGTTTCACACAGGGAATGAGTACTGGAGGCTACTTGCTTCAATGGAACGGTGGCGGTTATCGCGTTGATGGGGAAGTATGGGGATCATCCGAACAAAGTTGAAAGGTAATACATAAATCAATTAAGAATTGCTGGGACACTAATTGACTAAACCCTTTCTTATCTGATGAACTAATAAAAATGCTACAGAAAGTGGGAACAACATCTATGATTCCATTAGTATATGACCAGATTAACCATTGGGGAAAAGACGACGAGTTTTTCCTTGCCTTACTAAATAAATTAAAAGTAGAGTCTATCGTTGACTTAGGCTGCGGAACAGGAAGATGGACGACTCATCTTGTTCAGTACGGTTATAAAATTACAGCTATTGATCCCCATGAAGAAGCAATTGAAGTAGCGAGAATTAAAGATAATGCAGGCAAAGTGAATTGGATTGTAGGAGATAGCTCAAATTTACAAACCAATACCAATGACGCGGTTATTATGACTGCCAATGTGGCACAGGTATTTCTTACTGATGATAGTTGGAAGAAAGTAATCTCAGACGTATTTCGATCCCTAAACGTTGGCGGCCACTTTATTTTTGATATTAGAAACCCGTTGGTTAAAGCGTGGGAAGAGTGGGAGAAGGACGGGACGCCGGACTTAGCTAAAGATATGCGAAGTGGAGACCCTCTTGAAATCTCTACAGAATATGAAGGGTTTGAGGGAGATATCTATACTTTCTATGAAACTGTGAAAAATACAAAAACAGACGAAGTCCTAGTTCATGAAAAAATGCAGATCAGATTTCGAAATCAAGAAGAATTGGATGAGTCGCTGAAACAAACAGGGTTTTCGAAAATTGAAACATATGGCGATTGGGATTTTAAACACGCAAATTCTAAAAGTCGATCCTTTATTTTTCACTGTGTAAAATAGAGACATTAGAATACAACATATTAGCACTCCTTAAATGTCAGAAAGCAGCTGATCCATGTGATCAGCTGTTTATTTTTATTTTTTTCAAATAAAGGGCGGGTTAATTCATATAGAATGCAAAGTTAACTTGACACAAAATGCAAAGTCAACTATGCTAAAAATGCAAAGTAAACATTGCAAGGACGTGATTACATGAAGACAAGAATTGCAGAACTGCGTAAGCAGCATAAACTGTCACAGGAAGAGTTGGGACAAATTGTAGGTGTTACCCGGCAAACCATCACTTCTCTAGAAAGGGGAAAGTATACGGCTTCCCTTATTCTTGCTTACAAAATTTCGAATTTTTTTGGACTCGCTATTGAAGAAGTTTTTGATTTCAGCGAAGTGGAGGAGATATAAGTGGACAAGTTCAAGATTAAAGTAGAAACTCGCAAAAACGCACTGTCACTGGTAGCTGCTGCTACGATATTGATCTATGTAGGACTTATATTTTACAGAGGTGGACTGCCCGCTCTGCCTAGTTTTATAAAGGGATTTCATACAGGAGCTTTTATCGGGGTTGAAGTGGCCGTCACTTATTTTCTCGTCAGGTATATAAAAGCCAGCAAAAATGAAGCCGAGTTGAAGAAGCAGTTTATTGAGGAGAATGACGAGCGGAGTGTTACAATACTCCAGAATGCAGGCACACTTAGCGTAGCAATTATTCTTATTAGTCTGGGCATAGCCTCCATGATTGCCGGTTTCTTTAATCCCATGGTATTTTACACCTTACTAACTTGTTTATTATTTGTTTTAATCGTATTTTTGGCACTATGGATGTATTACACGAGAAAAATCTAAGAGGCAGGTTCGTGATAAAATAGAGTATCTTACTAAATTTGGGGGTGGTGGCGAGATGGCTGAAATTCTTGACAAAGGTCCTTTTTATCATGGGACACGAGCAGATTTGCAGATTGGTGACTTGCTCACAGCTGGCTTTCGCTCAAATTACAATCCGGATGTTGTGATGAATCACATTTATTTTACAGCTTTACGTGATGGGGCTGGGTTAGCTGCGGAGTTGGCAAAAGGCGGTGGTGAACCGCGCGTGTATCTTGTTGAACCAACAGGGGAATGGGAGAATGACCCAAATGTGACGGATAAGAAATTCCCAGGTAATCCGACGCGATCATATCGCAGCAAAGCCCCACTAAAAGTTGTTGGCGAAGTGAAAGATTGGGTGCGACAAACGCCTGAACAACTCGCAGTTTGGCATAAACGCCTGGCGAAAATAGATAAAGGTGAGATTCTAAATTAATCTAACTATTAACACATAAAAAGTAGCTGATCCATGTGATCGGCTGCTTTTTTTTTGAAATAACGGACAGGTTAGTGCAGCATAGTATAAAAGTAATCAAACAAGGGTTAAATTCATTTAAATAAAAAGACGAAACCATTTACGGCTTCGTCTTTTGTGGGTTTGCAAACCCTTTTTAATCCTAGATAAAAAGGTTCTTTTTACAGCTGCACTATTGCACAGAAAGTACAGTCTCTAGCTCAGGGATGTATTTCTTCACCATACTTTTGTCTTCCCACTGTCCTATAACCCCAGTTGGGGCTTGACCTTCGGATACGACTAAGTAAGGTTTAATGGTTACGGTACGCGGTAGCGTCTTGAAGGGTTCAAAGCGAATATTATAAGATTCGCTAATGGGGTGAGAACCGATGGGCTTCAGTTGAACGCCATGTTCATCCACAATATCATATTGAAGAGCGATGATTCCCCCGTTAGCACCCTTGTATTCCGAAGGGATAGAAGCGAGCATCTTTTCTATGCTCTGGCCCGGATTGGTTTTGTACTCAACGAATAACTGCGTTGTGATAGGGGTAATTTCCAGCTTACTGATCTGCAAGTTAATGTTATCATGATGCTTGGTCTCCTTTGAAGTGAGAACGGTAACGGGCGTAGTTTTTGTAACAGGCAGAACGAATTGGAACGGGACATCGTAACCCTTTAACGTTACATTTACACTCAAGTCAAACTGATCAGGGAACTGGACATTCTGGTCTGTGACAGTAGTGTTGGTAACCTGAACGATTAAGCTGGAAGCATCCTTACCATCCATAAAATCGGAATTCCAGCTCAGAGGCTGGCCTTTATAGAGAACCTCTAACGTATCCACTGCCCCTCTATTGGCATCAGAAAACAGCGAATTGGGCTCCGAATCCAGGTGATTTCCAGGAGTGGTTACGTTCATAAGAATGCGGGTTCCGTCAAATAACAACGTTGGAATATTCATAGTCACGTTGCCATGGGTCACGCTTTGGTTGACCTTAGTGATGAAATCATCAGCTTGTTGAAGACCAGGATCTAAGTTGTTTTTTCCCCATAATGAATAGATTTGTCCTAGGACCGGAATTTGCTTGAGAGCATCAGCCATTGCGGGCGATACAAAGCCGGAAGCGATGAGTGTCACTCCAAGGAATGCAGCGGCTGCAGTGGAAACCCACCATTTATTAAAAGTTCTTGAACCATTTGTTTTTCGCTCAATCGAGGAAACGGAATTATTGGTTTCTCTGATGATTTGGTAAGTCTCATTCATCTTGGAGCGGGCAACATCCGATAACTGATTGGGAAGTAGGCTTTGGCAGCTCTTTAATTGTTCTTCTAACTTAGTGTTCACGATGTCGCAACTCCTTTTTCTTGATTGATTAGAGATGAATGTTTTAGCTTTTTACGGGCGCGATGCAGCCGGGTCTTCACGGCTACCTTAGAAATTTCGAGAATGTCGGAAATTTGGCTGATCGGCATGTCCTGTAGGTAATGAAGGAGAATCACAGTCCGCAGATTTTCCTCCAGATGTTGAACGGCATCCCATAATTCGATTTTCTCATAATCCTTGGAATTGGAAGTGACTTCGGGAAGCTCTCCGTAAGGAAGCGTTCTGGAGCTGCTTTTGACCATTCTGTTGCATTCATTAATCAGAATCCGGAAGATCCATGTTTTGAAAAAAGCGGGCTCTCTGAGTGTGTGGATGGACTTAAAGGCTTTAAGCATTGTCTCCTGCAGGGCATCTGCACAATCTTCGTCATTGTTGACGATGGACCTTGCAGTTCTATATAAAGGTAATTCCATCTCTAACATTAACTGCACGAATGCTTCAGGATCCCCAGCTTTGGCTTTGACGACAATAGAATCTGTATGCAAGGGTTCACCTGCTTTCTTACTAAAAGTATTAGAATGTTCGTAACGTTACTTATATATTAGATCGAGTAGGTAGATGAAAGGTTACATGAAAAAAACGTATTCTAGTAATTCATCCCGTTTATGAGACAAATACCCGTAACTTTGACCCGGGATGTTGTTGAGCCTAGGTTTATCGAAAGTCGCTTTTTTTGGATTTTCGCTAAACGATGTGATTATCCAAGAGTTACGATATAGGTAAATGAGCAAAATTATATACTTGACTCTAAAGTGTAATAGTGGGTATTATTTCCATATATCGATGATTAAGAGAATGGTCTAATGCTATTCGCGCTTCCCATCCTGTGTTATGAACGCGCAGGACTTAGGTCTTGCGCGTTTTTTTATTTTTGTTCACAAGAAATGGAGGAATGTAAATGGCAATCATGACAGATTCAAGAGGTAACATTTTTTTGGAATTTATTCGTATCGAGTACGAAAGGTCATTACAAGTAAACTGGATGCTCCACTAACACATGCTCTAATTGTGGTAAAGTGCCAAGGAAAGTATCTATTCATGCATAATAAGTGGAGAAAAAACTGGGAACTTCCTGGGGGGATTATTGAAGCCGGAGAGCATGCGGAGCAATGTGTAATTAGAGAATTGTATGAGGAAACCAATCAAATTCTGGATACAGCTGAATTCAAAGGGCTAATGAAGTTTAGACTCCAGCCAAGTTTTCATGGACCGGAAAGGACAGAGTATGGAGCTCTGTTCATGGGTGAACTGTGCCAACTTGATATTTTGTTGAAAACGATGAAGCTTCTTCAATAATCCTTTGGGATGGCACATCCGAGATTGGTGATATCGCAGAAATAGATAGGAAGTTAATTGAATTCGTGTGATACATGATTGAACTAAGAGTAAGCAATATTGCAGGGAAATCAATGAACGTATTGAGCAACCCTCTCCATATATCATTCGTTAGAGTATGAGAGGGGTGATTACTATTAATAAAATGAGTAATAGCATCTTAATGTTGGTCTCAGTGGTATTCATGATGTTATCCGGTTGTTCATCAACAGAGAAACTTGAAGATACAGTTACTAAACGTGTAGTCGCATCTGATTTTGTTCTCGAAGTCACAACACCAACTGTTATAGGCACGGGTGAGACAATGAAAGTAAAAGGGACATTAGAATATACAGGTATCAAACCCGTTGAAGTTACCCATGGAAAACCAATCATTCGTTTTTTCTTTTCCGGTAGTGAGGAGGAACGCAGCTATGCGGATGTGGGGTACTATACTGAATTTAAGACAGGTCAAGTGATTGAGGTCGAAGATGAATTCATGGTGAGCAAAAAAGGGAAACAAAATCTCTATGTGGATATGACCGCGGATATCGAATTAACCATGGATCCAATTGAAATTCTTGTGAAGTAATTTTGGTAATATCGAACGGATTGAGAAGGTCAACTCAAAATGAAATGTCTACGAAAACGGTATTTTATTCCAGATTCTGAATTCGTAATTCATAAAAAACCTCCCGTCCCACGGAGTATATGGGATTGGGAGGTTTTGATTATAGCGCTAATTCAACGTTTATCGTATAAACCATCCGGTGGGTTGAGGGGTTACGTCTGCGGTATCTCGTAAATCATGGACTTTGACGTTGCTGCCGTAGATCATGGAATCGCTACTAAGTCGGAACGAAGGGAAACTGTGCTCGGATTGTAGACGCAGACAGGGTTCGAAGTAAATCTGCTGCTGTTTGTTGATGACAAATGGAAGCGAACCCGCTTCTACAGTAACATCATCGCTATCCGGTTCGTTTAAGATCAGAAGTACCGCAATTCCGTCACAACCGCATCCATCGGTATCATAAAACAATTTGAAATAGCCTGGTCGATCTCCCAGCTTTTCAGTAAGTCTTGCTTCTGCCAGCGGACTGACTTGAATGATCATGACGTCGTTCACACTCCTCTAATCCCCATTGAATTCGCTTACATTTTAATATATGGGCCATAAAAGCAGATTAGAAGGTGAATTAAAGAAAAGCAAACATGTCCTGTAAAAATAATGACGCTAAAGCGTAACGCATTCAACAACTCACACATAATGTCATATCCCGAAGTGCTAATGGTCCAGTATAAAATCATTCGCCCCTCAATGGAACCCATTTCATCGCCATTCCTTATCTGGTATGATAAGCAGGGAAAATAGGGAAAATTAGAGAAAAAGGAAGGTTCCGCTATGACACCGATCACCATATACGACATCGCCAAAGAAGCAAACGTATCTGTAGCGACAGTCTCCCGAGTGCTGAATGATACGGCACCTGTGCGTGCAAGCACCCGAGAGAAGATTATGTCCATCATCGAAAAACACCAGTTTCAGCCCAATGCGCAAGCGCGCAGTCTGATCAAGAAAGAGACGGGTACCATCGCCATCATCCTGCCGGACATTACGAATCCCTTTTTCCCGGAAGTCTTCTGGGGCGCGGAGAATGAAGCTCGCGGGTTAGGATACACGTTCTTTCTCTGCAATACCGCAGGCGACTACAACAGGGAATCTGAATATTTGTCCATCTTGCGAGAAAAGCGGGTAGACGGGATTATTTTTCTCGGCGGGCGAATCAACATGCAAGTCTGTCCGGATGACATGGCGCAGGAATTGATTGATATGGGCAAACGCATGCCGATCGTGCTGGTCAATGGCAATATTGCCAAAGGCGGATTCCACCGGGTATATACCGATGAAGGAGCAGGGGCGGCCCTTGCAGCTGAGCATTTGCTTGAACTGGGGCATCGTGATATCGCCTTTGTCGGCGGGCTGAAAGAGTTATCCACCACCATGGTCAAGGTCAGAGCGGTGCAGAAGAAACTTCGGGAGCATGGGCTCGAAATACCGAAAGAACGGCAGCTGCTCGGAAGTTTCTCCATCGACGATGGCAAAAGGGAAATGTCCAAACTGCTGGATCGGGACAATCCGCCAACCGCGGTCATATGTGTGAATGACAACACAGCCATTGGTGCGATCAAGTCGACGATTGAGCACGGGCTCTCCATTCCAAAGGATATATCCATTGTGGGTTTTGATGATACACCTCTCGCCAGTGCGGTTATACCGGAACTGACGACCGTATCCCAGAACACATATCAGCTTGGCAAACAGGCTGTGGACGTGCTGCATGAGCTGATTAACCAAGGCAAACCGAAGAAGCAGATTATTCTGCGACCGGAGCTAATAGTGCGTCAAAGTACAGGACCTGCTGCAAGATAAAGGGCCTGTAATTGGAAAAGAAAGCGTTGACATTTCCTCGAAGGGTGAAATATAATGAGTGCGTGAATGAAACCCCTTTCATAAAGTGGAACGGGTTTTATGTTTCAGCTTAATGAAACCCATTTCATGAAACGGGTTTCAGTGTGGTCATCCATTCATTAGTTCAAGGGGGCGTAACGTATGAGAAGAAGTTTAAAGGTCATTTCGTTATTGATGTTGGTCATGGTAATGGGTCTGACAGCCTGTAGCAGTAAAAGTGGTTCCTCCGGCGAGTCCGGTGGCAAGGTAGATTTGAGCATGACGATCTGGGGCTCAGAGGATGAGAAGAAAATTTATCAGGAACGACTCGATATTGTGAAGCAGACGTATCCTGATATTAGTGTGAAACTCAACGTGGTTGCAGGAGATTATGACCAGAAGGTACAGACCATGATCGCCGGAGGAACGGCACCTGACATTATGATGATTGCCGAGAACTATCAGGCCTACGCCTCCAAGAATCAGATTATACCGCTGGATGACATGATCAAGGCGAACAATGTGAACATGTCAGAGCGTTATTCCGATGATATTGCGAACCTGATGAAGTATGATGGCAAGCAATTCGGTTTGCCGGATCGTGCAGGCGCGATGGTCCTCTTTTATAACAAAGATCTGTTTGACAAAGCCGGGGTGGAATACCCAACCAAAGATTGGACGCAGGACGATCTGATGGCAGCTGCTCAGAAGCTGACGGTGAAAGAGAATGGCAAAACAGTTCAGTGGGGCTACTATCCAGGTAGCTGGTGGCCACAATGGATGCAGCTCATCTACCAGAATGGTGGTTCGTTGTTCGATGAGAGTGGCAAACCAACTTTCGATACGGAGCCAGTGCGTAAAGCACTGCAATTCATGAATGATCTGACCTTCACCCACGGTGCAGGACCAACGCCAACCGAGATTGCCGACATGGGGAATATCGGAGCCGATCCGCTGTTTGCACAAGGCAAGATCGCCATGGAAACAACCGGTTTCTGGAACATTGGTTCACTTGCTAAGGTCGAAGGCATCAACTGGGATATCTCACCGGTATGGGGCGAAACGAACGCATTCTTCAACGGTTTAACGATTACCAACGCTTCCAAACACAAGGAAGAGGCATTCAAAGTTATTGAAGCACTGACGACACCAGAAGCACAGATGCCAATGGTCAAAGCCGGTCAGGATGCTCCCGCAACCAAAGCCGGTCTGTCCAGTGATGAATTCCTGAATGCTGAATATGGCGGCAAGAAAATCAACATGGCTGCGTTCAGTGAATCAACGATCTATGCAGAACCGTTCAATCCGCAATGGAACGAAATGATGAAGCTGATTAACGACAAGCTGGGTGTGTACTTCAACAACAAAGCTTCACTTGATGATACCGTTACTGAAATCCAAAGTGGACTGGAAAGACTCTACAAATAGAGGTTGTTCAAATAGCATCGACAGGAGGACAGGTGGAATTCGGCATGATTGCGGGTTCCATCTGCTCTCTGCGTCATGGGAGGGCTTAACGTGAGAAAAAAGGACGGGAAATGGTTCTACATCTTCATCTCGCCTTGGCTGATCGGGTTCCTGGGGCTGACCCTGGGTCCGATCCTGTTTTCCATCTATATGAGCTTCACAAATTGGGATCTGTTCCAGTCCCCTGAATTCATCGGTATCGACAATTACAAAATGTTGCTGACCGATGATCCGATCTTCTGGAAATCCGTCGGCAATACATTCTTCTATGCGCTGATATCCATTCCACTGGGCATGTCGATCTCGCTCTGGATTGCATATTACCTGAACAAGAAGATCAAAGGGATTACTTTCTTCCGGATTCTATTCTACCTGCCTTCCGTCGTTCCGGTGGTTGCAAGTTCATTACTCTTCATTCACTTGCTTGCACCGACGGAAGGATTGATCAACCAGGCACTCGCGATCTTTGGTATTGAGGGTCCTGCCTGGCTTCTTGATCCCAACTGGGTTAAGCCTGCATTGATTCTCATGTCCTTATGGGGTGTAGGAGGCGGCGTGGTATTGCTGCTTGCAGGGATGAAAGGCATTCCGCAGGAACTGTACGAGGCCGCAGCCATCGATGGTGCGAAAAGCACACAATCGTTCTTCCATATTACATTCCCGATGCTGACTCCCGTTATTTTCTTCAATCTCGTGACCGGCATGATCGGGGCGCTCCAGACCTTCGCGCAGGTCTTCATCGTCACTGCCGGAGGACCTGATAATTCAAGTCAGATGGTCGTTCCTTACCTGTTCCAGAATGCATTCCAGTTCTACAAAATGGGATATGCATCGGCGATTGCCTGGGTACTATTCATCATCATCATGGCGTTGACACTGGTTGTATTCCGTTCATCGGCGCTATGGGTGCACTACGAGGAGGGAAAAGCCAATGAGTAATCCATCGACTGTGGAGAAGACGATATCCTATATTTTTCTGATTCTGGTCGGGGTGCTGCTTGCTTCACCTTTCCTGTACATGATCTCCATTGCACTGGCAAGTGACGCAACAACCGTCAAATCAGCTTTTACCTTCGTTCCAATGGAGTTCCAGTGGTCGAACTTTTATACGATTTTCACGAATAACAATCTCGGAACGTATCTCAAAAACTCAGTCATTATTACCATCTTTACGATTGTTGGATCGGTATTGTCAGCTTCCATCGTGTCTTACGGCTTTGCCCGAATCAAAGCGAAAGGCAGCCGTTTCCTGTTTATCGTGTTGCTCAGTACGATGATGATTCCGGGTGAGGTGACGATGGTACCGCAGTTCATCATCTTCCGTCATCTGGACTGGATTAATACATTCTACCCGCTGATCGTACCGAGCTTCTTCGCCGGAGCGTTCAACGTATTCCTGATTCGGCAGTTTGTCATGAGTATCCCCAAATCACTGGATGAAGCCGCCATGATTGACGGCATGGGACATCCGGGGATCTATTGGAAGATTATTATGCCACTAACTTATCCGATTCTGGCGGCTATTGCGATCTTCTCATTCTCCTATAACTGGGGGAACTTCATGGGGCCGCTCATCTATATCAATGACCCGGAGAAAATGCCGCTTGCACTCGGTGTGCAGCTGTTGACTACAGTAGGTGGCGGACAGATGCCGCCATGGAACCTCGTGATGATTGCCTCCCTGTTCCTCACCATTCCGATGGTAATGGTGTATCTGTTCGGACAGCGTTATGTCTATGAAGCGAACATTAGCGGCGGAAGCAGCGGAATCAAGTAACAGAAGGTGTGTAGTGTGTATGCATTGAACCTGTTGTTCAAGGCGAATGAAGTCATTAACGTACATGGAGAAAGGATTGTTTAGCCCATGGCGCATAAAGAACAACGCAGCAGGAGCAAACGGAGTTACATCCTCATGGGTGTGGCCCTGGTTGCCCTGCTGGCAGGAGGAGGAATTGTTATCAATCATTTTGCCAATGAATCATCCAAAACACTTGTATTCCAAGAGGAACCTGTACGTCTGAAGTTGGATCAGTCCTACGATCATTTTGAAGGTTGGGGCACATCACTTGCTTGGTGGGCCAACGATCTTGGGGGATGGAAGGATCAGGCGAAAGTGAGTGAAGTGATGGATCTGGTCTTTGATCCGGAGAAAGGCTTAGGTCTGAACATCGTTCGGTACAATATCGGCGGTGAGGAAAATCCGGAGATGAAAGCCCTTCGTCCCGGTGGGGACGTACCCGGCTTCCAGCCTGAACCTGGAGAGTGGGACTGGGAGGCCGATGCAGGCCAGCGTGCTGTATTACAGAGATCGATGGAGCGCGGGGTGAATATTGCGGAAGCCTTCTCCAATTCACCACCCTACTGGATGACTATTAGTGGATCGGTCACTGGAGCCGTGGATGGCGGCAATAACCTGCGTGACGACCAGTATGATGCGTTTGCCGATTATCTGACGGAAGTTGTGAAGCATTATCGGGATGAGTGGGGGATTACTTTCCGCACCCTGAATCCGCTCAATGAACCTTCCTCCGACTGGTGGAAGAAAGGCAATATGCAGGAAGGCAGTCATTTTACCAATGAGAAGCAGGCCGAGATTATCAAAAAAGTTGCTGCATCGCTGAAGAGCAAAGGGCTGGATGGAACCGTCATTAGTGCCGCAGACGATAACAGCATTGATGAGACGGTGTTCA
The DNA here is from genome assembly GCF_037973325.1 of Paenibacillus sp. FSL R5-0713. Classification (NCBI taxonomy): domain Bacteria; kingdom Bacillati; phylum Bacillota; class Bacilli; order Caryophanales; family Paenibacillaceae; genus Paenibacillus; species Paenibacillus sp. FSL R5-0713. The sequence continues at coordinate 4,973,870 of NZ_CP150229.1, read as the reverse complement.
ATTTCAATCTCTATGACCAGGACACACTGGACGTAATCCAGCAGATCAATACCCATTCCTATAATGGTAGCAAAATGGAAGAGCTGCGCACGCTGGCAGAAGGCCATGGCAAGAAGCTGTGGATGTCCGAGTACGGAACAGGCGGCAGCGAGCCGCACAGTCATGAGGACATGACCTCAGTGCAGGAACTCGCAGAGCGCATCATGTTTGATCTGAAAATCATGCAGCCATCCGCCTGGGTATACTGGCAGGCCGTTGAAGATGAAGGCGCCAATAATAACTGGGGCTTCATTCACGCCAATTTTAACGGAGAAGAGCAGTATGAGATGACCAAACAGTACTATGGCATGGCCCAGTTTACGAAGTTCATTCGTCCTGGCGCAACGATTATTCCAACGGATGATGGTCGCACGTTGGCTGCCTATGACGCAGAACGTCAACGACTGGTGCTGGTGATTCGTAATGAATTGTCAGCTGGAACAACGGCGTTTGAACTGGAAGGGTATGCGTATGGAAAATCATCCACCGCGCAGGTGTATCAGACTTCGCCGGATCGGAACATGGAACAGCTTGAAGACATTCCGGTGTATGCCAACGGACTTGAAGTGCCTACGGCCGACAATTCCATCACAACAGTTGTACTGGAAGGCGTAACGTTGCAGGCGAACAGATAGCAGCGATAGGAAAGTTGTTAGGTCATCGTAGACCCAGTGTAAAGGGTCATTTAGTTCAACGGATTTGATTTGCCTTATATTTTTAAAAAAGTCATGGGACATATGAAACTATATAAATTGAATTAAACAGTTACACCAAACGGAGAGGACAGAAAAAACCTGAAGAAGCGAAGCGCTCGCCTACAAGCTTTCTGCAAGAAAGCTACATCGGAAGCATACGCTATCCCCGGATTTTCCCCTTTGAGAAAAGAAAATCAAAAAATCTGGGGATAACAGCGATCAGAAGGTTATTCTGCCATCGAAGTGCGCAGTGTAAATAAGCTTTAGTTCAATTTATATAAATACAGAGAAGGAGGGGATATCTTTGACAGAGAACACATCCCTTTTGCTTGAGGAACAGGAGAAGAACATCGCCAGGGCTGAGAATGGTGTTCAATCCGAATTAACATATGATGCACGCAGTTTTTTCCTGAACGGAGAGCGAGTATTTCTGAACAGTGCCACGATCCATTATTTCCGCATGCCGAAGGAGGAATGGCGTGAGGTTCTGCTGAAGGCGAAGCTGGCAGGCATGAACTGTATCGACACCTACTTTGCGTGGAACGTGCATGAACCGGAAGAAGGACAGTGGTCCTTTGAAGGGGACAACGATTGTGGGGCTTTTCTGGATCTGTGCGCAGAACTGGGCATGTGGGTCATCGCGCGTCCGGGTCCGTTTATCTGTGCGGAATGGGATTTTGGCGGTTTTCCATACTGGCTTGGTACGAAGGACGGTGTGAAGTTCCGGGAGAATAATGAGACGTATCTGCACTATGTGAATTTGTATTTTGACCGGATTGTGCCGATCATTCGGGAGCGCCAGTTATCTGCCGGGGGCACGGTCATTCTCGTCCAAGTGGAGAATGAGTATGAGTACCTGATGGATGACGCCGCCGCAAGTGAACATATGAATACGCTGAGGGATGGATTGTTGCAACGTGGCATTGACGCTACGCTGATTACATGCGTTGGCGGGGCGGAAGGCACGATTGAAGGGGCTAATTTCTGGTCGGGTGCTGACGGGCATTATGAGAAACTTCGAGCCAAACAGCCGGACACCCCGAAGATGGTCACGGAATTCTGGACCGGATGGTTCGAGAATTGGGGAGGGCCTTCGGCTATTCAGAAGACGGCGCCTTTGCTGGAACGACGCATCATGGAGATTCTGCGTGCCGGGTATACCGGAATCAGCTATTACATGTTCTACGGCGGCACGAACTTTGGTGGATATGGCGGAAGAACGATGGGTAGCAGTGACATTTTCATGATTACGTCTTATGACTATGATGCACCGCTAAACGAATATGGTCGGGTGACACCGAAATATGCGGTAACCAAAAATCTGTCTTACTTCGTCCATGCTTTCGGGGCCTTTCTGATGGAAACAGAGGAAATTCCAGAAGAACAGATCGTTGTACGTCATCCTGAAGGCATATCTGTACGAGGCAGACAGGCGGACAACCAGAAGATTTGGTTCCTGGAGAGTCACAAGGATGAACGCGAGACGATGCACATTACGCTTGAAGAAGGGCGTACTCTTCCCGTATCGCTGAATCCGGGACAGATTGTTCCATTGCTGGATCGAGTACAGATTGCGGATCAGGTATACCTGACTGCGGGCACGATGATTACAGGCAATGAAATGATCAACGGAGAATTGAACCTGTTCATCGTGGCCTCAGCAGGGCAGCGTTCCATAGTTGAATTGGAAGCCGTGAACTTGAACGTCATGGACAGTTCGGTGCAAGTGCTGGTCGAGCATGATTCAGCAAGGAAAGTACACCGCTTCGACCTGTTCCATTTCCAGGAGCCGGGAATGATCCAACTGGAAGCAAACGGCACACCGATCCGTTTCGTCATTCTGGATCAAGAGATGATGAATCGAACATGGCGATTGGAAGCAACCAATCAGAAGGGACTACGTTATGCAATCGGGTTCGATGACGTGGACGTGTTGCCATCGGGTCAGGTCAAGGGCATGATCACGGATCCGGATCGCACGATTACGCTGCTTGGTGACTGGACAGATGGAGAACGGACATTAACAGGTCACGAATTCTTTGCCAGCGAGGAGTCTATTGCAGATATACAGCAGCAGCTTGCGTGGAGATCACCGAGTGCGCCGACGTTATCTGCTTCGCCTGAGCTGTCTCGTATTACGTTAACGGCGAAGCAACGCTCGGCGAGTGGACAACCGGAAGACTTTTCCCGGTATGGACAAGATTTTGGTTATCTATTGTACGAATGCGATTTCGAGAGTGCAACCGAAGGGATGACCAGTCTCATTTTGCCAGATATTCAGGATACCGCCAGGATTATTGTCAATGGAGTACAACAGGTACTGGTTCGTCAGGTAGGTGCCGCAGGAGTTCAGTTGCAAGTAGTCCAAGGGAAGAACACACTTCAGATTCTGGTGCAGCATATGGGCAGATTGAACTTCTCTCCGTATTTGGGTGAGAGCAAAGGTCTGGCTGGTGCGGTGTATCTGGGTGGCCAGGTTCAGGATATTCGTCGGGATTGGCATACGGAGAGTAGACTTGTGCATCTCGATGAGGTGAACGCTATACATGGGGCGCCACTTCTGAGCAGAAGCTTTACGCTGGATGGTAGGGATCGGGCGATACTGGTGGGTGCCTTGAGTAAAGGCCTTCGTATCAATGGCATTGAAGTTCCGATGGAGGGATATCAGGATTGGTTTGCCTTCCAGACACTAGACATTTCCTTGTATATCAAGCCCGGAGAGACGAATACACTGGAAATGCCGTATAGCCGTTCCTCACTGAACCGACTGGAACTGATCACGTATCCAAGTCAGGGAGAACTGAAGGATTGGCGTATGGCAGGAACGGATGCCTTACTTCCGGAACAATGGGAGAGCACTGAAACAGGGCAAGAACTGGCTCAACTTAGCGTACAGGGGTCAATCCTGCGTACGGCACAGTCTGGTGTCGCCAAAAGTGGCAATGGGAATGCCAACCCGGTGACCTATACCTCAGACGGTGGAGGCTCAAGTGCTGCGGTGGGCGAGAAGTCTCAGCCCACATCTAATGCTCCTCAAGCACAAGGCTTGCATGGTCAGCCTGTCTGGTACCGCTGGCACTTCACCAAGCCTGTAGTATCCGAGCATCATAAGGTGAACTTGATGCTTCGTCTGACCGGAATGAGCAAAGGAACCATTCACCTGAATGGCCATCATCTGGGCCGTTACTGGCAGATTGGTCCACAAGAGGATTACAAGATCCCGGTAGCTTGGTTACAGGAAGAGAATGAATTACTTTTGTTCGATGAAGAAGGCAGAACACCAACACATGTACGTTTCCTGCTGGATGCATTATCCCGTTATCCGTGGGTTATGGTGGAGTAGTTCATGTATTAGTCGGTAGTTGTCTTACCCATATCGGACTATGGCGGGGAACGATAATTGAACCGGAAGAGTTCAAGTTGGAGCATTTTTTAGAGAAGTAAATTAGGTCGAGAAAGCAGCATCACATACCGCATAAGTTTACCTTTTTATCGCAACCATACCACCTCATTTTCTTAGCCCAATTTACCTGAGTTTGTGAGTCATCTGATTCAGTCCTCTGAGTGAATTAGGCTAAGGGAATTGGGGAACTATGGTTATCAGATTTTTACAATAAGCGAGATAAACATTGCAACTTTAATTTTGTAACCGTTTACATATGAAATGATTGTTCATCCATGATCTGTGAAGGGAGTGATGCTTCATGTAATTGGAATTTGAACAGTAGTCCGTAAGGTTGTTAAGTCTAATTCATTATTTCATTCGATCATGGATAAGGAGATGACCTGATGTTAACGAAGAGGAAAGACAGAGCAAGAGGACCTAGCGTTTTCAAGGCTGGAATGATCCTTCTGCTTGGAACATTACTTCTATTAACGATGTTATTCCCCAATACAGCGAGAGCGGCGACAAGTGTCTATACGATATCCGCCTTCACGAACACAAGTGAGTCCAATATGTATATCTACGAATCCTATAATGCAACACATTATGGTTTGCTAAAAGGGCCAGCCTATACACCTCCGGCCAATCTGATTCGCGATCCCAGCATCATGAAACACACCGATGGTCTGTATTACGTCGTCTACACCACGAATTGGTCGGGTAACACCATAGGCATCGCTTCCAGCCCCGACAAAGTGAACTGGACATTTGTTCGTAACATTACTTTATCCACACCTGCCACAATCGCACACACCTGGGCACCGGAATGGTTCAAAGACAGCAACGGCAGTCTGAACGTTATTGTGTCCCTCTCACCAGGCAACTATGAGAATTTCAAACCTTATGTCATTACCGCTGCAGGCAGCAATTTAACATCTACCGCATGGTCTGCACCTACTGAACTGGCAGGCATTGCTCCCAATTATATCGACACGTTTATTGTGAAGACAGGCTCTACCTATCATGCTTTTACCAAGAATGAGACCACCAAATACATTGAATATGCGATAGCCACTTCGCTAACGGGTCCTTATACCTTCAAAGGTACAGGAGATTGGGCAGGTTGGGGATCTTGGGTAGAAGGTCCGGCGCTTGTTCAGCTGGATAATGGTTCCTGGCGAATCTACTTTGACGGCTATGCGACACAAAAATATTATTACAGCGACTCTGCTGACAACTTCCAGACCTGGGGTGCCAAACAAGAGATTGCAGGTCTTACCGGACTGGTCCGACATATGACCGTATTGAAAGAGTCAGGACAGCCGGGTGATATCCGCAAGTTGGAGTCATTCAATGTACCGGGAAGCTTCATTCGTCATTACAACTATCAGGCGCGAATCGACGCCAATGTGAGTCCGGCGGAAGATGCACAATTCCGTATTGTTCCCGGGCTGGCGAATGCAACAGGCATTTCGTTTGAGTCCATGAATTATCCGGGTTATTTCCTGCGCAATACTAATGGCAACATTACACTCGTGAAAAATGACGGCAGCGCTACCTTCCGAAATGACGCCACGTTCAAACGTGTCAATGGACTTGCTAACACCAGTTGGACATCGTATGCCTCGTTTAGTAACCCGAACCTGTATCTGAGACATTACAACAATATGCTGAAATTAGAAGCTGTCGTTACTGCCCTCGATAAGTCAGACGCGACCTTCCGAGAGGTCGCACAATAATAGGTCTTCGTTTTCTAAGTTAAACTATACATTTACACGATAACGGAGAGGTCAGAAATAACTTGAAGAAGCGAAGCGTGCGCTTAAAAGCTTTCTGAAAGAAAGCTGCATCGGAAGCATACGCTATCCCCGGATTTTCCCTTTAAAGAATAATTAAAAATCTGGGGATAACAGCGATCGGAAAGTTGTTCTGACATCGGAGTGCAAGTGTAAATCACAAGGAGTGAAGTGGATGAAGTGGTTAAAACGAATGAGCTCGCTGCTGCTGGCAGGAAGTCTGCTAACAAGTAGTCTGGGACTGGGTTCAGAAGTGTCTGCTGCCGGAGCATACACGGCTGTTGCCGATCCATCGAAGCAATATCAGACGATGGAAGGATGGGGAACATCCCTCGCGTGGTGGGGCAAAGTGGTTGGAGAATATTCCAATCGGGATGAGTATGTAGAGAAAATGTTCAACGCGAATACCGGACTGGGGCTGAACATCCTGCGGTATAACATTGGAGGCGGAGATAATCCATCATCCAATGTTCTTGAATATCGCAAAGCCGTTCCTGGTTACCAGCCTTCTCCAGGCGTGTATGACTGGAATGCAGATGCAAACCAACGATATATGCTGCAGGCTGCCAAAGCGCAAGGTGTAAATATCATCGAAGCTTTTGCCAATTCCGCACCTTACTGGATGACGATCAGTGGCAATGTATCCGGTTCGGCGAGTGGTGGGAACAACCTCAAGCCCGATTACTATGATGATTTTGCCGATTACTTAACCGAGGTTGTGAAGCATTTTCGGGATAACTGGGGAATCACATTTGATAGTGTAACTCCACTGAATGAACCGATCTCGACGTGGTGGAAGCAGGGCAACGACCAGGAGGGCATGCACTTTGACCGGGCGGATCAGAACACCATTTTGAGTCAGCTACAAGCTTCTTTGAATGCGAAGGGCCTGTCCACGAAGCTGAGCGCACCGGAAGAATACAGTATCGATGATACCAATGTGTCGTTCAACAGCTACAGCAATGCGGTTAAATCAGCGATTACTCAAATTAATACCCATACGTATGGTGGAAGCAATCGTACGGCTTTGCGCAACACAGCGACTTCTGCGGGCAAACATCTGTGGACCTCGGAATATGGCGATGGGGATGCAAGTGGACTTACGATGTCACGTACCATCCTCAAGGATATTCGCAATATGGGCGCAAGTGGATGGGTATATTGGCAAGCCGTGGATAGTGCTGACGGATGGGGATTCTTCAAGAACGTGTTGAACAATACGCAAACGACCAGCTACACCGTGAACCAAAAATATTATGTCATGGGCAACTACAGCAAATTTATTCGTCCCGGATACAAGATTATCGGCATGAGTGATACCAACACCCTTGCGGCTTATGATGCAGCTTCCGGCAAAGTCGTGTTGGTCACGACCAATTCGGAATCGACGGATACAACGGTAACCTATGATCTCAGTCGTTTTACGAACACAGGCACGTCTGCTCAGGTATATCGGACCTCTTCGACTGAGAAGTTGCAGCAACTGACCAATATTTCGGTGCAAAACAAAACCTTTACGGCTACGGCCAAGGCTAACTCGGTCACAACTTACGTCATTTCCGGTGCATCTTATAATGGGGGTACAGGATATGAAGCCGGCGCCATCTACAAATTAATCAACCGCAACAGCGGACTTGCACTTGATGTAAACGGTGCTTCTACTACGGGTGGGGCAACGATCATTCAGTGGAATGATAACGGAGCAGCCAACCAACAATGGAAGCTGGAGTCAGCTGGTAATGGATATTACAACATCCGTAATGTAGGCAGCGGGCTCTTGTTAGACGTGAATTCGAGTTCCACACAAGGTGGAGCCGCTCTGATTCAGTGGCAGGATAACGGGGGCGACAATCAGCAATGGCTGCCCATTGATGTGGGAGGATATGTGATGCTTGCGAATCGTAATAGCGGCCTGACGGTGGATATCAATCAGGGGTCTCTGACCGCAGGTGCCTCTACCATTCAGTGGGCCGACAATGGCGGAGCCAATCAGCAATGGAGACTCGTCAAAGTGAATTAGACTTGTGGTCATGAAATAACGTTCTTATGTATCCTTCTTTCTTGGAGGTGCAGTGTCCTAAGTAACACTGTTTCCTCCAGGAAAGTAGCTATTTTAAACATATATATATATATGTTCATTCACCTGACTTGTATTTAACGAAAGCGGGATAGGGCGAACCTGCTGATGTCCTGATCCGTGTGCCCCGTTTGCACCAAATCGGATAATATTTGCCCAATGGCACTTGCGAACTTGAAGCCATGACCGGAGAAACCGCCTGCCAGCCACACGCGTTCATGGGCAGGGTGTCGGTCGATTATGAAATCTTCATCCGAAGTGAATTCATACTTGCATACACTGCCACGCTTCAATTCTCCAGCTGCTTGCGGCATATGAAGCTGAAGCAATCTTCGAAGATCACCCTCATCCGTTTCTTCCGTACCAAAAGGTGCCATTGTACTTCCAGGTGTCCACACCTGACCCGTATCATGACGCCCCATCTTCAGTCCTGATCCGCCAATGCTTGGGAATCCATAATATATACCTTCTTTTCCTGCCAGTGTAAAACCGGGGAAGTGTGCTTCGCCATACAAGGCTTCAGGTGCATCAAACCATCCAACCGTTTTACGTACAGCCTGAATCGGGAGATCCACGAAGGGCTTCAACGTCTGGAACCAGGCACCAGCGCTTAGGATGATGTGATTTGCATGGTATGTCTCACCACTCGAAGTTTGAACTGCAACGGAATGTGGTCCGCATTCAATATGTTCTACGCGAGTATGAGTTAACAAGGTTGCACCATGAGACTCGGCTGCCTTGCGAAAGGCACGAATACAGGGTTCACTATATAAATAACCTGCATCAGGCTCATACATGCCCTCGTAATGTTCAGGTACGGTAATCCCTGGCCAGCGTTTCATCACCTCGGCTGCATGCAATATTTCATAACGAATGCCTGCATCGTCTGCATGGCTCAACCGGTTGTGGAAGGAATGAATCTCCGGATCAACCATATTCAGTACACCAGATGGAACAAACAGTGGATCGCCAGTCGTTTCCTCCAGCTCATGCCATAACTTCTGCGCAAGCAATGCCATAGCGATATAGTCAGGCCCACCACTATACACATGGCGCATCAGTCTTGTATCTCCGTGATGACTTCCTTCCGTATGCGGAGGATCAAAGGCATCTATTAATAGGGTTTTGCATCCACTGCGCGATAGATAGTATCCTGCACTCATGCCCATGGAACCGGCTCCAACGATAATAACGTCATATGATGATGTGATGATGGCACGTCCTCTCCGTATGTATCCTTTTCTACAGTAATGCCTTAATAGAATATATTAATCGTAAAAGCTAGATGGTGGCAAGTGTAGTAGAATGGACTTCTACAATGGATGTTGCAAAGGAGACCAAGCATGAGTGAGCAATTCAGTTTTGATCTATTTCCATTAATTCAAACAGAACGATTCATCCTCCGGTCGGCAGAGGCTAGAGACAACCATGATCTGCTCGCGTTATATTCGGATGAAGCTGTGGTTCAATATATGCCATTTACTCCTTTTGAATCCTTGGAGGATGCACAGGGTGAGATGAAATGGTATAAGAAGATTTTTAAGGAACACACGGGCTTACGTTGGATGATTGAAGACCGTGAAACTCGTAAAGTGATCGGAACCTGTGGGTTCCTGAACTATGAAGATGTACATAACCGTGCTGAGATCGGATACGACTTGTGCTCCTCTTTCTGGGGTCGCGGAGTCATGACGGAAGTGGCCCATGCCGTGTTACATTTTGGATTCACGCATATGCAACTCAATAAGATCGAAGCTAAGGTTGAACCGGAGAACGAGGCATCAATTCGCCTGCTACACAAGCTTGGTTTTCAGAAGGAAGGTTTGCTTCGGCAGCATGAGTTCGAGAAAGGCAGATATATTGACCTTGCGGTGTTCTCCAAGTTACGAAGCGAAATATAGGCAAGATAGCCCACAAGGATTCCAATGACACCATCTCATTCCAGATCCGTAAGGCTTGTCCCTCTGAATGAGCCCGTGCTATATTGGAGAGATGTGAGGAGATGAGGATATGAAGCTGGTGTCCTGGAATGTGAATGGTTTAAGGGCATGTGTGACCAAAGGATTTATGGATTATTATCAGGAGAGTCAGGCGGATATTTTCTGCCTTCAGGAGACTAAATTACAAGCCGGACAGATTGAGATGGACCTGGGGGAAGACGTTTATCAATATTGGAATTATGCGATCAAAAAAGGTTATTCCGGTACGGCTGTATTTAGCCGAATCAAGCCGATATCCGTTCGTTACGGGATGGAGGAGGACAGCGAGCCAGAAGGCCGGATGATTACGCTGGAGTACGATGAGTTTTATCTGGTGAACGTGTATACACCAAACGCCAAGCGGGATCTCACCCGGCTGCCCTATCGTCTGGAATGGGAGGACCGATTCCGGGGGTATATTCTGCAACTGGAGCAGATCAAACCGGTTATCGTCTGTGGTGACCTGAATGTGGCTCATCAGGAGATCGATCTGAAGAATCCGAAGCCCAATCTGGGCAATTCCGGCTTTACCCTTGAAGAGCGTGGCAAGATGACCGATTTGCTTGCTTCCGGGTATGTGGACAGCTTCCGGCATCTGTATCCGGATCGTACGGATGTGTACAGTTGGTGGTCTTATATGCCGAAAGTCAGAGAACGGAACGTGGGCTGGCGCATTGATTATTTTCTCGTATCCAATCAATTGGCACCCAAGGTGGCGGATGCACATATCGACTGCCATGTGATGGGCAGTGATCATTGCCCGGTGGGTCTTACATTGCAACTATAGGTAAGGATCGGCGTGAGATGGATTGAGCTAAGAAACTTAGAATACAAGTGTAGATGAACTGCAAGTTTCCTAGATGGGAGATTTGCAGTTTTTTTGGCGTTACGGGTAGGGGATTGAAACTGGACTTTGGTTGGGGAAAGGACTGGACTCTGGATTGTTTCAATCCTGCTATTTCTTGGGTACGATTGAAGCATACATATATAGATGAACCTTTGGGATAAGGGGTAGAGAAGATGAAGAAGGGGTTACGGAGAGGGTTAAAGGTGCTGGGAGGCATGATGCTTGCCACAGGACTTATACTGCTGGCAGGTACAGCGTATGAAGCGTATCAATCCACGCAGGATATGAAGTCTTATCCCCCGCCAGGCAAGTATTATGAAGTGAGTGGTCGCAACATGCATCTCTACACCGCTGGCAGAGGAGAAGTTACGGTGGTTTTTGCCTCAGGCTGGGGTACACCCAATCCGTACGTGGATTTCAGTCCGTTGTATGACAAGTTGAAATCCAAGGTGAAAATTGCGGTATACGATCGGTTTGGGTACGGGTACAGCGACTATACGAATGAACCTCGTGATGTCGATACCATCTCGGAAGAGATCCACCAATTGCTGCGAACATCCGGGCAACGTCCACCATACATCATGGTAGGTCACTCTCTGGGTTCCTTGGAGACACTCCGGTTTGCGCAAAGATACCCTGATGAGGTGGCTGGCATGGTCATGATCGATGGAGGCAGTCCTGAATATTACAGTACGGTGGAGATGGATACGCCCGAATGGTATTTTGCTTCAGCTCGATTCCTGGTGAAAACAGGCGTAGCGCGTACACTGCTTCATTCGGATCGGATGATGGCAACGCTGGTCATTGACCCGAAGTTGGTTTCTACCCCAATGAAAAAAGCCGCCACCATTTCTACACTGAAGCATGCTTACAATGATAACGTCATGGATGAGATGCGTCACGCCAAGATCAATGCATCACGTGTGCTGGAGAACAAAAAGCAATTTTCTTTTCCACTGACAATCCTGACGGCCGGATCAGATCAACCAAGTAAGGGGAGCCGGGCATGGCAAGCAGATCAAGCAAAATTTGCTTCATGGTCCAAACAAGGAAACCAGCGGCTTGTTCCTGACGCCGAGCATTATATTCATAACAGTCAGCCGGATCTTGTCGCTGCCGAAATCATGAAATTAGTGACAACGTCGAGTGACCTATGAGTAACATGATTCCACAAATACATGAAGAACAGGATGAGGAGGAGGGCTGGATGAAAAAGTTTAAAGTGATCACCCGATTCCTGTCCATTCTCATAGCCAGTTGTCTGTTGTCTTTAAGTGTATTATCTGTATCTGTGATATGGGTCAAGAATAACGTTCATGCGGTACCTGTAATTGAGTCGTTTGAGCGGGATTAGCACATAAAACGAATAATAAGGAGTGGTATCGGGATGGTGAAGAGAAGGAAGTACATATTGGCCTGTGCGGCACTGGCGATGATGGTGGCCTTGAGTGCTTGCAGCAGTGCAGCAGAAGAACCGACAGGTGATGCAGAGAAGGTGGACACCGAAGTTTCCTCCGGAACGGGTGAACAAGCGACCAATGAAGAAGTGAGCGAAGCAACAACAAGTGGAGTGACAGAGACGGAGGGTACAACTGAGCCAGCCGAATCGGATTCAGATAGCAGTGAGGAGGTCACTGCTGGAACGAATGAGTTGCCAGGGAATTTGCCAAGTGACTTCCCCCTGCCGGAAGATGCAACCATTCGTTTAGCCAATTCCGGTGAGAATGAAGGCAAGCAATCGGCCATGGTGATCTTCACCACGGAACAAGATATGAAGACCATATCCAAGCTGTACAAAGATTACTTCGATGCCAAAAAGTTGACGGATGCGGGTCAGACGATTGATGACAAAAATATTATTATTCAGGGAACTGACCCGGAAACGCAGGATGCCTGGTCCTTAATTGGAGGGGCATTAGCGTCACAGGAAGGCGTCATTGAACTGACATTGACCTGGTCAGAATCATAGGGAGAATATAAGACTATTGTCCTCTTCTGCTTTCTTTCCTCCTATAATAACGAATCAACGCCAAAATACCTTGCATGCGGAGCCGCATTATTGCTACACCGCTGCAAGGTATTTTTATTTCGAACTGGAAACCTGACAGGTTACATGGTATGTTATATCATTATAATAGATTAATAGACAACTATAGAAGAAGACAGGAGAGGATTGAACATGATTAGAGTGGGTATTGTTGGTTACGGTAACTTGGGTAAAGGGGTAGAGAAAGCCATTTCCCAGAATGAGGATCTTGAACTGATTGCTGTGTTTACACGTCGTAATCCGGAGCAGATGGTCGCTGAAAGCACAGAAGTTCGCTTTGAGCATATCTCTGCAGCGGAGCAATACATAGGCAAGATCGATGTTATGATCCTCTGTGGTGGCTCGGCAACGGACCTTCCGGAGCAAACACCAGCCATCGCCAAGTTGTTCAATACAGTAGACAGCTTCGATACACATGCCAAGATTCCTGAATTCTACAAGGAAGTGAATGCTGCGGCAGAGCAAGGCGGTCATGTAAGCGTCATTTCCACAGGTTGGGACCCAGGCTTGTTCTCCATGAACCGTCTGCTTGCACAGTCCATCTTGCCAGAAGGAAAAGAGTATACGTTCTGGGGCAAAGGTGTTAGCCAAGGTCACTCGGATGCTATTCGTCGTGTTCCAGGTGTTAAGGCGGGTGTACAGTATACTGTACCTGTGGAAGAGGTTATCAACCGTATTCGTGCAGGAGAGACACCAGAGCTGTCTACACGTGAGAAACATCTGCGTCAATGTTATGTGGTAGCTGAAGATGGCGCCAATCAGGATGAGATCCGTGAGACGATTGTATCGATGCCTAACTACTTTGCGGATTACGATACTACTGTAACGTTCATTACTGAAGAAGAATTAAAATCCGAGCATGAAGGTATGCCGCATGGTGGATTTGTAATTCGCAGTGGTGTTACAGGTGCCGGTCAAAAGCAAATTATTGAATTCGGTCTGAAACTCGACAGCAATCCTGAATTTACAGCGAGTGTACTTGTAGCGTATGCGAGAGCCGCACAACGTTTGAGCGTGGAAGGACATAAGGGAGCGAAAACGGTATTTGATATTCCGCTCGGTCACCTGTCCCCGAAATCGGCTGAAGATCTTCGCCGCGACTTGTTATAATTCTGCTTCATTTCTGTAGTTTCAATAAAAAACAGCTCGTCCCTAGATGTATAGGACGAGCTGTTTTTTGTGTTGTGTTACACCCAGTGTGAGGGAATGTTGAGATGATCAGGTAACTTGGTATTAACATTACCTTTGGCTGCATTAATCTGCGATTGCGTGAGGAAGATGCCACCTCTCAGGTCTGCACCGCCGAGATCCGTATCCCGTAAGTCCGCACCAATCCAATCGGCATTTCGTATATCTGCATTTTGGAGGTTGGCTGCGATCATTAAAGCCCCTCGGAAGCTTGCGCCCCGCAGGTCAGCCCCTTTTAAGTTGGCACCAAAAAAGTCACTTCCGGTACGTTTTTTATTCTTCTTCGACTTCCCTTGTCCATGAGCGGCGGCTGGCACATTCGCACGTATCATTTCACTGGCCTGAACCAAGAGTTGATTCACCGAGGAACGATAATGAACGATGTCCAGACGCAGGAGAGCCGCAGGCTCCAGATTGCTCAAGCGCTCGATCTCCTCATATAACTCACCGAATGCCGAGTGAAGGGCTGATGTCTCCGGTCTCATCATCATTTCCTTCATATAACTGAGCAACTCGTGAATTTGTCGCAATGCAGGCAGACAATCAAACATCTCCTTTGCAGACTCCGGATGATCACGCCAATCCTTGCCCGCGTAGGTTACTTGAGACAGCTTCTGTCCAGCTCCGAAACAGTCATATACCGTACAGCCTTTGAACCCTTTCTGCCGAAGCTGGGTATGGATACCGCAGCGATTGTCCGTGCGCAGATTGGGACAGGGTGTGCCGCTGGCCTTTTCAAAAGCAAAATCAGATGACTTGCCATAGGGCAAGGCAACACAGCACAGGCCAAAACATCGCTCGCAGTCTGCACTCAGATGAGGACTCGCAGTACTGACAAATGGTTGGTTAGACAATGTAAACACTTCCTTATACGAGTACAAATAAATGGAATTACGTCTGTACCACTTTACCATTGCCCTGCGATTAGAGCAATTAGAGACAATGAAAAAAAGACGTTTACCCAAATAAGATGGGAACGCCTTTTAATCGTGGAGAATCACGTATTCAAATTAAACTACACCTTGAGCGATCATGGAATCAGCGACCTTGAGGAAACCGGCGATATTCGCTCCGGCTACGAGGTTACCTTCACAGCCATACTCTTCAGCAGCTTCCACACAGCTGTTGTAGATGTTCTTCATGATGTCATGAAGCTTGGCGTCTACTTCTTCAAATGACCAGGACAACCGCATGCTGTTCTGTGACATTTCAAGAGCAGACACGGCTACACCACCAGCATTAGCCGCTTTGGCTGGACCAAACAGTACGCCCGCGCCGTGGAAGACATCAATGGCAGCCAGGGTGGAAGGCATATTTGCGCCTTCGCCAATGGCTTTCACGCCACCTTTAACCAGAAGGGCAGCAGCTTCTTCATCGATCTCATTTTGCGTCGCACACGGAAGAGCGATATCACAAGGGATAGACCAGATTCCTTCACAGCCTTCGGTATATGTAGCATGCGGATGTTCTTTGATGTATTCGCTGATGCGAAGACGATCAACCTCTTTCAGACGTTTCACGGTATCCAGGTTGATGCCTTGTGGATCGTATATGTAGCCACCTGAGTCACTGCATGCCACGACTTTGGCTCCAAGTTCCTGGGCTTTTTGAATAGCATAGATGGATACATTACCAGACCCAGAGACTACGACTGTGCTGTCTTGGAAACTGAGGTCTTTGGATTGCAGCATCTCCTTCACGAAGTACACACATCCGAAGCCAGTGGCTTCCTTACGTGCCAAGCTTCCTCCGTACAGCAGACCTTTACCTGTCAATACGCCTGCTTCATGCCCACCATGGATACGTTTGTATTGGCCGAACATGTAACCGATTTCCCTTGCGCCTACACCAATGTCACCTGCCGGTACATCGGTATCTGAGCCGATATATTTGTACAGCTCTGTCATGAAGCTTTGCGTGAAACGCATAACTTCCAGATCCGATTTTCCTTTCGGATCGAAGTCAGAACCGCCTTTACCACCGCCGATAGGCAGACCGGTCAAGGCATTTTTGAAGATCTGTTCGAAGCCGAGGAACTTAATAATGCCCGAGTATACAGAAGGGTGGAAGCGAAGTCCGCCTTTGTAAGGACCAATGGCACTGTTGAATTGCACCCGGAATCCACGGTTAACCTGAACTTTGCCCTGATCATCTACCCATGGGACACGGAATGTGATTACACGTTCGGGCTCGACAAGCTGTTCCAGCAGACTATGGTTCCGATATTTCGGGTGTGCTTCAATAACTGGAATAAGGGAATCCAGAATTTCTTTGACAGCTTGATGGAACTCGTCTTCATGCGGATTTCTGGCGACAACCGACTCATAGACGGAATGAACATATTCTGCGGCAGTAACTTGAACGGACTCTGTAGTTTCTTTTGTTATCGTGGACACTTTTTCGATGCACTCCTTTATCGTGTTAAAGTCTTTGAATACCTATTTGCATAAATTGAATAAAAGTTTGTAGTTAAATATACAGTAAAGCAAATAAAAATACGAGATATAAATTCATAAAATGTTTTTTATGCAGTAATTAAAATGTTCTATGGATCTACCACATGATGTGAAGAATGGAGTTATTAAATGGAAGATATGACCACAAATGATAATATAAAAGCGAGTTAGACGAATATACTGGATTAAAATATTAGTTTTGGTAAGATGGTAAGAAGGTCTCGTATCCTGAGGCCTTTTAACAATCAGAAGGAGGACAACAAGATGATGAAGAGAAACATGCCAATCAACATGGAGAACAAGGCTTGTATAGGGGGTGAAATCTATTATGAACCATAGGACTTCCCGCCATAATTGCAGAGAGAAGCTGGTGAGCCAGCTATTTACATTCGGTGAAGAGAAAAGAACATTTCTCGACGCCTATTTCGACGTGCGTGATCCAGAGCGAATACAAATGGAAAAACAACTGCTGGCCTATACGGAATATGTGGAAAAACTGCTACTGGGCCCTGATGAAGATCTGGACTCGGCTGTATTGATCGGCAGTCATATTGATTTCGAATATATCGATTTTCATACGTCAGATTCATTCATGATTGTCATGCCAGAAGATACGGATCCGGATGAGGGTCGCATTTCCTTCCTCTCTCCAGTGGGGAGTCAATTGCTGCTTGGCCGCAAAGGGGAAGTTAGGTCTGTCCATACACCATCAGGTTCCATGAGAATACGCATCACAGGCATTGAGCTGCGGGGCGAAACCTTAAACGAGTCGGCCTTGGGAGGTGCAGATCATGCACTTTAAAGAGACAGACTTACCAGGGATTGGACGTAAATACTGGCTGCATACCCGTAGTGGTGAGCACTTGGTCATTGTGATTCATAATGACGAAAGGCGTGACCTGTTCCATATGGAGTCAGGGGATACACCTGAAGAGATGGGGGATATGGTATCTCTTGTCACCCTTGACGATGATGAAGCCCGGGCGGTAGCCGCCATCGTTGGGGGTATGACCTATAAACCGAAGTTTCAAGATGAGCGTGAAGTCATGCTTGAAGGGTTGTTAATCGAATGGCTACGAATTGAACCTCACGCATCAAGCGTAGGCATGACGATTGGTGAACTGGATATCCGTCAGGCTACGGGCGCTGTTATTCTTGCTGTGGTGACCAAGGAGAAGGAGAAACATTTTAATCCAGGTCCGGATTATGCTTTTACCGCGGGAGCTACAGTTGTCGTTGCCGGTGAACGGAATCAGATTAAACACCTTAAACAATTGTTGACTGATGGACGGACTTAGCCTATGGATATGCTCATATTCGAAGTGGGAATTGCCGTTGCGCTGATTACACTTACTGGGCTGATATCTTCACGATTACGATTTTCAGTCATTCCTTTCTATATTCTGATTGGTATGGCTGTTGGACCACATGCACCACAGATCGGCATAGTGGATTTGCGTTTTATTGAAAGTTCGACCTTTATTGAATTTATGGGCAGGCTTGGCATTTTGTTTTTGCTATTCTACCTGGGTCTGGAGTTCTCTGTCTCCCGTCTATTAAAGTCTGGTAAAGCCATTCTGACCGGAGGCATGTTCTATGTAGGGCTTAATTTTGTCTCTGGATTACTGTTGGGGTGGTTCATGGATCTGCCCCTTCAGGAGACTCTCGTCGTCTGTGGGATCATGACGAGCTCTTCTACAGCCATTGTAGCCAAAGTGCTCGTTGATCTGAAACGCACGGCAAACCCCGAAACAGAGATTATTATGGGCATGATCATGTTCGATGACTTGTTCATCGCGATTCATATCTCAATCCTGACCGGGCTTGTGCTCAGCGGGGCAACTTCATTCTTAAGTGTTCTGCTGGTATCCCTGTCTGCCCTGCTGTTTATTGTGCTGTTCCTGATTATTGGCAGGAAAAGCATCAAATATATTGATAAGGCACTGAATATCAAGTCATCAGAGTTGTTCCTGCTTACCGTCATGACACTGCTCTTCCTGGTAGCTGGTTTCTCGGAAACATTGCATGTAGCGGAAGCCATTGGAGCATTGATGATGGGTCTTGTGCTGGGCGAATCAAGACATGTCAGTCGGATTGAGCACCAGATCATGCCTTTCAAAGATTTTTTTGGTGCCATTTTCTTCTTCAGTTTTGGTCTGACCATCGAGCCGTCTTCACTTGGCGGAGCAATTGGCATGACGATCATTGCCGTTATTCTGACGATCGCCAGTAACTATGGTGCAGGCATGATCGCTGGCAGATTGGCTGGAATGAGTCCTAAGGCCTCCTTGAATGTGGGCTTTACCCTGGTCTCCCGGGGCGAATTCTCCATTATCATGGCGAACATCGGCAAGGCCGGAGGGCTGATGGTATCCATTCAATCTTTTGCCGTATTGTATGTGTTAATTCTGGCTGTGCTGGGGCCTATCCTAACGAAAGAATCTCCGCGTATCTACGCACAGTATGAGCGACTAAGGAAGCGGGTGAAACGAAGGGAGGCAGGATGAGGCGGTGTAGCTGTCCTTGGACAGTCAGAGAATTCTGACCGCAAGGCCTAATAAGCGTCACACGGTTGGAGTGAGAAATCACTCCGGGGTGTGGCGTTTTTTTATTAATAGAAATGGACCGAATATCGGCTTGAAATCATGCTTAACACACCAATTTATCGTATGTATCCATATCTTGTGCGTGGTCGTGAATGTTCAAATTCAGAGGCAGGACTTTGGATGTGATTTGGCAGAAATGGATTGAAAGTAAAAAGTTATTATGTAAAATAATGTTATATTTGATTCTAGCAGTTGAACGTACCATTTACATGAGAATGTAGAGGGGGAATAGCTCATGAACAAGAAAAGTAGATTTCAGCGGTTAAAATGGGCCAGTACAGGGATTTTGCTCAGTCTCGTATTATTTGCTCTACCTGCATCTGCCGCGTGGAATGATACATATGAGGGTTATGCGACGTATACGGGCTCAGGTTACTCGGGAGGTGCGCTGTTGCTTGATCCCATCCCTTCGGACATGAAAATTACTGCACTTAATCCGATCTAGCTCAATTATAACGGTGTCAAAGCTGCTCTAGCGGGAGCCTACCTCGAAGTCCAAGGTCCGAAAGGCAAAACAACGGTCTATGTAACAGACCTCTATCCGGAGGGTGCCAGTGGAGCGCTCGATCTATCGCCAAATGCCTTTAACCTGATTGGTGACCCAAAGGCAGGCAAAATCAATATCAGCTGGAAAGTAGTCAAAGCTCCCACCCAAGGCAATGTCTCCTATCGGATCAAGGAAGGCAGCAGTCAGTGGTGGGCAGCCATTCAGGTCCGCAACCATAAGTATCCGGTGCTGAAGTTCGAAGTGAAACAGAAGGATGGTACGTGGCTCAATCTTGAAAAGCAGGACTATAATCATTTCCTCGGAACCGGACTGGGCAAAGAAAAACTAAACGTTCGTATGACCGATATTCGCGGTCAGGTAATAAATGACACGATCCCAGCTCTACCTAATGATGGATCGGGTGGTGCGTACATCGTACCGGGCAATGTCCAGTTTTCGGATTGACAGATATACGAAGGTGTTATAAAAAGAAGTATGTTCATTGACGAACAGTTCAGCCAGTGTCCGGTCCTGTTGGTTCACCCCGAATTGGACCCCATGACACCGATCAGGTTCAGCCAACCTTTTTTTGATCGTTTGGTGGTAGATAAGGAATGCATCATTTTGGAGGGTGCAGGCCATTTTCCTATAGAACAGCCAGGACTGAAGCAGTTGGAGGTAGCGGTGTTACGATTTTTACAAGAGATTCAATAATCCAATGATATAAGGTCATGATATGGCTTCTAAAATACATAGTTCTCATATCTTTAATATAGAAAACACCTCCCATTAAGGGAGGTGAATTTGAATGTTTTTGATATGAATTGCACGACCGCCAACCTGAATCTGTATAATTTCATTGGAGCTGTCCAAAGTTAATCTGGCTCGGATTTCGGAGGGGCGGTTCATGGTATACCCTTGTCTGATCGTATACGTGTGATGATGAGGATCTGTAAGCTGGTTGTAATGGTGTAAATAACAGAGCATGGCACCATTGGAGGTACCCGTTGCACTCTCTTCCGGTATATCATACAGTGGTGCAAAATTACGACATTCGGTCAGAACGTCCATAACATCTGATTCGAGTGTAAACACGTGATAACCTATGGCATGATGAGCCTTGCTTATTTCCGTGATACGCTGGAAGTCAGGATCAATTTTGGTCAGAACATCAACATCTTTAACAGCTATCATGATATCAGGTAGTCCGGTAGACACAATCTGTACAGGAAGTTCGGAATGTAAATCCTCCGTAGAAATACGTAATGAATCGGCAATCTGCTGACGATCCACGATCTCCCCAAACTCCGGCAATGTCTGTGCCAGATAGACTTCTCCATTGACTTCAATAACGACTGTAAGAATTCCGGCCAGTGTCTCCAGTGTATATGTACCAACATCAACGAGATGTTGTGTTTTCATTAGATAAAATAATGCAATTGTGGCATGCCCGCAGAGATCAACTTCATCACTTGGAGTGAAGAAACGTACTTTGAAATCAGCCTGTTCCGATGGCATAACAAATGCAGTTTCTGAAAAACCGACTTGTCTGGCAATCTCCTGCATCTGGGATTCAGACAAATGCGCTGCTTGTAAAACAACACCTGCGGGGTTTCCGCCAAGAGCCTTGTCCGAAAATGCATGTAATGTACTTACTTCAACTTCCATATTGTTACCTCACTTGTTCAAGTATTGGATTAAGGACTAACATAATCGATAATCGACATTATATCATGATTGTTGAACTGGATAGTGAATCCCTTGATTGCTGTGATTTTTTGAATGAATAGGTCAAGTGACTGCTGGGAAAGGGTAATGAAGGGAGAGAGAGCATAAAGATAATCCAATGGAAAGGCTGGGATCTCTAATGAAAGCAATTGTGATTGAGGAATTTGGTGGAGCGGAACAATTGAAGGAACAAGAAGTAGCCAAGCCAGCATGTGGAGTGAATCAGGTGTTGATCCGAACGCATGCCACGTCGGTCAATCCGGTGGATTTTAAGATTAGGCAAGGCTATATGAAAGAAGCAGCGGATAATTTTCCGTTGATTCTGGGCGGAGATGTTGCGGGTACTGTGGCTGAAGTAGGCTCAAATGTTACAAGGTTCAGAGAAGGTGACAGGGTATTTGCACGTCCGCGCGAATTCGGAACCTATGCAGAATATGTTGCAGTTGATGCAGACATTATTGCCCGTATACCGGAGAATTTAAGCTTCGAGGAAGCGGCAGCGATCCCGCTGGCAGCGATGACGGCTTGGCAAGCTCTTGTAGATCATGGACGTCTAGGTAAAGGGCAGAAGGTACTCATCCATGCTGGGTCAGGTGGTGTGGGAACGTATGCCATTCAGATTGCCAAGTCCCTCGGCGCTGAAGTGGCTTCTACGGCCAGTGATTCAAACGAAGCGTTACTTCGATCGCTAGGTGTGGATCATTTTATCAACTATAAAAAAGAAGATTTCTCGGAGATTCTCTCCGGTTATGATGTTGTACTGGACACCATGGGTGGTGATATTCAGCGCGACAGCTTCAAGGTGTTGAAGTCCGGCGGGCATCTGGTATCCTTGGTGGAACAACCGGATGAGAAGCTTGCCAAGGAAGCTGGAGTGACGGCCAACGTCTTCATGATGGAGCCCAAAGGGGATCAACTGGATCAGTTGGCTGAACTGGCTGCGGAAGGCAAACTCAAATCGGTTATTGATGGAACCTACCCGTTAACTGAGCAGGGATTAAGGGAAGCACACGAGAAAAGTGAATCCCATCATACGCGTGGAAAACTCGTTATTCAGGTGCAATAGAGTTCATTAACTCATAGAAGTATGTGGACTCTTGAGTCCGATTCAGATTGTACCAGGCCTGTAAAGTTTCTGGTGTGAAGACATCCAGCTTCTTCAGTACATGCATCGTAAATTCTAACGGAGCTATTCCAGATGCAGTAACTACATTTCCATCGGTTACTGCTGGCTCCGTTTGATAATAAGTTTCTCCGGTATAATCTGGACATATCATCTTCAGGTATTGCAGATCATTGCTTGTATGCTGTATGGAGTCCAGTAACCCCATCTTTGCGAGTCTAACTGTGGCACCACAAATGGCCGCAACAACCGTACCTTTTTCTATAGCGTCAGTAACTTTTTTTAATAGGGGATCATGGATGGTGTCCATCCAGGTATTTCCTCCCGGAAGAATGATGACGTCGTTACCATTCAACGTACATTCATCAATCGAAATATGGGGAAGGATGTTCAATCCGCCCATGGTAGTTACCGGATGTTGATCTACACCTACGGTTACAACCTGTAAAGGCTCAATATCTTTCTTAAAATATCTTCCCGAATTCAGTTCCGCAGTTAAATAACCTACCTCCCAGTCTGACATCGTATTAAATACATAAAGATATATGTTCTTCTTTTGCATCATACACACCCCTTTTGTTATTCATGATTGGTTGGATTACTCTTGTATTATAAAAAAACTTCACTGACATTTACCGTCAGTGAAGTTTTCAAACCTGATAATGATCAATGAGATCATGCAGAACTTCAACCATTCTTTGCTTCAAACTTATAGGTTCAATGACCTGAACAGATCTGCCATAGGATAAAAGCAAGATAGGAACATATTGAAGGATGTCTTCTTTGTCGAGTGAGAATGTTGCTTTTTCAGCAGTCCGTTCTTGGAGATGGTGTCCCAAAAACCAATGCAGGCATAGGCCATCCAGTGTGCTTGATTTACCTGTAAGCACCAGAGGAATAAATGATGTCGGATTTTGTGCTTCCGGAAGGAGGCTGCCTCTGAAAAATTCACTTGCCGAAAAATGAGGTGGTCGGTTGAACATCATTTCTGTCTGGTTAGCACAAATGATTCGATCCACTCTAAAACTGCGAATGTCATTCCGAAAATGACAAAAGGCTATAACATACCAATGATGATTCCAATAGATTATTCCATAGGGGTCCACGATTCTACACTTGGATTGCTCTTCGTGACTGGTTAGGTAATCGATTTCTACAGACGACTTTTGGAGTACACTTTGCTCTAATGTCTTTAATATGATCTCAGTACTGGGCTCTATTCTTGGCTTCCCAAGGGAACCGATCACTTCAACCCCTTCAAATTGTTGCTTTATCATATTCTCCTGTTCTTGATTGGAGTGCATCATAAGCTTTGAAGTTGCGCTATCTAATGCCTCTCCTAAAAAATACCCAGCTTCTTTGGCGAATATGGCAGCATGAAGTAATGTCGTTTTCTCTCCTACATCCAAAAGAAGAGGACTTTTAATGAATTGATTCAAGAGAGTATACCCGCCATGATGACCCGTGTCAGATATTATCGGTACACCACTGGCGCAAAGTGCATCCATATAACGGTAAACGGTTCGTATATTCATTTCTAATTTTTCAGATATTTGATGGGCTGTAATTTTTCGGCCTGAGTTAAGCAGCCATAGGATGGCCAACATATTATCCAGCTTAGACATTAATTTCACCTCAGAGATTAATCAATCATTTATTTTCTGGTGTAATAAGATATAATAGGGGAAATTTATTCCATTCTGTGCATGAGGTGATACGGATGTCCAACGAACTCATTCAAGCCATTCAATTGTTAAAAGAAAAGAAATGGGTGGATCTGACCCATACATTTGGACCGGAATCCCCACATTTCTCAGCTTTTGAAGAAGCCCAATTTGATACGCTGTTTAATCACGATCAAGGTTTCTTTGCTCAGAGCTTCAAGTTCCCTGGTCAGTATGGTACACATCTTGATGCCCCGATTCACTTTGTTCGGGATACCCGGTATCTGGATGAACTAGGTTTGAAGGAGCTTGTGCTCCCGCTTATCGTCATTGACCAGTCAGCCGAAGTGGCGAATAACCCGGATTTTACACTGGATGTAGAGCATATTCATGAATTTGAAAGAGAACATGGCATGATTGAAGCAGGAAGCTTCGTAGCTTTACGTACGGATTGGAGCAAACGTTGGCCGAGTCATGAAGCATTTGATAACAAGGATGATGAGGGCAACAGTCATGCACCTGGATGGTCGGTGAGTGCACTTATGTTCTTATTTGAGGAACGAAAAATAAAGGCCATTGGGCACGAAACCTTTGACACGGATTCAGCCGTAGATTATCAGAAGAATGGGGCACTCCTGGCAGAATATTATGTGCTTGCTCAGGATACATACCAGGTTGAGCTGTTAACGAATCTGGATCAGGTGCCAGCTAAAGGCGCGGTCATCTTCAATATTGTACCCAAGGCGGAGAAAGCCTCCGGCTTCCCGGTTCGATCCTTTGCTATTCTACCGTGAAACGGGGTAGATCCAAGCATCATTCCATCTTCTTGATACTGAAAACCGACCATTTTGAACGCGCACTAATAGATCAATCAGGTATTAACTAGATTAACTGATCCACATATGTAAGTAGCATGGGAGGCGCAATACGCCTCCTTTTTTATGTTGTTACTTTTGATCCGAATGAGGATCTTGATTAAATCTTTGAGAGATTTTCTTCTCTGTTTTCTTACGCCGTATCCAGCGTTTGAGTACACCTTCTTCTTTGCGTTCTTGCAGTGTCTCCTTCAAGCCTTGAATCATAAATTCCGATCTTCGTCTGTCATCCCGACCAATCTCGCGTAATTCTTTAATAAATTTGTCGTCCATATCTGCCTCTCGCTTATTCAGGATAATTTCATTATACCGAACGTACGTTCTTTTATCAAGTTTTACCATTATGAATGATGTTCGAGATCAATATAGTGAAAAGAAGCACAGGAACAATGCACGGCATGTGTGAGAATGGTACTAGAGGGGGCGATCATCATCCTTCTAAGATTGACTGTATGAGGCTGAGAAACGAGAGGAAGAAAGGAGCAATTCATGATGAAGCAAAGTGAAGGTAGATCGTGGTTACTCATTTTGATGCATGGAATTCTGGGGGTTGGGGCGATCGTTGGAGGAAGCATGTTAATCATCAACCCAACTGGAAATATGGTGAATTTGCCTGAATCTTTGTTGCTGAATTCTCCGTTTTCCAGTTTTTTGTTTCCGGGAATCATCCTATTGCTGGTTCTTGGTGTGATGCCTATAATGATTGCTATTGCACTCATACGCTGCACTCCTTGGGCGCTGGGTGAAAGGCTGAATCTCTATCCTGACCGCTACTGGGCCTGGACTTTTTCCTTATACACGGGGTTTGCCCTCATCATCTGGATTATGGCGCAGGTGTATTGGATTCAGGATGTCTCTATCATTCACTTGGTCTATTTTGCATGGGGAGTGGGTATTCAAGTTGTGACTTTATTACCTTCTGTACAGCGAACATATTCGAAATAAACTGCTTGTATATGGAACAAACGGCTGTCGAAAGAATCGTTGAATGATTTTTTCGCCGGCTATTTGTTATGGGCCTCGAGCGGAAACATGTTGTTGTAGTTGACAAAGAACGGATATCCTCGCATACTTACGTAATAAACTTTATAAAGTATATTTATTAATGAGGAATAAGCATATGTATGAATATCGCAAAATCATAATTTGCAGGAAACAGGGAGGTGTGCATGGATGGTATACGTTATTATGGCAATTATAATTTGGGCTGGTGCCTATGCAAATATGGTCTTGTCAAAACAGCCGATTGAAGTAAAACCTGTGAAGTCGATGGATGATTTGTTTGAGTGAACAGAGCAACTTTGGCGATTCCGATTATTGGCGAGCACGAAGGAACTCGTGGGTTCGAGTAAGGTATTACGTTGTGCTATGATATGGAGTGAAATGACATCCATACCATTGCTTTGGCTCCATTGAACCAGAGTGGAAACGAGAGGGTTATGAAAAAAGCCAATGCTACAATGATGAAATACATCAATTTGAATAATGTGCGTGAAGTCATGCAGCAGATCGAGACGGCAACCAAACCGCAATTAGCCTCATTAACCAATCTTAGTGTGGTTACGATCAATGCGCTGATCCAGGAATTATGTGATGGCGGAGAGTTGTTCCAGGATAAAGTGGTTCCCTCGAATGGCGGGCGTCCTGCTCAGGCATATCGATATAATTATAATTACAAGCTTGCTTTGGTTCTTTACATCAAAGAGATGAAAGGCCAAGAGTTGATTTCGGCAACGGTCATGAATCTGGAGAATAAGGTTGTGTTGAAGGAAGAGAGCATCCTGCCTGCTTTTGATAAACAACATGTGCTGCAACTTATTGCGCGTTTCGTTGCGGAGTACCCCTCCATTGATATGATTGGCATCGGAATTCCAGGACAAGCCGTGGACGGGAATATCACGGTGAGCAGTCATGAAGAGCTTATTCATTCCCATCTGATACGGGAGATCGAGAGCGAGTTCCAGCTGAACGTTCTCGTGGAGAATGATGTGAATGCAGCGATTAGCGGGTACTGTGCACAGCATGCTGATCTGAAAGAACAGAGTGTAGCAGGAATTTATTTTCCTAACCGATACCCGCCGGGTATGGGCATGATGTTGAATGGACAGATGATCCGCGGGAAAAACGGGATGTTTGGTGAGGTTAAGTATCTTCCTTATTCACCAGATTGGAGACGTGACATGAGCAAAAACGACTTTGTATTGCAGGTATGTCATATTCTGCAAACGATCAATGCCGTCGTCGCCCCGCACCAGATTGTCATTTATCAGGAACGTGTGGAGAGAGAAGAACTGGACTTGGCGTGGAAACAGTACGGGGAGCAGCATCCCATGCCGGCATTGCCCGAGATCGTACATCAGGACTCGTTTCAACATGATTTTGATGCTGGGTTAAGGGGAATGGTTCTTAAGGCGTTGAAGAGGAGGATTCATCATGCGTGAAGAAGAGAGAATCATGAAGGGCATATTGTTTAGTCCAAGTGATCCGGAATTAAAGACTATCAAAAGGCGGGCCCATAATCTCAGTCAGCGTTACAGTCAGACATTTGAGGAACAGACGCAGGAAAGGGAACAAATATTGCAACAGCTATTGGGGCAGATCGGTAAAGGTGGATTCCTGCAAGGCCCCATCTTCTTTCATTATGGTGTGCATACCCGGATAGGCGATCACTTCTTCGGTAATTACAATCTGACGATACAAGATGATGCACCAGTGACGATCGGGGACTATACCAGTTTTGGTCCCAACGTTACGATTGTTACTCCCATTCATCCCATGATTGCCAGCGAGCGGAGACAGATGGTGGATCAGAACGGTGATGTGAAGTCGCTATGTTATGCCAAACCTGTCACGATTGGAAACGATGTATGGATCTCGGCGAACGTCACGGTGTGCGGAGGTGTAACCATTGGAGATGGATGTGTCATTGGAGCTGGGAGTGTCGTGACTCGTGATATTGCACCGCATTCATTTGCAGCAGGCGTTCCGTGTAAGGTGATTCGCAAAATTACTGAAGCAGACAGCATGCTCAATTACCCCTATGTTTTGGCAGATTGCCGTGTGCTGGAAGAATAAAAAAAGCTGTCACCAGGATTGGTAGATGATCCAGTGACAGCCTTTTTTTGGTATACGTTTATTTGGAGGCGTTATAGTTGCTCAAGAATTCTTTTACTTTTGCAGGATCAGCTTTCAATTCATTCCCGGTCGGAACGAGCGGGCTTACTGTGGAGTATGCTTTGAGTTTGTTATTCTTGTAGAAGCTCAAAATTTCATCCTGATTAATGGAGTACAGTACGGCTTTTCTCAAATCACTGCTCTTGGCCACATCACGGTTGGCCGTGTTGAACAAGAGATAAGAAACAGCGTTGCTCGGAATGCTTTGCAGATGCAATTTGCTGTCATTTTTGATGATGTCATACTTGGTTTCAGGCACACCGTAGTATAGATGAATTTCACTGCTGCGAAGAGCAGAGAGGGCGCTGTCTGCATCCGCGATGAACCGGACATTGACCTGAGCAATTTTCGGTGC
The DNA here is from genome assembly GCF_037973325.1 of Paenibacillus sp. FSL R5-0713. NCBI lineage: Bacteria > Bacillati > Bacillota > Bacilli > Caryophanales > Paenibacillaceae > Paenibacillus > Paenibacillus sp. FSL R5-0713. The sequence goes on along the minus strand of NZ_CP150229.1, from coordinate 4,945,349 downwards.
ATATTCAGTGCCTTTGCGGTATCCCGGATTTTGCAAGAATACAGCTTCATAGTCATTTTTATATGACAAAATATAAGGTCCGCTCGTATACAGGGTGTTATTGTATGATGCGCCTTCAGTCACCGTGTTCTGATCACCGTAAGGAATATCTTTGTTGACGTCAAAGGAAGCTACATCATAAGTGTTGATGCTCTCCACCTGTTTTTTGGACACGATCCCGGCTGATTGGTGAGCCAGGTAGTTCAGTACTTGCGGGAAAGGTTCCGTTGTTGTCAATTTAACGACCTGATATTTACCTGCACTATTATCTGCTTTGGTTTTGTCAGTCACGAGTTCTGTAATTTTGCTGCCAAGTCCTTGTTCCAATGCTTCAAGGATTGTACCATTACCGCTGGATTGTTTAATGGATTGCAAAGCATTCAGATCCGTTACAACCTCAGCGTCTTTGATGTGTTCATGCAGACTGTATGTCCGGTGATCCGGAACGGAATCTTTGTTTTTCGCACGGTCCAGGGAGAAAATGACATCATCTGCACCCACACGTTCGCCTGTATCTACCGCTTTTTTGTTATCAATCTTCGCAAAGTTGATGTCGTCTCTGAGAATGAAGTAATAGTCCGAATTACCTTCAGCAATGCTGAAATTATGGGACAGTGATCCTTCTGCTGTCAGCTGATCGTCATCCGTCAAGTTAACGAGACGTACATACATATTGGTGTTCAACTGGTTGATGGAACCGTCGTTTCCTTTGATTGGATCAAGGGAAGTCAGTACGGATGCGCTCTGCGTCAGAATCAACGGATCTTTGGCATTCTTGGAGCTGTCCTTGAACTCAATCGGTTCCCAAGCCATCGCGCGGGATTTGGAGAGACGCACGGTTTCGACATTCAGAATCTCTTTGTTCACAGCCTGACTTTTCAGGGAAATGTACAGAGGAGCGATATAAGCCTGATCCGTTACCAAGCGATCTTCCAATTGTTTGTACGTATCTTTGTATTGGTCTGGTGTTTGGGTAGCTGCCTGATCGATAAGCTTATCAATCTCCCCATCTGCGAGGATACTGTAATCTCCACCTGTTTTAAAAAGAGAACGTACGGCATAATCGGGATTTCCCGTTACCGTTGTCCAACTGGACAAGGCCATATCATAATTCCCTGCATCCTGCTGGGATTTGAAGCTGCCGTAATCTGGCTGCAGGTTCAGCTTCACATTAAAGCCGTTTTTGGTCAGCTGGTCACGGATAATATTCACGTCATTTTCGGAAGAACTCATGGCAAGCAGCTCAATGTCTGCCGGTTTTTGTGCGATTTCTGTTGTGTCTGATGGTGCGGTCTCCGCCTGTGATTCGGTTTTCGTTTTTACACTGCAGCCGGATATCACAATGACGAGAATTAATAGCAATGAGATCAGTGTCCGTTTTTTCATGGGATTACCCTCCATATCTTGAATGTGTGATGTGTGATTGTTTTTCTATATCATTCATTTCAACGAATCATTTAGGCCTTTTCCAGCTTGGGATCGAGCGCATCACGCAGACCATCACCGAGAAAGTTAAAAGAAAGAACCAGCAGAATAATAGCCAAGCCTGGATAAATCGCCAGATAAGAGTGAGTCTCCAGGTATGTACTGCCTAGCTTCAGGATGTTACCCCATTCCGGAATATGCGGCTCCACGCCGAGTCCCAGATAACTCAGACTGCTGGTAGCAATAACGGCTCCACCAATCGTGAGAGTAGACTTGATAATCATGGGCGCAAGGGAGTTGGGAATAATGTGTTTGAAAATAATCGTACGATTGTTGTACCCCAGTGCACGTGCAGCTTCCACAAATTCAAATGTAGATACATAGAGTACACTGGCTCTCATCGTACGGGCGTACGTTGGAATGGAACCCAGACTAAGCGCCAGAATAAGATTGACCGTATTCGCTCCGAACGCCGCAATAATGGCAATGGCAAGCAGAATGCCCGGAATGGCATAGAGAATATCAAGCAGTCGCATGATGATGTTATCCGTATGCCTACCGTAGAAGCCAGAGAGCGCTCCAAGGACTCCACCGATTAACACAGGAATGATCGTCGACATGCAACCTACGATCAAGGAGATCCGGGCACCGAATACAATCCGGGAAAATAAACATCGTCCGAAGTCATCCGTTCCCAAGGGATACGCGAGGGAAGGCGATTGTAGCAGAGCGGAATAGTTATTCTCCACAGCCATGCTGTAGTCAAAGGTAAAGAAGCTGCAGATCGATATCGAGAACAGAAAAATGATAAAAAACAAACCGGACATCGCAGTCATATTCGGAGCAAGGCGCTCCCACAGATCGTTCCAGAAGTTTGATTTTTGTTTCCCCTGTCTGCGAATGCGTCCAATAATGGAAATGCCGAGCAATAGTGCGAATACATTACCTGTGATCGAGGTCAGAATCAGTACCACACTTACACCGATCATCCAGCGAGGGAGGATCGAGGTCGCGTTATAACGGGATACGATAATTAGAACGACCAGGTCGATGACCAGAATAAAGATCAGCATCGCCATGGCAGGCAGGAAGTTGTCAGCCACATAAGGTTTGAAGATATTTAATGCGGATACACCGATCACGAACAGTTGGGTTAACAACATGTACACCGCAAAGGTATACTCCACGTTCCTGGATTTTCGAATCAGATGAAAGGCTGCCGTTACGATAAATATATTGCCTGAAATGATAGCAAGTAGTTGAACCCAGGCAAGCCTGCGAGTCAGAGCAGAGACTGTACCGGTGCGGATCAAGTCTTTTCGAATCCGAAACGTAATGACAGTTTGCACTAGTGTGAAGAATACGTAGATCCCAAGGATCGTTAGCAGAAATGGTTTGAACGTCTGCTCGCTCCAGTCATAACTGTTGAACAACAGCAATGCAGTCAAGAGAAGAGACGTGACCCAGGCGAAGCTCGCCTGGCTGTATTCGCGAGAAGACTTAAGCCGGAAACGCATTTCTTGTGTTAAAGACGAGTTTGTCATAGTACACCTGCTTTAAGAGGTAGTTCAAAAAGTTCACACATTAATATTGTTTCATCTTGGAGCGCACTCTTGGATCAATAAAAGCATACAGCAGATCAACCGCTACATTAATAATGGAGATTGTAATGGCTGTGTAGATTACTCCGCCCATGATACTCGGAATATCGGGGATGAATTGTTTATCCACGATGTAGCTGCCGAGACCGCTGATATTAAACACTTTCTCCGTTACCGCTGCTCCGCCCAACATGGCTCCGAATTGAAGTCCAACTACCGTTACGATGGGGATTAATGCATTGCGCACAGCATGTTTCAGCATGACTTGGCGTTCGCTTAATCCTTTGGCACGGGCGGTCATGACATAATCCTCATGAATGACTTCCAGTGTAGAAGAGCGGGTCATCCGAGCCACCGCGGCCGTGAGACCCGTACCCAGCACAATGGTCGGCATAATGATCGACAGCCAGTTCTGCGGGTTGAAGGTGGCGGGAAGCCACTGCATTTTGATCGAAAAGTTCAGAATGAAAATAAGCCCTTGCCAGAAATTCGGGATGGATAATCCAATCAGAGCAATAAACATGAAGGTGTAGTCGAACCACGAATTAGGCTTAATTGCTGAGATAATGCCAATGGGTAATGCAATGACAAGTGCTAACAGCAGGGAAATGACCGCAAGCGTCAAGGTAATGGGAAACTTCCTTGCAATCGTGGCTGTTACGTCTTCATTTCCTGCAAAAGATTTGCCAAGATCGAAGAAGGCGACGCCCTTGATATTGTTCCAAAGCTGTGTAAGATAAGGCTGATCCAAGCCATACACCTGATTGAACGCGGCAATCTGTTCCTGCGTTGCTGTCTCTCCCAGAATGTTAGCTGCCGGGTTGAACGGAGACAGATACAAAATTGTAAATACGAGTGTAGCTACGCCCAGAATGACAAATACCGTCATCAGTATTCTTTCAAATATGTACTTTAGATAAGGATTACCATACAAGAACAGGATGCTATACATGAGACAGCCTGGAATAATGGATATCGCCAAAAACCATGGTTTATCGATCAGTGAGTGGAACGTATCGGCCATTGTAAGACGTTGATTTCCTTGTTCCTGAAGTATGCGGGATGTCCGCTCCTTCAATTCCGTCTGAACGCTTTCCTCCAACCATTCCTCGGTCTGACGTTTGAATTCTCCCTCACTGACCTGCTGCTGGAAAAAACGATGTTTGCGACGCAGTTGTTCTTCCACTTCCAACTTCAGTCTGTCCCGGTAGGAAGAAGCGAGCAGTTCTTGCTCAGCCGCCTGTCTGGCAGCTACCCAGCCGTCATTTTTTCGATTCGAACGCCATATTAGAAACACGACCAGATTGATCGGTAATCCAAGAATGAACAGAACGTATCGATAGGAAGGATGAAGCAGCATTTTGCCATAAATAAAGCTTAAATTGTGTACCAACCGTGAGATTCTACTGCCATCTGCAAGATTCAAACCAAGTGTACCTCCTTTCATTCAGGTTTAAATTGCATTATTCCGATTGATATAGTATATATTATTTAGGGTCTAAACAATTGTCAAGGAATTAAATGGTATACATATGAGTGAATGAGAAAAACGGATGAGAGCTGGTGATTGCATGGAACCTTTACTGAAAGTTAATGAGTTATCTGTCTCTTTTCACTCCGGAGAGAGTGAGTTTCAGGCAGTGCGAGAAGTAAGTTTTGAAGTGCGAAAAGGGGAGACACTAGGCATTGTAGGCGAATCGGGAAGTGGAAAGAGTGTAACCGCACGTTCCATTATGAGACTGCTTGCATCGCCTCCTTCGCAGATGAAAAAGGGAGAAATTCTATTTAAGGGTGTCGACCTTGCCAATAAAACGCAGAAAGAGATGGAGAGCATCCGTGGGCGTGATATTGGTATGATCTTTCAAGATCCGATGAGTTCCCTTAATCCGACAATTAAAGTGGGGAAACAGATCTCTGAGAGTCTAATCAAACACCAGAAGGTGTCCAAAAGGGAAGCCAAGAAGCAGGCGATAGCCATGATGGAGCGGGTGGGGATAACTCGCAGCGAAATACGCTACAACCAGTATCCGCACGAATTCTCCGGAGGCATGCGTCAGCGGGTCATGATCGGTATTGCACTCGCTTGTCGTCCTGAATTACTCATTGCCGATGAACCGACAACTGCTCTAGACGTTACGATTCAGGCACAGATTTTGAATTTGATGAAAGATATGCAAGAGCAACTGGGCACATCGATTATCCTGATCACGCATGACTTGGGCGTAGTAGCGGGCATGTGTGATCGGGTTGTTGTGATGAAAGAAGGACAGATTGTGGAAACTGGGACGACGGCGGAGATTTTTGCTAATCCCAAACACCCGTATACGATCAGGCTTCTGAATGCATTACCACGTTTGGATCAGAAGAAAAAGCCAAAACGGGTATCCATGGTTCCGAGAGATCTGGAAGACGATCAGCCATTGCTTGAGGTGAAGTCGCTCAAACAACATTTTAATCTGGGCAAAGGCAACACTTTAAAGGCTGTGAATGATATCAGTTTCCATATTCGGCAAGGAGAGACACTCGGCGTTGTGGGAGAATCCGGCAGTGGTAAATCGACCACGGGGCGCGCCATTCTTCGATTGCATGAGCCAACAGGTGGGGATGTGCTGTTTAAGGGAGTTCCGCTCAATCGTCTGTCCGCTTCGGAGATGAAAACGATGCGCAGACATATGCAGATTATTTTCCAGGACCCCTATGCATCTCTGAATCCCAAAATGAGGATAATGGATATCATTGGAGAAGCGCTTGATATCCATCAACTTGCAGGCAATGCCGCTCAGCGGGAGAAACGGGTGGAGGAATTGCTGGAGATGGTGGGTCTTGATCCTGCCCATGCGCAGCGTTATCCACATGAATTCTCGGGAGGACAGCGACAGCGGATCGGTATAGCGCGAGCTCTGGCTGTGGAGCCGGAATTCATCGTATGTGACGAACCATTGTCTGCACTGGATGTATCGATCCAGGCTCAGATCGTACAATTGCTTGAAGAGTTGCAGCAGCGACTCGGATTGACGTATCTGTTCATCGCGCATGACTTGTCCATGGTTAAACATATCAGTGATCGAGTGGCTGTGATGTATAACGGGAAAATTGTGGAGCTGGCTGAGAGTGAAGAACTGTATTCCAACCCGCAACATGCCTACACCAAGGCATTGCTATCAGCTATTCCTGTGCCTGATCCGGCGATCGAAGCGAAGAAAAAGAGGCATGTTGTCAAAGAAACACCTGTTGAAGCAGAGGACCGTTATAATCTGGAACATTCCAAGTGGGTAGAAGTTAAGGAAGGCCACTGGGTGGCCATGTCAAGCTAGAGTGATGTGACTCAATTTAGCTAAAAAGAACCCCGACAATGATCACTATAGATCGTTGTCGGGGTTGTGTTGGATGTACTTGATTTTATTAATATGATGGCAATACTCAAAAGCGATTATTTGAATTGAACGGATTTCTTGATGGTATCAATCTCTGCTTTGGTTGCATCATCCATGTAAGTGAAGATGAAGTTAAAAGCATATCCTTCAATAATGGTGCTGTAGTAGTCCTGAGTAATCGTTGAACCGTCACCTGCATCCATCGTAATTTGCATCAGATCCATCTCTTTACCACCGATGGTTTCCGTTGTCATCTCTTTATAATCATAAGGGAACTGGCTATCCACCATGAATTTTTTGGTTGCTTCCAGGTAGTCTTTACCTGTACGAATGCCTTGCAACAAGCTTACTTTCTCAGCAATGGCCATAGCGGAAGGACCAACTTGACCTCCGTCCAATGGATACTGTGAAGCCATAAGCAGATTCAATGTTTTGGTTTGAGACAGTTCAATTTGTTTTTTCTTCGTTTCATCATCACCAGCAATCGCTTCGGATGATGCGCTTGTCAGTTCATTCATACCCGCAGCATCCTGGAACTCCCAAGCTTCCGGGAATTTCAGAGATACGCCGAAATAGTCATTGGTGTAAGAGCCTTTTTGTGTAGTCCCCAGCTCAACGTCTTGGGAATTATCCGTTTCCTTGGACTCTTCGCTTGCAGGTTCAGTGTTCTCTGTTTCTTCTGTATTGGCTGTCTCAGAATCAGTGCCAGTCGTTGTTTCAGTTGCGGCAGGCTCTTTTGTTGCGGCTGTGTTATCTGCCTTGTCACCGCAAGCGGCTGCAACCAGCATAATCATCATGAGCATTGCGAATAAAGAAGCTTTCTTTGGAATTGTCATATTACCCTCCTGAAATGTGTGTGTGTGTTTTCTCTCTCTACATCTTGCTTGTTTCCTAAATTGTAGCACAAACGTTCCCATTTACTACCTATAGGAATCTATAGGGGTCCTTTATAAATAAGACAATCGGCTGGCAATTGAAACAGCTTCCGTGCTGGATTGCACACCTAATTTGTTGAAAATCACTTTTTTATGATGATTCACAGTGCATTCCTTGATTTTCAATTTCAAAGCAATAGCTTTCACAGTGAACCCTTTCGCGATCATTTCCAGAATGGTTAACTGACGCGCTGTGAACTCCACCGCTGGTTTGTCACAAGCTTCAGTAGCCTGCTGATTTTGGTAACTGTTCTGCATATATGCAGGAATCAGCTTGGCAATAGCAATAAGCTCGCCCTGCATATCCGCGTTAATGGTGGACACATCCAGATAGCCGAAATGCTGCGATTCCATGGATAGAGGGGCAGCGTAGCAATGCCAGCTTTGAAAATAGGGGCTTTCATGCTGCTCGGGCAACAGAAGCACAGGTTCATTGCTGTCCATCGTTACAGAAATGGCGTTGACTCCACAGCTCTGTGCAGTGAAGATCATGCCCGGACGAATGGGAGAACCTTCTACTACCGTTTCCAGATCTGGACTATAATCCATGGAGAGAAGCACACCGTCCATATCTGTGAGTAGAAAAAGATAAGTGCCCGTTAAATTCTCTTTAATATGTGAGAGGCTGTTCTGGAATGCATGAATCAGGAAATGATTGCTTTTGCGAAGCCTGTCCAGTTGAGATTTAGGTAAATAATCGAACGGAGCCGTTTCTGTTAGATGCTTGCACATGGCGGGCTCCTTGTGCCGTGAGGCAAGTGTAATGGCAGGCATGTTTGATTCCTCCTTCCTGCACAGTCGCTAGTAAGCGTAGGATCTGATTGAATCTGAGGTGCGTCATCCAATCGTTTTGATAACGTGCCCTTCCTGGTTTTTAATTTCTGTTTTAACAATCTGAACAAGCATATGATCCAATGAAGCGATCTCGAATGTGCCTTCAACCGGACGAAGATTCTGCACCAGCTCTTCAACAATCTGTGTGTTCACCGTCAGGGTAACTTGTTTGTCGGATTCCACGACTGCTGGAGCTTCTCCAGCTTCGAATAGAATATTGGTCTCAGGTCCGATCAAGGACAGAGATTCGCCTTTCGAAATTCGGCTACGAAGGATGGTTCCGACTAATATAGCCTGTTTGGCTCCAAGCTGGAGTTTGCCCGGAACAGTCTTTATCAGCATTTTTTTACGCGGGGACTCCCAGCCCAGTTGTTGTATGAATAAAAATGCTGTGCTCGATCCGTCCTGTTCCATTCCATGCTCAACCGCTTGTACAACAGAAGGAATATCTGCGTACGAATTTCTCATCAGATCGGTCACGTATTTGGGCATGAAATTGGAGCAGGCCGAGAGGAAGCCGCGCGCATTCCATGTTTGAATCATTTCCAGCTCCCGACCTGTAATACCAACCATCTGAATAAACTGCACGGAACCGTTAGGCGTAGAGATCGCCGGTAGATCCGGATCTTCAATAAATGAGAGAGCAGTCAACAAAGTATCGGACTCCAGACAGATGGGTCCATTGGCGTCCATGTAATCTCCTGGCTGAAAGATATTTCCGCTAGTGAACACGTAACGTCCTACATTTTGAAGCAGATTCAGCGCCCAGGCTGGCGGAGAAGTCTCTCCTTCACTGCGTGTAAGGCGAAATGTGAGTTCAAAACCATACCCGCTTTTGGATGCATCCTGCATCTCTTTTTCATATAATTCAGAGAAACCATATGTGACAAAATGCCAGTGGGGCATGGGTGTATTCACTGCATAAACACTGATGCCATCGAGAGGGTCCGGACCTCCGAGCATGTAAGGAATGGATGTTCCATAATGGTGCGGCTCCTGTTCACCGTATAGCTCACCGATGGTTTTATCAATTGCATCCCAACCGGATGTGTTTTCTTCATAAGTCATTTGTTGAATCCTCCTGTACTAGTCTTTCCCCCGAAAAACATTTAAAATTAAGTCTACCTGTTACAGAAACGGATTCAAGCGGCTTAAGGATGAATTGTGTCAGATAGGACTTCGGTGTTATTAATAGCAATCCAGAGAGTGAATTTACATGAGTATGAAAGATATGTATTTCAGAGAGTTTAAGCAGGCAAGCTGGGACTCATTTTCCGAACTGTTTGAAGAATTTGAAAATAAACTGGACCCTGCGTGGGTAAAACGTGCGCGAATACATGGGATTCCGGCGGACATAAGTCGGGTACTTTTGTATGAAATGGGGGAGTACACTTTTGAATGGATCATGAAAGATATCCCGGCTTTAGGGGACCAAAGTCCTGCTACATACCTGGAAACCGAGGAGGGAGCGCAGGCATTAAGGGCAGCCATTATGCATATGCCACGTTAATTTTTGTTATGGAAAGAATGGGTGAGCGATCCTATGATCCAGTGAAGTTGATTTTGCAAAATAGATATGTTACGCTTACATTACAAGAGCAAACACAACAGAATATGCAATAACATCTTTTGATGGATTGTAACTGTGAAGACAGGCAAAACCTAAACTGATGGTGAAATGAAGGCCCCTTTTTTTGGTGCTATTTTACCTTGAGTTTAGGTTTTTCTTGTTTTCTGCTCTAAATCACACCATTTTTCATCTGGAAAAACCAAAATAAATTTCGAAAAGAGGTTGTTGTTCATGACCACGGCAAAAAAAGGATTCCCCGAAAACTTCCTATGGGGCGGCGCTACAGCTGCCAATCAATTGGAGGGTGCATTCGATAAGGACGGCAAAGGCCTCTCCACAGCGGACATGATTGCTCATGTTCCCAAAGAGAAGCGTACAGGCGGACATGCCATGGAAATTTCCTCTTCCCGAATTGAAGAGATTCTCTCCGGCAAAATTGAAGAACGTTTCCCGAAACGTTTTGGTATTGATTTTTACCATCACTTTAGAGAAGATATTGCATTGTTCGCTGAAATGGGCTTCAAAGTATTCCGCTTATCCATTCACTGGGCACGCATTTTCCCGAACGGTTATGATCAAGAGCCAAATGAAGCAGGTTTGAAATTCTACGATGAAGTATTCGACGAATTGTTGAAATACGGTATCGAGCCACTCGTTACATTGTCTCACTACGAGACTCCGCTTGGCTTGACGCAAAAATATAATGGCTGGGCTGGTCGTGAAGTAATTCAGCACTATGTTAGATATGCAGAAACGGTGTTCAACCGTTATAAAAATAAAGTGAAATACTGGCTGACGTTCAATGAAATTAACGTAATGTTGTTCAGCCCGTACACTGGTGGCGGCATTCTGATCGATAAAGTGGACAACAAGTTGCAGACGACGTATCAAGCGCTTCATCATCAATTTGTAGCAAGTGCCATGGTAACGAAGCTTGCACACGAAATTATCCCTGGTTCCCAAGTCGGCTGTATGCTTGCTCGTATGGAAACTTATGCAGCCACATGTAATCCGGTAGATGTTCGTTTGGCTCAGCATGAGAATCAGATTAACCTCTTCTTCACGGACATGCATGCTCGTGGTAAGTACCCGAACTATATGGCTCGTTATTTTGAAGAGAACAACATTGTCATTCAAAAAGAAGCGGGCGATGATGAAATTCTGCTCAACAATACAGTTGATTTCATCTCCTTCAGTTACTACATGTCCGTGACCAAATCTGCTTCTGCCAACGAAGCAGAGACATCCGGCAACTTGACTGGTGGCGTGAAAAACCCTTATCTGGAAGCGTCCGACTGGGGCTGGGAGATCGATCCGATCGGTCTGCGCGTAACCCTGAACAACTTCTGGGATCGTTACCAGAAACCATTGTTCATCGTGGAAAATGGTTTGGGTGCCTATGATAAAGTTGAAGAAGATGGTTCGATCCATGACTCCTATCGTGTGGATTACCTGAAAAAACACATCGAACAAATGAAAGAAGCCATCAAAGATGGTGTGGATCTGATTGGATTTACAGCATGGGGTCCGATTGACCTGGTGAGCATGTCCACTTCCGAAATGTCCAAACGTTATGGTTTCATCTACGTGGATCTGGACGACGAAGGTAACGGAACACTGAAACGTTCCAAGAAGGATTCATTCGACTGGTACAAAAACGTAATCTCCAGCAATGGTGAGCAACTGTAACTCGCTCGTTCACAGGATTGTTACCGCACAGGAAGCGGGCAAAACCTAACACGAAAGTTGGCAAGCAGGGAATCCAATGTCCCTGTCAGCCCTTTTGGTTGGAGATTGTCCGCTTTTTCCTGTCGGAAAAGGATAGAGGTAAGCATTTAAACAAAGAATGAAAATACCGTTACTTAGAGAGGAAGGATTGACATGACAACACCATTTCCGAAGGATTTCCTATGGGGCGGAGCTGTAGCAGCCAACCAACTTGAAGGAGCTTATAATACAGATGGCAAGGGCCTTTCTGTTCAAGACGTAATGCCGCACGGGATTACAACGCCCAGAACGGAAGGACCTACTGAGGATAACCTGAAACTGATCGGGATTGACTTTTATAACCGTTACAAAGAAGATGTTAAGCTGTTTGCTGAAATGGGATTCAAAGTGTTCCGTACATCTATCGCCTGGTCCCGTATCTTTCCTAAAGGTGATGAATTGGAACCAAATGAGAAGGGTCTGCAATTCTATGATGATCTGTTCGATGAGTGCCATAAGTACGGCATTGAACCCCTCGTAACCATCTCTCACTATGAGACACCGCTACATTTGTCCAAAACTTATGATGGATGGGTTAACCGTAAAATGATTGAGTTCTACGAGCGTTATGTAACGGTGCTCTTCAACCGTTTCAAAGGCAAAGTGAAATACTGGCTGACGTTCAACGAAATTAACTCCATTCTGGAGGAGCCATTCATGAGCGGCGGGATCTATACGCCAAAAGCAGAACTGTCCAAACAGGATCTGTATCAAGCAATCCATCATGAATTGGTAGCCAGTGCGTTAGCAGTGAAACTGGGACATGAAATTATGCCTGAAGCCAAAATTGGCTGTATGGTACTGAGCATGCCTACGTATCCGCTGACTCCGAATCCGGATGATGTGGTTGCAGCGATGCATGCTGAACAGCGCAATGATATCTTTGCTGATATCCATGCGCGTGGTTACTATCCGAAATACATTAATCGTTATTTCAAAGCAAATAATATCAATATCAAGTTTGAAGACGGCGACGCTGAAATTCTGAAGCATACCGTAGACTTTATCTCGTTCAGCTATTATGTAAGTATCTGTGAGACAGGTGATCCCCAGAAACGTATTGAAGGAAAAGGCAACTTGTTTGCAGGGGTACAAAACCCTTATCTCCAAGCGAGCGAGTGGGGCTGGCAGATCGATCCGCAAGGACTACGCGTAACCTTGAACAAATACTGGGACCGATATCAAAAACCATTGTTTATTGTCGAAAATGGTCTGGGCGCAGTAGATGAGCTGATCACCGACGAAAATGGCAATAAAACGGTGAACGATGATTACCGTATTCAATACTTGAATGACCACTTGGTACAAGTGGGTGAAGCTCTTGAGGATGGCGTGGAAGTGATGGGTTATACGTCATGGGGCTGTATTGACCTGGTGAGTGCTTCAACAGCAGAGATGAAGAAACGATATGGTTTCATCTATGTCGATCGCAACAATGATGGTTCAGGAACTCTGGATCGATACAAGAAAAAATCTTTCCACTGGTACAAAGAAGTTATTGGTACAAATGGCGCAAGTCTTAAACGTAACAATAAGTAAATAGTAGTTCTTAAGGCAGGGTTGTTATGCACCTTCTTATGTCATATTAATGCACATTAACCGCTTTCACAAAAACATTGTCAGATGGATAATTATATGGTAAGATGGGCCTAAGGCTAATGAATACTGGATTGTTACTGTTCAATCAGGCAAAACCAGAGGCGGGGCATATTTCGTGACCTGCTTTGGTTTTGCCTTTTACTACTTTGACGGTGCAAGGTGATGTGAAGAAATGAAAATTGAGAAGGTGCTGAACAACAACGTAGTTACCGTAATTGATCCGGGAGGAAACGAACTGGTCGTTATGGGGCGTGGAATTGCCTTCAAAAAGCATACTGGTGAATCGATAGACGAGAGTCTCGTCGAAAAAATATTCTCGCTTGAAAGTAAGGAAGTATCACAGAAACTTAAAACGCTTCTGTCAGATATCCCGGTTGAATATGTCGAGTGCTCGGATGAGATTATCCGTTATGCCGAGACGGTGTTAGGTGAGAAGCTGCATGAGAGCATCTACATTTCACTGACGGATCATATTCATTTTGCCATTGATCGACATCGTCAAGGATTGCAGATCCGTAACGCATTGTTCTGGGAGATCAAGCGCATGTACCGGAAGGAATATGCCATTGGACTCAAGGCGCTACAGATCATTGAGGAAACATTAGGTGTCCTGCTTCCCGAAGACGAATGCGCATTCATTGCGATGCATCTGGTTAATGCCCAGATGAACGGTGAGATGAGGGAAACGATCAGTATTACAAACATCGTTAAGGACATTCTTAATATCGTAAGACGCAGCTTTGTGATTGAACTTGATGAAGATTCATTGAGTTATTATCGATTTTTAACTCATCTGAAGTTCTTTGCCCAACGTGTGTTACAAGGGACGGCAATTGAAGATAAAGAAGAAGATAATCCGCTTCATGACTTGGTGAGCAAGCAGTATCCCGAAGCACACGCATGTGCAGTACGGATCAGTGACTATACGCGTAAGATCTATAATCGGGTGTTGTCCAAGGAAGAAATACTGTATCTGACCATTCATATTGAACGAATTGTCAGAAATGAACAAACAATTGAATAAAATTAGGATTGTTACTGCTAAAAAGGCAAAACCTAAACGTTGAATAATGATAAGCTCTTCTGCTTTGTCATTATTCAGTGTTTAGGTTTTTTTTAACCTTCATTACACATAAAAGGAGCAAAACACAATGGATAAACAACAATTGTCCAAGGATATTTTGAAGCTTGTTGGTGGCGAAGAGAATATCGATCAAGTCACTCACTGTATGACAAGACTCAGATTTAACCTGAATGACAACCAAAAAGCGGACAAAGCGACGCTAAAAAATACACCAGGCGTGATGGGCGTGATGGAGAACGGCGGACAGTTCCAGGTTATCATCGGTAACGATGTACCTGTCGTGTATAACGCACTTGTTGGCAACATGTCCAAATCACCAACCGCAGATAATGCATCATCAGCTGCTTCAACTGGAGAAAAGAAAAAGAGAAATCCAATAAGTGCGCTGTTCGACTTCATCTCAGGAGTATTTACTCCAATCCTGCCAGCCATTACGGGTGCAGGTATGATCAAAGGGATCGTGGCGATCCTTGTAGCCCTGGGCTGGTTGTCTGATACCAGCTCAACCTATATCATCTTGTCTGCAATCGGGGATGGTGCCTTCTACTTCCTGCCAATCATTCTAGCAATTAGTGCTGCACGTAAGCTGGGTAGTAATATGTATATTGCTGCAGCGCTCGCAGCGGGTATTATGCATCCGACGATTACAGCATTGCTTGCCAATGGTGACACCACATTTGTGGGAATTAAGGTTATAGCAGCGACATATTCTTCTACGGTAATTCCGATCATTCTCGCCATCTGGATTGCTTCTTATGTCGAGAAAGCTGTTGATCGTGTTACACATGCTTCATTGAAACTTCTGATTGTTCCGACGGTTACCCTGTTGATTATGGTTCCACTGACGTTGATGACTGTTGGACCATTGGGTACGGTTCTTGGTAATGGTTTGTCCGGTGGTATTTCATGGTTGTTCGACAATATGTCCATCTTCGCAAGTATCCTGATTGGTGGTACGATGTCACTGCTGATCATCACAGGTATGCACTATGCACTGTTGCCAATCATTGTCGGTTCAATGACAACACTGGGTTACGACTTTATTATTCCACTGATGTTTGCAGCTAACCTGGCACAAGGTGGTGCAGCATTTGGTGTAGGTCTCAGATCGAGAAATAGCAAAACCAAATCCCTTGCCTATTCCACAGGTCTTACGGCTATTATGGGGATTACGGAACCAGCGATGTATGGTATCAACATGAAGTTCAAAAAACCGTTTATTGCAGCTCTTATTGGTGGAGCTATCGCAGGCGGATTCATGGGGATCGTCAATGTTAAAGCATATGTACTTACAGGTCTAGTGGGTCTGCCAAGTATCGCAGCATTTATCAGTCCGGCAATTAGCACACTGCTCTATGCACTGGCTGGTGGTCTGATTGCTATCATAGCTGCGGCAGTTCTGACATATATTCTTGGATTCGAAGAAGAAAATGCATCGGAGCCAGCTGCACCAGTAGCTGAGCCTGCAACAGCAGCAACAACTTCTGCTGGTGTAACTGAAGACGCAAAAGCACAAGATGAGCAAATCTTCAGCCCAATCACGGGTGAAGTTAAACCGCTGAGCGAAGTGCCGGACCCTGCATTCTCTGAAGAGATTATGGGTAAAGGATTTGCGATTCAACCATCTGAAGGACGTGTGGTTTCTCCAATTAACGGTACTGTGTTCTCGTTATCAAAGAGCGGACATGCTATTGGTCTGGTAAGTGATACAGGCGCAGAGATGTTGATTCATATTGGGATTGATACGGTGAAGCTGAAAGGTCAATTCTTCTCGCCTAAAGTTCAAGCAGGTGCAAAGGTTGCTGTAGGTGATGTCCTGATGGAGTTCGACCGGGAACAGATCGAAAAAGCCGGTTATACAACGATCACACCCGTTATTATTACAAACATGCATCAATATGAGTCCATTGAGTCTGCTGGTCGCACGACGATCAAAGAAAAAGACTTGTTGTTCACAGCGAAAGCTTAATCAAAAGAATAAAGCAGCAACTTTGCCGGATTCAAACCCGGGAAGTTGCTGCTTTTTTTTTGTTCTACTTGTGTTACACCACAGGAAGCATACCCTGTACCAATTGCACAAAGTGTTGTGCAGGCTTGGACAGATAACGGTTCTGCAACCAGACCAGCGCTGATCCGACAGTTGAATGCTGATCCTGAAGGCGGTATACATGGAAAGGGTGCTCTTGGTATAACTGAAGAACGGTATGAGGCACGATGGAACTGGCGAAGCCGAGTCGGACCAGCTCCAGCAACATATTAATGTCTGAGCACTCGCCCATGATGGAGGGGGTGACTTGATGCTCACGGAATTTGTCCAAAATTAACTCGAACATACCGAGTCCCTCTGTACTTGGAAGTAAAAGAGGAATTCCTGTGAGCTGCTCAAAACAAGTCCCCATCTCCGCTTCTGGTAGCAGGTCTGTCGAGTTAACTAGCGGTGTTGCAGAGATATAGAAAAGGGGCTCCTGTGGCAGGTGCAGCACCTCATAGCGTGCGGTCTGGACAGGCATGCGTACACAGGCAAGCTCAACTTTGCCATCTTCCAGCAATCGGCATAATTGTGCCGATTCATTTTGCTGAATTTTATAGGTCACCTGTGGATGGGTAGTACGGAACTGCTGTAGTGCTTGCGGGATCAGGCGATCTGATATGGTATTGATGCCGATGGCGAGTTTACCCCGTATGCCGTGCTGGAAACTTTGCATCTCCATTACAGCTTCCTCCATATATTTGGTCAAGGTGACTGCATAATCGTAGAAGCTACGGCCAGCCTGCGTTAGTTCCATCATGCGCCCTTTGCGTTCAAACAACATCACGCCTAGCTCTTCTTCCATTAACTTAAGCTGCTGGCTTAAGGGGGGCTGAGCCATGTGAAGTCTTCGGGCTGCTGCTGTAATCTGTTTCTCCTCAGCAATGGCAATGAAATAGCGACATTGTTTGATATCCAAGTGGTTGTCTCCTTTGCCTTCAAACTATATGTAATTCGTATGGAAAGCCAACAAAACATGTATTTTTAATATACTACGTTCTTATGTTAACATACATTAGATTTGCACACCTGACTAAAGTGCTTGGTTTTTCTATGAAAGTTACTGCATGAGAAGACGTTGAATTGGAGGATGAAATAACGTGGTTAGAACAATACATGACGCCGCTCAAGCAGGGCATACCGATGAGGTCATTCGGTTTATCACCCAGGGTAGCCAGTTGAATGAACGGGATGCATTGGGGCGATCAACTCTGATGGCTGCCGTGCACGGTAATAAGATAGACACGGCAAGAATGCTAGTGGACGCCGGAGCAGACATTAATCTCCAGGATAGACGATTGGATAATCCGCTGTTATACGCGAGTGCCGAGGGCATGTATGACATGGTTGAACTGGCCATTGAAGCAGGTGCAGATACAAGGTTAACAAATCGTTTTGGCGGTACCGCCCTTATTCCAGCAGCTGATCGGGGCCATGTGCACATTGTGGAGCTTCTGCTGACACGCAGTGATGTAGATGTGAACCATATCAACAATCTGGGATGGACAGCCTTGCTGGAAGCAGTCATTTTGGGAGATGGCGGTCCACGACATCAGCAGATTGTTGCCTTGCTTTTGCAATATGGTGCAGATCCAAAGATCGCGGATCGGGACGGAATTACACCGCTCGTACATGCGCGTCAGCATCAATATGCGGAGATGGAACGGTTATTAACCGAAGTCTAAAAGCACTTATGTGTTTATGATACAGAAGAGTGAAAGGATATTGCTAACAAATGAATAGACATCAAGAGCATTTTTTACAAAAGAATATGAAAGACGTATCTTCAATGATTTTAGCGGGCATACAGTGGTTTTTCTTCCTGTTTACCAATACTGTTGTGGTTCCGCTATCTATCGGACATAATTTTCATCTGTCCCCGGATGCCATTGCTGCCACCATGCAGCACGCATTTATCCTTACTGGAGCGGTGTGTATTCTTCAAGCAGTATTTGGTCACCGCTATGCAGTCATGGATGGTCCTTCAGGACTATGGTGGGGATTGACGCTGAGCTTGACTGTATCGGCTTCCTCAGCAGGTATGAGCCTGGAGCGCATTGGTGGTGGCCTGGCTGCAGGTTTTCTGTTAGCGGGTCTGACGATGATGATATTGGGCTGGCTAGGCGCGGCGCAAGTGCTGCAGAAGCTGTTTACACCGATGGTGAAGAGTGCCATGCTGTTTCTGATGACCATTCAATTAACCATGAACTTTTTTAAAGGTATGATTGGATATACGGAGTTTGGTCGCTTCGATCTGCCAGTTGCCGCGTTATCCGTTGTCATTGCATTTCTGGTGGCATGGATTCAATTAAAGGGTAAGGGGAAACTGGGGAACTACGCGATCTTAATTGGAATTGTGGCAGGCTGGATTGCCTATAGTCTATTGTTTCCGGGACAACATGGTGGACAGCCCAACCACATAGTAGGAGGCCTAACGCTGTTTCCATGGGGAGCACCAAGATGGGAACCGGGAATCGTCATTACTGCATTTTTTGTGGGACTGGTGAATATGACGAATTCGATTACCACATTAAGCACGGTCGAGAAACTTTATCAGGCAGAGACGACCCGTCAGCAGTACCGACGCTCATACGTGCTAACGGGTCTGTTCTCGATGTTGTCGGCCTGTGTAGGTGTGCTGCCATTTGGTTTATTTGCATCATCGATCGGCTTCCTGGAGAGCACTCGCATTCTGCGTCGTGCTGCCTTTATTATTGGAGCGGGGTTGTTATGTATGATGGGGCTTACACCTTCGGTTACTGCCTTTTTTGCACAAATACCACCAAGCGTAGGCAGTGCTGTTCTGTTTGTAGCCTATCTGCAGATGTTCGGTACAGCATTAAGAACACTTGAGGGCACGACATTTAACTCTAAAACGATCTATCGTGTAGCGTTACCGGTACTCACTGGAGTTGCTGTAATGAATATTCCTGCTGAAGCCTTTCAAAACTTGCCCATGTATCTAGTTCCGATTATAAGCAATGGTCTCGTTATTGGTGTAGTGGTATCATTACTTCTCGAAAAAACCGTGAACTGGTCCAAAATGGAACAACCAGTGACAGTCAGTAAAGCGGCATAATGTGTTTTATCTCGTAACAGTCCAATTTGATTGGGCTGTTTTTTTGTTTTGGTTACCAACCTATATGGCCACTCGCTATTTCACAATAATTTTGCCTTGTCCTGCAAGCATTCGCATCTCTCGGGAGAGTCGGTCCTGGTTACCGTCCTGCATTTCGAGTTGGACACCGTAGTGCCATGAGGTATTTTTTTCTTGACCCCAGCGGAGAGTGCCTTCCATATATAGAGGGTCTTCGAATAGCAGCATATTCATGCCAATCCGAATATCGTTATTCTCGACAGGAAGGGATAGTGGAAATGATAGCTGACAGCCGGACCGACTGATATCACATAACTCAGCTTGAATGGGTTTCGGTGGTGCAGTGACCCCGTTGATGCTGAGAATATAGATCTCAAAGTTGATTGGTTCCTTTAGTGTGTAGCGAAAGGGTTCTTTTCTATTATTCATCGACATGGCTTGGCTTCCTCCATCAAGTTCAAAAAAGTCAGTTATGCTTATATCGACCGTTTGGAGCGAGAAATGAAGAGTTGCGAAAGCAGAGATGGTCCAAGGTTCCTTTTACACGTGTATCAGGCTTGATATAATGATGGAATATATTTCTGAGGTTAGGTCTTAATCTCACAGAAGGGACGGGGAATATGAGAGGAACATTTCAAATGGTTACAGATACGGCAACATTGTGCCTGTATGATCTGGCAGCGTTAAAGCACCGTTTCGAGGATACTTCGGATTGGTGGTCCATACCGGAAGATGAGCTGAGTGAGGTGAATGCAGGCCATTGTCTGTTCCTGAATCTGGGTGCGGATGGAGTGTATGAGGTGGAGTGGAGCTTGGAGGATGCACAGGTGGAATCAGATTCAGATGACGTAGCGAAACGGGAAAAGGTATATCATCTGCAAGTTCCGTCTGGGCACGTCTATCTGGGAGCGGCTGATGATGTTACTGGCGGGGAACTGGAGCCGGATGAGACGTGTGAAGGGGTCATGTTTCAGCTAAATCCCGGAAACTATGCTTGTATCATCTCCAGAGAAGCCAGTCGGATCGCAATTGTCATGACTCCAAGTATTCAGGGGAAGAACACGTTGGCTGAATTAATCCGGATTTAATGTACATAGGTGAACAGGAGGGATTCATATGCAGGTTTGGAACGAGACACCCTTATTGGACACAGATACCCTGCGTCAACGGATGAGAATACTTGCCGCACTGGATATCATATTTTCGGAGGAAGACTGGCTGCGTGTACATCATTATGAAAAAGAACTTCAGCCAGGTGTGGCATGGGGAAGCATCGATAATGGCGCAGGTGATCATCTGCATGTATTATTTACGAATTCAGGCACATTGATCAAGGGATTTGATCATGAGTCACCTTTAAGTCCGCATGCTCGTGAGGATGGAGAGATCTACCCGGGCATGTACGATGAAGCGCCGAAGACATTGATGACTGTTCTGCGGGATCATGAGGAGACATTGGATCTGGAGAATGTGACCTTTTGCCTATGGCAGGAAGGGGACGACTTGTCATGGAAGGTTGGTAACTGGATTCGGATGGCGATAGCCGAGGAAGGTGAAGCGGACGCTAGAGGTGGTGCAGAATTTTTGCTGGAGTACTTGAATAAAGACTCGGAAGATTACGTGGATTGGGCCAAAGGGTACTATGATATGCCAGACCTACCGTTGGAAGCTGTAGCTGAGATATATGAAGAAAAACCGGTGACTGCCAGCCTGATTAAGCAGTTGTGTCCTGAACGAAATGTGGCAGCCGCACTGGATGAGTTGCAGCACCGCGGGTATGGCGTGGAACGAACGTGATGGAGTAGCAAAGGAGGTAGGTAGGCCGTGTACACTGAACAGTTAGAACGTATGCGTGAAAAGTTAATCAATCTCCGAAGTCTGGATTCGGATTTGGACTTGTTCGGCGCAGAGAGCCATGCATATGAGATGTCAGCTGTATGGACACAGGAGGATATTGCACAGTTCGAGCAGAAATGGCGAATTAAATTGCCGGAGGACTATAAGGTATGGCTTCTACATATGGGGACGAGTGGTGCAGGGCCTTATTATGGTCTGGAGAACCCGGATGACGGTGTATACGCTATGCTTGGTTATGATGATGAGCTGAATGCGATCTCGGACCCTTTTCAATTCACGGAAGCATGGAACTGGAACTATGACTGGTTCGATGACAGCAAGGAAGAAGAGGAATGGTATGCTCTGGAACACGAATATTTTGATCCAAAATGGTCGGCAGGCATGCTGCGCATCAGTGATTTTGGTTGTGGCATCTCCATGAATCTGATCGTTAAGGGAGCCTCCTACGGAGAGATCTGGGTTGATGACCGGGCTAACCGCAATGGAATTTATCCTGATCAGTATTGGGGCAATACGAATCGACTGCATTTTCTGGACTGGTACGAGTTGTGGTTGGATCGTTCGATCCAGCAAATGCACGAACAAAAGCAATCATCTGGAGCAAACGAAGTCTGAAGGAGGTTGTACATATGGGCTGGGAATATGGGATAAGAACAACGGAACCTGCGATTTTACCTGAAGTTGTGGAACGTCTGGCAAGTGCACTAACGTTTACCGAAGTATATAGTTTGGAACACCAAATCAACGGCTTTGTGTTGAAACGTGAAGATTCGTCCTGGCCTACAGCCCTTGAAGTGTGGATAGAAGAGGCATCCGGGTTGGAAGAGGTTGCGGACGGGGAGTCGTATATCTACTGTTTGTTTCATGTGTGGGGCCAAGAGGCACGGAGCTGGATGCAACAGATGGAGCGAGAAACCAGGCAGGTAGATGGCGGTTTAACCTGGTTTGAAGTCTAATTAGTAGTGAAATTGCATGAACAGGCGTGATCCTATGGCTAAACAATCGCTCATCTATCCGTATCGGGGTCCGCAGCGAAATGTGGGATTTGTATTATCCCCTTTATACATAATCGGTAATTTGTAAAAGAGTTAATCTTGTTTGTATTGTTCATACGTGTACATCATTCGGTATTTAGACGTTGAAACTCTTATGTAAAAAGCTCCCTCAGGTGATGGCGGAGCTTTTTTTGATGAGCCAATAATAAAACCGTTTGCTTCACTCACCCGTCTTATACCATAGAAAGAGAGAGAAGGAGGGATGCGGGGTGGAAACAAAAGCAGAGCTGAACCAGAGGATCTATGTACAGACCGAAGATGAGACGGTATTTGTGCAATCCATTATGGAACATCAAGATACGCTCATTTCCATTGCCTACAGTTACCTGCGTAATCGGCAAGATGCGCTGGAAGCTGTGCAGGAGATGACGTGCCGTGCTTGGGTTAAACGTCGTACGCTGAACAATGAGAAGGCGTTCAAGTCGTGGATCATTCGGATACTGATCTATGTCTGCATCGATGAACAGAGGCGCCGCAAGCGGGCGACACCTCTCGCCAAGGAGGAACTGGAGGACAGCATTCCGGCCTCTTGGATGATCAGTGTTGATGATAATCGAATTGCGATGGAATCTCTTTTGCAAAAGGTGAAACCCAAATATCGCCATGTATTATTGCTGAAATATTATAACGACATGACACTGACAGACATTGCCTCCATCCTAGGCAAACCGGAAGGGACAATCAAGACCTGGCAGCACAAGGGACTCCAGCAGTTGCGCAAGTTGATGAAGAACAGGAGGGATTGGCATGACCACTAACCCGGAGGAGAAAGCACTTCTTGCAGACGCATATCAGGTGAAAAGAGAGAAACAGCACTGGAATTCGGCGGATACAACTGCGGCAATTCAACGTGGTCTCGCGAAGGCCAGAACCAGACGATCAGGTCGGAGCGTTCGTATCCAATGGATTACGGGAGCTCTGGTTACGGTCCTGGTAGCAGGATGGTTTCTTGTGGGGCCGCTTGGGAGTTATGGGCAAGAACAGGCAACATATACTGAGCCTATAGCCAACTGGGGCGTACTTGAACCCTTTCGTGGCCTGCTAAATTCGGATATGGACAGTGCTACGATTACTTCAACGCTCAATAACGGTTATGTGCAACTTGTAGATCAGACGGTTACATCGGGCATATATACGTTTACGGTGAATGCAGTTATGGCGGATGAGAATCGAATAACGGTATTGTATACTGCCCAAACGGATGCTTCACAGGAAATGTATTCGACTGTCAATATGAAGATGACGGACGCATCGACAGGTGTTTTGCTTGACAACGGCAGCTCAGGTGGTGTGTATTTTTCGAAGGATAAACATATCGTGTATGGCCGAAGTACAATTGATCGAGATCGAGACAAACCATTACCTAAGCAAGTAAATCTACAATTCCAGTTGTCCTCAGTTGTACCAGATGTGGTGAATCATGCAGACAACGGGGAGAAAGAACGAAAATATCAATTTTCCAAAAAAATGAATCTTTCTTTTCCACTGGATCCCAAGTTTTCTATCCCCAAAACGGAAATCATTAACGTTAATCGGACTTTTGCGCTTGGAGGTTATGAGGTCATGTTGTCCGAGGTTGAAGTATCTCCACTTCTAACTCGGGTCAGGCTTGTTTATGCACCTGATCAAGAGATCGATTACAAAACGAAATTGTTGATCAGTGAGGTCGTCCAGCCTATCGAGATTGTAACTACCGCTAAAGACGGGAAGCAGACCAACTTATCCACGACATTCGGGAGTGGAACGGAAGACGGAATGATGTATTCTTTCAGCAGCAATTTTCTGGATAATCCGGAGTCAATGGTTTTAAAAATTCGTGGCAAACCAGATAAGGTCTATGATGATTTACAGGAAGCCCAGAAGGATGAACTGGAGATCAAAATCAAATAAATAAAATAGGATCGATGGTTGAGATGAAGTCATGGCAATGGTTATGACTTCATCTCATTTTTTTGTTTTTTCACGATATCTGATCTGCTGTTGCATAAAAGTGAGAATTGTTGTCTTTTTGCAGTTTTTGTATTGTCACAGCCGAAGTTACACGATATAATCGATTTGTCTTTGAGGATAATATTATAAAGGATGGTGAAATTTTGAAGAAATTTTCGATGCTGTTACTCGCTATAACTCTATTGTTGATAACTGTCTTCACAGCCCCGTCTACATATGGTGCGGCCAGTTATCCAAACACAGGTACAAACGGATTGACTGGTTTTGCAGGCAGTGCCAAGAATGAAAATGGTGTATCCAAGTCAGCTACGACAGGTGGTAAAAACGGTCAGGTGGTTTATGTTAGTAATCTCAATGACCTGAGAACACACATGGCGGGCTCTACGGCCAAAATTGTCGTCGTTGAACAGAATATTTCCTCTTCTACGTTGCAAAAGGTTGAGTTTGGAGCGAACAAGACACTGGTAGGTTCCTTTGGCAAACATACATTAACGAATATTCATTTCAGATCCACAAGCAGTTCAAGCAATGTAATTTTTCAGAATCTGACTTTTGAACACGCTTCCAATATTAATGCCAATGATGATATCCAGATGTATATCACTTCAGGCTCCAATTACTGGATCGATCATGTAACGTTTGCTGGTCACAGCTACAGCTCTGGCGGTAGTGATCTGGACAAACTGCTGTATATCGGTGACCGCGCCGATTATATTACGATTAGCAATTCCAAATTTGCAAACCATAAGTATGGCGTTATCCTCGGTCATCCGAATGATGGTAACAGCAGTTACAATGGCGTCCCTCATGTGACGATGTCCAACAATTACTTCGAAAACTTGTATGTACGTGGTCCTGGACTTTTAAGATACGGTTACTTCCATCTCAAAAACAACTATGCCAACAACTTTAATCAGTCCATCACCATTGGTGAAAAAGCACGGATTTATTCCGAAAACAACTACTTTGGTGCAGGCGCTGAAAAGGGCGGCATCCTGGATGACAAGGGAAATGGGGAGTTCACGGATAGCGGCAGTACGCCAGCCCTGACAAGTCCGATTTCTCCTAAAACGAACTGGAGACCAAGCTCCAATTACAGTTATCAGGTAGAGAGCGCCAGCTACGCGCGTGAGTTCGTCACCAAGTATGCAGGCTCTTCCAATACGACACTTGTGTTCGGTAAATAAGAAATTATCTTGATAATTAATTAGCGATTAACCAAGAAGCCTTTCTTGTACGTAACAGCGTATAAGAGGGGCTTTTTATGTTTTTTTTATACGGAAGCGTATTAAATAAAAGTTAATATTTAATTTTGTATTCGGAATACCGATATACATAATGTAGCGCTGCTTTCATATTTGTGAAGTAACATTGTACTATGGCGGTGGCCTGAGCGTTGCGTTGAAATATGCACGGAAGCAAACCATTAAGAGGCCGATGTGAGTGCGAGTATGCCCTACAATCGTAAACTTATTTTATCTAAAGGACGGGGTATGCATGAATCGTATTGACGAAATTATATGGAAACGGAACAAGATCATCAGCATCATTTTGTGGGTTGTGTTAATTGTAGGATTTTCAGTAGCTTTAATTGAGCCCAAATTATTTATTTCCAACGGTATTGTGATCTTGTATGGAATCTGGCTCGCATACGCAAACGCCAAAAAGAAGCATATTCATCTCATTCCTTGGGTGAACACGGTGCTCATCTCGTTGTGCGGGGTATTCGCCGGATGGGGAAGCGTTGAACCGCTGCTTGCTATGCTTATCTCTTCAATCTTGCTTATTTATCCAAACAAAAAATGGTTTATCATCGGATTTTCGGTTATGCTCGCGAACAATATTTTTCAACTTTGGATTATTCCTACAACAACTCAGGATCAGTTCGTAACTAATGCAATTAATGTAGGACTATTCGCCGTTGCGGGTGGAATCTTGTTGATGGTGTCCTATCTGAACCAAAAGCTCTTTCATGAAAGTGAAAAAAGATGGAGCGAGGTCGAAGCGTCGCGGACCCGGGTGGAAACGATGCTTGAACGGGTCAAGGAGTCTGTTGGCGGGCTGTCTCGTTATACAGATCAATTGAAGCAAAAGGTGGATTCAACAGGTTCCATTACCCATGAAGTGACCCTGGGATTCAGTGAGGTTGCCAAGGGTGTGGAGTTCCAGGCGACCAGTGTGGCGGAAATTTCGGAATCCTTATCCGTATCGGATCAGCATATTAAGGATGTTGCGCTGTATTCCCAGCAGATGAAAGAGGTGTCTGCAAGTATGGCAACGAGCACGCAAACAGGAAGCGAACATCTGAACCAACTGAACAGTCAGATGCAAGACTTATATAAAACGATCAATCAAACGGCGAGTGACATGCAAAAGTTCAATGAGGAAAGTGAATCCATGACGCTTATGCTGAACAGTATAGCGGATATCGCAACTCAGACCAACCTGCTTGCGCTCAATGCAGCCATTGAAGCGGCTCGTGCAGGCGAGCATGGACGCGGATTTGCGGTTGTATCCGAGGAAGTGCGCAAGCTGGCCGAGAGCTCGGGTCAATCCGCGAGTGATATTTCAACCATCCTGTCTCGGTTAAAAGGACAAACGCAGGCACTGACAGATCGCTTCGAACGTATTCGTCTATCCTTACAACAAGGTAGAGACAGCGTTCAGACGGCAGACGAAGTGTTCCGTACGATCAACAGCAACTCTCAGCATGTGTTGAATCAAGCGACAGATATTGAGACGAGTTCGGCAACAATGAAGGAATCTTCTACTAGAGTAGTGAATGAGGTTTCCGAGATTTCGAGTGTAACGGAGCAATCCAGTGCAGCGGCAGAAGAGATCCTGGCGAGCATGGAAGAACAGCGTAACTTAACACAGAAGATGGTGGAGAGCTTCGGAGAACTGGAGCAGCTGATTGTGAATCTGAATGAGTTAGTCTCGGATCATCAGGCATCTTCCGTGGAGAATAAACTTTAATACCAGATTGTTGAAAGTTCGTCTGTGCGTATTTATCGTGCTGGACGGGCTTTTTTCATCTGGAGTATAAGTTGATGCCGACAATTTTTTCCGATACAGTGTTGTGTAGAGTGTGAAGAGGATGGTGGAGAACGAACTATGAATTGGGTGGAGATTAGCAAATCCAAAGATGTGGAGCAAGTCAGAGAAGCTGTCGGTGTCTTGGATATCAACGAACAGGATGATCGCGGGCGTACACCGCTGATGCTCTTTTTGACAAATCGTATGCCGATTGAAGCGATCCGTTGTCTTCTCGAAACAGGTCCTGACTTGGAACTAGAGGACAAACTTGGGGATACCGCGCTGAAAAAAGCGGTGAAGTTCAAGCAGCTTGAAGCCATTCCGTTATTGATTGAACATGGAGTCAAACTGGATGCTCCCCATGGAATTCAGGCTAGTGCCTGGAACGCAGCCAGACGTAACCCGGATATCGCAGACATGTTACTGGACACTCAAGGAGCAGTCAGACTCAAGCTGACCCAGGCGGAACAAAGTGTTGTCGATGAAATTTTGTACGAGGAGTCTCCAGACAAGGCGGCTGCCCAAATCCGTGCACTGAATTCAGCTGTACTCCTTCATGCCATCGTGAACGGGTACAACTGGGACGACAGTCCTGAGCCGATGATTGCAGTGTGTGAACATTCCGAATGTGCAGAGATTACGCGGTTAGACATGGCAGAACTGCTGGATGCGGACTACTGGCTTAAGATGGATGAAGATGAAGTCAACGAGAGAGAAGATGGTCTGGCTTATCGTCAGCTGGCAGAGCGATTATCCCAAAGAGGCTAGATGAGAGAATCCAAGGTTGAGTAGTGAATTCAATGGAGTAAAAGGTATATAAGCCAGAGAGCCAGAGTGGATCAGTTGCAGGCTGGAAGTATCGAACATTTCTATATGATTGAGAGTGGGAAGCAGCTCTGTCGACCGAAAAGGAGTATGAATAGCTATATGGTTTGTGTACAGATGATGTTACCTTATGGGGGAGTAAAAGGTTGAAGAATAAAGCAGGGAACGACAGATCGGGTTGCGATGTACATACATATGAGGTTAGGAATGACAATTGCATCGAACGTGTGCGTCTCTATGATCAGCATTCGTTCAAAGACATGGACTGGCCCGATACGGAGGACGGCAGATATGCCAGAGCTTATCTGGAACCCATCATGCAGCAAGGGTCCCGGAGTTATATGTCCAACGTGGAGACCACAGTGCTGCTCGCCCGGATCGACGATCTCGTTATTCCACTGACGGTGAATGATGCAGAGTATGATAATGCTTACGTCTGTTCGCCATATACGCATTACGTGAGTTACGCGAAGCAGGAATTGAGCATGTTGCAGAAACCCGTGTTGGAAAAAGGCCTTAGTGCGCTGCTCAGTCTAATCGGTTGGGGAATGAAGCAATCACAGATTAACAAAGTCGTGCATGTGAACAACTGGCTGTTGTCCACCAATCTCTATCCAGCCCTGTCCGGTGAACAGGCAGAATGTTTGCTTGCAGTAGTACAAGAGAGATACCCGGAGCACGTCATTGTATTTCGCTCCTTGTGTCCGGGACTTCATCCCGATCTGACGGCGAGGCTAACCGAAGTGGGGTGTCGACTGATTCCGAGCCGACAGATCTATCTGTACCAAGCGAATGATCCGAATTTTGGTAACTCAAAATCACGCTGGCTCTTGAAGAGGGATTACGAATTGTTGGCCAAGCACGAGTATGAATTTGTTTCCGAAGTAGAAATGACAGATGCAGATATTCCGCGAATCGTGGAGTTGTACAAGCGGTTATATCTCGAAAAATACTCCTATCACAATCCGCAGTTCACCGAACGGTTCATTGCTGCTGCGATGGCATCAGGAACACTCAGGCTGTATGGACTGCGAAAGGAGGGGCGCTTGGACGCGGTCATGGGTTATTTCTGCCGAAATGGAATCATGACAACACCGTTGTTCGGTTACGATACAGCGGTGTCCCAGTCCGTCGGACTATACCGCATGTTATCCGCCTGTCTGATCAGACAGGCTCGGGAGAACGGCCATCTGTTGCATGAGAGCGCGGGAGCAGCTCAGTTTAAGCGCAATCGGGGTGCTGTGGCGGATTTTGAGTATTCGGCTGTGTATGAGCGCCACCTTCCATGGGGCAGACGCTGGTGCTGGATGCTGCTTGATCGGTTGCTGAATCGCATAGGTGTGCCGCTGATGCGCCGCATGAAGCTGTAAACAGACACAATAACGTTTTACGCTGCCCTAGGAGGGGGGCATACAGGTTTGACTGCACACATGTACAAACAACTGGTTATCGTGATACGCACACTCCTATCACAATCGCCTAAATTAGACATGCTCTGCGAGTTGCACCTCGAAGCCATCTGGATCTGTAATGTAAATAAACCGTAGATGCGGATGGGGCTGGATGGGGCCGCGTACAATCGGAATATTTAGCTCTGCCAGTCGTTCCATCGCTTCATCCAGCGAGTTCACCTCATACCCGATCGACACGCCAGCCTCTGGTTTAAGAACGGATTCACTGCTCTCAATCAGTTCCAGCTTGGTTTCATTCTCCATGCCGAGCATGGCAATCTGCCTTCCGCGGCTTTCGAATCTGCGCTGAATGGGAAGTCCGAGCATGTCGTGATAGAACCTGAGCGAAGCTTCCAAACTACTGACCCTCAGCGTGATCCAGTTTAATTTGATCAACATGGGTGAATTTCTCCTTTTTCTTGCATGATATGTATTTTGGTTACGTTCATTATACGATAGGTGCTACCAGGAACCTACTCCTTATCAGTAAACAATAAAATAGCTGCCGAGATATTCGGCAGCCAAATCGTGTAATCTCCGTTCGTTCCGTTGGTTCTATCAATTATTGAATGAGATCCACTGCACCTTGTGGTACAAATGCCTCTACACCGTTATAGACAATGACACCTTCCAAAGCTTTCTTTTTGCCGTTCACCAGTGCAATATTTTTATAGATTTGCAGTTCCAGCTTGGTGTTGCCTTTGGTAACGAGGATCTTTGGATTTTTGGCGTCAGTGAGATCCAGCTTATATGTTGCGCCTTTGGCTGTAAATGCCTGTTTGGCAGGTACAAACAATTGTTTGTTCACGCTGTCCAGATCGAGATCCAGTACACGTGCCATATATTTGGCGACATCCGTGTTGTCGATTACCCCGAATGGACGGTCATTGTTGGGAGCATACGTGTAAAGTACGACATCTCCACCTGTATGACCACCGGTTGTCCAACCAATCCCTGCGCGTTTGCTGATCATTGGACCGATTGCATAGTTAAGACTACCCGGCTCAGCCGTTTTAATTGTGGCAATCTCCTCGGAAGTCAGATCGGTAATGCCATAGTATTGTTTCATCACTGCTTTGATGTTTGTACGCTTGGCATTCAGCTTCGCTTCAACACCCTCACCTGTCAGTTTGGCCTTTTTCAAAGGTCCGATAAATGTGGACAACGGCTCTTTATCATATGTTCCAGTTGTGGAGGTATTACCGATTGTGAGTCCACCGTTCTGGTGGTCAGTTACAGCCACAACCGCAGTCTCTCCGTCCGTTTTGGCAAAATCCATGGCTACTTTTACGGCATCATCAAAAGCCAGCACATCACTGATAATACCAATCGGATCATTGGCATGAGCTGCCCAGTCTACTTTACTACCTTCAACCATCAGAAAGAAGCCGTCTTCGTCTTTGGACAGAACTTCAATCGCTTTGGATGTCATCTCAGCAAGACTTGGTTGCTTCGCTGGATCACGGTCCATATTGTAAGCCATGCCCGCTGGTGCGAACATCCCCCACAGCTTGTTCGAATCGGATGCTTTCATTGCAGCCGGTGTAGTGACGTAATCGTAACCCAGTGCTTTGATGGACGAAACCAGATTCTCGCCGTCTTGGCGACCCGCAGGCTCAAGGTATTTGCTACCTCCGCCCAACACAACATCCATGCCATTATAGACTTGTTGTTTACTGAGGGCATCATAGTTTTTCCGATCCGGGTAGTGAGCAGAGAAGTCCGCGGGTGTGGCGTGCATAATCTCGGATGTGGATATAATACCGGTTGCTTTGCCAGCTAGTTTGGAAGCCTCCAGTACAGAAGCGACCGGTTTTCTTGCGTCTCCAGGCGCAATCGCCTTTTGCCCAGGCATCGTAGCTTTGTCCGGCAGTACACCGACGAATCCGGTATGCGATTTGTAGCCTGTTGCAAAAGCAGTTCCAGCAGGAGCCGAGTCCGCAATCGGCGCATCTGCAGAGTGTGTACGAACCATGCCGCTTGCCATGGAATCCAGCGTCAGGGACGAGCCCTTATACCAACGAGCCAGAGCAGTGGCATCGTTAGCCATGCCGTCGGGAATGAGAATAATCACATTTTTAATCGGTGATGCTGATGTCGTTGAGGTGGTGTCTTCCACAGCCCACGCTGCACTTCCTCCTCCGAGTGTAGCTGTAACAATTGTTGTCACCGCGAGCATCATTTTGGCTGCACGGACATTAAAACGGTTTAACATGAATGCATCCTCCTAGAATATATGTATAGTTTGTTTTGTATCCTGAGCCCAGTGTATACAACCAATGCTAAACCAATGTATGAAATGGATTAACTATATGTAAAATTTACGATTAAATGAAAAAAGATAGATTTTAAGCGAACTGTAATCTGTTTTGTTATATCGTCGGTTCTGTATATAATTAAAACTTATAACCCACGGAACATTCGGAGCGATATGATCTATGTTGAATTGTGGTGTGAGAGAAGGAGGGGTGTAGATGTATCGAATCGGAATCGTAGGGCCGAGGCCATCCATTGAGCGAACCATGCGTGCGTTGCAGGGACACGATCTGGGGGCGAGCTACGAGCCATATGCCTATGAACATGCAAGAGAAACGGGAGACATCATTAGACGAAATCGGGAGAATGTACACGGATGGGTATTTACGGGGCCGATTCCTTATCTGAGTGCTCAGGCTGAACTTTCGGAAAAAGAACATGCGATATACTGCCCTCCTACTGGGGCCAGCTTGTATAAGGCGATGCTTCAGGCCATTTACACCTTGGACAGTCCGGTGAAAGATATCTCCATTGATATGACGGACAACGAGAGCTGGGGGTTGATGGACAGTCTGGAAGAGCTGAATATCTCACAGGAGCAATTACGTAAATACGTGTTTTCCATCGATTACGATGTGGAAGAAATGATCGGGTTTCACGTGCGGCATTGGCAAGAGGGGATTACCAAAGCAGCGATTACCTGTCTGTACGCGGTGTATGAAGGTCTGGTGGAACGCGGGGTACCCGTCTTCAAAATTGATTCAACCAAGCAGGAAACGGTTCAAGCCGTACGTATGTTAATAGAACAGATTCGCAGTTCAGCGTTCAAGGATAGTCAGATAGGTGTGCTCATGATTGAGATTGATCGATTACATGAAGCGGGAGAACTGTCGACGGAGCGGTATCAGTTGCAGTATATGGAGCTGAAGATCAAGGGAGTGCTGCTGCGACACTGTGAACAAATTGATGGATCACTTCATCAGGACGGCACCGGAAGGTACCTGATGTATGGTTCGAGAGGTGTGATGGCCCGTAGTATGGATTCACTGCATTCGACCATGCAACAGTTGGAGCTGGATACAGACTTGCCTTCCTTCGGCGGGATTGGGTTCGGGGAGACGGCATTTGATGCCGAACGACATGCACGTAAAGCTATTCAGTACGCCAAGGATGATGAGGCTGGACGGATTATTATCTATGAGACGGATGGAACCATTGTCGAGGCGGCAGGAGAAGACCACGAATTATCCTACGAAACTTATTCAAGTGATATTGAATTGCTGGAACAATTGAACAAGGCAGGCGTCAGTATTCGTACATTCCAGAAAATAAAGGCCTACATACGCCGAATGGGCAAAGAAGAATTTACAGCCGGTGAGTTGGCTTCAGGGCTCTCCATGACCATCAGGCACGTACAACGTATTATGGGCAGTCTTACTGCTTTTGCACTGGCCGAAATTGCTGGCAATGAGCTGAATACAAGGCGCGGAAGGCCTAGTAACCGTTATCGTCTCTTGCGTTAGGTTAGCGAACATAGAACAAATTACTAAAACCGATGATGCAACCTTATGTCTCTTGTCCGTGTGGAGAGGACAAGATGACAAGGCCGGCTCAGCGGTTTTTTTATTTCAAGTGTTAAAATACATAACACAGGTATTGAACTTTGTGCAGGGATAATTATATAATGTCCTAAAATTACGACATTTTCGTTAAATGTACGTTAATGATCTGCTAACGGGGACAAGACCTTCATCAGACTTGTTCAGTCTATCCAGAGGCAGTTCCAACACAGTCAGGGGGTTGTTTGCATGGTCAAAGCGGACAGACAGGAGAACACAGGACTTTTTGGTTGGGTAGAGAAAGTAGGGAACAAGCTTCCCAATCCGTTTTTATTGTTTATCTATCTCATTGTCGCCCTGATGGTTGCCACACTGGTGTTATCGCTCTTTAATGCGATGGCACATAACCCGATTGATGGGGAACAGGTACATGTTAAGAACTTGCTGAGCAGGGAGGGAATTCAGTGGCTGTTGCCGAATGTGGTCAAGAACTTTGCTGATTTCAAACCACTGGCTTCCATCCTGGCTCTGGTGCTGGGCATTGGTCTGGCGGAGAAGGTGGGTCTTCTCGAAGCGGTTATGCGTAAAATGGCTGTTCGGGTACCTGCGCGTTACGCCAGTTATCTCGTCATTTTCATCGCTTTTTTCAGCCATGTGTCCTCGGATGCGGCGCTTGTGATCATGCCTCCGCTTGGAGCGCTGATCTTTCTCGCGGTAGGCAGACATCCGGTTGCCGGATTGATTGCCGCCATTGCAGGGGTTGGCGCAGGTTTTACAGCCAATATGCTCATTGTGACCACCGATGTATTGCTGTCAGGTATTAGTACTGAGATTGCAACCTCTGTAGATCCCAATGTGGGCGTTACGGTTCTGGATAACTGGTACTTTATGTCCGCTTCGGTTATTGTGCTGACTCTCGTTGCCGGGTTCATGACGGACAGATTCCTTGAACCACGTCTGGGCCGTTACGAAGGGGAGCGAGTGTATAAGCTCGAAGCACCGACACCTGAAGAAAACCGGGCATTACGTGCATCGGGGATTGCTGCATTGCTTTTTATCGCAGTCATTTCATTCCTGGTGATCCCTTCGAATGGCGTTCTTCGTAACCCGGAAACGGGAAGTGTCATGGGTTCGCCTTTCCTGGCCGGGATTGTTCCTGTCATTTTACTGTTCTTCTTTACCGTAGCGCTGACTTACGGCATTAAACTGAAAGTGATCCAAAATCAGAACGATCTGCCAAAACTGCTCATTGAACCGATCAAAACGATGGCTGGTTTTATCGTGATGGTGTTCCCGTTGTCCCAATTCGTGGCGATGTTCAACTGGAGCAACATGGGCAAATTTCTGGCACTTACAATTACCGATTTGCTAGAAAAGACAGGCATTAATGGCATTCCGGTGGTGATCGGATTGATTTTCCTGTCGGCATTGCTGACGATGTTCATCGCAAGTGGATCAGCGATCTGGTCCATTCTTGCCCCGGTATTTATTCCAATGATGATGCTGCTTGGATTCCATCCGGCATTCACTCAGGTTATTTTTCGGGTATCGGATTCGGTCGTTATTCCATTGGCTCCGGTATCGCCTTTTGTACCGCTGTTCGTAGGATTTCTGCAGGAGTACCGTAAAGATGCGAAGCTGGGAACGTATTATTCACTGATTTTGCCATATTCGATTGCATTCTTCTCGGTGTGGGTGGTTATGGTCATTCTATGGTACGCCTTCAACTTGCCACTTGGTCCGGGAGTAAACGCAAGATTGTAGGGGATCAGCAGAGCAAGCTTAGTGACGTATAACGTTGAATGAGTCGTGTAGGTCTGAATACACGATCAAATAGATAGAGCTTGGAGAGAGGGGAAATAACATATGATGGATATTATCGCACTTCGCCGGGACCTGCATGCACATCCTGAACTGGGATTTACGGAATTTCGTACGGCGACCAAAGTGGTGCAAATCCTGACGGAACTGGGGTATAGCGTCACTTACGGAAAAGATGCAATTGATGACACATCACGGCGCGGGTTGCCGAAGCCCGAAGTCTTGGAAGATGCATATCAGCGTGCCCTCCGTGAAGGTGCAGATCCGGTGATCGTGGAACAGATGCGAGGAGGATTCACCGCCGTAGTTGCTGAAATTCAAGGGGAGCAGGAGGGGCCAACGACAGCGTTCCGCTTCGATATGGATGCATTGCCGATCCGTGAGAGCAAGTTGGAACAACATGCACCGCAAGCAGCACAATTTCGTTCCCGTCATGAAGGCATTATGCATGCCTGTGCACACGATGGGCATACAACGATCGGACTGGCGCTTGCAGAACGGTTGAGTAACCGGAAGTTTGCCGGCAAGATTCGGCTGTTATTCCAACCTGCCGAAGAAGGTGTGCGCGGAGCATATGCCATGGTTGAAAAAGGAATGCTGGAACAGGTGGATCGCCTGTTCTGTATGCACTTGGGTACCGGTGTGCCATCCGGTCATATTAGAGGTGCGTCTGCCGGATTCCTGGCAACGACCAAGCTGGAAGCACATTTCACCGGTGTATCTTCCCATGCAGGGGCTACACCGGAGGAAGGCCGGAACGCGCTGCTGGGCGCAGCGACCGCCATGCTCAACATTCATGCACTTCCCCGCTTCAGCTCAGCAGATACCCGGATTAATGTAGGCATTCTGGAAGGTGGAACAGGGGCCAATATTATTGCTGAGCATGCCCGCATGGTTATTGAGACACGTTCGACCAGTGAAGAAACGAATCGAGAGCTGGAGCGCCGCGTGCGGAACATCATTGAGCATAGCGCAGCCATGCACGAACTAACCGCTTCCGTTGAAGTGGTTGGAAGTGCCATCCCGATTCGATGTGATATGGAACTTGCAGAGCTTGCGGTTCAGCAAGCGGAAGGCATCGCTGGTTTCACCCATGCGGAGGCTATTTCGGATAGTGCTGCTCTCGGCAGCGAGGATGCCAGTTATATGATCCGGCGAGTCCAAGAGCAAGGTGGCAAAGCCACGTATATGATTGTTGGCAGCGAGTTACCTGCCCCGCATCATCATCCCGAATTTGATATTGATGAAGCGGTATTGGCCCCTGCGGTGGAACTGCTGGAGAAATTGGCACGTACCCTGCAAACAACAGATCTCTAGGATGGTCGATATTCATGACTAGGAGTTAGCTGTCTGGATCATCAGGATGGAAGCTAAGTTCAGGCCCGCATGAAAAGTGCGGGTTTTTCTGGTTAGCCCTTGTATGGAGAATAAGAAGATGATAAAAAAGATATTGCGAACGCTTACATTATGTGCTAACATCACCATAACAACAGGATTGTAACCGTGTTAAGGGCAATACCTGTGTCAGTTCATTCGTTGGTTCTTTGTTCATCAGATGAATGATTGCGTTTACATTATCATATGGAATGAGCCTCATTCCTCAGGGTTGTTACTGATTGCAGGCAAAACCTGAATTGAGGGCAGCAGATCACGCTAAAGCGATGTCTGTTTGCCTTCGGTTCAGGTTTTTTTATACAAAAAATGCCTGAAGGCATGACCGCAAGCGCAGTTGCGGATATTTCGAGCAGAAAGGAGTGCGGCAGATTAAGTTTTCTGAAATAGAGAAATAGACTCATCCAGACATTGGAATACTGATTCAAAGATGCACATTTCCAATGCAATTATCCCATCACACACTATTTGACAGCGAGGAGATTGTTGACATGAAAAGCATTAAACGTTCGATTGCCATAGCAACCATTCTGGGTTTATGTGTATCCGGGTTACCGGCATATGCAGCAGGAAATACAGCAACCTCTTCTTCAGCAGCGATGGACAAGCTGATCCAATCGGAGCTTATTCGTGGCAGCGGTCAAGGTGTTAATGCGGCTTATTTGAATAAAAAAGCTACACGCATTCAAGCCGCAGTACTGTACTTGCGTTTGTCCGGATTGGAGAAAGAAGCACTCACCTATCAGGGATCGGTAACGTATGACGATGCGGCTCAGGCAGGAAAAGTATTGCAACCGGTCGTTGGCTACTTGAAGCAGCATCCGTATGTGGCTGAGATCGTAACGGGAACGGAGAAATTTGAGCCTAATGCACCCCTTACAGCGGAAGATTATGCCACAATGCTGTTGAAGGTGCTTGGATATGAAGTAGGTACGGATTATGAGCAAGGGGCGGCTTCCACCTATGCGGCTGGGAAAGGAATCAAGGCACTTCAAGGGAAGGGAGCGAGTGAGCTTACCAATCGACTGATGGCCGAAGCAACTGCACAGGCTTTGCAAACACAGCTTAAGAACGGCAATGGAACCTTGGAGCAGAGCTGGTTGAAACATAAAGAAGCTGGCGCGTTCAAACCTCAAACGTTGCAACAGACCAAATATGGTGCGATTGAGGGCAAAAAATATGAGCAATATGGCACGCTCGGCTGGCTCGGTGTTCCATACGCCGCACCTCCGGTAGGTGAACTGCGTTGGAAAGCTCCACAAGAACCTGAAGCTTGGGCAGGAACTAGATCGGCTAAGGAATTTGCAGCGAACAGCTTGCAGATCTCCGGCAAGAATACAGTAGGCAGTGAGGATTCACTGTACCTCAATATCTGGCGTCCTGACACAACCAGTTCTAAACTTCCGGTGATGGTGTTCCTGCACGGTGGCGGGAATATGACCGGATCAGGTAAAGATTTTCAGGGTGAACAGCTTGCGCGGAGCACCAACAGTATCATCATCTCCGTGAACTACCGTCTGGGGGCCCTCGGATTCTTCGAGAATGCAGCGCTGAAAACCGGCAATGCCCTGGATGACTCCGGTAACTATGGTCTGCTCGACGCATTCCGTGCACTGGAGTGGGTACAGGATAATATTGCAGGGTTTGGCGGAGATACAAGCAAAGTTACATTAGCCGGACAATCTGCTGGTGCGCGTGATGTGCTGGCAACACTGATCTCTCCGCTTAGCAAAGGGCTGTATCAAAAAGCAGTTGCTTTCAGCGGAGGATTGACGACAGCATCACCGGGAGAAGGTGAGCAAAAATCCCAGGATGTACTCGTGAAGCTGCTTGTACAAGAGGGGAAAGCGGCTAATGCAGAAGAGGCAAAAGCCTGGATAAGCAAGCAATCTCCGGCACAGCTGGAGAGCTACCTGCGTGCACTGCCGGCGGACAAGCTGGTCACAGCGTTTGGTGCAACCGCAATCCGTATGGAGCCATTCCCGCATCTGTTCCGGGACGGCACCGTGATTCCAAAAGAAGGCTTTGAAGCCATCCAGAACGGCAATTACACGAAAGTTCCTGTATTACTGGGCAGCCTGGAAACGGAGTTCTCCGGATTTGCCTTTGGTGATCCAAACTTCGCTCCAGCTATTGCGGATGGAACGCTGTTCACCGATGAAACCAAGGCGGAGCAATATGCTGCTGCTCTGAAATACGGTAGTGAAGCTTATGCAGGCTTTAATGCAGAGCGTGTCGCGGAGCAATTGACCAGTGAAGCCGGTCAGCCGCCGGTATATGCTTATCGTTTTGCTTGGGGTACACAACCTGGGGTCATCTCTGAGCGTTTGCTCACGTTACTGGGCGCACCACATGGTGCGGATATGGACTTCTATACAGGGCACGCCGATGGCATTGCTGCCTATTTCCCTGAGGGATACTTTAGCGAGACGAACAAACCAGGACGTGATGAGTTGTCCATCGCGATGGCAGCATACCTGAAGCAGTTCCTGTACACAGGCAATCCAGGTACGGGTGGTTCCCCTAATCTTGCGGCATGGACACCTTGGACGAAAGATGCACAAGCACCGATCATGCGTCTGGATGCAAGTAATACAACGGCAGAGATTGGCATGTCCACACAATATAATCAAGGCAAAGAAGCCGTAATGGCGAAGATGAAAAAAGAATTGTCTGAAGAAACATACAAACTGTTGACGGAAAAAGTGTTTGCAGGCCGTTTCTTCTGGGAATAAGGATCACCGGGTAGGAAGGGATATATAGATAAAAGGTATATAGATAAATTGAAAGCCAAGGGAGCCTATTCTCTTGGCTTTTTGTACTGTTCGTCATGCTTAAATATGGTATTGTTGTAAATATAAATTAATAACATCGAGAGGGGAGACGTGTACATTATGGATGGAGCTAGCTCTATAGGAATTGCTGGGATTATAACGCTATTAATTTTCTTTATCATGATGGGTCTTGTATTATATCTGATCTTCTATCTTGTGATGAAGCGGTCTGGCGTGAAAGAGGAAGTATCCGCATTAAGGATGGAAGTGCGAGTGTTACAAGAGGAAGTAGAGCGGAACAGGCGGGAATTGGAGAGTATAAAGTCTCGTTAACCGTCTGTACGTACTATATCTAGATACGTGGATTAGCGTGTTCAATAGTAAGAGAGGATAGGGGCTCTTTGCCCCTTCCTACTCAATACAGCCTGAAACTGTTTATTTCAGCCTTAGCGGGCCACGTATGCGTCATCTATTTCTTGGCAAAAAAACTAAGTGTTCCGGTGCTTTCATCAGCACTCACAAACAGGCTGCGTCCGTTAACCCGATGAATGCCTTCTGGTGACTCTCCGGCTGTAGGAATCAGACCCAGATAGTTCGGATTGACCGGATCAGCAAGATCGAAGAACAGAATGGCATCTGCCCGTTCGGAAGCGACCGCTGCATACGTTGTGTCGTCCACCGTAGCCACGGTCAGATTCTCCACTTCGCTGCCTTTGTTGGGACTGCGATCATCCGGGTACAAACCAACCATGGCGGTTGCCGTGTCAATGAGGTTTTGGCTATCGTACATCCGCTTGCCTTGCAGATCCCAGACAGCAATATTACGTCCGCCTGCTTTTACCCCATCCTCAAATTCATTCTTGCCCAAATCTCCTTCATTCGCTGTCAGCAGGTATTTACCATCTGCTGAGAAAGCAATCCCATCCGGTTCATAACGAGCTGTCAATGTTTCTTTAAACTGAACCAAGCCATCATCTTTCAGATCCGCTTGATGTGAGGTGGTACCGAGAGCGAAGATGGAGCTGATCTTTTTGGTCTCCAAATCTACGATGGCAACGACGTTGTTCTCCTGTAGCGTGATGGCTGCAGTTTTGCTATCCGGACTAATGGCAACATACTCCGGTTGTGGATCATGCGGATAGATGGCGCCTTCAACATGGTCCAGAGATACTGGCAAGTTCGTGATTTCACCTTCCAATACGTTCCCACCAGCAAAAGATACAACCATAATGCTACCCGGACGTTTGGCGTTGGCATAGTCAATTTCATCGGCAGCTTTATTCAGCTCTTCGTCTTCTATGGCAATCACGGCATGCAGACCGTCAGGAGACAGGGCAATCGAGTCAGGACCAATACCGAGTTCATATGTTTTTACAGTTTTGTAGGTTGTCAGATCCACTATGGCAAGCAATCCTTTGTTTGCTTCACTGTCCGTATCCCCGGTACGAATAACAGCCAGACCGTATTTGCCGTCTTTGGACACGGTTACACTGGTGACTTCAGCTTTGGCAGAGAGCTCATGGAAGCTGACTGTTTTCAATACGCTGATATTTTTCAAGTCAGCAATGTCCAATACAGAAATGCTGCCATTGTCCGCTTCGGTTACGAGCAGGCGCTGTCCATCTGGCGTAGAGGCTGATATTTCTGCTTTGCCACCGGGCATCTGAAACGATGCGGTTCGTTCAAAACCGGTTTTATTTTGTTTCAGGATCAGTTGATCCGTAATTAATTTTAGCGTTTGGGAAGATACATACGTTGTACCTTTGGTGATGTAGCTTTTACTGTCCAAAGGCGTTTTTACCCCGTTAATGGTTGCTGAGGACGTTCCTATAGGAAGTTGGACTTTAGTATCTGCGACCTGGATATCAACACTGCGACTGTTTCCGTTCCAGGTGACCGTACCTTGCATATTTTGGATGGCTGTACGCAGTGCAACTTGATCGTTGGCAGGTTTAGTTGCATCAGCGGCATGAATCATGGATGTGTAGCTGGTTGCTCCTGCGCTAAGAATGGCGGTCATCGACAGAACGGCAAGCCATTGATTTCTCTTTTTCAATGTTCCAGATCCCCTTTATCGTTTCGTGTTGTGATGGTGTGTGCAATTGTTTTCAGACATGGCCTAGTATAGGGGTGAAATGTTAAAAAGAAATAAGAGAAGCCAGCAAGTTATGTAAAACATTCATATGCTATAGTCAGACAAAGTCAGAAAGTCAAAGAAGGTCAAAATAAAAGAAAAAAGGATCTATTTTATAATAATGAACCATGGTGAAAGAAGATCGGTTTTTTTCGTCTTTTACGGACTTTGAGCCTTGTTTGCACGAGTATTATAATAATCAATGTAAGCAACACCAATAAACCAACCACACAAAAGGAGCTGATTTTCATGTTTGATCTGATTCCGTTTCGTAAACGAAATGAAGACCCGTTCGGACACATGTTGAAATCCTTCAATGACATGGTTGAGAACTCATTTCTCTCCCCGTTTGGGACTGGCTCGCAGCCATTTCGCACCGACATTCGTGAGGATGAAGACAAATATTGGGTAGAAGCCGAGCTTCCGGGCATTGCCAAAGAGAATATAGACATTCAAGTTGAAGGTAAAGAATTGATTATTCGTGCCAAACGTAATGAGCTGGTGGAACAGAAGGATGACTCCAATCGGATCAT
Source organism: Paenibacillus sp. FSL R5-0713 (assembly GCF_037973325.1). NCBI lineage: Bacteria > Bacillati > Bacillota > Bacilli > Caryophanales > Paenibacillaceae > Paenibacillus > Paenibacillus sp. FSL R5-0713. The sequence continues at coordinate 4,903,352 of NZ_CP150229.1, read as the reverse complement.
TCGGCAGGAGCGTCGTTCAGGCGAATTTATCCGGCGTTTCTATGTAGATCATATTGATGAGGAGCATATCAAGGCCAGATTGGAAGATGGTGTGCTGAAGCTTGAGATTCCAAAACGCCCTGGTGATGATTCATCTCGCAGACGCATTCAAATTGACTAAACCATAGAGAATTGAAATCAATTGTTTCCTTATATGATGAAAAACATGCAGGAGACATCCATAAGGATGTTTTCTGCATGTTTTAATTTAGACTGAATTAGAAGAGGGATCGTTGAACATCAGATTGAATATCCATTTTGCTGATTCCTTTATTTCTCGGTCGCTGCCTGCATGAGCGCATATATCTTACGTGTGGTATTCACGTTTCTTACGGTCATATAAGCATAGACTTTGGAACCCACAAGCTTGTTCATGCCACTTTTGGATGCATCCTCTCTGCTGACTGAATACAAAATGGCACCGGGAACATACATCAGTGTGCCGATTTCGGGTTTGATGGGCAGTTGATCCAGCACGGAGGGCTCGTTGATCTCATCCCAGAGGAACATCACATCACTTTTGGCCGTGTCGTCATTAACCCATTCCGCTGGGAGCGCTTCGATAACGCTTTGGATTTCATCCATATTCCGCACCATCACCTTGATCTGTAAGCCGAAATCAGCGGCGATGGCCTGTTCCAACGTAAGGGATATCTCCCTATTCGCATCAGCACGTTCTTGATGATCAGCAAAAATAATATTGCCAGAGTTGATGTATGTAACGACATCCAGCATGCCAGCTTGTTCAAACGTTTCTTTTAGCTGTTTCATGTTCATTTTATTGTTCCCGCCTACATTAATACCTCGCAGCAAGGCTACATAGATCATAGGGATGCCCCTCCAATTTCTTCAATTCAACGGTTTAACAAAATGACAGATACTCGAAGAGATGAGCAGTATATTCTTCTCCCAACAGATCCTGCAATAAAGGCTCCACTTGTTCCAGAACCTCTGGCTTGGTCTCATAGGTTTCTTCATCTTTCAATTCTCCGGCATAGCTCCGTGCCGCTTCAATGAGGATGGCTAGTGCATTGAAAAAGTCAGACAGCGAATCGGCAACACGGTTTGGTTCTCCACCTGTAAAAGCGGCATATACGGGAGAGTGCGGTGCTTCCACATCCACAATTAAAGGATCATCGTTAAAGTTTGCGATGACGATATGATTTTTTGGCCAAGTGGAGGACTCCTCATAAGGTTCATTCATGCCAATCCAGCGGAACCCCAGTTGCTGACGAAGCAGATGTTCAGGTGCAACAAAGAAGATCAATGCGGCATCACCGATCTCGACGGCGGCATTTTTCATTTTGAGTGTACCTTCAGCGTCTGCATCCATCATTTCATAATGACTGTACAGGTATTGAAGTTCCGGTGAAAGCGGTATTCGTGTATCTACTTCCGGCTGGTGATGGTGTTTGCGCGGACGAAGATCATGATTTTTGAAAAGCCCGTAAGCTTCATTATATAAATCCTGCTGTTCCACAAAACGGCTTAAGGCCGCATCCAGTTGTTGCATGTTGTCTGATTCCTCCTACTTGTGTAGTTTCATCGTATCCATTGGTTAGCGCTGGATGCCTGACCAGAAGACATTCCAGGTAATCGCCAGCGCTTGTTCATAAGATTGCCGTGTCTCATATACGAGCTGTACGTCCAATCCATCCATCATGGTCACAAAGGCCACGGTGGCTTCTTCCGAACTGAGGCGTATATCCGGATGTTTGGTAAAGACGGCTGCTAACTCTTCCTTCAGTGTCCCGAGATACGTTCGATATTGGGCCAACACAAAATCATGTACCTCCAGTGGTGTGATGAACGACAGGATATACATAAAAGCCACGTTTGGATGGGTCAGGAAACGATTTTTGTGTTCATGCAAAAAGGCGTACAGCTGCTGATCCAGAGTTTGGGTAACAGACTCACTGAAAAATTGGCGTACAAACTGCTGTTCCTCCTGCACAACTTCCTCGTATAACTCCAGCAATAACGCTTTTTTGGAAGAATAGTGATAGGCCAGAGATTGCTTGCGAATGCCTGCCTCTTCGGCAATCTGCGCCATCTTGGTCCCCTCGTAGCCCAGACGATTAAAATGTTGAATGGCAATTTCCTTGATTCGTTTTTTACTCAATGTCTACCTCCAGTTGGCGAGCGGTATACCTCTGCTGTTTTTGGGAGTATACCAAATATAACAAGATATATACCACAAAAATGCCTATAGCGATAGCGTACACCACTGTATAGGAAAATACAGAAGCCACCACGCCAAGGATCAACGAACCACCGCCAATCCCGAGGTCAAAAAAATTAAAGAAGGAAGCCATCGCATTTTCATGCTCATGTTCCTCCACAAGGTTCACACACCAGGTCTGAATCGCCGGGAATATGGCACCGAAGCCAAAGCCGTATAACGCGCCAGCGATCAGGAATTGCACATCATGTTGGGCGATAATTAGAACCAACAGTCCTGCGATTGCAAACACCGCAGAAGGCAACAACACGGAGCCTGGATCGTGTCGATCAAACATTTTCCCAGAGAACAACCGAACAGTGAAACTGGCGATAGCAACGATAAAGAAAAACCAGGCGACATTGTTGAATCCTCTCTCGGCGGCGAATAAAGCCACAAAGGACATGATGGAGCCGGCTGCAATGCCAACCAGCATGATCAGCAGCGAAGGGAACAGTACTTTCTTTTCGATCAACTTGACGGTTGCAGCTGGAAGTTCGACGTTTTTGTGATTAGGTAACCCCTTGGGCTTTCTGGAAACAAACACGGCCATCAGGAGAGCTAGCAGCAAAATGCACATGCCTCCCATAAACAGGCTCTGATAGTCATACTTAAACAACAGACTGGTACCAATCAAGGGACCGATGGATATGGCGACGGTCTCGCCTACCCCAAAATACCCCATGCCTTCTCCCCGGCGATCTCTTGGAATGTTTTCTGTAGCAATCGTCGCAAAATAGGTCGTTGCCAAACCAAATCCGAATCCATGGATCACTCGAAATAGAAGAATCATCCCAATACCTGACGATAGGTAGTATGCACCTGTCATGAATGCACAGATGGTTATGCCGATAATTAACAGAACCTTTTTATCTATTCGGGTCGCTAAAACGGACGTGAAGGGTCGAATCAAAATGGCAGAAAACATAAATATGCCGGTAACAAGACCGATCTGTGAAGCTTCTCCACCCAAACTGGAAACGAACAATGGCAATGTGGGGAGTAACATCTCAAAGGCCATAAACAATAGTGCGTTGGCTAACATGATGAAAATAAATGATCTTCCCCAGAGTTGCTGAGGTGTAGGGCTAGTAGTCGAAGTGCTCATAGGATCCTCCATGTATACTGATCTCTGTCGGCCGACATGTTGAAATGATTTTACCTGACGATGGTCAGATTGTAAAGTGCGTTTCGATATGCAAACATGATTTTTTTGGTGCAGGTGAGATTCAGCCTATATGGTAAGAAGTTAAGAGCTGGATTGTATCAAAAGAAACGAAAAGAAGCCTGTGCATATGGCGAAGTGATCCCACATAACACAGGCTTCTTTAATTGGTGTGAAAATAGGAGGGGCTAATTCCACTGGAATAGCATCAGATTAACGTTACCGCGGAGCAAGGTAGCCATACGACTTCGCTGGAGAATTCGCATGAAGGCGGAAATCTTCGCTCGGTTCATTCATAAATGCCGGATCCACATATATGGAGTGTGCATCGTTACCAGATCCCTTTAGGTAGGCGGCGATGCCGGAGTAGGCCTTATTTTTCCAAACCCACAGGGCATCTTCCTGCTCTCCTGGTGAGTAATAGACATTATAGTCAAACATATTGCCGGTATTGGTTGTATATTCATTGTATATCAGGACTTCCGAGCTGCCCGATACGAGAATATTGCGCATGAACGTATTGTTCTTCGTCCGTGACTGCATGAATAACTGTCCATTGCCTGCATTCAGGGTGTCATTCCCTACAAGCGTATTGTACATAATCTTGCTATCCTCGGTAGCTCCACGTTCATCGTCATAACCTCCCATGGCAATGCCCGTCAATCGGTTGGAATAGATCAGGTTATCCCGCACGGTAATGTTGCTGGTTGAACGCCCGGCATGCTCTGAGGCTATCTCAATTCCGATGTCGTTCCTGTATACCCGGTTCTGGTCGATGATATGATCTTTCCCGCCATCGACATAGATGCCACCAGCCGAGTTGCTATCATTGGGCAGGTCAGTTCCATAGGAGGGATTGTTATTGGACGTAATATCGTATACTTCGTTGCCTCGTACAATGCCGTTCCGAGCCTGATCGTACGTGTCGTCTTCGGACGTACCCTCATACCCGATCAGATCAATACCAATGTTGTCGGAATCATGGATGATATTGTTCTGTATGGCAAAGGTATCGACATTGCCGTTGACTGCAAGTGACTCACTGGAACCAAGGGTAAGATCATACAATTCATTATCCTTAATGATGATATCGCGTAATGCTTGAGGGTGCTCTGTACCATATAGGGCAATACCGTGGGCATCCCTGCCCCTCAAATTGGGACCCTCAGGAGGTGCGTAACTAGCGATCGCGTGTATGGTGTTACCCAACAACTGAATATGCTCACCTGCCCCGTGGACATAGATCCCGGTTGGAACCTGGCCCCCCAGAGTGGTCGTGAAGTTACGAATTTCGAGGTTTTGAATGGTGATATAACTGGCATTATCAATTTCAATCAGTCCTTCGATGCCTCGAACAGCGAGGCCTTCTCCATCAATGACGACATTCTCTTGCGGATAGCTGGCAAATAGGGTCGGATTACCGGAGGAATGGCCGCTCCGGGTGATTTTGACTTTCTGATGATAGACACCTTCACGCAAATAGATCGTACTTCCTGGCGAAGCATGGTCGGCTGCGTGCTGTAACGTTTTCCACGGAGATTGAAGGGTTCCTTTATTCGCGTCGTTTCCATGGGGGGATATGTAATGGATGACCTGAGGATCCAACTTTTGAACAGAAACGGGTGTCTTCATGGACTGGGTGCGGTCCTGACAACCAGATGCGAATAACAGTAGAATCGGCATAATCAGCAAAACTGTACGAATCAAAGTTGTTCCTCCTTTGTATTTACCTGCGAAGCTAGATTATAGCAGATTTGAACGGGTTAATAAGCCATGATATGCTTTTTATCAAATCAGGGAGGAGACTGCTCATGAATACATTAACTGTAGCTGAATTAGTAGATCGGGAGAATCACGCATGGGAAGAACTCAAGGAACTTCTGGATAGCGGGCAAAATACATATGTGTATGTTCCAGCAAAGCAGGAGGCGGGAGAGGATACCCTCTATCGTCTGCAAATAAGTACGAAATCCTATTTGGGAGTTGTTGCTTATGAGACAGAAGGTATCGTACTTGACCATGGCTGGATCACGCTGCTTGGTGCGGGTGGTGACAGTACATATGGAAGCCTCACCAGTTGGAATGGTGTGAGTGAGCAACCTTGGGTAGATGTTCTGGAAGGTATGATGATCGTCGCATATGATGCGGCAGGTGGTTTCTTCGGACTGGATACAGGCAAGTATGGCCGTACGGGACATATCTATTATTTTGCACCGGATACACTTGAATGGGAATCGACAGAACTGACATATTCAGAGTTCATTAACTGGCTGGCGGATGGCGATCTGGGGCAGTTCTATCAGACGTTTCGCTGGAAAGGTTGGCAGGAGGATATGGCACAGCTCCAGACGGGACAAGTATTTGCATATTATCCACCACTTTGGACCAAGGAAGGTGGCGGCGAGAGCAGTAGCAAATCCCCAATTAGCATCATGGAGGCCTGGAAGTCAGCCCTGGATGGGAAATAGTCGGCATGCTGCTTGAGAAGGATAAGGAGTGGTGGCTATTTCATGGAATGCATACTCATTTTTGAAACTGAAACCTCCTGTCCGAATTCGTAAAAAGGCTCGCGCTAAGGCGCGAGCCTTTCTCTGTTGAACAATTTAACTACCGGATGCAAGAGGTTCCATGCCAGAGCGTGAAGCTCTGCTATGCCAGACGGTCAGACCCAGTGAAACAACGCAGACGAGCAACAGACAAGCGTATACCACATGATAAGCTTCCTCTACTGATACTCCCGGAATGCTGTGCAACAGCAACCCGCATACCGCTACAGATACCGATCCACCGAAGAACTGAATCAATTGTAACATGCCCATTCCTGAACCAATCTGTGATTTGGGCAGCACACGTGAAGCTTCATTATTCAATGAAGCCATAGATGCCGAGAGTGCCGGTGAGAAAAAGAGATAACCACTGGTAATGATCAGGGCGGATTGATCCAGTCCGAGCATGAATAAGGCAAGTACCGCTGCGAGCAGGATGTGTCCGATGATCATAAACCGCATATTGCCATAACGGTCGATCCAGCGGCCGACGAAACGGGTGCAGAATGCTGCAACAATGGCTCCTGGAGCAATCAGCATACCGATGGCGAGCGATGAGCGTCCATAGAGATCTGCGAGCACAAGCGGCATCAAGAACAGATTGCCCAGATTCACGACCAGCACGCAGAATCCTATAAGAATTAAGCGGGTGTATCCTGGTGTTCGAAACACTTGTGGATTCACAAACGGAAGACTCGCTTTCCGAATATACAGGAGGTGTGCTACAAGTGAAATAACGCCAATAGCTAACCATAACCAGGACTGCTGGGTGATCGCGACGAGAAGTGTAGTTGCATTAATGACGGTTAGTATGGCACCAATAACATCAAACGGCTGATCCGTTTTGACGGATTCAGGTGGTAGAAAATAGAGCAGGACAGGCAGGGCTAGCAGGACAAGCACGGTTATGGCAAAAAGTCCGTTCCAGCCCCAGTACTCACTAATAAGTCCGCCGACAATGGGGCCAAGTCCAAAAGCCATGGCGCTGCCTGATGAGATGAGTGCGATGGCAGCTCCACGCCGTTCCACCGGGATGTAACGACTCGCGATGACGAGACCCAGACCAGCCATCACCCCTGCACCTGCAGATTGCAGAATGCGTGTGAGCAACAGGATTGCGAAGTTATGTGCGAACAACCCCAGCAATGAAGATAACCCCAGGATCAGAAGCCCGACCGTGAGCAGTTTGCGTACCGGAATTCGGTCTGATAATCGACTGTATATCACCGTTGACAGGGCGTAACCAATGGAATAACTTGAGATGACCCAGGAACCCAGGTCTGAGGTAATCTGTAGATCATGAATAATGACGGGCAATGAAACATTGAACATGGTGGTGTTCATCACAACGATGAACAAGCAGCACGTCCAGAGTGGCATGACAATTTTATCTTTCACGTGACCATTCCTGTCTTATCTATGAATGTGAATTCGGATTGAGCATGGATGAAAATGTGATGAAAAGCAATATATCATTTTACACTTCATTTTATTATATGGCAATAATGTCATACTGAATATCAGTTGAATTTATGTAATGCAGAGTTTTAATTTATAGACTAGTTCCCTTAAATTGGGTAAAATGATGGTTGGAATACATAACTAGATTGATTATTTTATAAGGAGTTTACAGTATGGATCACTTACTATTAATGTCCCACAGCGTATTTCCGACGTTGGATATGAAGCGAACAGCACAATTTTATGAAAAAAAGATGGGCTTTCGTGTGGTCGAATATCTCAATGCAGCCGAACCTCATATCTGTCTTTATCGTGATCTTACCGAGATTATTTTAACCCAAAGCAATGGACAAAAGGTAATACCCAACAGAGAATTATATGGTTACGGATATGATGCCTATTTTATTACCAAGAATCAGGAAGAGCTTCAACAGGAATTGATCAACGCAGATGTGAAGATCGTACGTGCCCTCAATCATACAGACTATAATAACAAAGAGTTTGTGATCGAGGATATTGATGGACGATGGATCGCTTTTGGCATCAAACAGGGGTGAATTTGATACAGAAACAGGCGCTCCGATCACGGGCGCCTGTTTGTGCATACGTACGATATCTGAAGAGCTTATGCCGCAGTAACTTGTTTGCCGCGATTGCGAACCCACTTGATGACATCCATCAGAATGACGGCAACAAGAGCGAGTTCGCCTGCAATCAGGAACTCATTCCAACCGAATGTATCCGGGATAGCGAAGACGCCGCGAACACCTGGAATCAGTGTGATTGCATAGAGACAGAGACATACCAGAATGGAACCAAGCACAAATTTATTGGTCATGAAGCCCACCTGGAAGATGGTTTGTGTATTGGAACGTGCTGCAAAAGTTTGCAGACTGCGTGCCAGAATCAAGGTGGTGAAGGCCATAGCTACGCTGATTTCCTCCGAGATGCCAAGCCCGATATATTGAGATACGATTACAGCCGCACCAATCAGGACACCACGCGTAATGACCGCTTGCAGGGTTCCGCCTGCGAAGATGCCTTCGTTAATATCGCGTGGTTTACGCCGCATGACATCTGGCTCGGGCTTTTCTGTGCCCAAAGCGATGGCAGGCAGGGAGTCGTTCACCAGATTGATGAACAGCAGCTGAAGGGCCGTAAATGGATTAACCCAGCCGACGATCAAGGCAAACAAAATGGCGATAATCGCGCCGAGGTTACCAGCGAACAGATATGCGATGGCTTTTTTGATATTATCAAATACCATCCGCCCTACACTGACCGCATTCACGATGGAGACAAAGTTATCATCCGTCAGAATCATGGCAGCCGCATCCTTGGCGACATCCGTGCCGCTACCCATTGCTACGCCGATGTCGGCCTGTTTCAGTGCAGGTGCATCATTGACCCCATCTCCGGTCATGGCTGCTACTTTACCTTTGCGTTGCCATGCACGCACGATTCGGATTTTGTTCTCAGGTGATACTCTGGCGTAGACCGAGATATGTTCGAGTTTTTGATCCAGCTCTTCATCGGACATTTTGTCCAGTTCGGCGCCGGTAATGGCGAGATCATCCGGTTCGGCAAGGCCGATATCCACACCGATGGCCTGAGCCGTCGTTTTGTGGTCTCCGGTGATCATGATGGTGCGAATGCCCGCTTTTTTGGACTCTTCAATAGAGCCGTATACCGCTTCACGCGGTGGGTCAATCATCGCAGTCAGACCAACCAGCGTCAGATCATGCTCGTCATCAATAGTGACCTGGTTTTTGTCATCAAATTTTTTGTACGCATAGGCCAGTACGCGGAAGGCACGTTTGGAGAAGGCCTCATTTTTCTCTTCAAATTGTGTGCGAATCTCGGGTGTGAGGGGCTGAACTTCACCATTGATAAACACATGGCTACAGCGACTGAACAGTACATCTGGTCCACCTTTGGTCAGCAAAGCCGTCTGTCCTTCAAACGTATGAACCGTACTCATGAGTTTCCGATCCGAGTCAAAAGGAAGCTCGGCTTCACGTGGAAACTGGTCACGGATTTCATTGTAATCCTTGTTCACCCGGTTGCTGAAGGCGATGAGAGCCACTTCGGTAGGGTCACCCAGCTCCTTGCCTTCCTGGTTAATATTCGAATCATTGCAGAGCACTGCAATATGTAATAAACGTCGTTCCTCTTCCGACCACTGATCGGGATCATCGGGGAATTCGTCCTTGGTGCCATGGGGAATGTAATAATCCACGACAGTCATCTTGTTCTGAGTTAGCGTTCCTGTTTTGTCCGTACAGATGATGCTGGCAGAACCGAGTGCTTCCACGGCAGGCAGTCTGCGAATGATCGCATGTTGTTTGGCCATCTTATTGGTTCCGAGTGACAACACGATCGTCACAATGGAGGATAGTGCCTCAGGAATGGCAGCAACTGCAACAGCTACAGCAAACATGAGTGCATTCACGATGGATGGTCCGATATTCTCCGTACCCTCGGTCAACCATACACGACCGGCTTCAATGCCAAAGATGAGAATCGACAAGCCCAGGATGAAAAAGCCCAGTTTTTTGCTGAATGATTCCAACTTGCGCTGTAATGGCGTGTTCTTGGCTTCGGCATTTTCAATCAGTTCGGCAATTTTGCCAATTTCAGTTTTGAGAGCCGTACCTGTAATAACGAGCATGCCCCGTCCATATACGACCAGTGAGCCGCTGAAGGCCATATTGCGACGATCTCCGATTGGAGCTTCATCCGGGATGGTATCGGCGTGTTTTTCCGCAGCTTCGGATTCTCCGGTCAGCATGCCTTCGTTGATCCTCAAACTTCCTGATTCCAGGATTCGCCCGTCTGCCGGGACATAATCACCTGCGTCCAGCATAACGATATCACCGGGAACGAGTTCTCTCGCCGGAATGGTTTTTTTCTGCCCATCACGAATGACTTTGGCTTCGGGTGCAGACATTTGTTTCAGCGCGTCAAGCGAACTCTCGGCTTTTTTGGTCTGCACGACACTGATTACTGCGTTAAGCAAAATAACCAGGAATATGATCAACGATTCAATCAGGTGTCCAAGTACAACCTGTACGGCGGCTGCAATCAGCAGCACGATGACCATCGGATCTTTGAAATTTTCGAGGAACAATTTCCAGACAGGTGTTGCATCTTTCCCTTTTAATTCGTTATATCCTTCGGTTTCAAGTCTCTTTGCAGCTTCGGAGGTTGTGAGTCCCTTGGAGGAACTCTGTACATCCTGAAGGGTTTCCTCCGCACTGTGTCTATAATGTTGCAATTGACCAGCTCCTTGAAAAGTAGATTTCTCTCTGTGTATTACCCTTACGGACAAAATCTAGAATCGTTTCGTTTCCGTATTTTTTTAAGATCATGGATGATATACGATTTTTAGCTGTACACAGTATTTTTCATAATGATCCGAGATATGCCTTTTTTCGAATATTATTATTTCCAGTGTGCATGATGGTCTTGAAAACCAATATAGATTTAGAGCAAAAACTGTGTGCACCATCACACTAGCGCATATTCGGGTCTGTTACGCTATTACATAACGAAGGGCGTTTTAATCTAAGTTTGGAGGGGAATCCATATGTTTTGTTATCAATGCGAACAGACGCCGAGTGGCGGGTGTACCGTGGTAGGGGTTTGCGGCAAAAACGAAACAATCGCGAGTTTGCAGGATACGATGATCTTTGCGTTAAAAGGAATCGCTGCTTATGCGACACACGCACGCCAGTTGGGATATTCTGATCCTGAAGTGGATCGAATTACACATGAGGCATTATATATGACATTAACGAACTCGAATTTTAATGTGCAGGAACATCTGGATATGGCGATGAAGGTAGGTAATGCAGCTATCCGCATTATGGACGTGCTGGATCGTGCGCATACGGACCGCTTTGGTGTACCGCAACCGATTACGGTTAGCCAGAACCAGATCGAAGGACAGTGTATTGTGGTGACGGGACATAATCTGTATGCATTGGAGGAGCTGCTTCGTCAAACCGAAGGGAAAGGAATCAACATCTATACCCACTCGGAAATGTTACCTGCGCACGGTTATCCGGCACTGAAGAAGTATGCACATCTGAAGGGCAATATCGGTAAAGCCTGGTACGATCAAAGAAGACTCTTTGAACAATTTCCGGGTGCTATTCTCGCAACGACCAACTGTGTCATGCCGATCAAAGGAACATATGCAGACCGCTTTTTCTCGTATGAAGTGGCGGGTCTGGAGGGTGTGGCCAAGATTATGGATGATGACTTCTCACCTCTGATTGAGCGTGCATTGTCACTGCCTGCGGCTGATGTACAGTCGGAGCAAGTCTTAACGACAGGATACCACCATGAAACCGTGATCGGGCTTGCGCCTGAGATCATTCAAGCGGTGAAAGACGGCCATATCCGTCGATTCTTTGTCATTGCAGGCTGTGATGCACCCGGTAAAGGGGGCAACTACTATCGTGAACTCGCGACATCATTACCGAATGATACTGTGATTCTGACCACGTCTTGTGGCAAGTTCCGCTTCAACGATGTGGATTACGGTACGGTCGGAGACACGGGTATCCCGCGTTATATCGATCTGGGTCAATGCAATAATTCCGGTTCTACGGTGAAAATTGCATTGGCTTTGGCGGATGCTTTTGGCTGTACCGTCAACGAATTACCGGTCAGCATCGTGCTGTCCTGGTTTGAGCAAAAAGCAGTTGCGATCCTGCTCGGCCTGTTCAGCCTAGGCATTCAGGATATTCGAATTGGACCGAAACCGCCTGAATTCATATCCGAAGGGGTCTTGGATGTACTCGTGGATATGTTTGGTCTGAAGTTAATTACAACGGCAGAAGAAGATATGAACGCGATGTTGGCACTGTCATAAGGTGAGTTCATTGGAATTTGGGGCGAGGGGTCTTAGTGGGCCTGGTAATGGATTATTTGCCATGTGAAACTTGGAAAGGTGAAGAGGGCTATCCTACAAAGTCATAACATGACTATATAGGGTAGCCCTCTGTTCTGGTTTAACGGATGTAGCAGGTCTATTAAGTGAAATATATAGGGCTGCTACGCTCCATCTCACCGTGCGTGGAATTTGTAGCCGATCCCGCGAACGGTGATAATGTAGCGATGGGTACTGGAGGTATCCTCAATTTTGCGTCTCAGGTGATGAAGGTGCACCATGACCGTGCGAACATCACTCCAGTTATCCAGCCCCCATATGCGTTCAAAAAGGTAGTCTGTACTAAAAACGTGCCCTGGACGACTTGCCATGAGGAACAGAAGTTGCAGTTCTTTAGCAGGTAAGCTAATCTCTTTGCCGTTGACCCGGACTTCAAAGCGGCCAAAATGCAGATCGAGCCAGCCGTCACGCCATACGTTCTCACCAGAGGCAACCATGTTTTCAGATGTGGAGGGTGCAGGTCGTAGTCTTTTTTTGACCCTGGCGACCATAATATCCGGATCGAACGGTTTGGTTATATAATCATCCCCCAGTTCCAGCCCTTGAACGATATCCTCGGTTTCCTGCCGGCTGCTGAGAAAAATGACAGGCAGATCAGCACTCTTCCGAAGCCCTCGTATCCAGTCGGTGCCTGTTCCGTCAGGCAGCATGATATCACACAAAATGAGATCAGGGCGTCGCTGTTCCAGCAGCTTCGTAGCTTCTTCAAGCGTATGCGCTACATGAGTTATGTAGTTCTGATTATGCAGATAGATCGTGACCAGATCTGCGATATCAATATCATCCTCCACAATTAGAATGCGTCGGCGCTCTTCAGTGTATGTCATCTTCCGGCAACCTTCCTCTCCAGGCGGGTAACCGAAAACAGAACTGACTGCCTGAACCTGGCTCACTGGTTACCCCAATCTCTCCATTGTGATAATACATAATTTCTTTGCAGATGGCGAGCCCCAGCCCTGAACCCCTGTGTTCAACTCCAATCTGCTGACTGGCTTGTTCAAAACGTTCAAAGATTCGTTCCTGCCACTCCGGCGGAATGCCCGTGCCCGTATCCTCAACACAGATGCAGGCGGTCCATCCTGTTTCTGTTAGGGGTGTTTCCTCAAGATGAAGACGCACACAGATCGTGCCGGACTGAGGCGTGAATCGCAGTGCATTCGAGATCAGATTGGACAGCACCTGTTCGATTCGAATGGGATCCAGTTTCACGATCCAACCACCGGAGTCCATGTCCCCGAAGTTTGATTCCACAGGCAGATTCAGACGGTAATGGATACCTTGCGTCTCTACGTCTGCTTCATATTTTTGGAACAAGTCCTGCACGAATGAGAGCAAATGAAGGTCCTGCATCTGAAACTGCACCTGGTTGGTCTCCAGCTTCGTAAGCTCAATCAGATCATGGATCATTCGTTCGAGTAGCAGGGAACGTGTGTAAATCCGGTTCACATACTTGGGTGCTTCAGTCGTAATAATGCCATCTCGCAACGCTTTGGCGAAACCCTTAATGGATGTGATCGGTGTGCTCAGCTCATGAGAGATGTTAGACAGGAGCCGAACACGGAACAACTCGAATTCAGCCATCTTCTGGTTAGCTTCCTGAAGCTCTGCATTGCTTTGCCGCAATGAACGGGTTCGCTCCTCCACGGTTCGTTCCAGCCTTTGGTTCGTTCGTTGAAGCTGTAGGGACAGTTGTTCCTTTTGCCGTAATGCTCGCGAGAAGCGGGAAGACAGATTATACGCCTGGGTTAACAGAAAAATAAGCAACCCGATGGAGAGCATGTCCTCCGTGGGTAAATGGACCGTGTAGAAGAGCATATCATTCAGGGCAAAGGCCATGAAAAACACAAAACCGATCATACTGGTGCCAGCACCCTTTCTCCGTCTGAAGGCAGATCGGACATACATATAGAGTGTATAGATCAGTGAAGGAAACAGAACTCCCCATGTAAAAGGTGTCAGAACATAGGTATATACACGAGCCGGTGTGAGCAGGAATAACAGGATAAAAACCGGCAGAACAAGTCCGCCGACTTTAGACACCCAGGATACAGATTCCTTGGGATATTCCCTGTTAATAAACAAAATGAGCAATAATGCCGTCAGGGCGACGGATATGTATTCGGCTTTGACCGCCCACTCCCATGGGAGATCAGGCAGAAGATATAACGCTGTCGATTCACCAAGTACCACCGTACGTACACCCACAGACAGACAGAGCAGACTGTACAGCAGAGCGGAAAATTCTTTTCTGCGGTTTAGGTAGACCAGTCCGTAATATAATGCCATCACACCAAAAATCCCGACAATACCTGACTGTGCGGCGATATGAAGAATCCGTAGCCAGGAGATATTCTCTGCTGTTCCAAGCTCCATGCTCTGCCAGATGCCTGAATTTCGCTGCGAGAAGTTGGACACTTGAATGACAATTTCGTTCCATCCAGGATGCGATTCGAAATAGATGACTTTGGGATAACTTTTTGGACTCTCGGAGAAATGATCCTTGCCAACAGTACCATTGCCACCTTGCAGTTGACCATTAATCCAGATTCGGTAAGCCGAGGCGATGCTCTTGGAATAAAGGGCAAGTGTTGAACTGCTTGATCGCTCATCCGGAAGGAGAATTCGCAGTCTGTAGGTTGCATAGCCTTCATTGGGTAGAAATGAATCATTGTCCTGTTGGTACGATATCCAGGGCTCGGGTACTTGTTCAAAGGCAGGGACAGGTGGGGCAGCAGCTTGAAAATCAATCGGTTCCAACAGTTGACGCCAGTAAAACTCCCATTCGCCATCCAAAGTCACATTGGGCAAGATGGAGTCAGAACGATCAGACATATCCAGGACTCCGTGTTCTGCGGAGATTAGCGCGTGGTCTTTAACTGCTGTTAATGGGGCTGTTTTTGATATATATATCATCAGAATTCCGGTAGCAATCACAAGCAGGAACAGGCTTCTCAGAAGAAAAGTTCGTTTGCGGATGAGACTGCGAGCCGATGGGATAAGCTTCATCTAGGGTGACCTCCGGCCAGGGTAAGATCGTATATTTTTTTATTATAGATGGTTCCCGGGTTTGCAGAAAGAAGATTTTTGACGAAATTTCCCGGACTTAAACAAAACTTAAACTAACGTGAGTACAATAGACCACATAACTTGTAGGGATAAAGACCCGGTAATAGAAAGGGAACATACGTATGAGTCACTACTTTGCTAAATGTTCAACCTATATGTACCAGCATAGATATATGGACTTTCTACTGGCTCATTATCTTGAATTGAAGCTGCCCTATTCCTTTCCGACGACACTCAGCTATATTTCTAGCCCACTGCTTATGGCTGGGGGGGCGATGTTATGCTTTGATGATGAGGATGAGGTGGCAGGTGCGTTTGGATATATTCATGGCACGGGAGAGCATGATTATGAGGATCGACATGTGATTCAGCTTCAGGTGGCTTTCATTGTACATGAGCAACGCCGAAGCAGGATTTTTATCGAGGGTCTTCAGTTCTTGGTGGAACAATTGGATGAATATGCGGATGAGGAACCTGTGCAGGAAATTAGGTTCTGGGCTCTCAGTGAAGAAGCCAACCACAGGTTATTCTCCAAAATTGCGAAGCAAGTTACAAGCATGATCGGTGAAGAAGGTGAGCTAAATGCTTACGTTGTGCAGCTTGCAGAGCTTCGTTCATACCTCGCTTCTTTTGAGCGAGACTCAAGGATGAAGGAGAAACATGGAAAGGTGGAGTCGTCTTGATGCTGCAACTCAAGGCCCACGATACATTAAAAGACGAGGATTATGCCCTTTTTGCCCGGTTTTATCTGACAAACAGTGATGAGTTCGATGAGCAATATATGCTGCATGATGCTTTGCTCCATCTGATAAGTACGGTACAGCAAGCACATTTGCTTTTATTCGACGATGAGCAGGGGCAGTTGAGTGCATTCATTCAGTATCGATATACGGAAGACAGGCACACGGCATTCATTGATTCAGCCATCTTGGCTGAAAAATATCGCAGCAGCAGAGTGTTTTTTGCAGGACTTCGGGATGTGGTGTTATGGATCTGTGAGGAGAACCCATATATTCAAGCGCTACAGTTCCATGCCATTGCAGATAACCATTATATTAACAGGCTTTACAGCAAGTTCGCCAAACGGACGGATAGTCAGGTACGAAATGGAAGAACAGAGCATGTCTATACGGCGGAACTGGATACCCTTCTGGCTTATCTGAAAATAAAAACATTGGTGTAATTGAAATTGTGCAATCGATTTCGCAATCTTTCAACGGATGATCAGGAAAGGAGGTGAGCATGTCTATGATACCTGTGTACCCAGGCATATACGGATCCAAGAATGGCAACCGCATTTCGAAATTTGAAAATGTGCTGAAATTGAATGAACAATTGCGAGTGAACACCACCACCGCCGCGAAGTAATCCCCCTTTTCCGCAATCATTCTGTTTCCTGCTGAGGAACAAAAACAGACCATGAGAAGAAGCAAGCCGACCACACATGTGTGATGCGCTTGCTTCTTTTTTGGGTTTTGATAGTCCCTATCTTATGCTAGGAATGCAAAATGGTACAATGATAGAAAGTCAAATGAATGAAAGAACGTACAACGTTAGATAGCGCGTGGAAAGGATTAATCTTATGACGAACAATGTAGCATGGGTGGCGCAGTGGCTATCATCCGAACCTTTAACCCCAGTCTGGATGACTGCGGGCAGGGTGCATTATTTTTCGAGTCCCTCCTTTATCCTCCTTATGGATGGAAAAGCCATTTGGAAAATAAATGGGCATCCAGTCGAAGTTTCTTATGGACAACTTATTGCGGTAGAAGAAAATGTCGTGATTGAAGTGATGGAGGGAGGGCTTCAGGATCTGGCAGGGTGGCATATTCAATTCCATACGTACACAATGCCTCAGAACCAACGAGAGATCGTGAAGCATTATTGGCATGTTCCTCACGACACTGGATACCAGAAGGTACAACTGACGGGTGGGAGCTTAGGCAGACTTAGCCAGCGGGTAAGCGGGGATGTGTCTCAAAATCCACATGCAGTATGGGTTCGCAGACAACATCTGATTCATGAGTTGTTGGACCATCTGTACCAAGCTCAGCCGGACGAGATGCATACGACAGAAGAGAGCCTGCGTCGATCCGTTCATTACATGCAGCAGCATCATGATCAGGTGATCACACGCAAGCAATTAGCCCAGATTTCAGGTATGAGCCCGTGGCATTATTCCCGCAAATTTAGTGAGCGATATGGTAAGCCACCTCTGGATTATCTGGCACATTACCGGATCTATCGCGCGCAGGAAGAATTGTTATTAACTAGAGCAACCTCTCAGGATATTGCCAAGAAGTCTGGATTTGAAGATGCCCATTATTTCAGCCGGCGCTTCAAACAATTAACGGGCATATCTCCTAAAAAATATAGGCAGACGATGACGAAGCGAAAGATCGTGTCACTGTCTCCCATCTGTGGTGAAATCATGATTCATCTGGGTGTCATCCCCCATGCCGTAGTGGTCACTCCGCTCCTGTTGTCCGTACATCATCGGGAACAATTTATAGCACATGGAGTAAAGATGCTGGAGGTTACACAGTATGAGGTGGAGATCGAACTTGTTCGCCAAGTCCAGCCGGAGATGTTGATTGGAAACATATTAACAGAGGAGGTCAAAAGGGAGCTGCGCACAATTGCACCGATTCTAACCGGACTTCATCAAGATGTGGAACCAATGCTCAATCAATTGGCAGGCTGGTTTCTCAAAGAAGAAGAGGTCCATAGACTGCTTCTGCTGATGAAACACGAGGTCAATGCAGCCAAGCGACAGTTGCACCCCATCATTCAATCCGCATCGACAGTCATGCTTCTAAGGGTTGAAGCATTTGGTTATCGATATCTGGGTGGGCATTCCCACGGTGTATCGAATTTGTTATATAAACAGCTTGGATTAGCACTGCCGCAAGCATTGGATTCAGGTGCAGCCTGGTTTAATCCTTGTTCACTTGAACTGCTCACGCAAGCCAATCCTGACTACCTTTTTGTGGAGAAACGGATGATGCAGCACTTTAGTGCTGAAGAGAATATGAGCAAACTATGGGAGAGTCCGCAATGGAATGACCTGCAGGCTGTAAAAAATAATCGTGTATTTTATGTGGATACCAACCTGTGGGTGGACGGTCACGGAATTACGGGACATGCATTGATACTTAATCAGATCGTTCGCCATCTTACGGAATCTCATCATGAGAGAGCACAATAATCCAACTGAATACGCACGATATGCTATGGAAGCGGCACTTCTTATTTGATACCATTTGATAATAATTATCATTATCATTATAGATAAGGGGCGAAGTATATCATGTCACGAAGATTCAAAGGATTGGCCATCTTGATGTTGGTGGTCTGTATGATGCTGGCCGCATGTTCCGGTGGAACTACTGAAGAGAACGCTGCAGCTGGAACAGCTGGAGCTACAACTGAAGGAGCAGCGAGTCCAACAGAGGATGCTATTGGAACTAAAGTGGTGCAGGATCAGTTTGGGGAAGTAACTATTCCTGCCCATCCTCAAAATTTAATTGTGTTTGACTCAATCTATGCCGAGTATCTGATTGAGATGGGGGTTACACCCCAAATGGTTTTGTTAACTCCCGAAGTTGAAGCGGAATACCGCCCTGCTTATTTTAAAGAACATGGTGTTCAGGTCATCGAAGTGGAGCAATACCAATATAACTATGAGCAGTTGCTGGCGTTGTCACCGGATATGATCCTTACAGCGGGCGAAGGCATGGAACAGGGTGTATATGACGAGTTATCCAAAATTGCTCCAACGGTGGCGCTGGATGCCAACAGTGAAATGAAGCGTGCCATGCCGAAGTTGGCTGTCCTATTCGATAAGACTGAAGAATCTGCCAAAATACTGGCTGAATTCGACGAGAAAGCCGCACAAGCGAAAGAGAAGATTGCGGCAGCCTTGGGAGACAAGACCGTATTGGTTCTCCGGGTAGAGCACAATCGATACCGGTTCATGGGACCCAAAGGAGGAAGCAGCAGTGTTTTCTTCTATGATATCTTGGATCTGAATAGCCCAGAGGCTATCAAAGATTCTACAGATTGGTTTAGCCAGTTCTCACTGGAATTCTTGCCTGAGATGAATCCGGATTATATTTTCCTGGAAGACAGAACCCTCGTGGGTTATGACACGAAGAAATCCATGGAAGATCTGAAAGCAAGCCAGGTATGGTCGAATCTGGAGGCTGTGAAGAATGATCATGTCTTCCCATTGAAGACAAGCCAATTCGTATCCGGTGTAGGTCCCATCGGTTCTGTAAAACTGATGGACTACGTTGTTGAAAAGTTGGTGCCATAGATGATGACGAAGGAGACACACATGGATATCTATGACATTACGATCATTGGTGGTGGGCCTGCTGGCATGTATGCCTCATTTTACAGTGGCATGAGAGCCATGCGTACCAAGATCATTGAGGCCAAGCAGGAACTGGGCGGATTCATGCGAACTTATCCGGAGAAGCTGATCTGGGATGTGGGTGGGGTTGATCCGATTCGCTGTGAGAAGTTGATTGATTCACTGGAAAGGCAAGCGAGGACATTCGATCCAACGATTGTATTTGGACAGGAAATAGCCGAGCTTGAACGACGTGAGGATGGTGTATTTGAACTCATTTCTAAGACAGGAGAGCATCATTACACACGTACCATCCTGTTATGTGCGGGCAGAGGCATGACTCAGGTGCAAAAGCTGGATATCGAGGGTGCCAATCGGTATGAACTGACGAATCTACATTATACGATAACCGATCTGTCCCGTTTTGCCGGGAAGCGAGTTCTGATCTCGGGTGGTGGCGATTCCGCAGTCGACTGGGCGAATGAAATGGGCAAGATCGCAAGTGAAGTTACGGTAGTACACAGGCGCCATGAATTCAGCGGACATGAGTCACCTGTTGCCCAGATGAAAGCTCAATCCAAAGTCATGACACCCTATACCATCTCTCGCTTATACGGTACAGGTGATCAAATCGATCGTGTTGAGTTGGTCCATGTCGAAACCGGTGAGATCATGCCTGTTGAGGTGGATGAAGTCGTCGTAAGCCATGGGTATGATCGTGACTTTGGCAACCTCGTGCAATGGGGACTGGCGCGGGAAGACTACGGCGTATCCGTTGATCAGCGTATGCGTACCAATATTCCAGGCATATTCGGAGCAGGTGATTTCATCACCTATGGAAGTAAAGTCAGGCTAATTGCAGGTGCTTTTAACGATGCGGTGCTTGCGGTCAACAGTGCCAAGATGTATCTTGAACCTGGTGCCTCGGATATGGCAGGTGTATCTTCTCACAATGCCAGATTCTATGAGAAAAACAAAGCTCTCTCCACTACGTAGTTGGGTTAGTACGGATGGAACTCAATCTGAAGAGCCCGGCACAATTTCGAAATTGCCTCAAAATTGCGTCGGGCTTTTGCATATCCATATTGATAATAGCAACATATTTAAGGCAAACAAAAGCGCCACCTGAATCATTCTGGTGGGCGCTGTTTGTTTACTCCTTTTTTGAGCTGGATAAAAAGTCTTGAATCCCAGACTGCCAATCTTGGCGAATGGATAGAAGATTACCTAAGGATGGATAGATGATTTTCTAAGGAACTCAGGACATCTTAATTCGCCCTCAGGTCCCCTTTTCAAATTCTAAGGAACCTCAGACACGTTATCTACCAAAATTCCCTGATAAACAGATTGAAAACAGCTTTTTTCCCGGATATAGCGTGTCTCAAGTTCTTTAGTTTTCCGCAGTGGCTTCAAATCGTTGAATAAGACGCCTCAGATTCGTTAGCACGTAAACATGGCCGCACGGCTGAGTAACTTGATGCCCCAAACTCATTATGCTCGCTTCATGTTTTGATCCAACCGGCGGCTGGCCTGGAGGACGATCCTGAATCTCGCCTAGAGTCTTGCCCGAAGCGTAGCTTTTCATTGGGAAGGGGGAAATCTACTTTTACGACGCCTCAATCGCTTACTCTCACTTGAAGGGTGTGTTCTCACACATTCGGGATTCAGTACGCTTGACTGCTCCAGACAGACACGTTAAGTTTCGCAGGCTTTCCAGTGTTCGCATTCTTCGCTGGTTTTCAATGGATTATAGACTCCTCTAGTTCAGCTCCGTCTGTCCACTTGCGAGTCGATCTGCGATCTCTTCAGCTTGTAGAATGGAGGTATAGGGATCAGCGGTGAAATATTTATGGATATCCAGTTTGAAGATATGATTGTTCTGCACCGCAGGCAGGTTATCCCAGACATTAGGCAACAGGGAGTGATCCTTCGTGCCTTCTGTAACCATCATCAGCAGGTAATCACCCACGTACTCTCCAAATACCTCTGCGCTGGCTTCCAAGTTTTCTTTACCTTGGTCCAGAAGATCTGACTTCACCTTGGGTGCTGGAGTCAGTCCGAGCAATTCATAGGCTGCTCTTCCACCACGATTGGCACTGTTGCCGATAATGGCGGGATTTTTCAAGAAGTTGAAATCGACAACCGTGAAGGTGGCATCGTCCGGAATCACGCCTTTGATTTTGGCCTGAGCCGCTGTGATCCGTTGTTTAAACGATTCGTTCCACGCGATGGCTTCTGCTTCGCGATTCAGAATCTCGCCCATAGCGGTTACTTCGTCTTCCATGGAATCATACTGATCGGGCACGAATACGACAGTCGGAGCGATTTTGGAATAGGTCTGAAATTTCTCCTGATCCCATGTGATAATCAGATCCGGTTCCAACTCTACCATTTTCTCAAGTGAAACCTCACTATGGTTGCCCAAATCCGCGCTATCCACAAGTTTGTCACGCAGGAACATGCCATAATCCAGCAGGCTGCTCGGCACACCAACAGGTGTTACGCCGACAGCCAGAACATGTCCTATATTCCAATCGACAACAACCCGCTCCGGGGTGAGGGGGACGGTAATGTCTCCCATCATCGTGGAAAGTGTTCTTGTCTGTGGTACGGTGTTTTCTGTTTCTGTCGCAGTTGGCTCCACTTTCCCGTTCTGGGCACAACCACTCATGAATATGGCCATAATCAGCAAAACAGGCAGGAGCATACGATACCAAGCTTTCGCAAACAACATGAAGAACCCTCTTTCTAATTGATAATGATTTTCATTTAATACAACTCTAGAGGGAAACTTGCGATTGCACAATAACCGATTCGGAAGTGAAAGCATACCCATTTCAGAACTCGGTCGCAGGTTGAGTTGAGAATGATTATCATATATGATGAGGCAAAGCTATGGATGTGGTAACGAGAAATAATAGAAAGGTCCATGACGATGAACATAGAAGAATATGGGGCATTATGGGAGCATATAACCATCCGATTACTGGATATTCAAATCATGACTGTTAACATCAGTGAAGACCCTGATACGTGGACGCTTCCCTCGAATGCTTTTTTATTGGTTACGAATGGCAAGGGGAAGATCTGGCTTGGGCAAGCGATGCATCAGATTAAAGGAGCTTATGTTCTGCACGCCTCCAAAGGAACGCATCTGAATTGTCTTGCTAAGAAGCAGATTGAAATATATATGTTATCTTATTCGTCACCAAAGCCAGAGAGGGCCAATACGGGAAGTTCGCTAACCAGTTCACGGTCAGATTCTCTGCAAGTAAGTTATGGATTTGAACCAAGGTATCCAATGCCTTTAATTGAGATTATGCAATGGATATACAGACAGTGGAATGAACTACAGTCAGCAGGCCGGATTCAAACCAAGGCATTATTCTACCAATGGCTTGCCGAGATGCTGAAACAATTGCAAGAGCAGAGGAAGAAACGTACGAAGCTGGACCGGGTAGATCAAGCAGTGCGATATCTGCACCGTCACTACGCGGAACCACTCAAGATGGAACAGGTAGCTGATATGCTGGATTGCAGTCCAAGGTATCTGAACCAGTTGTTTCAGCTTCAATTGAACACAAGTCCCGGTCGTGTGCTGTTACAGATTCGGATGGAACATGCAATGAAACTACTGGTAAGCACGAAAGGGACCTTGCAGGAAATCGCCGAGAGAGTAGGCTATGAGAACGGCTATACACTAAGTCGCTACTTCAAGAAACACTATGGGGGTTCTCCTGAGTATTATAGGAAGCGTCGAGAAAGCAATGTTCCAGATCTAGCCCTGCAAACATTCCAACCACACGCCTCTCTGGAGAGTCATTATCCGGAATGGAGTGAGCGAAAGATACCCATACTTGAAGCTGACCAGACCATGTCAGAACAGGATATTATAGCTTTGAACGGAGTCCAAGTGAGCAAGTCCACGGCGCCGGTAATGCCAAGAGCCGGAACTCGGATGTTTGCCACAAGCATGGGCGAGATTACGATACCGAACAAGCCTAGTCGTGTTGTTGTGGACTGGAATTTGGGAGAAGTACTGGCATTGGGAGTGACACCTCTCGGAGCGCCGCATTCACTCATTGAAAGCAACCAAATGCTGGAGCCTTATATCTGCGACCAAGTACAGGATATCGGCAATCATAATTTTATCTCCCTTGAAAAGGTGCTTGAACTGGAACCGGATCTCATTATCACGTGGAATCCTGCTGCCTATGCTTCCTATGCCCGGATTGCGCCTACAGTAGTCTATGGAGGGGGTGGATACGGCCCTGTCCCGGAGGGGATCCGTCAGATGGGGCGTATTCTGAACCGACATACAGAAGCTGAAGCATGGATTAAGGAATACATGCGGAGGGTACATACTTTGCAGCAAACGATCACGAGCAAGGTTTCTTCTGAGAAGACATTTACCCTCATCGATCCGAATTGGGGAGAACATATTACCCTTGTGGGAGATACGGGAACACGTGGAGGTAAGGCGGCCTACGGATTACTGAACTTGAAGCCGGCAGGCAAGGTTCGTCAGGAGTTGCTAGAGCCGGGTCTGGAATCTCTGGATATTGCGCGGAGTGCGGTAGGTGGGTATCTGGAGGACTACCTGTTGGTGTTGGATAATGGTCCAAGACATGGGGCTGATGATCCATCTTCAGTCAAACCATGGCAGAAATCGATCGAGACAGAGCACTGCCGGATTATTAACCTTGATTGGAATAGATATTTTCTGTCCGACCCGTTGTCGGCGGTGCTGCAAGCCGAAGAAATGGCAGAGCGGATTATGAGGTAATCAACCAACCATATATGTGAATATCTGGTGAATTCCTCGCTGTATAGGTCCATGATGGTATGTTCTCCATTATACTTAATGAAAACGGACGAGGAGATGGACTCCAGATGAAAAAACAAATGTGGATCATTGCAAGTGTTGCAATTGTCATTGTGATCGGAACATACCTGATCGCAAGTAATACGGGCAAGGAAGAGGCAGGTACAGCCAATGCGCCTAACATCAGAAAATTGGTGGAAGAGATCAGCACAGGAAAAGAGACGCCGGAATCAGCCTCCATTAATGCCAAACAGTTAATTGTCACCGATCAAGATAAACATACGACTACATATAATTTGCCTGAAAATGAATTTTTCCTTTCCATTGCACCCTATGTGGATCAGACCCATCCCTGTGCCATTCATAGCTTAACTGGTTGTCAGGGGGAAATGAGCAATAAGGAATTCAGTGTTACCATTCACGATTCCCAAGGCAACACGTTTATGAAAGACGAAGTGATCAAGTCTGGTGCGAACGGATTCATGGACTTTTGGGTGCCAAGAGACAGAACCTATCTGATTCGTATTGTTCAAGATGGAAAGGTTGCAGAAGCGCAATTGTCTACATACGAAAATGATAATACTTGTATCACTACGATGCAGTTGAGTTAACGCCAATAGACAAGCAATAGAAGGGGAAGGATGGCCGTTGAGCAATCCCTTTCCTTTTTTTTATTTTATAAAAGAGTTGGAATAAAGTACTTTTCATTGACAAAAATTCATTCCTACGGCATAATCCAATAGTGATAATGATAATTGTTATCATATAAATACATATAAACAGGGGAGATCAAGATATGAAAAAAGGGTTAAACGGACTGTTGATCATGCTGGCATTTGTGCTGATATTGGCGGGTTGTGGTAAAACCACGACTACAACAGATACAAGTCAAGGTACTAATACGGGCAGTGCTCCCGCTGAAGAGACAGCAGGTCCTGTTACGGTGAAGCATAAACGTGGAGAGCTTAAGTTGGACAAGCCAGCAGAACGTGTCGTTACACTTGAATGGACATATACGGAAGATGTTGTTGCCCTGGGGGTTCAGCCAGTAGGTAATGCAGATAACGCTAACTATAAAGTGTGGGTAACATCCGAAGCAGCACTGGATGACAGTGTAACGGATATCGGTACACGCGGTGAGCCGAACCTGGAAGCTATCGCTGCATTGAAGCCGGATCTGATCATTGCTAACGCAGATAACAATAATGCGGTCTACGATCAGCTTAATGCTATTGCACCAACCATTGAATTCGATCCGTATGATGGCGATGGCTATAATTATGACAAAATGACAGAAATCTTTAATACCATTGCAACAGCTCTCGGTAAAGAAGACAAAGCAAAGCAAGTTCTTAGTGATCTCGATCAGCACTATGTAGAAGCCAAAGAAAAACTGGCTGCTGCGGGTAAAGAGAATTTCAACTTTGCACTGACACAAGCATTCACGTATCAAAATGCAGTCAGCCTGCGTATGTTTACGGATAATTCGGTTGTTATCGGTACATTGGACAAAATTGGTCTGGTGAATGATTGGAAGCCGGAAAAACTGGAGAACTACGGTTTCTCGACAGTAGGCATTGAGTCGTTGACCGCTGTTAAGGACAGTAACTTCATTTACATCACTCAACCAGACGATGACGTTTTTGGCACAGCCATGAAAGATAACTCGGTTTGGAACGGACTGAACTTCGTGAAGGACAAACGCACTTATCAACTGGATAGCACCACATGGACTTTTGGTGGACCGATCTCCTCCAAAGTATTGGTTGACGGTGTTGTTGAGGCGATTACTAAATGAGTTCGGTTCAAAGATCCAAGCCAACGATGAATTGGCGCACAATAAGCATATATGGGGGCGGTTTAACCGCTCTCATCGTGCTTTTTTTTGTAAGTCTAATTTATGGAGAGGCATCCATTCCTTTGCATGTCGTTTGGGACTCGCTCACAGGCAGACAGGATTCATTAGAGCATAATATGGTCTGGGATTTGCGGATGCCGCGTACGGTGATTGGTATTCTTGCAGGCGGTGCACTGGCTGTAGCAGGCGCTTTGCTTCAGACGATTACACGTAATCCACTGGCTGCTTCGGATACGCTGGGCATTAATGCAGGAGCGTACTTTGTAGTGGTGCTAGGAGCTATCGCTTTTCCGGGTTTGTTAAGTCAGTCTCCTTTTCTTTTCGCAGCTTTTGGTGGTTTACTGGCCGCTTTTGCAGCTTATTTCATGGGCGGCGGACGAACATCAAGTCCGGTTCGACTGGCATTGTCAGGTATGATTGTATCGATGGTGCTTGGTTCATTTACAAGTGCATTACATATATTTTTCTCCATGGAGACACAAGGGTTATTTCTTTGGGGCTCCGGAACACTTGTCCAGAATGACTGGAGTGGTGTGTCTTATGCGTGGCCTTGGGTGATTGGCATAACCCTTCTAGCGTTAATCATGTCCAGACAGTGGGATATGCTGGAGCTGGATGAATCAACGGCTTCTTCTTTGGGACAAAAGGTTGGATTGGCTCGTACGGGTGGTTTAATTCTCGCCGTATTGCTGGCTGCAGTTATTGTCAGTGTGATTGGACCGATTGGCTTCGTGGGATTGGTTGCACCCCATCTGGTACGATTGAGTGGGGTACGTTCCAACCGATTACTGTTACCCGGTGTGTTTATATGGGGAGCAGCGCTTCTGGTTGGGGCAGACGTCCTTGCCAAGATGGTGCATAACTCCAGTATGGAATTGCCAACAGGTGCCGTTATGGCGATTATTGGTGCACCGTGGCTCATCTGGCTTGTGCTCAAACGAATGAAGGCTGCGAATGGATCAGGCATGTCCACTTCCATGAGCACGGGAGCAACTTCGCGTCGCTTTGCATTCGGCCCCGTGGCCGTCTTATTTTCAGTCATTACTGTCGGACTTATCTTACTCAGTACAATGTTTGGCGGGATGCGGATTCCACTGGCTGATCTGTTGCCGAGTCTGTTCCAGTCGGATGGACTGTTCTCCGCCTTGGTTCAGCTTCGGATTCCACGTACCCTTGTTGCCGCAGGTGCGGGTGCAGCACTGGCCATTAGCGGTGTGCTGATTCAAATGGCGGTTCGGAACCCGCTGGCGGATGCTTCAATTGTGGGTGTTTCCTCTGGTGCAGGTCTCGGAGCAATGATGGTTATTATTTTATGGCCAGGTCTTCCAAGTTACTTGCTGCCGATTGCAGCAATCATCGGTGCAGCCATTGCCGCAGTGGTTGTGTTCTCACTTGCCTGGAAGAAAGGGCTAAACCCATCTGCAGTGGTGTTGCTGGGGATTGCGATGTCTGCCATTGCTGGAGCAGGTATTCAAATCCTGATTGTACGAGGTGCGGTATACGGTAGCAGTGGATATATCTGGCTGACAGGCAGTACCTACGCTCGTACCTGGGATCAGGTAAAGGTTATCGGATTATTTTTGGTGATTCTGGTACCGGTGGCTTGGTGGCTGGCACGCAGATTCGAACTGCTGGTATTTGACGATAATAGTGCATCCGGACTTGGTCTGGGTGTACGTCGTACACGATTATTGGCCATGGCAGTTGGTGTTTTACTTGCAGCAGGGGCTGTTGCTTGTGTAGGAACCGTCGGTTTCATCGGTTTGATTGCACCCCATATGGTTCGGTTACTGACAGGAAATAAGTTAAGACGATCCATGTTCCTATCCGCATTAGCGGGTGCAGTCATGTTGGTGCTCGCCGATACTATCGGCAGAACCGTCATGGCACCGACAGAGATTCCATCAGGCATACTCATTGCGATCATTGGAACACCGTACTTCCTGTATCTCATGTATCGTTCTAATTGGCGAAAGTCTGTATAAATGATTGAAACCAAAAGCCTGCTCCCCGAGCAGGCTTTTGGCTATCCCTTGGCAACATTTAGCTGCCAGCTTAGAATCCCGTTGAACTGACAACTTATTTTCATCAATAATGGTTTGTCGGTCCCTGGAAGGCACACACAAGTAGCATCCATCCAATGAATGTCTGGTCCCGCACCAAATGACAAAATCCCCTCAGGTCTTCAAGAAGTTGAGATCACGTTATCAAACGTGAAGCTCATACTCTCTGTAGACCATGAGGGGATTGATGGTTGAGCACATGTTAACGATGTTCCTGTTAGCTAGATTTCAAAATCCCGCTGTGATTGACGGATTCCACAGCTTGCTGCAGTACTTCAACCTCCTGAACAAGCGCGAATCGAACGTAACCTTCGCCTGAAGGACCAAAGGCACTGCCTGGGGTTGCAATGACACCCGCATGTGTGACCAGATCCATGGCAAATTGCTCTGAGCTGTCGTAGTGAGCCGGAATGCGACTCCAGACAAACATGGTTGCTTCCGGTTTGGCAATAGGCCAACCGAGTTGGCTGAAGCCTTCACAGAGGATGTCTCGGCGCTGTTCGTATATCGCTCTGACCCGTTCAACCTCGGATTGATCGCCGGTAATGGCAGCAATTGCTGCTTTTTGGATCGGCAGAAACATCCCGTAATCCATATTGGATTTTAGCTTTTTCAACATGGAAACCATGGTTGTATTGCCCACACAGAAGCCGATTCGAGCTCCGGCCAGGCCATAGGTCTTGGATAAGGAATTGAATTCCACACCAACGTCCATAGCGCCAGGGAACGCGAGGAAGCTTCCGCAAGACTTTCCATCAAATACGAGTTCACTGTAAGCATTATCGTGAAGCACGATAATATCATACTTTTTGGCGAAGGCAATCAGGTCCAGATAGAACTGATCCGGTGCCATTGCGGTTGTTGGGTTGTTAGGATAGGAGACCAGCATGAATTTCGCTCGATGGGCGATATCTTCCGGTATATCCTGAAGTTGAATAACATACCCGTTTTCTTCTTTTTGCGACATATAATACAGTTCAGCACCTGCCAGTAGCGGTCCATCCGCGAAGACGGGATAGCAGGGGTCAGGAACCAGCACCAGATCACCTTCATCTACAATGGAGAGGGATATATGTGCCAGCCCTTCCTGTGAACCGAGCAAGGAACAGATCTGTGATGCCGGGTCCAGCTCTACCTGATAGCGCTGCTTGTACCAATCGCTAGCAGCTTGCAGCAACTCACTCTGATCATTCACTGCATATATATAATTAGCCGGATCAGCTGCGGCCTCGCATAGTGCAGTTATAATATGCTGCGCAGGTGGGATATTTGGCGTGCCCACACTGAGATCAATAACCGGCTGTCCGTTCTCCAGTCTGCGGCGTTTGATCTCCAGTAGCCGTGTGAAAATTCCTTCGTTGAAATGATCCATTCGTCTGGCAAAGTTCATGATGATGATTCAGCCTCCAATCCTCTTCGTACACATATTCATTAATAATAAATGGACAGCGACGAAAAGAGAAGAGCAGGGGAACGCCTGTGGATCATGACTTCACTTTAAACTGGCTCAATTCCTCTTGCAGTTTGCCAGATAGCTGGTTCAACTGTTTCGACAGATCAGCTACCTGTTCAATACTATCCAGCTGCTCCTGCGTGCTGGCGCTTACTTCTTCCGTCGATGCCGAGTTCTCTTCTGTGGTGGAAGAAATAATCTCCAGTGCCTGGAATATCTCATCTTTGTGTTTGTGTACATTAGAGGTGTTGTTGGTAATCTGCATCATACGCTGCTGTAGATCTTTCAGGTCTTGGTTAATGCTGAAGAATACATGCTTGGTATCCTCGACGGATTTGGCATTTTCCTCCGCAATCTTCATACCGCGCATGGTATGTTCAACCGACAGGGTTGTTTTCTCTTCAATCATATTCACTTTTTTGTTAATTTCCTCTGTTGCCTGAGCGGTCTGTTCTGCAAGTTTGCGAACCTCTTCGGCAACAACGGCAAATCCTCTTCCATGTTCGCCAGCACGTGCGGCTTCAATGGAGGCATTCAAGGCGAGTAGGTTCGTCTGAGAGGCAATCTGTTTAACCGTATCTACAAAACTGGATATTTCATTCCGGCTCAGATCAATCTCCTGAATAATAGAGGATACCGCTTGGGTGGACTGATGATTTTCCTCCGACCATTTCGATAATTGCTCCACGACCGCAAGTCCTTGGCTGCTTTGATCGGCAGATGTCTGTACGACCGTCCCCATAGCCTGTGTATCGGTGGCAATTTCATCGATTTGGCTGGATAACGAGCCTGTTTTGCATAAGATATTTTCCGTTTCAATGGACTGATAATTCGTGGCATTGGCAATCTCGTTAATCGCTGTCGATGTGTCATTCATGGTCACAGCCGTTCGTGAGGAGATGGCTTGCAGATCATTCGACGACTGGTTCAGAATTTGCGCTGAGCTGCCGACCATTTGCAGCATACCTTGAATTTTTTGTACCATGGAATTCAAACCTGTGGCGATCTGTCCAATTTCATTATTGGATTTGATATCCAGTATGACGGTGAGGTCACCTTGTTCAATCTGTTTGATCTTGGCCAGCAGTTGTGGTATGGAGCGTAACAGACGGCGAAGGGTAATATAACAGATAATCACAAGCAGAAGAGTGGCTGCAGCAAAACCGCCAAGCGTAATCCACGTGAACGTTTTTAATTCACCCAGTACTTCTTTCTCTGTTATCGTCAGACCAACGGACCATCCCGTATCCTTGCTGGTAGCGTAGCCGATATAGCGACGCTCCCCATTGTCATTCATAAGCTGTATGCCGTGTTCGCCGGCAAGCATTTTCTTGCCGATCTCCCCCATGTCCCCCGTACTGTCCAGGATGTTCTCCTTCAGCACCTTCTCTTGATCAGGATGGTACAGAATTTCCCCGCTCTTGGACAGCAGCATGGAATAGCCCGTGCTACCAAGCGAATAACTCTCCATGATGGCTGGAATATCCTTAAACGCAATATCCGCTGCAGCGAAGCCGATCATGTTATTGTTGTCGTCTTTGATGGGGTAAAAGATCCCCATAAGTACGTCGCCTGCTGCAACGTCAATGTACGGATCGGAGAAATAAAGCCCGTCTGCACCGGTAACAGGCTTGTAGTATGGACGTGACTGGATATCAAAGTCCGGTGCAGAGACGACACCATCATTTTGAATCCAAAAACCTTTTCCATCCAGACCCGCGACCCAAGCATCGGCAAATGAAGGCTCTGCCTTAACAATTTCAGCCAGTGTCGCCTGTGTTTCAGCAGCGTAGGTTGAACTTGCCGCATCTGCTGCAGATGCGGTTGTTTCTATGTATTGCTTAAATAATGTGTTGGTGGACATTTGTTTGACCAGCGCGCCCTTTTCTTTGAATAGTGCATCAAATTCACTAACAATAGCCTGTGTCTTGGTCTGGAGCATGGATTCCTGCTGCTTTACCAGAATGTTTCGTGTGCTTGTGAACATAAAAGTTCCCAGCACGGAAAAGACGACTACGATGATGACGAGCAGCACAATGGACAACGTATTTGCCATACTGGATGTCCGTGCTCCCTTTTTACCCCACTTATTCAACATGTTCGACATATTCCATCTCCCCAGATGAGTAATAAAAAGCTCAAAACGCCTAAGTTATATGTCGGCATGTCCTATAGTTTTATGTAGATTTCTGTCGATTAATATTGAAAGCAACAGGAAGGAAAGGGACTAGAAGATGAGGAAAATGAAAGGAAGGGTTGAAAAGAGAATAGGAATGAAAAACGGGGTTCAGTAGTAGTTCATCCAGGTAATGTTGTTTATAATGGAATGAATTGGAACTATAGGGGTGTAAAAAGGGGGATTATCTGTGAGTGAAGTATGGCACGCTTCGATACAAGGGGCTCCATGGAATGCCGAAAAGATGCACCAGGCGGTGCATCTGTTGCGCCGCAGAGCAACGGTTCATTTTCGCGTCGACGCGGATACATACGAGGACCTTGCCGAGCTAGATGCCAAAGTGTTCTTTGCCCGGCCGGATCTAATTCTACACATATCGCATGTGGACCCTAAAGGGGGATATTCATCAGGATTTTTGGGGCGACTTGCCCAATTAAAGCATGTGTCTGCCTTGCAGCTTGATCTTTCGCAGGCACAGGATTTGACGATTCTGGGTGCGATGGAGCAACTGCAGTTTCTAAGGTTGAATTCACCTGCAAAGGCAACCCGGCTCAATTTTATTGAACACTACAACCAACTAACCTTTCTTGAACTCCGCGGCAAATTCAAAGATTTTGCTTCCATTGCAACATGCCTAAGTCTCAACACCATCATTCTGAACTGCTCTATTGAATCACTCGATGTGTTGGCTGAACTGCCCATGCTTCAATATCTGTCCCTGGATCATGGCGAGTTAAAAGGTGGACTGGATGTATTGACAGAGTCAACTATCTCGATGTTGAAGCTAAGCTCTGTTCGCAAGCTGACGAGTGTTCAGGGACTCGAACAGATGCATGGGCTGGAGTATCTGCATCTGTCCTTGCCCAAGCTGGAGCAATTATGCGACTTTTCCCAGATGCCCTGCCTCAGACAGCTCGAACTGGACTATATGAAATCGTTGCGGGATACCGAGCATCTATGGACAGCCGGCACTTTGGAATCTATTGAACTAAAGGAGATAAATACGGCGCTCAAGGCGAATTCTTTTGCTGGACTGACCGAGCTGGAGCACTTGCGCCAAATCGATTTTCGTTATATTGGTGTGAACAAAGGACGGATTGCCGCTATGCGTGATCACCTGGCCAAGGCAGGAAAGTCGAATTTGTTATATGAAAATATTCCTGAGCATGAACGCATGAATTCCATAGGCATTGCACACTTGTCGCATGTATTAATGTAGACGGTCTTCAGTCCAGCGTATGTATACATAGCGAACCCGCACTGAACGAACCGGTTGTGCGGGCAGATGTCATTACTATTTAAGTATTCGTATCCGTGCTATCTAAGTGTTCATATCCGTTAATGCGGGTATGTTGATCTCTTTCACACAGGCCGCCTTGGACAAGCTGATAATACATCGAACGACGGCGACCATATCCTGTAGGGGAATACGGGTCCCGTCATACTCGGCGAGTGCACGTTCCATTCCGTCTTCATAAGGAATCTCTGCCGCCAGTTCTCCCGGATTGATACATGTCACCGCGATGCGGTCCTCTCTCGTATGCTCTCTTAGAGCTTCCGTAACACCCCGTATGGCAAATTTGGAGGCGACAAATGAAACCTGGCTGTTGCCTGCATTGCTCAAACCGGCTGTTGAACCGATCAGGATGATCTTGCCTGCCTCTGACTGGCGAAGATGAGGCAGTAAAGCCTGTATACATACAATCGTTGAGGTCACATTCACATGAATAAGTTGACTGATATCTGCGGGTTCATCCCGATCAAACGTATAGTGCTCTTCAAATCCTTCCTTCTCCCAGATCCCCACGTTATAAATAAGCACATCCAACGTCTCGCCTTGAAGCTGGTTGGCAATATGCTCCGCGGCCTGAAGTTCGGAAAGATCGGCCTGAATCCATATTCGCTGGACGCCATCCTCTACGTTCAGACTTTCCGGCTTGCTGCGGGAAACCACCCAGACTTTATCACCGGACTGTGGCACACCTCTAACGAATGCGTCACCCAATCCCTTGCTTGCACCAAAAACAATTATATTTTTCATACGGAACACTCCTTGTTGAATAGCATTTAGTGAATATACATTAATCTATATCTTACTATAGAGGTGATGTATGGAACATGAAGTTTGAATGAGGTATGCTTCATCCTTGGCATAGGAAAAACCACCCCTGTCCCGCAAGAACGGGAGAGAGGTGGTTGAACAGATCGTGATGACATTAATGGTAAAGTTTTAACTCGGCAATGGACCACCACCACTCGGGAGTGTCCGCGGTCAAAACCATTTTGATGTATCGCGCGGTTTGTTTGGAGAACGTATGTGAAATGACGGGTTCTGTTCCCAGGACTTCCGTAACTCCATTCCAGTGCTCGCCATCATCAGAAGTGAATAACTGGAAACTGCGAGCATAATCGTTACTGCTGCTCCCCGAATCCATGGTCAAGCGGCTGAAGCTCTGCTTGCTTCCCAGATCAATCTGGACCCATTGATCGGCATGTTGACCAGATGAAGAGGTCCAGCGTGAATTCAGATCGTCGTCGAGCATCGCCACAACATCTCCAGAGGTGGAGGCAGTCGCTGTCCATGATGTTCGATCCAGTTCAGCAGGTAGCAGATGATCCAGTTCCCCGGATATCCAGGGTGTCTGATCAGCAGTATAGACCTCTAATTCAGCTACGGACCACCAATGAGAATCAGTACCCGTCTGTACGACCTTAATATAACGTGCTTTATGTGATGCAAAGGGGATAGAAAGCAGCGGATATGATCCTTCACCCGAAGCCAGGGCTTCCCCCCATTGCTCTCCATCCAGGGAAGTAAATACTTCATAACCGCGAGCAAAGTCTTCCCGGCTGTGCGCGCTGTCCAGCACAATCCGATTCACTGGCTGCGAGGCCCCCAGATCAATCTGAATCCATTCGCCGCCTGTTTGAGTCTGACCGGAGGTCCAGCGTGTTTGGTCCGAGCCGTCGAGTATAGCCGCTGCATCGTCTCCGGAAGAAGTGGTCACGGACCAGCCGTCTGGCAGCAACCGCTTTTGTTTGCCCGTTCCATTATGATGAATAAACAACTCGGAGATAGACCACCATTGATCGGAATTCCCGATCTGTACCACCTTCACATAACGTGCCTGCTGTTCAGGGAAGGTGATGGACATGCGTCCAGGCGTGCCTTCGCCGCCTGCAATGGACGTGCCCCAGTGTTCGCCGTCATCCGAGACATAGATCCGATACTGTCTCGGATAGTCGTCTTTCGCATGACCCGGGTCCAATTCTATGGCATCGAAAGAACTCTTTTGGCCAAGATCAATGGTAATCCATTGTCCTTCGATTTGTTTCCTCCCATTGGTCCATAGGGTATTTGAACTTCCGTCCAGCATATTGGCCGTCACATCTGCTCCTTGAGTAGAGGAGGCGGTTACGATCCATGAAGAGCGATCTGGAAGCGATACAGGCTGTGGGAGGTCCGGTGTTGCTTCAAGTTTACCAAATCGGGCAAGCTTGAGTTCAGAGATAGACCACCAGCTGTCCGCAGAGGAAGTCAATACGATCTTGACATAACGGGCGGTTTGCATGCCCAATTCCACGGACAGACTTGGAGATGTTCCAGCGCCCTCTGCGATAGGCTGGGCCCAGTTCTCGTTATCTTTGGATACGTAGATTTCGTACCCGTGAGCATAATCACCGCCGTTGTTGCCGGAGTTCATGAATACCGTATCCATAGACTGTTCGCTTCCCAGATCAATATGCAGCCAATCGCCGGGCTGCTGGATCTGTCCGGATGACCAGCGTGTAGTCAGATCACCGTCGACCATGCGCTCTACCGGCTCTGAACTGGAGGATGCCGTAATGGTCCATTGGCTCCGATCGAGATAGACTACACCCTGAGAGGCATCCGGCTGTTTAACAACGGAATGTTCCAGCGGGTTAACCTTTACTTGCGCTTTGGCATAAACGGTAGCCGAACCCAAAGCGCCATTGGCATTGTAGAAATGCACTGTTTTGACAGTGTCGGACGGATTCCAGATTTGCGCTGTATAGACGCCGTCTTTTTCGTACACGGTTGCTGCCGGATCATCTGCCCAGATTTCCATCGTGCGTGTTCCTGTAGAAGCCATGCTGTGCATGAACCAGTACGCGTTAAAGACTTCATTTTGCTGCATCTCGCTCGTATTCCATTTGGCTAGAGCACCTTGCGGGTCTCCAATGGACTGGAACGGCCAGATAATATGTTGCCATGTGCGCTCCTGCTGACCGCCCAGATCCTTGATGAGACCATTGTAGAGAGCCTTGGTATTCTGCGGATCACGTCCATAATAGGTCATCCATTCCGCTGGCGGCAGCCAGTGAATACCGTAAATGTGCTCGGCTTCATTCGAGAAGTACGTTCCATACAGGTAGGCACTGCCGTACACATGACCTACCGTAGCATGTTGGTAATCCTCCAGCCAGTTATCCCCGTCATAATTAAACCAGTATTGCTCGGCAGCCTTTTCTTCAGTTACGAAACCCCAGATTCCGGTGTCGCGGTAGGCTTTGTTGCCTGTCACCTCACCCCACATATATTGTCCGACCCAACTAAAGAGGGCTTCACCTGCCGCCTCCTGGTTATTCCCGCTGCGATTATCGGCGTAACCACCCGCCCAGGAGTGACCTGCGTACGCATCAAAATTGCGAAGCCTTGGAAACTGATCATCTGTCCGTGAAGGATTGGCATAGTCCCGAATCAGAAGGTCAACCATGTCGCCGTAATCTTGCAAAAATGCTTGGTCATATGTGGCCAGTACAGCCGATGCAAAAACGTAATAGCCGTAGGTAAAATGATGATCTGTCAATCCGGTATTAACACCAAATCCACTACCGTAAGGGAAAATGGTTCCCCACTCATCCGAATAATAAAAATAATACGAGTGCAAAGGTTCATCCGGCGAATAAGTATACCAATCTGTCAAAATGTTTCGAAGCAGGGACAGATAGTGGTCTCGCCTTACCGTATCTCCGATCTGGTCGCTGATGAGTACACCCAGCGCAAGCGGATGAAGCTTTTTCCCTTGCCAGTAAGGATCCTCGCTCATCAGATTGCCTGCCGTATCTGCGTCAAGCTGATCCAGATAGCTGATTAATTGTGCACGCGAGTAGGTCGGATCATCCGGCTCTACAAACTGCGGAATAATGCCATAGAATCGATCCTGTGTCGTAAACGTATTGCCTTCACTTACTTTCATCATGCCGCGAATGGAAGGGTAAGCAAGCTCCGTTAACGGAGTAGTCGCCAGTTTCCATTGGTGCGGGAACAAGGCCATGAGTGTCTCGGAGGAAAAGCCTGCCCGTTTCGTCTGGGTTACCGAGTTGAAGGTAGTCGTTACCAGTGAAGTGCTCTCGTTATAATTGTAGTCCACTTGGGTATCGGTAACAAAGGCGTAGGCGTGCTGGTAATAATAAGGCAGCTCTGCCGCGGACGGCAGGGTAGCCAGTGAAAGATAGTTTTCGCTCTGGCCCAGCTTGATCTTGATCGTATTACCAAGTTTCATAAATACGGTTCCTTCAGGTGCAAAGATCCCGTAATTTCTTTTAAAGGTCTGAGGCTTGGGCGCTCTGTCCTGATTGGTTATTTCAACGCCGATATGATCGGCCGTCAGTGATTCTCCATCCTTCAGAACAATTTCACGGTTCTGATCATCGAAGAGACGTGTGATGTTGGGCGAACGAACAATAATGGTATCTGGGTTATCGAAGGTGTTGTACAGGAAAGGGGAACCCTTCACAAACGTGGTGTTCATTTTGGCCGTTTCGTCATCACTCATGATGATCGTTGCGGAATAATCTCCATATCCCGCCACCTTGGTATTGACCTCCGCCGGATTCATATTGCTGGTGGTCATGATCAGATCCGGTTCCCCGTCAGCGTCCATAGAACCGCCATCAGCCGAAACGTAACCAGCTCCGGGGTTCAGAAGTTGAAGTCCTTGTTTGGTATATCTGCTTTTGAGTGGGAGTGTGACCAGACTGTTGCCATCCCCCAGATCAGATACAAGAATAGACTGCCACCAGTCATTGGAAGGGAGAGGCGCCGTAATATCAGCCGTACGATTTTTCGGATTTTTCGGCTGCAGCATCGTGATGTCATTTACAGCGTAACTGCCGGAACCCATCTGTACGGATGACGGTTCAGGGATATTCGGAATGATATGCACAGGTTTGGCATCACCTTCGATATACTCGTAGACATCAAATGCGTACAGGGAGTATCCGTTGGTTGTTCCTCTGCCAAGTCCGGCCAATTTCACATACCGTGCTTCGGCGTATACCGGAATTTCATCCCGTCCACCGTTGCTGTGCAATTCCCGGTACAATGTAGTCCATTGCTGTGCGTCATTGGATACTTGAATATCATATGCACGTCCGAAAGCGTTTTCCCATTGCAGGGATACGTTCCCGATTTCCCGGATCAGTCCAAGGTCTACAACAATCCATTCCTGATCCTTGTAGATGGAAGACCAGCGTGTATCCGGATTGCCATCCGTTACATTCCGAGCTTCGTAATTCTTTTTTTCCATTTTGGCTTTATCCTCGGCTGAACGGCTAGGCTCATCAATTTCTTCCGAAGACGCTGTAACCGGTTGTCCAAGTGCAAGGTTCATGGCTGCTGGTTTGGGAGGTGGATTTGCTCCGCCCGTCCCGTATACATTGAATTCGTATACAGAGATGCCATAGGCTTGCTGTGCTCTTTGATGGCTGAACAAGCGCACATATCGTGCCTCTGCTGTGACCTCAATTTCGTTCAGGCCGCCTTGCCCCTTTGTTGTGGAGTAAACAGACTGCCAATGGACTTCGTCGTCGGATACTTCCAGATCAAAGCTGGAAGCAT
This sequence comes from Paenibacillus sp. FSL R5-0713, assembly GCF_037973325.1. Classification (NCBI taxonomy): domain Bacteria; kingdom Bacillati; phylum Bacillota; class Bacilli; order Caryophanales; family Paenibacillaceae; genus Paenibacillus; species Paenibacillus sp. FSL R5-0713. The sequence goes on along the minus strand of NZ_CP150229.1, from coordinate 4,864,297 downwards.
ACGCATTTTCCCACTCGATGGAGATGCCCGAGATGGAGGCCACCGCGCCTAAGTCAACATAGATCCACTGCGGATCTTGCTGCCATATGCTTTCCCAGCGGGTGTTTTTGTTGCCGTCAACCACATGGTCTGCCGTATTGCCGCCCAGAGATGAGGAACTGTACACCGGCCGGTTCAGGGATAACAGATGATGTTCCTCATCTGCGGCGTGCACTTTTGAGATTGGCCACAGCGGGATGCTGCTAATCAATAACAGAACAGATAACATCAAGTTGATGTAGCTGTGGCGTGTGTTTCCTTTTTGACTCGTTCTTACCTTCATATGACTCTCCTTCTCCTTTGTTAGCCCTTTCCATCTCACCAGATAGAGCTTATCTTTTTCCCTTACTCGCTACCGTATGTATCATTCTGTTCTCCCGTGTTGCATTTGTGAGATGTGAATCCAATGTTCAACACGGGATATTCAGGTGCCCCAATGTGTATATCGATCATTTGGTCTGGAATATAAAGGTTTTTTAATCGTTTTCGTGGAAAAGGAGACATATGTCCTACATAATGTATGGGGAATGTGCAACTGTGAAATCAAGACTCGGGCTGGTTGTTTTCCAATAATACAACGTCTTCGCCCCGCTGCTGTCTGAGAGCAATATTGTCCCTTCCCCAAGTACACATGACATCCACGATGGTATTGGCGGTAACGCCATACTCTGTAAGTCCATATTCCACTTTGGGAGGCATCTGCTGGTAGACATGTCTGGTGACAAGGCCGTCCCGTTCCAGCTCGCGCAATTGTTGAATTAACACTTTTTGCGAAATGCCGGGGATGCTTCGCTCTAATTCGCCCGTTCTCTTTACCCCGGACATCAACAAACAGATGATCAAGGCTTTCCACTTGCCGCCTATAATTTCGAGCGTTGCTTCAATGCCCAGATTGTATTGCTTCATCCTGGTTCACCTCAGTTTAAGTTTTACGTGTTTTATAGGGTGTAACTATTTATTTTCTCACGGTTCTGACACGGAAGTCCATACACACTTTGAGGTAAGTACCTTACTTCATTGTGTGTATTTTCTTTTGACTGGATGTGGCCGATAATGGTCCATATTCAAGTATAGAAACCAACACCCTGGAAGGGAAGAGAGGAACTTATGATGAAAACACTTGTTATTCTGGCACATCCCGATATGAAAAGTTCGAGAGTCAATCGTCGCTGGAAGGAGGAGTTGCTGCAGTATACAGATGATATTGCTCTTCACGAATTATATACGACCTACCCCGATTGGAAGATTGATGTAGCCCGAGAACAAGAGTTGCTGGAGACGCATGATCTTATTGTGTTGCAGTTCCCGTTATATTGGTACAGTTACCCACCGCTGTTGAAAAAATGGTTTGATGATGTGTTCACCCATGGATGGGCGTACGGATCGAAAGGGAATCGATTGAAGGGAAAGCGAATGGGACTGGCGATCTCCATAGGGGATAAACAGGAGAATTATGCGAAAGATGGTTCTATCGGTTACAGCGTTGAGGAACTTGTTGCACCTTTCATAGCAAGCATGAATCATGTAGGGGCTCAGGCGGTGCCACAATATGCAGTCTATGGTGCCTCATTCCAGGCTTCCGATGAAGAGATTAACCGAAGTGCTGAAGGATACATGCGTTATATAAAACAGCACCGGACTTTTTGAATTTAAAAGGTGAATATTCTCATAAGAAATGTATTGAAAAGAACCTGGCTCCACACATGATGGAGCTCCAGGTCCTGATCGATAACTGAATAAAATCACATTTATTCTACGCGGAAATAATCGAAATCTGCATATCCTCCGGTAGACTTCGTTGCATAATTGAATAGTGCAAACCGGTATCCCATAAAGTGTGGCAGTGTGTAAGACATTTGAAGTGTATTGCCAAGTGATATCCAGTTGTTGCCATCCAGACTATAAGCAAAGTAGGCTTTGTCTGTCTGGTTCGTAAAATCACAGATGACGCGGAGATAGATTCTGTTCTGGTTCAATGGTACCGTTGCTACTTCGGTCATGCTGCCGGAACTGGCATTGGCCATAACGATGGATTTGGTGCTGCCCGTCATCTTTACGCCGACAAAGCCGTATCTGGCCTGAAAAGCAGCGAGTCCAGCATAATCACCATCCTTCATGCCTGCTGTATCCAAAGCGGTAATGCCCGTGCTTTTTGGACCAAAGGTTCGTTGTGTCAGTGTGTTGCGGGCTTCCAACAGGTTTTTGCTGATTTTGCCTGCGGTTAGACGCATGAAACCGGGTCGCTGGAGCAGGGACCAATTGGCAGCATCGGGGTTATGATTCCATTGCCAGTATGGAGCCAGACTGGATGTGCCGGTAGATGAATTGCTTGTCAGTGAGACGTCATCTACATAAAATGCCATCAGATCATTGGTCGGGTCCGGATTCGAGTTATACGGTGTTTCCACAAAAATAAAGCTTTGGGACAGGTCTGCGTTCGATGGAACAGTATACGTACCCTGAAGGGTGCCCCATTGTCCGCGGGTTAGCGTTGCACTGCCCATAATGCTAATTCCGGTATAACTTGCACCGTTCTGGATGCTAAGATTGAACGTTTTGGTTGCGGGACCAGCGGTGTATTTGATCTTAGCCGAAAAAGAGTACGTTTCCCCTGGTAACAGCTTACCTGTAACCATCTGTTTGGCACCGCCTGCTGTCTGCTGTCTGCCGCTGACGAGCAGGCTTTTGGTACCGCTAAACGCTTCGGCATTCGTTAAGCTGATGGTTGCTGTATTGTTGCTGGTCCACGGCTGAATGGTGCTGTCCTCAAAGCCGCCGTTCACTAACAGTTGCGTTACTGAGGGTGTACCTGATGTGGTTGCGTTGAACTCATCCGACCCGTAGATTTTGGCAGCAGGCTGACCTTCAACGGGCATATTCATGTTAAGAGGAACCTTACCGTTCACCCCAAACACAGGCCAGTTATCCGACCATGTCACCGGCACCAGATAGGGAATGCGTCCAACAGCCCCGCTATCTCTGAACAGCAAGCCGTACCATGCACCGGATGCGGTATCCACGATGCCTCCTTGGGCAATGCCCGAGTCTCGTAGTACAACTTTACCTGTGTATGGCCCTGTCAATGTGTTTGCACGATAGGAAAGCTGAATGCGACCATCACCCGAAGGCCAGGCAATCAGGAATACATAGTACATGCCGTTGATCTTCTGAATATGTGCTCCTTCTGCCTTTACAATCATGTTAGAACCAGCTATACTGCTCGCGTTTGGAATCAGAACCTGATTCAGCCCTCCGGCCTTGACGGCCTTCGCATCAGGTGTCAGCTCAATGATACTGATGTTATCACTGCCATGAACAAGAAAGGTTCGATTCCCGTCAAACAAGAGGGAGGGGTCATGGTAATAACTGTTCAGTGTGTAAGGTGTCCATGGGCCTGTTTCGATATTGCTGGTCTGATAAATATATGTCTTGCCCGTGGAAAGTGAGCCAAAAGCCACATAATATATCCCATTGTTGTACCGCAAGCTGCTTGCCCAGGAACCGCGCCCATACTCGTTTTGTCCGTTGTTCAGATTTTGTATATCCCCGTTTCCAAGCGTATCATACACATAGTTTACGATGCTCCAGTTGACCAGATCATAAGACTTCATCACAGGTACACCCGGATTCATATGCATCGTTGTGCTGGTCATATAGAAGGCATTGCCCACCCGGATGACATCACTGTCAGGAACATCCGCATAAATGACCGGATTGCTGAACGTTGATGCGGAAGCGGTAGGACTTGTCGTTGACAGCGATGCCACAAGTAACGGAAGAGAGAGCAGAAGCGTACAGATTTTTTTCCACATAACTTGTCCTCCCAAGTCTATCTTGACCTTTGTGTTATTGTGAGTGTTCAAGATAATCAATATAAGCATCCCACGTGCCATTATCCGTTGTTACGACCAGCTTGACTTCCTGATTGCCTGTAGCATGTGTGATGTTCGACAGGGTCTGTACGGTCGGTTGTGTACCGGTAAAGTAGAATGAACCCGCCGTTACACCCCCGATGACAAGATCCACACGTGCCGTCTCATTGTTGTTGGAAGCACCGCGGACAGAGAAATGATGGGTTGGGAAAGCATAATATTGATTGTACGCTGCATAATCATTGTTGGCGTAGAGTGCTACTCCATTAAAAGGGGAGCTGATCACACCGGCATATTGACCGCCAAGTGTCATGCTTTCCGTTTCGATGCGACTAACGGACGGGTTAGGATTGGGGTTGGGGTTGCCACCCGAACCGGATGTAAACTGCCAGTAATCCAGTTTGAACAGGTTTCCATTACCTGAGCCTGTAAACACCAGATACAAACGATGTACGCCCGTAGCGTTGGTTACATTGGTCTCCATCTCGCGCCACGTTTGCGCACCGCCGGTTGAGCTTACATTAAGTGTTCCAACCAGAGGACCTGTCGGACTGTCCAGTCGTACCTCGATGTTGCCATTTCCGGTAGAAGCGACATTAGCCTTGAATTTGGAGGCTCCAGCTGATCCAAAATCCACATTGCCGACCGCGATCCAATCTCCATTATGAATATTAGTGACATTCTGATTGGCTACAGGTCCACCGCTCGCTTGACTCGGCTCGGTGTTAATGCCTGCTTGCCAGCCAATGGTTTCCGCTTCCACCCGGACATACGGGTTGAGGTTGGTCGTTTGGGATACACCAGTCATGTTACCCTGCACTTCCTGGATGGTGCCATCCGCGTTGTGGGTCAGCTTGTTAATGTGGGTGGAACGGTACCCTTTGCCATCCCCGAGGAATGCCTTACTTACTGTTTGTGCATGGTATGCCACATACCATTCGTTGTTGAACTGGAATACGGCATGGTGGTTATTGCCGCCTACACCGAAGAACGTACCGGGATTTTTCAGAAAGTGGCCTTTATACGTAAAAGGGCCCATTGGGCTGTCGCTGACCATGTATCCGATCTCACCTTTTGGATATGCAGCGGGATGTGTTCCCGCGAAGTTGATGCAGTAGGAGTAGTAATATTTGCCGTTATACTTATGAATACCGGAATCTTCGAACATATAAGGAGAATCAATCGTAACGGCACTGCCCACCACGCTGATCATGTCGGCACCGAGACGAATGACCCGAGCTGTTTTGGGATTGGCAATGGAAGCAGCATTGGTATCGTTCGGAATACCCCCTCCAGCATACAGGTAAGCAGAGCCATCATCATCGACAAGTACAGCCGGATCAAAGAGCCAGGTTACACCTGACATACCTGGTGTTCCGTGCGTCAAGAGGGCACGTCCGATTGGGTCGGACCAAGGACCGATGGGGGAATCCGCTGTGAGTACCCCAATACCTCCGCCCGAGTTGGCAAAATACAGGAAAAATTTCTCTTTGCCAGCAATAGTTTTCTTCGCCATGGCAGGAGCCCAGGATTGGGTAGCCCATTTGGCAATACCTTGTCCATTATTGGCATTATTCGCACCCGCTACAGGGATGGAACCATGGTCTGTCCAGTTCACCATGTCAGCTGAAGAGATGACGTTAATTTTCCCGATGGTGCTGTACTGGTTCTCTCTGACAGAGCCGTCACTGTTGTACAGATATGCATCACCTGTCATGTAGACATAGACGCGATTGTTATGGACGAGCACATAAGGGTCAGCTCCAAGTTTGTGATCGATGAGAGGATTGGAATTTCCAGGAATTTTGGCTACAGCTGCATTGGCTGCATGGCTTGATTCAACGGGTAGGGTGACAAAGATTAGCAGACACGCCAACAATAAAACTAGCGGTTTACGGATCATACATTTCGCCTCCATGAGATTGGATTAGTGGTGATCGAAAGTTAGAATAGCAGAGATGATGAAATGCTGAAAAAATGAAGAGATGTCCCTCATGTCACCCCCTTTTTGAATAGTTGTTAGGTTATGTCATGCTGTTATATATGGTTTAAGCCAAGCGACCTGTACACCGTGTGCGTGGTCACGGGGATAAGGGAATGGCTATAACCCAAAGTAAGCCTGCATCTGTGTGTGGGATTAGAAGTGCTATAATCTGTCAGGTTTCTTTTTGTAATCGCTTTCAATAAAATGGGTTAGAACTGGAATTTGGCGAAAAAAGAGATTTGACCACATCTAAATGTAATTATTTTTCATATTTTCTTTTAAATGTTTATTAACTTGACGATATCATATCACAATTTTAAGATATTACAATCTTTTTCTATGTTGAAGTAGAGGATGAAGAAGAACATTACTCTCTCGCTAGAATTAAAACGGATGGATCAGCTTTAAATGAGTTCATAATCTCATGAAATAAACACAGATATATAGACACGTCTTAAGCAGCGGCCGTTTCCCTGTCAATGAATGGGGAGTCGGTCGTTTTTTTGCTGGAATCGAGTTGGGTTATCAGACCAAAGACTCGCCCACTCGTTGCTCGACTTTTACGAGTATCAATCGTTTGCTGTTGTGCCTGTTCATTCATTGCATAGAATCACGGGGTGTACAGGGGTGTTGTTTATTGACAATGGTGAACTTGCCCCCTGTGTTTTGTCCACACCGTTGGTTTTGTTCTTGAATATTACTATCAAGTGAGCTTATGCCAAAACCTGCTAGAGTACGAGGTTCATAAAAAGGTGGGATGGGGAAAAATGTCTATTTTATCAACAGGTCCGATAGAAAACAACCCGGTTTCTGGACTTAGACCGACACAACGGGTAACGATTCGATTGGTAAGTCAGACTGATGTGGATTCTGTAACAGTATCCATTCAGGGTTATGTGCTAAGCACAATCAGAACACTGTATGTAAGTGAAGTGATTAGTGTAGCCCCTAACGAAGCAGTGACGAGAGATTATTTTGCAGATTTAGATGCGTTTGAGTTTGTTTTTGGAACGGATGTGGCAGGTGTGGAGGAAGTGGGGATTTCCGTGTGGGGCAAACAAGCTTCCGGACAATTGGTTGATGCACACCGGGTGGTGGAGCACGAGGAAACAGTTCAAAACACTTAGGAAAAAAGATATCCCAATCCCATGAAGAGGAGATGTAGCGATGAGCTTTTTATCAACAGGGCCGATAGAAAATAATGCGGTTAGTGGTGTAAGACCGACTCAGACAGTTACAGTCAAGATCGATAACCGCAGTAATGTGGCTACCTCAACCATACAAATACAAGGGTATTACATGAGTGGTGGAATGAGAGTTCTGTATATCAGTGAGACTTTTGACCTTGCACCCAATCAGGTAATAACTAACAACTACTTTGCCAATCTGGATGCCTTCGAGTTTACTTTTACAACAACAGCGACGATTAATGATCCTGTTCAAGTATCCGTATGGGGTAAGAGCAGCACAGGCTCTTTGGTAACAGCCCACCGTTTGGTTTCTTCCGAATTGCTAGGCGAAATCCCAAGCATAACTGGGGCCACAGGAGCAACAGGAGCAACGGGCACCGCAGGTACGACTGGAGCAACAGGAGCAACGGGCACCGCAGGTACGACTGGAGCAACAGGAGCGACAGGCACCGCAGGTACAACCGGAGCTACTGGAGCGACAGGTACAGCAGGTACAACTGGAGCAACAGGAGCAACGGGCACCGCAGGTACAACCGGAGTAACAGGAGCGACAGGCACCGTAGGTGTAACCGGAGCCACAGGAGCAACAGGTACAGCAGGCGTAACCGGAGCTACTGGAGCGACAGGCACCGCAGGTACGACTGGAGCAACAGGAGCAACAGGCACCGCAGGTACGACTGGAGTTACTGGAGCGACAGGCACCGCAGGTACAACCGGAGTAACGGGAGCAACGGGCACCGCAGGTACAACTGGAGCAACAGGAGCAACGGGCACAGCAGGTGCAACCGGGGCTACTGGAGCGACAGGCACAGCAGGTACGACCGGAGCTACTGGAGCGACAGGTACCGCAGGTGTAACCGGAGCTACTGGAGCGACAGGTTCTGGAGCAATTATTCCTTATGCATCAGGACTTCCGGTTGCGTTGACTACGGTATTGGGCGGCCTTCTGAATACCTCCAGTTTAGTAGGTTTTGGCAACAGTACTACAGGCATCAGTGTTAGTGGCGGAGTTATTGATCTCACAGGCGCTGCTGGAACTTTGCTTAACTTCGCTTTCTCCGCATCACGTACAGGAACGATTACTTCACTGGCTGCATATTTCAGCACGACAGCCGGACTGAGCTTGGTTGGATCTACAGTAACCATAACTGCACAATTATTCCGCTCCACTACACCGAATAACTCCTTTACAGCTGTACCTGGTGCATTGGTCACTTTGGCTCCCCCACTCACCGGAATTCTGGCACTGGGCACAATATCCAGCGGATTGACTACAGGACTGAGCATTCCGGTGGCCGCAGGTGACCGCCTGCTGATGGTCTTCTCGGCATCAGTAACAGCCGGTCTTGATGTAGCTACAACCGTGGCCGGATATGCAAGCGGCGGTCTGACCATCACTTAACGGAAAATTATATATCAAGTTGTTAGACAGGGGCCCTTGCCAGTATGGCGAGAGGTCCCTGTTTATATGTGAGCACATCGGTAACAGGATAGCTATAAAATGCTATCATAGATTATTATGACCGCTTTTTAGGACAGGTTGAAAACAGTCCTTCACTCTTAACCTACCCCAAGGATACGTATATAAAATTGGGTTGGGTGGGAGAACAGATAAGTCTGATGAGCGCCGTGTTCATAGTCTTCCAAAGGTTACGATTAATGCCAGAACCATAAAAAGGATATTCACGCCAAGCTCCCGATACTCACTGCGCCGAATATGAAACAACATCCCAAGAAATGCGACCGCTGCCAGAGTCATTGCGGCGATCGGCGTAAGCAGCGGAGCTATGTTCAGCGCCCACGGCAAAACGAGGCCCAGCGCTCCGAGCAGCTCCGCGATTCCGATCAGCACAACCAGACTTTTTGGCACATCATCGACCCAGGCCCACATCTTTCTTGATGACTCGATACGAATGGTTTTCATCCATCCCGAATATACGAAACCTGCCGCTAATATGATTTGTACGATCCATAACGTTATATCCATCGTTTCTTTACCCCTCACTTGTTCAATTTTGATGTCTGCCTCTATACTAAAGTGAGAAAGTCCAATCAGGAAGTAGGCACTTAAACCTAACCAGGTAACCAAAAGTATACCCTCGTATGACTAGAAAGTGAGGAATGCAGATGACGGTGTATTGCAAATTTGGAACGGCGCTGGATATTCTTACGGGCAAATGGAAATCTTTAATTCTTCTACGCCTGCTAAGCAATAGCACAATGCGGTTCAGCGAATTACAAAAAGCCATTCCCGATATTTCGAAAAAGATGTTAGCCCAGCAGTTGAAAGAACTGGAGTATCATGATATTGTGCATCGCGAAGTGTATGCGCAGGTTCCTCCAAAGGTTGAATACTCGATTACGGAGTATGGACAGCTCATGAAACCTGTGCTTCAGACAATGAGCGACTGGGGAGTAGGACATATGCAGCATATGGATAAGCTCTACGGTAAAGGAGCCGAGGCAGGGGCAAACGAATCCGATCTTCAAAAAGTCGATTCCTTGCAGTAAACGTCTCGGTTCCATACAAATCACACGCCAAAAAGCCCGCAAAGATTGCGGGCTTTTTCTTTCCAGTCAATCATCTATCTGTGAATCTCGCCAGCAGATTTGGCACCTTGATTCTCAAGCCAAGGGATCAGTTCAACCCATCTATGTCGTTTGGCTGTGTCCAGTGGAGTCATTCCATCCCAGGTGGCTATCCAGTTCAGTTCGGCGCCTCGGTTAAGCAAGTATTCGGCTGTTTCTCTACGACCTCCATGGCAAGCACACCAGAAGGCAACGGTTACTACATCGGGTGGGGAAGAGGAGGTGCTTGCTCCCCAAGGATAACGTTCCGAGAGTTGGACGCCTTTGAAATGATCTTGTATGGCGTGAATATTTCCAAGGGCTGCCGCATGCCAAAGGGCAAAGGTCGCCCCGCGCTCAACCAAGCGTAGTGCTGCATCCCATTGCGCGAATGCAATAGCATCGTCCAGCGGTGTACCACCGGCGATCACCGCGCCAGGCGCTTCAATGTCTGCGCCAGCATCCAGAAGGGCATCGAGCACTTGAACGTCATTGGAGCTTGCAGCCCAATGCAAAGGTGTCTCGATATGTGGACCGACAAAAGGAGCATTCAAGTTCGCTCCAAACTTGGTCAATAATCGCACCGTATCCGCTCCATGAGGGAAGTGCCCCGGCCAATCCGTAACCACGTGCAGCAGCGTTCGAGAGATACTAGAATCCGAGTCTATGTTGTTAGGCTTTCTTTCCAAGATTCTTATATTTTCCAATCCCGGATTCTCTGCCAGCAGTTGCTGTAACGATGGGATATCTCCAGTATGAATGGCCTGAATAACGCTCACGGCAAGTCGTTCATCTTCGTAAATAAATTCCATCCTCAAATCTCCTTCCAGAGTTATATCCATATTCCTGTGTATGGTTCTTATCACATAAGCATCTGAACTGCGCATCTGGCATGATACTCCGCGAGACCTCTAGCGAATTGCTGATCGGGGAACTGTCTATGAAGCAGTTTCAGTCCTCCTGATATCAGGGACAAATGATGGCAAAATCGGTAAAATGTCATCCGCTCCGGGTCGAGATCGTTATTTTTCAAGTGCTGATAAAAGTCTCCAAATCGAAACTCCAGAAAACTATGCTCATGTTCGAGATCGAAGAATCCTGCGCCCTCAATATCAATAAGACATGGTTGCATCGCAGAATCTATCCATATATGATCCGGACCTAGCTCTCCATGAATGAAACTATAGAGGTCTCTGGGCTGAATTGCTGCTTCCAATTCGGATAGTTTCTCAAGCAGCCTTTCTTCATTTTTTCTAATATCGGTCATGTGCCTGGATGCATAGGATAAGGCTGTTTCCGCATCGAACCGCTTGACTTTGTAGCAAGGCTCAGCCTTTTTTTGGTTATCGTTGGCGTTTCCATAAACGTTTCTTTGAATGTTATGCATATGAGTCAACATATCCCTGATCCGTTGAAACAACGCATCCCGATCTTTGGGATTGTTATGCTGGAAATAGGCTTCGGCCTTCTGTCCATCCACATACTCAACAAGAGCAAAATCATAACCGTACCGGTCTCTATCGTTATTCAGATCATACAAGGCTGGCGTTCGAATTCCATGTTGAGCGAGAAAGCGAGTGTTCAAAGAAAAAAGTTCGCTGCCATAGGCACTATGGAACGTGGGTTCATTCAAGATCTCTTCCTGAAAATAGTTGCTGGAAATATCCCAAACGTACAACAGGCAAGTGAACCCATTCTTGAAGTCCATTTTGTAAATGACTTTTTGTGCGCCTCCATGAACTCTTGCACACTGCGTCAAGTGGTAACCGGTACCAAATACATTGTACACATAATCCTGTAATTCTTCATGAGTAAGATGGTTGTTGGACATCATTGATTTATACTCCGTTTCATCTGTAGTTGCCGGCCAGCAATCTAAATATATAGAACATTTTTCCAAAAATATAGACTGTTTCTTTTCGATCTGTTAAAGTGTTGCTTAAGGTCTGTATATTCATATTTCATATGTATATCAAAGCAAGGGGCAGGGCACTCATGTTCATGAGTAACCCGGCCCCTATTTTGCATGCAAGTTAACACTGTATTGACATCAACTTAGACACTTCGAATGTAACCACTGATTCTATACACTAAGTCCACCATCTACAGGCAAAACGACCCCGGTAACAAAAGAGGAATAATCACTAAGCAACCAAGCAGCTGCATTAGCGATCTCAGCAGGTTCAGCCGGACGCCTGAGAGGTGTCTTAGCACTAATTTGTTCAACAATGTCAGGGTTAATAGAAACCCATTGCTGAATCATATCCGTCATTGTGGTTCCCGGAGCAATGGCATTAACACGGATACCTGCTGGCCCGTATTCGACCGCAGCCGTTTGAGTTAGACTGTTTACCGCTCGTTTAGATGCCCCGTAAGCTCCCAATCCCGGATTCCCCTTTAGACTACCCACGCTGCTGGTGTTAACGATAGAACCTGACCCTGAAGTCTGCATCATAGCTTTAATCTGGGCTTTCATGCATAGCCAGACTCCTTTATAATTTACGGACTGAATCAGGTCGAAATCTTCTTCTCTTTCATCCACCAGCGATGATACCGTGACTCCGATGCCTGCATTATTAAAAGCAGCATCCAGACGGCCATATCGTTCCACTGTAGCCTTAACAGCTTCTTCAACGTTGTTTACATCTGACAGATCGGCTGTAAAATATGCTGCATCGCCGCCCGATGTCACAATTTCATCCCTGACTTTGCGCAACTCAGTCTCTGTTCTTGCGACGAGCATCACAGAAGCTCCTTGTTGTGCAAACAGCCTTGCTGCCTCAGCTCCAATGCCTCGCCCCGCACCTGTAATCATCACGATCTTGCTCGCCAACATTTGTCCTGTAACGGTTGTCATATTCATTCTCCTTGCCTGGTATTGTTGATCTCATCAACTGGCTTAAGTATACTTTGACTATTAAATGGTCACGAGAACCTGCTTGATGGTGGGTTTACGAGTGATAGGATAAGGGGGAGCTTTTACTTGAACGACAGTGAGCGCCGGTTAGCGCTAGGTAATTTCTTAAGAGATTTACGCTCCTCTCTATCTCCCCTTGATGTCGGCCTTTTGCCTGGGAATCGTCGTCGAACACGAGGTTTGCGGCGAGAGGAAGTCGCCGGGATCGCGAACATAGGACTATCATGGTATACACGCCTTGAGCAAGGTCGTGATATCCGTCCATCGGTAGGTGTGCTGGAAAGCTTGGCTTCGGCGCTCAAGCTGACACCCAATGAGCGCAGACATCTCTTTCTGCTTGCTGGAGAATCACTGCCTCCTCAATCGACTATTATGGAAGACAAAATCAGCCCATCCATTCAGGACATGCTGAATGAATTGAATCCGAATCCGGCCTATGTCATCGGGAAAAAGTGGGATTTTCTTGCTTGGAATAAAGCGGCAGATGCCGTATTTACGATTAATAGGATATCACCTCCGCATGATTATAATTTGATATGGCGCCAATTTACGGATGATGTGTGGAAAGAGGGATCGGAGGATTGGGAGAGTGTCTCGCAGAGAATGATTGCCGAGTTTAGAACGTCAAGAGCACGCTATCTTAACGATGATTCATTCGACAAGCTAATCGAAGATTTGAAGAGGACAAGTGCTGATTTTACGAGGATGTGGCAGTATCACGAGGTGCCAAGCTCCCTTGACGGTTACAAGAAGCTTGTGCACCCCACTTTTGGAGTTGTTGAGTTTGAGCATGTTACCCTACAATTTCCCAATGAACCAGATCAGCGAATCATGATTTATATGCCTCATCCAGAAACAAAATCTCGTTTAGAGCATTACTTCACGCACGAGTAGACAACCGTAAAGATTTAAAAGCACTTCATTTGGAAAGGATACATCACTCTTTGAACTATTATTTTCTGGAATCTCAATATCCACGTAGAGGGTTTATTAGTGGTGGAACGATTTTCACTCCTCAATTAGAGATGAATTATGTGGCGGTAGAGAATCCGTTGCCAGAGGGGACAATCGCAGAGGTTGAATTATTGTCTTCGGTGCGCAATCTGAATGTAGATTATTTTGAGACGATTACAGGAACGAGACATGTATCAGATCGTTTTAAAAAGCTGTTGGAGGAAGCCAATACAAACGCACAGTTTATTCCGACAACGGTATGTTATCACAACGGTCGTATGGTGGAAGAAACCTATTGGACTGCACATCAGCTAGATCGTTTGGATGTTTTCGATTATGAACGTTCCGAATATGGGCGCAAAGCAGTCATTGCTGCATCTGTAGAACAGCCTCCACGTAAGATCGTCAAAGTTGTATCTCAAATCTGCCTTCATGAAGAGCGAATTGGTGAGCATGAATTTTTTATGCTGGATTATATCCATATCTTCAAACCCATTGTTTCAAAAGGTTTTTACGAAGTATGCCGAAAACATAAGTTGAATCTAAACGTTACAGAAGTCGGAGAGGTAAGCTCCTGAAATGCATGGACATCAATGCATAGAAAGCACAAAGAAGCCCGCGTTAGACGCGGGTTCTTAATCTTTATTTTTCCCCGGTAGCCCCCGGATTCTCCTCATAACTTATTCAGCCGCTCCTGCTGCAGATTGGATTCTGCTGGGCTTTGGCAAGCTAACTTTACTCCCCGATCTATGTGTCATGCTTTCCTTCAACGGATAATCCAATGGATGTAGTCTTGTATCATTTCTTTGCTTCGTGTTCGATTGATTTTATCCGGCTCGAGATACAAATTGAGAGCCATCCCATTCATAAAGGCATACAGCTTTTCCTGTTCCTTCTCTTCATCAGTAGTGCGTAGAAGACCTTCATTTTTCAAGTACGTAATGCAGTTCCTTATTGCGTTTTGCAGGTCCTCATAGTTGGCATCGAACCCTTTTTGCGTTTTTCCATAGCTTACAAATGCAAACCAAACCTCCATTTCCAATAATGTCTGTTCATCAGTCGGCACTAGCTCAAGCAAGTATTCAACAATTCTTTCTTGAGGCGCCAGTTCTTTTGCATTCAGATTCTTTAGCCGAGCAAGTACCTTTTCTTTAACTAACTCCATTGCAAATGCTAGCAGGCTCTCTTGTTTGGAAAAATAATGTCTTAAGGCTCCTTGTGATAATCCGGCTTCCTTCGCAATTGTTCTTGACGTTGCATGATGAATGCCCTGCTCACTAATGATTTTCCAAGTTGCTTCAGCAATAATATTCTTCATTTTCTCATGGTCCACGATTTTTGGCATACACACAGAATATCATATTATTTAACTCAACTGAAATAAATAGACGAAGAAGATGGGATGTGCTAGAGTTTATTTAACTCAACTGAATTAAAAAAAGAGGCAAAGCAACACACCACTCAAGGAGGGTAATTGGAATGAATCAGCAATTCAAAGTAATGTTTCCAGGATGGGGAAAGGCAATCAGCCTATTGTGCATGATAATTATATTTGCTGCTGTATTGTGGTTGGTATGGACCGGAAACTTGAATATAAGGTACACAGCCGACCGTGAGGAAGTGATTCCAATATGGCATAGTATATTGCCGGCATTCTTTGGCATTTTCCTAATCCGTATGATTCCTTATGAAAGTCAAAGTCAAGATCCCTCGTCTTATCAACAAATGGAGAAAAATCACTTGGTCGTTCAATCGATTGTATTATTGCTGTCAGGCGTTTTATTTACGGTTTCTCTGATAACGATAGACCCGCAAGGATTACATTTTCAGCTATATTATTTGGCATTCAAGTTGACGACACTATTGTTCATTCCGTTGATTCTATTGCTGATTTATCGCAAAATAACTGGCGGGCAACAAGACGTAATCTCGAAAAAGCCTCGCTCTCGCGGACACGTCATTGCACCACTGATCGTTATTGTGGTCTGGTGTTATCTAAAGTTCTATTCCCCGATTGCACAACCAGAAGG
Organism: Paenibacillus sp. FSL R5-0713; assembly: GCF_037973325.1. NCBI lineage: Bacteria > Bacillati > Bacillota > Bacilli > Caryophanales > Paenibacillaceae > Paenibacillus > Paenibacillus sp. FSL R5-0713. The sequence goes on along the minus strand of NZ_CP150229.1, from coordinate 4,848,743 downwards.
AGCAATCGAAGCAACCAATATGTCAGAATTACTTTTCTTGGTGTTGATCGGTTTTATGATCAATAGCGTATTGGAGGAAGTTTTTTATCGAGTGTGGCTGCAAACGAGGTTGGAGACTTTGCTTGGAAGATGGCCCGCCATATTACTAGTTTCAATACTATGGTCCATCTGGCATGTCGCCATTCAAGGAAGTGGTCAGTGGGATATGGATATGGCAACTGTGATTACAAATCATGGGGTTACGGGTCTCTTTCTTGGTTATCTATGGTCCCGCTATCGCAAAGTATGGGTGATTATCCTGATTCATGGACTCCTAAATGCATCCCCTTACTTTCTATTGCAGATCTTGTCTCATTAGCGGGAAATAAAGGTTCCTCTGAAATAAAGTGAACTACGATTGTTAGTGATCAGCAGCACACGAAGCCTCCCCCAGCGGAGGCTTTTGGTTTTAGCGGCTTGGTCCCGCCTTATGTTGAATAATCAGTGATTCGGCGTCAATTGTCACCGTAAGATCGAAAAAACGGTCACTGTACCCCTCTCTCTCCAGTCCTCAGGAACATCTTCGGAATAAAACCAGAAGCGAAGCAGTCGCCGCTCAGGATTTTGAAGGAATTCAACAGAAAACAAAATAAATCCAACCACCGCATTCCCTCATAACTGATCTAGTTGCTTCAACTTACTTCATTTTGTGTGTTCAGGTCTCTGAAGAATGTTCATCAATTTTAGGACATGTATTTATGTTATATATTCTAACTCCAGTTTGTGTTTTTATAACTTTTTTCTTGTATTCTATCTTCCTTTGTTATTTTTGTTAACAAGAAAATATTGTTGTAAATACATTTATATGTTATCGTTTATGTGTGTTATATAATGTCACATAAAGTTACATATCGTAGAGGGGGAGCGAGATGTTTATTAACCGAACGATTAGGAAATTTGGGGTTTCAGTAGGGATTATAAGTATGTTTACATTTGCTTTACCTTCAGTGGGCTTTAGTATGCCGCTGCAACCAACAACCATCGATAAGGTTGAAGGTGATTATTATGTAACGTCTGCGATTGAGAACATTCGCTGGGGATCACTGCCTAATCGAGACAGCTCTCCGATTCTTACTGTACCATCAGGAAGTGCTGTAACATTTGACACGGTATCGCATGAGGGACTGATGGAGGATCAAGGGAGAAATCCAGTGGAGTACTTCGGCAAATTCGGTATCTCATCCGATGGAGTGTTGGATGATGCAAAGGCAATTACAGCTTCTGGCATTAAGCATGATTTTGTAAAAGACGGACCTCATATTATCACTGGGCCAGTAGCGGTTGAGGGAGCGGAGCCGGGTGACGTTCTTAAAGTAGAAGTGCTTTCCTTGCAAACTCGAGTTCCATATGGTGTCATTTCTAACCGCCATGGTAAAGGTGCCCTTCCTAACGAATTTCCAGAAAATACAGGCCCGCAAGAGGGAGCTAGCGCAACAAAACCGGAATTATATAATAATGTATCTATATTTACACCTATTGAAGAAATCAACGGTAATTGGTATGGTTTGTTACCAACAAAAGCTGGCAAGAAGGTACGTTTCCCAATTAACCCGTTTCTAGGTGTTATGGGGGTTGCGCCAAATACCAGCGAAGTTGTGAGTTCTATCCCACCTATTGAAACAGGAGGGAATATGGATATTAATGAGTTGGGTGTTGGTGCAACTATTTATTATCCGATCCAAGTTAAAGGCGGGCTATTTTACACTGGAGATCCGCACTTTGCTCAAGGGGATGGAGAAGTAGCGTTAACTGCATTGGAAGCTTCCTTGAGGGGAACAGTTCGGTTAACGGTGTTGAAGAAAGGTGATCCATCACTACCGCATAGTGGAGAATTCACGCAACCCTTTGCTGAGACAGAGGATTATTGGATTCCAATTGGACTGGACCCTGATTTGGATGAAGCGATGAAAGAATCAGTACGTGAATCGATTCAATTTTTATCCGATAAGCTTGATATGGATAGAAGTGTAGCTTATGCGTACCTGTCGGCCGCAACGGATTACGAAGTATCTCAGGTCGTGGACCGAACAAAAGGGGTTCATGGACTCATTCGAAAGACCGATTTCCTTGAATATGTTGACGTTGCCATGAATGTAGGTGGTACGACGATCAAACCGGTTGTTCATAACGATGAGTTCTATGTACCGATTCGAACCATTTCGGAGCTATTGGGCGGCACAGTAGAATGGGATCATAAGACGCGTACCACGCAAATCAATTTAGGCACGAAAAATATAAGTGCTCAAATTGGTTCAGATGTGTATTCAATCAACGATAAACTGGTGTTCAATAGTAAAGTACCAAAGCTTTTAAATGGCGAAACTGTCGTTCCGGTTGCTGTTATTAATGAAATACTAGGTGCTTATGTAAACTGGACGACGATCGACAAGACGTTAACAGCAAATGTATCGTTAAGTAAAAAGTAATAATCGATTTCATGATTCAACCGTGGTGGACAGATGTCCATCACGGTTTTTTTAGTATCATAAATCCAAACATAGAAAAATACATCGCCGGTGCAGATAAGCCACCTGGCGATGTATTCAACATCGATATACTGCTATACGTCTTTGTCAGCTTCCGCATTACCGGTAGCCACCGGATTCTCCTCATAACTGATTCAATCGCTCCAGCTTACGGTTATCGCTTGCAAATGGTTTCAAGCATGGCTGGTTGTGGCGATTACAGATACATGATCGAGAGTAAGGAGCTTGCTTTCAATATGTTGCTTCATTATGTGCAAAGAATCAATAGAGAATACTCTTACTCAAAGTTACCGAAATCGCTCTTACTTTAATTGAGATTTTTCCATTTATTTACACAAATATCATTACTAATCATGAGCAAATGTATCAACTTACCCATTTTTTTGTAATCCCAAAATATATTGTTTTTATTCTATGAAAGTAAAATAGATAATAAATCGGAAAACTCATTTTGATTGATTTCAGTAAAATCTTTTCCTAAACTCTTCTTGAAAATTTCAATTAGTTCTGAAATATTTGTTGAAATAGTGTTTATCTGTTTAATTTCATCAACTAATCCTTGTTTAAGAGCTAGATCGCTTATTTCTGAATTCAGTTTATTTACTTTTCCTTTTTCATTTTCCCAATATTTTAAATACTCGAAGCGATTTAGTGAATATACATCTGCTTTTATCTGTTTTGGTTTCTTGTCTTTAGGATAAAAATTTTCATCTGTTTCAGATAAAATAATTGTCAATAGCTTATCATTAAACGCTCTATTCCGCATTAATTCTGAAACTTCATACATACATCCTTGAGATTTTAAATAACTATCTGATATTATAGATACCATGAAATCGTGAGATGAAACCGTCTGCATGAATTTTTGAATATCACTTTTATATTCTAACGTTCTTTTATCTCTTGTAATAGTCAATCTACCTTTTCCAAAAAAGTTAAGCCTTTCTTCTACTAAATCAGCTATACAAGTATCATTGTGCGAATACGATAAAAACACTTTTTTTATATCAAGCTCTGTAACGTTCCTATTATGGTCAAGTGTGTAAGGTGCGTCATCAAACAACACCACATTTTCACACCTTTCGACATTAATACATTTAAGCGCTGCAGTTTCGTGTGGCAAATCAAAAATTGTTAAATTAACGTTAACGCTAAGTTTCGCTTGTATCGAATCAATATTTACGTTAAATTTGTATCCTTTAACCCTTAGTTTTTTTCCATCATCTTGAACCCCAAAAACAATTAATCCTCCACCACAATTTGAAAGTGCAGAGATTAATCTTCCGATAGTTTCATCAGGTGTAACAGGATAAACACAATAAATATTATCACGATTATTATTTGCTATTAAGCTTAATACTTCATTTGGTGTCAAGACGGTAGCCCTCACTTTATATTATTCTGAATTAAGATTTTTAAGTGGTATGACTGATATTCCTGTTGTTTTTATAATGTCTCCTAATGTAATTATCCGTGTGTTTCCATCATTATTGTCACTCCAAAGTTCATAATTGGTATCGTCCATTGCGGCAACTTCTTGCTCATAAAAGAAAATAATTTTATCGTCATCGCTCGGCCTTACAACAATGCGAATATCAGTACCGTTTTTCTTTGCCCAGAAAACGGTTTTTGAATAGCTTGTTTCTTTCCACTCTTCCAGTTTTTCAGGAATTATATATCTTCCAGTTTCTTTCAAGTAGTAAAAAACCTTTTCTATAGCACGATTCATTATTTTTTCATAATATTCACGTGAAAACCTATTGTTTTTTGAACTGTGTAGGAATTTCTTGGAAACTTCCTCTATGGACAAACCATCTGGCAGTTCGCCTAATTGTGAACCAGTTATTTCTCCTTCTCCTACTAACACATTTAAGACTTGCAAAAACTCTTCTTCAGTATTAATCCCAATTTGTGCAAGTTGTTCTTTTGAAATAACAATTGTTTCTGCTGATTGCAAATTGCTTGTAGCTTTTTTTAATAGTTCTTCTAACTCTTGGAGACTTTGTACACCATGTTTAGATAAGAGCTGCTCATACTTCTCAGCTTTTTGCATGTTGTCAGAAATTATGTCGTCATTATAAAACCAATATAAATTGCTGTACAGGGTTTTAAAAGCATTTCTAATTGTTTTATCATCTGTGCTCTTTAAGTATGAAAAGAAATTTTGAAAAACCAATCTCTCTTGATCATTATCTTTACCAAGCTTATTCTTGTGATTTTCAATATAATTTGTTATTGCATCTGCTAATGGGTAAAGACTGGTTGCTGTGTTTTCAGATAACGGAAAATATATACTGCTCATAAGCAATTGTGTTCTGATGTCTACCCCAGTAAACAAGTATGCATCTTTCACCGTTTTATGAATCTCTCCCGAATCGAGTTGTAGCTCAGTGCTTTTTTTAAACGAGCCATTCTGGTTAGGAAGAATAAGATACTTGTCTGCAAAATGTTTATAATCATTTTTCTCTAAAAATAACACAAATTGATTTATAAAAGAAATCGCACCATCTACGTTGTCTAAAAAGTGTTCGTCAGTGAAAGTATTCAAATTTCCACTTTTCTGTATATCAACGCACAACTTTATAACCCAATAATTTAATGCCTGTTCAAAAATGTATTTTGAATACTTTTTAGAAATAATAGTCTCCCATGTAGTATTGTTATAAAACTTTTTAGCGATGTGTAAAAAGTCATCTTGTTTCGGCCTTTCATTTGTTTGTATGCATAGTATTCTTTGAAAGAAATCTCCACGATTTTGATGTTCGTTTTGTAAACATCGTGTGGTTTCAGAAAATAGTTCTGAATATCCATATTGTGTTACTTCAATATGCTTGGCAATTTCTATTGCGACCATTTTATGGAGTAATTTATCTTTAACGTCTATATCTAATAATAATGAAACCTCCTTGTATGTATCATCAATTTCTTTGTCAAAATAAACTCTATTCAAGCAGCAGAACTTACCGTTTTGATTGAGAAAAACCTCAGATTGTTCTATTATTTTTTTACAGTTCTCATCTTCACTTGTAAAGAGTAATTTGTAGAACTCATTTAACCAAATAAATACATCTTGTTCGTTTAATTTATTTCTTAAAGAAGATATGTTTTCAGAATTTTCAATTGCCTGCACTATGTTGTCTATGCTTAAGTTTTTACATTCATCCCAGAGTGAACAACACCAAGCATCTAACTCTTCTTGCTTCGGGAGAAGTTCAGGAAATAAAGCATTTGATAACGACCAAAGTTTAAACATTTCCTCTTTATTCTCTTGATTTTTAGGAATCAAAACAACAGGTTTATCCCCTAACTCAAATAATGAGCTTTTGTTGTCAGTATTGGTAACAATTAGATCTAAATATTTAATTTTCTCTTTTATAGGTACAAGTATTTTATTCTCAAACCATTCAGCATTCAGCCAAGTTTTCTGAGGTTGCTCATTTATTTTCACAATATTATATATACCTATATAATTCTTTTCTGCAAAAAAATTCAATGCGGTTTTATAAAGTTCAGTAGCAGATTCTAATGCTACTTTATTGTCTTTAATATATTGTTTTTCTTCTGCTTTGCTCTCTAATTCTATTCCATCACGAGGCTCGGTGGGTTCAAAATAAGGATTGTTAATTACTACGGGAAAGGCAAAATCACTTGTTCCAATTAATGGAAAATCGCAAAAGAGTTTTGGCAAATTCCCATTAACTTTTTTTATACTTGATTTTTCTCCAATATCTACTAATTCAATCGCAATTGATAAATTTATTAACGCTTCGTCTTTTAAAACAAAAATATACCTTGGATTCTTTGTTTTAGTATCACACACAGTAATAACTTGTGCATTTCTCAAATTAACATCAACATCATAGCCACGAGAAAGCACCTGCTTATAATCGCCTTTCACAGTATTAGCTTGAATAGTAATTGATCCTATCTCTGGGACAAAAGCAAAAACATATGCAATTGACGCAACAAGATTATTTAAACCTGCCTTTGCTGTCTGAATTCCAAGAACGTCTAACTCATATGTAAAACAGGTATTAAAATCACTTTCATTTATTTCTTTTGTAACTTTTACTACATTTTTGTTAAGTTGTTCGCAGCTATCTTCGATTGACTTGATGATTTTTGTTTGATTATCGCTTGAACGGTCAATATCAATACTAAATTGGTGTACAGGCTCATCTTCATCGCACAAATACCCAGTTACATTTACTTTTTTTGAAAGTAAATGAGTTGTTAGAAAACCTGTTCCAAACTTTCCTGTTATTTTCTTTTCTTTCCTATCAAGTTCATTTCGCTCTTTTGTAGAAACTTGTTCGATAAGAAAAACAATATTTTTTATCAAGAATAGCTTTCCATTATGCTTAAACTCTATAACCCTTCTGTATTCATCAAAATTAACAAGAATATCAACTTTCCCAGTGGAGTTAACTACATCTTTTGCATTCTGAATAAGCTCCCAAATCCAACGATAGGAAGTATCTTCATTATTATTATTTTCTAGCTTTTTGAGCTGATCAATAATTTTGTTTGCAGCTTGTGTTGTTTGCGCCTGACTACGCAATTCATCAACTCTATCTTTAAAACTCATACAGTTAACCTCCTTTAAATAATTCGTTATTTGACGATTACGAAAGAACAATAGTGCTATTACGTCAGCAATCAGTTCTTTATTATTTGGAGAATATTCAATTGCAGGTTGTGTCTATATCCTTTGTTGTAATATAATGGGGAATTTTAATTTTTAGGGGGCTACAGCTTTATCAGAAAATATCTTAATTTCTTCAAATTCTTTAAGTTTTCCTTCGTTTCCCATATCTTTTCTCCTGAAATTATAACCTACGTTATTCTAACTGGACAGTGAAAAGTTTTTATATCTTTAAGAAGCAAGCATTTCAGCGTCCAGTTAGGTCGTTTTTGCTTGAAACGAATAATTTCGGTTAGAGAAATCTGTAGATTTTGGTCAACCAGGCGAAAAATTGATTTACCAAAATCGGCCAGTTATACACTCGAGAGAGGAGGGCTGACCGATCTTTTTACGTAAGTATAGCGGTGAGGACGCACGCACGTGTGACACTGTACGATACATGAATGAGTAAACGTACAATCAAGAGCTCAGTGTGGGGTGGACTGAAAGTGTTTACAGAGATTGAGTGTTGGTTCCGTGTTGATTTCGGACATAAAAAAAACATCGCCCAAGGCACTGAGCCTACATGGCGATGTATCCATCGATGAACCACTATTATACGTCTTTTTGTCTTTACTCAGCCCCCCGTAGCCACCGGATTCTCCTCATAACTAATCCAGTCGCTCCAGCTCCCGGAATACAATTTCACATTCGAGAATCCCGCTTCCTCCAGAGCAATCACATTCGGGCAAGCCGAGACGCCAGAACCGCAGTACACGATAATCGCACCATCCTTGTCCAGCTTACTGAAACGCTCTTCTAACACCCCAGTACCTGTCCAACGTCCATCCCAATCCAACACATCTTTCCAAAAGTAGTTCAACGCCCCGGGAATATGTCCGGCCTTGGCATCGATCGGTTCCTCCAGACCTGCATAGCGGCGGGCATCGCGGGAGTCGATGAGCACGGCGCTACCGCTTGCCGAAGCTTGTTGCGCATCCTCAACACTTGCCAGCATCTGCGGCTGTACGTTCACCTCAAAGGAAGACGGGATCTGCACGGGCACATCCGTGGTCACCGGGAACTTGGCATTTTGCCAAGCGGAGAAACCTTCGTCCATGATGTATACCTGCTCATGTCCCATATAGCGAAGCAACCACCACAATCGTGAGGCATTCATGCCGCCTTGATCGTCATAAGCAACAATTCGACTATTGGAGCCAATGCCCGCTTTGGCGAGACGATTCGCGAGAACAGCCGGATCCGGGAGCGGGTGACGTCCTCCGTGTGCAGAGACAGGAGAAGACAGGTCTTTTTCCAAATCGAGATAGACAGCTCCTGGAATATGTCCAGCTTCATAGGCTTGTCTTCCAGCCTCCGCCTGACCGAGCAAGAATCGGCAATCGGCAATGACGACATCAGGTTCATACATTCTGGCGAGCAGCCAGCGCATGGATACAATATTTTTCATCAAAATACACCGCCTTATGAGAGTGTTAGAGTCGTTTAAAACTACGCATTATGAACGAGCAAGTTTGTTATACCGTAGTAGGTTCAACAGGCCCTTTTCCAGCGATAGGAGCATCAGCAGGAATGGGTTGAGGTTTGGTTTTGCCATATCGAATGAAGATCCATACCCCGAATATAATGACGACCCCGGCAGACATCTGTAACGCACTGAGGGATTCACCGAGCAGCATCCAGGCCAGCAATGAAGAGAATACGGGTTCCCCAAGTACACCCATGGATACCGTCGTGGCATTCATATATTGAAGCAGCCAGTTGAAGAGATAATGTCCGAAGATCGTTGGCACAATGGCGAGCAATAGGAAGATCCCCCACTCTGATGCAGCGTAACCTCCGAACGGATGGCCCATGATCAGATTATATACCGCCAGCGTGCAGGCAGCCACGAAGAATACCCAGAAGTTATACGAGAATGCACTAAGCCCCGCTCGCAAAAATTGACCCAGCAGCATATGGACAGCGACTGCAATTGTGCCAAGCAAAGAGAGGATGTCACCTTGCAGGGCAGTACCTGCCAACTGGAAATCTCCTGCACCAATGACGATTGACCCAAACAGGGCGATGCCCATGCCGATGATCATCATGCGGTTAATTTTGGCTTTGAACAGCCATACCGAACCTGCAAGAATCAGTATAGGCTCCAGTGCGAGAATAACGGTGGAACTGGCGACACTGGTGAGTCGAAGCGAACCCATCCAGAGCAGAAAGTGAAGGGCCAGCATCACACCGGATGAAAGCAGCAAGCCCCACTGGCGTAAGCTCAGACGCATCATCTCGTGTCTGTATTTCCAGACAAACGGGAGCATTAACAGATTGGTCAGAAATAGACGGTACATGGCAATGACCGCAACATCTGCGTTAGACCAACGTACAAATATCGAAGAAAAAGAAATGGCGATAATGCCGACAAAGAATAACAGATAAATGGATCTGCCGGCACGGTTCAAGCTTGTCATGGGTGTAGCTCCTTCTTGAAGTCTGATGGCGTAAATCACTTCATTATACAGGAGAAGGTAACCGTAGGAAAGATCAAGAGAATAAAGAGATAAGTAGATTGTAACCGGGCTTGTAACTATTCTGTCATTCTCCCGAATCATTTTTCTATTAATCTTCTATATAGAGACATGAAACGAGATAATATACCAATAATCGGGAAAAAATGAAAGTAAGGAAGTGGCATGACAGTGAGAGTCCAACAAGAGAGAGCGGGAGAACGTGGCAGTATTCCGCACAACACAAGCCGCAAGAAAACACATAAACGCAGAAAAATTCGGTATGGAAGGATCAGCATAGCTCTAATGCTCCTGGTACTGTTCGTTACCGGTGTAACATATATATTCCTTGGCATGACACATTGGATCAAAAGCGTTGTGGCACCGCCTCCGATGACTGTAATCGAACAGCCCGCCAAGCTCGGCATGATACAGATTACTCCAGATGCGAAGGAGGAGCCGGTACGGTTCCAGGGCCAGGTTCGCAAATTGGCATACATAACGTTTGATGATGGCCCAACGGAGTATACGGAACAACTGTTGGATATTTTGAAGCAGCATGAGGCGAAGGCTACCTTTTTCATGATCGGACGACAATTGAATCAGCATCCAGATGCAGTGAAACGGCTTTTGAAGGAAGGCAGTTACCCTGGACTCCACAGCATAACGCATAACTATAAAAAGCTGTATAAGAGCGGCAGCTCTGCAAACTTTGTGAAAGAGTTCAAAAAAGAGCAGAAGATGGTGCAGGACCTGATTGGTTTTACGCCTCATCTTATTCGCGCGCCTTATGGCAGTAGTCCACAGATTGGTGAAAAATTCAGAGGTGACATTGCGGCGGCCGGGTTCAAAATGTGGGACTGGACGACAGATTCACTGGATTGGAATCTTCCCGGTCAGCCGGATAAGATTGTGGCCCGCGTGAGCAAAAGTGTACATCGGGATAAGGAAGTGATTCTGATGCATGAGCGAGAGCAAACGGTTCAGGCTTTGCCGCGTATTCTGAAGTTGCTCGAAGATCGAGGTTACGAGTTCGAAGTATACGATCCGGATGCACATTGGATAGCGAATTTTAGCGGAGATACCCGCTTGTAATAGATCAACAAGATGGTGCAAGAGAGGAAGGACTTAGGTGCTAACGAGTAAAAAAGTGGCGCTCGCAGCAGTTAGTGTATTGCTAATTCTGCTGGCGAGTGGTTGTGGAGATCCGCAGGAGCCTGCGGCAAATCAGGTGAACCAACTGGTGCTCAGTGGTCAGAAGATTGATCAGAGTTTGAAAAATTTGACCAGTCACGAGCAGGAAGATATGAAGTTATACAAGTCCATTTTAGACAAAGGCAAGAACAAAAATAGTGATCTCGAAGCACTGCTGGATCAGGCGGCAGATCATATTGATGAACGAAGCGCGTTGTTGAAAGAGGCGGAAGAGGCCATGAAACAGACCAACGAGAGGGCGGTAGCCCTGCGCAGTTCATTGAAAGAACTATCATTTGAAAACGAAGAAACGTTGGCACAGGCTGAAAAGGTGCTGGATCAGTATGAAGCAAGAGCGCGTGCATTGGAAAATTTTATTGCCTCGTATCAGCTAAGTCTGAGTGCCGATGAGCAGTTGTATGATCTGATGAGAGAAAGTGCAGAACCTAATCTGGTTAAGATCAAGCGAGCCATTCGGTCACGAAATAGCGAATATGCGAAGCTTGCTGAATTCCGCAAGCAATTTAACCTCCAGACCAAAGCATTTAACGTAGCCAATGCCAAACTGGTTCAGATGGATCAGGCCAGCTAGGCTGGGGTCCCTGATAATCGTTCAGATATTTTGCATGATTGAGCTGCCTTTCTCCCGTGTAAGTACTAGTATACAGCCAAGCCAATGGATGAGAAGCAACATGGACAAGCATCATTGCGTATAAGCTAACGGAGGTGTTCATATGCGAAAAGGAAATACAATGAAAGTCAGTGCATCACTCCTGGTTTTACTTATGGGATTCTCGCTTGTGGCCTGTGGGAACAGTAATCCTGCAGCACAGCCACCGGTGAATAATACGAAAGAACAGTCACCAGCACCAGAGCAACAACCGAATGAAAGTGCTGTAATAGAAGCGGAAGGGATTCTCACCGGATGGGCTGATCCGCACACCGTCGAGATTCGTGTGAATGACAAACCGATGTCTTTCCAGGTGGGCGAAGACCTGCAGAAGTCTTTGGATGATATCGATGACGAAGATTCCGTTCGTTTCAAATATGTAGAGAAAACCATTGATGCAACAACGAAACAGCTTGTACTTACAGAGATTGCTAAGATTGAATCGAGTGATGATAATAATGGTTCCAATGGAGGTGGCACTGTAACCTCCGATCGTCCGAAGACAGCAGAGCTGGAAGTGACGGTAGAAGGCATGACCGAGAAGCGACCAGTGACACTGGCACAAGCAAAAGGTTATTCACTTTATGTGTTTGAACCGATGGCTTTTGACGCGGAAGATCAGGAATTGACCATGAAGATTGATCCCGACTATGAGGTAGAGATTGAAAAGCTGCCGGCGGATTACAATCTGGATGTGCTGAAGATGGACGCCAAGGAAGAGTTGTCCGAGACCGGAGAAGTGAAGCAATTGACGGCTGAACAACTCAGTAATGGGCCGATGAAGGATGCAAAATTGTACATGATGTCCCAGAATGATAAGAAAACAGAGTACTTTATTGTGAAAGAACTGGACGGTAATGGCTTCGTTTTCCATATTCATGCACCGATTGGGGAACCGTCTGAAGGTTTCCTGCCCATGGCATATGCATCCCTTAATTCCATCATGAATGAGTAGAAAAAAAGATTCCCTAAACAGCGTGTTTCCTTGAGAGAGGAGATACGCTGTTTTTGTTGAGGGTCCCTACACTATAGAGTGTAGCGGGTATGCAAAGACAAAGAGCCGGAAGGAACGATGCCCATGCATAGGTTCCTCCCGGCTTCTTCACCGTATTAATATTCAGTTAGCAGAATCGAATCAATAGCCTGGATAGGACTGATAGGCATATTCAGGTTAATATAGTCGATTCCTTACGCCCTCTGAGTTCCTGATAGCTGGCAATTACATTCTGATGAACGGGATGTTCGTCGGGAATTCCCATGCGTTCACGGATGAAGGCGGAGACGCCATCTTCGCGAATCATGTGTTGTAGCTTCATGGCTTCCTCGTCGCGTTTGTCATTGAATAGCATTGCGGCCGCCATAGCAGAAGTTAAATGAGGAATTTTGATTCCGAATTCACTGGCCTGCATCGCTGGGCGAACAAGCCGATCATGTGGCGAGAGCTTGCGAAGGGGGGAACGTCCGACCCGAGTGACCTGATCTGTCAGGTTGGGGTTAGCAAAGCGTTCCAGTATGGTGTCGATATATTTGTTATGCTTCTGAGCGTTAAATCCGTGCTTCTGGATGAGCATCTCACCGGTCTCTTCCATAACCTGACGTACCTTGGACCGCAGGGTGGAGTTGCTCATGACCTGCCGGATTGTCTTGAATCCTTCAAGATATCCGAAGTATGCGGCGACACAGTGGCCTGTATTCACCGTAAACATTTTACGTTCGATATAAGGTTCAAGGGAATCCACATAGTGAACACCGTCAATTTCTTTAAAACCATCCAGAAGTGCTGGACGATGAACGACCCATTCGTAAAAAGGTTCAACCGTGACCTGCAGCGGGTCTTTGTGGTTTTGGGCCGGAACAATCCGATCCACAGCTGCATTGGGGAAAGAAACATAACGTTCGGCTTTATTGCGAGTCTGTTCATCCAGGAATGGATAGATGCGTTTCTTCAGCCGGGTGCTGCCACCGATGGCATTCTCGCAAGCGATGATATGCAGTGGCGCCTGATTATTGTTTTTCATGCGAAGTTGAATGCCTTTGGCGATTGGCTCTGCGATATCTCCGAGTGCAGATACACCCACCGCAGTTGTAATCACATCAGCTGAAGCAATCTCTTCAGCAACCAGATTTTGCTCACTTACGTTGATCGCCGTCACATTGTTGACAATTGTTGTATCCTGTTCGCTATTGGCAAGTGTAATCGGGTATTCCTGTCTCTCTTGAAGCATGGAGATTTTCTTCGGGTTACGTGCGACAAAGCAGACTTCGTAATCGGAAGCGGACAACATATGACCGATAAAACCGCGGCCTATATTGCCCGCACCAAAATGTACAGCTTTCATGTGTGAACTCCCCCTTAAGGATTAAATTGCGAAATTCGTGCAGACCTTAGACGGTAGTGACGAGTGGCTTCGAAATCAAATCGTTAAATGCAAGGTCAGTCAAGCAAGAAAGCCGTTGGTGAGGCATATCGAATTCCAGTGTTCCGGTGATGGTATTCGAGATGACTACGCAGTGCATACCAGCCGCAGCAGCTGCACGCGCGCCGTTAGGTGAATCCTCAATCGCTACGGCTTCGTCTGCAGTTACTCCAAGGGCTTCAAGCGCTTGATTGTAGAGTTCCGGGTCAGGCTTTACATTCGCTACATCATCTGCCGTACGAATGACTTCAAAATAATCTTTCAGTTTTAGTTGTTCCAGATGCTGTTCAACCCACTCCCGTTTGGAGCTGGAGGCTACAGCGAGTTTCAATCCGGCTTCACGTGCTTGTTCAAGATATTCCTGAATACCAGGACGTACCTTCTCCTTGTTCATCAATGCAGCGTGCTGCAACTGAACGGACTCCCTGAACGCTTCCCGATCGATCGGAAGATTCAAATCTGTGATGAGGTACTCATACGGATTAAATGTTTTCAGACTGGTCCCGATGCATTGTGAGTACATCTCCAGGGTTAGATCTACGCCGTGTTCCTTGTAAGCATCACGAAAAGCAATATACCATGCTGTCTCTGTATCAATAATCGTTCCGTCGAAATCAAACACCAGTGCCTTAATCATAAATTTGTTCCTCCTGTTTCAGAATTAGTTTGGGATAAAACAAAATGAAAGTTTTCTGCAAATTCATTTCCGTATATTCATTAACCTGCGGAATGTTATCTGACGCAGTTTATCGTTAATGGATATTAAATTGGGAAAAAATATGCGTTAAAAGCTAATAAAACCGTAACATAGGACAAACTTGGGGGTCAAGTGTGTTATGAATGTTTACATTGAAAATTTTCACATGAATGACGTATTTCAGAAAGTGATGAACCTTGCAAACCGTTAAGCCCTTTACATGTAAGCGGTGTACTGAATAAACTGTTTTTTCAGCATAATAAAATAAAAGAATTTTTATGAAAATGGGCTTTTCTGATCCTTCAACAGCTTTCGACACTTTTATAATAGAAGAAATCGTGTTCCTGTTATCAGGAATATTAGCTTTACGCCGGATTAAACCCTGTGGGAAAATAGAAGAAAGATTCTGAAAGTATATGGAGTAAGGGAGGAAGACAAGCATGCTGCTAAGAGACCATTTCAATGGCTGCTTCATCGGGCTTGCAGTGGGTGATGCGCTCGGAACTACCGTGGAATTCAGCAGTCCGGGCACATTTGAACCTGTAACGGATATCGTGGGAGGCGGCGTATTCGGGCTAAAAGCAGGACAGTGGACAGATGATACCTCCATGGCTCTATGTTTGGCAGAAAGTTTGGTGCGCAAGGCAGACTTCGATCCTGCGGATCAGATGCGCAGATATACGAATTGGTACAGGGTCGGATATATGAGCAGTACAGGCGACTGCTTCGATATCGGCGGGGCCACGCGAAGTGCTCTGGAGAGGTTTGAGATCACTGGAGAAGCCTTCAGCGGATCAGCTGACCCGATGACGGCGGGCAACGGCTCTATTATGAGGCTTGCTCCTGTCGCGTTGGCTTACGCCAATCAACCAAACGAGGCAGTCCGCTATGCCGGGTTGAGTTCTCGCACAACGCATGCCGCAGCGGAAAGCGTAGAGGCATGTGAGGTATTGGCTGCCATACTTGTTGCTGGACTGCACGGAGCGGACAAAGACGTCATGCTAATGCCGAAGACATGCCGACAGTGGAGGGAAGAGACTGTATTTTCACCTGCTATTGAAGAGGTTGTCATGGGTTCCTATCAGAGTAAAGAGCCGCCCGACATTAAGGGTAGTGGTTATGTGGTTCGTTCACTTGAGGCAGCATTATGGGCGTTCCATAAGTCGGCAAGTTTTGAAGAAGGCGCATTGTTAGCTGTTAATCTGGGTGATGATGCGGACACTACGGGCGCGGTGTACGGACAGATCGCTGGTGCTTATTATGGACTGAGTGGTATTCCGGCACACTGGCGGGACAAGTTGGCTATGCCTGAAACGTTCGAACAACTAACAGAAGCCTTGTGGTTGAAGGCGACAGAAACTCGTTGATAAAGAGATAGGAGAAGAGAACATCTATGAGCACGACTGGACACAAAACAGAATTAGAGGCTTCGCAGTCTGGTAAACGAGGGGCATTTCCATTGTCCCTGTTATGTCTGACGATTGGAGCTTTTGCGATTGGTATGACTGAATTCATCATTATGGGCCTGCTGCCCAATGTGGCAACAGACTTGAATGTAAGCATTCCACAGGCAGGACAACTCATCACGGGATATGCGCTTGGTGTAGCGGTAGGTGCGCCGATCTTAACCGTGTTCACCCACAAGATTCCACAGAAGAAACTGCTGGTGTTGCTCATGTGCATTTTCATTATCGGGAACGCATTGTCTGTCATTGCCCCGACATACGGGTTGTTAATTTCAGCGCGGATATTAACGGCATTTGCCCATGGTACGTTCCTTGGTGTAGGTTCGATCATGGCAACGCGGCTTGTTGCACCCGAGAGAAGGGCAGGAGCGGTATCGGTTGTTCTCGCGGGGCTAACGATTGCCAATATCATTGGCGTTCCGTTTGGTACGTTTATCGGGCAACAGCTTGGATGGCGGTCATCTTTTGGAGCAATTACGATCTTGGGCATCATTTCGTTGATTGGCATCATTCGTTTCATTCCCGTTCTCCCGCAAGGCGCACCAGCAAACCTCGGGCAGCAATTTCGGAATCTGGTCCGTCCCCAAGTATTATTGGTTCTGCTCGTGGGAGCAATGGGCTGTGGAAGTCTGTTTGCTGTATTTACGTATATCACGCCGATGCTTGTGGACATTAGTGGTTTTGCCGAGCAAAGTGTGACCTGGATTCTGGTGCTGTTCGGATTTGGTGTTACGTTGGGCAACATGGTTGGCGGCCGTCTCGCAGATTGGAAGCTAATGCCTTCGTTGATCGTCAACTTTGGAATACTGGCGGTGCTTCTGGCTGCACTTACGCTTACGCTGGAGAATCCTTATCTTGCTGTAATCACGATATTCTTGTGGGGGGTTGCCGCTTTTGGCATTATGCCGGGATTACAGATTCGCATCATGAATATGACCCGCGAAGCGCCACTGCTGGCGACGACATCAAGTCACTCTGCATTTAACCTGGGGAATGCAGGTGGTGCCTATCTGGGCGGGTATGCAATTACCCATACTGGACTTATATCCGTTCCTTTATATGCAGCAGTTATTGCCGGATTGGGTTTGCTGGGACTGCTCTACAGTCTGTTCATGGGGCGTAAACATCATGGACCAGAGGTAGTCGAGGTTGCAGAGGCCGTGTCGGCAAGCTGAACATAAAATCCGTTCACCTCAATTCTTCCATTGAACATGGAGAATTGAGGTGTTTTTTATGCCATGATGAATCCGGAGTTGGGAGTGAATAGACGGTCTGGTGGCGTGCAGAAGTATACTTTTTTAAGTAGAAGGTATAGATATTTAAGTTTTTTGATGATGTACAAGACATATAAGGTGATATAATGAAAATGTAATTGGAATTGTTTGTAAATTATGGATAGTGAATGTTGGCATCTGTATTAGGAAAGGTGAAGAACAGCAAGACGTATTCGTGCGTAGGAAGGAGGGACTTCACTCTAAAATGTAAGGGCTTTCAATTAGGGGTTGTATATCTGAAAGACCTGTTATGAGGTTCGTACACGATTTAAAATCATATTCCAAAGGAGATTGATACTGATGAAAAAAGGTCTGTCCAAGATTCTGAGTCTCTCCATCACAGCAGCACTCCTTGTACCTACAATGGCGTCTGCAGCCGATATGCAGGAAACCGCAGCCCCTAGCCCCATTCAGGCGGTGGTAGATCAGGGAACGACCGGGACCCTGGATAATTCCGGGCAAAATGCGCTTGCTAACACTCCGGTTGTGCCTGCACCGCCGGGTTATGATGCCTATCGCAACAATATTCCGCACGGCAATACCAATCTGATCTCCTATTATTCCACAACGGTAGGAAATACACGGAAAGCGACGGTGTATACACCGCCAGGATATTCTCCGAATAAAAAGTATAACGTTCTGTATCTCTTGCACGGCATCGGCGGGGATGAGTATGAGTGGGTTAACGCTATGAAACCGAAGAATATTCTGGATAACCTGTATTCCGAAGGCAAACTGTCAGATATGATCGTTGTTATGCCGAATGGCCGTGCCATGAAGGACGACCGTCCAGTGGGTGACATCTTTGCTCCGGACAAAGTGGCTGCGTTTGAACGGTTTGAACAAGACCTGCTCAAGGATCTGATTCCTCACATCGAGGCTAATTATCCGGTATACAAAGACAAGAATAGTCGTGCGCTGGCCGGTCTGTCCATGGGTGGTGGGCAGTCACTTAACTTCGGATTGAAAAATCTGAGTACCTTCGCTTGGGTAGGGGCCTTCTCGGCTGCACCGAATACGCAATCTGTATCGCAGCTGGTGTCCAACCCGGGACAAGTTGCTAGCCAACTGAAATTGTTGTGGATCTCCTGCGGATCGAGTGATGGTCTGTTATGGGTCAGCCAGAATTTCAAAAACGGCTTGAGTAGCATGAACATTCCGCATACGTTTTATCTGGATGTAGGTGGACACGAACCATCTGTCTGGAACAGCGGCCTGTATCAGTTCTCACAACGAATCTTCAAGTAATTAACCGGTACTCCTAGGGGTTTGTAGTTTAAAGGATATGTGTTGGGAATTATTATATTGGAAGAACTGCAACCTCAGTTCTGTTTCATACAGAGCTGGGGTTTTTGTGTTTTTATGATGAATCAAGTCATCTGAATGGAACATTTAGAGTATTATTAATTTTGTAGTTGGGGTTAATGAGAGTGTACGTATTGGTTTAATTTATTATTACATAGGTATAGGTACTGTGATGAAGGAGAGGGATATGATGTTTTATTACAAAGGTGCGTTCCGTGAAACGGACAATGTGATCTATTTTAAAAGCGATGTTTCATTAGCCCAGAATGATGTTGTCCTATTTGGTGAAAAGAAGTATTTTATCGAAAGTGTGGAGAAAGAATTTCTTCTGCTTCAGCGGGTGGGCTCCATCGTTTCTGTGAGTCTGTGAAATCTTCGTAAGGTCTTATAATCATTTATTTAGTGTCAGGTGGCCCTGGGGTGTCACCTTTTTTTAGTTTTCTTGAAGATACACATTTAGATTGAAGGGGGATCTATCCACTTGACATTAGTACTGATGAAATAAAAAAGCCCAGTTAGGGCTTAGTGCATTAAAAACATCGCAAGCATTGTACCTATTATTAATAGAAGCATAAGAGCCAGTGGAATTGAGCTTATAGTAATTGCCGCAATAGCCAACCCTCTTCCCGATGTTGAACGTCGAGCACTCATGCCAAGAAAAAAACTAGTTGCGTTAATTAATAGAACCAATGCCATTGTGATCATTATTCCGTTTCCATTTGTATTGTAGCTTTTATTTGCTTCCATTGCCATATGGAATAAACCGAGGGAGGCTAATCCAATAAAACTAAATATAAAGGATACTACTGCTCTGCCAAGTCTGTCTACTTTCTTAATTTCCTTTTTCGCCTTCTGTTGTGATGCGGTTCCCATAACATCCTCCTGAGTCTTATGTGCTAATTCGTAGTCAAAAAGTAGCATTTTAATATGTTAGCATGTTTACATCTTTAATGGAATAAATTTCTTTTATCGTAACTTCATGAAGTTGATGCTTCATTAAGGAAGGAGAAAGGCGATATTAAAAGGTTGCATATGCTGCACACTCCATTTACATAAAATAATATTTTTTAAAGCTTTATAGCCCGTACCTATTTCCCCGTACATGCACTTCTGGGCCTCTGCCTACATACAATAAATCGACCCTGTTCCCACATGTGCTCAGGCCAGATCGTTGTAAAACTGCAGGAGGTGTCATCTGTGCCCGGATTGTTTACCGCAATTGCTCTATTCATTAAAGAGTTAACGTTACTCGTCTCGTATGTCAAAAATAATGCGTTCCCCCAGCCACTGGCTGAGGATGATGAAGCCAAACATTTACGCCTTATGGCTGAAGGCAATGCTCACTCTCGCAATCTGCTCATTGAACACAATCTGCGCCTCGTCGCGCATATCGTCAAGAAGTTTGACAATACGGGTGAAGATCAGGAAGATCTGATTTCCATCGGAACCATCGGTTTGATCAAAGCCATCGAAAGTTTTCAACAAGGCAAAGGCACGAAGCTTGCCACGTTTGCAGCAAGGTGTATTGAAAACGAGATACTTATGCATCTCCGTTCCCTGAAGAAAACACGCAAAGACGTATCCTTGCACGACCCTATTGGTACAGATAAAGAAGGCAATGAAATTACATTGATCGATATCCTTGGCACAGAAGCTGATGATGTCGTAGATCGGGTACAGCTCAAGATTGAAAAAAGCAAAATTTATCGCAATCTAGATATCCTGGATGATCGGGAGAAGGAAGTTGTCATCGGTCGATTTGGTCTGGAAGCAGGCGGGGAAGAACGAACTCAACGCGAAATTGCAAAGGAACTGGGCATCTCACGTTCTTATGTATCACGGATTGAGAAGCGGGCGTTAATGAAGCTGTATCATGAGTTTTATAAGCAAAAATAGTTGCTGGTTAGATAGCGCTATTCGTTAAAACGATGGTGCTTTCCGAACCCATCAATTGTAGCTGGATGCATGAAGATCGAAAATTTGATACACTGCGCTCTCTGAAATTGGTACGGACAAAGAGGGAAATGAAATTACACTGATCGATATCCTCAGAACAGATTGGATAAGCAAAGAAATTACTAAACAGACAAGAGGGCGCCTTTATCGGGGCCCTTTTTACTATGAAGATGCTTAAAATTGGATCTAAATCGTATTAATTATTTAGGATTATAACCTAAATAAAGGGATTTATATCTACGTTGAAGAATATCTTGTACATAGACCGATTTAATATATAAGGAGTACAACATAATGAAGCAGCTTTTTCTGAAAATTCCACTTTGGTTTTGGTTCGTCTGGATCGTAGGATTTATGATGATCGTGTTCAACTCATTTCAATGGTATTCCAGTGTTATCAACTTTTTTGCGTTAATCATAATTAATGTTGCTAATGCGATTCGAAATTGGAAAAACGATCGACCATTAGCGATTGCCTTCTTATTCGTTTCCGTTCTATGTTTGGTTTATATTTTAATATATTTCCTTAGGTATGTATGGTAAACATGTACATAATCAGGTACTGTCTCAAAAGGGATTCCGCCTCATCCAATGGCAAATGGGAGGGAATAACGTGTGTCAGGTTCATTAAAACAAAATAACACAGCAAAGAGCATACCCCCTATCATATCCATGACGTGTGGGACATGCTTTTTGCTGTGCAAAAAAAATATATAAAGAGGGATATGTATTCTGGGCAGATTATTATATGATGATTAATATTATTTTTCATCGTAGAGAGCATGTGCAGAAAGAGAGTGGTGGTTGATCATGCAGCAAGAAACGTTAACAAGGGGATTAAAGAACCGACATGTGCAATTGATGGCGATCGGAGGTGCGATCGGGACAGGTCTGTTTCTGGGAGCAGGCAAAACGATCCAACTGACAGGACCATCCATCTTGCTTGCCTACATTATTACGGGTGTTGTGTTGTTCCTGATCATGCGTGCATTGGGGGAGCTGCTCTTAAGCAACTTGCAGTATCATTCCTTTGTCGATTTTGTGCGTGATTACCTGGGAAATATGGCGGCATTTATTACAGGCTGGACCTATTGGTTCTGTTGGATTTCCATTGCCATGGCCGATATTACCGCCGTTGGTTTATATACGCAGTTTTGGTTTCCGAATGTACCGCAGTGGATGCCAGGGTTAATTGCGTTAGTCATTTTGCTAATTATGAACTTGGCAACGGTCAAGTTGTTTGGTGAGATGGAATTCTGGTTTGCCCTGATTAAAGTGGTGGCTATTCTGGCACTTATTGTGGTTGGTTTATATATGATTTTCAAAGGTTTTACAACGGATCAGGGTCCTGCAAGCTTCACCAATCTGTGGAGTCATGGGGGGTGGTTCCCGAATGGACTGCATGGCTTCATCATATCGTTCCAGATGGTAGTTTTCGCCTTTGTAGGCATGGAACTGGTGGGACTCACTGCTGGAGAGACGGAGAACCCAGAGAAGGTTATTCCGAGAGCAATTAATCAGATCCCGATCCGGGTACTGCTCTTCTATGTTGGCGCACTGCTGATTATTATGAGTATCTACCCGTGGAACGCCATTGTGCCGACTGAAAGTCCGTTTGTACAGGTGTTTGCCGCTGTGGGAATTGCGGCTGCCGCAGGCATTGTGAATTTCGTGGTACTGACTTCCGCAGCTTCGGCTTGTAACAGCGCCATTTTCAGTACAAGCCGTATGATGTTCTCGATGGCAAAGGATCGCAACGCCCCCGAGTCATTTGCACGTCTGAATAACAGGAAGGTTCCTGCCAATGCGCTGTTTTTCTCCACGATTGTTATTTTGATTGCAATTGTTTTGAACTATATCATGCCAGAAGGCGTATTTACGCTGATCACAAGTGTGTCGACGGTGTGCTTCATCTTTGTCTGGGGTATCATGGTGATCTGTCATCTCCGATATCGTCGTACTCAGCCGGAACTTGCGAGTCGGAGCCGCTTCAAACTGCCACTTTATCCGTTCTCGAACTACTTGATTTTGGCTTTTCTCGCGTTTGTGCTGGTGGTATTGGCATTGGCTGAAGACACGCGAGTGGCGTTATTTGTCACGCCGGTGTGGTTTATCCTGGTTGCAGGGATTTACCTTTTTAAAAAGAGAAACTTGAGCAGTGACAGATAGTAGGTCTTACCATTGTCGCCAAATAAAGCCGCCCAATGATATTGGGCGGTTATTCGTATTTAAATTCTTGCAGCCTCGTTGCTTTCGCGAATGCCTGCGTAGATGGCATCACAGATATCGGTAGTATACTTTCCCGACATCCCTTCAAGTGCCGTATTGGTGAATGCGACAACACTAAGTTCTTCTTTTGGATCGACAAACCAGGAGTGACCGTAGGTTCCGCCCATCCGCCACGTTCCCGGGGATTCCGGTGTACCAGCTGCAACAGGGTCTTTAAGTATTGTAAATCCAAGGCCGAACCCTCTTCCTGGCCAATACGGCATGTCGAGTTCACCGATTTGATTCGTGGACATCTTAGAGGCAACAGCTTCGGTAAGAATGGGCTGTCCCCCTTGCCGCAATGTCTCAAGTAAAGTGAGAAAATCTCCGGTGCTTCCAACCATTCCCGCTCCGCCTGATGCATAAGCCGAAGGTTGATTTGCACGATTGGGGGCAAGCCGGAAACCGGCAGTACCTTCAATAAAGGGGACCTGCTCCAATTGATTATGGAGAAGACGCGGTTCTTCAGAACCATCAGCGTATGCAGCGGTCAACCGATCCGAATCCACCGCAACAAAATCAGTATCCTTCATGTGAAGTGGACGAGTAACCAGCAATTGAACAGCTTCTCTCAATGACATTCCGGTTACCTTTTCAATAACAGCTCCGAGTACATCTGTCGCGATGGAATACCTCCACATGTGTCCTGGCTCATATATAAGAGGAACAGAAGCAAGCCTTTGGAGATTCTCCTCCAGACTTAATTCAGATAAATCCATTCCATCCGAGATACCTGCACGTTCATAGGTTCCTTGCTCTTCTTGGAAAAACCGATAGGTCAAGCCAGCGGTGTGTGTCATCAATTGCTGAATGGTTATTTGGGTGTCCTGACCATTGGCAAGCTTGGGCTGGAATGCAGGTAGCCAGCGAGTCACCTGATCATGTAGACTCAGTTGTCCTTGTGAGACCAATGCCAGAGCTGCTGTGGACACAATGGGTTTGCTTACGGAAGCCAGTCGAAACAGAGCGTTTTCTGCCATGGTACGCTTTTGCTCCCTGTCTGCGAAACCAGCAGCCCGGCTGTAGATCAGTTCTCCTCCTATTGCAACTTGTACAACCGTTCCCACGATTCTGTTTTCGCTTATAGCACGGTCTATTGCCTCATTCACATAAGTATGCAATGTTGCCTTATTTTCTTTTTCCATTCCAAACTTCCTCTCTTCAGGTGATATGCTTGATTCATTATTGTGACTGTGCTTATTATATAAATGATTAATGTTGTATTACATGGATTACTAAAGGTATTATAGTGATTTATCAGATATACTTAAGGTTATTCCAGCCTATATCTTATGTATTTAAAGGGGTGTATTACATGGACGAAATAGATCAGCATATTCTGTTTCACTTGGAGAATCAGGCGAGATTATCCATGACCGAATTAGGAAAATTAGTCGGATTATCTCAACCAGCTGTGACTGAACGCGTCAAACGAATGGAAGAAAAGGGGGTTATCGAGGAATATCGTACAGTGATCTCCCCATCCAAATTGGGCAAGCAGAGCACGGCATATGTCCTCTTTCGTACACGGGATTGTTATCCCTTCCTGGATTTCTGCCGTGCGTCACCTGAAGTCGTGGAATGTTATCGGATTAGCGGGGAGTATAACTACTTGCTGAAAATCCTTACAGACACGATCCAGGGACTTGAAGAGTTCCAGAACAAGTGTGACCCATACGGGACTTACATGACCTTGATTACGATGTCTTCTCCGATTGCACATAAAAATCTGATGCAAGGACCGAATTTGCTGGCACAGACAGAATAAGACCGCAGTCTATATAATCTATAAAATGAAATACAGAAGAGGAGTTCACATCAAGTGAACTCCTCTTTGGTTCTTTGTGTAACTCATGGTGTAACTCATGGTATCTCATGCAAAATGCCTTCCTGTTATTTAGCTTTGGGGAATCCATATGTATAAGCCCTCATAGCTACGAGCAATGCAGGAATGAGCAAGATAAACAACGACCCGGCAAGGTATCCTGCTCCCAGTACTTCAAGAAGGATGCCCCCGATGATGCCTCCTCCACCAATGGCCAGATTCCATGCTGTAACCAGCATCGATTGGGCGACATCTGTACTTTTACCTCCGGCTTGAGCAATGGCAGTTTGCAGTAGCGTGGCAGCCCCGCCAAACGTAATTCCCCAGATCATGATGCCAAGGATAATCATCACAGGTTGATCAGTACCGATTCCCATCACGACAGATCCCAGAGCGAATGCTGCCAGACTGATAATCACTAATCTACGCAAAAATCGGTCAATGAGCATTCCGGTTAACCAAATTCCCACAATGGAAGTGATACCGAAAATGAGTAAAATCAAGTCTACTCTGTTTGCAAATACGGTCTGGGCAAGGTAGGGGGAAATATAGGTGTAAAGGATATTATGGGCAAGCATCCAGGCCAGAACAACAAACAGAATGGGTCTGACTCCCGGAATTACAAATACTTTATGCAGGGGAAGACGTTCCCCGGCCGGTTCTCCTGCAAAATCTGGCATTTTCCAGAGAACCCATGCGATTAAAGCTGCGGTCAGAAGCGATACAATCCCGAAGATGAGGCGCCAGCCGATATAAGAACTGAGAAAACTGCCGATGGGGACACCCAGGGCTAACGCCACCGGAGTGCCGACCATAGCCACGGCCATGGCCTTGCCTTTTAACGAATCAGAGACCATCCGACGAGCATAACCTGCTGTCATTCCCCATAACACACCCGCAGAGACCCCGGCCATAAAACGAGCAGCAAGTGTCAGGATATAATCTGAGGATAAGGCGGTAACGGTGTTAAAGACAAGAAAGCCGCCGATGCATACCAGCAGAAGAGGTCGGCGTCTCCATCCACGTGTGGCAGTAGTCAAGGGAATGGCAGCAATAAGTGATCCAATGGCATAAAGAGTCACCAACTGTCCAGTGAGGGATTCGGTGACCCCCAAGTCTTTTGCAATTTGCGGCAACAGTCCCGCAGGCAGACTTTCAGTGAGGATGCAAATGAATCCAGCCATGGCTAAAGCAAGTAGCCCCGCCCACGGAAGGCGTTCTGAAGATATGGAAGGCAGCTCCCTTTGCTTGGGGAGGGTTGTGTGAATGGCCATGAATTAAAACCTCTTTTCTTATCATTTAATCCTATTCAGAACTATGCATATAAGCTTATCTAAAAAAAACAAACTTTTGCATACAGGATTAAAGGTAAGAAGGAGTTCTTAACATGGTATTTACTTTATTTTGTGAGTTTTTCCGTTAATTCAAAAGGATGCTGTCTGTTCATCCATTTAAGGATGAGTTCGACAGGTTCCAAGTACCGTTGGCCTACCAGCAAACCCGTATGGGTCGTATCCCACAGTCCGGCATATGCAGCGCCCAGCTGCTTGGCAGTTAATTGGCCTCTCTGATCTTCGTCTTCACAGGAAACAGCCTTGATCACCAAGCTGGGGCAATGGATCAGGTCGCCATTAATGGATATTCCATCGGCTCCACACAGGGCTGAAAAGGTAGCAAATGCCTTCGCAGACTCCGTTTGCAGATACTTACGCTGAAAAGCAATGTCTTCTGCCGTCTCATCTATACTGCTCAGTTCATCACGGACAGGTGCAGGCATGATGATGTCCGATACGGTCGCTCGATCTGTTTCAGGATAAGGTACGGCGTCATGGACCTCTTTGCTTATACTGGCATCAATGACAACCAGGCCTGCGAGAGTAGCGTTTTCTGCAATCTTTTGACTGAGAATCCCGCCCATGCTGAAGCCAATAAGAATGGGAGGTTCGTTGATCCCGGCTAACACTTCCCGAATATCCTCCAAGTAATCGTCAAACGTAATCTTAGTCATGTCCATGACCCGACTCATGTAATGACTTCTCAAGTTCATGACATAACAGGTCCAACCGTGCTGGACAAAATGGGGGATATATTTGCTCCACATCCAGCTGCCTGTGTAGGCACCGTGAAGGAACAGCAGAGGGGGCTTCTTGGTCACTGTTTCGGTATCATGAGGTAGGGCTCCTTCGAAAATCTCCAAGTGCAAATCATGTTCTCCGATCTTCTTGACCTCATGTTTCGGTAATAATTTTGCGTAATCTGTCATGCTAAAAACCTCCTCCAAGATATTGGTTTGATATCAAACTATTTCTCCAAAAAAAATTAGAAGTTGCCATGAATTTTCATTAAAATTCGCAGCAGTTCTTTTTTCTCCGCTTCCGTAACGTCCGCATAAAACACGTCCAGCATGCGCTGCGATATCTCTTCAAAGGCCGGCTTTAATTCTTCGCCTTTCGCAGTCAAAGCCACATGAACAACGCGTGAATCGGTTGCATCACGCTCCTTGACGACGTATCCTGTCCGCACCAATTTGTCCACAAGTGCAGTTACCGTGGATTTATCCTTGCCAATTTTTTTGGCGATTTCAGCCATGGTCATCCTGTGATTGTTGTACAGGGCATAGATAATATCTCCATGGGACGTGGCGAGATCCTGGATTCCTTGCTCAGCCATCTCGGTGAGGATGAAGCGGTTGACCTTCTCTTTAATTTTGGATATGAGTGAAATAGCGTCTCTTGTTTTCATATGTGTAATATAGTTTGTTATCAAACTAATGTCAAGCTTTGATCATGTTGTATTACTTGCGGAGTATATCAAAAGAGCAGTGAGAACTTCTTCTCCTGCTCCTTTGCTCCAGCGATTACTTGATTGGATTAGCTTTCATTTCCTGTCCCATTTTCTCAATACCATCCAGAATCTGATATCCATAACCCCAGAACTGGCTGAAATCTGTGACATAGATCTGTTTATTCTTGATTGCGTTCATACTTTGCAGGGCAGGGTTGGCATACAGATTTTCAATTAGCTTGTCGATATCCGGTGAACCGGCGTACGCGGACAAGAGCAGGTAGTCCGGGTTCGCTGTGATCAACTGTTCAACACTAACCTCACCTTGAACACCATCAAACGTGTTTTTCAGCTTCAACAGGCCCAGGGCATCAAGCTGATACGTATCGTTCAGCATGCTGCTTACCGTAATGGTGTCTTCCGTAGCAGGTACGATGTAGGCAAAAGAATGTTCAGGCTGATCGGCTACACTTGCCTTAATGGCTTCAACACGAGTCTTCAGACTTTCGGTGAATGTTGCGGCATTTTCTTGAACGTCGAAGATCTGCCCAAGTTGTGCGATATCGCTATAGAGGCTTTCGAGTGTGCCTTTGTGATTCGTCGTTTGCAGGAATGTGCGGATATTCATGTCATTCAATCCATCGACGGTACCCACACCCCAGTCTGCATCAGCGAACAGGTCACCCCGTCCGAGTACCAGATCCGGGCTTGCACCTACAACCAGCTCTTTACCTACGTAATCCTTGGACAATACCGGAATTTTGGCGAAATCATCAGCCACATCCGGTGTAACGGAACCGTATAGAGCAGCAACGCCGACCATTTTATCGGTCAGACCCAACTTGATGAGCATCTCTGCCGCAGATTGGGTATTCGCAACCACACGTTCCGGTGCTTTATCGAATACTTGCACTTTTGGTTTCCATTCACCACCCTCACCCGAGATCGTGAAATTCTCAATGGTGAGCGGGTATGTCGTTTTATTTGTATTCTGAGCAGAAGTTGAAGTTTCTGTCGTGTTCGTGGTTGAAGTTGTTTCTCCGGCAGTGGAGGAAGTTGAAACATTCGAACAGGCTGCAAGCAGCAGCAACAGGAGACTTAGAGCAACAATGCCAATCGTTCTGGATGTAAATTTCATGAAATGATGAACCCCTTTTCGATGTGTTTTAAATTGACAAAGATAATCATTCTCAATTATAATCCGAGAAAATGCTTTGTAAATAGCTAAATTTATGATGTTCTACAATTTACATGAATTGATGGGGGAAGAGATGACACAGACGGTTCAGGTTCAGACGCAGCGTATGGGGAAAAGAGAGTCTCTGATTCAGAGTAAATCCGGGTTTGCTTTACTGATTGCAGCTTTAATCATGATTACAGTTATTTCTGTAGGTATTGCAGTTTCCATTGGACAGGTACACATTCCACTGGCGGAGTCATATCGTATTCTTTTGTACAAATTAACGGGATTTCAGTGGGGGACAACACCCATTGAGGCAGGTTCCTTTACCGATATCATCTGGCAGATTCGTTTCCCACGTGTGCTGATGGCGATGTTTATTGGTGCAGGCTTGGCCTTGTGCGGTGCTGTTATGCAGGCTGCTGTGCAGAATCCGTTGGCAGATCCATACATACTGGGTATATCCTCAGGCGCTTCACTTGGGGCGACCTTTGCCATTCTCATTGGCTTTGGTGCGATTGGCTGGCTTGGTCAGACCGGAGTTGCTTTCTGGGCCTTTGCCGGAGCGATGGGTGCATCCTTACTGGTCCTGACTTTGGCAGGGATTCGGGGGAAAATGACATCGGTCAAGCTAGTGCTTGCCGGAATGGTAATTAACGCGCTGTGCAGCGCATTTTCGAACTTTATTATTTATTTTGCCAACAATGCTGAAGGCATCAAAACGGTGACATTCTGGACCATGGGCAGTCTGGCATCTTCCGGATGGAACAAGCTTCCACTCGTGGGTATCGTCGTGCTGGTGGCGATTCTATTCTTTCTTTTACAGTCCAGAGTTCTCAATACGATGTTATTGGGAGATGAAGCAGCCGTCACACTGGGCATTAATCTGAGTGTGTACCGCAGGGTGTATATGCTGTTAACCGCTTTGGTGACAGGTGTCATGGTGGCGAGCTGTGGCATGATTGGTTTCGTGGGACTAATCATTCCGCATATCGTCAGAGGTCTGGTGGGTTCCGACCATCGTAAAGTAATGCCTGTGTCCGTGCTGTTTGGAGCCATTTTCCTCATCTGGACGGATGTTATTGCACGATCCCTCATATCCAGTGTGGAGCTGCCAATCGGTATTATTACGGCCATGATTGGTGCACCCATGTTTATGTATATGCTGGTCAAAAAAGGCTACGGTTTTGGAGGAAATTAACATGAAGCTGAACGTAGAAAATGTATCCATCTCTGTGCTGAACACGGACATCATCAAGGACATTTCTTTACAGGTGGACGGCAAACAGTTCGTCGGACTGATCGGACCGAATGGTTGCGGCAAGTCAACGTTACTCAAGAGCATTTATAAAGTGATCAAACCGCAGCAAGGCAAGGTTTTTCTCGACCATACCGATATTCTCAAATCCAGCCCGAAGGTTGTATCCAGACATATGGGTGTTGTCGGCCAGTTTAATGAATTGAGCTTTGATTTTACGGTGCGCGAGATGGTCATGATGGGGCGTACCCCGCACAAAAAAATGCTGGAGACGGATAATGAACGTGACCACGAAATTGTGGAACAGGCTTTGGAAAAAGTACATCTGACTGGACATGCAGACCGCAATTATGTGTCATTGTCTGGTGGAGAGAAGCAGCGTGTCGTATTAGCACGTGTCCTGGCACAACAGCCTGAATTCCTGATCCTGGACGAGCCGACGAACCATCTGGACATCAAATACCAACTTCAGATTCTGAATATTGTCCGTGGACTCGGCATTGGCATATTGGCTGCGCTGCATGATCTCGAACTCGCTGCAGAATATTGCGATTATCTCTATGTGGTGAAGAAGGGCCAGATTGTGGTCCATGGCAAACCGGCTGATATTCTGACTCGCGAGATGATTGGTGAGGTATTCGATGTAGACTGTGAAATCTATACAAATCCGGTGACGGGTGGCCTGGGTATTGCTTACCTGAGTACACGGTGATTCGGACGGCAAATTGGGCACCAAATCCTTGGGTTTTATGTGAGCCTTGGAAGTACCAATCCAAAGTGAAAATAGACCGTACCTGTTGGAGCGATGTTGTTAATTGCTCGCAGGTAGGTCTTTTTTTGGTCAGGTCTAGGTGCGTCTATTGAAGCTTAGGATCAACGGGGTGAGTATGAGCACCATTGCTGACTTCTTGGAAAATATCTGTGGAGTTATTACTATGAGTTGAAGAGTTGCTGCTGTTGTTTTGTTGTTGTTTGGGTTCTGCCGTTGCTGAACTACTACCTGTCATTGCATAACTTCGCAGGATCTCCTCCAGATCTCCAATCGTCACGGGACGAGCATGTCGTTTCAGGACATAACCGAGTTGACCATTAGGTTCCACCGTTGCTGACTCCAGGTCATCTACACTCGTAATTCCGTTCTGCCGCATATGCATCTCGAGCTGGTCCATCGTATAACGCATACGTTTCAGGTTCGGAATAATGACTTTCCCGTCCTCGACCACCATTTTGGAACTGCCACTCATTAACCGTTCAAAAATATTAAATTTCAATTGAAGTTGTTCCACCACAAGTAATGTCACAATGAATATTGATGCTGATCCAATCGCTTTGCCAAGCTCATGATTGGCGATGGGCTGTACAATCGTTGTTCCGATGGAGATCATGATGACCGTTGTGGCAACACTCATCTGCGAGATAGATTTACGTCCGGCTATCCGTAGCAGAATCATGCCGATAAGTACAAGTAAAACAGATTTCCATATCCAGTCCATAAGTATATTCCTTTCTATTCCAGTATGCTCTTTGCTTCTTAGGCTGTTCTGGAGTTGGAGGAATTATGCAGGTGACTGAATCCATAACTATCATTCATCCCACCGGATCGTTTACAATAGGATATTGATGAAGTAAACAAAGGAGCGGGTCACAGTGGCAAAACAGAAATACTATGTTGTCTGGGAAGGCAAGAAGCCAGGTGTGTACAGTACATGGGCAGAATGCAAAGCGCAGACGGATCAGTATACCGGAGCTAAATATAAATCGTATGAATCCAAAGCGGCTGCAGAAGAAGCGTATCGTGCCGGGTGGAAAGGAAATTGGGGTTCAAGTGCCGGCGGAGCATCGAAGAAGAAGTCAACGGGTAGTGGAAGAAGCGCAGGCATGGAAACGTCGGAGGAAGTGGATTACGACAGTATCTCTGTTGATGTGGGTACACGTGGTAACCCCGGACCTGTAGAATACAAAGGGGTAGACACCCGCACCGGTGAGACTATTTTCTCTGTTGGACCGATCTCCAAAGGCACGAACAATCTGGGCGAATTCCTGGCCATTGTACATGCCCTAGCATATCTGAAAAAAGAAGGAAGTACCAAAACGGTATATACCGACTCGGTCAATGCCATGAAATGGCTGAAGCAGAAAAAAGTAGCCACGACGTTACCAAGAGACAACTCCACGGAAGAGATCTGGCTGATGATTGACCGTGCGGAACAGTGGCTCCAGACGAATACGTACAGCAATAAAGTGCTCAAATGGCAGACCAAACAGTGGGGCGAAATCAAGGCCGACTACGGCCGGAAGTAAGTATTCATACAAAGGATGCTTCCTTTATTTCTGGTCTATTAGAATCGTTATTTACAATTTCCAGTTTCCGCTCTATAATCATCTGAATATGATTAGTTAAACATATGGAGGAGCCTGTCATCTGCAGGCCCTCTTTATCTTTTTGGTCCATTGGTTAGCGAGTCCATTTGTTAGAATCAGTTATTTTGAGTATATATTGCAGGAGGCAGACATGAGTTCCATTTATAGAAGTGAAGAAGGCAAGAGCAGCATACTTGAAGAGTATGAGATTTATTTGAACGAGTTGGGTGAGGCGTTTACTCGGGAGTATGTGGAGACACGTTTTGGAAAGACACATGTTCTACTGACAGGCCCTCTGGATGGCAAGCCGTTATTTATTCTCCAGGGCGGTAATTGTGTGAACCCAATGACCTTGTCATGGTTCTCTTCTTTATTTAAAGAATACCGGATTATTGCTCCGGATACGATTGGTCACCCAGGTTATAGCGAGGAAGCGAGCATCTCGACACGATTTGATAGTTTGGCATTATGGGTGTCGGATCTGCTTGACCACTATGACATTGAAAAGAGTGCGTTTATCGGCCCATCATTTGGAGGAGGCATCATTCTCAGATTGGCTACCTATATTCCCGAACGTATCTCGTGTGCCGTATTGGTTGCTCCTGCGGGTCTTGCGGTCAACTCCAAAATTAAAACAGCTCAGGATATCACGCTGCCGCTCGTCAAGTATCGTATGACGTCTTCACCATCTTCCTTGCAAAAAATTACGGACACCATGTCGTGCAACTGCATGAAAGAAATGGATAAAAACATTATCGGCAAACTTTTCAAATATGTCAGCATAGATCAGGATCTGCCGAAGCTCACGGAGCGGGAAGAGCTCGTTAACTAT
The DNA here is from genome assembly GCF_037973325.1 of Paenibacillus sp. FSL R5-0713. NCBI lineage: Bacteria > Bacillati > Bacillota > Bacilli > Caryophanales > Paenibacillaceae > Paenibacillus > Paenibacillus sp. FSL R5-0713. Next base: position 4,815,588 of record NZ_CP150229.1, on the reverse strand, counting down.
ACGTCTCCAACCCTGTTATTGGTGGGGGAGAAGGATGTCTTTTTCCCTGCGGATAAGTGTATTGAACGTGCTCAAAAGATTATTACGAATGTGCAAGCCATTAAGTATGATACCGGACATTTTCCTTCCCAGGACGTATTGGTTCAGATGAACGAGGAAATCGGGCAATTTTTACAGAAAAATTATTAAAAAGGTTGATAAAAATGGACTCAGGAATGTTTTTATTCAGTTTAATTAAGTAATTCCCCTTATCTGTCGATAGAGTATATAAGTGTGCTTTTCTTCAATAGAAGAATAAGAATCTCGATTAGGAACAAATTGTAGTAAGTTTGATATAAAAAAATAATTAACTATTTCGCGTGAAGGTGTTTCAAATTGCATCATTTGGTTTATATAATTGGTTGGCGATGAATTGCTTACTGGTTGAACCAAATGATGCACTTACGCGGAAAGTCTTCCGATCGACAAGGTTGAAAAGAGGTCTGTTATGAGAAAAGACAACTGCAAAATGGCATTGCAGCGCAATGTGATTATAAATGATACATATCAGGTAAGACAGGTATTGGCCAGCAGTGAGTTGGCTATTGTATATGCAGGGCGGGATCGTAACACGGGTGCCAAAGTAGCCATTAAGGAATTCTTCCCGCAGAGAATGGCTGAACGTCAGGCAGACAAGCGCAAGGTGTTCTGCTCTTCACGAGGATACGGTGGGCAATATCAGGAGTTACTGGCTGCATTTATGCTCGAAGGTGAATTGTTATCGAAACTGGATCATCCTCATATTGTGTCGTATTTGGATCATTTTGAAGCGAATGATACAGGATATCTGGTTATGGAATACTGCACGGGAATCACATTGACCGAATATTTGAATGAACACAATCATGCGCTTGATGCTGCCTTCATAACGGAGACATTGCTTCCACTGGTGGATACATTGGATTACATACATAAGCAAGGCATTCTTCACCGGGATGTGAAACCTTCCAACATTATGGTCATGGAGGATGGTACACCCAAGCTTCTGGACTTCGGCTCGGCTACCCGTTGGCCTATGCAATCCGGAGAGAAACAGGTGATATTTACATCGGCAGGTTATTCTCCGCTGGAATTCTATTCGGAGAAATCCAGTCAGGGGCCAATGTCGGACATCTATAGCCTGGCGGCTCTGCTCCATTATTGGACTTGCGGGCAACCCCCTATGGATGTGAAACAGCGGTTGTTCCAGGATGAATTGCCATCTGTTCGCTCACATAATGAGTATGTGAATCCGTGGCTCGCTCGTGTTATTCATTGGGGTCTGACGGTTCGTTCCGAGAAACGCTGTGCTTCCCTGGCCTGGGTCAGAAGCTCGCTGCGAGTTCAAGCCTGGGTGTGGAAAGTGCGCAAGCCAGGTACAGTGGAATGGTCTTTAGCCGAGAATGAACATACGCAGGTCTATGAAGTGGAGTCGAAAAAGCAACATGAAACGGCTTGAGTTATAACATAACATCTTTTTATAAATGGGAATGTTTAATGAGCATAGTTCTACATCTAATTAAACCAAGTCGACTTGTAAATGAGGAGATTTGGTTTTTTATGATGAATTTGAAAGGAACACCCTACCTCCGATACAATGTTCTCATAGAGTCTGAGAGAATGGATCAAATACAGTACAGAAATGGAGAAAACCAATATGACTGAATTTATTAACGCTGACGATATTAATGACGTAATTCTGGGTGCGGCGGCAAACGAACTGGAGCAGATGGTGGACAAAATGTGTGAGCTGATGGGCACACCTTTGGAACAAACGAGTGAACTGGAGCGTCAGGTCATGGCTGCTTTTGGTTTTGGCGCAGTATATGGCATCACTCATCGGGATCAGCTGGCGGAGCCTCAGGCACATGCCTTGAGCATTCGAATGCTGATCAAACCATTTAATTATAGTGAGCAGCAGGCTGTTGATTTTGCGGATGATCTGATCCGGGTGGCTTCCGATCGTGAGGTTCATCCTGTGATGAATACCATTATCCAACGTGGGATTGATGGACACCGCCAGTTCAATCAGGAAGACGATGAAGGACTACAACGTAATATACAGGAGATTTTAACAGCGGTTCAATCGCAGTAATAAACGAGTTTGATTAGATGTGGGAGATGATCACAATGGATCTGATGAAATTAAGCAAGGAACTCTCATACGCGCTGCGACATGCACCATGGGAATATGAGTTGGAGCTGGACGAAGAGGGTTGGGTGGAAATCTCGCAATTGCTGGTGGCTTTACATGAAAGTCCGCAGTGGAAGGAAGTCACACAAGCCGATCTGGAGCAGATGATTCAAGCCTCGGAGAAAAAGAGACATGAAATCCATTCCGGCCGCATCCGGGCATTGTATGGACATTCGACGCCACATAAGATATCCAAGATCGCTACTGAGCCACCGGAAACCCTTTATCATGGAACACCCGCACGTGCTGTGAATTCGATTATGGAACATGGCTTACAGCCGCGGCAAAGGCAATATGTACATCTGTCCGCAGATATCGATACGGCCAATCAAGTGGGTCGAAGACGTGATGATCAGCCTGTCATTTTGAGAATCGACGCTGCACAAGCGTCCATAGATGGAATCCACTTTTATCATGGAAACGAAAATATCTGGCTGGCCGATCATGTTCCCGCACGTTATATTCTTAAGCCATGATGTATGAAGAATGAGTGATGAACTGTTGTGAAACTCATAAACACCCACACCGAATTACAGCAGTCGCAGTGAATGGGTTGAGTGTGCAGTCATCCGTTCGTTCAAAGAGTATATCAGGGTATTGATCGTTAGCTACATCAAAAAGGGACGCATCCAACATTCGTTGGTGCGTCCCTTTCTCATATCCAAAACTTACTTGCCTACAATCGCTTTAATACCTTCGCTAAGAGGCTGAGCCGGACGGCCAAGCAATTTCTCTAATGTATCACTCTCTACCGCCAATGCACCTTCACGAATAGCACTTTGCATATCAACGAGCATGGATACGACAAAGTCTGGTAGACCTGCACCTTTCATGATGTCAGCGTAAGCGGCATCGTTCACGTTTTGCACGTTAATTTCTTGTCCAAGCACTTCACCTACAATGGCAGCCAGTTCAGCTTGTGTGCGCAGTTTGCCGGACAATTCATACACGGTATTTTCATGTCCTTCACCTGCGAGTACAGCTGCAGCAGCATGGGCATAGTCACTGCGCGTAGCCCAGCCGACTTGGCTGTCATTGGTGGCATGAACCCAAGGTGCGCCTTGCGTAGCGGCTTGCATACTGCCTGCTTCATTTTCCAGGTACCAGTTGTTGCGCAGGAAGGAATACGAAATGCCGGATTCACGAATCGCTTTTTCTGTAGCGCGGTGAACTTCCGCCAGAGAAAGGGTGTTTTGGTCTGCATTCACAACGCTTGTATAAGCGATGAATCCAACGCCTGCTTTCTTGGCAGCGTCCACGGCAGTCTGATGTTGGCGAATACGCGTTTCATTGTCACCATCAGTAGAGATAAGCAACAGACGGTCTACACCGGCAAAAGCTTTCTCCAACGTCTCCGGTTGATCGAAATCACCCTGACGCACGTCAACGCCTTGAGCGCGGAGTGCTTCCGCTTTTTCTGGATTACGTACACTTACAGCCAAATCCTTGGCAGAATCGTTTTTTAACAATGCCTCTACAACCAGTGAACCCAATTGACCTGTTGCGCCAGTAACCAAAATTTTCATCTTCTATTCCTCCTAGGGTATGTGTTTTGCCTGCATATGGATGTAACCAAAAATGTTATAACAGGTGTGATTACAACGAAAGGGTTAAAAAAAGCTCGCAATGAGCTTTTTTTATTCAGAGACATGAATCCGATCCATCATCTGCTGTATGGTTACACGATTCAAGCGCTGTTCCATGGCTGTCTGAGCCTCAATGAGTTCCGCACGCAAGGTGTGTTCAATCATGTTGCCGACCGGACATTTCGGATTCGGATGTTTGTGAAAGTTAAACAATTCCCCATCCTCCACCACCTCAAGCGCTCGATATACATCGAGAAGGGTAATCTCCGCCGGATCTTTCAACAAGGAAGCACCGCCCACACCAGGTCTGACGTCGATCAGACCGGCCTGTTTCAGCTTGGACATGATCCGCCGAATAATCACGGGATTGGTATTCACACTCTGTGCGATCACATCTCCGGTGCATTCATTGGGCATAACAGCTATCAAGGACAGGGTATGAACCGCAATGGAGAAGCGACTGCTGATTTGTCTCATGGAATGATCACCACCGTTGTAACTATAATAGTTACAAAAGGATCTGTTGTCAACTATAACTTTTACCCCTTCACTGCCCCAGAAGTCAGTCCCCCTACTATATACTTTTGCCCAATCAGGAACACAATTAATACAGGCAATGACGTGAGCACAATATCGGCGCTGACCAGATTCCACTGGGCACTGAATTGCCCGAAGAAGTTATATACAGCAAGCGTCATCGGCCACATCTCGACCGTATTCAGCATATAGAGTGGAGCAGTAAACTCATTCCAGACACTTAGGAAATTAAGAACAAATACCGTTACAAGCACGGACGTGAGCAGAGGCACAATGATTCTCAGGAACAGCTTGATTCCGTTACAGCCGTCCATGATCGCGGCTTCATCCAGCTCTTTCGGGATGTTGGATACAAACGCATACGTAATGAACAACGAGATCGGAATGCCCATGGCCGTATACAGCAGAATCATGCCGAGATGTGAATTGATCATGCCCATCGACTTCATGACTTCCATAAGCGGAATGTAGTTGAGAGGCAGTGTAATGCCGAGAATCAGGAAGAAGTACAGAAACTTGCTGAGCTTTGAATGATTACGGGATAACGTGAAGGCCGAGAACGCCACAACAAATACCAGCAGCAGGGAAGAGGCCCCGGAGTGAAGCAAACTGTTGAAAAAGGAACCTCCCAAGTGTCCCTGTTCATAGACGATTTTGTAATTTTCGAAGATAAACTTCTCGGGCAGCGTCAGTTTAAGCACCTTGGCCTCGGCGTCCGACTTGAATGAATTCAGTACAATGACGACAAAAGGAATCAAGACCACCAGGCTAAGCAGCCAGGCGAGTACATTTAATCCGATGGAAGCGAGTCTTTTTCTCAATCGCATGTTAGTATTCCACCTTTCGGTTCATCAAACGAATGATGAAGAAGGAGATGATCGCCATGATGACAAACAGAATGGTAGATAGCGCACTCCCCAGCCCCCAATATCCTTTGGCAAAAGAGGAATAGACCGCCGTGTTAATGACATCTGTCGCGTTACCAGGGCCACCATTGGTCAGCACGTATACGGCATCGAATACTCTTAGCCCATACGTAATATTAAGCACCGTGGCGATGGTAATGGTAGGCATGAGCATTGGAATAGTAATTCGGAACAGCTTCTGCCCGAAGCCTGCGCCATCAATGGATGCTGCCTCGTAGTAATCGCGGGGAATCGCGAGAAGCCCGGCGATGAACAGCACCATAATGTACCCCATGCCTTTCCACGTATCCACTGCCATGATGGATGGCATTGCCCAGGTCAAGGAGCCCAGCCAGTTCTGGGCGAGAACGTCCAGTCCCATGGAACGCAGGGTCACGTTAACGAACCCGTTGTTGGGGTCAAGCAGACTTTTGAACACAAGCCCAACAATCAGAAACGACAGCACCTGCGGGGAGAAAATGATCATCCGATGCAGATTGGCGGCCTTTACACCGCTGACCAGGAGCAGAGCCAGGAACAATCCCAGAACAGTCTTGGCGATGGACGTCACGAGGGTGAAGAGAACGGTATTTTTGATAAAAAGAAGATATGTAGGATCACCCGCCAGAATGGTACGGAAATGCTCCAGACCGATAAAGTTCTTCTCCGAACTATAACTGTTCCAGTCGGTGAAGGAATAATAGATGCCCAGCAGGGCGGGAGCGACGATAAACAGCAGATATAATACAATCGCTCCAGATGAGAAATACCAGGGATAGATTTTGTTCGCATTCATAACCGGTAACACCTTTCCTTCCTGCCAAAACAAAATACATGAGCGGGCAAATGCCCGCTGCATGTAACACTGTTCAGCATGTATGTTTATCTGCAATTTGTGCTATTACTGCCACTTCTCATCTTTCAGCACTTTGGCTTGTTCAGCACGGCGTTTATCAATGTTTTGCAGAATCTGATCCGGTGTCATGGCTCCGGCGAACATGCCCGACAAGTCTTTGCCAATATCCATCCATTGTGGATCTATATATTTCACAGCGGCCTGCATGACCGTACCTTTTTCATGATTTTTCTCATAATCAATATAATCCTGTGTCAGCTTTGGTTCGATTTCCGGCCAGCAAATGGTCAGATTACCTTCACCTTCATCGAACACACGTTGCAGATGATCATGCTCGGTAATCCAGCGGAAGAATTTCAGCACTTCTTCGGGGTGTTTACTGTTTTTGTTACCGAACATCGCAGCAGAACCGCCCGGATTCACACCAATCGTCTGATTATCTCCCCACGGCATCACGAAGAACCCCATATTGTCTTTCATTGCCGGATACGCTTCGGAGACTTCCTTTTCAGTCCCTGGAACCCGCAGCAACATCGCTGCTTTCTCCTGACCAAACGCTTCAATTCCCGCTTCTACCGTGTTGGACAAGAAGTCTTTGCCGAAATAGCCGAGATCCGCAAATTCCTTCAATTGTTCAATGACCGTTTTGAGTTGCGTCATATCAGCGACTTTCATCTCATTGTTGTTTAGTTTTTCGTAGGTTCCCGCTGTCGTTTGCTCATAGTTAGGCCCTGTTTCGAACAAAGGCAGAACCTGATACCACCCGCTGGCGGGTGCCTGATAGAACGGAATAATGTCTTTATCCTTAATTTTCTGGCTGATCTCCTTGAATTCGGCATAGGATGTAGGAGGCTCTATACCGAGCTCTTGGAAGATGCGTTTGTTATAGTACACATACCAGATTTTCGTTGGCGCAAAAGAAACCCCGTACACCTTGTCATTGTGACTGACCGTTGGCAAAATCTCTTCGGACATCCGACCTGTGAATTCCTCATTGGTGAGGTCAATGGCATTTTCCTCCGGTCTTACGTTAGCCGGCATACTCAGTGGGTCCACATCGACATTGAAAATGTCAGGTGCTTCGCCAGAGGCCAGCTTCACCTTGATCAGGTCACGCCACTGTGCGTCAGGTACGACCTGAAAGTCAATTTTGACACCGGTCTCCTGCTCATATTCCTTGGCCATCGTCTGCATGATGCCTGTACGCGGAATACCGGATTGGCTGGTTCCAAACGTAAGTGTAACCTTACCCGAACCTTCCGTACTTTTACCTGAGTTGCACCCGGCAAGCAGCAGAGTGGAGAGCAGGAGCACACTTGCGAGCGAAAAAAGAAATCGTTTTCTCATCATTGAACCTCCCGAAATATAAAGAAAATTATTACTTGCCGAAACGCTTTATGTAAGCGTATTCTTATGTGGATAACTTTACTGTGAACAGCGAATACGCTCAATAGACAAAAGCGTTCTGTTGGGTGGACATTTTCGAATGGTGTGACAGATATCATCATAGGACGAGGTGTGTGTGGATTGCGGTATCGATTTGGAACGCTTCAGCAAAGTCTGTTTGCCTATTACTCTGCGGTATTTATTGTCTTTTCGCTCATTGTGGCAGGACTCCTGTATGTTTTTCTTGCGAGTGACATCCGTCATCGAAGTGAAGAACAGCAGCGACAACTGGGGGTATCAATCGTCAGTAATCTGGATCAGGAAGTCGTGAAAATGAACAACTTTTCCATGAATATTGTGTACTCCAATCTGGTCAAAGAACACTTCAGCCACTACTTGGCACCAGCGGAAGACAGTGAGCAGACACTGACGAGTGATCCGGCATTGTATAAGGATACAACCACACTAATTGATGTCATTCTGGCGATTATCAGCAGCTCCAATACCGCCAAGCAGGCCAATATTTATGATGTGAACGGCAAGATGCTGGGAGCGGGTGCATTCAACGGTCAACTATCGGTGGACCTGACTCAGCGACCGTGGTACAAGGAAACCTGGGAGCGGAGTGGCTGGCGGGTGATCCAATTGTTACAGGGGGGAGCTTTGCCCATGCCAACAGGTCAGGGGAAGTCAGATCAACCGTACATTTCCCTTACCCGGGTATACAAAGATGGCAATTATGTTAGCCAGGGCGTCGTTGAGATTTTGCAGGATGCCGGAACCCTGTTCCAGCATTTGAATGATTTGCAGGCAAGTAACGAGAATCTTCGCATTTATGTGATAGATGAGCAAAATACACGGCTGTATCCACTTACTTCGGATGGTGATGATTCACAGGCAGCCCACTTCGATGATGTGGACTTGATTCAGAATCTTTCATTTCCACCGGATACGATGCAGGAGATCACTGACCCTTTGAATGATTCCAAACAGATGATGACGTATATGACGTCACAGGAGACAGGATGGACCGTTGTTGTCATGCAGTCCAAACAGTCCCTTTTTGCGAGTCTCAACCGGATGGCTGTGATGTTTATTGGTGCCACTTTAGCTACGTTGATGCTGATTCTGGTTCTCTCGTATCTGATTTCCAAAAGGGTCACTTTACCTTTGCATCGCTTGCAGCGCATTATTCAGAAAACGGGTGAGAACGATCTGATATCCGGTCAGGATTCGGCGCATTTGTTCAAGCTTGAGCATCCGGGTTCCATCCGGGAGATGGATGAGCTGAATGATACGTTTATTCGGTTGAATCAACAGCTTGTGCAATCTTTTCAGGACAGACTGGCAATGAAATCCCAAGAGACAGAGGCAAGATTACTCGCGCTTCAGTCCCAGATGAACCCGCATTTTCTCTACAACAACATCACGAATATCAGCATCATGGCGGAGGAAGGTATGAATGAGCAGATTGTCGCGTTCTGTGGTCATATCGCGTCCATGCTTCGTTATATCTCTACTCCTGGTAAAAACGGGGTTCCACTGTCTCAAGAACTGGATTATTGTGAGCGATACCTGGAGTGTATGAAGATTCGGTTTGAAGATGATCTGCACTACGAGTTTCATATTCCGGAAGAGATGCAGTATATTCAGGTTCCGATGCTGATGGTACAACCACTACTGGAAAATGCCATGAAATATGGACTGGGTGATACCCCTCCATGGCAACTGAATATTACTGGGGATATGGATGCAGTACAGCAGACCTGGCAGATCCATGTGGAAGACAACGGGCCTGGCATGGAACCTGAGGCACTTGCCAAGATCATGCAGTACATCGAACAGTCACAGGAGTGGGAGCGTATGCCGGAACTCGAAATTAACGGAATGGGACTTAAGAATATATGGGTCCGATTGAAATTATGGTATGGCCCGGCAGCTTACATGCAGATTACGAACAAGCCTTCCGGCGGTGTCCAGATTACAATAGGTGGTTCCATTAGAAAGGAGCATGGCTAACCATGACAATCAAATATAGAACGATTATTGTGGAAGATGAAGCCCTGATTCGCCGGAATGTCTCGCGCAAATTCAGAGAGCTGGACACCCGGTTCGAGGTGATTGGTGAAGCGAGGAATGGTCAGGAAGCTTTACAGCTCATTGAACATTCCGTACCTGATCTGGTTATAACGGATATACAGATGCCCGTGATGAATGGATTGGAACTCGCCAAACATCTGTACTTTGCCTATCCGCATGTGAAAATTGTCATTTTGAGTGGATATCATGAGTTTGAATATGCCCGGCAGGCGATCAGCTACAAGGTGGAGGATTATCTCCTCAAGCCATTGTCCGAAGAACAACTTCGTTCACTGCTGGATGCGATGGAATTGAAGCTTGGGAGCGCTGTGGATTCGCTTGCCCATGTCAGTGCCGTGCTGGATGAGCAGGTGAAGCCGGAGGATATCGCAGAGGCTGTTAAGCTGTATTTGAAGCAGAATTATATGCATGAGATTACACTTCAGGACATGGCGGGACAGATGCATTTTAGTGTGGACTATCTAGGAAAGTGTTTTAAGAAAGTAACGGGGGAGACTCCGCTGAAATATATGACAGGTCTGCGAATCAATGAAGCGAAACGTATGCTTGTCACCCATGAGAATATGGATATCAAGACGATTGGTGGAGCGGTAGGGTATAGTGATTCCCATTATTTCAGCAGGATCTTCAAAAACAAAACTGGCATGTACCCTAGCGAGTACCGACTGCAATTGCAGGAACGAAAAAAAGCCCTGTCCATGGATGAGGAGAACCATGTTGACTTGAGCTGATTACTGAGCCAGAGCTTCTTCGGTTATTTTACGAATATCAAACGGGGAGCGAATACCTTCTTCAATCATGTCGGGGAGAATCTGTTCCAGGAAATATTGCACACAGTGGAGGTCGATATTTTTGATTTTGACCAAGGCATAACGGTACATGACGATAAATTCTTTCTCCGTATTTCCACGTTGGAGTTCGGCAAAAGCTTCGTATACCTGATCCATCTTGTCTGCGACTTCCAGAATCAGTCCTTCGACCGATTGGTCTTTGCCCTCACGCAGCTGTCTGCGGAAAATAGGCTGGAATTCTTCAGGGATATTTTCATTAATAAAATGTTCAACCATGCCTTCTTCCACTTTTTGTAGCATCGAACGCAGCTCCAGTGAATAATGTTTGACGGGTGTTTTGATATCACCGATGAAGATTTCGCCATAATCATGACTGCTCGTAATTTCGTATAACTTCTTCCAATCCACGGTGACGCCATGCTGCTCCTCAATATCTGCAAGTGTTTTGGCGTATTGTACGACTTTCCAGGAATGAGCGGAGACGCTGTGTTCTTCGAATTTGAATTTGCCAGGTGTACGAATAATACGTTCAAGATCATTCAGAGACCTGAAGTACGTATGGATTCCCATATAAGCGATCATCCTTTGCTTGATTGAGTATAAGTGTGAGTATCCATCGACTATACACCAGTAATGTCAACTGTGGATTAAAGCGGATAGCGACGAAGGTAAAATGCAGTTTTAATTTTTTATAGAAGGACGAGAGCATGAAAGGGGAACCATACGAGAGAGTACGCAGCTTATCGATATACCTTAAAAGCCACGATGTGACTGAACGTAAGTTCGGCATCCATCGTGGCAGTTGAATGAAGAATTATGATTTTTTACGTACCGGTGAAGTATACCAGTAAGCCATTCCGACAAAGAGGGCGCCGCCGATGATATTACCAAGCGTTACCGGAATCATGTTGTGGAACCAGCCTGCCAGTGTAATGGTATCCGGGTGGTTTGGCAACAGCCAGGACAGGGAAAGCAAAGTCATATTGGCCACACTGTGCTCATACCCACTTGCAATAAAGGCGTACAGACACCACCAGATAAGCGCAATTTTGGCGATATCCTCTTTGGTGCGAGCAGCCATCCAGATCGCCAGACAGACCAACCAGTTACAGAGAATGCCGCGGAAGAACAACTCCGATACGGGAGCGGCCATCTTTTTGGCAGAAGCGACGAATAACAGATGTTCGGGCGCAGCCGTTTTGAACAGGCCGCTGCCTACAATAAGCAGGCTGAGCAGGATCGCACCTAACAAGTTACCGAGGAAGACGAGTCCCCAGTTTTTCAGTGTATCTTTAACTGTGGTCCGGCCTGCGAGCGTGCTCATGGTGAAAAACATGTTGTTGCCTGTAAACAGTTCCGATCCGGCAAAAATGACTAACGTGAGCGCGAGTCCGAAGGACATGCCCATCAACATGGTTTGCAGTGGTGACTGTGCTGCAAGGAGCGGAGCACCGATACTGAAGATCAGCACGATGCCAAGTCCTACATAGGCACCCGCCATTAAGGCTGCAACCATGTAGCGTGAAAGGTTGGAGTTCATCTGATCCCTTTTTTTAACTGCAGCTTCAATAATTCCCTCAACACTTGGTGTATACATCACGGTTTCCCCCATTATTTTGCATCAATCTATGAACGTTTCAATGGAGCTATATCTCAATCCAGACCTGGCCGTTCTCTACCTTCACCGGATACATCTGCACTTGACCATTGTCCGGTGCTTGCACAACACCTGTAGTGAGGTCGATTTTCCAATCATACAGCGGATCGTACAGATAATGTCCTGACACGATGCCTTCTGCCAGTGGACCACCTTTGGGGTGGGGGTTGTGATTATCCGCAGCGAAGATGGTACCATCCGATGCACGAAAGACAGCAAGCTGACGGTTCTGAATCTCAACGACTCTTCCGATTCGCGGCAGGAATTCTTCAACTACTCCGGCAGGGAAGTAGGTGGCTGATTGTTTTGTCGTCATCTTAAACCACTCCTTTTATCTATTTAACGTTCTGATCGTGTTGATCATGCGGGATTGCTTATGGACGAGCCGATACTTCGATGCCGTGGAACATTTTGCTTTGGCCTTCCTCATTGCGAATCGCTTTTTGCCAAGGTTCTTCGACATGTTCAAGTGCGAATTCAATCCGCTCCATCAATGCTTTACGTTCTTCGAGATTATCGACGACAACCGAACGAATATGCTCCAGACCCATGCGTTCCACCCACTCCGAAGTCCGTTCCAGATAGTTACCTGTTTCGCGGTAATATTGCATGATAGCTCCGCACAGTTCAATCAACTCTTCATCCGTTTTCACTTTGCACAGGGAATCAGCCAGTCTTGCTTTAATACCGCCGTTACCGCCGATGAATATTTCCCAGCCGCCGTCGTTACCAACAATACCGATATCTTTGGTACATGCCTCTGCACAGTTCCGTGGACAACCGTTGACGGCATATTTAAACTTGGCTGGCAGATCGAGGCGTTCAAATTTACGTTCGATGCGAGCGCCCATGGCCATGGAATCCTGTGTACCGAATCGGCAGAATTGGGAGCCGACACATGTTTTGACTGTGCGTAGCGATTTGGCGTATGCATAACCTGATGGCATATCGAGTTCAGCCCAAACTTTGGTCAGGTCTTCTTTTTTGACACCAATCAAGTCGAGGCGCTGGCCGCCGGTAACTTTGACTGCTTTCACATCATATTTGACTGAAACGTCAGCAATGCGTTTGAGATCCTCTGGTGTAGTCACCCCGCCATACATCCGCGGTACGACCGTATACGTTCCATCCTTTTGAATATTGGCGTTCATGCGTTCGTTAACAAAGCGTGATTCCTTCTCGTCTTCATGCGTGTCCGGTGCAATCATGCCAAGATAATAGTTGATTGCCGGGCGACATTTGGAACAACCTTCAGGCTGACTCCATCCGAGTACATTCATGACTTCTTTGGTCGTTTGTAATCCTTTTGCACGAATCTCGGCTACAATCTCATCCCGTCCCATGGAAGTACATCCGCATATGCCCTGTTTGGCTCCACTGCTGAAGCTGTCTCCAAGCACATATTGCAGAATCTGTTCCACAACCGGCTTACATCCACCGCAAGAGCGTGTTGCACCCGTACAGGCTTTGATTTCATCTACAGTAGTGAGGCCCTGGTTGGTAATGACATCAACAATCGTTCCTTTAGTGACCCCGTTACATCCGCAGACGATTTCGTCTTCCGGCATCGTTTCAACAGAGGTTGTTTTCTTATGACCGCCGCAACCTGTACCCATGAGTGAGCTATACAGTTCTTCAGTCATTTCAGTCTGATGTTTGATTAACTTCTGCAATTCGGCAGAATCCGTAATGTCACCGAATAGAACAGCACCAACCATTTTATTATCGCGGAGCAGAATTTTTTTGTAGGTCCGTTTCCAGTCGTCTTTATGCGAAATGACGGTGTGCTCCGGACTGTCGATGAATTCACCAGTTGAAAAGACGTCCACACCCGAAATTTTCAATTTCGTTGATACTACAGAGCCTTCATACGGAGCGGTCTCCACACCGCAGATATGTTTCGCGAGAATCATGCCTTGCTCGAACAATGGGGCAACGAGGCCGTAGCATACCCCTCGGTGCTCTGTACATTCCCCAACCGAATAGACATTCTCAAGGGAAGTCTGCATGTAGTCATTCACAACAATACCCCGGTTCACTTCCATACCGCTTTCACGGGCTACAGCTGTATTCGGTTTGATCCCTACAGCCATGACCACGAAGTCAACATTCAGTACGGAATCATCGGCAAAACGAATGCCTTCAACCCGTTCACCGCCAAGCAGTTCGGAAGTCTGTGCGCCCATTTTGAACCGGATACCCTGACGCTCCAATTCTGCCTTTAACATGGCTGAAGCTTGCGGATCAAGCTGACGCTCCATCAGATCTTCCATCAGATGTACTACGGTAACCTCCATGCCAAGTTGTACCAGACCTTTGGCCGCTTCAAGACCCAGCAGTCCGCCCCCGATCACGGCCGCTCGTTTGTACTGTTTAGCAGCGTCGAGCATGACGTTACAATCGGCGATATCACGGAAACCAACGACACCTTCTTTGTCATGCCCCGGTACGGGGAGAATGAAGGAGTTGGAGCCTGTTGCAATGATAATTTTGTCATAAGGAAAGCGAGTTCCATCCTCCGTAATGACCTCAAGTGTATCCGAATCAATTCGGGCTACAGTTGTTCCAGTATGGAGTGTAATACCATAATCTTCATACCAGTGGAGATCATTCAGCACGATGTCATCCAGTGTTTTACTGCCTTCCAGTACATATGACAACATAATGCGGTTGTAGTTAGGATAGGGCTCTGTGCCAAAAACGGTAATATCAAATCGCGTAGTTAATTTCAAAATTTGTTCGACGGTACTGATTCCTGCCATACCGTTACCAATGATAACGAGTTTCTCTTTTTTTCCGTTCATGTGTGTATGCCTCCTTGAATAGACGCTGTACATTACCTGCAATTTTAGTGGTTTATATTTGAAATTATACAAGGTGTTGACGATAATTTATGTGATTTAATTCACTAATAAAGATAGAAGAGTCATAAATTTAATAGTGTGAGCCCCATCACAGAAAGTGATATTTATTTTTATATAAATAAGAAATACGAACTATTGTTCTTGTTTTGGTTTCGTTGTACTATCAAAAGTGGGCTATGTATGTTCCCTATTTCTTCGAAAGGACGTTTTTGCATCATGATGGGAAGATCCCACCTGATTATCGGGACAGGCGTTTCGCTATCTGTACTTCAATTGGCTGGTATGCCGGTGACTGCACCCGCAGTTACGGTTGCTCTGATTGGTTCGTTATTGCCTGACATCGATGAGCCGAATTCGCTGCTGGTATCGAGAGCCTTGCCTAACAGTCTCATCAGGCTGTTACAGACCGTTCTTTTGCCGACAGCTGTGTTTGTGTACTTCTATGTTCATGCCAAACCATGGAACCTGCTGCTTGCAATTCTCATTGCACTCGTGTCATTCCTGCCTTCGCGTTCTCTTCGCAAAGTGTTGATGTTCACCATTGGACTCGGCCTGGTGTTCTACGGCCACGCATTTGCTCCGTGGAATCTGATTGCAGGCAGCCTGCTTATGCTGTGCACCACACTAACGCATAGGGGGTTGACGCATACCTTGTATGGAACTGCGGTCTGGGCTGGTTTACTTTACAGCACCT